>NZ_RCAA01000057.1:27822-31375 GCF_003628475.1 Enterobacter sp. R1(2018) | reverse complement strand
ATCGGAGCTTGGGCGCAGAACGGAAAAGGCGACCCACGACAGCCCCACGCCGATAACTTTGGCCAGATTATCGTTGAGGAAATCCGCAAAGTCGTAAACCGGTGGGTTGGTCACGGCAATAAACGAACCCATAAACACAATCAGCTGTCCCCACAGCCCGGCAAGCTTCGGCTGCTGCAGCTTTAAAAGCTGCATGGTGGCGAGCAAAGGGAATAAAAACAGCAGGAACTGCCATAAATCCGTTATCTGCACCATCAGACCGAATTTGACCAGGAAGCTGAATAACGACAGCCACAGCAGGGTGCGCATCAGCAGTGTTAAAGATCCAAGCGGCGAGGCGACCGATGAATAAAGCACGCAGCTGATGGCGGCAAGCGACAGGGCGCCGCCGGCGGCTTCCCATTGGGTACTGATCCCCCAGGCGCCGGTTACCGTTATCACGCAAAAGGTGCGCAACGCGCTCCACGCCGCTTCGGCGTTATCGGTATTGCGCGCAAGCGAGGGCGTTTTTGGGGGCGTCAGTACCGAAACCGGCGTGGCGTTTTCCAGCTCGCGCAGCCAGCGGCTACCGTCGAGATACAGCCAGCAGAAATAGCGCAGACGATGCCAGAACGCCTGGTGGCGATAGTCGTTGCGATCGACCGGGGCGAGCCGCTGCAAAAGCCGTGCAACATCGTATTTATGCGCGTCCGGGCGCGCCAGCTCCTGCAACAGTTCGTCGAGCAACGGCCAGATCCGCTCCGGCGGATTTTGCCAGTTCAGCAGCATGCGGCGTAAGCCCGAAATCACGCTTGTCAGCCGCAGCTGCTGGTGGAGCAAATAATTCAGCAGGTTGTTCTGGCGACGAAAGCGGTAGTGGCTCCAGAAGGCCTGGATGCGCAGCAGGTTCATCGTCAGAATCTGGCCAATCACCCCCTCGTGAGCGGTACGAATGGCGTCGGTGGTTTCGGGCTTCCACAGCAGGCTGGCGTGCTCCAGCAGACGGGCGTGCATATTTTTGAGCGCGGTGAGCAGCGCCGTGCCGTCAGAGGTGCTGGGCAGCACCATCATCATAAAGCCGCCGCACAGTATCCCGACCACCACCTCGCAAACGCGCGCCTGGGCTATATCCCACAGCTCGGTAGATTCAACGGTATTGATCATGGGAAAGGCGATGATGGCCGCGGTGTATCCTGCCAGCATAAAGGCGTAGGCGGCGTTATTCTGGAAATGGCTGGAAAGCCAGGTGCACAGCGCAAGCCATGCGGCCATCGCAAAGATAAATAGCCAGGGATCGTTTAGCGTATTGCCGGCGACGATCAGCGCCGCGGTTGCGCCAATAAAGCTGCCTGCAATACGTCCAAGGCTTTTACTGACGACGCCGCCGACGGTCGGGAAGCTCACCACCGCGGCGGAGGTCATCGCCCAGTAAGGCTCGTCGAGGTTCAGATAATAGGCGATGGTTAATGCCAGACACATCGCGATAGCGTTGCGCAGCGCGTAACGCCACTGCCCGACGTTAGCCTTTCCCCACGGCGTGTTGTGCCATTCAAGCCAGCTAATTTTCATCGCCGGGCTCAGTGCTTGATGCTGACGGTGCAGGTAGTGCCGGAAACCAGCGTCACGCCCTGCGGGATAGCGTCGAGCCTGATGCGTACCGGCACGCGCTGGGCGAGGCGCACCCAGGGCACGTTAGGCTTGATGTCCGGTACAAGATCGCTTTCATTTTCAATACTCTGGTCGTAGATGGCGCGGCCAATGCTTTCCACTTTTCCCGACAGGGGCTGGTGCCCGCTGTAGAGAATAATGTTCGCAAGGTTACCAGGCTGAATATGACGCAGCTTGGTTTCTTCAAAATACCCCACCACGTAAAACGAGTGGCTGTCCACCAGAGCAAACACCGGCTGGCCGGTCGTGGCGTAGTTTCCGGTTCGGGTTGAAAGGTTAGTGACCCAGCCGTCCACCGGGGCTCTGACCGTAGTTTGGCTGATTTGCCACTGCGCCTGTTCAAGCGTCGCCTGGGCGGCCTTTACCGCCGCCTGTGCCGCCTTAACGTTGATGTTCGCGGTGTCCATATCCTCCGCGGAAATATAGTTGCGCGGCAGATTATGGCGACGGCTGGCTTCGTTACTGGCCTTTGAGAGTTCTGACTGCGCCTGTGCGAGCTGCGCCTGGGCGTTCAGCTCGGCAATATGGTACGGCGTGGGATCAACGGTAAATAACACGGCCCCCGCTTTCACAAACTGGTTGTCGGTCACGTTCAGTTTAGTGATGGTGCCGGAAACCTGCGGCGTGATGCTGACCTGCTCGGCGCGAACCTTGCCGTCTCGCGTCCAGGGGGATTGCATGTAATAATTCCACAGCAGCCAGCCGACGATCAGCGCCGCGGCGAAAACCAGCAGGGTAGAAAAGTACTTCAAGGTTTTAAAATTCATGGTGTTACCCTGCAACCAGAATGACAAGCGCTGCGCTCACCGAGAGGGCAAAAAGCGATAAATCCATTAGCGTGGGGTGCCATATCTCGCCTGAGTACATCCAGTCGCGTAGAAAACGATGCAGCACCAGCCAGATAAAAAAGCCCAGCATCACCGCTTTAAACAGAGGGGGAAAGTAAATGGATGCGCCTACTATTAGATCCTGGACGGGCAGGCCCGAGGCGGTAAATGTGAAGCTCACGTTGGATAATCCTTTAAATAGCGGGGGCCGACTGCCGTTTCCCCGGACATCGTTGTGGTATTAAAGTGTAGCTGGTTGCATAACATCAGCAAAAGTAAGGAATTTGTTTTTAAAAATTAAAGCCTGCACAATAGTCTAAAATCAGTATAATAAGTTAGCAAGCTAATTATAAGGAGATGAAATTGGAAACGCCATTAGGATCAGATCTGGCCCGCCTGGTACGCATCTGGCGTGCTCTGATTGACCATCGCCTGAAACCTCTGGAATTGACACAGACACATTGGGTAACGCTGCATAATATTCATCAGCTGCCGCCCGAGCAGTCACAGATTCAGTTGGCCAAAGCGATTGGCATTGAGCAACCTTCACTGGTCAGAACGCTTGATCAGCTTGAAGAAAAAGGCCTGATATCGCGTCAAACCTGTGCAAACGACCGCCGGGCAAAACGCATTAAGCTTACCGAACGCGCCACGCCGATCATTACCGAGATGGAAGACGTGATCAATAAAACGCGTGGAGAAATTTTATCCGGCATCAGCCCGGATGAGCTAAGGCTGTTGATGAATCTTATCAGCCGCCTTGAGCAAAATATTATCGATCTCCAGGCGCGGGACTAGGCGGCAAAGCTGGCCGATAAAAGTCTCACCGAAGTGAGGCTTTTTTATTGCCGCAGCCGGCAGGCAAAAAAAGAGGCCTGATAAACAGGCCTCTTTATAAAATTATTCTTAGCGTGGGGAAACGGTCAGCTGGTTGCCGCTGCCGGCGATCGCTACGCGCTGCCCGGCGGAGAATTTGCTGGTGCCCTGTTTCTGGACCACCATGATGCTGTTGCCGTCGTCTTTGCGGATTTCCAGCTCGACGCCCTGGCTTTTATTAACCGCGCCCTGAACGCCCTGGC
>NZ_RCAA01000057.1:18381-27812 GCF_003628475.1 Enterobacter sp. R1(2018) | reverse complement strand
GCAGCCGTGGCTAAGGAACGGCCGGTGCCGCCGCCGACGGTATTGCCCAGGAAGCCGCCCAGCACCGCGCCGCCAATCGCGCCGATTACGTTGGTATCATCACCACCCTGAATCTGAACCGGACGAACGTTGACCACGGTGCCGTAAGTGACGCTCTGAACCTGTTTTGCGTCAGAAGCTTTATACACATCGCCGGAAAGCGAGCTGTCATTGACACAACCAGCCAAAGATAAGCCAACTAACGAAACAACCAATACGCGTGAAAACATTATGAATCTCCTGTTCAGCTGGAAACGCCCAAGCGAGCATCCTTCATGGGTAAATTATATGGTATTTAGATGCAAAATTTCATTTTAGTTCAGCGCGGTGAATGTAAAAATAATATATGAGCCGTGCTTAACCGAAAGTAAACGGCGATCTCATTGGGCGTAAGCCGAAAAGCAAGCATGCTTAAGATCGCGGTGATATTAAAAAATTTTAATAAATCATCGTATTGAGTGCTAGTTTATAGGGGGAGTATTTCCCCTAACCGGCGTGTTTTACAGGAGTAGCAGATGAAATCTGGTCGTTATATCGGCGTGATGTCGGGCACCAGTCTCGATGGCATAGATGTGGTTTTAGCGGCTATTGATGAGCATCTGGTCGTGCAGCTCGCCAGCTACACGCATCCCATTCCTCTGGATTTAAAAAACGCCGTTCTGGCCATCTGCCAGGGCCAGCAGCTTACGCTTTCCCAGCTCGGCCAGCTTGATAATCGGCTGGGCAAACTCTTTGCGCAGGCCGTGCAGATTATTATGGAGCAGCAAAGCCTGACGCGGGCGGACGTGACGGCGATTGGCTGCCACGGGCAAACCGTCTGGCATGAACCCCAGGGACGTGCGGCGCACACGCTGCAAATCGGCGACAACAATCAGATAGTCGCCCTAACGGGTGTGACCGTCGTGGGCGATTTCCGCCGTCGGGATATGGCCCTTGGCGGGCAGGGCGCGCCGCTGGTTCCGGCCTTCCATCATGCGCTGCTTGCGCACCCTACGGAACGGCGCATGGTCCTCAATATCGGCGGCATCGCGAATCTCTCGCTGTTGATTCCCGGACAGGCGGTGAAAGGCTACGACACCGGCCCTGGCAATATGCTGATGGATGCGTGGATTTGGCGGCAAAAGGGCAAGCCGTATGATAAAGACGCCCTGTGGGCAAGCAGCGGTAAAGTCATTCTGCCGCTGCTCCAGCAAATGCTCAGCGATCCTTACTTTGCCGCTCCGGCGCCGAAAAGCACCGGGCGCGAGTATTTCAACTTAGGCTGGCTTGAGCGCCAGCTTAACGCCTTCCCGGGCCTTGCCAGCGAAGACGTTCAGGCGACGATTACCGAACTGACCGCCGTGACTATCTCTGAGCAGGTTCTGCTGAGCGGCGGATGCGAACGTTTAATGGTATGCGGCGGCGGCAGCCGTAACCCGCTGTTAATGGCGCGCCTGGCAGGGCTGTTGCCGGGCACGGAAGTGAGCACCACCGACGATGCGGGCATCAGCGGCGACGATATGGAAGCGCTGGCGTTTGCCTGGCTTGCGTACCGCACCTTATCCGGCTTGCCGGGTAATTTACCTTCCGTAACCGGGGCATCCGAGGCGAGCGTGCTGGGCGCGATTTTTCCCGCCAACCCTCTGCATAATCAGAGTTAACTGAAATTATCTTCATCCCGGAGTCTCTACACTGGCAAAGAAAAGGGAGGGCCGAGCTCCTCCAGGGATAAGAAGATCTTCAGGGTATGCAGATGAAAAAATTACTTGTTGCCGTCATTCCAGTGCTGCTCTCCGGCTGCAGCTACTACAACTCCTTCGTTGAACGGATGCAAACCGACACGCTGCAATACCAGTGTGATGAAAAGCCGCTTACCGTAAAGCTTAATAACAACAAGCAGATGGTTAACTTTGTCTACAACAACGATTACCTGTCGCTGACGCAGGGGCTGTCCGCCTCCGGCGCGCGTTATACGGACGGCGTTTACGTCTTCTGGTCCAAAGGCGACAGCGCTACCGTTTATCGCAAAGACACCGTTGTGCTCAACAATTGCCAGCTGCAAAATCCTAAGCGTTGAGATTTATCAAGGTGGAGCGCACAATAGTTCCACCCGATTCTAGCCTGATGTAACCTCATGTCTGATAACGACTCTTTGCAGCAGATTGCGCATCTGCGCCGCGAATACACCAAAGGCGGCCTGCGCCGCCGCGATCTTACCGACAGGCCTCTCGAACTCTTTGAACGCTGGCTTGGCCAGGCGTGCGACGCGAAACTTGCCGATCCCACCGCCATGGTGGTAGCGACGGTAGATGAACACGGACAGCCTTATCAGCGCATTGTGCTGCTAAAACATTTCGACGAACGCGGGCTGGTGTTCTATACCAATCTTGGCTCGCGCAAAGCCCATCATCTGGAAAACAATCCGCGGATCAGCCTGCATTTCCCCTGGCATATGCTGGACCGGCAGGTGATGGTTCAGGGCACCGCGGAACGCCTGTCAACGCTTGAAGTGATGAAATACTTCCACAGCCGCCCGCGCGACAGCCAGATTGGCGCATGGGTATCTAAGCAGTCCAGCCGCATTTCCGCGCGCGGCATACTTGAAAGCAAATTCCTCGAGCTGAAACAAAAATTCCAGCAGGGCGACGTTCCGCTGCCGAGCTTCTGGGGCGGCTTCCGCGTTTCCGTGGAGCAGATGGAATTCTGGCAGGGCGGCGAACATCGCCTGCACGACCGCTTTTTATACCAGCGCGAAGGCGATGCCTGGAAAATAGATCGCCTCGCGCCATAACGCCGAGGAATTATTGCGTTAAGCGCTGGCACTCCGTGGGCTGGCGCTTTATTCTATGTTCCCTCAGAAATTAACGCCTTTCGCCACAGGGCGAAAAGCCGTGTACCGGCAAAGGTGCAGTCGTAACTACATGGAGAATTTGATGGCAAGCATCAATTTGATAAAACAATTGCAAGAGCGGGGCCTGGTGGCTCAGGTAACGGATGAAGAAGCGCTGGCGCAGCGTCTGGCGCAAGGGCCAATCGCGCTTTATTGCGGCTTCGATCCTACCGCTGACAGCTTGCATTTGGGCCATCTGGTTCCACTGCTATGTCTGAAACGTTTCCAGGAAGCCGGCCACAAACCGGTAGCGCTGGTGGGCGGCGCTACCGGCCTGATCGGCGATCCGAGCTTTAAGGCCGTTGAGCGTAAACTCAATACTGAAGACACGGTGCAGGAGTGGGTAGAGAAAATTCGCCGTCAGGTCGCGCCTTTCCTCGATTTCGACTGCGGTGAAAACTCCGCCATTGCCGCCAACAACTACGACTGGTTTGGCAACATGAACGTGCTGACCTTCCTGCGTGATATCGGCAAGCACTTCTCCGTTAATCAGATGATTAACAAAGAAGCGGTGAAGCAGCGTCTGAACCGCGACGACGTGGGCATCTCCTTTACCGAGTTCTCTTACAATCTGCTGCAGGGCTACGATTTTGCCTGCCTGAACAAGCTGCACGGCGTGGTGCTGCAAATCGGCGGCTCCGATCAGTGGGGCAACATCACCTCCGGTATCGACCTGACTCGCCGTCTGCATCAGCAGCAGGCGTTTGGTCTGACCGTTCCGCTGATCACCAAATCCGACGGCACCAAATTCGGCAAAACCGAAGGCGGCGCGGTATGGCTGGATCCGAAGAAAACCAGCCCGTATAAGTTCTACCAGTTCTGGATCAACACCGCGGATGCGGACGTCTACCGCTTCCTGAAGTTCTTCACCTTCATGAGCCTTGAAGAGATCAACGCGCTGGAAGAAGAAGATAAAAACAGCGGCGCTGCGCCTCGCGCCCAGTACGTGCTGGCCGAGCAGGTTACCCGCCTGGTGCACGGCGAAGAAGGTCTGGTGGCGGCTAAGCGCATTACCAGCAGCCTGTTTAACGGCAACCTGAGCGACCTGACCGAAGCTGACTTCGCGCAGCTGGCGCAGGACGGCGTGCCGATGGTCGAGCTGGAGCGCGGCGCGGATCTGCAGCAGGCGCTGGTTGATTCCGAACTGCAGCCGTCGCGCGGCCAGGCGCGTAAAACCATCGCGCAGAACGCTATTACCATCAACGGCGAGAAGCAGGCGGACCCGGAATACACCTTTGCCGACGGCGATATTCTGTTCAATCGCTACACCCTGCTGCGCCGGGGTAAGAAAAATTACTGCCTCGTTTGCTGGAAGTAATTAAGAAAGACCAGAAGGGCGCCGGGCTGCAATCCGCGCCCTTTATTTTTGCCACAAACACAACAGCTGTTGTTCCATCCGGGTTAGAAATGAAAAATATCCTTGCCATTCAGTCTCATGTGGTATTCGGTCACGCGGGCAACAGCGCCGCCGAATTCCCGATGCGCCGGCTGGGCGCCAACGTCTGGCCGTTGAATACGGTGCAGTTTTCCAATCACACCCAGTACGGGAAGTGGACCGGCAGCGTAATGCCGGCCAGCCACCTCAGCGATATCGTGCAGGGCATTGCGGATATCGGCCAGCTACAGCGCTGCGATGCGGTGCTGAGCGGCTATCTGGGCTCGGCCGAGCAGGGCGAACATATCCTGTCCATCGTTCGCCAGGTGAAGGCGGCGAATCCGAACGCGAAGTACTTTTGCGATCCGGTGATGGGACATCCGGAAAAAGGCTGCATCGTGGCGCCGGGCGTCGCAGAGTTCCATACGCGCTGCGCCATGCCCGCAAGCGACATTATCGCGCCTAACCTGCTGGAGCTTGAGATTTTAAGCGGCCATGCGGTGAACTCGGTTGACGAAGCGGTGAGCACCGCGCGCGAGCTTATCGCCCAGGGTCCGCAAATTGTGCTGGTGAAACACCTGGCGCGGGCGGGCTATCAGCAGGATCGTTTTGAAATGCTGCTGGTGACGGCGGAAGAAGCCTGGCATATCCATCGTCCGCTGGTGGACTTTGGCGAGCGCCAGCCGGTGGGCGTGGGCGACGTCACCAGCGGCCTGCTGCTGGTTAAGCTGCTGCAGGGCGCCACGCTGCGCGAAGCGCTGGAGCACGTTACCGCCGCGGTATATGACGTGATGGTAATGACTAAAAAAATGGCTGAGTACGAGCTACAGCTGGTGGCCGCTCAGGAAGGCATTGCGAAGCCTGAGCACTATTTTACGGCGGTTAAGCTGTAAAAATAACGCCCTCGACCGAGGGCGTTTTGCTTTATAAGCCTTCTGCGGCAAGCGCCGCCGCAACGGCAGGGCGCGCCTTCATACGTTCCATAAACGCCTCGATGTTGCTCAGGCCGTTCATCTCAAGCTTAACGCCGTATGCCCAGCGCAGGACGGTAAACAGGTAGGCATCCGCCACGCTAAAACGCAGCCCCATCAGCCACTGCTTATCGTTGAGCTCTTCATTCACATACTGCAGCTTCTTCTCAAGCGCCTTACGGGCAATCGCTTTGTACTCTTCAGGCGTGGCCGGGTTGAACAGCGGGCTAAAGCCTTTATGCAGCTCGGATGCGATGTAGTTCAGCCATTCCAGCGTGTGGTAACGCGTCATGCTGCCGGCAGGGGCGAGAAGCTGGCGGTCGGGCACTTTGTCCGCAAGGAACTGTACAATGGCGACGCCTTCGGTAAGCAGCGAGCCGTCATCAAGCACCAGCGCCGGAACCTGGCCCTTGGCGTTGATTTCCAGGTAATCGTCGCCCGTTTCCGTTTTTTTGGCCGCTAAATCGACTTTTACCAGTGAAAAATCAATGCCTGTTTCGCGCAGGATAATGTGGGGGGAAAGGGAACAGGCACCGGCTTTATAATACAGTTTCATTTCTAAACTCCTGTGGGCGCTAAGGTAACCTATGGTAGTCCTCATACCGGCAAAAAAAAAGCCGTTAGCGTTGAAGCTAACGGCTGAAAATTAAATGTTTCCCGCAACCTTACGCGGTGACGGTTTTCTTCGCGGTTTCGATTTCTTCGCTCTGCGTCATGCGGTTCAGCTTCGGCGCGACGGCAAACATCAGCACGGCAATAACAGCGGTAGCGACACCAATCTGCATGAAGACATGACCATACACAGCGAGGGACTGCAGCGGATCGGTAACGTTCTCAGGCACGGCCATCAGGTTGGCGACCTTACCGGCGATGATGGCAGCGCCAGCGGTGGTCAGGAACCAGCTGCCCATAATGAAGCCCATCAGGCGCTGTGGAACCAGCTGCGCAACCATCGCCAGACCCAGACCGGAAATCATCAGCTCGCCGATGCTCTGCAGCGCGTAGCTCAGAACTAGCCAGCTTACGGAAACGATACCCGCGTCGGAGGCGAATTTTGCGCCCAGCGGCAGCACGAGGAACGCCAGGGAGCACAGCGCCATACCGATCGCAAACTTGTGCGGCATCGGCAGACGGTCGCCCATCTTGTTATAGATAGCGGCAAGAATAGGGCTGCCGATCATAATCCAGAACGGGTTCAACGCCTGGAACTGCTCCGGCTGGAAGGTGATGCCTAAAATGGCATGCTCAACGTTGCGGATAGCAAAGAAGTTCAGGGACGTCGGCATCTGGCTGTAGAGCACGAAGAAGACGATGGCCTGCATCATCAGTACGAACGCGACGATCATCTTACGACGCGCGGCATCTTTCATGGCGACAGCTTCTTTCGCAAAGATAATCACGATGCCCAGCGCAATCACGCCCAGCACCATACGCGCGATGCCCTGGTTGTGCAGCAGCCAGGTGGCGACGGTAGCCAGAATAACGACGCCGGCGATAGTGGCAGCGAGCTTACCGAAGTGAACAGGCTCAAAGTCAGGTTTGGAACCGTAGTCTTTGACCCATTTTTTGCAGAACATGAAGTTCACAAGCGTGATCAGCATACCCACAAAGCTCAGGGAGAACGCGACGCTCCAGCCGAACTTCGCGGCAAGCCACGGCGTCGCCAGCATGGAGAAGAAGGAACCAATGTTGATGGACATGTAGTACATGGTAAATGCGCCATCAAGACGCGGGTCATCTTTCTCGTAGCAGGTAGAAAGCAGGGAAGAAGGGTTAGCCTTAAACAGGCCGTTACCTACGGCGATAGTCGCCATACCCATATAAACGATTCCGGCATTGTGGCCGGAGAAAGCGACAAGCGCATAGCCTATGGCCAGTACGATAGTACCGAGCATGATGACGCGTTTGGTGCCGAGAACTTTGTCACCCAGCCAGCCGCCGATAGCAACCATACCGTAGACCAGGGCGCTAAAGGATGAGAACAGCGTGATGGAGTCCGCTTCGGACATGCCAAGCATTTTGACCAGGTACACGGCCATAATGCCCTGTAGGCCATAGAAACCAAAACGCTCCCAAAGTTCGATTGAGAAAATCAGATAAAACGATTTCGGTTGTTTGAAAGCGTTCAGGCTGACGCTTTCTGCTGGTTTATTGTTTGCAGTCGACACATATACCTCTTTTTTTACATCCCACTTTAACAGGAGTTTTATAAGCGTGATGCCCGCTGGCATTCACTTTATTGTTATTAAGGGAGGGGGAAACGGCGGGTAATGTTCACTATCTGGCAGCGTCAGGCAAGGGGTTTGTAATACCCTGTTACATATAACTGAGGCGGGATAATGCCCTTTAGAGTCAATTGTTATTCAGCGTTAAATTTTAATAATCGAATCTTTACCGACTGAATATCTTCCAGCGCCCGCAGGCGAACCTTGATTAGGCATATATCCTGCTGTTTAGCTTGAAAAGCAGTGATATGGACCATTCATTAAGAAACATCCAGTTTAATCTATTGGGTAAGATCGCGTATCGCTAATGATTGCAAAGGATTGCCGACAAAAAAATGACCAAAAATTAACGTCATGTTATCAAGGTGATCTACGTCACAAATTTATAGAAAATTCTCATCGTAAAAAAATGATTAACCTGCTGAAGCGATTATCAACCACAGCTTATAAGCGTCATTACGGAGGTTTATGGAATAAAGCGTTGTTAACTGACGTATTTATGGTGGGAGGATTAAGACAAAAGCGACAGCCGCCAGGAAACTGGCGGCAAGACAGCATATCAGAACTCGGTTTTGTCTTTATATTCGCACAGATCTTCAATGATGCATGAGCCGCAGCGCGGCTTACGGGCGACGCAGGTATAGCGGCCATGCAAAATCAGCCAGTGGTGGCAGTCGACTTTAAATTCCGCAGGAACGACCTTAAGCAGTTTTTCTTCTACCTGCTCCACGTTTTTCCCCGGAGCAAAGTTGGTGCGATTACAGACGCGGAAAATATGCGTATCCACGGCGATTGTCGGCCAGCCAAAGGCGGTGTTCAGCACCACGTTGGCCGTTTTGCGGCCAACGCCCGGCAGCGCTTCCAACGCCGCCCGATCTTCCGGCACTTCGCCATGATGCAGCTCCAGCAGCATGCGGCAGGTTTTAATAACGTTTTCCGCTTTGCTGTTAAACAGGCCGATAGTTTTGATGTACGACTTCACACCTTCTACGCCCAAATCCAGCATCGCCTGCGGCGTATTGGCTACCGGATAGAGCTTCGCCGTAGCCTTATTTACGCTCACATCCGTCGCCTGCGCGGAAAGCAGCACGGCGATCAGCAGTTCGAAAGGGGAGCTGAACTGCAGCTCGGTGGTAGGGCTGGGGTTGTCAGCACGCAGACGCGAGAGGATCTCCAGTCGCTTGGCTTTGTTCATCGGGCTTCCTTAGATTTGCTGGGCATTTCCTTTTACGTCCGCGCTTTTAGCCGCGCGACGGGCCTTCATTTTTTCATCGATAAGATACTTCACCGCCAGCATCAGGCCGAGACCAATAAAGGCCCCTGGCGGCAGCATGGCGAGCAGGAAAGGGGTATCCGTGTGGAACACTTCAATACGCAGCGCCTTAGCCCAGCCGCCGAGCAAAGCATCCGCGCCGTCAAACAGGGTGCCATTGCCGATAATTTCACGCAGCGAGCCCAGCACGAACATGGCGCTGGTCGCGCCAAGGCCGATAGCCAGGCCGTCAAGCGCCGCCATAGGCACGCTGTTTTTTGCCGCGAAGGCTTCCGCCCGTCCAATGACGATACAGTTCGTCACGATAAGCGGAATAAAAATGCCAAGCGACTGATAAAGGCCGTAGGCGTATGCATTAATCAGCATCTGCACGGTGCTTACTACCGACGCTATGATCATCACGTAAATCGGAATGCGGATTTCGTCCGGCGCCCAACGGCGAATAGCCGAGACGGCGGCATTCGTCAGCGTCAGCACCAGCGTGGTCGCAAGGCCGAGTCCAAGCGCGTTGGTGGCGGTCGAGGTCACGGCCAGCAGCGGACACATACCCAGCAGCTGCACCAGCGCGGAGTTATTCTTCCATAACCCCTGTACGATAACGTCTTTTACATCGCTCATTGTTGTGCTCCACAGGAGGGGAATTGCGCCAGGCGAGGCGGCAGCGTTTCAGCGAAAAGCC
>NZ_RCAA01000057.1:18109-18371 GCF_003628475.1 Enterobacter sp. R1(2018) | reverse complement strand
GCGCGCGGCGTAATGGTCGCGCCGGTAAACTGATCGAACTGTCCGCCGTCTTTCTTCACCGCCCAGGTAGCATCATCCGCGCCCTGGATGGTTTTGCCGGAAAAATGGGTTATCCAGTCGCTCAGGCGAAGCTCGATTTTATCACCAAGGCCGGGCGTTTCATGATGTTCTGTCACGCGGGTGCCCAACACTTTTCCGTTAAAATCGGCGCCCACCAGCAGCTGGATTGCGCCGGAATAGCCGTCGGGAGCGGTAACCTCCA
>NZ_RCAA01000057.1:17661-18082 GCF_003628475.1 Enterobacter sp. R1(2018) | reverse complement strand
CCAGGCGATCGCCCACGCCGATCTGCGGGTCGTTGACGAGCACGCAGCTCTGCTGGATATCGTTGTCGTACATGTCGGCAGGTAAAACCTGGTCGAACAATAATTTTTGCTGTAGCGCGGCCTGACGATCGATAGTCGGTTTGGTCAGTTCGTTAACCACCGCGGTCAGGCCGGTGGCCAGCGCGGCGAAAACAGCCAGCGTAACGCCATGTTTTTGCATTGTTTTTAGCATGACGATTCCTTAACGGTGACCGTAGACTCGCGGACGAGTGTAGTAATCAATTAGCGGCACGGTGATATTCGCCAGCAGCACCGCAAAAGCCACCCCGTCGGGATAGCCGCCCCAGGTACGTATCAGCCAGACCAGCAAACCTGCCAGCGCGCCAAAAAGCAGGCGCCCGCGATTGGTTGTCGAGGCGGT
>NZ_RCAA01000057.1:16694-17561 GCF_003628475.1 Enterobacter sp. R1(2018) | reverse complement strand
CGCCGCCGTAAATCGGGGTATTGAGCAAATCCGCAGCCTGATGGCCCGCGTGAATGCCGGTTTTAAAGGTATCGAGCGGCGTAGCCTGGCTTATGCCGTCCACGCCGATGCGCAGCTGCGTCATGGTATCACCCACGGCCGTGCTGCCGGTGAAGATAACGTGCAGCACGTCGGTAAAACCCGGGACCGTCGCGGCGATAGACTGCGGCGGAAGCCATGAAGTCATTTGCACCGGGAAGGCGATCAGCAGCACAACGTAGCCAACCATCGCCGGATTAAAGGGATTGTGGCCCAGACCGCCATAGAGCTGTTTTGCGATAATCACCGCAAAAACCGTCCCGAGAATGATCATCCACCAGGGCGCAAGCGGGGGAATACTGATTCCCAGCAGCAGGCCGGTTAGCGCGGCAGAATTATCGCCAAGGGTAAGACGCAGCGACTGCTTGCGCAGCTTAATCACCAGCGCTTCAGCCGCGACCGCACTGAGAATGCCAAGAGCGATCTGAATCAGGCTACCCCAGCCGAACCAGAAGCATAGCGCTGCGATGCCCGGCAGGGCGGCGTAGGTCACCAGCAGCATGATCCTTGAGGTGCTGCGCTGGTTGTGGGTATAGGGAGAGCTTGCGATTTTAAAAACCATTTAATCCTCTGGCACCATCTGCTGAGCGGCTTTACGTGCCTGTACGCGGGCGATGGCCGCAGCGACAGCCGCTTTTCTTGGGTCTTGTTCTGCTGCGGAACCTGCTTCAACGGCCTGCTCCTGCTGCGCCGCTTTACGTGCTTTGGCGCGGGCGATAGCCGCTTCGACGGCGGCCTTGCGCGGGTCAACCGGTTCGACAGGAGTTGCCTCCGCAACGGGCTCGCTGC
>NZ_RCAA01000057.1:10969-16624 GCF_003628475.1 Enterobacter sp. R1(2018) | reverse complement strand
GGCTCGCTGCCGGCGGCATTTTTACTTTTCACGCGGGCAAGAGCCGCCTGAATCGCATCGCTGTCTTTGGCCGAAGGCTGAACCGTGGCCTGCTTATGACGCTCAAGGCGCGCGGCCTTCTCGCGTTCAAGGCGGGCCTTACGCGCTTCAAAGCGCTCTTTGGCCTCCGCCGTACGCTTCGCTTCCAGTTCGATTTCGCGGATTTGCGCTTTTTCCTGACGGAAATACTGCACCAGCGGAATATTACTCGGGCAAACGTAAGCGCAAGCGCCGCACTCAATGCAGTCCTTAAGATTATGCGCGGTGGCTTTGTCGTGCTGCTGGCCTTTGCTGAACCAGTACAGCTGCTGCGGAAGGAGATCCGCCGGGCAGGAGTCCGCGCAGGCGCTGCAGCGAATACAGCTTTGCTCTTCACCCGGATCGCCCATTTCGCTTGCCGAAGGGGCCAGCAGGCAGTTGGTGATCTTCACCACCGGCACGTCGAGCCACGGCAGGCTGAAGCCCATCAGCGGGCCGCCCATAATGACCTGCTGATCCTGAGCAGGACGGAACCCGGCGAAATCCAGCAGGTGACGAACCGGCGTGCCCAGACGCGCCCAGACGTTACCGGGCCGGGCGACGGCTTCGCCGGTCAACGTCACCACGCGTTCGGTCAGCGGTTCGCCATCGATAATTGCGCGTTTTACCGCATAGGCCGTACCGACGTTCTGCATCAGTACGCCGATATCTGAGGAGCGCCCGCCGTGCGGAACCTGCCTGCCGGTGAGGATTTGCGTAAGCTGTTTCGCACCGCCGGACGGATATTTGGTTGGGATCACGCGTAGCTGAATATCGTGAGCATCGGCCAGCACCGCACGCAGCATGGAAATCGCCTGCGGTTTATTATCTTCAATGCCTATTAGCACGCGCTGCGGCTGCAAAATATGGGCAAGGATGCGGATACCCTCGACGATCTGCGCCGCGCAGTCCTGCATCAGGCGGTCATCCGCGGTGATGTACGGTTCGCATTCGGCGGCGTTAATAATCAGCGTCTCGATTTTATCGCCGCCGCCCTGCAGTTTGTTGCCGGTCGGGAAGCCCGCGCCGCCCAGGCCGGCGACGCCGAACTGGTGAATGCGTTCGATTAACGCTTCGCGGCTGCGGCAGCGGTAATCCGCCCAGCCGTCCAGCTCGGTCCAGGTATCCTTACCATCGGCGTCGATAATAACGCTCAGCTCGGCAAGGGCTGAAGGATGAGCCGTGGAATGCGGCGCAATCGCCGTAATCGTACCTGAGGTGGGCGCATGAACCGGCAGCATTCTGCCGCGTCCTTTGGTCAGGGGCTGGCCGCGCAGCACGAAGTCGCCGACTTTCACGCACAGTTCACCCTCAGCGCCGATATGCTGCTTGAGGGGAAGAATAAGCCTTTTAGGCAAAGTAACCTGGCGCAGCGGCGTGCCGTTGGACTGGTTTTTCATCTCCGGCGGATGAATACCGCCGTCAAAATCCCAGATACGATCTTTATGAAAACGTTTGAAGAAATTAAGCATGTTGCTCCACCGGAATATTACGTACCGGAATCGTCTGCAGATCCCATTTCCAGCTTTCAGTGGTGGTGGCGACCGGCACCAGTTCAATACAGCTTGTCGGGCAGGGGTCCACGCACAGATTGCAGCCGGTGCACAGGTCGCTCATCACGGTGTGCATCGCACGGGTTGCGCCCACAATGGCGTCGACAGGGCAGGCCTGAATGCATTTCGTACAGCCGATACAGTTGGCTTCATCAATAACCGCCAGCATGCGCGCGGGAGCAAGCGCTGCATCATCGCCTTCGATAGGCTGCGGATCGACGTTCAGCAGGGTGGCGATTTTTTGCATCACCGCTTCGCCGCCGGGGGCGCAGAGGTTTATTCTGGCGCCGTTATTGCCCACCGCTTCGGCGTAGGGACGACAGCCGGGGTAGCCGCATTGTCCGCACTGGCTTTGCGGCAGCAGCTCTTCGATTTTCTCGACGATGGGATCTTCTTCAACGGCGAAGCGGCGCGAGGCATATCCCAGGATCAGACCAAAAGCCAGCCCCATAAGGGTCAGCGCGACAACGGCAATCCAGACGGTGCTCATCAGAATTTCACCAGTCCGCTAAAGCCCATAAAGGCCAGAGACATTAAGCCTGCGGTAATCAGCGCAATGGCGTTGCCCCTGAAGGGAGCCGGTACGTCGGCTACGGCCAGGCGTTCGCGAATAGCCGCGAACAGAACCATCACCAGCGAAAAACCAACCGCCGCGGAGAAGCCATACAGCGCGGATTGCAGAAAATTGTGGCCGAGATTGACGTTTAACAGCGCCACGCCCAGTACCGCACAGTTGGTGGTGATAAGCGGTAAAAATATGCCTAACAGACGATAAAGCGCAGGGCTGGTTTTGCGGACCACCATTTCGGTGAACTGCACCACCACCGCGATGACCAGAATAAAAGCAAGGGTGCGCAAATAGACCAAATCCAGCGGGATCAGGATGAGATCGTTAATCACCCAGGCGCAAATTGAGGCCAGCGTTAATACGAAGGTGGTGGCAAGACCCATGCCGATGGCCGTCTCCAGCTTTTTGGAAACGCCCATAAACGGGCACAGTCCGAGAAACTTCACCAGTACGAAGTTATTGACCAGCACCGTACCAACGAAGAGCAGCAAGTAATCTGTCATTTTCTAACCTGAAACGAAAAAAGCCGTCCATTATCGGCGAAAAAATAATCGACGACAACAGGGTATTTATAGGGTTATTACGGATTAATAAAAGTTTGCTTCACGCGCTGCGAGCGTTTGAGGTAAGGCACCAGCAAAGAGGCTGCGAGCAGCGGGAACAGAAGCTGCCGTAGCGCCAGTTCGTCACTGACCGGGGAAAAGGCAAAGGCCTTAAGCGCCAGCAGCACCGAAATCAGCAGCCAGAGAATATAATGACGCACCGTTTTTTTGCGGCGTTTAAAAAACGCCACGGTCAGCCATACGGTGTAGCCCCACATGGCGATAGCGCAGGCCACCGAGAAGTACCAGAACAGCACCATATCATGCCCCTGGGCATTCATCAGGCGATGGCTTTCAGGGGAGATGAGCATCATCAAATAGATGACCAGCGCAATGGAGCTGCTGAGCAGGGTCAACAGCAGCCAGGCGAGAGGGGCAATAAGCCAGCCTGCAATACGCGGCGCTTGCGTGGTAGTCATGTAGCCTCCCGAATGCAAAATAACGAAATGCGTTTCTTATGTGTGACATAAGGCGGGGGGATTATAAGACTTTTTACGCGTAATGCTACCCGCAAGCGGTTACACGACGTAACGTCAGCCGCATTTCGGCATGCGGCCGGGCGCGAAAAGTTGACCGTCCGAAACCCGTTCGGCGCGGCGATAGTCGGCGGGGCAGTTAATATTGATAAGGTTATGGTTTGCGGCAAGACGATAAAACGGGAGGTCGAACAGCTTTTCCGGGCTTTCCGACGCGGTGATTTTACTGAACGTAGCTAAATAAACGTGCGCTTTCACAGAGGTGAATATCCGTGGATAAAGGATGTCTGGCGTATAAATCCTTTCGTCTGCCGGCGGTGAAGAATAAACGCAGGCCCGCCGTTTCTTTTGGCGCAATTGTCTATTGGCTGAGTATTTAAGATTTTTCGCCGATCTGCAGAAGGAAATAAATCAGGCCCGTTAAAAGAGCCTGATTTATGCGATTACTAAACTATCTTTTTTCACCGCGGCTGGCGATCAGGTCCTGATACCAGAAGAAGCTTTTCTTACGCTTGCGCGCCAGCCCGTTTTGATGGTCGACATAAACGAAGCCGTACTGTTTCTGATAGCCGTTGAGCCAGCTTAGCAAATCGATAAACGACCAGGGGTAGTAGCCCCGCACGTCGGCACCTTGCTGCATGGCGTCTTCGATGGCGTCGATATGTATTTTTAAATAGTCGATGCGCGGGTCATCAACCACTTCGCCGTCGATAATAGGATCTTTGGCGCCAAGACCGTTTTCGGTGATATACATGGGGATATCGCCGTAGCGCGCTTTAATCTGCAAAATACCCTCGGTTAATCCCTGCGGATAAATTTCCCAGTCCCAGTCGGTATAAACGCCGGTAGGATTACGGACAAATTTAAATAAACCCTTAAAACCAAACTCGTGGCCGCTATTACGCTCGCCGCTGTGATTGGCCTGCAAATGCGTTTGCTGGCTATTGGCGGCAACGGTTTCGCGTTTGTAATAGTTCAGGCCGATAAAGTCGCAGATATTTTCTTTAAGCAGCTGCTCATCGCCGGCGGCGAACTGCGGCACGTTCCACAGCGCCTGGGCTTTGGCCAGAAGCGGGGCGGGATATTCGCCTTTTAATACCGGATCGTACAGCCAGTGGGTCCAGATGCCGTCGGCCAGCTCTGCGGCCTGCTTATCTTCCAGCGAGTCCGTAAGCGGCGTATGGGTCTGCAAAACGTTCACAAAGCCGATGGCGCCCGCGATTTGGCCTGCGCGAAACGCTTTAACCGCGCCGGCATGAGCCACGAAAACGTGGTGGCAGGCCTGAATCGCGCGGGCGGGATCGCGCACCGAAGGCGGGTGGCTGCCGGTGATATAGCCGTGGCCGATGAATACCACGGTTTCGTTAAAGGTTGACCACAGCTTCACGCGGTCGCCAAAACGGGCATAGCACAGGCGGGCGTAATCAACGAAGGCCTCGGCGGTGGCTCTGTTTTCCCAGCCGCCCTCATCCTGTAACGCCTGCGGCAGATCCCAGTGATAAAGGGTGATCATGGGTTCAATATTATTTTCGAGCAGGCAATCGATGAGATCGCTGTAAAACTGCACCCCGGCCTCGTTAATTTCCCCGCGCCCCTGCGGTAACAGGCGCGGCCAGGAAATCGAAAAGCGATAGCTTTGCAAACCCTGTTCGGCCATTAACGCCACGTCTTCACGGAAGCGGTGGTAGTGATCGACGGCGACGTCGCCGTTGGTGCCCTGGAAAGTGGTGCCCGGCTGATGGGCGAAGACATCCCAGATTGACGGGCCTTTGCCGTCGGCATCATGACCGCCTTCAACCTGATACGCCGCGGTAGCGGCACCCCAAAGAAAATGTTGCGGAAAAGCTGACATGACCAGGCTCCTTGAGTTGACTCGACCCCGGCAGTGTAGGCAGGGCGGCCAAAGAGCTGCAACCGGTTTCCGAAACCGGTTTCATATTTGCGAACTGAGTCACTTTTGCTGGCGGTCGCGCTAACGCCTGGCAAGTGTGCAACCAGCACGCAACAATTAAACTAGCTGTTGTTACACTAAAGGGGATGATGTCAAATGAGGGCGTCCATAAAAGTGAGGAATACAAATGAGTGATAACATTCGTGTCGGGCTAATCGGTTACGGTTACGCCAGTAAGACTTTTCATGCGCCGCTCATTGTTGGCACGCCGGGGATGGAGCTTGCGGCCGTATCCAGCAGCGATGAGACAAAGGTCCATGCGGACTGGCCGACTATGCCGGTAGTTTCCGACCCGCATCATCTGTTTAACGATCCTTCTATCGATCTCATTGTGGTTCCCACCCCCAACGATACCCACTTCCCGCTGGCGAAAGCCGCGCTGGAGGCCGGCAAACATGTGGTGGTCGACAAGCCGTTTACCGTGACGTTGTCACAGGCGCGCGAACTG
>NZ_RCAA01000057.1:8825-10854 GCF_003628475.1 Enterobacter sp. R1(2018) | reverse complement strand
GCGGCAGCTACATTAAATATGGACTCGATCCGCAAGAAGATCGCCTGAAGGCGGGCGAAAGGCTGCCGCAGGAGGACTGGGGCTATGATATGCGTGACGGCGTGCTGACCCTCGCACAGGGAGAGGTGATGGCGGAGCAGACGCTGCTGACCGTTCCGGGCAACTATCCGGCCTACTACGCCGCGATTCGCGACGCGTTAACCGGCCACGGTGAAAATCCGGTGCCGGCCGCGCAGGCGATTCAGGTCATGGAGCTTATCGAACTGGGCATCGAGTCCGCGAAAAAGCGCGCGACGCTGAATCTGGCGTAAACGAAGCCCGGCTTCGGTTGTTATAAGTTGTTAAAATTATAGGTAAACGTCAGGCTAAAACGCCAGCCGCGCTTATCACTGTCGCTCGGCCTGTCAGCCAAAGGCCGGGCGCCTTCTACGGTTACCCTGTAGTGCTTATCGTCCCCTAACATTATCCCCGCCGCCGCCGAGGCAAGCCGCTGATGGCGGTATCCTGACTGGTTAAACCAGGTCCGGGCGCTGTCAACCAGCACGTAGGGCTGTACGCTTTTAAGCCATATCGCTTTTTGCCGCGCGTGGATATAGCGCAGCTCAAGCTGCCCGCCGTAGCCATAATCTCCGCTGGCCTCGCCGTCGGGATAGCCGCGTCCGAAGCGCTGCGCGCCGAAGGAGACGCGCTCAGCCTCGGGCAGGTCATTATCCGACCAGTCGCCTTCAAGCGAGGTGCTTAACCGCCAGTTCGGAATAAACAGCCAGCCCGCATCGAGGTTGCCTTTCCAGCGCGTAAAGTTCAGGTCGGCTCCATCTGCGGGCGAGGCGTCTGCGCCGAAGGCATCGATGCCCTGGCGCAGCGTCAGGCGCGATCCAACGCTTGCGGTATCAAAGTCGCGCGAGCCGTTGACGGAAAATTCTGCCGCCGGGTAGCGGGCGTGCTGATGGACCGAGGGCAGATCCAGGGTATTGCCAAAGCCCTGCGCGCGCAGCCGGTAATCGTTGCGCTTATCCACATAATCCAGACCGCCGCTCACGTTAAGCTGTTTCTTACGCTCCAGAATCAACGGATAGTTGAGCGAGGCGCCGGCGGTATACTGCTGCGTTTTTTGCCGGGCATCGATGGAGATGCCCTGCGGCAGATAAAGCAGCGGGCTGTAATCGCGCGGGTCTTCACGGTAGAAGCTGCCTTTAAGCTGCAGCAGTAATCCCTCGTCGGTGAGGTATTGCTGGTAGTTGGCGCCAAAATAGGTTTTGCGCGTGTCCTTATCCAGCGGAACAAGCATGGCCAGCCCCAGCTGATCGCCGTGGGTGGTGAGATTACTTAGCGTGCCGTTTACCAGCGCCAGGTTTTGTCCCTTGCGAAAATCCATCGTCGAAGCGAGATCCCAGATATGCGGCTGCTTTGCGTCAACCTGCATCGTCGCCGCCCCGTAGATGTTATCGGGCAGGCTGGCGTTTGCCTCAACGCTGGTAGCAGGCGTTCCGGCCATCAGCAAACTGTAGCGGTCGAACCTGGCCTGGGTCAGCGGCTTTTCGGTCATCATACGCTGCGCAAGACGGCTTAACCGCAAGCCGGTAGCCGCATTTTCACTCTTTATCAGGCTGTGCGCGATATAGCCTTCCACCAGCACGATACGAACCGTGCCTTGTTGAAAGTTATCCTGCGGCAGAAAGGCATAAGAGAGAGGATAGCCGTCCTGCTTATAACGTTCGGTAATCGCATTCGTCAGCAAAACGATCTTCCCCAGCGGCACTTTTTGGCCGACCAGAGGGCGAAAAGGGGCGACAAGTTCCGCCAGGGGGTAGCGCGTGCCGCCGATAAATTGCACATGTCGTACCGTAACGAGCGTTTGCGCAGTCAGCTTTGGCTGCTGAACCGCAAGCGTTACCCGCGGTGCGGCATTTTGCTTCGTAGCGCCGACGGGAATATTTTGTGAAGGCCTGGCCGGGTTTTCCGGGTCTATCAGGGCTGGAGCCATATCCGCGTAGCTTACGCACGCGGTGGCACTATAAAGCAGCACGGC
>NZ_RCAA01000057.1:7971-8764 GCF_003628475.1 Enterobacter sp. R1(2018) | reverse complement strand
TGCGTGCCGTTATCGATATTATTTTTTAGGCGTTACAACGTTGCCCAAAGTGGTAGTCAGGCCGGTGGTTACGCCATTAACGGTAGCGCCAAGGTTCGCAGCCAGCCCCTGTTTATCCACGTCGACGTTGGCGTCGGCGCCCAAAGAGACGCCGCCCGCGCCGGAATTCCCTGACCCCTGCGCTGGCTTAACCAGGCCGCCGGTATCCGTTACCACCTGACCTACGTTCTGCACGAGCTGCCCGGTACCATTGAGCGCGGGCGCGCTTTCACTGACCCGCGTGCCCGCGCCGCTGACGCCGGTGCCTACCGCCGTCAGCAGGCCATTAACCGGAGCGCCGAGTCCGGTCGCACCCCCCACGGCCTGGGTAGTTTTCTGGGTACCGGCAAGCGCGGTGTTTACCGCCCCGGTAGTAGCGGTGGTCAACCTTGTGACACCGTCACTTTGTACGGCAGAGGTAAGAGCGTTCCCTGTACCGGTAACCACTCTGCCGGTAGAGTCAACCACGCCGCCCACCAGGCCCGTTGCGCCGTTAACTGGCGTTCCTGAGGTTGTACTGGCAAGGTTAGTTCCGATAGCAGAAACGGTTGTGCCTAATCCGGAAACCGTCCCGGTTGTGCCGGAGAGCGCCGTTCCCAGTCCGTTTGGATTATTAGCATTGCCCGGCCCCTGCGTTACGCCATTGCTCACGGTGGATACGGCCGTACCCGCGCCTTCAACGGCCAGGGAGACGGTTGAGGTAACGGGATTATTGCTCAGCGGGATTTGGCTGCCGACGTCGGTGAGCGTGGAG
>NZ_RCAA01000057.1:7856-7961 GCF_003628475.1 Enterobacter sp. R1(2018) | reverse complement strand
TGGTGCCGCCGCCATCGCTGCTTCCGCCGCCCGTGCCGTCGCCTCCCGTACCCGTGCCGCCGCCGGCGTTTCCGCCTCCGTTACCTGTACCCGCGCCACCATTGC
>NZ_RCAA01000057.1:6955-7703 GCF_003628475.1 Enterobacter sp. R1(2018) | reverse complement strand
CGGTGGTTGGATTATTTTTCGCCGTATTATGCGAGCCGCCACCGCTTCCACTACAGGCGGAAAGTGAAAGTGCAAGAAGTACGACCACCGCAACCGCGCTGAGGTGGCCAACGTTATTTGAACGCATAATCATACTCCACATAATAGAACGCCAGACGGCGTAATAATAATTGTAAGATGTCTTTTCATTGCCGCCATTCGCCACGGAAAATTATTTTATAAAAGATAAAAAATGACGATTCGATCGCTTTTTCTTTTATCTCTAGTGCGAATTGAGCTAATTTCAAGAATTTATATTTATTTAATACAATCACTTAAAATAATTTTTTTCGAGTGGTGTATTGTTGGGATTTCAAGGGAGATTAAGGCGCACAACGTTGGTTATTGAGAATGTTCTTAAGGAGAAAATTGAAAGGGCTTTAAAATTTCTCTTTCCTTTAAATTAACTTGCCAATCGAAGCGGGTAATACAGAATATATGCTTTTAAATTGCCCTTAATTTTCGGGGATTTCCCTGGCTCGCAACTTTAATAAATTTGATGCAAAGTAGGGCGATGAACTTTCCGAAACGTTAACGAAGGACAGGAAATGGGTTGGTTGCAGCGTCTGAAAATCGATAAGTTTTTACTGGTAATGATTGCGGTGGTGGTAGTGGCCTCGGTCTTTCCCTGCGAAGGAATCGTCAAAACGGGATTTGAATATCTGACCGCGGTTGCCATAGCGCTGCTGTTCTTTATGCACGGCGCCAA
>NZ_RCAA01000057.1:0-6849 GCF_003628475.1 Enterobacter sp. R1(2018) | reverse complement strand
CCTGGCCATGGGATTCCTGTCGCCCGCCGTTCTTAATCAGCCGCTGTACATGGGCTTTCTTTATCTTTGTGCGCTGCCGGCGACGGTGCAGTCGGCCATCGCCTTTACCTCGGTGGCGGGCGGGAACGTGGCGGCGGCGGTTTGCAGCGCCTCGGCATCCAGTATCCTGGGGATATTTCTTTCGCCGGTGCTGGTCGGCGCGCTGATGAATACCCAGGAAGGATCGACGGATACCCTGCATGCGATTGGCAAAATCATCATGCAGCTAATGGTGCCCTTTGTGATTGGTCACCTGTCGCGCCCGCTGATCGGCCGCTGGGTGGATAAGCATAAAAAGCTCATCAGCCTGACGGATCGCTCCTCCATTCTGCTGGTGGTGTACGTCGCGTTCAGCGAAGCGGTGGTGCAGGGGATTTGGCATCAGGTTGATGGCTACGCCCTGTTGGGCGTGCTGGGTTGTTCTGTCGTGCTGCTGGCGATCGTGCTGTTTATTAATACCTGGGCCGCGCGGCTGCTGGGCTTTAATACTGCCGATGAAATTACCATTGTCTTCTGCGGCTCGAAGAAAAGTCTCGCCAACGGCGTGCCGATGGCGAACGTCTTATTCCCGGCGAGCGCGGTAGGAATGATGGTGCTGCCGCTGATGATTTTCCACCAGATTCAGCTGATGGTGTGCGCGGTACTGGCGCAGCGCTATGCGCGTAAAACGGCGAAAGAGAAGCGGCAGCTGGAGTCAGTTTCCTGACCTGAACCGCCGCCGACGGTATTAAGCGGCGCGCACTTTAGCGAGTAGCGCCTGCTTTTCTGCTTCACTGAGGAAGGCGATTTTTAAACCATTCTCCTGCGCGGTGCGGATCTGCGCCGCGCTCAGGCCCGCCTGAGGCGCCGCAACGGTATATTCATGAACGATATCAATCCCCTGAACCGCCGGGTCGTCGGTATTAATGGTCGCCAGCACGCCGTGGTTCAGGAACTTGACCAGCGGATGTTTATCCAGCGACGCCACGGTGCTGGTCTGGATATTGGATGTCAGACAGGATTCGATGCCGATACCTTGTTCCGCCAGAAAATCCATTAGCGCAGGATCTTCAATCGCCTTGACGCCGTGACCAATACGCTCGGCGCCGAGTTCGCGAATCGCCTGCCAGATACTTTCCGGGCCGGCCGCTTCGCCGGCGTGAACGGTGATGCGCCAGCCTGCGTCGCGCGCGCGGTTAAAATGATTCAGGAACAGGCTGCCGGGGAAGCCCAGCTCATCGCCCGCCAGATCCAGCGCGGTAATCCGATCGCGGTGGGCAAGCAGGGCTTCCAGCTCGGCCTGGCAGGCGGCTTCACCGAAGGTGCGACTCATAATGCCAATCAAACGGGCTTCGATGCCAAAGTCACGGCAGCCTTCGCTTACGCCCGCGATAACGGCCTCTACGACGCCTGCAACCGGCAGGCTGTGCGTCATCGCCATATAGCCCGGCGAGAAGCGCAGCTCAACGTAATGCAGGCCGTTACGGGCGGCGTCTTCAATATTCTCCCAGGCTACGCGGCGGCAGGCGTCAAGGGTGGCAAGCACCTTCACGCCCCAGTCCAGCTTCGACAGGAAGCTCACCAGGTCCGGCGCGGTTTCCACAACCTGCACGTGGGGGATCAGGGATTCAATAGTGGTTGCCGGAAGCGGCAAATTATACTGGCGGCCCAGGTCAAGGATAGTTTGAGCACGAATGTTGCCATCAAGGTGGCGGTGCAAATCGGTTAACGGCAGGGTGGTATCAATCATGGTCGCACTCTTTTTTTGATTTAAAGTGCGACACATTATAAAAACATTCATGGCCAAAATGCTATCTGCGGGTAGCAATAAGTTGCGCAAATAAAAGGGGGAGTCACCTCCCCGTGGCTTTATTGCAGCGATCTGATGGCGGCGATCAGGCGCTTAACGCCCTCTGCGAGCTTCACACGCGGGCAGCCGGCGTTGAGCCGGATAAAACCGTTTCCTTCAACGCCGTAGGTATATCCCGGCATGATGGCGACTTTTTGTTGCTCGATCAGCGCTTTTTGCAGCGCTTTATCATCCAGACCAAGCGGACGCAGATCGATCCATGCCAGATAGGTTGACTGCGGCGGCTGCCAGTTAAGTTGCGCAAACTCATTGTTCAGCGTCTCGGCGACGTACTGAAGGTTGCTTTGCAGATAGGCGCGCAGGGCATCAAGCCAGGGCTCTCCTTCACGATAGGCTGCGATATGCGCCACCAGCGCCAGCACCGCCGGCGAGGAAAGCCCGTCCTGGCCCTTGAGCACGTTCAGATAGGCCTGCCGATCCTGCTCATCGTTAATCAGCCCGTATGCGCCGGTTAACGCGGGAATATTGAAGCTCTTCGAACCGGAGGTAAACAGCGCCCAGCGTCCTTTACCCACGTCGCACCATGGCGTGTGCCGCTGGCCTTCCCAGACCATGTCCATATGAATTTCATCGCTGATAACGCGTACGCTGTGGCGTTCACACAGCTCCGCCATGGCTTCCAGCTCTGTACGCGTCCAGACTTTACCCGTCGGGTTTTGCGGGCTGCACAGCAGCATAATTTTGCACTCAGGTTTTGCGAGCTGCGCCTCAAGCGCGGCCATATCACACAGCCAGCCCGCGGCCGTATTGTGCAGCGGCGCGCTGAATACCTGGCGATCGTTGCCGGCAATGGCTTTATAAAAGGCGTCGTAGGCTGGCGTATGGATAAGCACCGCATCGCCCGGAGCGGACCACAGGCGGATTAACTGCGACACCATATAGATAACCGACGGACCATAGACCAGGCTTTCAGGATCGACAGCGCTGTTAAAGCGTTGTTGATACCAGTGCGTAACGGCGCCGATAAAATCGTCATTTTTCCAGCGGCTGTAGCCAAGCACGCCGTGCGTAAGGCGCTGCTGCAGCGCCGAGAGAATCACCGGCGCGGTCGGGAAATCCATATCGGAGATGGTGAAGGGAAGCAGATCCGCTGCGCCAAAACGGTCCGCTACGTAATCCCACTGGGTGCACCACGTGCCGTGGCGATCGACCGGAACAGAAAAATCGAACATAGAACCTCACAGCAAAAGGGCGCCGCTGCGCCCTTGAGACAATTGACAACGTATTATGGTGCTTAAGGATGCGTTAATCATGGCGAATAAGAATCAGGGATGGCATTTTCTGGTTTATCCCAAACGGGCGAAAATCATTTTTTCAGTCGTTGGTCATCAATCTAAAGGGCGCTGATGCGCCCTTTGTGGTTTACGCCTGCGCGGTACTCATCAGGCTGGCCATTTCATCTTTAACCGACTGGACCTGCGGGCCAATCACGACCTGCAGATTGTGCTGGTTTAGCTGCACGACGCCGATGGCGCGAAGGTTTTTCAGCGCGGCGCTGTCTACCAGCGACATATCTTTCAACCGTCATCCGCAGGCGGGTAATGCAGTTGTCCAGGGTGACGACATTTTCCGCGCCGCCAAGCGCTGCAAGCATCGCCGGAACGTTGTAGCCGGATTTGCCCACCTGACCGGCGATAGCTTTCTCCGCGCTGCTGGTGGTGTCGATATCGCGACCGGGCGTTTTAATGTTAAAGCGCGTAATGGCAAAGCGGAAGATACCGTAATACACCGCGAACCAAACCGCAGCCACCACCGGCACCATATACCATTTGGTAGACAGGCCGTGCAGGATGCCGAAGACCACGAAGTCGATAACGTTGCCGTCGGTATTGCCGATAGTCACGCCCAGCACCGCCATCATGGTAAAGCCGAGGCCGGTGAGCAGGGCGTGGATGAGATACAGCACCGGGGCTACGAACAGGAAGAGGAACTCCAGCGGCTCAGTGGTGCCGCCCACCACGCAGGCGATAACGCCGGAAATCAGCAGGCCTTTAATCTTATGACGGTTTTCCGGGCGGGCGCAGTGGTACATCGCCAGCGCCGCGCCGGGCAGGCCGCCCAGGAAGGCCGGCATTTTACCCTGCGAGAGGAAGCGGGTCGCGCTTTCGGAGAAACCGTGCACCGTCGGGCAGCTCAGCTGGGCCTGGAAGATGGTCAGCGCGCCGCTGACGCTGTGGCCGCAGACGTCCATAGTGCCGCCAGCTTCGGTAAAGCGAATCAGCGCCACCAGAATATGCTGCAGGCCAAACGGCAGCAGCAGACGCTCGCCGGTGCCGAAAATCATCGGGCCGAACACGCCGGCGCTGTTAATCAGGTTGCCGATGCCGGTGATGCCGGCTGCGAATACCGGCCAGATTAAAGGAATAACCAGGCCCACCAGGCCCATCACCACGGTGGTGATAATCGGTACAAAACGGGTGCCGCCGAAGAAGGCCAGCGCGTCCGGCAGGCGGATATTATGGAAGCGTTTATGCAGCATCGCCACAATGACGCCGGCGATCACGGCGCCGAGAATGCCGGTATCGATGGACTGAATGCCCAGCACGTTCTGAATATTGTTCGCTTTCAGCACCGCGGCATCGGTGGTCGGCAAAATACCTTTGGCGGTTAGCCAGAAGTTAACCCCGAGGTTCATCACCACGTAGCCGACAAAGCCGGCGAAGGCGGCGACGCCTTTGTTTTCACTCGCCAGCCCCAGCGGAATGGCGATACAAAACATAACCGGCAGGAAGCTGAAGGCGAACGAGCCGACCTTGCTCATCCAGACGAAAATCAGCTGCAGCACCGGATTGCCCAGCGCAGGAATTAAGGTGACAACGTCATGACTGCTTAAAGAGCTGCCGATACCGAGCATGATGCCGCAGAATGACAGCAGCGCCACCGGTAGCATGAAGGTTTTGCCAAGGTTTTGAAAAAACTCCCACAGCGTGACTTTTTGTGATGTATTAGCCGCCATAACGACTCCTGTACCCGGATTGATAAAAGACAGTAACGGTGCGAAACAGCGCGGATGATAAAACGTTTTACCAAATTTTAGTGCGCGATAGTTCACAGTTTAAAAAGAGAGCGACGCGCCTGATATGCGCCTTTGGGTAAAACGTTTTATCCTGTGCCACATCTGATTCACGGAGGAGCTGTACTACCTATGAGCACGATGGCAAAGAAAATCACTATTAACGACGTGGCCGACGCCGCAGGCGTCTCGGTGACGACGGTTTCGCTCGTGCTAAGTGGTAAAGGGAGGATCTCTGCGGCCACCGGTACGCGCGTCAATGAAGCCATCGAAAAACTCGGTTTTGTACGCAACCGGCAGGCGGCGTCGCTGCGCGGCGGTCAAAGCGGCGTCATCGGGCTGATAGTCCGCGATCTGTGCAACCCTTTTTATGCGGAGTTGACCGCCGGGCTGACGGATGAACTGGAAAAGCAGGGCAAACTGCTCTTCCTCACCCAGAGCGGCGCTAAAGGCCAGCATATGCAGCGCTGTTTCGATACGCTGCTCGCCCAGGGCGTGGACGGCATTATTATCGCCGGCGCGGCGGGACAGGGCGCGGAGCTGCGGGAATTAGCGGAGCAAAAAAATCTGCCGCTGGTTTTTGCCTCCCGCGCCAGCTACCTCGACGAGGTGGATATCATTCGCCCGGATAATATGCAGGCCGCGCAGCTGGTGACGGAACACTTGATCAAGCGGGGGCACCAGCGCATTGCCTGGATCGGCGGCCGTGGGTCGTCGCTGACGCGGGCGGAACGTCTGGGAGGCTATTGCTCGACGCTGTTAAAATTCGGTTTGCCCTTCCACAGCGAATGGATAATCGAATGCGAGTCCAGCCAGAAACAGGCGGCGGATGCCATCACCACTCTGCTGCATCACAATCCCACCATTACGGCCGTGCTGTGCCACAACAGCACCATCGCCATGGGCGCGTGGTTCGGCCTGCTGCGCGCGGGGAGACAAAGCGGTGAAGGGAGCCTGGACAGCTATTACGACCGTCACGTCGCCCTGGCCGCCTTTGCGGAGGTGATGGATGACGAGCTGGACGATTTGCCGCTGACCTGGGTTTCCACGCCCGCAAGAGAAATAGGCCGTAGCGCGGGACAGCGCATCCTGGCGCGAGCGAAGAACGGTGAGGAGGAGATGCGCAGCCAAATAATGCCGGCGCGGCTGGTGGTGCGCAAATAGCTAAGGCTGAAAAATAAAAAACCTCCCGAAGGAGGTTTTTTCAGCTTACTGCGCGGGCGGTACGGCCGGTGCCGGCGCTTTATCCGGTACCGGAGGCGCGACGTCGATTCCCGGCAGGGCAAACATTCCCACCAGTTCGGCAAGCGACATCTGCTCGCCGTTTAACGACACTTTGCCGCTGCCGTACTGCAGGCTGGTAGTGATGCTATCGTTTTCAACTTTGGTCACGCGGAACATCTGGCCCATTGCCGCCAGGCCCTTGATCTGTTGGCTGGCCAGCTTAGCGGCGTCTTCCGCTTTATAGCCTTCAAGCTGTGCGACCTGCGTCATGAACGCCGTAGCCATATCCATCGGGATAACCAGCTTGCTGTCGAGGGATTTCACATAGCGGTCAAGCTGCTCTTCAGGAGAGTTCGCCGGGCCGGTTACGCCTGCGGGATCCTTCATATACAGCGAAAAGTTAAAGGTGCTTTCGCCTTTATCGTTTTTCCAGCTTAGCGGCGCTACGGTAACAACCGGGTTGCCTTTTAACAGCAGCGGGAAATTAGCTGCAAAGACCTCGATGGCTTTCTGCTGATAAATTTCCGGATTTTCCGCCACCGCCGGGTCGGCCAGCAGCTTCTGGGTTTCCGCGTTATAAATGTTGCTGAACTGATGCAGCGCGGCGCCGTCGATATTGCCGACTTTCAGCGTCAGCTTGCCGCTGCCCATATTTTGGTTTTGCACCTTCAGCGCATCGATGGCGTAATCGATTTGGCCGGAGAGGTGTTTTTTATCATCCTGC
>NZ_RCAA01000056.1:1558-3678 GCF_003628475.1 Enterobacter sp. R1(2018) | reverse complement strand
TAAATGACTTTATTGACAACCTACAACTTGGAGCTAATACAAATGGTTCTAATGTTATGCTTGGAGGAGACGGGCGAAACAATCAAATATTATTAGCTTTATGGAAAGCGAAAAGTATTAAGGAACATGATATCGAGAACGAGGTTATCTTCTATGTTATCGAAGAACCTGAAGCACACCTACATCCTCACCAACAAAGAAAACTGGCTGATTATTTGATATCAGAACTTCCAGGTCAAACGATCATTTCATCCCACTCACCACAAATAGCTGTAAACTTTGAACCAGGCTCAGTAATAAGGTTGCTTGACCGTGCTGGACACACAGTAGCCGCAAGTGAAGGGTGTTCTAAAGATATTTCAGATGGCTGGGAAGGAATGAGCTATCGGATGAGTATATTGCCAGCAGAATCGTTTTTTTCAAATGGAGTTTTCTTAATCGAAGGACCATCAGAAGTTTTATTCTACCATTCTTTAGCCGAAAATTTAAACATTGATCTTGATTATTTAAATATTTCACTGGTTTCAGTGGACGGAATATCATTTAAAATTTACGTAGCTATACTAGATGCTTTAGAGATCCCATGGGTAATGCGAACGGATAACGATATATCTAAACTTAAAGATCAAGACAAGTGGCAATATTCAGGTATAAACCGATGTTTAGATATAGCCGGTTTGGAAAAGTTTGAACATAGCGACATACAAATAGTACCTATAGATACTCTGACCAGCGGTGATTGGCAAACAGTTTCTGAAGAAATAAATAAATGCGGGGTATATTTATCCAAAGTTGATTTAGAAACTGATCTGGTAGGAGAATTAAGCGCACCAATTTTAAACGCTTTAGGTAAGAAAAATGACCAAGGTGCGATAGAGTACTTACAAAAGAAAAAAGCATTAAGAATGCGAGAACTTCTTAAAGATATAAAAACAGACCTTCACAAGCTTAATGCCGGTGAATTAATTAAACCGTTAAACCATCTTGTAAAAATAATTAGAGGTGAATGAAATGAGTACTTTCTCACCAACACCTCAGCAAGCATTAGCCATTGACTACACTGGAAGCATGGTAATAACAGCATGTCCGGGAAGCGGTAAGACTACGGTTATAAAAGAAAAAATCAGAAATATTACCGACTGTCTTCCAGAGCATAAAGGGGTCATTGCAATTACATTCACAAAAAAAGCAAGTTCAGAACTGGAACGTAGATGCAAGGCTGAAGGACACAATGTAAAACATAGTTTCTTTGGTACTATTGATAGTTTTTGCTTAAAGGAAATAATTATTCCATTTCTTTCAAGGGTATGGGGAGGAACACCAACAGAATGCAAAGTCTTAAAGAAATTGGAATCTCCATATAACCATTTCATAGAAAGCAATTTTGCTGGCACACCATCAGTTATTAATATCAATGAGGACCCTGGGTATAAAAAACTATACGATGAGGGAATACTTTGGATGGGGTCATTCTCGGCCTTAGCATTAAAAATAATTAATGAATCATCTGCTGCGAAGCGGTATATCAAAGCAAGATATAGCCATATATTCATAGATGAGTATCAAGATTCGTCTTTATCTCAGCATGAGCTATTTCTAAAAATAAACGAACTTGGCTTATGCTCCATTGCTGTTGGTGATGTTTGGCAATCAATCTATGAATTTAGAGGAGGGAATTCGGAGCTTCTTTTAGAATTGGTAAGTAATACAGAATGCTTTAAGCATTTTGAGATAAATTTCAACCATAGATGCCACCCATCAATAAGCAATTATGCTTCAAGATTGCTTGAACCATCCTATGTTTTACTACCTGCGGATGAGATAAGAGTATTTAGGAGACGACTTAATGGAAATCTTAAAGATGCTGCTGTTACGATTTCCTCTTGGATTTCAGGATGGCTGAGTAGTGGCGAATGGAAGTTAGAAAAAGCAAATCAAATAGCCATTTTAGCAAGAAAAGAAAAATCACTAACATTATTCTGCTCTGGATTAAACTTAAACTTCAGGCTTTATGTTGACACACCTCTAGATAAAATTGGTACTGATTGCTCAGATCTATACAAAGATCTGTTAGCATACAAGTACGGCTCTATAAGTACAGCACAAGAGTTTATTAACAA
>NZ_RCAA01000056.1:0-1526 GCF_003628475.1 Enterobacter sp. R1(2018) | reverse complement strand
ACATAAGTTTCATGATATTGCATATATTTTAGGGATAAATTCAACAGAACATACTGATGGGGCTGTAATAAGAACAATCTCAGACGATATTTTAGTCAAACAATTCAAACCATTAGATGATAATGAGATACAAGTAATGACCCTTCATAAATCTAAAGGACTGGAATTCAAATTAGTATTTCACCTAGATTTAGATGAATGGTCTTTCCCATTTAGAGAATATAACAGCGAAGACAGATACACACCTCGATACCCGACGCTTCAACAAGAACTTAACCTCCACTACGTTGGTATAACCAGAGCTGAAAATTGTTGCATCCTTATTAACTCATCTCTCAGAGAAAATGCATCTGGGGACTTTAAAAACACAGATGAATCATATTTCTTCAAATTACCTCAGTTAAATAATCTGTATAGTTGAACTTTGTAATCATTTACATAGGAGGGATAATTCAAAAAAACCTCCTTTAATTTTAACACTCAACACACTAAGTGTAAAAATATGAACACCAACATGCCGATTATTAATTTTCGCAATTGCTTTTATAAGGAGCAACATTCCAGAAGAACGGCTGCTAATTTAGCAGCCTGCAGAATTAAAGCTTAAAAAATTTATTATCTTGAGATAATTCAAGAATAATATAACGAGTATATTTCTGGTAATCTTCTGTTATTAATTTATCAGACAGCATAGATACAATATGTTGCCCTGACAATTTAATCGACTCATCAAAAATTTTGCGAACGTGTTGAATATCGATTTCATCAATAGAATCGTGTAGTACAAAGTTAGGTCTCAAAGCTTTTATATCACAAACGGTCTTGATATATGCTAGATCGAAAGTAACAACCTCAAGTCTCTTTAACCCACCTTCGTTATTTGACTCCACATCATCTACATGTGGGGTACATTCGCCCTTTCCTTGATCTAAATTGAGACTGAATTTGTACTCAACACCATAAAAACCACGAGTGTATTCTTTGAAATTATCTATGAATTTATCTTCGAAAGAGGTTACGCTAGTAAGTTCAGCTTCCAGCTGCCCTGATAATTCAGTTAAGCTTTGCCTTTCTATAGCCAACTTTGAATCAATATCATCTTTTTTGTCAATTATAGCTGTCAGCTTGGCTAATTCTTTATCTAGTTTACCGATTTCCTTCATTGCATCAGAAATCTCTTCTATTTTCTTTTTAGATTTAAGCTCGTCGAAAAGACTCTGCTTCTGATTTTTTAACTGACCGAACTTAACCGTTGCTTTTTCATGTTCAGCTTGAAGCTTATCCAACCCATGAGAAACAAATTCACGCTTAGTACTTAGAAGATGTGCGTGGAACGCAAGTGCTTGCTGGTAATCCTGAAGGGTAGATTCTATCTTAACTGATGCGTATTCATAAATTGCCTGTAATTCATCTAACAAATGAACTTGTTCATTACTCTTAAGTATTTCATTAGTTTCTAAGATGTTTTTTATCTTTAAATCTAACGACAATATTTCATCAGACAAGGCATTCTGCTCATCATCTAC
>NZ_RCAA01000055.1:221935-222108 GCF_003628475.1 Enterobacter sp. R1(2018) | reverse complement strand
CAGAACAATGCTCAGGAAGAACGGCACGCCGACCAGCGAGGTCACGATGCCCACCGGAACGATGACCCCCGGCACGATATTCTTCGAGGCAACGGAAGCCAGAGACAGCACCAGCGCGCCGACCAGCACGCTGCCCGGCAGATAAAAGCGGTGATCTTCACCAAACATCATGC
>NZ_RCAA01000055.1:216603-221877 GCF_003628475.1 Enterobacter sp. R1(2018) | reverse complement strand
GCCACCAGGCCGATAAAGCCAATCGGCCCGACGAAGGCGACCGACAGCGCGGAAATAATGCTGATGCGCAGCAAGGTCGCCAGCCGCAGGCGGCGCACGTCGATGCCGAAGCTTACCGCCCTGTCCTCGCCCAGGCGCAGCGCGGTGAGCTTCCAGCAGCTCATCATCGAGACGGGCAGCACGATGGCAAAGGCCAGCGCCAGTACCCCGAGCCGCTCCCAGGAGGCGCGCGCAAGGCTGCCCATCGTCCAGAACACCAATCCCTGTAGCGTATCTTCGCTGGCGATAAACTGCATCAGCGACACCAGCGCGTTAAAGGTAAACACCAGCGCAATGCCGAACAGCACCACGCCGGACGAAGCGACCCGCGTCCACCTTGTCACGGCATCCAGCATCAAAGCGGTGAAGAGCGCGAAAACAAAGGCGTTTGCCGAAATAAACCACTGGTCGGGAACGCCCGGAATACCGATACCCAGAACAATCGCCAGCGCCGCGCCGAACGCCGCCGCAGAAGAAACGCCAAGGGTAAAGGGGCTGGCAAGCGGGTTATTGAGGATGGTCTGCATCTCTGCGCCGGCAAGGCCGAGCGCCATGCCCACCAGCAGCGCCATCAGCGCGTACGGCAAGCGAATGTCCCAGACTATTACGCGGGTGCCCGCGTCAGCCTGCGCCGGGTCGATAAGCGTCTGCCATAAAGCGTTCAGCGGCAGGCCCGCGGGCCCGAGGGTAAAATCCAGCAGCAGCGACGCGAGGATGGCCAGCGCCAGCGCCAGCATCAGCCAGTAACGGTGGCGCAGCATGAGTCGATAACGGCCTGAAATCGTGGAGTGGGTACTCATGGCTTCTTCATCTTAAAAGGAAGCGCTAACCATAAATCAGATGGCGGTAAATATCACTTCGCTTGTTAGGGTTACGCATGAGGAAACGGCGCAACGCAGCAAAGAAAAGGGCGCGATAATCGCGCCCTCAGGTCTTTATTTCTTAACGCTCGCCGGGAAGGTCATTTCGCTGTACTTCACGAAACGGCTGCCCTTCGTCAATTTGTAGCCGAACCAGATAACCAGGAACAGCGGGATACCAATATAGGTTGCGGTAACGCCGCCCCAGTCGATGGTATCGGCCAGGAACGCTTCGTAGTTCTGTCCCAGGGTAATGATTAAGCACAGCACGAAGGCAAAAATCGGCCCAAGCGGGAAGAAGCCGGATACGTACGGCAGGTCCTTAATATCGAAGCCCTGTTTCACATAGCCGCGACGGAAACGGTAATGGCTGATGGCGATGCCCAGCCAGGCGATAAAGCCGGTCATCCCTGAGGTGTTGAGCAGCCACAGGTAAACGGTCTGGTTGCCAAACATAGAGGTCAGGAAGCACAGCGCCGCAATAACGGTGGTCGCATACAGCGCGTTACGCGGCACGCCGCCTTTGGAAAGCTTCGAGAATATACGCGGAGCTTTGCCGTCGCAGGCCAGGGTGTAGAGCAAACGGGTTGAGGCATACATGCCGGAGTTACCCGCAGAGAGCACCGCCGTCAGAATAACCGCGTTCATCACCGCCGCGGCGGACAGCAGCCCCGCGTGCTGGAAGACCAGCGTGAACGGACTAACGCCGATATCTTTCACGTCGTTACGCAACAGGCTCGGATCGGTATAAGGAATGATCAGGCTGATAATCAGAATGGCGAACACGTAGAACAGCAGGATACGCCAGAAAACCTGACGCACGGCGCGCGGGATGTTTTTACCCGGATCTTCAGACTCGCCCGCCGCCACGCCGATAAGCTCGGTGCCCTGGAAGGAGAACCCGACGATCATCGCCACGCCAATCATCGCCGAGAAGCCGCCGGCGAACGGCGCTTCGCCAATCGTCCAGTTGCTCCAGCCCGCAGGCTGCGCCCCTTTAAAGATGCCAACGATCATCATGACGCCGACGACGATAAAGATAATGACGGTGGTGACCTTAATCAGCGAGAACCAGTATTCCGCCTCACCAAAGCCTTTCACGGAGATGTAGTTAAGCAGGAACATGATGCCGAGGAACAGCGCGCTCCAAATCCAGCCCGGCGTATCCGGGAACCAGTAGTTCATTACCAGCTGCGAGGCAACGAGATCCACGGCGATGGTAACCGCCCAGTTGTACCAGTAGTTCCAGCCCAGCGCGAAGCCGAAGCCTTCCTCAACATACTGCTGGCCGTAGGTGGCAAAAGAGCCGGAAACGGGCATATAGGCGGCGAGTTCGCCGAGGCTTGTCATCAGGAAATAAACCATCAGACCAATCAGCATGTAGGACAACAGCGCGCCGCCGGGGCCCGCCTGAGAAATGGTCGCACCCGATGCGACAAAAAGCCCCGTACCGATGGAACCGCCGATGGCGATCATCGTCAGGTGGCGCGCTTTCAGCTCACGACGTAAGCCAGGCGCTTGTGTGGTTTTATCTTGAGAAACCATAGAAAATTGCGGTCCTTCCAAAAAATGAGGCAAGATTGTAACAAAACCGCCTCGTTCTTATAGCAGAAATGCCGGGTTATAAGAGAGCTTCATGATCGGCGTTGAATTATAAGTAAAGGACTTATCAGAAGGCGGACGGGCGGGATAAAAACCGCCTGTCCGGCTGAACCGGCAGGCGGTGAGGGATTAACCGAGTCCGCGAACGGACGAGATAAACTGCTGTAGCTCCTGCGTGCGCGGGCTGGCGAAGAACGATTTGCTCTCCCCCTGCTCCCATACTTTCCCCTGATGCATAAAGACCACGCGATCGCCCACTTCCCTGGCGAAGTTCATTTCGTGCGTCACCAGGATCAGCGTCATTCCTTCCGCCGCCAGCTGCTCCAGCACTTTCAGCACCTCGCCCACCAGTTCCGGATCCAGCGCCGAGGTGATTTCATCGCACAACAGAACCTTCGGATTCATCGCCAGCGCCCGGGCGATGGCGACGCGCTGCTGCTGGCCGCCCGACAGGTTCGCCGGGTAATAATCGACGCGTTCGCCAAGCCCTACTTTATTAAGCATCTCCAGCGCCAGCTCGCGGCATTGGGCGGCGCTTTTCTTTAATACCCGGCGCGGCGCCAGCATCACGTTTTCCAGCGCCGTCATATGCGGAAACAGGTTAAAGCTTTGAAATACCATCCCTATCGAACGGCTAATCTCCCGCGCCTGGGATTCCCGATCGGTAATGGTCATTCCGCCGAGTTTGATACTGCCGTCCTGATAGCCTTCCAGCCCGTTCATGCAGCGCAAAAGCGTGCTTTTGCCGGAGCCGCTGCGGCCGATAATGGACACCACCTCGCCCATTTCAATATCGAGACTGACGCCCTTCAGGACGTGGTTTTCGCCGTAGAATTTCTGAACATCATTAATGGTGATGAGCGGCATGAAACTTTTTCTCCAGATAGCGGCTGTAGCGCGACAGCGGATAACACAGCAGGAAATAGCCAAGCGCCACCAGGCCGAAGACTTTAAACGGCGCGAAGGTGACGTTGTTGAGCATGGTGCCGGCTTTGGTCAGCTCGACGAAGCCGATAATGGAAGCCAGCGCGGTGCCTTTAATCACCTGCACTGAAAATCCCACCGTCGGCGCGATAGCGATGCGCAGCGCCTGGGGAGCGATCACCCGCAGCAGCGTCTGGCCGAAACTCAGCCCGAGACAGCGGCACGCTTCCCACTGCCCTTTCGGCAATGCGCGGATGCTGCCGTACCAGATATCCAGCAAAAAGGCGCTGGTAAACAGGGTCAGGGCCAGCGTCGCCGCCGTCCAGGGGCTGACGTCTATGCCGAACAGCGCGATGCCGAAGAAGGCGAGAAAAAGCTGCATCAGTAAAGGCGTGCCCTGAAACAGCGCCACATAGCCGCTAATCAGGCGCTTCGGCCATCTCCAGCGGCTGATGCGCAGCAGCAGCAGCGGGAGGGTGACCAGCGTGCCGCAGAAGAACGCGATAAGCGACAGCAGCACGGTCCAGCGCGCCGCCAGCAGCAGGTTGCGCACGATATCCCAGTCGGTAAAACTCATCATCAGGCGTCACTCCCCAACCATTTTCGCCCGGCGGCAAACAGCGCCTGGCGCATCAGCAGCGACAGGGCGAGATACAGCAGCGTGGTCACCAGATAGACCTCAAAGCTCAGGAAAGTGCGTGATTGGATCAGATTGGCCATAAACGTCAGCTCCTCATAGGAAACCTGCGAAACCACCGACGAGCCGAGCATCACGATGATGCACTGGCTGACCAGCGCCGGATAAATACGCTTCAGCGCAGGAGGAAGCACCACGCGCAAGAACGTCTGGCTGCGGGTAAGCCCCAGCACTCGCGCGGCTTCCCACTGCCCTTTTGGCGTCACCTGGATACCGGCGCGAATAATCTCGGTGCTGTACGCGCCAAGGTTCACCAGCATGGCAAGCAGGGCCGCCTGTCCGGCGGTCATCTTCAGCCCCAGTCCCGGCAGGCCGAAGACGATAAAGAACAGCTGCACCACGAACGGCGTATTGCGGATAAGCTCAACGTAGCCGCCCCATACCAGGCTCAGCAGCCCCGGCTTGCCGCTGCGGATCGCCGCGCCGGTGATCCCGATAGCAATGCCGCCCAGGGTCGCCAGCGCGGTTAACGTCAGCGTGGTCCACAGGCCGGAGAGTAACTGCGGCCAGAATGGCAGCAGCGCGGCAAAATCAAGTTGCGTGGTCATCTTCCCCGCACCTCAAAGCGCGATGCTGGCAGGCAGCGGCGCATGCATCCATTTCTGCGACATCGCATTGAGGGAATCGTCTTTAAGCGCGGCGTTGATAAGCTCATCTACCTTCGCCTTTAACGCCGGTTCGCCTTTCTTCAGGCCGATAAAGCACGGCGAATCCTGAAGCATAAACTTGCTGACCGGCGCTTTTGCCGGATTCTGACGGGCGATAGCCGCCACCACGAGGTTACCGGTGGCAAGGTACTGCACCTGCCCGGACAGGTAAGCGGAAATAGTGGTGTTGTTATCTTCGTAGCGTTTAACCTCGGCGTCCTTCGGGGCAAGGTCGCTTAGCACCATATCCTCCACCGCGCCGCGCGTTACGCCCACGGATTTACCGCTCAGCGCTTTAGCATCGCTCAGGGCGCTCTCCTTCGGACCGAAGACCCCGAGGAAGAACGGCGCGTAGGCGCGGCTGAAGTCGATCACTTTTTCGCGCTCGGCGTTTTTACCGAGGCTGGAGATAACCAAATCCACCTTATTGGTTTGCAGATACGGCACGCGGTTGGCGCTGGTCACCGGCACCAGCTCCAGCTTTACCTTCATGCCTTTGGCAAGC
>NZ_RCAA01000055.1:210104-216549 GCF_003628475.1 Enterobacter sp. R1(2018) | reverse complement strand
GCCGCCATATCGATATCGTAACCCTGGGGCTGCAGATCGGTGCCCACCGAGCCAAAGGGAGGGAAATCCTGCGGCACCGCCACGCGCAGCACGCCGCGCTTTTCTATATCCTGTAGCCGATCCGCCATCGCCGCGCCGGCCTGGGCCAGCAGAACCGTTGCGCCAACTAAAGTGAACAACCATTTTTTCATCGTCATGTGCAGCCTCGTCGCCTGTTTGAAACAAAAGATTCTTTATATTCAAATTTGCAACTAATGTGCCAACGAGGCAGGCAAAGATATTTTCTTGTGCAACGGGGAGTTGTGGTCTGGCCGTGACGGGGCGCTGCCTCGCGGCGGCACCCCAATGCGGTGCCGCCGCCATTTTTTAGTGCATCAGGCTTCGCAGTAGCGCAGGAAACGCTGCAGGGCGTTAGAAATATGCTTTTGGCGGTGATGAATGCGGTACAGGGTGCGCACCAGACGCGGCAGCGGCACGGCAACTTCCACCAGCGAGCCGGTTTCCAGCTGCTCTTCGATGACCCTGCGTGAAAGACAGCTGATTCCCAGCCCGTGGCGAACGGCGTGCTTTATCGCTTCTGAATTGCCAAGCTCCATGCCCAGATGGAACTGCGGCAGATGGGAGAGCAGAAGATAGTCGACGATTTCACGCGTACCCGAGCCTTTCTCACGCAGGATCCACGGCTGGGCGGCCAGCGACTCAAGCGTGACGGGTTTGGTCAGCAGCGGCGCCGAAGGCGCGGCAAACACCACCAGCTCGTCCTCCAGCCATGGCTCGGTCACCAGCTCGGTCATGTGGCTCGGGCCTTCGATAAGGCCGATATCCACGCGAAAATCCGCCACGGCGTTAATCACATCCTGGCTGTTGCCAACGCTCATCTCCAGCGGCAGGGTCGGAAAATCACGGCGGTAGCGGGCGATCATCGCCGGCAGAATGTAGTTGCCGATGGTGCTGCTGGCGTAAACGCGGATCGCGCCGTTGTCTTCGCGGAACAGCTGTTCTATTTCACCCGCCTGCTCCAGCAGCCCGACCACGCGCGGATAGAGCAAACGTCCGTGTTCATTGATGACCAATCGCTTACCGACGCGATCGAAAAGCTGAACGCCAAGCTGGCCTTCAAGGTCGGCAAGCGCCGCGCTCACCGCCGACTGGGAGAGCGCAAGCATCTGCGAGGCCTGGGTGGTGGAGCCGCTTTTTAAGACTTCGGCGAACACTTCAAGCTGCCGTAGGGTGATATGCATAAAAACCTGTCTTATTACTTATTCAGATTGATTATAAATATATAATCAATTTTATTTTTAAACCAGTGGGCCTTAACCTTTCGCCATCACAAAGGAGAAGGCTATGACTGAACTTACCGTTCCCGCTCATCGTCACGCCCGCTGGCATTTTCTGCCGGGGCTGGCGCTATCAGGCGCTATTACCGCGCTGGCGCTTTGGCTGGGCGCTATTCCGGCCGTTGCCGGACTCGGCCTGGGCGCGCTGACGCTCGCCATCCTGTGCGGAATGATCGTCGGCAACACCCTGTACCCAAAAATCTCGCGGCAGTGCGACGACGGCGTACTGTTCGCTAAACAACATTTATTAAGACTGGGAATTATTCTTTATGGCTTCCGCCTGACGTTTTCGCAAATTGCCGACGTGGGGGCAAGCGGCCTGATTATTGATATTCTGACCTTAACCAGCACCTTTACGCTGGCCTGTATCCTGGGCCAAAAAATGTTTGGCCTGGATAAGCAAACCAGCTGGCTAATTGGCGCAGGCAGCAGCATCTGCGGCGCGGCGGCCATTCTGGCCACCGAGCCGGTCGTTAAGGCCGAGGCCAGCAAAGTGACCGTCGCCGTGGCGACCGTGGTTATCTTCGGCACGCTGGCGATCTTCATCTATCCGATGATCTATCCTTTTGTTACCCACTGGCTCACGCCGGAAGCGTTCGGGATCTACGCCGGTTCAACCATGCATGAAGTCGCGCAGGTTGTGGCCGCCGGCCACGCCATCAGCCCGGAAACGGAAAACGCGGCGGTGATCGCCAAAATGCTGCGCGTAATGATGCTGGCGCCGTTCCTTATCTTCCTGGCGGCCAGAATTAAACAGCTTGCTCCGGCAGGCGCGTCCCGGGCGGGCAAAATCGCCATTCCATGGTTTGCGGTGCTGTTTATTCTGGTGGCGATATTTAACTCCTTCCATCTGCTGCCTGAAACGCTGGTCAACGCGCTGGTGTCGCTGGATACCTTCCTGCTGGCGATGGCGATGGCGGCGCTGGGTTTAACCACCCACATCGGCGCGCTGAGAAAAGCCGGCGTGCGTCCTTTGCTGATGGCGCTGGTGCTGTTTGTCTGGCTGATTGTCGGCGGCGGCGCGATTAACCTCGGGATCCATCATCTGATGGCATAATCTGAAACGGAAATATTCCTGTTAACCCGCTATCATTGTCGCTTTCCCGGTAGCGGGTTTTGACAGGAGACGAAAAGATGAAGTTTATTGGAGCGCACGTTAGCGCCTCGGGCGGGCTGGAAAACGCCGCCATTCGCGCCCACGAGCTGCAGGCCACCGCGTTTGCCCTGTTCACTAAAAACCAGCGTCAGTGGCGGGCCGCCCCGCTGACCGACGAAGTTATCAGCAGTTTTAAAAGCGCCTGTGAAAAGTACCACTACGCTCCGGGCCAGATCCTGCCCCACGACAGCTATCTGATTAACCTTGGGCATCCGGTCGAAGAGGCGCTGGAAAAATCCCGCGAGGCCTTTATTGACGAGATGCAGCGCTGCGAACAGCTCGGGCTGACGCTGCTGAACTTCCATCCCGGCAGCCATCTTAAGCAAATATCAGAAGAGGCGTGCCTGGCCAGGATCGCCCAGTCCATCAACGTGGCGCTTGATAAAACCCGGGGCGTAACGGCGGTGATTGAGAACACCGCGGGCCAGGGCAGCAACCTGGGCTTCCGCTTTGAGCATCTGGCAGCGATTATCGACGGCGTCGAGGACAAATCGCGCGTCGGCGTATGCATCGATACCTGCCACGCCTTTGCGGCAGGCTATGATTTACGCACCGAAGAAGAATGCGAAAAAACCTTTAACGCGTTCGAAAGAATTGTCGGCTTTAAATACCTGCGCGGTATGCACCTCAACGATGCAAAAAGCGCCTTTGCCAGCCGCGTCGACCGTCATAACAGCCTCGGCGAAGGCAATATCGGCCACACGCCCTTCAGCTGGATTATGCGCGACGACCGTTTTGACGGTATTCCGCTGATTCTGGAAACCACCAATCCGGATATCTGGGCGGAAGAAATTGCCTGGCTGAAAGCCCAGCAGCGTCAGGAAACGACGGCGTAACCTGCTATGGCGGATGAGGCTTATCCGCCTGCGCTTTTTAGCTAAGCTTCTCCTCAAGCCAGCCTAAAGACTCAAACCCGGCCTTAGCAATAATTTCCGGCGGCGCTTTCTGATACTCCTCGTTGAAGATCTCAAGCGACCAGGGGCCGCGATAGCCTTTATCAAGCAATGCGCGGGCAAAGGCGGGCACCGGCAAATCGCCCGTGCCGGGGAAACAACGGAAGCGCCTGCTCCACTCCTGCACGTCGAGATCTTTGCGCGGCGCGTCCGCCAGCTGCACAAAAAATATCTTTTCCAGCGGTATATCGGCAAGCCGCAGTTCGTCTGCGAGAGACAGCACGTGAAAACTGTCCAGCACCAGCCCTAACGACGGGTGATCGACGGCTTTTACGCGATCCCACGCCTGGGAATAGTGTCGAATATGTCTGCCCCACGCCAGGGCTTCAAAACCCACTCTTATGCCGTGCTGCCGGGCGAGATCGGCCATTTTCGCCAGATCTTCTGTCTGCCGGTGAGGGTCTGCGCTGCCGCGCTCATCAACGTTGCTGCACAGCAGCAGCTGGTCACAGCCCAGCTGCTGCATGGTGTCAAAAGTTCTGCGCGCGCGTGCCATATTTGCCGCAAAATCTTCCTCAGGCATCCCCTCGAAATTGCGAAACGGCTGATAGAGCAGGATTTGCAGATCGAGGCTGGCGGCAAGCCGCGCGATATCACGGGCGTCGCCTTTCCAGGCCTGCAGATCGGGTTCGAAGATTTCCACGCCTTGGAAACCCGCGTTGGCTATGGCGCGAAGCTTTTCTGGCAACGTACCGGCAACGGAAACTGTGGCGATTGAACGCTGCATATAGTCCTCGGAAGCTGGCTGACGATAGCCTAAGTGTGAACCATAGGGTTCATCAGGCAACCTTTAGCGGTTAATTCAGGCTGTAAGTGAGGCTTTCCGCAGCTGGAAAGTAAAACGCCCCCGGTCTGGCCGGAGGCGTTGAGGTAAAGCTTAGCGGTCCCGAGGGTTAGGCGACTTTTGCGGCCAGCTCCCCTTCCGGACGTTTCAGGAAGGCATAAGACAGACCGGCCAGCAGCGTACCCGCCACGATGGCGATCAGGTAGCCCAGCACCGGCGTGATGGCGCCTGGAATCAGCAGGACGAACAGGCCGCCGTGCGGCGCCATCAGCTTGGCGCCAACGGCCATGGAGATTGCGCCGGTCACCGCGCCGCCAACGATACAGCAAGGCAGTACGCGCATCGGGTCACGGGCCGCGAAAGGAATCGCCCCTTCGGTAATAAAGCACAGGCCGAGCACCAGCGCCGCTTTACCGCCTTCCTGCTGCGCCTTGTCGAATTTACGACGGGCCACGAGCGTCGCCAGACCCAGCGCCAGCGGTGGAACCATGCCCGCCGCCATAATGGCCGCCATTGGCGCGTAAGTCTGGGTGCTCAGCAGGCCGACGCCAAAGGCGTATGCCGCTTTGTTCACCGGACCGCCCATGTCGGTACACATCATGCCGCCGAGGATTGCGCCCAGCAGAACCGCGTTAGCGGTGCCCATGGTTTGCAGCCAGTGGGTCAGGCCCTCAAGGATTTTCGCCACCGGCGTGCCGATCAGGTAGATCATTGCCAGGCCGACAATCAGGCTGGAAATCAGCGGAATGATCAGGATAGGCTTCAGGGCTTCCATGCTCGGCGGCAGCTTCAGCTTAGTGCTGATCGCTTTCGCCACGTAACCCGCAAGGAAACCAGCAATGATGCCGCCGATAAAGCCGGAACCCGTGCTCACCGCCAGCATACCGCCGATCAAACCCGGCGTCAGGCCCGGACGGTCAGCAATGGAGAAGGCGATATAGCCCGCCAGCACCGGCACCATCAGCGCGAAGGCAGAACCGCCGCCGATTTGCATCAGCGCCGCCGCCAGCGTGCCCGGCACTTTAAAAGCTTCGATACCGAAAGCGAAGGAAAGCGCGATACACAGACCGCCCGCCACCACCATCGGCAGCATATAGGAGACGCCGGTCAGCAGGTGACGATAGGCGCCCGCGCTCTCTTTTTTGCCTTCCTTCGCAGCGGCCGCGCTTTGCCCTGTCGCTTCGTAAGGTTTGGCTTCAGCCACGGCTTTATCCAGCTCCTGGGCGGTTTTCTTCAGCGCAAGGCCGGTTGAGGTACGGTACATCGGCTTACCGGCAAACTTCGCCAGGTCCACTTCGATGTCCGCCGCAACAAGCACCAGGTCCGCCTCAGCAACTTCTTCAGGCGTGATAGCGTTGCCTGCGCCGACGGAACCGCGGGTTTCGACCTTCACCCACCAGCCGCGTTTTTTCGCTTCGGTTTCAATGGCTTCAGCAGCCATAAAGGTATGCGCCACGCCGGTCGGACAAGCGGTGACCGCAACGATGCGTTTCGGGCCTTTAGCTACCGCAACCGTCGCCGCTTCAGCCACAGGCGCGGTGTAAGGTTTGGCTTTGCCCTTTGCCTCACTTAAGAACAGTTCCGGATGCAGCACCGCGCGGTCTATATCGCCGAGAAAGACATTTTTGCCGTTCAGCGCGCTATCCACAGGGATGGCATTACCCACGACGATAGCCAGTTCAGCCTCGTTTGGGTTATCGGTAATCGTCAGATGCGCTTTTTGCGCCGCAGCGCCAAGCAGGGTTTTCGCGAGATAAGCGCGCGCCTGTCCAAGCGTAGGGTCGATAATCAGCAGCGTTTTCATGGTTCCTCTCCTGAATCAGTTAAACGGTTTCAGGTCAACACGGGCCATCATGGCGGCCAGCTGCGTGCGATCTGTTATTCCAACGTTGCTCTGGCTTACCGCCAGCGCGGCGACGGCCGTGGCCAGGCGCAGGGTGTGCTCGCTTGACTCACGCATCAGCAGGCCGTAAATCAGGCCGCCGACCATGGAGTCCCCGGCGCCGACGGTGCTGACAACCTCACAGGCCGGCGGTTTAGCAATCCATTCACCCGACGCGTTTACCCACAGCGCGCCTTCGGCGCCCAGCGAGATAACCACATGGGCAATGCCCTGCTCGCGTAATGCGTGGGCGGCGTCAATCACGTCTTTCATTTCCGGCAGCTTGCGGCCGGCCCAAATTTCCAGCTCGCGGCGGTTAGGCTTCACCAGCCA
>NZ_RCAA01000055.1:207491-210032 GCF_003628475.1 Enterobacter sp. R1(2018) | reverse complement strand
TCCAGTCGGTGAAGGCTTCCGGCGTCACGCCCGCAGGCAGGCTGCCGCTCACGCAAACCATATCGAACTGGCCGAGCCAGCTCAGGGAGTCGGCCACAAAGCGCTCCCAGTCCGCCGGCGTCACTTCAAAGCCGGAGAAATTCAGGTCGGTAACCTCGCCGTCCTTTTCGGTCAGCTTAACGTTAATACGGGTGCGGCCCTGCACGACCTGGAAGCGGTTGGCAATGCCCAGCTCGCTGAACAGCTGCTGAAAGCCGTCCTGGTTGTCCTTGCCGAGAAAGCCGCCAACGGTAACGTCGATGCCGAGATCTTTAAGCACTTTGGCAACGTTGATGCCTTTACCCGCGGCATGCAGCCCGGTGGTACGCACCAGGTTTACTTCGCCGCGTTCAATTTCCGCGGTGTAACCCACGAGATCATAAGCCGGGTTAAGGGTAATGGTAGCTACGCGTCTGGTCATGCTGCCCCCTCGCCCAGACCGGCGGCGATAGCTTCGCCAATCGCCTGCAGCGCCTGCTGAGCGTCATCGCCCTGTGCGGTAAAGCGCAGGCGGTGGCCTTTTTTCACCCCCAGCGCCACCACTTTCATCAGGCTGCGCCCGTTGGCCGGCTTGCCGGAACCATCGAGGTTTGTCACGGTTATCTCACTGGTAAATTGTTTAATGGTGTTCACCAGAACGGTGCCCGGACGCGCGTGAAGCCCGTGCTCGTTGCGGATGGTGAACTCTTCCGTCAGCAGGTTTTCAGCCGGAGCCTCATCGCTGGTCAGCAGCATCAGCAAAGTCGGCGCATCAGCGTTCAGCAGGTTTTCAGCTTTATTGCTTATCAGCATGTCGCTCAGGCGGTTAAGCAGCTGCAGCGGCTGGTCGTCGACGACGGCTACGGTCATCAGCAAAGCGACCGGCTTACCTTCAGCTTCAAAGGTATGGGTCGGACGGCTGATGGCCACGGCGCTGGCAAGGTTGCCCTCGGTGCTGTCGTTAAGCCAGATTCCCTGGCCGAGATACAGCGGCTTACTGGACACGACCTGGCTTACGAAGGAGGCGTCTGCGGCGCCGGCCTGCCTGATACGGCCCGCGTTCAGCGCCTGCAGGGTCATCAGATCGTCCGCGTTAACGTCAAGCGCAAGAAGCGAGTTATCAAACAGCAGCGACGAGCTTTGCTTTTCGCCCATCAGCAGCGCGCGCAGCTCTTCGGCGGTGGTCGCCGTTTTTAGCTGCTCGGCCACCGCATCGTCGCTGAGCACGTGCGTCAGCTGACGCAGCAGGCCAAGGTGTTCGTCGGAGCTGGCCGCAATGCCGATGGCGACATAGGCCTTCTGGCCTTCGGCCCAGTCAACGCCCTGCGGAAACTGATAAACCTGAACGCCGGTCTTTAGCACCAGATCCCGGGTATCGGTAGTGCCGTGTGGGATGGCGATACCGTTGCCAAGATAGGTTGCGGTCTGCTGCTCGCGGGCAAGCATCCCGTCCACATAGCCTTCGCTTACGTTACCCGCCTTTGTCAGCGCAGCGGCAACCTGACGGATGGCCTCTTCTTTATTCCCGGCGCTTTGCCCCGGGTGGATATCCTGTACAGATAACTGAAACATGGTTCCTCTCCTGCTGAATTGAAACGATTCAGCTTGCATGAGAAAAAAAGCGTCACTCCACTCCTGCTTTAAACGAAGACGACGCTGAAACGTTTCAAGGAGTGTGTATTTTTCCCGAAAAGCAGGCAAGGATTGTTGTGATTTCGTTGCCAAAATTTTGAGGTCCCGCACATTCCTGGCTAATCGAAACGGCAAAGCTGAACGCTGTTAAGGCAAAATCCTCTGGGTTCAGCCGTAAAATCAGAACGCCGTTTTAGCTTTTTGTACCGCTTTTGATTTGAACAGCTGTTTATTTTGTGACGAGGCGCGTAAACTCCGCGCGTTCCCTGTTAACCGATCCCAAGCACATGCAAAACACCCCTGTTGCCGCCGCCCGTAAGTCTCTCGATCTCACCTCTTCCGCCTTCTTGATTGTAGCTTTTTTAACCGGCATTGCCGGTGCCTTACAAACGCCGACGCTAAGCCTGTTTTTAACCGATGAAGTGCACGTTCGTCCGGCGATGGTGGGCTTCTTCTTTACCGGCAGTGCGGTAATCGGGATTCTGGTCAGCCAGTTTCTGGCCGGACGCTCGGATCGTAAAGGCGACCGCAAGTCGCTGATTTTCTTCTGCTGTCTGCTCGGCGCGCTGGCCTGCGTACTGTTTGCCTGGAATCGAAACTACTTTATCCTGCTGTTTATCGGGGTGTTTCTGAGCAGCTTTGGCTCGACTGCCAACCCGCAGATGTTCGCCCTGGCCCGCGAGCATGCTGACCGCACCGGGCGCGAAGCCGTTATGTTCAGCTCCATTTTGCGCGCTCAGGTATCGCTTGCCTGGGTTATCGGCCCGCCAATCGCCTATGCGCTGGCGCTGGGTTTCGGCTTCACGACCATGTACCTGAGCGCGGCCTTTGCGTTTGTGGTTTGCAGCCTGATGGTGTGGCTGTTCCTGCCGTCGATGCGCAAAGAGCCGG
>NZ_RCAA01000055.1:191349-207407 GCF_003628475.1 Enterobacter sp. R1(2018) | reverse complement strand
GCGCCACGCCGCAACCGCCGCGATGCGCTGTTGTTGTTCGTCGCCTGCACCATGATGTGGGGCTGCAACAGCCTGTACATCATCAATATGCCGCTTTACATCATTAATGAGCTGCGCCTGCCGGAGAAGCTGGCGGGGGTGATGATGGGAACGGCCGCCGGTCTGGAAATCCCTACCATGCTGATTGCGGGCTATTACGCCAGACGCTTCGGCAAGCGCTTTCTGATGCGTATTGCGGCGGTCGCGGGCCTGCTGTTTTACGTCGGCATGCTGACGCTGCACAATGAAATCATGCTGCTTGCTTTACAGCTGCTGAACGCTATTTTTATCGGGATTCTGGCGGGGATCGGCATGCTTTATTTTCAGGATTTGATGCCGGGCCAGGCGGGAGCCGCCACCACGCTTTACACCAATACCACACGCGTGGGCTGGATTATCGCCGGTTCGCTGGCGGGCGTGGCTGCGGAAATCTGGAACTACCACAGCGTATTTTTTATCGCGCTGGGCATGATAGCCGTTACGGCATATTGCATGGCGCGCATTAAAGACGTTTAAGGCGCTGTCGCCGCTTCCAGATAGATAAGATAGTCCAGAGCCTGCTGGCGCGTGGTGCCGCACATCTCGCGGCTGGCCTGCAGCCCGGCGCAAACTTTCGGCCTTAGCGGCGAAAAAAAGATTTTGCAGCGCATATCTGCGCCTAGCTGAACGCAAGGGGTGTTTGCCGGCTTACCGTTGGGCATGCCGGGTATCGGACTTGAAATAGAAGGTGCGGTACAGCAGGCTCCGCAATCAGGACGACAGTCCATCAGCATTACTCCGGTGGGCTGGCTTGTGGGCGGACTGTATCAGTACCACGCAGGCTTTACTATGCTCATTTATACTTTGCGCACAGACGATGAAATCCGCTTGCCTGAAATGCACCTCGCGAGTAATTTGTCGCAATATTTTCGCCCCTCAATTTTTTACAGGAAACATCGATGGCAAGAGCTAACGAAGTCAAAAAAGGCATGGTACTGAACTACAACGGCAAACTGCTGATCGTTAAAGATATCGACATTCAGTCTCCGAGCGCGCGCGGCGCGGCAACCCTTTATAAAATGCGTTTTTCCGACGTCCGTACCGGACAGAAGGTGGAAGAGCGTTTTAAAGGTGACGATATCGTCGATACCATTACTCTGACCCGCCGTTTCGTTGATTTCTCCTATATCGATGGCAACGAATACGTATTTATGGATAAAGAAGATTACACCCCGTACATCTTCACCAAAGATCAGATTGAAGAAGAGCTGCAGTTCATTCCTGAAGGCGGCATGCCGGACATGCAGGTGCTGACCTGGGACGGACAGCTGCTGGCGCTGGAACTGCCGCAAACCGTGGATCTGGAAATCGTTGAAACGGCGCCGGGCATTAAAGGCGCTTCCGCAAGCTCCCGCACCAAGCCCGCCACCCTGTCCACCGGCCTTGTGATTCAGGTGCCGGAATACATGGTGACCGGCGAGAAGATCCGCATCCATATCGCTGAGAAGCGTTCTATGGGCCGCGCCGACTAAGAAAATAAAAAACCCGCCCCGGCGGGTTTTTTTATGGCAGCTTAAAATTACTTCAGCAAATCCGGGAACATCGTCTGCTTTAATGCCAGCTCCACGCCGCGCACTTCCGCCAGCCCTTTCAGGCGGCCAATCGCCGAGTAGCCGGGGTTCGTTTTCTTGTGCAGATCGTCAAGCATCTGGTGGCCGTGATCAGGACGCATCGGGATAGGACGTAAGTCGCCGCTGTTTTTACGGCGCTGCTCTTCAGTAAGAATCGCCTTCACCACCGACACCATATCCACATCGCCCTGCAGATGCGCGCCTTCGTGGAAGGTTTTCGGGTTTTCTTCGCGGCAGGTGGCCCGCAGGTGGGTAAAGTGAATGCGATCGCCGAAGGTTTCAATCATGCGCACCAGGTCATTGTCAGCACGCACGCCGTAAGAGCCGGTGCACATGGTGAAGCCGTTATTGATGCTGTCGACCGTTTCCTTTAGCCACTGCATGTCTTCAATGGTCGAAACAATGCGCGGCAGGCCGAGGATCGGACGCGGCGGATCGTCCGGATGCACGGCCAGGCGTACGCCGACCTCCTCCGCTACCGCAACAATCGCGCGCAGGAAGTAGGCCATGTTTTCACGCAGCTGCGCTTTGTCGATACCGTCATACTCCGCCAGACGAGCGCGGAACTGATCCAGCGTATAGCCCTCTTCCGCACCGGGTAAACCGGCGATGATATTGCGGGTCAGCTTCTCTTTTTCCGCCTCGGACATATTATGGAAGTAGTCCAGCGCCTGGCGCTGCTCTTCTTCACTGTAGTCCGCCTGCGCGCCGGGACGTTGCAGGATATGCAGCTCGAAGGCGGCAAAGGCGATTTGGTCAAAACGCAGGGCTTTGGAGCCGTCCGGCAGTTCATATTCCAGATCGGTGCGGGTCCAGTCGAGGATGGGCATAAAGTTATAGCAGACGGTGTCGATGCCGCATGCGGCCAGGTTGCGGATACTCTGCTGGTAGTTGGCGATATGCCGGTCGTAATCGCCGGTATGGGTTTTAATCTCTTCGTGTACCGGAATGCTCTCCACTACTGACCAGGTCAGCCCTTTCGCCGCGAGCTCGGCCTGACGCTGTTTGATTTCAGCTACCGGCCAGACTTCTCCGTTTGGAATGTGGTGCAGAGCGGTGACTACGCCGGTTGCGCCCGCCTGGCGCACATCGTCCAGCGATACGGGGTCTTTCGGGCCATACCAACGCCAGGTTTGTTCCATTACCAGTTCCTCAATTGTAAGTTGTCATACCAATTCTAAAATAGTGCTTTGCCGACTACCATACCTCAATCCCCTTAACGGTCAATTTCATCCGGAAAATTGATTGATCCAGCTCACATTAAAATGATAAAGCCAGCACACCAATTCAATTTGCTGTCATATAACTTTAAACTAGGCATGTTAATAATTCGTTAATCAGGATTTGCATTTTATGAACACCATCGCCTCAGTCAGCCTGCCGGACAGTATTCAGCAACCGCGTTACGACCGTCGCGCATTAAAGACGCGCATCGTCCATTTTGGTTTTGGCGCCTTTCACCGGGCGCACCAGGCGCTGCTGACCGACCGGGTGCTCAACGCACTGGGCGGCGACTGGGGCATCTGCGAAATCAGCCTGTTTAGCGGCGATAAGCTGATGAGCGCGCAGGGCGCTCAGAACCATTTGTATACCGTGCTGGAAAAAGGTCCTGAGGGTAATCAGGCCATTATCGTCGGCGCCGTGAAGGAGTGCCTGAATGCGAAACTCGACGGGCTGGAGGCCATTATTGAAAAGTTTTGCGAGCCGCAGGTGGCCATTGTTTCGCTGACGGTGACCGAAAAGGGTTACTGCATCGACCCGGCGACGGGCAGGCTGGATACCAGTAACGAGCGTATCGTTCACGATTTGCAAAACCCGCTTGCTCCCCATTCGGCGCCGGGCATTCTGGTTGAAGCGTTAAGCCGCCGCCGCGAGCGCGGCCTGCGTCCTTTTACCGTGCTTTCTTGCGATAACATTCCTGATAACGGTCATGTCGTACGTAATGCCATTATCGGCATGGCGGAAAAACGCAGCCAGCAGCTGGCCGACTGGGTGCGCGAGCACGTGACCTTCCCGAGCACTATGGTCGATCGTATCGTGCCCGCCGCCACCCCGGAATCCTTGCGGGAAATTACCGATGCTTTAGGCGTTGAAGATCCGTGCGCCATTTCCGGCGAACCTTTTATTCAGTGGGTTATCGAAGACAATTTCGTCGCAGGCCGCCCGCGGTGGGAAGAAGCTGGCGTTGAGATGGTCGATGACGTAATGCCGTGGGAACAGATGAAGCTGCGCATGCTCAACGGCAGCCACTCTTTCCTCGCCTGGCTGGGCTATCTGGCCGGCTATCAGCACATTAATGAATGCATGGCGGATGAGAATTTCTACCGCGCGGCGCATCGGCTAATGATGCAGGAACAGGCGCCGACCCTGAGCGTAACGGGTGTCGATCTACGTCAGTACGCAGACAATCTTTTAGCGCGTTTCAGCAATCCCGCGTTGCAACACCGCACCTGGCAAATCGCCATGGATGGCAGCCAGAAACTGCCGCAACGCATGCTGGAAAGCGTGCGCTGGCATCTGCAGCAGGGAGATGAGTGGCCTTGCCTGGCGCTGGGCATCGCAGGCTGGATGCGTTACGTCAGCGGGGTGGACGATGCCGGAAACGCTATCGACGTCCGCGATCCGCTGGCGCAAAAAATTAAAGGGCTGGTGGATAACACCGCAGAAAAAGAGCGGGTTGCCGCCCTGCTGAGCCTGACTGAAATCTTCGGCAGCGATCTGCCTGCCGATGAGCGTTTCGTCAGCCGTGTTAGCGCCGCATGGGATGATCTGTGCAGCAAAGGCGCCCGCCGGAGCGTTGCCGACCTCATCGGATAATTGACAATCCATGCCCTTAACAGGGCGTCGTTAAATAACGTCTCTGTTAAGGCTTCATTTTTTTCCCAATGTTGTTCAGGATAGCGATAATTATCATCAGCGCGATTGTTATTATCCGGAGCGACAGTGACCAAAACCAACCTGATTACCGGCTTCCTCGGCAGCGGAAAAACCACCACCATTTTGCATCTTCTTGCCAGCAAACCCAGCGACGAAAAGTGGGCGGTGCTGGTCAATGAGTTTGGCGAAGTCGGCATTGACGGCGCTTTACTGGCCGACAGCGGCGCGCTGCTCAAGGAGATCCCCGGTGGCTGTATGTGCTGTGTGAACGGATTGCCGATGCAGGTCGGGTTAAATACCCTGCTGCGCCAGGGGAAGCCGGACCGCCTGCTTATCGAACCCACCGGGCTTGGCCACCCAAAGCAAATCCTCGACATGCTTAACGCCGACGTTTACCAGCCGTGGATCGACCTTAAGGCTACGCTCTGCCTGCTCGACGCTCGCCAGCTGCTCGATGAGCGCGCCGTTAATAATGACAATTTCCGCGATCAGCTTGCCGCCGCCGATATCGTCATCGCCAATAAAAACGATCGTGCTAATGATGAAAGCCGTCAGGCGCTCGCCGACTGGCAGCAGGCGCACGCCGGCGGGCGGGAGGTGGTGCTCACCCAGAAAGGAGAGGTTGATATCAGCCTGTTAGACAGACCTCGCCAGAATCTGCGCGAGCTGCCGGCCAGCGCCGAACATAGCCACACTCACGCCGCTAATCGCGGGCTTGCCGCATTAAGCCTGCCGGGCCACCAGCGCTGGAGGCGCAGCATTAACAGCGGTCAGGGCTATGTTGCCTGCGGCTGGATCTTCGATGCGGATACGATTTTTGACACCATCGGCATCCTGGAATGGGCAAGGCTTGCGCCGGTGAGCCGGGTAAAAGGCGTTCTGCGCATTGCTGAAGGCCTGGTGCGTATAAATCGTCAGGGCGACGACCTGCATATCGAGACGCAAAACGTCGCGCCGCCGGATAGCCGTATCGAATTGATAAATAGTGAAGATACGGACTGGAACAGCTTGCAAAGCACTCTGTTGAAGCTACGTTTAAGTTTGTAAGTCTACCCTCCCCGACTTGTCAGATGATAAATAAAGCCTGCATGATGAAAATTCGCTTACCGCTGATTCTGTTACTGAACGTCCTGGGTCTGGCGCTGTTCTTTAGCTGGTACCTGCCTGAAAACCATGGATTCTGGTTCGCCCTGGACTCCGGCATTTTTCATTTCTTCAATGAAGAGCTGGTGAAAAGCCACGCTTTCCTGGTGCTGGTCGCCGTGACCAATAACCGCGTATTCGACGGCATCTCTTTGCTGGCGATGGGTTCGCTGTTTGCGTGGTTCTGGTGGCACGAAACGCCGGCCGGCCGTCGACGCCTGGTTATTATGGGCATTGTAATGCTGCTAAGCGCGGTGGTGATTAATCAGCTGGGCCATTTGATTCCGGTTTCCCACGTCAGCCCAACGCTTTATTTCACCGACATCCATCGCGTCAGCGAGCTGCTGCATTTCCCAACCAAGGACGCCTCGAAAGACAGCTTCCCCGGCGACCATGGCTTAATGCTGCTCATTTTTACCGGTTTTATGCTGCGCTATTTTGATCAAAAAGCGTTCTTTATTGCGGTGCTTATTTTCCTGGTATTTGCCCTGCCGCGCATAATGATTGGCGCCCACTGGTTTACCGATGTATTTGTCGGGGCGCTCTCTATAGCGCTGGTTGGCCTGCCGTGGGTGCTATTAACCCCACTCAGCGACGGGTTAATTAACGTACTGAATCGTACGCTTCCCGGCAAAAATAAAACAAGTTCATAACATAAAATAAACATCCCCTAACGCAAATTATTCGGGATCCGCCAGGGATCCCGGCTGCTTTTTTCATCAGGCGAGAAATAGCCTGGTTATTAACCATTATTTTTCCCGTGATTTTTGAATAACCTGCATAGATAAGCAGCACTTTTTGCTAACATTTGTACAAATTTATTTTTCTTCTTTTAACATCACAATTTCTTATAAAAAAGCTGAGAAAACCCCTCGCCATCCCTGTGGTGATAAGGTACTCTCAGATTCGTTTTGTGCTGCTAATCCTTATGCATCCCTGACAGAAATAAAGTGTGCGTTAAACCACATTTCTGCCCGGTGGGAATTGTTTCGCGGCGCTTAGATAATTAGTCTCCTCACGTTGGTATTTTTGTATAACGATTAGCATCGTTAAGGACATCAAGGGAAAATAAACAAAATGGTCAAATCTCAGCCTATTTTGAGATATATCTTGCGGGCGATTCCCGCGGTTGCTGTAGCAGTAATGCTTTCAGCATGTAGTTCGACAAACACAGCAAATATGCATTCTGAGACGCATGCAGTCGGCAATAAAGACAGTTTTTTACTGCAAGCCTCTCAGGATGAATTCGAAGAAATGGTCCGTAATGTAGACGTGAAGTCCCGTCTTATGGATCAGTATGCTAGCTGGAAAGGCGTGCGTTACCGCCTTGGCGGTAGCAGCAAGAAAGGTATCGACTGTTCTGCCTTCGTACAGCAGACTTTCCGCGATCAATTCGGTTTAGAGTTGCCTCGTTCAACCTACGAACAGCAGGAAATGGGTAAATCCGTTTCACGCAGTAAACTGCGCACCGGCGATTTAGTTCTGTTCCGCGCGGGTTCTACGGGTCGTCACGTTGGCATCTATATCGGCAATAACCAGTTCGTACACGCGTCCACCAGCAGCGGCGTAGTGATCTCCAGCATGGACGAGCCGTACTGGAACAAGCGCTACAACGAAGCGCGACGCGTATTAAGCCGTAGTTGATTCTCGTTACCGGCATTTAATTCCCTTGGATGCCCGAAGAGACAAAAAAATACGCTGCTCCGGCAGCGTATTTTTTGGCAAATGTTTTATAATCAGCAAGTTACCCTTCCCAAACGCCTCCATAATCGTTATATTTTCTAAACAAAACTCTATAAAGGCACCCGGTCTTTTACGCTACAGACGAAAAAAAAGCACGGAAACCCCGCGTCTGCTGCGTCAGCAGGAGCACTCTGTCCATGTCTCCACATAATATTTTTGCGCGCTACTTTTCCACCCCGGGGAAAATTGCTTATCTCAGCATTTTGACCGGCCTCGTGGGCGCTTTGCTGTTTGGCGGATTAACCAGCCTGATGCTGCATCACAAACGCGAAGTGGAATACGACGTACTGACGAAAGACGTACGTCATTATTTAAGCGCTTTCTTTCACGACCTCCACGCCACCGCAGACAGCATTCAGCCACTGGCGGCGGCAGACTGCCGGCTCGTTAACAGAGAGCTTACCTCCAAAGCGGCGTTTAACGTCAACGTGCGTGCTCTTGTATTGGTTCGCGGCGGCGAAGCCTACTGCTCATCCGCCACCGGTGCGTTGAGTATGTCGATGCATAAGCTGATCCCCGGCATCGATTTAACTAAAAATACCGATCTCTTTATTATGACCGGCACGCCGATGATGCCCGGCAAGCCGACCATAGCGGCCTGGTTTAAAAACCCGACGTCCAAAGAGCGCGGCGTCTTCACTACGCTCAATGTGAATCTGATCCCCTACCTGCTGTTTACCGCTCGTCAGAACGACGTTCTGTCTATGGCGATTGTGGTTGGGGACAGGGCGTTAACGACGCTTTCTCCGAAGGTCGTTAATACAGATTCGTTGCCGCCGCATCCCACCCGTACCGTCTCTCTTACCGATTATCCGATAAAGATTCATTTCTATGGCAAGCTCTGGCCGCTGGAAGATATTCAGCTTGCGCTGCTGGCGGGTCTTATCTCCGGCTTATTCAGCGGCGTGATATGCCGTTATTTTCTGTCCGTGCGTATGCGGCCGGGAAGAGAAATTCTTACCGGTATTAAACGAGGACAGTTTTACGTGGCCTACCAGCCGGTGTTTGACGCGCAGCAACTGGAGATGCATGGAATTGAGGCGCTAATGCGTTGGGAACATCCCACGGCCGGCATCATTCCGCCTGACGCGTTCATCGCCTTTGCCGAAGCGCAGCAGCTTATCGTGCCGTTAACACAGCATTTGTTTGCGCTGATCGCCCGGGATGCCCGGCAGCTGCGTACCGTGCTGCCCGCCGGGTCGAAGCTCGGCATTAACCTTGCGCCCAGCCATTTACACGCCCCGACTTTTAAAGAAGATATCATCGCCTTTGCCGCCGCCCTTCCCCCGCACCATTTCAGGCTCGTATTTGAAATTACCGAACGCGATATGCTCAAAGAAAAGGAGGCCATGAGCCTGTTCGGCTGGCTGCAGGCGCAGGGCTTTGAAATCGCGATAGACGACTTCGGCACCGGGCACAGCGCGCTGATTTACCTGGAACGCTTCACGCTGGATTATCTGAAAATCGATCGGGGTTTCGTCAACTCCATCGGCATGGAAACGGTCACGACGCCGGTGCTCGACGCGGTATTGACCTTAGCTAAGCGCCTGAATATGGCCACCGTGGCGGAAGGCGTTGAAACGCCGGAGCAGGCAAAATGGCTGATTGAGCGCGGCGTGAATTTCCTGCAGGGTTACTATCTCAGCCGTCCGTTAACCCTTGCGCAGCTGGTAAGCTGGGATCGGTCGCAGACTGGCCTTAATACGCTCAAAGATGGCCATTAATTTCACAATCACGCTTGCCTGACTTATGATTTACCCTCATGGTGTTATAAAGCGGTGGGTTGTTGGCCTGTTTATCGTTTCGGGAATGAGACTATCGCGGTTGCCCCCTTCAACAAGGACTGACCTGATTGATGCTTGCGCGCGCTATTATTCTGTTTTGCCTTGGCCTGTTTGCCGCCGGTAGCCAGGCGGAAGAGATCAAAGAAAGCTACTCCTTTGCCGTGCTGGGAGAGCCTAAATACGCCATCAACTTCACCCAGTTCGACTACGTTAATGCCGCGGCGCCCAAGGGCGGCAACATCACGCTCTCCGCTATTGGCACCTTCGATAACTTTAACCGCTACGCGCTACGCGGTAATCCCGGCGTGCGCACGGAAACCCTTTACGACTCGCTGTTTACTACCTCTGATGACGAACCGGGAAGCTATTACCCGCTGGTGGCGGAAATGGCGCGCTATCCCGCAAGCTTCGCCTGGGCAGAAATAGAGATTAACCCCCGCGCTCGTTTTCACGACGGCTCCCCCATCACCGCTCAGGACGTCGCTTTTACCTTTAATAAGTTTATGACCGAGGGCGTGCCGCAGTTCCGGCTTATTTATAAAGGCGCCAAAGTCAAAGCTATCGCTCCGTTGACCGTACGCATTGAGCTGGCTCAGCCGAGCAAAGAGCGCATGCTGGGCCTGTTTTCGCTGCCGGTATTTCCACAGAAGTTCTGGCAGAAGCATAAGCTGAGCGACCCCCTTTCCGCGCCGCCGCTGGCCAGCGGCCCGTACAAAATCACCGCCTGGCGTATGGGGCAGTACATTACCTATTCACGGGTTAAGGATTACTGGGCCGCCAATCTGCCGGTCAACCGTGGGCGCTGGAATTTCGATTCCATCCGCTATGACTATTATCTGGACGATAACGTCGCCTTTGAGGCTTTCAAAGCCGGGGCCTTTGATTTCCGCGCCGAAAGCTCGGCTAAGAACTGGGCTACGCGCTACATCGGCAAGAACTTCGCCAGCCGTTATATCATTAAAGAAGAGCAGGAAAACGATGCGGCCCAGGACACCCGCTGGCTGGCGTTTAATATCCAGCGTCCGGTATTCGCCGATCGTAAAGTTCGTGAGGCCGTAGGCCTGGCGTTTGACTTTGAGTGGATGAATAAGGCGCTGTTTTACGGGGCTTTCAGTCGCGCAAACAGCTACTTCCAGAACACGGAATATGCCGCGCGCTCGTACCCGGATGCCGACGAGCTTACGCTGCTCGCGCCGCTGAAAAAAGATCTGCCACCGGAAGTCTTTACCACCGTTTATAGTCCGCCCAAATCCAGCGGCAACGGTTTCGATCGCGATAATCTGTTAAAAGCGCAGGCCCTGCTCAGGGAAGCCGGGTGGGAGTTAAAAAACCAGAAGCTGGTGAACGTTAAACCCGGCAGGCCCTTCACCTTTGAGCTGCTGATCGGCACCACCGGCAATACCCAGTGGGTGCTGCCGTTCCAGCACAACCTGCAGCGGCTGGGCATTACGATGGAAATCCGCCAGGTTGATAATTCGCAGCTCACCAATCGTCTGCGCAGCCGTGATTACGATATGATGCCCACGCTGTACAGTGCCATGCCCTATCCAAGCGCCGACGTACAGATCTCCTGGGCCTCGGAATACGTGGACTCCACCTACAACGCGCCCGGCGTGAAAAGTCCGGTGATAGATAAACTTGTGGATCAAATCGTGGCCAATCAGGGCGATAAGAAAAAGCTGCTGCCGCTGGGCCGGGCGCTCGACCGCGTGCTCACCTGGAATTACTACATGATTCCGATGTGGTATATGACGGCAGACCGTTTCACCTGGTGGAATAAATTCTCTAAGCCTGCGATTCACCCGTTATACGCTTCCGGGTTTGATACCTGGTGGTATGACGTTAATAAAGCCGCGCAGTTGCCTGAGCAGCGGCGCTAGGGGGAAACCGTGGGAAGCTATTTGCTCAGGCGTTTATTGCTGATCGTTCCAACGCTGTGGGCGATCATCACCATCAACTTTTTTATCGTGCAAATCGCGCCGGGTGGCCCGGTGGATCAGGCTATCGCCAATATTCAGTTCGGCCATGGTTCCGGCGTTCCCGGCGTCAGCGCCGACACTATGGGCAGCGGCCATGCGCGAGTCGGGGTCGGCAACGGCACGGACAACCAGTATCGCGGTTCGCGCGGGCTGGATCCGGAAGTGATCGCTGAAATCACCCACCGCTACGGCTTCGATAAGCCGCTTCACGAACGTTATTTCAAAATGCTGTGGGATTACGTGCGTTTTGATTTCGGCGAAAGCCTGTTTCGCAGCGCGTCCGTGCTGCATCTGATTAAAGAAAGCCTGCCGGTGTCGATCTCTCTTGGCCTGTGGAGCACGCTGATTATCTATCTGGTTTCTATTCCACTGGGGATCCGCAAAGCGGTCAGCAACGGCAGCGGCTTTGATATCTGGAGCAGCACCTTTATTATTATCGGCTACGCCATCCCGGCTTTTTTATTCGCCATTTTATTAATCGTGCTCTTTGCCGGAGGCAGCTATCTGGACTGGTTCCCGCTGCGCGGTCTGGTCTCGACAAATTTTGACTCCCTGCCGTGGTACGGGAAGGTGACCGATTACCTCTGGCATATTACGCTGCCGGTGCTCGCCACCGTCGTCGGCGGATTCGCTACGCTCACAATGCTGACTAAAAACTCCTTTCTGGATGAGATCCGCAAGCAGTACGTGGTGACCGCCCGGGCGAAAGGCCTGGACGAGAAGAAAATTCTCTACCGCCACGTGTTCCGCAACGCCATGCTGTTGGTTATCGCCGGCTTCCCGGCCACCTTTATCAGCATGTTTTTTACCGGTTCGGTGCTTATTGAGGTCATCTTCTCGCTCAACGGACTTGGCCTGCTGGGCTATGACTCAACCCTGTCCCGGGATTACCCGGTGATGTTCGGCACGCTTTATATTTTCACCCTCATTGGCCTGCTGCTGAATATTCTCAGCGATATCACCTACACCTTTGTTGACCCACGTATCGACTTTGAGGGGCGCGGATGAGCCGTTTAAGCCCGATGAATCAGGCCCGCTGGGCGCGTTTTCGCCATAACCGACGCGGCTACTGGTCCCTGTGGATCTTTGCCGTTTTGTTCATCCTGAGCCTGGGCTCGGAGCTGGTAGCCAACGACCGACCTTTGGTTGTGCATTACCAGGATCGCTTTTATTTCCCGGTGGTGATCAATTACAGCGAAAGCGATTTCGGCGGCCCGCTGGCTACCGCCGCGGACTATCAGGATCCGTGGCTTGCCGAACATTTAAGCCGTGACGGCTGGGCGCTCTGGGCGCCGATTCGCTTTGGCGCCAGCGCCATTAACTACGCCACTAAAGTGCCCTTCCCCTCGCCGCCGAGCAGCCAGAACTGGCTGGGCACCGACGCCAACGGCGGCGACGTGCTGGCGCGGCTGCTGTACGGCACGCGCATCTCGATTCTTTTTGGCCTGATGCTGACGCTCTTTTCCAGCGTTATCGGCATTCTGGCAGGCGCAGCTCAGGGCTACTACGGCGGTAAAACCGATCTCTGGGGCCAGCGCTTTATCGAGGTCTGGTCCGGCATGCCGACGCTCTTTCTGATTATCCTGCTTTCAAGCGTGGTGCAGCCTAACTTTTGGTGGCTGCTGGGCATTACGGTGCTGTTTGGCTGGATGAGCCTGGTAAGCGTGGTGCGCGCGGAGTTTTTGCGCACGCGTAACTTTGACTATATACGCGCAGCCCAGGCGATGGGCGTCGGCGACTGGGCGATAATGACCCGCCATATGCTGCCCAATGCCATGGTCGCCACGCTGACGTTTTTACCCTTTATTCTCTGCGGCTCGATAACCACCTTAACCTCGCTGGATTTCCTCGGCTTCGGCTTACCGCTGGGCTCGCCTTCCCTTGGCGAACTGCTGCTGCAGGGTAAAAATAATCTGCAGGCGCCCTGGCTTGGCATTACCGCTTTTGTTTACCTAGCCGTTTTGCTGACGCTGCTCATTTTTATTGGCGAAGCGGTGCGCGACGCCTTCGATCCGAGTAAGGCGCACTAATATGACGAATCCGCTATTGTCCATTAATCACCTCTCCGTCGCTTTCCGACAGGGCGAGGTTACCCGCCGGGTTGTAGAAGATTTATCTCTGCAAATTGAGGCTGGCGAAACGCTGGCGCTGGTGGGCGAATCCGGCTCGGGGAAAAGCGTGACGGCGCTTTCGGTGCTGCGCCTGCTGCCGTCGCCGCCGGTGGTTTATCCAGAAGGGGAAATTTACTTTAAAGGCCAGGCGTTGCTGCGCGCGCCGGAACCTATGCTACGCGGTATTCGGGGCAATAAAATCGCCATGATTTTCCAGGAGCCGATGGTATCGCTGAACCCGCTGCACAGCATCGAAAAACAGCTTTATGAGGTCCTGTCTTTGCACCGTGGCATGCGCCGCGAAGCCGCGCGAGCCGAAATGCTGACCTGCCTCGATCGCGTCGGCATCCGTAACGCGGCGTCGCGGCTTACGGATTTTCCCCACCAGCTTTCCGGCGGGGAGCGCCAGCGCGTAATGATTGCCATGGCGCTGCTCACCAGACCGGAACTCCTGATTGCCGATGAGCCCACGACGGCGCTGGACGTCACCGTCCAGGCGCAAATCCTGCAGCTGCTCAAAGAGCTTAAGCAGGAGCTGAATATGGGGCTGTTGTTTATTACCCATAACCTCGGCATCGTACGCCGGCTTGCGGATAATATTGCGGTTATGCGCAACGGAAAATGCGTCGAGCAAAACCAGGCGTCGACGCTTCTGCAGGCGCCGCGGCACCCTTATACGCAACAGCTTCTGGCCGCCGAGCCGAGCGGCGATCCCTGGCCGCTGGATGAAAGCCGTCCGCCGCTGTTAAAGGTGGAGGATTTGGAAGTCGCCTTCCCTATTCGCCGGGGTCTGCTGAAGAAAACCCTGGGCTACAACTACGGTATTAAAGGGCTGAGCTTCTCGCTGCGTCCGGGCGAATGCGTTGGGCTGGTAGGCGAATCCGGCTCAGGAAAAAGCACCACCGGCATGGCGCTGCTGCGCTTAATCCAGTCCAGCGGCAGCATCTGGTTCGATGGACATCCGCTACACGAATTAAACCGCAAAAAGCTTCTTCCGCTTCGCCATCGCATTCAGGTTGTGTTTCAGGATCCCAATTCGGCTCTTAACCCGCGGCTGGACGTTTTACAGATCGTCGAAGAGGGCCTGCGCGTTCATTATCCGAACCTGAGCGCGGCCGAACGTGAGCAAAGGGTGATGACGGCATTGCGCGAGGTCGGGCTGGATCCGGAAACGCGACACCGTTATCCGGCGGAGTTTTCCGGCGGCCAGCGTCAGCGCATCGCTATTGCGCGCGCGCTTATTCTACAGCCGCAGCTGATTATTCTGGATGAGCCAACATCGTCATTAGACCGCTCCGTGCAGGCGCAGATCCTGGCGCTGCTTAAGTCGCTACAGGAAAAGCATCGGCTGGCATACATTTTTATCAGCCATGACTTAAAAATTGTGAAGTCGCTGTGCCATCAGATAATCGTTTTGCGACAGGGAGAAGTTGTCGAGCAGGGTGAATGTCAGAAGGTTTTTGCGGCGCCGCAGACGGAGTACACGCGCCAGCTTTTAGCGCTGGCCTGAGACTGCGGGCGCATCAGAACGGATTAACGCTTGAGAACGACTCGGCGATCGCCACGCCAAAATTCTTCAGGCGGCAGGTTGCTGCCGGTTCGTCCTGGCGATTCACAAACAGGCAAGGCTCACCGTCGCACTCCACCACCGAGCAGTCCACTTCAATATCGCTAAGCGCCTGGCTAAGTTTGTGCATGATAGGCCACGCCTTGTCGCCGTCTTCGCTGAGCAATTTCAGGCCGATAAGGCAGTTTTCCGTGCCCTGGGCATGCTGCGGAATCGGTTCAACCTTCAGACCAGCAAAGCCCGCCGACCAGCGGTAGCTTTGTGGCAGGCGATGAACGATGGAAAGCTGTAACGTATTCAAAATCGTGTCCCCGAAGCAATTCATACAAAAGTGTTACTTAAAATAGTTTACACAAAGGTTAACATAATGTTGATAAATTGCGCATAAACAACATGAAAACCCTTCACATCCGCTGTAATAGTTAAATTTTTTTTCCAACAGGAACGCTTATTTGTGCGTTTGCGCACGCGTTTCGGCGCTATATGTAACGCTTTCCGTGATCTAACTCAACCTTTTTAACTACAAAGCTGTGACTTTTTGTTGTTCTGAAGTTTACATTTCAGAAACAAATTGTAGGGGACGGCGGGGAAAATTCGTTGATTTGAATTAACAAACGGGCACCGGAGTACCCGTTCAGGATTAGGCTTTAGGCTTGCGGGGACGGCTTGCGTACAAATAAAAGAGGACCGAACAGGTAGCGCACACGGCGATGGACCAGATCATCGGCCAGGCGGTATTAAAGGTTGCAACGGAAAGCAACGCCCCCGTCAGCGCGCCGATGCCAAAACGGAAGGTGCCTGCCAGCGATGACGCCGTACCCGCCATATGCGGAAATTCATCAAGAATAACCGCCATGCCGTTGGACGACACCATCGAAACACAGCCCACAAAGGCGGCCACGCCGAGCACCAGCGCCCAGAAGCCAAAATCAAACTGCGCGCTGATAACCAGCCAGATAGCCATCGCAAACTGCACAAACAGACCGAAGCGGAACATATTCAGCGCCCCGACACGACGCACGAAGCGGCTGTTGACGATGGTCATAATAAATAAAAATACGATGTTCAGCGCAAAGTAGTAGCCGAAATGCTGCGGCGCAACGTGGTTAAGCTCGATATAAACAAAGGGCCCGGCGCTGAGAAACGAGAACATGCCCGCAAAGCTAAAACCGCTCGCCAGCATATAGCTGAGCACGCGCTTGTGG
>NZ_RCAA01000055.1:187594-191339 GCF_003628475.1 Enterobacter sp. R1(2018) | reverse complement strand
GGGTAGCAAAGTTGCCGATGGTGGTGCGCAGATGGAATTTCTGACGACGTTCAACGGGCAGCGTTTCATGAATCAGGAAGAATATCATCGCGGATGCCAGCAGCGCCGCCAGCGCGAGGATCCAGAAAATGGCATGCCAGCTGAACCATACCAGCACCGCCCCGCCTACCATTGGTGCAACCAGCGGCGCGATGGTGGTTATCAGCATGACAAAAGACATCATGCGCGAGAACTCTTCCTTCGGGTAGATATCGCGCATCAGAGCGTTAATCACCACGCTTGCCGCCGCTGCGGACAGGCCGTGCAGGAATCGCATCCAGATCAGATGGTCTATCGTCTGGGACAGCGCACAGGCAATGGCCGCTACGGCAAATACCAGCGTACCGCCAAGCACCACGGGCTTGCGCCCGATGCTGTCCGCCATCGGGCCATAGAACAGCTGGCCGATAGCGAAACCAAGAATGTAAGTGCTCAACGTCATCTGGGCGCTACCGGCAGGCACGCCAAATTCGGAAGCGATAACCGGCAAAGCCGGCAGGTACATATCAATCGATAACGGCATTAACATGGCCAGCAGGCCAAGAATCACAACAATCCCGATAGACGAGTTCTGCTTGCTACTCAAAGGTAACTCCTGAAGTTAGCTTTTCGGCATGCCAACGCTGGCGATTTCTTCTGCTGTCAGCGGACGGTATTCGCCCGGCTCCAGATCCTGGTCCAGCTCGATATCACCGATGCGCTCACGGTGCAGGCCAATGACGCGGTTGCCCACGGCGGCGAACATACGTTTGACCTGATGGTAACGCCCTTCGCTGATGGTCAGACGAACTTCCGTCGGGGTGATGATTTCGAGCCTCGCCGGTTTAGTGAGATCTTTTTCGTTATGCAGCTGTACGCCCTGAGCAAACTGCGCGGCCGTATCGTCGGCAACCGGTGACTCAAGCGTCACCAGATAAGTTTTTTCACAGTGGTGACGCGGTGAGGTGATGCGATGTGACCACTGGCCGTCGTCCGTCATCAGTACCAGGCCCGTAGTGTCGATATCCAGACGCCCGGCGGCGTGCAGCTTGTGCGCCACCGGCACATCCAGGAAATAGAGCACGGTCGGATGATCCGGATCTTCGGTCGAGCACACATAGCCCTGCGGCTTATTCAGCATAAAATAGCGTGGGCCATTCTGCTGATCCAGGGGATTGCCGTCGAACTCAACCTGATGGTCTGGCTGAAGCTTAAAAGAGGCGTCACGTACCACTTCTCCGTCGATGGTGATACGTTGAGCGCGAATTTCACGGCCAGCAATGGCACGGCTCACGCCGAGCTGCTGAGAAATAAATTTGTCGAGTCGCATTAAGTCTTGCCTGTTTCAAAGAGGAGCCAGCTTAAAGATAAACTGGTCGGGCATCTGAGCCCGCTTTTGAGGCCAAAATCGTTTGCCTGTTAATTAGTTTGCCAGTATAGCGACATCAAAAACTCTCTCAAGTTAAAACCCCGTTTCGTGCCATAATCGGCACTGATGACTTAAAAACCTGAATGCCGATGTCTTTTACTTTACGCCCCTACCAACAAGAAGCGGTGGACGCCACCCTCGCCCATTTCCGCAGGCATCTTGAACCCGCGGTGATTGTGCTGCCGACCGGCGCCGGAAAAAGCCTGGTTATCGCAGAGCTGGCGCGCATAGCCCGCGGGCGCGTGCTGGTGCTTGCCCACGTTAAAGAACTGGTGGCGCAGAACCACGCCAAATACCGCGCGCTGGGGCTTGAAGCCGATATTTTTGCCGCCGGACTGCAGCGCAAAGAGAGCCACGGCAAGGTGGTCTTCGGCAGCGTGCAGTCGGTGGCCCGCAACCTTGAGCAGTTTCACGGCGAGTTTTCGCTGCTGATAGTCGATGAGTGTCACCGCATCGGCGAAGCGGACGACAGCCAGTATCAGCAAATTCTCACCCACCTACGCCGCGCGAACCCAAAGCTGCGTTTGTTGGGGCTTACCGCTACGCCCTATCGTCTGGGCAAAGGCTGGATTTATCGCTATCACTACCACGGCATGGTGCGCGGCGATGAAAAAGCGCTGTTCCGCGACTGCATCTATGAGCTCCCGCTTCGCTATATGATTAAGCACGGCTATCTCACCCCGCCGGAAAGGCTGGATATGCCGGTTGTGCAGTATGATTTCAGTCGTTTGCAGGCGCAGGCCAACGGTTTGTTCAGCGAGGCGGATCTTAACCGCGAGCTGAAGCAGCAAAAGCGTATTACGCCGCATATCATCAGCCAGATTGTGGAGTTCGCGGCTGAACGACGCGGCGTAATGATTTTTGCCGCGACCGTAGAGCACGCAAAAGAAGTGACCGCCCTGCTGCCTGCGGACGATGCGGCGCTGATTACGGCGGATACTCCCGGCCCGGCGCGTGACGCCCTGATTGAAGCCTTTAAGCATCAGCAGTTCCGTTTCCTGATTAACGTCTCGGTGCTGACGACGGGCTTTGACGCGCCGCATGTGGATTTAATCGCCATCCTGCGCCCGACGGAATCAGTAAGCCTTTACCAACAGATTGTGGGCCGCGGGCTGCGCCTCTCGCCCGGCAAGACCGATTGTTTAATTCTTGATTACGCCGGTAACCCGCACGATCTCTTTACCCCTGAAGTCGGCAACGCCAAAGGCAAAAGTGACAATGTCCCGGTGCAGGTTTTCTGTCCCTCCTGCGGGTTCGCCAATACGTTCTGGGGAAAAACCACCGCCGATGGCGCCATCATCGAACACTTTGGCCGCCGCTGTCAGGGCTGGTTCGAGGACGATGACGGGCATCGGGAACAGTGTGATTATCGCTTCCGCTTCAAAAACTGCCCGCAGTGCAACGCGGAGAACGATATCGCCGCCCGCCGCTGCCATCAGTGCAATCAGGTGCTGGTCGATCCGGACGATATGCTGAAAGCGGCGCTGAAGCTTAAAGACGCGCTTGTGCTGCGCTGCAGCGGCATGACCTTACAGCAAGGCGGCGACGCCAAAGGGGACTGGCTAAAAGTTACCTATTATGACGAAGACGGCGCCGATGTAAGTGAGCGCTTCCGTTTACATACCCCGGCACAGCGAATGGCCTTCGAACAGCTGTTTATCCGCCCGCACAGCCGGGCGCCCGGCGTACCGCTACGCTGGATAACCGTGGCTGACGTCATCGCCCAGCAGCCGCTGCTGCGTCATCCGGATTTTGTGGTGGCGCGCAAAAACGGCAACTTCTGGAACGTGCGGGAAAAGCTGTTCGATTATGAAGGCCGCTTCCGGCGCGCAAATGAATTACGCGGCTGAGGGTTCTTTTCGTTGCTGATATCACAAGGAATGGCTATAATGCCGCCCGCTTTTGCATCCGCAAAGCAGAAATCTTTCCTGTTGCTGGGTCGCCTGTAACAGGAGTATTTAAGAGAGAAACAGTTAATGTTCACTATCAATGCAGTAGAACGCAAAGAGCAGGGCAAGGGTGCGAGCCGCCGCCTGCGTGCAGCTAACAAATTCCCGGCAATCATCTACGGTGGTTCCGAAGCTGCAATCTCCATCGAACTGGACCACGACAACGTAATGAACCTGCAGACTAAACCAGGTTTCTACGAAGAAGTGCTGACTCTGGTTGTTGATGGTAAAGAAGTAAAAGCGAAGGTTCAGGCTGTTCAGCGTCACCCGTTCAAGCCAAAACTGACTCACATCGACTTCGTTCGCGCTTAATCGCGAACCCAGCTCGAAAAAAAAACCCGCTTCGGCG
>NZ_RCAA01000055.1:177250-187533 GCF_003628475.1 Enterobacter sp. R1(2018) | reverse complement strand
AAATATAGCCTGCGCTCTCCACCAAAATTGTCGCGTGAAGCTACGCTTACCTGCCCTATAAAGGCAGGGTTAACGCCCCGCCACAACAGTATTACTTACCCGAACTGCGGCGCTGCAGCTGGTCACGCAGATTCGGCGGCGTGCCTTTGATGGTCAGCGTATCCGTCGCCGGATCCCAGAAAATGCGCTCGCCCAGCAGCATGGCGTCGAAGTTAATCGTCAACCCGCCGCCGCTGCCGGCATATTTGGTCAGCTGACGCAGCGTGCTGCGGTCCGCCGGGAAGCTCTCTTCCAGCTCGTAGCCCTTTTCTGCCGTAAACTCTTTGAAGTTCTTGTCGTCGACGGCCCACGGCAGCTCGTCTGCAAGGGAGGACAATTCGATTTCTTCACCGGCCTGCAGCTGCTCGTTGCAGTAGGCGTAGACTTGCTGACGGGCAGTCTGACGCTCGTTTTTGTCGAGCTGCGCTTCGTTAGTAAAGTCATCCAGCGCCTGCAGCAGGCCTTTATTCTGCGCTTTGGCATTCAGGCCTTCGCTGGCGCCGAGAAAGTCCATGAAGAAATCAGAAACCTTACGCCCTACGCGTCCTCTGAGAAATGTCAGATAGCGGGTTGATTCCGGGTTGGTTTCCCATTCGGTTAAATCAACGCGCGCCACGATATCCGCGTGGTTGATATCCAGATGGTGGGTGGAGCTGATATCCAGCTCTTCGTTGACGCGCATGCTGCTCAGGTTGTTAAGCACCGCCACCATCAGATATTCGACGGCCAGATAGCGGTAATGGCAAAACAGCACAATGCCGCCGTCGGCGAAGGGATATTTCCCCAGCTCGTCACGCAGACGGCCGGTTGCCGCACGGCTAAAGGCGAGAAAATCCTCATCGCCTTTGCGCTGCGCACGTAACGCCTGCGCTAATTCACTCTCTTCGCTAAACAGCCCGTATGCTTTATTTTTTGCGCTATAAACACGGTGAAGCTCAGCCATCATCTCTTCTACGGCGCCGTTAGTTGCCAGCAGGGAATCGCGCAGCACCACTTCAAGCGTGTCTTCGCCGCGCTTGATAAGCTGATGCAGGGCAATCTGGTTGATATCCAGACTCATGATAAACTCTCCTTTTAGACCGGGCGGTATTCAACCACTGCCGGGAGCCTTGTGCAACAGAAGATAAAAAAGCAGAAAAAAAGGTCTTCCTACGGTAAGATAACGCCCTTTCCTGAACCTGACTGATTGTTAATTTATGCCACAAACATCCCGTTATAGTGACGAACGCGTCGAAGAACTGCTGACCGAACTGGCGGGCGTACTGGAAAAACACCAGACGCCTACCGATCTTTCCCTGATGGTGCTGGGAAATATGGTCACTAACCTGATTAATACCAGCGTGGCTTCCGCACAACGCCGCACGCTGGCCCGCTCTTTCGCTGAGGCGCTGCAGGCCTCCGTGAGCGAAGATCAAGCTCATTAAGGGATTGTAGCTACGAGTTATGGTGACTAACCGTCAGCGCTACCGCGAAAAAGTTTCCCAGATGGTCAGTTGGGGACATTGGTTCGCCCTGTTCAATATCCTGCTGGCCACGCTGCTGGGTAGCCGCTATCTGTTTGTCGCCGACTGGCCGACGACCCTCACCGGGCGTATCTATTCCTACCTGAGCGTTATCGGCCACTTCAGCTTCCTGGTGTTTGCCGCCTACCTGCTGATTCTCTTCCCGCTGACTTTTGTCGTCATGTCCCAGCGCCTGATGCGCTTTTTGTCGGCGGCCTTTGCCACCGCGGGCATGACGCTGCTGCTGATAGACAGCGAAGTCTTTACCCGTTTCCACCTGCATCTCAATCCAATCGTCTGGGAGCTGGTTATCAACCCGGACCAGAGCGAAATGGCGCGCGACTGGCAGCTGATGTTTATCAGCGTGCCGGTGATCCTGCTTATTGAGATGCTGTTTGCCACCTGGAGCTGGCAGAAGCTGCGCAGCCTCGGGCGCCGCAGACATTTTGCCAAACCCGTCGTCGCCCTGTTCTTCGTGGCCTTCTTCAGCAGCCACATTATGTATATCTGGGCGGATGCGAATTTCTACCGTCCGATTACCATGCAGCGCGCAAACCTGCCGTTGGCCTATCCGATGACGGCGCGCCGCTTCCTTGAGAAACACGGCCTGCTGGATGCAAAAGAATACCAGCGTCGCCTGGTTGAACAGGGTAACCCGGAAGCGGTGTCGGTACAGTATCCGCTAAGCAATCTGCAGTTTAGCGATATGGGTACCGGCCATAACGTCTTACTTATTACGGTAGACGGTCTGAACGCTTCACGGGTTGCGAAAGACCTCCCTGCCCTCAACCAGTTTGCGCAAAGCAATATCAATTTCACGCAGCACATGAGCGCCGGCAACGGCACCGATAACGGCATCTTCGGGCTGTTCTACGGCATTTCGCCGGCTTATATGGACGGCGTGCTTTCCGCGCGTATTCCGGCTGCGTTGATTACCGCTCTGAACCAGCAGGGTTACCAGCTGGGCCTGTTCGCTTCCGACGGCTTTAACTCGTCCATGTACCGCCAGGCGCTACTCTCAGATTTCTCGTTGCCGACGGCCAAAAGCCAGTCGGATAGCCAGACCGCTTCGCAATGGGTGAACTGGCTCACGCAGTACGCCTCCGAAGATAACCGCTGGTTCTCCTGGATCGCCTTTAACGGCACCAGCATTAACGAAGACAGTAGCAAACAAGATTTCACGCGGCGCTATGCCCGCGCTGCGCGTAACGTGGACGACCGCATTCAGGAGGTGCTGGACGCCCTGAAAGCCGCCGGCAAGCTGGACAATACCGTGGTTATCGTTACGGCAGGCCACGGCGTTCCGCTCGGTGATGAACGGGATGCGTTCGCCTGGTCACGGTCGCGTATCCAGGTGCCTTTGGTTATCCACTGGCCGGGCACGCCTGCGCAAACCATCAGCAAGCTGACCGATCATCAGGATGTGATGACCACCCTGATGCAGCGCCTGCTGCACGTTAAAACGCCGGCGAATGAGTATTCACAGGGCGAAGATCTGTTTGCCGCCACGCGCCATAACAACTGGGTGGTGGGCGCAGATAACAACAGCCTGGCAATCACCATGCCGCACATGACGCTGGTGCTTGATAATAACGGCAACTATCGCATCTACGATTTGCAGGGCGAACGCGTGGAAGAGACCAAACCACAGCTCGGCTTACTGCTGCAGGTTCTGACCGACGAGAAACGCTTTATCGCTAACTGATTGTATATTTATAAATCACTTAGCAGTCGTCGGCCTTGCAAAGGCTGGCAAAAAAGGTAATATTTTTATCCGGATGTCGGCACGTAGCGCAGCCTGGTAGCGCACCGTCATGGGGTGTCGGGGGTCGGAGGTTCAAATCCTCTCGTGCCGACCAAAAACTCCAAAGAACCAGCCTTTACGGCTGGTTTTTTTATGCCTGAATTTTCAGCCGGCTCAGAGCAGGAAAATCGTCGCCAGCCCGAGGAAGATAAAGAAGCCGCCGGTATCGGTTAAGGCGGTAATCATAACGCTTGAGCCCACCGCTGGATCTTTGCCCAGCCGCGTCATGATCATCGGGATCAGCACCCCCATTAACGCCGCCACTAACAGATTGAGCACCATCGCGAGCGTCATCACGCCGCCGAGCGCAGGATCGTCATATAACAGCCAGGTTACCGTGCCCATTACCCCGCCCCAGACGATGCCGTTTATAAAAGCCACGCCCAGCTCACGCAGCACTAAGAACGAGTAGTTGCCGGCCTGAATGTGCTGCAGCGCCAGCGCGCGAACAATCATGGTGATGGTTTGGTTACCGGTGTTGCCGCCGATACCCGCCACTATTGGCATTAACGAAGCCAGAGCCACCAGCTGTGAGATGGTATGTTCAAACATGCCGATCACGCGTGAGGCGACAAATGCGGTACACAGGTTGATGGCAAGCCACGCCCAACGCGCTTTAACAGCCTTGCCCACCGGCGCGAAGACATCCTCTTCCGCGCTCAGGCCGCCCATGCGGCGGAGATCGTTATCCGTTTCTTCGTAGACCACATCAACTATCTCATCCACGGTCACGCGGCCCATCAGCTTACCGCCGGTGTCGATAACGGCGGCGCTTACCAGGGTATCCCTTTCAAAGGTTCTCGCAGCCGTTTCGCCGTCATCTTCCGGTACAAAACAGGTGGGGTTATCGTCCATCACTTTCAGCACCGGCGTTTCGGGCGGATGAAGCAGAATGGTGGTCAGGCCCAGCTCGCCCAGCAGCGTTTTATTGCGGGTGGTGACAAAGAGCTTGTCGGTGTTCTGCGGAACCTTGCCGCGAAGGCGTAGAAAACGTTGCACGACGGCAAGGGTGACATCCGCACGTACGGTAATCACCTCAAAATCCATGATGGCGCCGACGCTGTGCTTGTCGTAATGCAGTACCTTACGAACCTGGGTACGCTCTTCCTGCGGAAGCGTGGAGAGCAGCTGTCCCATCAGGTCGCGCGGTAGATATTGCGCAAGGTAGATCTGGTCGTCTATATCGAGCGGGCGCAGCGCCTTAAGCAAATCCTTATCGCTCATATCTTCGATCAGGTCGTCCCAGACGTTTTCCGCCGCCTCGATCAGCACGTGTCCGCGCTTGTCCTCTTTTACGAGGCTCCACAGCGCGTGACGCTCTTCCGTAGGAAGCGCTTCGAGCACGTCCGCAAGATCCGGGGCCGGCAGCTTCTCAGCCAGCGAGGCGACCTCCGCGATATCCTGCTCCGGCGTGTGGGCGTCAGGCGCAGGCAAACGTCCAAGTATGCCGCCGACAACGGCTCGGTTGGTAAGCAGGATCTGGAGGATTCGCGCGCGGTCTTGTGCACGCTGTTTGGTGTTGTACTTCACAGTGGCTGACATCTGACGTTTATTCCCTGATAACGACGAGCTTATTTATAGCCTGAAGCCGCCTGAAAAACAAAAAACCAGCCTTAAATGGCTGGTTTAGTTGCTTATTAGCTGCCCGTTCTCGCTACCGCATCCCGCGAGGCGCTTTCGCGCTCATGGCCCGTCAGTTCGCTCAGCTGTCCCTTGCGCATTTCAAGCAGCCTGTCGGCATGAATAAAGTAGTGATCGTCGTGGCTGATGGCGAAAATCGTTTTGCCCATTTGCTGCATGAGCGGCAGCAGCTCCTGGTAAAACTCACGGCGGAAATGGGGATCCTGATCCGCAGCCCATTCATCCAGCAGGATAATTTCTCTTTCTTCCGCCAGGGCAAGCAGCAGCGCTACGCGTTTACGCTGCCCTTTGGAAAGCTTCAGGTTGAGGATGGTACCGTTGTCCAGCTCCAGCTTTTCGCTCATCTTCAGACGTTCAAGCCAGCTTGCCACCAGCTGCGGGTTGGCCTGCTCGCCCTGCTGCCCAAGCAGACGGTCAAACAGCCAGACGTCGGTGAAGACGGCTGAAAACAGCTTGCGATAGTCGTCCAGATTGCCGGCGTCAATTTGCCTGCCGTCTAAATAAATCGCTCCGGAAACCGGGTGATACAGGCCGGTGAGCAGCATGGCGAGGGTGGATTTGCCGCTGCCATTGCCGCCGATCAGGAAGATCAGCTCGCCGCGCTCTATTTTCAGATTCAACGGGCCGACGGCAAAGGCGTTATCGCCGTATTTGAATACCACATCGCGCATTTCGAGGGTTTGCCATTTGCCCGCTTCTTTCGCGCGCGGGAAGGCGGCTTCGTACGGCGCCAGCTCAAACTTTCTCAGTTTATTGAAGGCCACCTGGGCGCTGAGCAGCGTTGGCAAAGCCCCAACGGCGGAAAGCAAAGGCGTGCGCAGAAAAAGCAGCGTCAGGGAAAAGGTTGCCGCCACGTTGGTATCAGACCAGCCGAGGCTGTTTGCCATCCAGAACACCAGGCCAATCACGCCCAGCATCATAATGTTCGACCAGTTCACCGCGCTCAGGTGGAAAGTATCAGCGCGGATAATATGACGACGATAGTCGTTGGCGTGAGGAATATAGGTATCTTCATACACGCGCTCGGCTCGTTCACGGTTAAGGGCTAACTCTTTGCGCCCTTCAATGACCGTCTGATAGTCGTTGTACAGCTGATCTTCTATTTCACGCAGCTGCGCCATGTGCTTATAAACGCGGGCCACCAGCAGATAACCGCCCAGAATGGTTATCGCCACCCAGATAGCGGTAACGCCGAGCATTTTAGGGGACAACCAGGCGAGATAGGCCGCGGAGCCAAACGTCAGGATAATCCCCTGCACCAGCTCAGGCAGACGGACAAACGCGATGGTGATGTTGCGCACATCGCTGGTTAAGCCCGCCAGCAGCGCGGCGCTGCCGAGCTGCTCAACGCGTTCGATATGGGTATCCATCAGGCGCTTGATAAATTCACTGCGCAGGCGAAACACAAAATGGTGACCAAGGGTGGTCAGAGCCAGCTGCGAGCCAAGCGTAACGGCCATCAGCAGCAGCAGCAGGCCGAGGAATTCGGGCAACACCTGTAGTGAGACGTCCGGCGTTTCAATCAACCGCTGGTTGATAAAGGCGATAAGGCCAATGCCCAACGCCGCGCTGGCGAGGCTTAAGAGCATCACCATTAAAAAAGGCCAGCGATACTGCCGGTACACCACTCGTAAAAGTTCCATCGCTCATTACCCGCTAACAAAAACAGCGAGCAGTTTAAACGGCTATCTTTCTACAGCAAGAATAATTCTTATTTTTATTCGCTTTTTCCGGCGCTGCGGAAGGTGAGGTTATAGCGCGCTTCGCCGGTGGCGGGATGGTGTCCTGCCTTCAGAGGTAATATGCCGTGATAGAACAAGCGGGATGTCCCGCCCCACACCACCACGTCGCCATGCTCCAGCATAATGCGCACCAGCGGATCGTTCCGCTTCAGGCCGCCAAACTGGAAAACCGCCGGCAAGCCAAGCGAAACGGAAACGATGGGCTGCTGCAGGTTGGGCTCGTCTTTATCCTGATGAAGGGAGAGTTTCGCCCCGGGCGCATAGCGGTTAATAAGACACGCATCCGGATGAAAATCGCGATAGCCCGCAGCGGCCGAAGCCGCATCGGATAATTTCCGAAACGCCTGTGGCATTGAAGGCCATGGCCTGCCCGTCAGGGGATCTTCCGTCGAATAAAGATAGCCGTATTGGTTGGTCGTCCAGCCTCGTTCACCGCAGTTGGTCATCGCTACCGACATGGTGTAGCCACCCGGCGTCACCATCTGGCGAAACGGTGAGCGCTGCGCCACTTTTCCGATCTGCTTAATTAATTCGTCAGCGTCGGCGCGGGCAAAGCGCCGCAGAATAACGGCGCCCTCCGCCAGCGGCTCTTGCCAGGGTGTTTCATCAGCAAAGAGATCGAGCATTATTCATTCCTCTGTTCCGCCTCTGTATTCAGAAGCTGCTGCTTACGCTCTACGCCCCAGCGGTAACCTGATAGCGTTCCGTCGTTGCGCACTACCCGATGGCAAGGAACGATCACCGCCAGCCGGTTGGCCGCACAGGCGCTGGCGACCGCCCTGACCGCGCCGGGCCTGCCGATACGTTCGGCAACTTTCTGGTAGCTCAACGTTTCCCCCGGTGGAATCGCCCGCAGCGCCTGCCAGACCTGCTGCTGGAAGGCCGTGCCCTGGATATCAAGCGGCAGATCAAAGTGCCGGGCGGGGTGTTCGAGGAAGCTCACAACCCGCGCAACGCGCCCGGCAAATCCTGCATCATCAGCAACTAATTCAGCATGCGGGAACAGGCTCTCCAACTCGGCAATCAACGCCTCCGGCGTGTTGCCCAGCAGGATGGCGCAAATTCCGCGTTCGCTTTCCGCGACCAGAAACTCGCCAAGCTGACAGGTGCCGACCACAAATCGGATCGCCACTTGCTCGCCGCCCTGGCGATACTGGCGCGCGGTCATGCCAAGCGCCGCGTCCGCCTGCTGATAAAACTGGCTGCCCGACTGATAGCCGGCACCGTATGCGGCACGGGTAACGGCTTCGCCCTGCGCCAGTTGGTCGCGCAGTTTCCGCGTCCGCAGCGCTTTTTGCCATGCGTTTGGCGTCAGGCCGGTGACGCTTTTAAACAGGCGATGAAAGTGATAAGGGCTCATGGCGACCCGCGCGGCGAGAGCTGCAAGCGTCAGGGGTTCAGGGCTTGCCTCAATGATGCGGCAGGCCTGAACGATACGCCCGGCGCGCTGCCGCTCAGGGGCGAGCTTATCCGGCTGGCAGCGTTTGCAGGGGCGAAACCCCGCCTCTTTCGCGGCATCCGGATCGGTAAAGAAAAGGACGTTTTTACGCAGCGGATGTTTTGCGGTGCAGGAGGGACGACAAAAAATGCCCGTCGTTTTTACGGCGAACACAAATTTTTCGTCCGCGCCGCCGTCGCGGGTTTCCACGGCCTGCCAGCGGCCGTTATCAGTGGTAATGTCATTGATGTTTTTCATAACTGGCTCCTGGTTTTGCTGTCACAAATCTACTTTGCCAGCATCGCCGTTCTGGAAAACCCACATTCTTGCTTTCTAATTTTACTCGCTCAGCAGGAAAGTTTTAAACTGCGGCGACATCCATGTGGAAAAACCCTTGTCTTCTTTAGTAATCAGATACACCGCCAGCCCCTCTTTTTGAGCGACCTGCTTTGCTTTTTCCGTGCCAAGCACCATCAGTCCCGTATCCCAGCCGTCGGCCTCCAGCGCCGTAGGAGCGATCACCGTTGCTGAAACCAGCCGGTGCTGAACAGGCGCGCCCGATACGGGATCGATAATGTGCGAAAGCCGCTTGCCTTCGAGTTCATAATAATTGCGGTAGCTGCCGGAGGTGCTAATGCCGTGGCCGTTTAGATCGACCACCGCCTGTACCGCATTTTCCCGATCGGTCGGTTTTTGAATCGCTACGCGCCAGGCTTTCCCGTCCTGGTTTGTGCCGCGCGTCACCACGGCCCCGCCTACGGAAACCAGATACCGGCTAATACCATTTTGTTCCATCAGGCGCGCCAGACGATCCGCAGCATAGCCTTCGCCAACGGTAGAAAGATCGACATACAGGCCGGGAAGATCTTTTTGCAGCCACTGTCGTCCGGCTTTATTAATAACCGTCAGATGCTGCAGGCCGGTAAGGGCTTTCGCCGCGTCAATTTGCGCCTGCGTCGGCGTTTTTATCGGCTGTTTGTCCGGGCCGAATCCCCATAAATTCACCAGCGGACCAACGGTAATATCCATCGCGCCGCCGGATTTGGCGCCGATGCGTAAGGATGCTGTCACTATATCGCTCATCTCTTCTGTTACCGGGTAGGGTTCGGTGCTGCGGGACTGGTTAAAGCGGGAGAGCGCGGAGTCAGATTTATAGGTGGACAGCAGACGATCGTCGCCGTCGAGCTGGGCCTGAATCCTGGTGCGCAGCTCATTCTGTCGGGCACTGTCGATGCCGGCCAGACTCACTCGCCAGAAGGTGCCCATCGTTTTGCCTTCCAGCACCAGACCCGGCTTAGCGGCTGCGGGCTGGTTATCGCAGCCGGCAAGCGCCAGCAGAGCAACGGCCAGCAGGCCACGGCGAAGCAAGTGTAATTCCATTATGTTGTTTCTCCTCTGAAGAGGCGCAAGAGTATATCAAATGCTGAAAGAGGTGCGGAAAAGCGAGGCGTCCTTGCGGCTGCAGAGATAAAAAAAGGCGCCCGCAGGCGCCTTTAGCAACGAAGGTCGGAATCAGAACTGGTAAACCAGGCCAACGCCGACGATATCGTCGGTACCGATGCCAGCGGCACGGGTGAAGTCGTTTTCGTCAACCAGGTTGATTTTGTAATCAACGTAGGTGGACATGTTTTTGTTGAAGTAGTAAGTCGCGCCAACATCAACATATTTCAGCAGATCCTGGTCGCCGTAGCCTTCGATGTCCTTACCTTTAGACTGCAGGTAAGCCACGGATGGACGCAGGCCGAAGTCGAACTGGTACTGTGCGACTACTTCGAAGTTCTGCGCTTTGTCAGCAAAGCCGTAAGCTGCGGAAGACGAGTCGCCGCCGAAGCGGGTAGCGTTGTAAGACTGGGTGTACTGCGCTGCCAGGTATACGTTGTTCGCGTCATATTTCAGACCGCCGGTGTAAGCTTCAGCACGGTCGCCGTCGCCCAGCGCTGCGGTGTTGTTCTGATCCCAGGTGCGTTTGGAAGAAGCCATTGCACCGCCGACGCTGAAGCCTTCGCCCAGATCGTAGGTCAGAGACAGACCGTAACCGTCACCATTTTGTTTCAGAACGCCGCGGCCGCCAAAGTCTTCGCCGCTGGTGCTGCCGTTTTTGCCCTGGTACTGGGCGG
>NZ_RCAA01000055.1:154950-177240 GCF_003628475.1 Enterobacter sp. R1(2018) | reverse complement strand
CAGGCCGTCAACCAGACCGAAGAAGTCGGTGTTACGGTAGGTTGCCACGCCGTTTGCACGGCTGAACAGGAAGTTATCAGCGCCATAGGTGTCGCCGCCGAACTCAGGCAGAACGTCGGTCCATGCTGCGACGTCGTAGATGATGCCGTAGTTACGACCGTAGTCGAATGAACCCGCGTCACCCACGCGCAGACCAGCGAACGCCACACGAGTCCATGCGTTGTTTTCGCTTTCAGCGGTGTTGCCGTTGATCTGGTATTCCCACTGGCCATAACCGGTGACCTGGTCGTTAACCTGAGTTTCGCCTTTGAAGCCCAGACGCATGTAGGTCTGATCGCCATCTGCGCTCTTATCGTCAGAGAAGTAGTGCAGACCATCAACTTTGCCGTACAGATCTAATTTGTTGCCGTCTTTATTATAAATTTCTGCTGCATGAGCGGTGCCTGCTACCAGCAATGCTGGAACCAGGAGGGACAGTACTTTAACTTTCATGTTATTAACCCTCTGTTATATGCCTTTTTATATGCCACTGCTTACTGATTACCCTCTAATCAGTCGGCGAACTCATTGTCCAAAACAAATCCAGAATAATCCAACATCATTATGATACTAAAACTATATAGATGTTTCATTTGTCCATATAGATGTTTCAAAATGTATATTTAAGGGAACTTTTTTTCGCACAAATAGCTAAAAATATAAGCACCTATAATCAAAAATAATATTATTAATATAAAAATCATCAAGTTAAAACGAAACAATCATGTAGCACTGATTGCCAAAATGTTTTCGATATTTAGCTATAAAATATATCTCGCTATCATCATTAACTTTATTTATTACCGTCATTCAGTTCTGAATGTCTGTTTACCCCTATTGATACCGGATGCTTGCATCCGGTTTTTTTTTACTCTTCTTTACGTTAACTGAATATTTTTGTGCTACACAGCACAAAAAGATAACGACTATTAAGTAAACACTTCCACCTGTCGCCGCTATGTTCCTGTTCTCGGGGAATTTTTAGGTATATTTATTTCTCCCGGTTAATAGTTTCAAACGTAATAATTGTACGAATCCGTCTGCGGTGTACAAAAATAACGCTGCGTAATCACCGGCGAAAAATCTTTTTTGCTTCTTATTTCGGCTAATTATCAACGGCCTGGCAATGTGATGATTTACCCTTATACTGCTTGTGAATATAAGAGAGTCGATGACGGCAGCCTCTGATACAGGTATCCTTAGGCCGGGTGCGTTTGATGCATCGATAACAGCTACAGCGCCCGCATGGGTAGGTAGCGTGGTACTTTTTCCTGAGTGGCGAATGTTCGCCGGGTTACGCGCTTATAATGAGTCAGTCAGACGGCATGATCCCTAACAAATTTTCCCTTATTCCCAGCAATATCACGCGCTTCTTTCTTCTGCTGATCGTCGTGCTGTTGGTGGCTATGGGTGTGATGGTACAGAGCGCCGTTAACGCCTGGCTAAAAGATAAAAGCTATCAGATAGTCGATATCACCCATGCGCTGCATAAACGCGTCGATACCTACCGTTACGCCACATGGCAAATCTACGACAACGTTGCCGCCGCGCCTGCGTCTGCCAGCGATGGGTTACAGGAAACGCGCCTGCGTCAGGACGTCTACTATCTTGAAAAGCCGCGCCGCAAAACCGAAGCGCTGATTTTTGGCTCCCACGATAGCTCCACGCTTGAAATGACCCAGCGCATCTCCACCTGGCTTGATACGCTCTGGGGCGCGGAAAACAGCCCGTGGTCGATGTACTATCTCAACGGCCAGGACAACAGCATGATCCTGGTTTCCACCCTGCCCTTAAAAGATCTTTCGTCCGGCTTTAAAGAAACCGGCGTGGGAACCATCGTTGATTCCCGCCGCGCGGAGATGCTGCAGCAGGCGAACGCGCTGGATGAACGAGAAAGCTTCTCTCCGCTGCGGCGCCTGGTGTGGCAAAACGGCTACTATTTTACGCTGCGCACCACCTTTAATCAGCCGGGTCATCTGGCCACGGTCGTCGCATTTGACCTGCCTATTAACGATCTTATCCCGCCCACCATGGCGCTGGATAGCTTTCAGCTTGAGCCGGATGACAGCCTGAACGCGGCGCAGCCCAGCAAAGAAGATCCGGACAGCGTCACTATTAACTTTAATAGCGCGCGCATTGAAATCACCTCGCCGTTAGCCAGTACGCATCTGCGCCTGGTGTGGCAGGTGCCTTTCGGCACGCTGCTGATGGATACCCTACAAAATATTCTGCTGCCGCTGCTGCTTAACATCGGGCTGCTGGCGCTGGCGCTGTTCGGCTATACGACGTTCCGCCAGCAGGCTCCCCGCTCAACGGAGACACCGGGTGGCAACGGCGAACTACAGGTGCTGCGCGCGCTAAACGAAGAGATCGTCGCCCTGTTGCCGCTGGGTCTGCTGGTGCACGATCTTGACGCCAACAGGACGGTTATCAGCAACAAGATTGCCGATCACCTGCTCCCTCATCTTAACCTGCAGAATATTATTGCGATGGCCGATCAGCACCAGGGCGTGATTCAGGCCACCATTAATAATGACCTCTACGAGATCCGCCAGTTCCGCAGCCAGATTGCGCCGCGCACGCAGATTTTCGTCATTCGCGATCAGGATCGCGAAATTCTGGTAAATAAAAAGCTCAAGCAGGCGCAGCGCCTGTATGAGAAAAACCAGCAGGGCCGCGTGGCGTTTATGCAGCACATCGGCGAGGCTTTACAGCTGCCGGTGAAAAAACTGGCGGAGCGCGCGGCCGCGTTCAACACCGCTGAACATAAGCAGCTGGCGAACGAGGCTCAGACTATCATCCGGCTTGTCGATGAAATTCAGCTGCTGAATATGCTGGAGGCCGACAGCTGGAAAACCACCGTGACCCCGTTTACCATTCAGGGATTGATAGACGAGGTAGCGCTGGAAATGCTGCCGATTATCAAGCGTAAGGGGCTACAGCTGCTTATCAACAACCAGCTGCCGGCCGATGAGGAACGACACGGCGATCGCGAGGCGCTGCATAAAATACTGCAGCTGCTGCTGCACTATTCCGTTACCACCACCCAGATCGGTAAGATCACCCTTGAGATCAGCGAAGAGGAGTCGTCGCCGGATCGGCTCCTTTTCCGCGTGCTGGATACAGGCGAAGGGATCAGTAATGAAGAAATAGACAATCTTCACTTCCCGTTCCTCAACGAAACCAGCGAAGACCGTTATGGCAAGGCGTATGGCCTGACGTTCTATCTTTGCGATCGTCTTTCACGCAAGCTCGGCGGGCATTTGAATATCAAAACCCGTCCCGATATCGGCACGCGCTACAATCTGCATATCAAAATGGACGTGGAGCCGCAGCCGGAAGCGCAGGATGAAAAACTGCTCGATGAAGTGGTGGCAATGCTGGATATTACCTCTAACGAAGTGCGTAACATCGTCACCCGCCAGCTTGAAAACTGGGGCGCGAACTGCATCACCCCTGACGAACGGTTGGTTAGTCAAGAGTTTGATATCTTCCTCACCGATAATCCGTCTAATCTTACAGCGTCAGGCTTGCTTTTAAGCGATGATGAGGACGGGATGCGGAAGCTGGGTGCGGGTCAGTTCCGCGTTAACTTTAATATCAGCAATGCCATGCAGGATGCTGTCCTTCAGCTGATAGAAGAGCAGCTGGCGCAGGGGGAGATGTCCGAATCACCTCAGGGCGGCGATGAAAACGCGCAGCTTCACGCCAGCGGCTATTACTCACTCTTTGCCGACACAGTACCGGAAGATGTAAGGAGATTGTATACTGAATCGGCGATCAGCGATTTTGCTGCGCTGGCACAGACGGCGCACCGTTTAAAAGGGGTGTTTGCCATGCTCAATCTGGTACCCGGCAAGCAGTTATGTGAAACGTTAGAGCATCACATTCGTGAAAGTGATGCTGCCAACATACAAAAATACACCAGCGATATTGACGCTTACGTCAAGAGTTTGCTGTAGCAAGGTAGCCTATTACATGAACAGTATGAACGTAATTATTGCCGACGACCATCCGATTGTTCTGTTCGGCATTCGTAAGTCCCTTGAGCAGATCGAGTGGGTGAATGTTGTCGGTGAGTTTGAAGATTCCACAGCGCTTATCAATAATCTTCCTAAATTAGACGCACACGTGCTGATTACCGATCTCTCCATGCCGGGAGATAAATACGGTGACGGTATTACGCTGATTAAATACATTAAACGCCACTTCCCTAACATCTCCATCATCGTGCTGACGATGAACAATAACCCGGCCATTCTGAGCGCGGTGTTGGATCTGGATATCGAAGGGATTGTGCTTAAACAAGGTGCGCCGACCGACCTGCCTAAGGCGCTGGCCGCGCTGCAAAAGGGCAAGAAATTCACCCCGGAAAGCGTTTCACGCCTGCTGGAAAAAATCAGCGCCGGCGGTTACGGCGACAAGCGCCTGTCGCCAAAAGAGAGCGAAGTGCTGCGCCTGTTTGCGGAAGGTTTCCTGGTCACGGAAATCGCCCGCAAGCTGAACCGCAGCATTAAAACTATCAGCAGCCAGAAGAAATCAGCCATGATGAAACTGGGCGTTGAGAACGATATCGCTTTGCTGAACTACCTTTCTTCCGTGAGCCTGTCTCCGGCTGATAAAGAGTAAGCTGTCTGCCCTCACTTCCGTCCGGAGATGAGGGCATCTTTCCCCGTTTTACTTCCTCGCGTTTCTGACTCGCGCCGCATAGACCGCCAGCGTCTGCTTAATCACGTCCAGGGTAACCGGTTTTGACAGGCAGCTATCCATGCCGGATTCAATACAGCGCTGTTTCTCCTCCGCCAGCGCGTTGGCCGTTACCCCAATAACCGGCAGGGTTAGCCCCAGCTGTCGAATGCGCTGCGTCAGGCGATAGCCGTCCATATTCGGCATATTCACGTCGCTGAGCACAATATCAATGTGATTTTTACTCAATACGTTAAGCGCATCGACGCCGTCATTGGCCGTTTTACACTGGTAGCCCAGCGATCCCAGCTGATCGGCCAGCAGGCGCCGGTTAATAGGATGATCGTCAACCACAAGGATCATCATGTCGTCATTCTGCTCGCAGGCTTCCTGTGCAGAAGGCAGCGCCGGCGTGCTGCCCGGTACTTCAACGTCAATGCTGTAAATACGGCCCAGCAGATTCAGCAGATCGTGGGGAGCGGCCACGCTGTGCGTCCAGCAGCCGGGTGACGTCTCCAGCGGGATGCCGATATGACGACGGCAGAAGACAATCGCCGCACGTCCTTTCCACGGCGCTTCCAGCGTATCGTCCGTGATCAATACATCGTCGCTGTCCGGCTCTTCGCCATAGTAAAGCTGGGTGCGGATATTGTTTTTATTAAGCAGGGATTCCAGGTAGTCGCTCAGCGAAGCGTTACGCACCGCCAGCCAGCAGCGTTTGCCTGCCAGGCCGTCGACCTGGGCCAGGGGCGCAGGCTGCACCGAATAAAGAGGAATACGGATGGTAAACTGGCTGCCCATTCCCGATTCCGTGTCGATGGAAATATCCCCGTCCATCATGCCTATCAGCTTTTCGCAGATAGCAAGACCAAGGCCAGTGCCCTGGAAGTTGCGCTGCACGCCGGTGCCTACCTGGAAGAATGGGTCGAATAGCCGCGTCACCTCTTTAGCCGGAATGCCCACGCCGGTATCACGCACCCGGAAGCTGAGGTAATCGCCGCTAATCGACACGTGCAAAATAATACAGCCCACATCGGTAAACTTGATGGCGTTGCTCAACAGGTTGGAAATCACCTGCTGCAAGCGCATAGGATCGCCCTGCAGCGTCAGCGGCACATCCGGCTCGATAAAACAGTAGAGGCCGAGCTGTTTACGCACCACCAGCGGCAGATAGTTTGCCGTGATATGGCTCATCACCTCACGCGGCGAGAATTCGCGCGGCTCGATTTTCAGCTGTTCAGACTCTATCTTCGAAAAATCGAGAATATCGCTGATGATTTTCAACAGCAGGCTCGACGAGTTGTTCATCGCCGTCACCAGGCGGTCGACCCCTTTCGGCAGGGCTTTAGTCTGCAGCAGATCGAGGTTGCCGATTATCCCGTACAGCGGCGTACGAAGCTCGTGGCTGACGGTCGCAAGGAACATGGATTTCGACTGGCTGGCCTGCTCGGAAGCCTGCGCCATTTCCTGCAGCGACTCTTCCATCTTCACGCGCGCGCTGACGTCGACCAGCACGCAAATCGCCACGTTTTCATTACGGTAGCGGGAGTGCACAAAGCTAATCTGCAGATTGGTATGGTTGCTGGTCACCACGTCGACGAAGTTCACCTGCTGCCCGCAAATGATTTGCGTAAGCCGCTGCCGGTCTTCGTGGGTAAGCATATTCAGGTAGTTATGCGCCAGCTCGTTACTGAGGATATTGGTGCCGTCCTGCGTTCGCAGAATGCAGATGCCCACCGGCGCCGAGGCAACGATTTTGCGGTTAAACTGTTCGTGCTCCTCAAGGCGCTGCGCGTCGTTTTCTGCCGGAATAAATATTCTCCGTTCGTACATGCGCGCAAGGGTGAAGAGCACGATACCCACCAGCACGTTCAGCAGCACCGCGTTCAGAATCAGCATGCGGATACGCTCAAGCACCATATCGACCGGCACCGAGTAGATAACGCTCAGTGACGACGGCGGCAGGTTTTTCTTCAGCACCAGCTCTTTAAAACCGGATGTATAGCCAAACCACGAGCGCTCCTGCATCCAACGGGCGTCGGGCTCAATTTTTGTTTCCGGCCCGGTGAGCGAAATCAGCGGATGGCTGTTTTCATCGAGAATGGTGACGCCGACCGGCAGCGTGCCGGGCGTCAGGAAGTTTTCCATACGCACGGTTTGCTCAACGCCAAGCAGCGCCTGCAGGCGGTTCGCCAGGTAAACAGGGGTGAGCGTATAGAAATAACCGATGCCGGGGCGCGGCCCCTGGCCTATCCAGTAAATGCTGTTGCTGCGCTCGTCCTGCGGCGCATTGCGGTATTTAAGAATACGTTCATGCAGGGTTTTCAGCGCTTTTTCCCGCTCCAGCGGCATTTCGCGCAGGCCAAAATCCGCCATACACAAATTGTCACCGCCAATCAGGAAGACGCGGTTAAGGTCGTAGGCCGCAGAGAAATTATCGCGCCAGTAGCGCAGGAACCAGGAGAGTGACTGCAGCGAGCTGCGCCAGGAGGCGCCTACCGCCGAGCAGTCCGAATCCGGGAACAAAGGCATGAAGTTAGGGGTTTCAACTTTACTGTCGTCTCGTTCAATCGCCGGCAGCACGCCGTTGGTAGCGCTCAGCCGATTTTCCGCAATGTACTTCAGCTCTTTGACAACGTCGGAGGTACGCTGAATGTAGCGCTGCGCCTGCTCAAAGCTGATATTGAATTCCTGGCGGATATCCGACTCTTTTTCATGCAGCGCATTAACGATATAGAACACCGAAAAAAGCGCTATCAGCAGCCATAGCAGCAGCGCCAGCGCCCGAAAAAGATAGCGGGAGATTTTTAATGTGGTGCGAAAAGAGACGAGATATTTCAAATTAAACCTGGTCGCAGGAAAACAAATCGTTGGATGCCGATAAGGTAGCCGCAAAAAGCAGACCTCGCAACGGCAAAGAAATAGCGCGCATCGCTTTATCTCTGGCAGCTATCGGGATGACGGCGGTCTGGCGTAGAGGGCACCGACCACCGTCATAACCATCAGAACTTTTCGATAACTTTGAAGTGCATCAGCACCAGCGTCATATCCGGTGAGAACAGATCGTAGGCTTCAAAAAAGCGCTTATGCTCGTTGCGCCAGTAGGCCAGCGTGCGATCGCCCTCGCCTTCCGCGCGAGCATGGTCTTCATTCACCTGCTCGAAAGTGCTCATCTCCACCGTGGTCAGTTCAATCGCGCAGACGGGTTCGTTCTTGCCGTCCACCACCACAAAAATGTCGCCGGGCTGAGGGATACCTTCGCTGTCAAGGTTGGAGCAGGTGGCCGTTTTTACGCCATCAAGCACCCGCTTAGCCAGCTCATCCGCCTGAGGCTCTGTATCGCCGAATGCCCAGCGCTCGGCATTTTCATACTTTTCAGGGATAGCCATTGGTTTACCTCTTTAATTAAGCCGTGAATACAAAACGCCCGATGCGGTGCATCAGGCGTTTTAAGGGTTGAAGCCTCAACCAGGCTACGTCGTTTCAGACCCTGAACGCGGATTATTCGTCCGCGTCGTCCGCTACGTCATCGTCGCTTTCCGCTTCCGGCGCGATGTCATCATCGCCTTCCGCTACCGTGCCGTCGATGGTATCCAGCTCTTCTTCATCTACCGGCTCAGCAACGCGCTGCAGGCCGACGACGTTTTCATCTTCCGCGGTACGGATGAGGATAACGCCCTGGGTGTTACGGCCAACCACGCTCACTTCGGAGACACGGGTGCGAACCAGCGTGCCTGCATCGGTGATCATCATGATCTGGTCGGTATCTTCCACCTGCACCGCGCCAACGACGCTGCCGTTACGCTCGGTCACTTTGATAGAGATAACGCCCTGGGTCGCACGCGACTTGGTTGGGTACTCATCAGCCGCGGTACGTTTACCGTAGCCATTCTGCGTAACGGTGAGGATCGAGCCTTCGCCACGTGGAATGATCAGGGAAACTACCTTGTCGTCGCCCGCAAGCTTAATACCGCGAACGCCCGTTGCGGTACGGCCCATGGTACGAACGGCGTCTTCTTTAAAGCGCACCACTTTACCCGCGGCCGAGAACAGCATGGCTTCGTTGCTGCCGTCGGTCAGATCGACGCCGATCAGCTCGTCGCCCTCATTGAGATTAACGGCGATGATGCCTGCGGAACGCGGACGGCTAAAGTCGGTTAACGCGGTTTTCTTCACGGTACCGCTCGCGGTGGCCATGAACACGTTAATGCCTTCAGCGTATTCGCGTACCGGCAGGATGGCGGTGATACGTTCGTCAGCTTCCAGCGGCAGAAGGTTAACTATCGGACGCCCGCGGGCGCCGCGGCTCGCTTCCGGCAGCTGATAAACCTTCATCCAGTATAGACGGCCGCGGCTGGAGAACAGCAGGATCGTATCGTGGGTGTTGGCGACCAGCAGACGGTCGATAAAGTCTTCTTCTTTAATACGCGCGGCGGATTTACTTTTACCGCCGCGACGTTGCGCCTCGTAATCGGTCAGCGGCTGATATTTCACATAGCCCTGATGCGACAGGGTGACCACCACGTCTTCCTGGTTGATCAGATCTTCAATGTTGATATCGGCGGTGTTAGCCGTGATTTCGGTGCGGCGGTTGTCGCCGAACTGGTCGCGCATGGCTTCCAGCTCTTCGCGGATGACTTCCATCAGGCGCTCGGCGCTGCCGAGAATGTGCAGCAGCTCGGCGATCTGCTCCAGCAGCTCTTTGTACTCGTCGAGCAGTTTTTCGTGCTCAAGGCCGGTCAGTTTCTGCAGGCGCAGATCCAAAATAGCCTGAGCCTGCTGTTCGGTCAGGTAGTACTGGCCGTCACGAATACCGAATTCCGGCTCCAGCCACTCAGGGCGCGCGGCGTCGCCGCCGGCGCGTTCCAGCATGGCGGAGACGTTGCCCAGCTCCCAGGAACGAGCAACCAGGCCAGCCTTCGCTTCCGCAGGCGTTGGCGCACGACGGATCAGCTCAATGATCGGATCGATGTTTGCCAGCGCAACGGCCAGCGCTTCCAGGATATGGGCGCGGTCGCGGGCTTTACGCAGCTCGAAAATGGTACGGCGAGTCACCACTTCACGGCGGTGACGCACGAACGCAGAAAGAATGTCTTTCAGGTTCATGATCTTCGGCTGACCATGGTGCAGCGCAACCATGTTGATGCCGAAAGAGGTCTGCAGCTGGGTTTGGGAATAGAGGTTGTTCAGCACAACTTCGCCCACCGCATCGCGTTTGATTTCGATAACGATGCGCATCCCGTCTTTATCAGACTCATCGCGCAGGGCGCTGATGCCCTCGACGCGTTTTTCTTTCACCAGCTCGGCGATTTTTTCGATCAGGCGCGCTTTGTTAACCTGGTACGGAATTTCGTGAACGATGATCGTCTCACGGCCCGTTTTGGCATCGGCTTCCACTTCGGCGCGCGCGCGAATATAAATTTTGCCGCGGCCGGTGCGGTAGGCTTCTTCAATGCCGCGACGGCCGTTGATGATCGCAGCCGTTGGGAAGTCCGGACCCGGGATGTGCTCCATCAGCCCTTCTACGCTGATGTTTTCATCTTCGATATAGGCCAGACAGCCGTTGATCACTTCGGTGATGTTATGCGGCGGAATGTTCGTCGCCATACCTACCGCGATACCGGAAGAGCCGTTAACCAGCAGGTTCGGGATCTTGGTCGGCATAACATCTGGAATTTTCTCGGTGCCGTCGTAGTTATCGACGAAATCCACCGTGTCTTTTTCCAGGTCGGCCATCAGTTCGTGGGCGATTTTCGACATACGGATTTCCGTATAACGCATCGCTGCGGCGGAGTCGCCGTCTACGGAACCGAAGTTACCCTGGCCGTCGACCAGCATATAACGTAAGGAGAATGGCTGCGCCATACGTACGATCGTGTCATAAACGGCGGTATCACCATGAGGGTGGTATTTACCGATTACGTCACCAACGACACGGGCGGATTTTTTGTATGCTTTGTTCCAGTCATTGCCCAATACGTTCATGGCGTATAGTACGCGACGGTGTACCGGCTTGAGTCCATCGCGGACATCTGGCAGTGCGCGGCCGACAATAACCGACATCGCATAATCCAGATACGAGCTCTTCAGCTCTTCCTCAATGTTGACCGGTGTAATTTCTCTGGCAAGGTCGCTCATGTAACCGCTATCCCTCTACTGTGTCCCGGATTCAAAGGTCGCAAATTATAACACAACGGGCGCGCGGTGGGGAAACGTGAACACGTTTGCACAGCGCTTTATTCGTTGCCGCAGGCTGATATACTTCCCGGTCTTCACCAGCAAGGAGTGAGAGTCCCAATGAATGCCGAAAACCAACCGGTAACCCAGAACGTCGACCATGAAGAAATTGCCAAATTCGAAGCCGTTGCGTCACGCTGGTGGGATTTGGAAGGTGAATTTAAGCCGCTGCATCGTATTAACCCGCTGCGCCTGGGCTATATCAACCAACGCTCGGGCGGCCTGTTCGGGAAAAAGGTGCTTGATGTGGGCTGCGGCGGAGGTATTCTCGCTGAAAGTATGGCTCGCGAAGGGGCAAACGTCACCGGGCTGGATATGGGCTTCGAGCCGCTGCAGGTTGCACGCCTGCACGCGCTGGAAAGCGGCATTCAGGTGGATTACGTGCAGGAGACGGTGGAGCAGCACGCCGATAAGCATGCCGGTCTTTATGATGTTGTCACCTGCATGGAAATGCTCGAGCACGTCCCCGACCCGCAATCTGTAGTGAAAGCCTGCGCGAAACTCGTGAAGCCGGGCGGCCACGTCTTCTTCTCTACGCTTAACCGCAACGGTAAATCCTGGCTGATGGCCGTGGTCGGCGCCGAATACATCCTGCGCATGGTGCCAAAAGGCACGCACGACATTAAAAAGTTCATCAAGCCCGCCGAGCTTCTGGCCTGGGTAGATGGAACGCCGCTGCGCGAGCGTCACATGACCGGGCTGCACTTCAATCCGCTTACTAACAAATTCAGCCTCGGCCCGGGCGTGGATGTTAACTATATGTTGCACACCCAGGGCTGATTAGCCCCTTCGTCATAGGTTAACGCTATGGATTTTGCGCAGCCTCAGGTTGCGCACTTATCCATTAAGTTTAAGAAATCAGCACTCGATCAAAAATATCATTTTTTTTGCATCCCATTGACAATTGTCACAGGCCTTACGTGACGTGGACTTAGCGAAATTCAGCCTGTCACAACCTCAAATTCTTGCCGAAATCAATACTTGTTCTCAGCGGATTAGTTACTAGAATACTCACCATATAGCGTTCAATTATTCCCAAACCCCCTACATATAGTATTTATCCACAAAGTTAGCCACAAGCGGGCCGCTGTGGATAAACGGGGGGATATTTCTTTTCACGGACAGGTATAACTCACATGAATCAGAGTCTGCTGGTTACAAAACGTGACGGTCGAACCGAGCGTATTAATCTGGATAAAATCCATCGTGTTCTCGATTGGGCCGCAGAAGGGCTGAACAACGTCTCCGTTTCGCAGGTCGAGCTGCGTTCCCATATCCAGTTTTATGACGGCATCAAAACCTCTGATATTCATGAGACCATCATCAAGGCCGCCGCCGATTTAATCTCCCGTGAGGCGCCGGACTACCAGTACCTCGCCGCACGCCTGGCCATCTTCCACCTGCGTAAAAAAGCCTACGGTCAGTTCGAACCGCCTAAGCTGTACGATCACGTAGTGAAAATGACCGAGCTGGGCAAATACGATCAACATCTGCTGGAAGACTACACGGAAGAAGAGTTCAAGCAGATGGACGATTTTATCGACCACGAGCGCGATATGAGCTTCTCCTACGCGGCGGTTAAGCAGCTGGAAGGCAAATATCTGGTTCAGAACCGCGTAACGGGCGAAATCTACGAAAGCGCGCAGTTCCTTTATATTCTGGTCGCCGCCTGCCTGTTCTCCGGCTACCCGCGTGACACGCGCCTGAGCTACGTGAAACGCTTCTACGATGCGGTTTCCACCTTTAAGATTTCTCTGCCGACGCCGATCATGTCCGGCGTGCGCACCCCGACTCGCCAGTTCAGCTCCTGCGTGCTTATCGAGTGCGGCGACAGCCTGGACTCCATCAACGCCACCTCCAGCGCGATTGTGAAATACGTTTCCCAGCGCGCCGGCATCGGCATCAACGCCGGTCGTATCCGCGCGCTGGGCAGCCCGATTCGCGGCGGCGAAGCTTTCCATACCGGCTGTATCCCGTTCTACAAACACTTCCAGACCGCGGTGAAATCCTGTTCGCAGGGCGGCGTTCGCGGCGGCGCGGCCACGCTGTTTTACCCGATGTGGCACCTGGAAGTTGAAAGCCTGCTGGTGCTGAAAAACAACCGCGGCGTCGAAGGCAACCGCGTGCGCCACATGGACTACGGCGTGCAGATCAACAAGCTGATGTACACCCGCCTGCTGAAAGGCGAAGACATCACCCTGTTCAGCCCGTCTGACGTGCCTGGGCTGTACGACGCGTTCTTCGCCGACCAGGATGAGTTTGAACGCCTGTACACCAAATACGAAAAAGACGACAGCATTCGCAAACAGCGCATCAAAGCGGCCGAGCTGTTCTCTTTAATGATGCAGGAACGCGCCTCCACCGGCCGTATCTACATTCAGAACGTTGACCACTGCAACACCCACAGCCCGTTTGATCCGGCGGTCGCCCCGGTGCGTCAGTCCAACCTGTGTCTGGAAATCGCCCTGCCGACCAAACCGCTGGACGATGTAAACGACGAAAACGGCGAAATCGCGCTGTGCACGCTGTCCGCTTTCAACCTGGGCGCAATCAAGAGTCTGGATGAACTCGAAGAGCTGGCGATTCTGGCCGTGCGCGCTCTGGACGCGCTGCTGGACTACCAGGACTACCCGATCATCGCGGCAAAACGCGGCGCGATGGGCCGTCGTACCCTGGGCATCGGCGTAATTAACTTTGCTTACTACCTGGCGAAGCACGGCGTGCGTTACTCCGACGGCAGCGCAAACAACCTGACGCACAAAACCTTCGAAGCCATTCAGTACTATCTGCTGAAGGCTTCCAACGAGCTGGCGAAAGAGCAAGGCGCCTGCCCGTGGTTTAATGAAACCACCTATGCCAAAGGCGTTTTGCCGATCGACACCTACAAGAAAGACCTGGATGCGATCAGCAACGAGCCGCTGCACCTCGACTGGGAAGGGCTGCGTGAGTCCATCAAAACCCACGGCCTGCGCAACTCTACGCTTTCCGCGCTGATGCCGTCTGAAACCTCATCGCAGATTTCAAACGCCACTAACGGTATTGAGCCACCGCGCGGCCACATCAGCATCAAAGCCTCTAAAGACGGCATCCTGCGCCAGGTCGTGCCGGATTACGAAGAGCTGAAAAACAGCTATGAGCTGCTGTGGGATCTGCCGAACAACGACGGCTACCTACAGCTGGTTGGTCTGATGCAGAAATTTATCGACCAGTCGATTTCTGCCAACACTAACTATGACCCGTCACGCTTCCCGTCAGGAAAAGTGCCGATGCAGCAGCTGCTCAAAGACCTGCTCACCGCCTATAAATTTGGCGTGAAAACGCTGTACTATCAGAACACCCGCGACGGTGCGGAAGATGCGCAAGACGACCTGGCGCCGTCAATCCAGGACGATGGCTGCGAAAGCGGCGCATGTAAAATCTAACGCCCTTTTTCACCGCGCTGCGGCGGGTAGCGCCTTGCTTACCCGCCCTACAAAACTCGTCGGCTAGAAAATACGTATGCCGGATAGGCTAAGCGCCATCCGGCATGCGGTTCGACAACAGGACAACACTCATGGCATACACCACTTTTTCACAGACGAAAAACAACCAGCTTGCTGAACCTATGTTCTTTGGCCAGCCGGTGAACGTGGCTCGCTACGATCAGCAAAAATATGACATCTTCGAAAAGCTGATTGAAAAGCAGCTCTCCTTCTTCTGGCGCCCGGAAGAAGTAGACGTTTCCCGCGATCGCATCGATTACCAGGCGCTGCCGGAGCATGAAAAGCACATTTTCATCAGCAACCTGAAGTACCAGACGCTGCTCGACTCCATCCAGGGCCGTAGCCCGAACGTCGCCCTGCTGCCGCTGATTTCTATTCCTGAGCTGGAAACCTGGGTGGAAACCTGGGCGTTTTCTGAAACGATCCACTCGCGCTCCTACACCCATATCATCCGCAATATCGTCAACGACCCGGCCATCGTATTTGACGATATCGTGACCAACGAAGAGATCCTCAAGCGCGCCAAAGATATCTCCGGCTACTACGACGATCTTATTGAGATGACCAGCTACTGGCACCTGCTGGGCGAAGGCACGCATAACGTTAACGGCAAAACCGTCACCGTTAACCTGCGCACGCTGAAGAAACAGCTTTATCTGTGCCTGATGAGCGTCAACGCGCTGGAAGCCATCCGCTTCTACGTAAGCTTCGCCTGCTCTTTCGCCTTCGCCGAGCGCGAGCTGATGGAAGGCAACGCCAAAATCATCAGGCTTATCGCCCGCGACGAAGCGCTACACCTGACCGGCACCCAGCATATGCTAAACCTGATGCGCTCCGGTGAAGACGATCCGGAAATGGCGGAAATCGCCATCGAATGCCGCCAGCAGTGCTATGACCTGTTCGTACTGGCGGCCGAGCAGGAGAAAGAATGGGCAAGCTACCTGTTCCGCGACGGCTCGATGATCGGCCTGAATAAAGATATCCTGTGCCAGTATGTGGATTACATCACCAATATCCGCATGCAGGCCGTCGGCCTCGACCTGCCGTTTAAAACCCGCTCTAACCCCATCCCGTGGATCAACGCGTGGCTGGTGTCGGACAACGTGCAGGTTGCGCCGCAGGAAGTTGAGGTCAGCTCTTATCTGGTCGGCCAGATTGATTCCAATATCGACGCCGACGATCTGAGCAACTTCCAGCTCTAAGCTATGAGCCGGATTACGCTTCGCATCACCGGCGCAGATTTAATGTGCCAGGAAGAGCACCCTTCCCTGCTGGCGGCGCTGGAACACCACCAGGTCGCCGTTGAATATCAGTGCAGAGAAGGTTACTGCGGCTCCTGCCGTACGCGGCTGGTGGCAGGCGAGGTCAGATGGCTTACCGAGCCGCTGGCCTTTATCCAGCCCGGTGAGATTCTGCCCTGCTGCTGCCAGGCGCAGGGCGATATCGAAATCGAGATGTAAAAAAACCTCCCGCGGGAGGTTTTTTAATTTACGCTACTTGTCGGTCTTCATTTTCAACTGTTGATGATGCTTTTTCTCGCCCATCATCACTACCAGCAGCAGGACAACCGCCAGCACGCTGCCACCGATCATCACCATAAAGCCGCCGTCCCAGCCGAAGAAGTCCACGGTGTAACCCACGATGGCGCTTGCCGCAACCGAGCCGCCCAGGTAGCCGAACAGGCCGGTAAAGCCGGCTGCCGTTCCCGCCGCCTTCTTCGGCGCCAGCTCAAGCGCGTGCAGGCCGATAAGCATCACCGGCCCGTAGATCAGGAAGCCGATAATAATCATGCATGCCATGTCCACGCCCGGATTGCCCGGCGGGTTAAGCCAGTAAACCACCGTCGCGATGGTAACCAGCACCATAAAGAATACGCCCGTCGCGCCGCGGTTGCCGCGGAATACTTTATCCGACATCCATCCGCACAGCAGCGTACCGGGAATGCCGGCGTACTCATAAAGGAAGTAGGTCCAGGAGGATTTATCCAGTGCGAAATGTTTTACCTCTTTGAGATAGGTCGGAGACCAGTCGAGGATGCCGTAACGCAGCAGATAAACGAAAACGTTGGCGACGGCGATGTACCACAGCAGACGATTCGGGAAAACATACTGCATGAAAATCTGTTTGGCCGTCAGCTCCTCTTCCGCCGTTTCGCTGTAATCGTCCGGGTAATCGTTTTTGTACTCTTCGATTGGCGGCAAACCGCAGGACTGCGGCGTATCGCGCATCAGGCCAAAAGCGATCAGCGCCACCAGAATAGCCGCGAAAGCAGGCATATACAGCGCGGCATGCCAGTCGTTAAACCACGCCATCCCTAACAGGAACAGCAAAGGCGGAATGCCGCCGCCGACGTTATGGGCGCAGTTCCAGATCGAGACGATGCCTCCGCGCTCCTTCTGCGACCACCAGTGCACCATGGTACGTCCGCACGGTGGCCATCCCATGCCCTGGAACCAGCCGCATAAAAACAGCAGCACGAACATTACCGCAATACTGGAGGTCGCCCAGGGAACAAACCCCATAAACAGCATGACGGCGGCAGCCAGAATAAGGCCGGCGGGCAGGAAGACCCGAGGATTGGAGCGGTCGGAAACGGACCCCATAATAAACTTGGAAAAACCGTAGGCGATAGAGATCCCCGAGAGGGCAAAACCCAGGTCGCCACGCGAGAACCCCTGCTCCACCAGATAAGGCATCGCAAGGGTGAAGTTTTTACGCACCAGGTAGTAGGCCGCGTAACCGAAGAAAATCCCCATGAATATTTGCCAGCGCAGGCGTCGATAGGTGGGATCGATGTGCTCCGTCTTCAGCCTTGGCTGATGCGCTGCGGGTTTGAAAATACTTAGCATTAATGCCTCCGTGGCCGTTTTTTGTTAAGCAATGTTCTTTTGCGAGCGCATGTTAATAATTATCGCCTTCGTTTAGTGTGAAACATCGCACAACGCGTTACATTTTTATTACAAATTAGCGAAATAGTGCATGACATCACGTTTAGCTTTCGCTTTATGCTCGCATCTGCTCGATATAAAACATTTAATTTTGTGTGGATTGCTGGCGATGGCAAAGGGTGTTCAGGAGGAAAAACAGCGATAAAGAAGAGTGGAAACCGCAAGCGGCAGGCTGAATACCCAGCGGTAAATCAGCGAGCGCCCGGTTATCTTGCCGGCCGGGCGCTCGCCTGAGGTTTAAATCTCAATGGCCTCGATTACATTGATCCAGCCGTGTTCGGCGGCTACGTCACGGCCGTTGAGCCAGCGGCGCAGCATATTGAGCGCCATCATGGCGCATACTTCCTGACGGGTACGCAAATCGTGGCGATTAACGTTAAATTTTACGCATAAGCCGTGCGTGCCGGCAGGCGTGTGCAACGCGAAATTAAGAAAGTCTTCATTCAGCGCGCCGACTACCAGCGCCAGATCGCACTTAGCCTGCGCGGCCAAATCTTTCGCCCGGCGGGCTGTCTCCGGTAGCGATTCGCACAAGGGCGGCAAAACGCTGCTGTTGCCAAGCGGCGCCTGCGCGCGGGAAAGCTGCAGGCAAAGCAGGCCCGAGGTGAAAATTTCGCTGATAGCGATGGTCAGCCCTTTGGCTTGCAAATGTTCCGCAAGCTGCGCGGGCAGGCCCTGGGTTCCCTCAAAAATGAGGCTTTCGCCCGCAACGCGCTGCACCTGCGGCCAGAGGGCTTCCATCTCTTTGCGCAGGCCTGCGGGTCCGGTGAGTTTCAGCTCAATGATCGGCATCGACGAGCGGTAGCCCATCACCACGCCCGCAGGCAGTACAAGCGAATCGAGACTTTCGGCCAGTTCGCTTTCCGAACGCCCGAAGGTTGTCAGCCGCAGGCAAACCGGCGGCTCGGGGAGCGTGAAGCGTTCACGCAGGCGGGGCATGATTTGTTTATCCACCATGATCTTAAATTCGGACGGCACGCCGGGGGTGAAAAACATCAGGCAGCGGTTCAGGCGCATAGCGAAGCCGCAGGCGGTGCCGACGGGATTATCCACCATTTCGCTGTTCGCCGGGATGAGCGCCTGTTTGCGGTTGCTCGGAGCCATGACGCGCCCGCGTTCGGAGAAAAATTGCTCCATATGAGCAAGCCACTCTTTATGTTCCACCAGCTCAACGCCCGCGGCACGCGCGGCGGCCAGCGCGCTCAGATCGTCGCTGGTTGGCCCAAGGCCGCCGTTAACGATAAGAATATCGGCCTGCTCGCTGCGCTCTTTGAGCACCGCGATTAAATCTTCAAGGCTGTCGCCCACCGTATTGCGGCGCGACATCGGCAGACCCTGATTAAAAAGATAGTCGGCAAGCCAGGCTGCATTAGTATCAATAATTTGCCCGTACAGGACTTCGTCGCCGGTAGAGAGCATTTCCACTTTTATCATCGTTTTACTCCGCGGGAAGATAACGATTCACTATAACCTAAGCGTGGGGAGATGAGCGGGGAAATGAAGCAGCCGCGGCAGGACGCCGCGGCAAAGTAAAGCTTAGAAACGTGCGCTGACGCCAACGTATGGGCCATCGGCCACGACGTTGTCGCGTTCGCCGTCTTTACCGTCAAGACCGATATAGCGGTAGCCCGCTTCGATGCTGATCGGACGTACGATGCTCAGACGCGCGCCCGCGCTGGCTTCCTGGTAGTTTTTCACGCCGCTGGAGAGGGAATCCGGCGAGTAGTAGTAATCGCCAAATACGGTGAAGCTATCGGTAATTGGCCAGCTTAAACCGCCGCCCACGGCAACCGCATACCCTTCATCGCCATCCTTTGGATTGAGGTAAATACCTTTACCGCCGACGGTGCCCATAAACGGCCCCAGCGGCACATTCAGGCCCAGGCCCAGCCCGACGATATCGCCGTCGTCATCGTTATGGGCATAGTTGCCGGTCATCGCAATGCCGCTTGATTCCGTACCAAAACCTACGCCCACGTTGGTGTATTTTTCGCCCACTTCGCCGCTGACGCTGATAGCGTTGGCGCTGGCGGAAACCAGCGCTAAGCCGGCGATGCCAGCCATGATTAATTTATTCATTCCTTGGATCCTGAACTAAAGAAAAGGGTAACCCCAAAAAAACGCCGATTGTACAGGCAGGCAACCTGTAATCAACGCGTTAAAAAAGGCTGGTGATAGTTTGTTTGTAAGAAATTGAAAATGAGCGCCACTAGCATGACAGGATCAAGGAATAACAGCGATAGAAAGTGCCACATTGTCTCCAGGGCATCACATGCTGAAGAATAATCAGCAGTTTTAAACACGCAGTGATAACCCACTTTTATTCTTCAAGGAGACTACAATGAGCAAAAAAGGATTAACTACCGCGGCCGGAGCCCCCGTTGCGCACAATAATAATGTCGCTACCGCAGGCCCGCGTGGTCCGATGCTGTTACAGGACGTCTGGTTCCTCGAAAAACTGGCGCATTTCGATCGCGAAGTCATTCCCGAGCGCCGTATGCACGCCAAAGGCTCAGGCGCGTTCGGCACGTTCACCGTTACCCATGATATTACTCAGTACAGCCGGGCGAAGCTGTTTTCGGATATCGGCAAGAAAACCGACATCTTTATTCGTTTCTCAACCGTCGCTGGCGAACGCGGCGCGGCCGATGCGGAGCGCGATATCCGCGGCTTCTCCATCAAATTCTACACCGAAGAAGGCAACTGGGATTTAGTGGGCAACAACACGCCCGTGTTCTATCTGCGTGACCCGCTGAAATTCCCGGATCTTAACCACGTGGTTAAACGCGACCCGCGCACCAACCTGCGCAACAACACCTACAAATGGGACTTCTTCTCCCATCTGCCTGAAGCGCTGCATCAGCTTACTATCGACTTCAGCGACCGCGGCCTGCCGCGTTCATACCGTCATATTCACGGCTTCGGTAGCCATACCTTCAGCTTTATCAATTATGAAAACCAGCGCTTTTGGGTGAAATTCCATCTGAAAACCCAGCAGGAAATCGCCAACCTGATGGATGACGAAGCGGCGGGCATTATCGCCAACGACCGCGAAAGCTCTCAGCGAGATCTGTTTAACGCTATCGAAAACGGCGATTTCCCACGCTGGAAATTCTATATTCAGGTTATGCCGGAAGCGGACGCCTCGAATACGCCTTATAACCCGTTTGACCTGACCAAAGTCTGGCCGCACGGCGACTATCCGCTGATCGAAGTGGGCGAACTGGAACTTAACCGCAACCCGGACAACTACTTTGCAGAAGTTGAGCAGGTGGCGATGACGCCGGCAAACGTGGTGCCGGGGATCGGTTTCTCGCCGGACCGTATGCTGCAGGGCCGTCTGTTCTCCTACGGCGACGCGCACCGCTACCGGTTAGGCGTCAACCACCACCAGATCCCGGTTAACGCGCCGAAATGCCCGTTCCATAACTACCATCGCGACGGCGCAATGCGTATTGACGGCAACAGCGGCAACGGCCCGACCTATGAGCCGAACAGCTTTAACGTCTTCCAGGAACAGCCTGACTACAGCGAACCGCCGCTGAGCCTTGAAGGCGCGGCCGATCACTGGAATCATCGCGAAGATACCGACTACTTCAGCCAGCCGCGTGCGCTCTATAACCTGCTGAGCGAAGAAGAGCACCAGCGTATGTTTGTGCGTATCGCCGGCGATATGAAAGATGTGCCGGCGTTCATTCAGGAAAGGCAGATTGGCCTGTTCAGCGAGGTTCATCCGGACTATGGCGCGGGCGTGGCCAACGCGCTGAAAGCGATAAAAGAAGCGCAGTAATCCAATCGCGGGGAGTCAGCTCCCCGCCACCCACTCCTGCACGGCCCTGCGCGAGATCTTAATGCCGCCCTGTCTTACCGCATCAGGCAAAGGCAGCCAGCGAACGGGCTGCTGAAAACGAGCCAGTTTCCCCTGCACCCAGCTTTCAAGCGAGGCCAGCTCAAACTTATCATCGACCTCCACGACCGCAACGGGACGATGGCCAAATTCGGCATCTTCCGTCGGTACGATAAACGCTTGCTTCACGGCCGGATGGGCCACCAGCACGCTTTCGATTTCCTCTGGCTGAATGCCCTCGCCGCCGCTGAAGAACTGGTTGTCGAGACGCCCGACGATGGTTAAACGCCGGCCGTTTAAAACGCCCCGGTCCCGGGTGCTGAACCAGCCATACTCATTGAGCAGCGGAACCAGTTTGCCCTGCTGCCAGTAGCCGCTGGCGAGGCTGCTGGCGCGAATCCACACCTCTTCGTCAACGATTTTGACTTCCCGTCCGGGCAGCGCTTCACCAACGTCCGCTAACCCATCGGCACGCTTGGCGCAGACCGTGGACGCCAGCTCGGTTAAGCCATAGCCGCACCAGCAGTTTATCCCACGCGCCAGGGCCTGCTCGGTTAATTCAACCGGAATCGCCGCGCCGCCAAGCAGCACTTCGCGCAGGGTCAACGGCTGAGATTGCTCAAGCAAACGCCATAGTTGGGTCGGCACCAGCGAAGCATGGGTACAGCCCTCAAGCGCCTCGCCAAGGGGATGCAGATCGCGTACGACCATGCATCCGCCAGCCAGCAGCCAGCGCCACAAGATCCCCTGGCCCGAAACGTGATAAAGCGGCAGCGACAGAAGCCAGCTGTCGTCCTGCCCGTAACGCATCGCGGATAAAACGCCCGCGGCGCTGGCAAGATGCGCCGCGGCCGTATGCACCGCAGCCTTCGGCAAACCGCTGGAGCCGGAGGTTAAGGTCATGGACACCAGCCGCTGCGGCTGCCAGTCAACCTGCCGGGTTTCGCCCTCGATAATCTGCAGCGAGCTATAACCGGGAACCGCAGACGCAGAGCCTGACGCCAGAGCATGATGAAGGGTTAAACCCGGCAGCAGCTGAGCAAGCAGGCTA
>NZ_RCAA01000055.1:150155-154905 GCF_003628475.1 Enterobacter sp. R1(2018) | reverse complement strand
TCGGGCACCGCACTGCAGCAGCGCCAGCCAGCACAGCACCACCTCTTCGCTGTTCCTGGCCCGTAGCGCAACGCCCTGCCCTTCGCGAACGCCCTGCTGCCAGAATCCATCGGCAAGCGCGTCTATACGCCGACAGAGGCTTTGCCAGTCGAGAGTTTTATCCGCCAGTCTTAAAGCCGGCGCGGCGCCACGAATATTCGCCCAATGCCGCCAGGGCCAGTGTTTAAAAACCATAATCAGTACTCACCATACCTGCTCAAGCTGGTTAACGTCCCGGCAGGGCAAAGGGCTGTTCGGCCACTCGCGAACCAGCTGGCTTTGCATTAACGAAAGCGTATCCAGGCCCGGAACGGTGTCTGGCGTAAGCCACGCGGCAATGCGCGCCAACTGGGTCAGGCCAAGGCTCGACTCGATGGACGAACTGATCACCGCCGTTAAGCCCAGCGCATGCGCCGTTTCCACCTGTTCGCGCACCTTCGCCAGACTGCCGGTAAGCGTTGGCTTAATAACGACCGCGCTTAAACCCGGTTCCGCTGCGAAGGTAAAATCGCTCTCGCGCAGGCTTTCATCCCAGGCAATAGCGATCCCCGTTTCCTGCGCGAAGGCGCGGGACTGCTCGCGGGTTTTACACGGCTCCTCAATAAAGGCGATGCGCGGACGCAGCTGCGGATTAACATATCTGGCAAACTGCTGCGCTTTTAGCGGCGTCCAGCCCCGGTTGGCATCCAGCCGCAAACGCAAATCGGGGACGGCCTCCAGCAGCAGGTTTACCACCATGCCGTCGCGCACGGCTTCGTACAGGCCGACCTTAACCTTCGCCACTTTCTCGCCGGGCATGGCTTCGAGCATGGCAAAGAGTTCGTCAGGATCGCCCGTGCAAAGCGGCGCGGCACGGTAATCGGCTTTCATCGGCAGTTCTCCGCTGATTTCCGCCAGCGCGCAGCTAAGGCCAAAGGCGACCGACGGCATTGCAGGCAGCTGCGTGTCGCAGCCGGATTGCCAGGCGGCGAGCCATTCCTGCGTCGCAAGCTGCGCGTCATCCAGCGTTTCATGGCTAAATCCCGGCAGAGGAGAAATTTCTCCCCAGCCTTCTTTATCGCCCAGCGTCAGACGCACCAGCAGCCCATCACGAGTTTTCAGACGCCTTTCACGCAGCACCACGCCTGCATCCATCGGCACCTGAAAGCGCCACAGCCCCGCGCTGCGCATCACGGATTCCGTTTGAATTTGCTGAAGTCAGGCTGGCGCTTCTGGTTAAACGCGTTGCGCCCTTCCTGGCCCTCTTCGGTCATATAGAACAGCATGGTGGCGTTACCCGCCAGCTCCTGCAGCCCCGCCTGGCCGTCGCAGTCGGCGTTCAGCGCGGCCTTCAGGCAGCGCAGCGCCATCGGGCTGTTTTGCAGCATTTCACGACACCAGCGCACGGTCTCTTTTTCCAGTTCGGCGACCGGCACAACGGTGTTTACCAGCCCCATATCCAGCGCTTCTTGCGCATCGTACTGACGGCAGAGGAACCAGATTTCACGCGCCTTTTTCTGACCAACGATGCGGGCCATATAAGAGGCGCCCCAGCCGCCGTCAAAGGAGCCGACCTTCGGACCAGTCTGACCAAAGATGGCGTTTTCCGCCGCGATGGTGAGGTCACACATCATATGCAGCACGTGGCCGCCGCCGATGGAGTAGCCGGCAACCATCGCCACAACGGGTTTCGGGCAGGTGCGAATCTGGCGCTGGAAATCCAGCACGTTCAGATGATGCGTGCCGCTCGCATCCTGATAGCCGCCGTAGTCGCCGCGCACTTTCTGGTCGCCGCCGGAGCAGAAGGCCTTCTCGCCTTCACCGGTCAGAATGATGACGCCGACGCTGTCATCGTAACGCGCGTCGGCCAGCGCGCCGATCATCTCTTTAACGGTCTGTGGACGAAAAGCATTACGCACTTCCGGACGGTTAATAGTGATTTTAGCGATGCCGTCCGCAGATTTGTGATAGCGGATATCGGTGTAACCTTCCGAGCAGTCCTGCCACTCAACCGGGGCGTAAAGCATTTGTTCATCGGGATAAATCATGGTGTGTCCTCAACAGGTTGACGCAATAGACAGCAGGCAGGAGCGAAACGCCGCAGGATTTTCCCTGTGCGCATTATGTCCGGCCGCGGGAATAAGATGTGGTGTCAGGTTCAGGCTTTCCGCTACGCGGCGGAATTTGGCATCCCGCTCGCCACAAACGTAGTGAAAAGGCACGCGCAGTTTCTGCAGGCTGGCATGCAGATCGGGCTGACCGCCAACCGAGGTGGCTTCCAGCATCATGGCGAGGGTCGCGGGATTATTGTGGCCGCGCAGCGCAATGAGCTCTTCCCGCTGCGCATGACTCAGCGAACTGAAAACCGGCTGCTGATACCAGTCATGCAAAACGTCAGTGAGCGGTTCGTGCAGGAAACGCTGCGCCCAGCCGCGGTCCGCCGCCTGGCGTTTTTTGCGCGCTTCGCAATCGGCCAGGCCCGGATTGCCGCCTTCGACAATCAATCCACGCAAGCCGACATTGTTTCCCTGACAGGCGTGATACATCGCCACGCGCCCGCCGAGGGAGTAGCCCACCAGCAGGTACTTAAGTATGTTGTAACTAAGTAACGTTTTACACAGCAGGGCGTCGACGGCGGGAAATCCATCCACGGCGATATCGACGGAACCGCCGTGTCCGGGCAGATCTACACGCAGCTGCGGCCAGTCGGCAAAGGCTTCCTGAAACTCGGCCCACTCCTGTCCACAGCCCAAAAAACCGTGCAGCCATATCAGACAGGGCAAATCAGCCCGTCGGCCCGATGTGGCTACGGCGTGCAGAATCATGCCTGACTTACCTCTGCCAGCAGGTTCTGCAGCGTTTGCGCGCCGTCCGTTTCCGGCACGGTGATCTCGATGATGGTGGCCTGCGGCCAAAACCATGCCCGGTTCACCACTTCCTGCAGTTCGCTCCATGAGCCCGGATTGTAATAAGTCAGGCTGAACATTGCCGCCGCGTGGGCGAAATTCACATCCTGCGGCATGCAGTAAAAACGCTCGCGCTCCGGCGCAGGGGTTGGCAACAGCGAGAAAATCTGGCCGCCGTTGTTATTTACGATAAGCAGTACAAATGGCGCGGAAACCTGGCGCAGCAGGGCCAGAGAGTTCATGTCATAGAGGGCGGAAAGATCGCCAACGACCGCAAGCGTAGAGCGGGCGGTCGCGCGCTGCACGCCGGCGGAAGTGGAGATCAGGCCGTCAATACCGCTTGCCCCGCGGTTGCTGTATACCGGATAACCCGCAGGCAGCTGCGCAAAAGCATCAACCAGCCGCACCACCAGGCTGTTGCCGACAAACAGCTGCCCCGCTTCCGGCAGCAGCTCAGGCAGCCGGGCCGCCACCTGCGCTTCGCCGAATTCAGCGGTGCCGAGGGCGACGGCATCCTGCGCAAGACGCGCCAGCGGCGCCAGTTTTTCCGCCCAGGCAGGACGTGTTTCAGCAGGATGCAGCTCCAGCCAGTCGGTAATGTCGCACGATAAACGGCGGCCGCGATGGTTAGCGGGGTCGAGCCTGCCCGGTAACGGATCGACCAGCCAGTACTCCTCCGGCGTGCAGGTTGCCTGCCATTGCAATACGCGTTTGCCCGTCAGGCTGCTGCCAAACTGGACGATAATCTGCGCGCGCGCCAGCTCTGCCGTTGCCTGGCTATTGCCCAGCCAGAGATCGGCGCAGGGTAACGGCTGCCCGGTTTGCGAAAGGACATCGCCTATCAGCGGCCAGCCAAGCATTTGCGCCCATGCCGCGACCCGCTCGCCCTCTTCCGCGCTCATGCGCCCGGCGACGACAACGCCGCGTTTCTGTCGCCAGAAAAACCAGTCGCGCTGTTTGACGATTTCGCGGCCGTAAATTTCCCGCAGCCAGGGTTTTTCGCTCTGCCACCAGTCGCCCAGCTCTTTCTGCCAGCCAAGCCCGGTATCGTCCGGCGCGCCATAAAGCGGCTCCGCAAAGGGACAGTTAATATGCACGCCGCCGCTGACCTGCTGGCCTAAAGCGCTGTCGATGGTGGAAACCAGCCAGCGTGCGGAGATGTCCTGCGTGGGGCGCGGCAAGTTCACGCTAATGCCCGGGTGCGAGCTAAAGATACCGGGCTGGCGAATAGCCTGGTTTGCTCCGCAGTCGATAAGCTCCGGCGGGCGGTCCGCCGTCAGCAGGATAAGTTTTTCTCCGGTCAGGCCGGCTTCAATCAGCGCAGGATAGAGGTTAGCCACCGCCGTACCGGAAGTGACAATCACCGCCACGGGCTGACCGCTGGCCTTCGCAAGGCCTAATGCGAGATGCCCTAACCCACGCTCGTCAAAATGGGTATGGCAGATAAAAGCCGAATTCTCTGCCGCCGTTAAGGTCAGCGGCGTAGAGCGCGAGCCTGGCGCAATGCAGACGTGGCGCACGCCGTGACGGGTGAGCGCTTCGAGGATCACCTGCGCCCAACGGCGGTTAAAGGAGCTTATCGACATGTTCAAGTCCTGAGTCAATTTTGCTGACTCATTATAATTATTGCTGGAATGAATATTTTGATATGAACCGGTAATGTGTCATTCAGAAAGCTGATTTGGTCAGCAAAGTGCGTAAACCGGCCGCCTTATTCTCTATTTCCTGCCACTCCTGAAGCGCGTCCGAACCCGCGACAATGCCCGCTCCGGCATACAGCCTGACCGTAGCGCCGGTAATTTTCGCCGAACGCAGGGCTACGCAGA
>NZ_RCAA01000055.1:122402-150074 GCF_003628475.1 Enterobacter sp. R1(2018) | reverse complement strand
GCAGGCCCGCCACAGCCGCCGTAGGCTGCAGCTGTTCCAGGCAGACGGCGTCGTCCGCCTTCAGCAGTTCAGTCCAGATACAGCGGCGCAGGTGCTGCACTTTACGCAGGCGAACCACCTGCGGAGGCAATACGTCCAGCACGCCTACCGTCTGCTGCAGGCGCTGGCAGATATCTTCCACAACCAGCATATTTTCGCGCTGATTTTTATCATCTTTAAGCAGCCACTGGCCTAAAGACCAGGCTTGATGATCCTCAACGTGGTTAGCGACGGTGCCGGCCAGGGCTTCGGTTCGCAAAGCAGAATCTATGCGGCGCCATAGCCTTTCCGGGCTGGAGCCAAGAAAAGCGCTGTGCGCATTGAAGGCCATCAGAAAGTGGTAGCAGTTGAAATTTACGCGACGGCTGGCCGCCATAAAACCCGCGGCGGAAACCGGCGTGGAAAAATGCAGATCGGTGGCGCGCGCGAGCACCACTTTTTCCAGATCGCCGCGGCCGATTGAATCTGATGCTTTGCCGATCAGTTCGTGCCACTCGTTCTGCCCAGGCTGATGATGTTCGCTCAGGCACTGCAGGTGAAGGGGAAGTAAGGGCTTAGCCGGGAGGATTTGGTCAAGAAAAGCCGCGGCTTCTCGCGCGTCTTCTTTTAAGGAGGTTTCGCTGTACAGATGAAGCCACAAACAGGCTTCTCCTCCTTTGCGCCGCCATTCAAGTCGCGACAGAAAAAGAAAGCCCTGCGCCGGGTCGAAGGCGTTCAGCCCCCAGATACGCAGCGAAGGCGTTTGCGGATAATCGTCCAGGAAAGCCTGCGCGTCGGCCAGAGCGCCGAACTGACGCACGGCGCCGAGGGCTGCGACTTCGTCATCGCCATTTCTCTGCTGCCAGTAAAACTGCGGATAGCATTGCTGGCAGGAAAGCCAGGCAAGCGGGTCGCAGGCGTCGCTAAGGTTGAGATCAACGCACAGCCGATGAAGGCCGGGTTCGTCCGCGAATTCTTCTGTCAGCGCAAGCCTGAGCTGTTGCAGTGCGACGATAACTGAACTCACGTTTACCTCACCTTCCCCGGAAAGCCCTGGATTATACGTGGTCATGCCCATAAAAAAAAATCCCACCCAATGGGTAAGATTTCATTTTATCTGGCGCACCTGGCACAGTGCGCCAGCGTTGCCTTAGCGTCGGGCCAGCAGTAGCCCAAACACCAGCCCTACGGCGGCGCCTACGCCAACCCCCTGCCAGGGTTTTTCGTGGACGTAATCGTCGGCACGGTAAACGGCCTGTTTAGCGCGGTAGTAATAGGTATCGGAAGCGTTGCTGACGCGCGCTTTGACATCGTTAAGCGCCTGTTCAGCACGTTCTTTCAGTTCAATATACTTTTGATCCGCCGGGTCGCCGGAAGAACGCAGGACTTCCTCAAGCGTTTCGCTAAGCAGGGTCAGATCATCATCAAGACGAGATTCATACGGTTGCATTCTTATTCTCCGTGTTATTTCCACAAAAGGAAGGAAATTTGCTCGTCCGCTAACTATAGACAATAACTGTCCTTTTCGCCTGTTTATGCGTTAACGGTTCGCCATACCAATGTGCGGAATGCCGTCTTCATCATAAATTTCGGTAACCGGCTTAAAACCAAAGCGCGTATAGAAGGCCTGCAGATGCGCCTGCGCCCCGAGGTAAATCGAGCTGTCGGGCCAGTGCTGCCGGCATGAGGCCAGCGCCTGCTCCATCAGTTTATATCCCAGCTTTTCGCCGCGAACGCTCGCATCAACGATTACGCGGCCGATCACCACCGGATCCAGTTCGCTATCGCTTTTCAGAATTCTGGCATAGGCCACCAGGCTGCCGTCGCGCCAGCCGAGGATATGACGGTTTTCACCAACTAAATCTTCGCCGTCGAGGTCCTGGTAAGGACAATTTTGCTCCACCACAAAGACCGCGTTACGCAGTGCCAGCACGGTGTATAAAGAAGGGACATCAAGTTCGGAATGATGTAGATCCTGCCAGTGGGTCATGGTTACGCTCCTGATTAGGGCATTACGGATGGCTTATACTAAAGGTTTTTTAGCACTTGCCGGAGCAAAAGGAAGCAATGGAGCTAACTTTTTTAGGTACCTCAGCGGGCGTGCCTTGCAAAACGCGCAACGTCAGCGCGATAGTTTTTAACCCCATGAATAATCAGCCGCATCTTTGGCTGTTTGACTGCGGCGAAGGGACGCAGCACCAGATGCTGAACACCGCGTTCAACCCCGGTAAATTCAATAAAATTTTTATCACGCATCTGCACGGCGACCATATTTTTGGCCTGCCGGGCCTGCTGTGCAGCCGTTCCATGGCGGGTATCGAGGCGCCTTTGACTATCTATGGTCCGCAAGGTATACGCCGCTTTACAGAAATGGCTTTGCAGCTTAGCGGATCCTGGACGGCCTTCCCGCTTGAGGTGAGAGAGATCGGCGAAGGCGAAGTTTTTTGCGACGACGAATTTCGCGTCACCGCTTTTCCGCTCACCCATCAGGTTGAATGCTACGGCTATCGTATTGAGCAACACGATAAGCCCGGAGCGCTTGATGCGTCGCGGCTGATGGCGCAGGGCGTGCCTCGGGGACCGATTTTTCAGCGCCTCAAGCGCGGTGAGACGGTCTGCCTTGAGGATGGACGCGTATTAAACGGTAAGGATTATCTGGGCGCTCCTCAACCAGGAAAAACGTTAGCCATCTTCGGCGATACCGGCCCGACGCCAGCCGGGCTTGCGCTGGCAAAGGGCGTGGACGTCATGGTGCACGAAGCGACCCTTGAAGCCGCTATGGAAGAAAAGGCCAACGGACGCGGCCACTCCACCTCCGTACAGGCCGCGGCGCTGGCGAAAGCCGCAGGCGTCGGCAGGCTGGTGATAACCCATTTCAGCTCCCGCTACGACCAGACGGGCTGTGAAGCCTTACTTAACGAATGCAGGCATATTTTTCCGGCGACCGTTGCGGCTGAAGATTTCCTGACCGTTAAAATCTGAGCATAAAAAAACCGCCGGCAGGCGGCGGTTTTTAACAGCGTGGCTTAGCTTACATCAGCGGCTTCGCCAGCTGCACCAGATCGATAAGCGGCTGCGGATAGACACCCAGCAGCAGCACCAGCACGGCGGAAATCAGCACGACAACGCCGCCCGCGGTGAACGCCCAGTTGGTTGGCGTATCGCGGTTGAGCTGCTGAGGCGCGCTCAGATACAGGCTCACGGTCACGCGCAGGTAGTAGTAGAGACCGATGGCGCTGCCCACCACAACCGCGCCGGTCAGCCACCACAGGTGCGCCTGAACGCCCACCGCGATGATGTAGAATTTACCGATAAAGCCCAGCGTCATTGGGATACCGGCCAAAGACAGCATCATCACCGTCATTACCGCGGAAAGGATCGGCTTGTGCCAGAACAGACCACGGTAGGAGTACAGAGAATCTGCATCCGGGCCGCGGTACGGGCTGGACATCAGGCTGACTACGCCGAACGCGCCGAGGCTGCTGAACAGGTAACCCGCCAGGTAAACGCCTACGGATTCCATCGACATGCTGCCGCTTTGCAGGGCGATCAGCGCCACCAACAGATAACCAAGGTGCGAGATGGAGGAGTAGCCGAGCAGACGCTTGATGTTGGTCTGGCTGAGCGCCATCAGGTTACCGAAGATAATGGAGACGAAGGCGATAATGCCCAGCACCACGCGTACCGCTTCGCTGTCGCCCACCGGCGCGTAGAGGAACAGACGCATCACCACGCCAAAGATGGCGATTTTGCTGGCGGTCGCCAGGAAGGTAGAAACCGGAGCAGGCGCGCCCTGGTAAACGTCCGGCGTCCACAGGTGGAACGGCACCAGAGAAAGCTTAAAGCCAAGGCCTACAATCATCAGGCCCAGACCCGCCAGCAGCAGCGGCTCGTGCAGCATGTTGTCCGCGAGGCTCTTGCCGAGGCTTACGAACGACAGGCTGCCGGACTCCGCATACACCAGCGCCATACCAAACAGCAGGAATGAAGAGGCCGCCGCTGACAGGATGGTGTACTTGATGCTCGCTTCCAGAGAGCGTTTCTGACGGAAGGCATAGCCGATCAGGCCGAACAGCGGCAGAGAAATCAGTTCAATGCCGAGGAACAGCGCCGCCAGATGGTTAGCGTTAGCCAGCAGAATACCGCCGAGAGCGGCAATCAGCACCAGCAGATAGAACTCTTCGCGGTTGTCGGTGTAGCCCTGCAGCCACGGATAAGCGAACGTACAGGTAGCGAGGCTTGCCAGCAACACCAGCCCGGTATAGAGCATGGCGTAGCCGTCAACGCGCATCAGCGGGGTCACGTCCATCGCGCCCGCCTGCCCTACAAACCACAGCGAAACCAGCGCGGCGTTAAGACCTATTACGGACAGGGTTGCATTGACAAAATGGTCGCGTCGCCACGCTATGGAGAGCATCACAACCACCACCGTCAAGCCGACGATTAACAGCGGTAGCAGCGCAATCAAATGTTGAGGAGTTATAGTCATGGCGAATTACGGCCTTGTAGTTGAAATTGAACTGGTGAACCACTGCTGAACGTTACTCATCGCAGCATGCGAGGTATCCAGAATTGGCTGCGGCCAGAAGCCCAGCAGGACTAGCAGCACCACCAGCAACAGGATGATAAAGAACTCGCGCAGCGACATTCCCGGCAGCTGCTTATCGCTGATTTCACTTTTCGCTTTACCGAAGTAAGCGCGATGCAGCATCGCCAGGGAGTAAACAGAGGCAAACACCAGGCCGAAGGTCGACACCACGGTAATGACCGGCACCACGTGGAAACTGCCGAACAGAATCATGAACTCGCCTACGAAGTTGCCGGTACCCGGCATCCCGAGGGTTGCCACAGCAAAGAACATCGACAGACCCGGCAACCATTTAATCTTGTTCCACAGGCCGCCCATCATGCGCATATCGCGCGTGTGCAGACGCTCGTAGAGCTGACCGCAGATGATGAACATACCCGCCGCGGAAAGACCGTGAGCGATCATCTGAATAACCGCGCCCTGGTAGGCCAGCTGGTTGCCGGTGTAGATAGCAATCAGCACGAAGCCCATGTGGGAAACGGAGGTATAGGCAATCAGGCGTTTGATATCGGTTTGTGCGAAGGCCATCCACGCGCCGTAGAAGATACCGATGACGCCCAGCCACATGGCGATTGGGGCGAATTCAGCGGACGCTTCCGGGAACAGCGGCAGGGAGAAGCGCAGCAGACCATAGGCCGCGGTTTTCAGCAAGATACCCGCGAGGTCGACGGAACCCGCCGTCGGCGCCTGGGAGTGTGCGTCAGGCAGCCAGCCGTGTAACGGCACCACCGGCATTTTCACCGCAAAGGCGATAAAGAAGCCCAGCATCAGCAGCCATTGCACGCCGTGGGACATCGGCGTTTTCAGCAGCAGCTCATAGTTAAAGGTCCACACGCCGGTTGCGTTGTAGTGCACGAACACCAGGCCCAGGATAGCGATCAACATCACCAGGCCGCTTGCCTGGGTATAGATGAAGAACTTGGTTGCGGCAGTAATACGTGTCTTCCCGTCGGAGGCCTTGTGGCCCCACAGCGCAATCAGGAAGTACATCGGCACCAGCATCATTTCCCAGAAGAAGAAGAACAGGAACATGTCGATGGCAAGGAACACGCCGATAACGCCGCCCAGGATCCACATCAGGTTGAGGTGGAAGAAGCCCTGATATTTTTCGATTTCATTCCAGGAGCAGAGCACCGCCAGCACGCCGAGCAGACCGGTCAGCACGACCATCAGCAGCGACAGGCCGTCCAGCGCCAGGTGGATTTCAATGCCAAAACGCGGGATCCATGCCCGAACGAATTCGGACTGCCACTGCGGCAGACCCGCGGCCTGCGTCAGAGAGTAGCCGCCCTGCAGCCACAGCTGCAGCGAAAGCGCCAGTGTCAGCCCCATGGTCACCAGCGCGATCCAGCGCGGCACTTTTACGCCGAAGCGCTCAGTTTGCCAGCACAGGAAGCCGCCAATAAAGGGGATTAATATTAGCCAGGGTAATAGCATGGCATTTGTGTCCCTAAGTCAAAATAAACCAAAACATCACTCACACTCCTCCCCCATCGGGGGAGGAAACGTTGAATTAGCGCAAGACCAGCAGCAGGCCCAGAACCACTACCGCGCCGATACTCATGGATGCCACATACCAGCGCAGGTAGCCGTTCTCGCTTACCAGCAGGCCGCGGCCTGCGAAGCGCGAAAGCACCGCCGGAATGTTCATCATTGAGTTCAACGGATCGCGTTTGAGCAGCCAGGCAATGCCAAGGAACGGCTTCACAAAGACCTTGTCATACAGCCAGTCGAAGCCCCAGGCATGGAACCACCAGGTACCGAAGAAGCGGCCCGGCGCGCTGTTGGCGATAGCCGTGACCAGCGTGCGTTTGCCCAACCACAGCCAGGCCGCAATCAGGATACCGGCGATAGCGACGACGCCTGAGGTAATCTCCAGCGTCAGCACGCTACCGTGCGCCAGCTCGGTGGTTTCCGGCAGCACGCCCGCTAATGGCGGCACAATCAGCGCGCCAACGAAGGTGGACAGCACCAGCAGCACCAGCAGCGGCAGATGATGAGTAATGCCTTTCACCTCGTGAGCGTGGATCTGCTCTTTACCGTGGAAGACGATGAAGATCATACGGAAGGTGTACAGGGAAGTCATAAACGCCCCGACCAGACCGGCAACCATCAGGTTGATATGACCGTTCGCCAGCGCGCCGGCAAGAATTTCGTCCTTACTGAAGAAGCCTGCGGTAATCAGCGGCAGCGCGGACAGCGCCGCACCGCCCACCAGGAAGCAGATATACACCAGCGGAATGGACTTACGCAGCCCGCCCATTTTGAAGATGTTTTGTTCGTGATGGCAGGCCAGAATCACCGAACCGGACGACAGGAACAGCAGCGCTTTAAAGAAAGCGTGCGTCATCAGGTGGAAGATCGCCGCGTCCCACGCCTGCACGCCGAGCGCCAGGAACATGTAGCCAATCTGGCTCATAGTGGAGTATGCCAGCACGCGTTTGATGTCGGTTTGCACCAGAGCGGCAAAGCCTGCCATTACCAGCGTCACCGCGCCCACGATACCGACCAGATGCAGCACTTCAGGCGTCATCAGGAACAGGCCGTGAGTACGGGCGATCAGGTAGACGCCTGCGGTCACCATAGTGGCCGCGTGGATCAGCGCAGAAACCGGCGTTGGGCCGGCCATCGCGTCCGCAAGCCAGGTCTGCAGCGGCAGCTGTGCAGATTTACCTACCGCACCGCCTAACAGCATCAGCGTCGCCCACTTCAGCATCTCGTTGCCTTCGGCAAAGTGCGCAGGCGCCAGCTCAACCATTTCGCGGAAGTTCAGCGTGCCCAGCTCGTTGTAGAGGATGAACAGCGCGAAAGCGAGGAACACGTCGCCCACGCGGGTCACAACGAACGCTTTCATCGCCGCGGCGCCGTTCTTCGGATCGGTATAGTAAAAACCGATCAGCAGATAGGAGCACAGGCCCACGCCTTCCCAGCCGAGGTACATCAGCAGCAGGTTGTCGCCCAGCACCAGCACCACCATGCTTGCGATAAACAGGTTGGTGTAGGCGAAGAAGCGGGAATAGCCCTCCTCCCCACGCATATACCAGGAGGCATACATGTGGATCAAAAAGCCCACGCCCGTTACCACGGACAACATAGTCAGCGACAGGCCGTCGAGCACCAGGTTGAAGCCGATATTAAAATCGCCTACCGACATCCAGGTCCACAGCGGTTGAACAAACGCCTGGCGGCCGTTGTTGAAGAAATCAACGCCGGCAATGGCGGTCACCAGCGCCGCCAGGCCGATAGAGCCAATTCCCACCGTGGCGGACAGGTTCTCCGACCAGCGTCCGCGCGAAAATGCCAACAGTACAAAGCCAATAAATGGCAAAAGAATGGTTAACCAGAGAAGGTTCATCCACGCATCTCACTTACTGAATCGATATTCAGATTCTGGCGACGACGATGGAGCTGCAGCAACAGCGCGAGGCCAATACTGGCTTCGGCGGCCGCAAGGCTAATCGCCAGGATATACATCACCTGACCGTCGGCCTGGCCCCAATAACTTCCGGCAACCACAAAGGCGAGTGCCGCGGCGTTAATCATGATTTCCAGACTGATCAGCATGAAAAGCAGGTTGCGACGGATAACCAGACCCGTCAGCCCCAGCACGAACAAAATGGCAGCGAGGATGAGTCCATGTTGCAGCGGGATCATACGTGCTCCTCCGTTTTTCTTTTTGTAGCCATATCCGCCTGACGGTTGCTTAACACTTCACCGGCGCGGTCTTCACGGCCCAGATGGAAGGCAACAACCAGACCGGCCAGCAGCAGCATAGACGCCAGCTCAACGGCCAGAACGTATGGGCCAAACAGCGCGATACCTACCTGTTTCGCATCGATTGCCGTACCCTCGATACCCTGATCGTTAAGACTCAGAATCGCGTACACCAGCACCACAAGCAGCACCGCAGAAAGCAGGCCCGGACCGATCCACAGCTGTGGCTTAAGCCATTCGCGCTCCTGCTGCACCACCGAATTGCCGAGGTTTAGCATCATCACCACGAAGACGAACAGCACCATGATGGCCCCGGCGTAAACGATAATCTCCAGCGCACCGGCAAAATAGGCGCCGAGTGAGAAGAACACCCCGGCGATGGCCAGCAAAGAGATAATCAGATACAAAAGCGCGTGTACCGCGTTAGTGTGCGTGATCACCCGCAGGGTGGTCAGGACCGCCACGAGGGCGCAAATATAAAAAGCGAATTCCATTCCTGACTCCTTAAGGTAACAGGCCTTTGACGTCGATAGGCTTGGCTTCGTTTTCCGCTTCGCCCTTATCTTTGCCGTCGATTGCCATGCCCGCCATCCGGTAGAAGTTATATTCCGGGTATTTGCCCGGACCGGAAATCAGCAGGTCCTCTTTTTCGTACACCAGATCCTGACGCTTAAACTCACCCAGTTCGAAATCCGGGGTTAGCTGAATCGCCGTCGTTGGACAGGCTTCTTCGCACAGGCCGCAGAAAATGCAGCGTGAGAAGTTAATGCGGAAGAACTCTGGATACCAGCGGCCGTCTTTCGTCTCTGCTTTTTGCAAAGAGATACAGGCGACCGGGCAGGCAACCGCACACAGGTTACAGGCAACGCAACGCTCTTCGCCGTCCGGATCGCGCGTCAGCACGATACGGCCACGGTAACGTGGCGGCAGATAGACTGGTTCTTCCGGATACATCTGCGTTTCGCGCTTAGCGAAGGCGTGCAGACCGATCATCCAGATACTGCGTACCTGGGTGCCGAAACCAACCACTAACTCTTTCAATGTCATGGTTTTTTCACCCCTTATGGTGCCTGATAAAGAATGACCGCGGCGGTCACCAGCAAATTGACAAGCGTCAGCGGCAGGCAAACTTTCCAGCCGAAGGACATTACCTGGTCATAACGCGGACGAGGCAAAGCTGCGCGAATCAAAATGAACATCATCATGAAGAACGCGGTTTTTAACGCGAACCAGATGAACGGAGGCAACCACGGACCATTCCAGCCACCAAAGAACAGCGTCACAATCAGTGCGGACACGGTGACGATGCCGATATATTCACCCACGAAGAACAGACCGAACTTCATGCCGGAATATTCAATGTGGTAGCCATCGGCCAGCTCCTGTTCGGCTTCCGGTTGGTCAAACGGGTGACGGTGGCAAACCGCAACGCCCGCAATCGCAAAGGTGAGAAAGCCAAAGAACTGCGGGATGACGTTCCACAGATGCGCCTGGTTGTTGACGATATCGCCCATATTGAACGATCCCGCCTGCGCTACCACGCCCATCAGGGAAAGACCAAGGAACACTTCATAGCTAAGCGTCTGCGCAGAAGCACGCATCGCGCCTAAAAGTGAATATTTGTTGTTGCTTGACCAGCCCGCGAACAGGACGGCGTAAACCGCAAGCCCCGCCATCATCAGGAAGAACAGGATACCGATGTTCAGATCCGCCACCACCCAGCTCGGGCTGACCGGCACAATCGCAAAGGCCAGCAGCAAAGAGGTGAAAGCGATCATTGGCGCAAGCGTAAAGATCACGCGATCCGAGAAGCGCGGAACCCAGTCCTCTTTAAAGAACATCTTGATCATGTCCGCCACCAGCTGGAGCGAACCGCCCCAGCCTACGCGGTTCGGTCCATAGCGGTTCTGGAACAGGCCAAGCAGGCGACGTTCGCCGAAGCTCATGAACGCGCCGCAGGTAACGACCACTAACAGAATCACTACCGCCTTGAGGATGCTCAGCAGAATGTCGATAACATCCGGTGTCAACCAACTCATTGCGCAGCCTCCTGCAGATTTTCAAGACGAGCACCCGCCAGAACCGGAGCAATGCCAGGCATGCCCATCGGTAGACCAACCTGCCCTGCCGTCAGCCCTTCGGAGAGCCGCAGCGGCAAACTCAGCGTTTGTCCTTCGTAGCTAAAGGAAATCAGGCTACCGGCGTTTACGCCAAGCTTCGCGGCGTCGGCCGGGTTCAGCGTAACGTAAGGCGCGACCATGCGGCTTTGGAAGACAGGAGAACGCTGGGACATCTCATCGCTACCAAACAGGTGGTAGTAAGGTGCGATGCGCCATTTGCCCTCTTCCGCCCGGAAGCTTTCCGGCACGCTATCGAAGAAATCGATGCCCGTGTCCGCAGCTTCAATCAGGCGCACGCCCGGATCGCCATGGCGCAGCTTGCCACCCACTTCGTCCTGGAATTTGTTCCATGCCTGCGGTGAGTTCCAGCCCGGAGCCCATGCGAACGGAATCTGCGAACGCGGGGCGGAAGGCTGGTTGTTCCCTTCCATAGAGAAGGCGAACATCGTGTCTTTATCCTGCGGCTGACGCGGTTCGTGCACGCTGATGTTGGCGCGCATCGCCGTACGGCCGCTGGAGCGGATCGGAGAGCGAGACAGCTTCTGACCGCGGATGCGGAAGCTTGCGTCAGGCGCAGCTTCTTTAATTCCGGCCAGCTGCGGCAATGCTTTCACACAGGCGTCGATCACGTGATCGAGCTGCGTCCAGTCCACTTCGCGGCTGCGAACGGTGCTGTGCAGGGAGTGCAGCCAGCGCCAGCTTTCCAGCATCGCAACGTTATGGTCGTAATACGCCGGGTCATAGACCTGGAAGAAGCGCTGCGCGCGGCCTTCGTTGTTAATGACCGTGCCGTCGCTTTCGGCGAAGCTTGCGGTGGACAGCACCAGATGGGCTTTGTCCATGATCGCCGTACGCTGATGGTCGATAACCAGTACCAGCGGCGCTTTAGAGAGCGCGGCGTCAACGCGGGCAGCGCTTGCGTGGCGATGCAGATCGTTTTCCAGCACCACTACCGCATCGGCAGCGCCGCTTTCCAGTTCGCTCAGCGCCTCTTCAAGAGAACCGCCGCCGATCATGCCCAGACCCACGCTGTTTACCGCGCGCGCAATCATGGTGATGCCGACATCCGTGCCGCGGCCTTTCAGGGCTTTCGCCACGTTTGCCGCAGCCTGGATAACCGCTTCGCTGCCGGCGTTAGTACCAGAAACGATAAGCGGCTTTTTAGCGCCGGCCAGCGCCTGAACGATCACGTCGACCTTGTTTTGCAGGTCGCGATCCAGTTCTACAGCCGGAGAGCTGCTGTCCAGCGCGTTGGCAATCGCGAAGCCCAGGCGCGCCTGATCTTCAACCGGCGCGCGGTAGGTCCATGCGGCGATATCGTCCAGACGAGTGCTGTCCACGTTAGTCACAAACAGCGGGTGTTTCGCATGCTGGCCAATGTTGAGGATGGCCGCAATCTGCCAGTCGGCTACTTTTTGCGCCGCCGCCATTTCACGCGCCTTGCCTTTCACCGCCTGGCGAATCGCCAGCGCGGCGCGGGCGCCGGTCTGGGTAACATCTTCGCCCAGAATCAGCACCGCATCGTAAGATTCGATCTCGCGCAGCGCCGGCGTATGAATACCGCTTTCACGCAGCACTTTTAGCATCAGCTGCAGACGAGCCTGCTCGCCGGAAGCGATACCGGTATAGAAGTTATCCGCACCCACCAGTTCACGCAGCGCGAAGTTGCTTTCTACGCTGGCGCGCGGCGAGCCGATGCCTATTACTTTCTTCGACTGGCGCAGAATATCCGCCGCGCCCTGCATCGCCTGCTCCGCGTTAAGAGTGATCAAATCGTCACCGCGGCGCTGAATAGGCTGGCGCGGACGATCTTTAAGATTCACATAGCCGTAGCCGAAACGGCCGCGGTCGCACAGGAAGTAGTGGTTAACGGTGCCGTTGTAGCGGTTTTCGATGCGACGCAGCTCGCCATAGCGTTCGCCCGGGCTGGTGTTACAGCCCAGAGAGCACTGCTGGCAGATGCTTGGCGCAAACTGCATATCCCACTTACGGTTGTAGCGTTCGGAGTGGGTTTTGTCAGTGAATACGCCGGTCGGGCAAATCTCTACCAGGTTGCCGGAGAACTCGCTTTCAAGCACGCCATCTTCCGGACGACCGAAGTAGACGTTGTCGTGAGCGCCATACACGCCCAGGTCTTTGCCGTCCGCATAATCTTTGTAGTAACGCACGCAGCGGTAGCAGGCGATGCAGCGGTTCATCTCATGAGAAATGAACGGGCCAAGATCCTGGTTGCGGTGGGTACGCTTGGTGAAACGATAGCGGCGGAAGCTATGGCCGGTCATCACCGTCATATCCTGCAGGTGGCAGTTGCCGCCCTCTTCACAGACCGGACAGTCGTGCGGGTGGTTGGTCATCAACCATTCCACTACGCTTTCGCGGAACTGCTTCGCTTCGCCATCGTCGATGGAGATAAAGGTGCCGTCGGAGGCTGGTGTCATACAGGACATCACCAGGCGGCCGCGGGTATCTTCTGCGTTTTGATATTGCTTCACCGCACACTGGCGGCAAGCACCGACGCTGCCCAGCGCCGGGTGCCAGCAAAAATAAGGAATATCGAGGCCTAAGGAGAGACAAGCTTCCAGCAGGTTGTCCGCTCCGTTAACCTCATATTCTTTGCCGTCTACATGAATCGTAGCCATAGTCAGCATGCTTCCAGTTGGCCTGAATAAATTCAGGCGTTAATCAAAAATTCTTGTGCAATACCACCCTCGCTCCGGCCCTCTCCTGATGAGAGGAAAACCCAAAAGAGCGAAGGGGCTATATCACCAGCGCGTTTTTAACAGGTTCGGCTGAATGCCATTAATGGCACGCGTGTTACCGAAGTCCTGTTTGGCAATGCCTGCTTCGAATTCGTCGCGGAAATATTTAATCGCACTCTGCAATGGCTCAACCGCGCCCGGCGCGTGCGCACAGAAGGTTTTACCCGGCCCCAGGAAACGACACAGCTGCTCAAGCGTCTCGATATCCCCAGGCTGGCCCTCGCCGCGCTCCAGGGCGCGCAGAATTTTTACGCTCCACGGCAGACCGTCACGGCAAGGCGTACACCAGCCGCAGGATTCACGGGCAAAAAACTCTTCCAGGTTGCGGACCAGCGGCACCATGCCAATTTCATGGTCAACGGCCATCGCCAGCGCGGTACCCAGACGGCTGCCCGCTTTACCGATGCTTTCAAACTCCATCGGCAAATCAAGGTGGGCTTCGGTCAGGAAGTCCGTCCCCGCTCCGCCCGGCTGCCAGGCTTTGAATTTGAGACCGTCGCGCATGCCGCCTGCGTAATCCTCAAGGATTTCACGGGCGGTAGTGCCGAACGGCAGTTCCCAGACGCCCGGGTTTTTCACGCGCCCGGAGAAGCCCATCAGCTTGGTGCCGGTATCTTTGCTTATACCGCCGCCGATCCCCTGATACCACTCAACGCCGTCGGCCAGAATTGCCGGGACGTTACACAGGGTTTCAACGTTGTTTACGCAGGTCGGTTTGCCCCAAACGCCGCTTGACGCAGGGAAAGGCGGTTTTGAACGCGGGTTCGCGCGACGGCCTTCCAGGGAGTTAATCAGCGCGGTTTCTTCACCGCAAATATAACGCCCGGCGCCGGTGTGCACGATCAGTTCAAAATCAAAACCAGAACCGAGAATATTTTTACCCAGCAGGCCCGCTTCGGTGGCTTCCGCAATCGCACGACGCAGATTCACCGCCGCTTCGATGTACTCGCCGCGCAGGAAGATGTAGCCACGATAAGCTTTCAGGGCGAAGGCGGAAATGAGCATGCCTTCCACCAGCAGGTGCGGCAATTGCTCCATCAGCAGGCGGTCTTTATAGGTGCCCGGCTCCATTTCATCGGCGTTACACAGCAGGTAACGGATGTTCATGGATTCGTCTTTCGGCATCAGGCTCCACTTCAGGCCGGTGGAAAAGCCCGCGCCGCCGCGGCCTTTAAGGCCCGCATCCTTCACCGCATTGACGATGTCGTCCGGCGCCATGCCGGTCAGCGCTTTACGCGCGCCTTCATAACCGTTTTTGCTGCGATATTCATCCAGCCATACCGGCTGCTTGTCATCGCGCAAACGCCAGGTCAACGGATGGGTCTCGGCAGTACGAATAATCGTCTTCATTTATACTGCTCCAGCAAATCAGGGATCGCTTCCGGCGTCAGATAGCTGTGAGTATCCTCATCAATCATCATCGTCGGCCCCTTGTCGCAGTTCCCCAGACAGCAGGTCGGCAGCAGGGTAAAGCGACCATCAAAGGTGGTTTGACCCGGTTTGATGTTCAGTTTCGCTTCGATAGCCGATTGAATGCCCTGGTAGCCCGTAATATGGCAAACCACGCTGTCGCAGTAGCGAATCACGTGGCGGCCCACCGGCTGGCGGAAAATCTGGCTATAGAAGGTGGCAACGCCTTCTACGTCGCTGGCAGGAATGCCTAAAACATCAGCGATGGCGTAAATCGCGCCGTCCGGCACCCAGCCGCGCTGCTTCTGAACGATCTTCAGCGCTTCAATGGACGCGGCGCGAGCATCTTCGTAATGGTGTTTTTCGTGCTCAATCGCTTCACGCTCAGCTTGAGTCAGCTCAAAGGCTTCAGCCTGGGGTTGTTGGTTATCGTGCATAGTTAGCGATCCACATCAGACATTACAAAATCGATACTACCCAGATAGACAATCAGGTCAGAAACCAGGCTGCCGCGGATAGCCGCCGGGATTTGCTGCAGGTGCGCAAAGCTCGGGGTACGAATACGGGTACGGTAACTCATGGTGCTACCGTCGCTGGTCAGGTAGTAACTGTTAATCCCCTTGGTTGCCTCAATCATCTGGAAGGATTCGTTGGCCGGCATTACCGGGCCCCAGGAAACCTGCAGGAAGTGGGTAATCAGGGTTTCGATATGCTGCAGCGTGCGCTCTTTCGGCGGCGGCGTGGTCAGCGGATGATCCGCCTTGAACGGGCCGGCCGGCATGTTTTTCAGACACTGGTCAAGAATACGCAGGCTCTGGCGCAGCTCTTCGACCTTCAGCATCACGCGGGTATAGCAATCGCTCACGCCACCGCCGACCGGGATTTCGAAGTCAAAGTTTTCATAACCAGAGTAAGGACGGGCTTTACGGATATCGAAGTCGATACCGGTTGCGCGCAGGCCGGCACCGGTGGTGCCCCACTCCAGCGCTTCTTTCTTGCCGTAGGCCGCAACGCCCTGCGAACGTCCTTTCAGGATGGTGTTACGCAGCGCGGCTTTCTCGTAGGAGTCCAGACGTTTTGGCATCCACTCGAGGAACTCTTTTAGCAGACGTTCCCAGCCGTTCGGCAGGTCGTGCGCCACGCCGCCGATACGGAACCACGCCGGGTGCATACGGAAACCGGTAATCGCTTCCACCAGGTCATAAATTTTCTGGCGGTCGGTAAAGGCGAAGAATACCGGCGTCATCGCGCCAACGTCCTGAATGAACGTGGAGATGTACAGCAGGTGGCTGTTGATACGGAACAGCTCGGAAAGCATGACGCGGATAACGTCCACGCGCTCGGGAACCTTGATGCCCGCCAGCTTTTCAACCGCCAGCACGTACGGCATTTCGTTCACGCAGCCGCCGAGGTATTCGATACGATCGGTGTACGGAATGTAGCTGTGCCATGACTGGCGCTCGCCCATTTTCTCGGCGCCACGGTGGTGATAACCGATATCCGGTACGCAATCGACGATTTCTTCACCATCGAGCTGCAGCACGATACGGAACGCACCGTGCGCGGACGGGTGGTTCGGCCCAAGGTTCAGGAACATGAAGTCTTCATGCTCGCTGCTGCGTTTCATACCCCAGTCTTCCGGCTTGAAGGTCAGCGCCTCCATTTCCAGATCTTCTTTCTGTTTGGTTAATTCAAACGGATCGAATTCGGTGGCGCGCGCCGGGTAATCTTTACGCAGCGGATGGCCTTCCCATGTCGGCGGCATCATGATGCGCGTCAGGTGCGGGTGGCCGTTAAAGGTAATGCCGAACATTTCCCAGGTTTCACGCTCGTACCAGTTGGCGTTGGGGAAAAGTTTGGTAAAGGTAGGCACGTTCAGGTCGTTTTCAGACAGCGCCACCTTAAGCATGATATCGCGGTTGCGATCGATGGAAATCAGGTGGTAGAAAACGGAAAAATCCGCGGCCGGTAAACCGTCGCGGTGAGTACGAAGACGCTCGTCCATGCCATGCAGGTCAAACAGCATGACGTAAGGTTTTGGCAGCCTTTTTAAGAAATCGCCCACTTCCAGCAATTGTTCGCGCTTAACCCAGACCACCGGGACCCCGGTGCGGGTAGGCTGAACGGTAAAGGCATCCGGCCCAAAACGGTTACGCAACTCGCCGATCACCGGATCATCTAAATGGTCACGGGTAACACATGCTTGCTGAGCGGCATCTTGCGCGGTTAAATCGGTCATATTTCTCACCATTGCAAATGGTTCTGTGGTGACTGTCGGTCAGTGCTTCGCGCTAATATTATTGATTTGCGAAGCCTTTTCTTACTGACTACAGGCGCAAATTAAATTTCGTCCGGCGTCCGCAGGTTGGTCACGGCAATTCGTTCGCCGCGCTTACGCTCGCGCTCCGATTGCATATTGGCGCGATAAACGCCCTGATCGCCAACCACCCACGAAAGCGGGCGACGCTCTTTACCAATCGATTCCTGCAGCAGCATCAGCGCCTGCATATAGGCTTCCGGACGCGGCGGACAGCCCGGGATGTAAACATCAACCGGCAGGAATTTATCGACGCCCTGCACAACGGAGTAGATATCGTACATGCCGCCAGAGTTTGCGCAGGCGCCCATGGAGATAACCCATTTCGGCTCGAGCATCTGATCGTAAAGACGCTGAATAACCGGCGCCATTTTGGTGAAGCAGGTGCCGGCAATCACCATCAGGTCAGCCTGACGAGGCGACGCGCGCAGAACTTCAGCGCCAAAACGCGCCACGTCATGCACGGCGGTAAACGAGGTCACCATCTCGACGTAGCAGCAAGAAAGGCCAAAGTTATATGGCCAGATTGAGTTTTTACGCCCCCAGTTAACCATATCGTGCAGCGCATGCTCGAGCTTGCCCATGTACACGCTACGGTTAATCTCTTGGTCAAGAGGATCGGTTACGATTTCCTGTTTTTGCAGGGGATAACGGTCGTTCTCACCGTTGTTGGGGTCTATGCGGGTGAGCGTATAGTCCATCTTATAGCCTCGCTGTTAGCGCGTATGACGGTTAGTGAGACTGTCGGTTTCCGGGTTGATTTTCTCACGACGCGAACGCGCAGGAGTCCAATCGAGCGCGCCAATACGCACCAGATACACCAGACCAGCCAGTAGCACTAAAATGAAAATTGCGGCTTCCGCGAAACCAATCCAGCCACTTTCCCGAATGGAAGTAGACCAGGCATAGAGATACAGGGCTTCCACGTCAAAGATAACGAAGAACATGGCCACCAGGTAAAACTTAGCGGAAAGGCGTAAACGCGCGGAACCAACGGAGTCAATACCTGACTCGAAGGGGGTATTCTTATGCCGGCCCTTAGCTCTCCCGCCAAGGAACCATGCCCCGAGCAGCATTACGCAACACAGGCCAATGGCAACAATAAGAAAGACAGCGAACGCCCAGTGATGAGCGATAACTTCAGTGGATGTTGACATACTCATTGCTTACTCATCAAAAGTGGCGCCAAAACCTCTGCTCTTGCTGGCAGATGAACACCACATCGATTCATGGGGAGGAACAATAAACCTTACAATAACTGCTGGAATCAAAAATTTACCAGCAAATTGATGGGGTTTTTTACTCCTTTCTATAACCTTTTGTCAACTTTAACAAAAGTATCCACACATTAGTTTACATTGACGCCAATTCATTAACATTTAATGCGTTAAAACCCGGCGGCGCTGAGTTATTCACGCAACCTCCATGATGTTGAATCGTGTCCGTCGTGTGGAAAAATTTAAACAACCCCTCTATTTTGGCAGGAAATCTCAACTATTCCTCCCCCTAATTGGGAGTATTTTCATGATCTGAGACACGCTTTTGTTAATTCACAGCAAAAAGAAGCAACATTGCCGATTGTTTTTTAACATTTTCCTGCTACCCGGCTTCGCGACAGCCGATAAAAACGAAAACGCAGCGCTGCGTACTAATTCGTTGTTTGGAAAAACATTTTTCCGGCATCGTGACAATAAAAAGCCAAATTGCCTAAAAAACAGGCCGCTGGAGCAAATAATCTCTCCAGCGGCCTGTTTTTACAGTTAACATTTTGTTACTAACGGAGCGAGGAAAACTACTCTACCCCGCCCTCGATTAACAGCGGATCATCGTCTTCGTCCGGCGTCAGCGCGTAGGTATAGGGATTAGGGGTCGTTTCCATGGCGCTGAAAATCGCCTGCGCCAGTTCGTTATCGGTCTGCGGATTGCGGCAAAGCAGATACTGCGTCTCCGGCATCACAGGAAGACCGTCAGACGAGCCCAGCACGCGCAGCTCCGAACTCATCATCTCCACCGGTCTGGCAGTTACGCCAAGACCGGCCTTCACCGCCGCTCTGACCGCCGCAAGGGTCGAGGCGACATAGGAGATGCGCCAGGGAATGCGTTCCGCATTCAGGTGCTCAAGCATCATGTCGCGATACGGGCTTGGATCGTCGAGCAGAACCAGCGGCACCGCCTCGCCCTTCTGAAAGACATAGTCTGCCGCGCAGTACCACAGCGTTGGGGACGTACGCAGCACGATTGACTCGAAATGGGCGGGCTTCGAGGTGGTGACCACTAAATCAACTTCCTGCTGATTGAGCATTTCAATCATAAAAGGATTACGTTTAACCCGCACATCCAGCGCAAGTTTTGGGTAAACCGAGCTTACCCGGTTAAGAAGGAAGGGAAGAATGGTATCTGCGGTTTCATCAGAAGCTCCGATGGTCAGCACCCCCTGTAAATTGCTGAACATCAGCGAAGTGCAGGCCTCGTCGTTAAAACGCAGGATTTTTCTCGCATAGCCTAATAGCTGAATACCGTGTTCGGTCAGCAGCTTGTTACGGCCATGGCGCGCAAAGAGCTCTTTTCCTACCAGCTGCTCAAGGCGCTGCATCTGCTGGCTGACCGCAGACTGGGTACGGCATACCGCGGCGGCGGCGGCGGCAAAGGTATTGAGATCGGCGACCGCAACGAAGGTTCTTAGCAGATCGAGGTCGAGATTAAGTATCGGGCGATTTGCGTTAATCATAATTTTTTCACTATTAGGTTGCTCTTGCGAGACTGCCTTAGTTCTATTGCTGTGATTTATCAAAGAGATAAAGCAATTCCATTTACAGAACGTCTCCGATGAGTGCATGCTCTTTTTAGAGATCGTTTTCCTGACTTTTTAATATTTTATTTTCCCGACGGCGTGGTTCAATTATGCGAAGCTCGCATGTAGGGATATTACGCTGGCGAATACAACAGACAAACCCGCGGTTTGTCATACCAGTCGATTAAATTAAAACGAAGTATTAAGGGTAAACCCACTGCAAAAACTGGTCTTATTTATTCTTTCTTACCGGCCTGCGGGGAAGCGCTGAGAAGTCGCCGACCAGAAAGCCGCAGACGGTACTCTTTTGGTACAAACATGCTGGTCAAGCCCTTATAAGGCGGGGCGTTACTGGAAGTCTTAAGCATGAAAACAACCAAATTAGCCGGTGTATCTTACCTCAAACTATACTGGTTTATAAGATCTGTTAGGAATTATCTGATCTCATTCTCTTTTTTAAGAAGCCGGTTACCTATTTATTCCAGGACGGCCGAGGCTGTTGTCACTTTCTATAATAAAAGGTGCTTAATAATTGCCGTCCTATATATTAATTACATCTCCGATTAGGTTCATAAACATTTTTTTAACCGTCCAGTTTGGCTCAATCCCGCGGTTTGCCTGCGGATATTCATCGCCGCTTATTCTTTTTCAGGATGGGTCTGCAAAAAAGCAGCATCCCCCGCTTCATAACCCGCATCCAGACAGCATATAAAAACATAATACCGCCGCAAATCCAGATTATTATTTCATCATTAATTTATTAAGCAAAATTAACAACCAACAAATAGTGGCGAAAAGCCGTTTTTCTTTACATCCTGCTGAAGATAAATTGCTTTTATACGCCCCGTTTGGGTTCAAATCTGCAGCGGCCAGGAGTACATTGATGCCTGGTTGCTTCCACGGCAGGAAGCAACGCTAACATTTAAGGTCGAAGCTTCATGTCCCCTATCGAAAAATCCAGCAAATTAGATAATGTCTGTTATGACATCCGCGGTCCGGTTCTCAAAGAGGCGAAACGCCTGGAAGAAGAAGGCAACAAAGTTCTTAAACTGAATATCGGCAACCCCGCTCCCTTCGGTTTTGAGGCCCCGGATGAAATCCTTGTCGACGTGATTCGCAACCTTCCCACGGCGCAGGGATATTGCGACTCGAAAGGGTTGTACTCCGCGCGCAAGGCCATCATGCAGCATTATCAGGCGCGGGGTATGCGGGATGTGACCGTCGAAGATATCTATATCGGCAACGGCGTTTCTGAGCTGATCGTCCAGTCAATGCAGGCGCTGCTCAACAGCGGCGATGAAATGCTGGTTCCCGCGCCGGATTACCCGCTGTGGACCGCGGCCGTGTCGCTCTCCGGCGGTAAAGCGGTACATTATCTTTGCGATGAATCCGCCGACTGGTTCCCGGATCTCAATGATATTCGCGCCAAAATCACGCCGCGCACCCGCGGTATCGTGATAATAAATCCCAATAACCCAACCGGCGCCGTGTATTCAAAAGAGCTGCTGCTGGAAATCGTCGAGCTGGCCCGCCAGCACAACCTCATCATCTTTGCCGATGAGATTTATGACAAAATCCTTTATGACGAAGCCGAGCATATCTCCATCGCAACCCTTGCACCGGACCTGTTAACCATTACCTTTAACGGCCTGTCGAAAACTTACCGCGTCGCCGGTTTCCGTCAGGGCTGGATGGTGCTGAGCGGACCGAAGAAGCACGCCAAAGGCTATATAGAAGGGCTGGAGATGCTGGCTTCGATGCGCCTGTGCGCCAACGTTCCTGCGCAGCATGCTATTCAGACCGCGCTTGGCGGCTATCAGAGCATCAGCGAATTTATCGTGCCGGGCGGGCGTCTGTATGAACAGCGCAACCGCGCCTGGGAACTGATTAACGATATTCCCGGCGTTTCCTGCGTGAAGCCGCGCGGCGCATTGTATATGTTCCCGAAAATCGACGCGAAGCGTTTCAACATTCATGACGACCAGAAAATGGTGCTCGACTTCCTGCTGCAGGAAAAAGTGCTGCTGGTGCAGGGAACGGCCTTTAACTGGCCGTGGCCCGATCACGTGCGTATCGTAACGCTGCCGCGCGTGGACGAGCTGGAAATGTCCATCAACAAGCTGGGGCGCTTCCTGGGCCATTACCATCAGTAAATCTTTGCCGGGGAAGATGTTTGCATCTTCCCCTTTCTCCTCGCACAATGGTTTTCTTTGCTGTAGAGACCAGGTGCACTATGAGTCAAAGCCATTTCTTCGCCCACCTTTCCCGCCTGAAACTTATCAACCGCTGGCCGCTGATGCGCAACGTGCGCACGGAAAACGTCTCGGAACACAGCCTGCAGGTCGCAATGGTCGCTCATGCCCTTGCCGCGATTAAAAATCGTAAATTCAACGGCAGCCTGAATGCCGAACGCATTGCGCTGCTGGCGATGTACCACGACACCAGCGAAGTGCTGACCGGCGATCTTCCTACGCCGGTGAAATACTTTAATTCACAAATCGCTCATGAATACAAAGCCATAGAGAAGATTGCGCAGCAGAAATTAATCGACATGGTGCCGGAAGAGCTGCGGGATATCTGGGCGCCGCTGATTGATGAACATCAGTACAGCGATGAAGAAAAAGCCGTCGTTAAACAGGCGGATGCGCTATGCGCCTATCTGAAATGTCTGGAAGAGTTATCGGCCGGGAATAACGAATTTTTACTGGCCAAAAGCCGCCTGGAAAAGACCCTCGCGGACAGACACAGCGAAGAGATGGACTATTTTATGCAGGTCTTCGTGCCCAGCTTCCAGCTTTCGCTTGATGAGATTAGCCAGGATTCTCCGCTGTAGGTCGGGTGAGGCATAAGCTGCCACCCGACGCCCGTGCATTAAAACGGGAACAGCATCGGCACCATCCCTACGCTTACAACCATCACGATGACGGTAAAGGGCACACCTAGCTTCACAAAGTCGCTGAATTTATAGTTGCCCGGCCCCAGCACCAGCGTGTTCACCGGAGAAGAAACCGGCGTCATAAAGGCGGCGGAAGCGGCGAGCGCCACAATCATCGCAAATGGATAAGGCGACACGCCCATTGATTTTGCCGCCGCCAGCGCGATGGGCGCCATCAGCACCGCGGTGGCGGTATTGGAGATAAACAGCCCGATGGTCGCGCACATGGCGAATAAACAAACGAGCATCATATAAGGCCCGTAGCCGCCGCCCAGCGTCATTAATCCGCTGACGATCAAATCTACGCCGCCGGTTTTTTGCAGCGCCAGCGCAAAGGGCATCATCCCGACAATCAAAATGATGCTCGGCCAGTGAATCGCTTTGTAGGCGCTTTCCATATCGATGCAGCGGAATTTTCCCATCAGCAGACAGGCGACGATCGCGGCGACAGGATTGGGTATTTCATCGGTGAGCATCAGGGCAACCATCAGCGCCAGGCAAAAAATGGCGTGCGGCGCCTGGCTGTGCGCCGGCGAGGCTTCCCCCTCTTCCACCGGCAGATTGAGCACCAGAAAATCGCGGCTGTTTTTATTCAGCTGGCTGATTAACTTCCAGTCGCCGACCACCAGCAGAATATCCCCAAGCTGGAGCGCTTCGTCCACCAGCAGCCCTTCCAGCGCTGCGCCGTTGCGTTTAAGGCCTACGACGTTCAGCCCATAGCGGGTACGAAAACCAATTTCGCGCAGCGTCTGTCCGATCAGCTCCGAATCCGGGATCATCGACACTTCCGCCATCCCCACGTCCAGCGCCTGGTCGGAGAAATACTCCCCGCGCAGGATTAGCGGCTCAAGCTGCTGCTCGCTGCAGAACTCACGCAGGTCGACATCGGAGGCAGACATATCAATCAGCAGCACGTCCCGCGCCCGGAACTCCGTTACGCCGGTAACGTTCACAATCACCCGGCGGAACCGGCGCCAGCGCTCAAGCCCGATCACGTTGGCCCCGTAGCGCTCACGTAGTTTTAAATCATCGAGGCGATGGCCAACCATCGGCGAGCCGGGACGGATAGCCAGGCGACGGGCGCGGCCGGTCAGGCGATACTCTTTTATCAAATCGCGAAAGGTGCGCCTTCTCCACCCTGTTTTCCCCTCCTCTTTGTTCTGTCCGTTAAGGGCAAAACGGGCAAAAAGCATATAGCCGATGCCCAGCGCGAGCACCACCAGGCCAATCGGCGTCACGCTAAAGAAGCTGAATCCCTCCAGGCCTTCGCGCAGCAGTTCGCTGTTGACCACAAGGTTCGGCGGCGTGGCGACCAGCGTCATCATACCGCTGATAAGACCGGCAAAACTGAGCGGCATCATCAGGCGTGAGGGGGAGATTTTCATGCGCATGGAGACGCTAAGCACAACGGGAATAAAGATGGCGACGACGCCGGTGGAGCTCATAAACGCGCCAAGGCCGGCGACGGTGAGCATCAGAAGAATAAGCATTTTGGTTTCGCTGCTGCCGGCGACCTTTACCAGCCAGGAACCCATATTAGTGGCGACGCCCGTACGAACCAGGCCATCGCCGATAACAAAAAGCGCGGCGATAAGAACGACGTTAGGATCGCTGAAGCCGGAAAACGCCTCGTTAAGCGTCAGCGTGCCGCTCAGCACGAAAGCGATAATGACCAGCAGCGCTACGGCATCCATTCGCACCTTGCCGGTAGCAAACAGCACTACCGCGATGCCGAGCAATGAAAGTACCCATATCAGTTCCGAATTCAAAACGCATCCTTGTTTCCGAAATTAACCGAATGCCCAAAGGATGCCATAAAAAAACCCCGCGAACGCAGGGTTAAATCATGTGATTAGTGTTTTCTTAACACTTCGACGCTGCCGTCGGGTAATTTCTGCACCAGCAGTTCGGTGAGCGACTGTAATGCATAATCGACATGCTCAAGGCGTGGCGTATCCGCAGGCGCGTTAACCGCAATAACGTGGCAGCCGGCCGCAAGGCCCGACAGCACGCCCGCCGGGGCATCTTCCACCACGACGCACTCTTCCGGCTCAAGGCCCAGCAGCTGCGCACCCAGCAGATAAGCGTCCGGCTCCGGCTTGCCGCGCGCCACGCGTTCTGCGGTGACGAAGACTTCCGGCTCGGGCAGAACGCCCGCCAGGCGACGCGCCGTGGCTACGGGTACGGATCCGGAGGTAACGATAGCCCAGGGAATGCCTGCTTCGTTCAGGTGCGTCAACAGCTCAACGGCGCCGGGAAGCGCCGTGACGCCCTCGGTATCCTCAGACTCGATTTTCTCCAGCCGCGTAAACTCCTGCTGAATCTCCTCTTCGGAGGCGCCCGCCATAAAATGGCGCAGTGAAGTAATCGCCTGCTTGCCGTGGATAAAGCCCAACACCTCTTCAGGAGAGATATCAAAGCGCTTCGCCCAGTTTATCCATGCGCGCTCGACCGCCGGCAGGGAATCGACCAGCGTCCCGTCCAAATCAAACAAGAAACCTTTACACTTCACCACACTTATCCCCTCAGGCATTGATAATCTGCGCGATTTCATTCGCGCTTAAGTGATACTGACGCGGGCAAGACTGCCACACTTTCAGCATGCGTTGGTATTTTTCCCACATTGGCGTCTGGGCGTTAAAGCCGTGGGTGCCGGCGTCAAAGTGCGCGTAGCGGCCTTCAACGTTGACCATAAAGCGGACGTAGCCCAGAAAGCGCGCTTCGGTTGCGGCGTCAAAGCCTAAAAAGGTGACGCGGCGCTCGTCAATGCTCTGGGTATCTTTGAGGTTAGCCCAGGAGACGTGCAGCGCGTGGTACATCTCCATGATGTCGATGACGGTGCGGCACGTTTCTTCCGTTAGCTGGCCAAACTCGCGGTCCAGCTCGCGCATTTGCAGGCCGTAGCCGCGCTCGATGATGGTCTGCAGGCGACGATAACGCTCGGCGTTGTCCGGGTCGAGCATGGTCATCATTTTGTACTGATTGGATAAAATCAGACGCTGGGCGTTAGTCATTTCCATCTATTAGCTCCTGTAAGCAAAGTAACCTGCTAAAAAGTATGCCTTCCTTTATATGCGTAACGGCCCCTGTTTTACAAATCATCCAGGAAAGTTTTATCCAGCTGCTTGAATGCGCGCCTGAGCACGTCGGCCAGCGCCTGATAGTCCGGCTTCCCCTCCAGCGGCGCTAAAGCCTGCCCCGCCTCCTGTAATTTTCCGCGCACCTCATAAAACCAGTGCAGAACGGAGGGCGGCAACGGCGTAACGGAACGCTTACCCAACCACCAAAGCCCCTGCATGGGCAAACTGCAGGCGAACAAAGCGGTAGCGACGGCAGGGCCAAGCTGGCCGCCGAGGGCGATTTGCCAGCTCAGTGTGAAAACGGCAAGGGGAGGCATAAAACGGATCGCAAAGCGGGTGGCGCGTATAACGCGGTTTTCGACAAAGACGGGCGCAAGGCGCTTATCGACGGGCCAGGTCTTCGAATAATGCTGGCCACGGCCAAATAAGCTAAACCAGCTGATGTGGCTATTCTGGGGTGTCGACATGGCTTTACCTCAACTTCACGTATAAAAAATAAAATTATTGTGCAAGATAACAACTCTAAATGACATGGTTCAAAATATTTTGTCTTTAAGGGCCTCGGAGGTTATCCTGTGCGGGCTTTTGATGGCCGTAGAAGGGAAACCGCTGGCTGTCAAACCGTCATTCAATTCGTCTTTGCCGAAAAATTGCGCAAAATGACGTAAACTCTGGATTATTTATTCGCCATGCCAGAAAAACCATTCCGGCATGACGTTAATCATAAATGTCAGCCTCATCATGCGCTACGCTGAGAGACTATCTGACGTTTTTTTAGCCACGTAAAAGTAGGTACTTCCATGTCGAGTAAGTTAGTACTGGTTCTGAACTGCGGTAGCTCTTCACTGAAATTCGCAATTATTGATGCTGTAAACGGTGATGAGTACCTCTCTGGTTTAGCCGAATGTTTCCATCTTCCAGAAGCGCGTATCAAATGGAAAATGGATGGCGGTAAACAAGAAGCGGCTTTGGGCGCAGGCGCCGCTCACAGCGAAGCTCTTAACTTTATGGTTAATACTATTCTGGCACAAAAACCAGAGTTGTCCGAGCAGCTGACTGCCATCGGCCACCGTATTGTTCACGGCGGCGAGAAATATACCAGCTCCGTTGTTATCGACGACTCTGTGATTCAGGGTATCAAAGATTCCGCTTCTTTTGCACCGCTGCATAACCCGGCGCACCTGATCGGTATCGCTGAAGCGCTGAAGTCCTTCCCTAAACTGGCTGATAAAAACGTTGCCGTGTTCGACACCGCGTTCCATCAGACCATGCCGGAAGAGTCTTACCTCTACGCCCTGCCGTATAAACTGTACAAAGAACATGGCGTTCGTCGCTACGGCGCGCACGGCACCAGCCACTTCTACGTCACCCAGGAAGCGGCAAAAATGCTGAACAAACCTGTGGAAGAAGTGAACATCATCACCTGCCACCTGGGCAACGGTGGTTCCGTTTCCGCTATTCGTAACGGCAAATGCGTGGATACTTCTATGGGTCTGACCCCGCTGGAAGGTCTGGTGATGGGCACACGTTCCGGCGATATCGATCCGGCCATCATCTTCCACCTGCATGACACCCTGGGCATGAGCGTTGAAGACATCAACAAAATGCTGACCAAAGAGTCCGGCCTCCTGGGCCTGACTGAAGTCACCAGCGACTGCCGCTATGTTGAAGACAACTACGAAACCAAAGCGGACGCCAGGCGCGCAATGGACGTTTACTGCCACCGTCTTGCGAAATACATCGGCTCTTACTGCGCGCTGATGGAAGGTCGTCTGGACGCGGTAGTGTTCACCGGCGGCATCGGTGAGAACGCGGCAATGGTACGCGAGCTTTCTCTGGGCAAACTGGGCGTGCTGGGCTTTGAAGTCGACCACGAACGCAACCTGGCCGCGCGTTTTGGCAAGTCCGGCTTTATCAACAAAGAGGGTACCCGCCCGGCG
>NZ_RCAA01000055.1:110261-122348 GCF_003628475.1 Enterobacter sp. R1(2018) | reverse complement strand
CAGGACGCATTCCGCCTGACAGCCTGATTCTCCCACCGCCAGCGCTTCGCTGGCGGTGTTGTTTTCTGAGTCTCGCGAGCGAGCCGCTCGCGAAAACGAAAGAGGTTATACCGTGTCCCGTACTATTATGTTGATCCCTACCGGAACCAGCGTCGGCCTGACCAGCGTCAGCCTCGGTGTGATCCGCGCTATGGAACAAAAAGGCGTTCGCCTTAGCGTCTTCAAGCCTATCGCCCAGCCGCGTACCGGCGGCGATACGCCTGACCAGACCACCAGCATCGTGCGTGCTAACTCCACCATCCCTGCGGCCGAACCGCTGCGCATGAGCCACGTTGAGACGCTGCTGTCCAGCAATCAGCAGGACGTGCTGATGGAAGAGATCATCGCCAACTACCACGCGAGCAGCAAAGACGCCGAAGTGGTGCTGGTTGAAGGCCTGGTGCCGACGCGTAAACACGAGTTCGCCCAGTCTCTGAACTATGAAATCGCCAAGACCCTGAACGCCGAAATCGTCTTCGTTATGTCCCTGGGCAACAACACCCCGGAGCAGATGAAAGAGCGCATTGAGCTGGCGCGCAGCAGCTTCGGCGGCAGCAAAAACACCAGCATCACCGGCGTTATCATTAACAAACTGAATGCCCCGGTTGATGAACAAGGCCGTACCCGTCCGGACCTGTCCGAGATTTTCGATGACTCCACCAAGGCAAGCATCGCCAATATCGATCCAAAAGAGCTGTTTGCCGACAGCCCGCTGCCGGTGCTGGGCTGCGTACCCTGGAGCTTCGATCTGATTGCCACACGCGCAATCGACATGGCTCGCCACCTGGGTGCTACCATCATCAACGAAGGCGATATCAAAACCCGCCGCGTTAAATCCGTGACCTTCTGCGCGCGCAGCATTCCGCACATGCTGGAACACTTCCGCCCGGGCTCTTTGCTGGTCACTTCCGCAGACCGTCCGGATGTGCTGGTTGCGGCCTGCCTGGCCGCCATGAACGGCGTTGAGATCGGCGCCATACTGCTGACCGGCGGTTATGAAATGGACGCGCGCATCAGCAAACTGTGCGAACGCGCCTTCGCCACCGGCCTGCCGCTGTTTATGGTGAACACCAATACCTGGCAGACCTCTTTAAGCCTGCAGAGCTTCAACCTAGAAGTCCCAACCGACGACCATCAGCGCATCGAAAAAGTGCAGGAATATGTGGCAAGCCACATCGATGCGGACTGGATTGAATCCCTGACCGCTACCTCCGAGCGCAGCCGTCGCCTCTCTCCACCGGCGTTCCGCTATCAGCTGACCGAACTGGCGCGTAAAGCCGGTAAACGCGTCGTGCTGCCGGAAGGCGACGAGCCGCGCACCGTGAAGGCGGCCGCTATCTGTGCTGAACGCGGTATCGCGACCTGCGTGCTGCTGGGCAACCCGGATGAAATCACCCGCGTCGCCGCGGCGCAGGGCGTTGAGCTGGGCGCAGGCATCGAAATCGTCGATCCTGAAGTGGTGCGCGAAAGCTACGTGGCCCGTCTGGTTGAGCTGCGTAAGAGCAAAGGCATGACCGAAGCGGTTGCGCGCGAGCAGTTGGAAGACAACGTGGTTCTCGGCACCCTGATGCTGGAGCAGGACGAAGTCGACGGTCTGGTTTCCGGCGCGGTTCACACCACGGCGAACACCATCCGTCCACCGCTGCAGCTGATCAAAACGGCTCCGGGCAGCTCGCTGGTTTCTTCCGTGTTCTTCATGCTGCTGCCTGAACAGGTTTACGTTTACGGCGACTGCGCGATCAACCCGGATCCAACCGCAGAACAGCTGGCGGAAATCGCTATTCAGTCCGCGGATTCCGCGACCGCGTTCGGTATCGAACCGCGCGTTGCGATGCTCTCCTACTCCACCGGCACCTCCGGCGCAGGTAGCGACGTTGAGAAAGTACGCGAAGCGACCCGTATCGCTCAGGAAAAACGCCCGGATCTGGTTATCGACGGTCCGCTGCAGTATGACGCCGCGGTTATGGCTGACGTGGCGAAATCCAAAGCGCCAAACTCTCCGGTTGCAGGCCGTGCCACCGTGTTCATCTTCCCGGATCTGAACACCGGCAACACCACCTACAAAGCGGTACAGCGCTCGGCAGACCTGATCTCCATCGGGCCAATGCTGCAGGGCATGCGCAAACCGGTTAACGACCTGTCCCGCGGCGCGCTGGTTGACGATATCGTCTACACCATCGCGCTGACGGCAATCCAGTCTTCCCAGCAGGACTAAGCGTCGTTAATCAGTACCAAAAGGCCGCCTGTTTGCGCGGCCTTTTTTATGGCCGTTCCCCGCTAAAATCCCCTTCTAATCTGCAGTCAATCACAAAATACACATCGCTTTTTTGCCCTTTCTTGACAACCTAAATGAGTAGTGGCAATTCTGCTTCACCGATTGAGCAAATGTAATCGCAATGCTAATAAAAAGCTTCATTTTGGTTTCTTAACGTTAAAAACATAGCCTCCGCCTCCGTTAACAATCCGTGAGGCGGTCATCATGTTCGAGTCAGTGAGGAGCAGAAAAATGCGTTACCCTACAATGTTCAAAGCAGCCCTTATGGCGGCGTTTGGTTTTACCGCTCTGGCGCAGGCGCAGGAAGCTGCGACCGTGGCGTTTTTAATGCCCGACCAGGCCTCTACCCGTTACGAACAGCACGATTTTCCAGGCTTTAAAGCCGAACTGAGCAAGCTGTGCCAGCAGTGCAAGGTTATCTATCAGAATGCCAACGCCAACGCCTCCCTGCAGCAGCAGCAGTTTAACTCGGCTATTGCCCAGGGCGCGAAGGTGATCGTTCTTGATCCCGTCGATTCATCCGCGGCGGCGGGCCTGGTGGAAATCGCCCATTCGCAGGATGTGAAAGTCATCGCTTACGATCGTCCAATCCCCGCTAAGCCTGCGGATTTTTATATCTCTTTTGACAACGAAGGCATCGGCTACGCCATTTCCACCTCGCTGGTCGAGCATCTGAAAGCGACAAATGTTCCCGCCGGCGCCGGCGTGCTTGAGATCAACGGCTCGCCAACGGATGCCGCAGCGGGACTTATTCGCGATGGTATCCACCGCGGACTGAAAGACTCCGGCTACACGACGCTTGCGGAATTCGATACGCCGGAATGGGCGCCGCCAAAAGCCCAGGAGTGGACCGCCGGCCAGATCACCCGCTTTAGCGATAAAATTAAAGGCGTGGTCGCCGCCAATGACGGTACGGGCGGCGGCGCTATCGCCGCGTTTAAGGCAGGCGGCGTACAGCCCATTCCTCCGGTTACCGGCAACGATGCCACGATCGCCGCTCTGCAGCTGATTATTGCCGGCGATCAGTACAACACCATTTCCAAGCCTTCAGAAATCGTTGCCGCCGCCGCCGCGAACGTCGCCGTGCAGCTCATTAACGGCCAGACGCCAAAAGCCACCTCCACGCTTTATAACACGCCATCGCAGCTGTTTGTGCCGGCAGTGATTACGGCCAAAAACATTAAAGCGGAAATCTTCGACAAGAAAATCCAGACGCCGCAGCAGGTATGTACCGGCGAATATCAGCAGGCCTGCAGCAAATTAGGCATTAACTAAGTATTGATTAGTGCGTCCGTAGACAACGAATACGGACGCACAGAGGATATTAAGGTTCTGGCTATGTTAATTGAAAATGACCTCGCAACCCGCGCAGGAACACCGCTGCTTAAATTAAGCAAAGTCTCTAAAAATTTTGGCGCCGTTTCGGCGCTGACGGATATTGACCTCGACGTCTACGCGGGCGAGGTCGTCGCGTTGGTCGGCGATAATGGCGCGGGCAAATCGACGTTGGTTAAGATATTAGCGGGCGTGCATCAGCCCACCTCAGGCACCATCGAGTTCGAAGGAAAAAAGATTACCCTCGACAGCCCCGGCAAGGCGCTGGAATACGGTATCTCTACCGTCTTTCAGGATCTGGCGTTATGCGAAAACCTGGACGTGGTGGCGAATCTGTTTCTCGGCCACGAACTGTCGGCCTGGCAATTAGATGAAGTAACGATGGAGGTGCGCGCCTGGACGCTGCTCAAAGAGCTGGCGGCGCGAATTCCTTCCGTACGCGAGCCGGTTGCGTCGCTGTCCGGCGGCCAGCGGCAAACCGTCGCCATCGCGCGCTCGCTGCTGTTAAATCCGAAGATAATCATGCTGGATGAGCCTACCGCGGCCCTTGGGGTAGCCCAGACCGCCGAGGTGCTGAACCTGATCGAGCGCGTGCGGGAGCGCGGGCTGGGGGTGATTATCATCAGCCATAACATGGAGGACGTCCGGGCCGTTGCGGACCGTATCGTGGTGCTGCGCCTGGGCCGCAATAAAGGTATTTTCACGCCGGAAGCCACCAACCAGGATTTAGTTGCCGCGATAACCGGGGCGACGGAAAACGCCGTATCGCGCCGGGTGGAAAGAAAGACGCAAGAAAGTTCGCTGGGGGCGCATTGATATGAATACCACCGCAAAAAAACCTCTCACTCCCGAAACCATGTTAGATCGCAGCGATGAACGCGTTCATCACCATGACACTATCGTCGGCCTGCTGCGCGCGTACATTGACCGGATTAAAACCGGCGACCTGGGAATGATACCCGTGGTCCTCGGCCTTATTATTATTTCCATCGTCTTTACCCTGCTTAATCCGGTTTATCTGGCGCCGAATAACCTGGTCAATATGCTGTTCGACTGCGCCACGGTCGGGTTTATTTCGCTGGGCATCGTTTGCGTGCTGCTGTTAGGCGAGATCGATCTCTCCGTAGGCTCAATGAGCGGCCTTGCCTCGGCGATTATTGGCGTGCTGTGGGTCAACCAAGGCTGGCCCGTTATGGGCGCTATCGCCGCCGCGCTTGCGGTAGGCGCCGCGGTTGGGTTGCTTTACGCCGAGCTTTACAGCCGGTTGGGTATGCCGAGCTTTGTCGCCACGCTTGCCGGGCTGCTGGCGCTGCTGGGGATGCAGCTTTATATTCTCGGGCCTTCGGGCAGCATCAACCTTCCCTATGTTTCTCCGCTGGTTCGCTTCGGCCAGGTGCTGGTGATGCCCGGCTGGCTGGCGCACGTTTTTGCGCTGTTGCCCGGCGTGGTGATGCTCGCCCAGGGATTGCGTACCCGCGCCCGTCGCGCGCAGGTAAATCTGTCTTCCGAACCGCTTAGCGGACTGTGGGCGCGCAGCATTTTTATGACCGCCGTCTTTGAATTTATGGTGTTTTATCTCAATATCGGCCGTGGCGTACCCTGGATTTTCGGCCTGTTTATCCTCGTGGTGGTGGTGCTTAACTACGCGCTCAAGCGGACGAAATGGGGCCGTTCGATGTTTGCCGTTGGCGGCAACCGTGAAGCCGCGCGCCGCTCGGGTATCAACGTGCGTGGCATCTATATCAGCGCATTTATGATTTGCTCGCTGCTCGCCACCACCGGCGGGATCCTTGCCGCCTCCCGGCTGGCTTCAGCCAGCCAGCAGGCCGGAACGGGAGATGTGAATTTAAACGCCATCGCCGCGGCGGTCATCGGCGGCACCAGCCTGTTTGGCGGACGGGGCAGCGCCTGGTCCGCCCTGTTGGGGATTATTGTCATCCAGTGTATTTCCAACGGCCTGACGCTGCTTAATCTTCCGTCGTCACTGCGCTACATGATAACCGGCGGCGTGCTTGCCGTTGCCGTTATCGTGGACTCGATGGCCAGACGCTCGCGCGTGAGCCACGGCCGCGCATAATGGGTAAAGTGAAGTAACATTCTGATTGAATTGAAATAAAGAAAGAGGAAGCGCAGAAAGCCAGGTCAGCAGACCGTTTACTCCCCCGGGATAGTTTCTGCGCTTCCATATTTATCAGCAGCTGCCGGTAAGCGCCGGCCGCACAGGCAGCTTCAGCGCCTGAATGAGATCGGTAAGCGTAGGGTGACGCCCTTCCGCCGCCGAAAATTTTGACCTGTGGTAGTCAGGCGCGACGACAAAAGTTTTTATCTGCGCCCGGTTAGCGGCGATAAATCCGTTCAGGCTGTCCTCAATAACCATACACTCCCCCGCCTCCAGCCCCAGTTTGCGCATGGCCGTAAGATAGACGGCGGGATGCGGTTTGCCAAAGCTCTCGTCGTCAGCGCTGCAAACCACCTCAAACCACTCCCACAGCGCCAGCCTGTCGAACACGGCCTCAATAATCTGCTGGCTGGATGAGGTCGCCAACGCGAGACGATAACCGCGGTCGCGAAAACAACATAAAGCCTGCGGCAGCCCTTCCATCGCCTCCCCCCTGGACCTGATAGCCGCACAGACCCGTGAAACAATCTGTTCCTCAAGCCGCTGCGGCTGCACGCTCAGAGAATATCTTTCACACCAGATACGCGCGATTTCATCGATACGCTTTCCTTTAGTGTGCTTTTCGCATTCCTGCGCGGTGATGGCGATGCCGAAACCTGCCAGCGCCTCAATCTGCGCCTCCTGCCAGAAGCCTTCGGAATCAATAATGACGCCGTCCATATCAAAAATAACCGCTTGCAAGCTCATTGCTGTTCCATTTGTTCAGGGCTGGCGATAAACCGCCAGCCGCAATCTTATTATGATGCTCTGACCGCCGCTTTCGCCGCGTCGGAGGTATAGCTCTCAAAGCCCGGCTGTTCGACACGGATGAAGTGGCAAAGGAAGAAGGCGATGATATACAGCGTCGTATAGGCAATCACGACGCCGATGGTGCTGAAGTAAGGCAGCAGCACAACCGCGATGGCCGGCGCAAGGAAGTTGGACAGGCCCGCTGAGAGGTTGTAAACCGAAATTGCCGCCCCTTTGTGACGAGGCTCAAGCGCCGGGAAGACGGCCGCCATCGGCACAAACGCCGCGACGAAAATGCCCAGCGCGATGGCGGGAATCAGCGCCATGACGAAGTTATGGCCGAAGTGCTGCGGCACATAGTAGAACGCCAGGCTGGACAGGGCCATGCCGATGCAGCCAAACCAGCGCACTACGCGCATCCAGCCCATTTTTTCGGCGACGATGCCCCAGAAGATGTTGGAGAAAATGGTGGTAAAGAAGAATACCGCCCAGACCTGCAGCCATTCGGAGGTGGTAAAGCCCAGCTCGTCGACAAACATCATCGGCATAATGACCGCAAAGCCGAACAGAGAAAGGGTATTGATAATACGCACCATGCTCGAATACATAATGCTGCGGTTGGTATACAGCAGGGTAAGAGCGCGGCTTAGCTCGTTAAATTTCTCGCGGGTGGTGAGGTTGTGCATGTGCGTCGGGGTATGGACTTTACGCAGCGAGATCATCGCAATCATCCCGCCTGCCAGGCAGAAGAACAGCGCCATCCATAGCGTACCCAGTTCTCCCACCAGCGGGATGGTGAAGCTTGGAATATAGCTGCCGGCCACGCCGATGCCGATGGAGTAAACCGCCCAGTACCAGCCAAGCGCCGAGCTTGCGTTCTCGCTCTTCACGTTGTGGATAATCACCACGATGAATGAGTAAAGGAAGAGCGGGTAGGCAAAGCCGCGGATGCCATAGAACAGCAGGATCAGCGGATAGTTCGCGTGTCCCAGCCCGAAGGTCAGGAACAGAACGTGGAAAACGCACCACAGCACAAAACCGATAAACATGGTCTTCTGCGGCGTAATGATTTCGGCCACCACGCCGGAAACCCAGGCAGACAGCGCCGCGGCCAGGCCATAGAGGGTGAAGGCAAAAGAGGCTTGCGCCGGGGAAAAGCCCAGCTCCTTAATATAGTGGGATAAGAACGCCAGCTCGAAACCGTCTCCGGTCATAAATACGGCGATGGCGATATAACCCCACAGCAGGTGTAGCGGTAATCCAAACCACTGTTTGTTAGCAACAGACATAGTGACCTCGTTTATCGTGTACAGGGGTGTGCCCCGGCCGTGACCGGGGCCGCTTTTATTATTAAAATCAGAGAGTTCTATTATTTCTATCGTTAAGATATAGCGCTTTAAACTGCGTATATCTGTTCATCAGGCCCGTATGCTGCGCGGGACGGGCAAGCCACTTCTGGTAAATTTCCGGCTTTTTACAAACCGTTTCCGTCGCCTTGCCCGCCGCCAGAGAGGCCAGCCGCGCAGCGCCCAGCGCGCCTCCGGTCTCGCCGCCTTTGTGGGTGACGACCGGCATATTGAGAACGTCCGCCAGCAGTTGCGCCCACAGCGGGCTACGCGCGCCGCCGCCGACCAGCGAGCATTGTTCGATGCGCGTGCCGCTTTCCTGCAATACCCGCAGGCCGTCGGCGAGGCCGAAGCTGACGCCCTCCAGCACGGCGTAACCCATGTTTGCGCGGTTGCTGGCATGGGTCAGCCCGTGGAACATGCCTTTGGCGTCAGGATCGTTATGAGGCGTGCGCTCGCCGGACAGGTAAGGTAAAAACATCGGCGCATTTGCTCTTTCGTCGTCGCTAAGCTGCGCCACTTCCTCAAGCAATACCGTTTCGGTTATGCCAACCAGACGGCAGAACCACTGCAGACAGCTGGCGGCGCTGAGCATCACGCTCATCTGATGCCAGCGGCCGGGCAGCACGTGGCAAAACGCATGTACGGCGGAAGCCGGTGCCGGGCGATAGGCTTCGTTCACCACAAACAGCACGCCGGACGTCCCAAGCGAAATAAAAGCGTCGCCGGGATTTACCGCGCCCACGCCGATCGCGCTCACCGCGTTATCGCCGCCGCCGCCAGCTACCACCACTGACGGATTCAGTCCCCACCGTGCGGCAATTTCCGCTGACAGCGTGGCGGAAACGTCACAGCCTTCGACCAGGTCCGGCATATTGCTTCTTGCCAGGCCGCACTTCGCAAGCAGGCTATCCGACCAGTCGCGCCTGGCAACGTCAAGCCACAGCGTGCCCGCGGAGTCGGACATATCAGAGATTTTTTTCCCGGTCATGCGCAGCCGCAGATAGTCTTTCGGCAGCAAAACCGTCGCGACGCGTTTGAAATTCTCCGGCTCATGCCTGCGCACCCACAACAGCTTAGGCGCGGTGAAGCCCGGCATCGCCAGGTTCCCGGCGACGGCGTGCAGCTCCGGTGCAATCTCCTCCAGCTCCGCGCACTCCATGGCGCTGCGGGTATCGTTCCACAAAATAGCGGGACGGATGACCTCCTCCTGCGCGTCGAGCAGTACCGCGCCGTGCATCTGCCCGGAGAGGCCGATGGCTTTTATCGCCGCCCAGTGCGGCCCGCATTTCTCCTTTAGCGTGCTCATCAGGTAGTCGGTGGCTTCCCACCAGGCCTGCGGGCTTTGCTCTGACCAGTGGGGATGGGGCCGCTGAATAGTCAGCGGCGCGCTGTGGCTGGTGACGATGTCGCCGTTCTCGTCAATAACCAGCGCTTTAACTTCAGAAGTGCCGAGATCGATGCCTAAGTACATGATTTATTCCTCAGCGAATCAGCGAATAGACGGCCTGAATTTTTTCACGCAGCAAAGCGGCGAAATCTTCCCGCTGCGCCAGTTCGCCAAACAGCGCTTTATCGCCCGCAAAGAGCGCGATGGGATCTTCGGCGTTAAACATGGCGTGTACCGCTTGCGCATCCAGAATGCCGTCCTGGTATTCGTAAGGCAGCAGCCCTTTATGCCACTGCTCCATAAACACAAAGAACAGCGCGGGCAGCATGGCGGTGGCGTGCGGTACGGCGCCGCGCTGGTAGCATTCGATCATCGTCGGGGTAATCATCGCCGGAATCTTGGAGAAACCGTCGGCCGCCACGCGCTGGTTGGTATCTTTGATGTACGGGTTGGTGAAGCGCTTGAGGACCACATCGCGGTATTTCGGCAGGTCGATACCGTTATTCCCAAGGCTTGGGATCACGTCTTCCGTGACGTAGCGATCCGCTATGGCGTAGATGGTTTCAGTCAGCGTGCTTTCGTGGATAAACGCCTTGCCCATCAGCGTTCCGGCCCAGGCGATGCAGCTGTGGGAAGCGTTGAGAATACGGATTTTCGCCTCTTCGTAAGGAATAACCGAGTCAACCATCTCCACGCCCACCGCTTCGAGATTCGGCCGCGCGTCGCGGAAATTATCCTCGACCACCCACTGAATAAAGGTTTCCCCCATCACCGGCGCTTTATCATCAATATCGGTTTTCTCTTTGATACGCGCCGGGAGATCCGCCGCCGGGCGCGGCGTGATGCGGTCCACCATCGTATTCGGGCAGGTGGCGTTCGCTTTAAGCCAGGCGATAACGTTTTGTTTCCCCGTCAGCTCAAGGAATTCCACCAGGCCATCGTGGAAGCGCTCGCCGTTATGGCGCACGTTATCGCAGTTCAGCAGCGTTAACGGACCGGCGTCGTTCGCCATGCGCTGCTCAAGAATACGGGTAATGACGCCATAAATTGTTTTGATGCCTCCCTGCAAATCGGCGGCTAAATCAGCGTTGCTGACCTCTAACCTGTGCGCGGTATTAAGGTAGTAGCCGCCTTCCGTAACGGTAAAAGCGATCACTTTGGTTTGCGGCTTCGCGCCTTCGCTAATCAGCGGCTGCAGATCGGCCTGCCAGGGCAGCAGTTTCTGGATGGAGGTGATTTCTTCATATTCCCGCACCCCTTCCGGGCTGACGGTTTCCAGAACGTAGCGTCCTTTTTGTGCGGCCAGGGCGGCGACAACGTGTTCCGCATCGTTACGAATGTTGCCGGCGGCGATATGCCAGCGGGCATCGCCTTGGGCGATTAAACGGTGCAGATACCAGGCCTGATGCGCGCGGTGAAAAGATCCCAGACCAATGTGTAACCAGGTGCTTTGCGTAGTCATATCGTTGCTCTCCAGTTCGGTTTGTGATGAAGACTGTAATTGAACAATTAATCAAATTAAGAGCTTTACATCACAAAAGAGCAAAAGATCTAAAAAATTACAAATGACCAAAGAGGAAGAAAATAGAGTTGCCTGTGCACTCTGCAAGCGCCAAAATGCGGGGATTCGCAGGAAAAACGCTTCCTCCAAAAACTTTAAGGCGCTGAAAATTGATAACTGAAGAAGACATAAGGTTGGATCAGAAAGTTCGTGCCGCGTGGATGTACTACATTGCCGGGCAAAACCAGAGCGAAATCGCCACGCAGCTGGGCACGTCGCGCCCGGTGGTGCAGCGGCTTATCGCCGCCGCGAAAGAGGAAGGCATCGTCTCTGTCGGGCTTAACCACCCGGTCGCCAGCTGTCTGAACTATGCGCTGATGCTAAAAGAAAAATACGGCCTCATTGAATGCAACGTTGTGCCGGCCTTTACCACCGATGTGACCCTCGACAGCATTTCCTTCGGTTGCTATCAGCTGATGGAAAAATATCTGCGCGCCGATAACGACAAGATTATCGGCATCGGTTCCGGCCTGACGCTGAAAAAGACCATCAGGCGCATCGATTTCGACAGCCCCAACACGCGCTGCGTTGCCTTAATCAGCGCCATGGATGCCGAGGGCCGATGCAACTACTACGACGATGTTCCCCTGCTGTTGGCAAGTAAAATTCAGGCCAAGTACTATCAGTGGCCCGCGCCGCGCTATGCGCAAACGTCCCTTGAGCATCAAATGTGGTGTTCAAACCGCCTGTTCAACAATGTGTTAAACGTGGCGCATGAAGCCGACGTTATCTTCGTCGGCATCGGCGCGCTTTCGCAGGAAAGCCCAATCTTCCGGGACGGCTTTATCACGCTCGAACAGCTTGAAACGCTCACGCAGCAGGGGGCCATCGGTGAAATCCTTGGCCGCTTTATCGACGCCAACGGCGAGGTGGTGGAGAGCGATATCAACAATCTCATCACCAGTTATGACATTCGCCGCAGCCGGTGCCCGCGCGTGGCGGCGGCCAGCGGAGAAGACAAACGAGCCGCTATTTTCGCCGCCCTGAAGGGCAAATGGATTAACGGCCTGGTCACCGATGAGCACACCGCTCGCTGGCTGTTAACCCGTTAAAGCGGCGTTTCGCTGCTGAGCGTAGGCGGGATTTCGATACACTGAATTTTCGTGTCGCCGGAATCAATGATGGAAAATGCCGCCTCCAGCATGGCCGGTACATCCTGTTTGACCATATCGATGTCGTGACCGAGCAGGGGAACAAAGGGGTCCCAGTCAAAACAGCCCATCGGCGGCTGGC
>NZ_RCAA01000055.1:94841-110206 GCF_003628475.1 Enterobacter sp. R1(2018) | reverse complement strand
GACAAACAGGCCGTAAACGCCGTTTTCCGGCGGGTTGAACGCCTTAAGCGCCGCCTGCACGTGTTTGGGTGAATAGCCTTCAATAAACATGTTTTTTGTCTGTACCCGCAGCCCGCTTTGCTGATGGGCATCGCGGAACCCGCGCAGACGTTCGCGGGTGTTGTGGTCATTGCGTCGGCCGCCGACGAAAGTTAGGGCGACTTTTTGCCCGAAACGCTTTTCCGCGTTCAGCAGAATACGTTCGGTGAGCGCCTTCGCGCCGGCATAGTTGTCTGAAATTACCGAGGGCGCCAGCGTGCCCGGTAAATCCAGGTTTAAGGTGTGCACCCCGGCCTGCGAGCACAGCTCGGAGATTTCATCAGGCCGCGTCGCGCCGGTGGCAATCACCCACTCCACCTGCCAGGAAAGCATCGTGCGCACCGCCTCCAGCTCCAGCTCCGGATCGCGACGGGTACAGGTGATGATCGGGAAAAGGCCGCGCTCGCGCGCCATTTCTTCAAACTTTTCAACGATAGAACCGAAATAACGGTTGTCGTACTTCGGCACCACCATGCCGATAACACGGGATTTTTCTTTGCGCAGCAGGCTGGCCTGGCGGTTAACGGCATAGCCCTGCTCCTGCGCCACCTGCGTCACCTTTTCCGCCAGTTTCGCGCTGATGCGGCGCTTCTTCCAGTTACCGTTAAGGATTGCGCTCACCGCGCTGGCTGACACTCCCGTCAGCTCCGCCAAATCGTAAATGGTAATTTTCTTCGTTTTCCTGGCGCGTATCACAAATTTTTCTCTCCGTTTTTTATCGTACTTGCCGCAGATTTCATCTGGTGCTAAATCTGCTCTATCGATTGAGCAAAAATTATGGCATGCCAAATTCTGACCACCTGACAAGGATTATAAAATGAAAAACGCCCTCTCCTCTATGAATAGCTCTCTTGACGGTAAAGTAGCCGCCGTTACCGGTGCAGCTTCCGGCATCGGCCTTGAATGCGCAAGGACCCTGTTGGCGGCAGGCGCGAAAGTGGTGCTTATCGATCGCGACGGCGAAAAGCTGCAAAAGCTGACCGCGGAAATGGGTGAAAACGCCTTTCCGCTGGTTGTCGATCTTATGCAGCCTCAGCAGGTCGACGGCATTCTTGACGGCATTCTCAAACTCGCGGGGCGTCTGGATATCTTCCACGCCAACGCCGGCGCCTACATCGGCGGTCCGGTTGCGGAAGGCGATCCGGACGTCTGGGATCGCGTGCTGCATCTGAATATCAACGCCGCATTCCGCAGCGTGCGCGCGGTTCTGCCTCATCTGATCGCCCAGAAATCCGGGGACATCATCTTCACCAGCTCCATTGCCGGCGTGGTGCCGGTTATCTGGGAGCCGATTTATACCGCATCGAAATTCGCCGTGCAGGCCTTCGTTCACTCCACCCGCCGCCAGGTTGCGCAATACGGCGTGCGCGTGGGAGCCGTGCTGCCGGGACCGGTAGTCACCGCCCTGCTGGACGACTGGCCGAAGGAAAAAATGGAAGAGGCGCTGGCAAACGGCAGCCTGATGCAGCCGATTGAAGTGGCGGAGTCCGTGCTCTTTATGGTCACCCGCAGTAAAAACGTCACCGTTCGCGATCTGGTCATCCTGCCTAACAGCGTCGATCTCTAATCCAGGGAGGACTGGTTACGAAGATGAACAATGAAACCTTAGAAAAAAATACCCTTATTGGGGTGGATGTCGGCTCAGGCAGCGTGCGCGCGGGGGTCTTCGATCTGTCGGGGCATCTGCTGGCCCACGCCACGCGTCCGATTACGCTCAAGCGCAGCGCCGGCCACAAGGTTGAGCAATCCAGCAACGAAATCTGGCAGGCGGTATGCGAGAGCATCCGCGAAGCGATCGGCGCCGCCGGCGTTGCGCCCGCAAGCGTAAGCGGCATCGGTTTTGACGCCACCTGCTCTCTCGTGGTGCTGGGAAAAGACGGCGAGCCGCTGCCGGTGGGCGACAGCAGCGATGCGAAACGCAATATTATCGTCTGGATGGATCACCGCGCCACTGAACAGGCCGAACGTATTAACGAAACCGGCCATCCGGTGCTGCGTTACGTCGGCGGTAAAATTTCGCCGGAGATGGAAACCCCGAAAATCCTCTGGCTGAAGGAGAACCGCCGGGAAGTCTACGATAACGCCTGGCAATTTTTCGACCTGGCGGACTTTCTCACCTGGCGCGCCACGGGCGATCTGGCCCGCTCAACCTGCACGGTAACCTGCAAATGGACCTACCTTGCCCATGAAAAACGCTGGGATGCCGACTATTTCCACACCGTAGGCCTCGGCGAGCTGGCGGACGAGGAGTTCGCGCGTATCGGCCAGCGTATCCTGGAGCCGGGAACGCCCTGCGGCCAGGGACTTAGCGCTGCGGCGGCCGATGAGATGGGCCTGCCGGTCGGCACCCCCGTCGCCGTCGGTATGATTGACGCCCATGCGGGCGGTATCGGCACGGCGGGCGTGGATAACGGCGCCGCGCACAACCTCGCCTGGGTATTCGGCACCTCCGCCTGCACCATGACCTCCACCGAAGATCCCGTTTATATACCCGGCGTGTGGGGACCGTATTATTCAGCGATGGTGCCGGGATTGTGGCTGAGCGAAGGCGGCCAGAGCGCCGCGGGCGCGGCTATCGATCGGCTGGTGGCTCTGCATCCCGCCGCCGCCGAAGCTGGCGCGCAGGCGCAGGCGCTTAACGTTCCGTTACCGGTCTATCTTGCGGATCTGGCGCTGGCGAAGCTTACGGATCCCTCCCGGGCTATCGAACTGGCGCGCGGCCTTCACGTGGTGCCTGAATTTTCAGGCAACCGCGCGCCCTTTGCCGATCCCCACGCCAGGGCGGCCATCGCCGGTTTAGGCATGGAGCGGGATCTGGACGATCTGGTCGCCCTGTACGTCGCCGGATTATGCGGCATCGGCTACGGGCTGCGGCAGATTATCGACGCGCAGCGCCAGCAGGGAGTGAAGACGGATAAAATCGTTATCAGCGGCGGCGCGGGTCAACATCCTCTGGTGCGCCAGCTGCTGGCCGACGCCTGCGATCTGCCGATCCTCGCCACCCAGTGTAGCGAACCGGTGCTGTTGGGCTCGGCTATTCTGGGGGCCGTCGCCGGGAAGGTGGCCTCAACCGTGAGTGAAGCCATGACGTTAATGACTAAGCTGGACAGGCAGTTTGGGCCGCAGGATGCTTATCGCCAGACGCACCGGGCGCGCTATGAGTGTTATAAGCGCTTACAGCAAACGGTGAAATCATTTCGCGACTGCTGAAATCAGGCGGACGAGAGTCCGCCTGTTAAACCCGAAAATAACAGCCGGGGCCGCAGAGAAGCTCGACTATTTTGCGATAGCGATTCTCTCCCCCGCCCGCCGCGCCGTCGCCGGTAGTATGCTGGCAATCGCCACGTAGCCATCGGGATCGAGACAGCGATCCTGCTTAAGCGCCCGGGCGATAATTTCCTCATCCCAGAACAGGCGTTTGCGATCATCGCCGCGCGTGGTGAGGGTTGCCTCCATCACGCCGTCTACGGCACGATAACGTCTCCAGCTGCCGCCGGGAACAGAAATGACCGAGCCTTCCTCAGCCACGACGCTTACTTCTTCCCCGGCGCGATTCCAGGTTATCTCCAGCGTACCTTTAAACACCATCAGCACCTGAACGTCCGGGCAGCAGTGCAGGCCGACACGATGACCATCCTGAATACGCAGCCATTCCACCGAGAAACCATGAGGGTTAACGATCGGCGGCGCGCTGTCTCTGTCCTGGGAAATGCCGTAGCCGATGACCGGGGCAAGCTCGCCGCCGTGACCCGGCAGCACGGCGTCCAGCAGAGCATTTTGCGACCATTGACGCTGCTCGCCGGTGACCGCCCGCCGGGCCATGTCCTCGACGGAGTAATCACGCAGGGCGGCGATATGCTCCGCCGCCAGCGGCGGCAGCAGGTCAGCCTCGTCGGGCGCTTCACCACCCGGCCCCACGTCGATAAGCATGTTGTCGCGGCTGAGATACAGGCCGTACTCGCGGGCCGCCTTCAGAATCGACGGGTGCCAGATAATACCGCCGGTGTTATCTCCGCCCAGTACGGTAAACACCATGCCGTTGGTATCCTGCGGGCTGACGTTCGTGAAGCCGCGGAAGATCCACGTTGGGATCGACAGGATGGCCGGCGCGCTAAATTCGGCTTCATGCTCGCCGTTCGCCCCCCAGCGAAAACGCCAGCTGCCCTCATGAATCAGGAACACCTCGGCGGTAAAGTGCAGATGCAGATTATTGGTCACGCCTTTGGGCATGGCGGCGGCGCCAATATTAAAACCGTGCGGTTCGGGAATATTCACCACCTGCGAAGCCGACTGCGTAACGCCGGGTCCGATAAATGAGTAGTTTTGCTTCAGGTGCGAACCCGGAAGCCTGCAGTCGATAAAAGCCACGCTGCAGGAAACGCGATCGTCGGGACGCACAAGGCGGCGGCGCGCCTCCTGCTGGGTCAGCGTTACGTATTGCATAGTCGTTCTCCATTAATAACCGGATGTGGTGGCGGCTGGCGGCACTTCTCCGCGCGCCAGGGCGACGGCCGAGCGCGCGGCGCGGCCCAGCTGCATAACGTCATTGGCGGGCGTCACGAAGTGAAATCCCTGCGCCAGGCGATTGGCCGCGGCCTCGCCCGAGGTACAAAAAATCCCCGCGAGCTTGTGGTGCGCCCGACAGCGGCTCAGCGCCAGCTCGATGGCGGCCAGCATCTCCGGATGCTGCGACTCGGCGCTGGCGCTGCCTGTGAGCGTTAAAGAGAGATCGTTGGGGCCAATAAATATGCCGTCCAGCCCGTCGGTGGCGAGAATAGCGTCCAGGTTCTGCAGGCCTTCACGGGTTTCAATCATCGCCAGCGTCAATATCTCTTCGTTAGCGTGCTGAGGATAATCTTTGCCGCCGTAAAGCAGCGCGCGCGCCGGGCCAAAGGAACGGTTGCCGAGCGGCGGATAGCGGCACGCCGCGACAAACTGCTCCGCCTGCTGCGCCGTTGAGATCATCGGACAGATAATTCCCCAGGCTCCCGCATCAAGCAGGCGCATGATTTGCGCCGGTTCGTTGCAGCTCACCCGGGCCAATGGGATTGCCGGGGTGGAAGAAAGCGCCTGCAGCATCGATAACGCGCTGGCAAAATCAATCATGCCGTGCTGCATATCGACGGTGACGCAATCGTAGCCCTGGTGGCCGACGATTTCCGCGCTATAGCTGCACGCCAGCGCCAGCCAGCCGTTGACTATCGGCCCGTTCTTTCTCTTTAGTGGGTTAACTCGCATGCAGATTCCTCAATCCATTTCACGAGCGCTTCGGCGGTGGCCTGCGGCGCTTCAAGGGGAACAAAATGCCCGCAGCGGGGCAGTGAAAGCCAGCGCGTCTGCCCACAGGCCTGCGCCAGCAAAGCGTGACGCTCAGGCGGGCAAATCGGATCGCTCATGCCCCCGATAAGCAAGACGGGCGCGCTCAGCAGCGACAGCTTTTCCCGTACATCGCGACGGTTTATGGCGATGTTGGTCTGCTGCTCGAAAACATCCGGCCCGCAGGCCTTCGCCATGTCGACGATGGTTTGCCGCAGCGTCAGATCGGCGAAGCGCACAGGATCCACATAGCGCGGCCAGAGCTCGTCGATAACGCTTTCCATGCCGTGACGACGCGCCCTGGCGACGGCCTTGTATCGCTCAGGCGCGTTTTCAGGACGATCGGCCAGCGGATTTACGGAGATTAACGCCAGTCCGGCAAGACGCCGGGGAGCCTGCGCCATCATATGCAAAGCGACAATGGCGCCGAGTGAGAAACCGCACAGGCAAAAGCGTTCGGGAAGCTCAGCCAGCAGCCGGCGCGCCATGTCGTCGGCCGAGTCCGCTGCGCGAATGTCCGGCACGATAATGGGATTATCCGGAAGCTGCGGGAAAACCGATGCCCATAAACGCGCATCGCACAGCGTGCCGCCAAGGAATACGACCGGCAGTTTACTCATAGGCCACCTGCTGCCGCGTACGGCGGGATTCCACCATGCGGATCACCGAGCCTATCAGCAGCACCGACGCCAGGGAGATCATGCCGATAACGACAAAGCCCTCCTGGATGGCAAAGTAGTACTTGATGAACCCCATCAATACCGGACCGAAAAATATGCCGGCGGAATAAACGCTTTGATAAAGCCCGACCCTCGTTGACTGCTGCCAGGCGGGCGTATGGGTTACGATCAGCGAGTTAAGCACCGTGAAGATCATGCCAAAAGAGATCCCCGCCAGCGCCTGTAGCGCAAATAACATCCACAGGCCGCTCGCCCAGGGCATAGCGATCGCCGCCAGTCCCTGCAACACGCCGCCGATCAACGCCGTTTTACCCAGCCCGAGGTGGCGATAAAACAGCGGAGCGCACAGCGCGGTGGACAGGGCGTAGAAAAAGAGGTGAACGCCGCTGAGGGTGGCGAGAGAAGCCGACGCCATGCCCATACTTTCAGCCAGCAGCGGCGTAAGGGTATCGCGGGTAGCGAAAGGCACCATCATTACCAGCGCGCAAAGCCCGCCCAGCAGCCAGGCCGATTTATCACGCAGCTGAATAGCCAGCGCCGAATGCCTGCTTTCCTCTTCAGTACGCACCGGACGAACCTCGCGGATAAAGAAGGTCAGCAGAAAGGCCAGCGATGCGGCGAAGGAGGCGACCAGGAAACTGGACTGCGGGCCAAAATGCTGCGCCATAAATCCGGCCAGCGAAATACCGATAAAGGTGCCCACCGGCGAGGCCACGCTGAGCAGCGCCACGGCCGCCGCGGCCTCAAACGGCGGGAAGAACGCGACAAACATCACGTTATAAATCACCCAGGTGGCGCTGGTGACGCCGTCGGCAAGTTTGGCGATAAACAACGTCTCAGGCGTCGGGTGCAAAAAAACCACCGGCCAGGCGCAGATAGTAAAGAACAGCCCTATCTGAATAATGCGCTTACGGTTATGCAGCCGGTCAGAGATAATTCCCGCCGGAAACCTCAGCAGCATTGAGGCAAGCCCGGTCGCCCCGATGATCATCCCCATCGTGCGCGCCTCTACGTTTAACGACGTAATGTAGGGGGCAAGAAAAGGATCGAAGGCGTGAATACTGACGAAAAAAAGCAGGCTGATAATAAAAAAGATCAGCACGTCGCGACGCATTAAATGACTCATAACTCCTCCGCTTCAGGATGCGGTCCAGCCGCCGTCTACCAGTAATGAAGTTCCGGTAATCATCGCCGCCGCAGGTGACGCCAGAAAAACGACCGGCCCCATGATGTCTTCCAGTTCGCCTGCGCGCCCGAGGGCAATCTGACGCATGACGTACTGGTAAAAGTCCGGATCCGCCAGCGACTGGCGAGACAGCGCCGTGTCGATAAAGGTCGGACAAAGTGTGTTGACGCGAATGTTATGCGGGCCAAGCTCAATGGCCATGGCGCGGGTCAGTCCTTCGAGCGCAAATTTGGATGCGCAGTACACGCTGCGGTTTTTTCCGCCGACGTGTCCCATTTGTGAGGAGACGTGGATAATGGCGCCGGGCAAGCCCGCCGCCTGCATACGGCGCACGACCTGCTGGGAGAGGTAAAACGTAGCGCGCACGTTAACCGCCATCACCGCATCGTAGTCCGCCATCGACGCCTCGCTAAAGGGCGCATGCCGCGCCATTCCTGCGCTGTTGACCAGAATATCCAGCGGCGGAAGCTCTTCAATAACGCGCGCAACCTGCGCGTCGTCGGTGATATCCAGCTCCAGCGCATGAAGCAGCACATCATGCGCCGCCGCCACGTTTACCGCCTCCGTCAGCACCTGCCGGCTGCGGGCGGCGATCCAGACGCGAGCGCCTGCCTTTGCCAGCGCCACCGCCGCGGCGAATCCAATCCCTTTAGAGCCGCCGGTGACCAGCGCCTGCTTGCCTCCCAGGCAAAAAGTGGGCGTTTCAGGAAATGACATTTCAGGTTCCTTTTCTTAAGGACGGCAGCTTTTACGAGCGCAATAAGGCCCCGCGTCTGAAACGCAACGTTTCAGACGGCGTCTTGTTGCCGTCAGACGGAGAATGGCTGCTCGGCTAATGCCGGCTAAGCGCGAAGAGCGGCGGGACGCTGGTCCGCCCCGCAGGCGTTATGCGATCAGGAAACGATCTGCGTAATGACCCCAAGCTCGTTGAAAATGGACCATTCCTGCAGAATTTTGCCATTCTGAATCTTGAGCTGGCTGATGCCCATCAGCTGGATCTCTTTACCGGAAGGCTGGCCGTAGATGCCGTTGCCCAGATGGGTGCCCTGCGCGCTCCAGCGGGCCGAAACCATATAGCCGCTCTGGTCGTTGCCCATCCAGTAGAGATCCTCCACCGAGAAGGTCAGGTCCGGGAACATTGCCAGCAGCGAAAGGATCCAGGATTTATAGTTGCCAAGCCCCTGATAATAACGTTCCGTCGGGCCTTGATAGGTAATGGAAGAAGAGCAGAATTTGGGCAGCGAGCCGAGCATGCGGCGGTTCCAAACGTTCTGGTAAAAGGCGATGACAAACGCACGCACGTCAAATTTCTCTGCTGTCGGCACCGGCAGCAGCGCGGGTTTGCCCTGCCCCGGAAGACGATATGGCTCGCTGGCGCCAAAATCGCGGGCCAGCACGGTTTCACCATGCTTGTCCACCATCTCACGGGCCACGTCAAACACGTTCAGCCCCAGCTGCTGAATAAGGCTGGCGGTGTTGTGCATCACGTGCTCATAGAAGATTTCGTTTTCCACCATCACGCAGTTGGCGATGCACATAAAGCGCACCGGGCGATTTGTTGGCGCTCCGAAGGCGCTAAACCCGGTATTGGTGCCGGTGATGTAGCTTCGATGCGACGAGTGGAATCCCACATTCTCATCGCCGGCCCAAATCACCTCGTCGCCCAGAATACGAATATCCGGATAGGCGTTTAAGGTTCGGGCGGTGCCGGCGACAACGCGATCGCGCCCTACTCCCAGGCCGAGATCGGCATCCCACACGTTGCAGTCATGGCTGTAGGTATCGTAGATATAGCCGATATCGCCCTCTTCCCAGATGCGGTGGGTGATACGAACGATGTAGTCAATGATATTGACGTACTCTTCCTCAAAGCCACGCATGGGCTGGCTTTTCAAATGCTCAGGGCGCTGGGCGAGGAATTTGTCGGTGCCGCCGCGCTTGTAGCTGTCCCAGGAGATGCTGAAATCCGCAGGCATATGGCTGTCATCAAGCTGCCGCGGCAGACGATTGAGCGTGCCGGTAGTAGCGGGTTTCGCTTTTGGCTGAGCAATGCCGCCTTCCGCTTTGCTTTCCTGAATGGCTTTGCCATCGCCGAAGTCATTAACTGCCTGTGGTTTGTTCATCGTACCCTCTTTACCTGATTGGCTTAGCTAAGCCGCTATTTCCGCTATCGATTGCCCGAGTCACGCCGTCTTGCCGGTCGCCCCGGTGTGTTAAAGCAATGTTGTTTTTGTGTTGCCTGTAAAAAACATTCACGTTAAAACGATCTTAAAGCAACATAAAAATCACACATCAAAGCAGATTAGTGATCCATTTCACAGTCACAGAGGCTGCTGCTGAAAACAGCGCGCAATTCGCTTCCCCGCTGATGATTGAGTGTTGTATCTTAGCCTTGATTGTGATTTTTATGTTGTTAAATGTTGGTTTTTACCAAAATAGATGTTGTTTTATTGTTGATAGATGTCGCTTCCTTGAGAGCGATCTGTATAAGGGATTTACGGGACAAAGAGTTGCGGGTCCCTTCCTGCGCGAGCAGATGAGACCTGAGGGGACGTTGACGCCAGCGGAAGCAACGCGCTTTTGCCCGCGTCACGGATGTTTTCATTCCTGCGTTCTTAATGAACGTAAGAGCCAATCAGGAAGCGATTATGTTTAAACAATTATTTATGCGCCGGGAAGTTCTGCTCTTTTTTACCATGAGCCTGCTGTTCTTTATCTGTATCAACGGCTACGACGCCTTCCTTGCCTCTTATATGGTTAAACGGGATATTCCACCGGAAATCGTCGGACTGATTATGGGGGCGACCGGACTGGCGACCGTGATCCTCCGTTTTCCGCTGAGCGTAGTATCGGGCACGCTGCATAACCGCAAAATTTTCATCCAGCTTAGCCTGCTGATGCCGATGGTCCTCTGGCCGATAGCCTTTTTTCACACCACGGATACCACGCTGTATCTGGCGAAAACCGCCTCCGGCGTCGCCTCGGCGACATGGGTGCTGTACAACATTATGTTTATTCGCTACTTCAGCCAGAACGAGGCCCCCTCGGCCGTCGCTCTGCTGGCGCTGGCAAGCCCGGTGGGGGTATTTTTGGGCAATACGCTGTGCGGCATCATCGTGCAGAACCTGCCGCCGAAGCTGGGCTTTTGGATCCCAAGCGTCGCGGCGCTGCTGGCGCTGGTTATCTCGCTCTTTTTGCAGGAGCACGTCGCAAGACCTGCCCGTTCACGGCTGGAAGACTGTTTTAAAAGCGCATGGGATCAGCTGAGCGACCGGACCATCTGGATGGTGGGCATACTCAGCGCCTTTGTTCTGCTCGTGCCTTTTGCCACCCGCGATACCCTGACGCCGATTTATTTGATGAAACTGGGCGGCAGCGGCATAACCATCGCAGCGTTGAGCAATACCCACCTGCTCTTCTATGCGCTGGCGGTCGCCCTGTGCAGCACCTGGTTCTATTCAAAGCTTGGTCTGGTGAAGACCGCGCTCATCGGATCGCTGCTGCAGGCGGTGGCGGCGCTGGGCATCCCTTTAACCCACAACCTGATGCTGATTTTCGCCTTTCAGGCGCTGGCGGGATTCGCCTTCGGCATGGCTTTTGCCGTTATGATGTCGCTTAGCGTGGTCAATACGGTAGCCGACGAGCAGACGGCGAGGATGGGATTGTTCCAGACAATCTACTCTACCGGTATGTTCTGGGGGCCGGTGCTGATGGGCGTGACGATGAAGTACTTCAGTATTCAGGCGGGTTATACGTTAATCGCCTGTCTCTCCTGCGCGGCGGCGGTGCTCACCGGCGTGGCGGCAAAACAGGTCTATAACCGTACACCCAGGCAAGCGGTAAGCGAGCTGAAGGTCGGTGAAACCTCTTAAGAATAAGCCGGACCACGGAAGGCCCGGCCTCGTTATTCTACGCTTGCGTAGGTCACGCGAACGCCGGTTGGGAAGCGCATTTTTTCCGTCGTCCCGGCCGGACGCGTGGTGAAGAGGTAGCTGACCTTATCCCACCCACAAACCAGCGTTGTGGCGTGATTGCCCAGCTTATGTCCATCCGCCAGCACCACGGTGTGGTGGCTGTTTTCAATCATCTGGCGCGCCACCGCGGCTTCATTAATGTCCTGATCCATGACGCCCGCATCGGCGTGAATAGCGCCTGCGCCAATGACCGCATAATCCACAAAAAAGCGCTTCAGGTTATCCAGCGCGATGGGGCCTACGCACTCCATGCGGGAGTGAATAAATTCGCCGCCGATCAGTATGGTTCTGATCGTTTCGTTTTCATGCAGCACGCCGGCGATTTGGGGAGAATTGGTGATAACAGTAAGCTCGTTCACCGCCACCAGCTTGCGGGTAAATTCCAGCGTGGTGCTGCCGAAATCGATAAACAACGAATCGCCCGGGTTAAATAACCCTGCCGCACTCTTTGCAATGGCGCTTTTTTCGTCCGCGGCCAGTTTTGCCCGCTCGTTAAACTCCATTTCAAACCCGATCTGGCTGCTGACCGCGCCGCCGTGAATTTTTTTAATCTGCCGCTGCTCTTCGAGCTTATTCAAATCGCGACGAATCGTCTCCTGTGAGACCTGAAACAGATCGGCAAGTTCGTGAACGAAGACCTGGCCGTCGGCCTTCAGCTTCTCAAGAATGATTGTTCTTCTTTCTGATGAATTAACCGTTTCTGTGCTCATCTGTCTTCCCCGTTCGCGAACTTTAGCAGGCAAAATAGGCTATTAGACAATATCTTGCAACCTTCCCTGCCCATCATTCACCGCGCTGTCTATCGACGCTGGCGGTTGTCTTTCTGCCCGGCGTTAAAAGCTGGCCGACAAAATGCAGCCACCATCACATTTCTCGGCTGACGATGCGCCGTGGATATTGCAAAAAATTGGGTTAAATGCGAAATTAATCACAAAACAACATTAAATCCACATAAAAACAACATATGTAGATGAGGCCCGTATGCTCAATCAACGCTATGCAGCTATAGACCAGGGGACGACGGGAACGCGTGTCGTGGTGTTTGCAGAAAACGGGCAGCACCATTCGCCCGCCAGCATCACCCATAAGCAGATTACCCCCAACCCGGGATGGGTGGAGCACGACCCCATGGAAATCCTGCGCAACATTCGCAGCTGTCTGGGGAGCTGCGGCGTCGTGGATGCCATAGGGCTTGGTCATCAGGGAGAGAGCGTGGTGGCCTGGGATGCCCGCAGCGGACAGCCGCTCTATAACGCTATTATCTGGCAGGATCAACGTACCGAAGGCCTGCTGCGTAAGCTCAGGGCGGAGGGTCTGGAGCCGCTGGTGCAGCAAAAAACCCGGCCTGCCGCTGGACCCGTATTTTTCCGCCAGCAAGCTCGGCTGGATCATGCGCAACGTTCCCGGCGCCGCCGCGCTCTCAAAACAGGGGCGCCTGCGGTTAGGCACCATGGACAGCTTTTTCCTTTTCCATCTTTGCGGCACCCACGTCACCGATTACAACTCCGCATCGAGAACCTCGCTGTTTAATATCCATACCCTGAGCTGGGACGAAGAGCTCTGCGAGCTATTCGGTGTGCCGCTCCCGGCGCTGCCGGAAATTAAGCATAACGTCGGCCACTTTGGCGACGTCACGCTCAACGGCAGCGCGATGCCGGTCACCGCCTGCATCGTTGACCAGTTCGCAGGAACATATGGCCACGGCTGCCTCACGCCCGGCCAGATGAAAATCACCTTCGGCACCGGCGCATTTCTGCAGACCATCACCGGCTCTCAGGTCCCGGAAACGAAGAACTCCGGACTGCTGCCCACCCTTTGCTGGAAGTTTCCCGATGAGCCGCCGCTCTTCGGCCTGGACGGCGGCGTTTATAACGCGGCCTCGGCGATTAACTGGGCGCATAAAATCGGCCTGTTTAGCGATCTTGAGGAGTTCAGCGACTTCCCCCTGCAGCCTGCCATTGCCCGCGGGCTGGCGTTTGTGCCCGCGCTGTCCGGTCTGGGCTGCCCGTACTGGGACAGATCGGCCGCCGGGCTTTGGGCCGGGCTGTCTTTGGAAACCGAGCGCAAGGATATGCTGCAGTCGATTCTCGAAGGAATCGCCATGCGGGCGGCGGAAGTGGTAGCTGCAATGGAAAGCGTGAGCCGGGTCGGGGAATCTGTTTCCGTCGACGGCGGACTTTCCGCCAACCTTTACTTCAGGCAGTTCCTTGCCGACCTGCTACAAAAGCGCATCGTCACGCCGGGCAATAAAGAGATGACCGCCCAGGGCGTAGCGATGCTGGCACGCAAAGGGCTGGGTATCGAACATCCGCTGAAGATCAACGCCAGCCATGAGGTGACCGTGCCGCGCGAACGCGATCTGGGCGCCCTGTTCCGGCGCTATCAGGAAATTATCGCCAAAGCGCACCATCTACGTCCCGAATAAGCCTCATTGCCGCCCCGTCGGGCGGCAATTTTTTATCACTATGGAGAATCCCTGCTATGCGAAAAATCTTTCTTGCCTGTCCTTACAGCCACGCTGACGACGCGGTGGTCGCCGGACGCGTCAGCGCCTGCAACCAGGTTGCGGCAACGCTGATAGAGTCAGGCCATGCGGTCTACAGCCAGGTCACGATGTCCCATCCGTTGAACGGGCTGTTTCGTCACACCCAAAAGAGCGACATCGGCAAACGCTGGACGCCGGTAGACGCGCTGTTTCTTGATGCAATGGAGGAGCTGATCATTGTGGATTTACCGGGCTGGGATAAAAGCGCCGGGATTCAGCGGGAGATTGAGTTTTACCGCCGGCGCGGCCAGCCCGTCAGCCTGTGGTCTGAGGTAGAACATCTGTTTTCGGCGGTCGAGATTGGCTGAAATATCAAAGGGGCAGTAAGCCCCTTATCAAGTTAATACGGCTTCAGCAGCCTATGCTATTCGTCGATGGTAATCGTCAATTCCCGAGCGTCGGTCAGCGCCGGGACGGGAATATGCTTGAGCATGATGCGCCTTTCGGGCATGCAGCGATGGCGGCGGCGATAAAGCACTTTATCTCCTTCCCTGACCATCACCACGCCGGTCACCGGTTTATCGACGCGAATGTTGAAATCGACCCACCCGCCTGCCGCATCCTGCCGCACAATATTAGGCGCGGACGATCTTATATTAGCGCCGTGCGCGACGGATATTCTTGCACCCGCCGTCGTCGGCTGGACGAGTTCGCGAGCAAGGATATCTCCCAGCCGACGGCCCTCCTGATAACACTGATCGCCCATATCCGCCGGATGGGTCATATTGCCAACCGCGTAATAGGCAGGATCGGAACAGGCGCCGAACTGGTCGAACAGCGGCAGCCCGGTACGCACGTTGTAATCCAGATGGCTGTTGCGGATTAAGGTGTATTCACCGGTAAACCTGCCCGTAAAGATGACGCTGTCGCAGGCGAGCTGCCGTGTGGTGCCGTCCGCTCCGGTTAACTCAACGCCCTCCACGCGATCGAGCCCGACGATACGTGACACATGGCGATTAAAATAAACGGGCACGCCCAGCAGGCGGGCAAAGAGCGTACAGTAGCGCCAGGCGATCGGACGTCTGCCCTCTTCAATCATCGCCACCGGGCGTACGCCAGCGTTACGCAGCGTCCACAGGGCCGAAAAGCTTACCAGCTCAGAACCGACTATCACCGGCGCGTTGCCGGGCTTAAGGCCGCGCAGATAAACAAATTGTTGCAGCGCGCCCGCCGTCAGCACCCCCTGCGGCCGTAACCCACCCACCAGCCTTGGGTGGCGCGGCGTCTCCCGGACGCCCGTGGCCAACACGACTTTTTTCGCCCGCAGCGTTTCCACCCCGCTATCGGAAACCACTTCAATGACCCCGCCGGGCAGCAGCTTTGTCACCGTGGTGGAGGTTCGCAGCGGATAGCGAACGGCCGCAACCAGCTTCTTCGCCCAGACGTGGCCTTTCATCGGCCGGCGCTCGGTTAATAAGCCAAAGGTGGGATGGCGACAGTGCCGCGGCACGCCGCCGGCTTCGGCTTCACGTTCGATAATCAGCACGTTTTTCGTGCCGGCCTCCTGCAAAGAGCGGGCGACGGCGAGTCCCGCAGGCCCCGCGCCGATAATAATCACATCGTAAGAATTACTCATTTAACAGGCC
>NZ_RCAA01000055.1:0-94776 GCF_003628475.1 Enterobacter sp. R1(2018) | reverse complement strand
GCAAAAGAAGCCGTTACAGCGCCCCATCATTACCCGCGTGCGCCGCCGCAGTCCGCCGATGCTTTCCGGTGGAACGGCGCTATCGAAGGCGGCCTCAAGCTCCCGCCGGGTCACCAGTTCACAGTGGCATACCACTCCACCATTGCCGGGACAGCGGTAATCTCGGGTAGCGTATTCCGAAAGCATCGGCATGCTGGGCCAGCGGGGGGCAGCCACGGGCGTGCAGTGAAAAAGTGGGGCAAAACGCTCGTGGTAGAGGTTCTCAAGATGCGAAGCGATACCCAACGCGGCGGTAAGGCCGGTGGAACGGATGCCGCCCACGGTTATCCACTGGTTCGCAGGGTAATCCAGGATTCGGTAGCCTTTTTCTTCCGTGGCCGGACGCAGGCCGGCGTAAGTTGCCGTCACCGGATAATCCGTGAGCGAAGGCAGAATGCGAGCCCCTTGCTCCACCAGCGATTTCAGTATGTTTTCATCGACTTCCGCGCGGTCGCGATCGTTTTGCTCCTCGGCCGTCGGGCCAAGCAGCAGATTGCCAAAAATGGTTTTTGAGAGCAGGACGCCTTTGCTGCGCGCGGTGGGGACCGGCAGGATAATGGCGTTAATCTGTCCGGCGGCGGCCTTGTCGAACACCAGAAACTGGCCTTTACGCGGGCGAATTTCAAATTCAGGTTCACGCCAGAGCGCATCGATGCGGTCGCCGTGATTGCCCGCGCAGTTAATCACCAGACGCCCCTGGAAATTCCCGCGCGTGGTGGCCACGTGCCAGCGTTCATGCGCAAACTCTACGCCTTTGACCTCGCAGTTAAAACGGTATTGTCCGCCGTGCTGCACGGCCTGGGTGACATAGGCCAGCGGCGCGCTCCAGGGATCGATTACGCTCTCGCCGGGCACCGCTACGCCCCCCACGGCTCCGGCAGCCAAATGGGGTTCACGCTGATAAATCTCCGCCGCGGAAATCTCTTTGACATCCGTCACCCCGTTTCGGTGGGCCTGTTCGACAATGGCCGGGAGCGCGGCCAGCTGCTCGTCATTCCATGCCACCACGATGGCTCCGGTCAGCAGCAGCGGCAGATTCATCCGTTGATGAATCGCCAGGTATTCCTGGTAGCCCGCCTGCATGCAGGCCAGCTCCAGGCTCTCCGGCGGCGCATCAAAGCCGGTATGCAGCAGCGCGCTGTTGGCCTTGCTCGCTCCGGAAAGAATGTCGCCGCCTTTTTCCAGCAAAACGACGCGCGCCCCCATCAGCGTGAAACGGCGGAATACCGCACATCCCACCACGCCACCGCCTATGACGATGACATCAAATTCCCCCGCTAGCTGTTCCATTCGCTCACTCCATCACCAGAAGATGAAGCAATACCACCACAAAACAACACCAATAACAACATTAAAAAACACAAAACAACATACAAGCCACAATAATGGCGCAGAATCAGACAGAGAGGCGCGGTGACGGACAGGCATCAGCGCACGGCGTTTATGGCCGTACTGGAAAGCCCTTTAACAAGTTGCGAGGCAGATAGCGTTTTGTAAGCCGCATCATGGCGACAGAAATGCTTAACGTGGAGGCAGGCGAGCGAGAAGTGATTTTCGGGGAAAATATTTCTATCTGACGATTTGCGAACAAAGATATCTGATGACGAGCTTACGACAGGAAGCGCCCGCATGTCGCAAGCTGCGGAGTGATGCCGTTACGTCATCGCTCCGCAGCCCATACTGCCGGGGCCGGCGCGGATTACTCCGCCGTCGCCGACTGCTTCTCATTCTTGGCGTTGCGCGTCATCCACAGCGCCAGCGCCTTAAGAGAGTCCGGCGTGAACTCGTCACAGCGGGCGGTAATTTCTTCCGGGGACATCCAGCTCACTTCGCTGACTTCCTCTTCCTGGAGCGCAAAGGGGCCGTGCGAAACGCAGCTGAACAAGCCGCCCCAAACGCGACAATGTTCGTCTTCAAAATAGAACTGGCCGTGCTCGGCAAAAGGTACGCCGGCGATGCCTAATTCCTCTTCCGCCTCCCGGCGCGCGGAGTCCAGCAGCTGCTCGTCCGACTGCACGACGCCGCCTGCGGTGGCGTCAAGCATGCCCGGCAGGAAATCCTTCGTCTCGGTGCGGCGCTGCACCAGGATTTTGCCCATGCCGTCATGAACGACAATATAGGTAGCACGATGGCGTAAACGCTGCGCGCGCATTTGCTCACGGCTGGCCTGCGCTATTACCTCATTGTCTTCATTGACAATATCTACCCATTCCGTGCCAACAAAATGACTCTGTTCTACCATCGGGAAACCTTCTCTTCAGGGCGCTCTTACGGCGCGTTATCGGTTTTACAAGCGGTAAGTTACGGGGTAATGCCGACCTGCGCAATAACCCCATCATTATTCAGCGTGTGAACGCTCAGAACGCCGTCATTCAGCATGCCGTAGCTCGCCTCAAAACCCCCTTTCGGCATACTCACGGAGCCGGGGTTGAAGAAGTACAGTCCGTCACGATTTTCAGCCACCGGAAGATGAGTATGGCCGAAAATCAGCGCATCGTGTGGCGCCAACGGCGGCAATTTATCCGGATTATAAAGATGGCCGTGGGTGACAAATAAACGCTGTCCCGGCAGCAGAATTTGCGCAAAGGGGGCGGTAATGGGAAAGCGCAGCAGCATCTGGTCGACTTCGCTGTCGCAGTTGCCGCGCACGGCAATAATTTTGTCCGCCACCTCGTTAAGCCGCTGCGCCACCGCTGCCGGATCGTATCCCTCCGGCAACGCATTGCGCGGCCCGTGGTTGAGCAGGTCGCCGAGCAGAACGAGCCACCGCGCGCCGCTTTGCGCAAAAATTGCCAGCGCTTTCTCTGCTGCCGGCAATGAACCGTGAAGATCCGAGGCAAACATCAGCTTCATAAATCCACATCTCTTTTAATGATAAGTGGCTTAATGATAGCGAACAAAGCCGCAGGAATCAGCCCGCCCGTTTCGCTGAACGGGCAATGAAACGCTGCACGGAAGCGCGCTGCCACTGAAACGCCGCGTATTCCTGCAGGCGTTCCGGCACCTCGTCGCCGTTGAGGATCAGCCGATTCAGCATCAGGGCGAGATCCGTATCAGCGATACACCATTCACCGAACAGGTTTTGCTGACCGGCGGACAGCAGACCCTCCACCGTCGAGATAAGCTTTTCCGCCGCCTTCAGCCCGGCCTCGCTAAGGGCAGGCTTTTTCACGCCGCCGAAAACAACCTCCGTTGGGCGATCCTCGCGGATTTGCATAAGGTCGCTGCGCAGCCAGGCCTGAATCTGGCGCGCACGCGCGCGCTTTTCAATATCAAGGGGATAGAGGCGTTCCCAGGTTGGCGGCGCAAAGCGCTCATCCAGATATTCAGCGATTGCCGAGGATTCGCTGAGGACAAATTCATCCACCGCAAGCACCGGCACGCGGCGGGTGAGATCGTAGCCCTTCCAGCCGGGCTGCAAATTTTGCCCGGCGGCAAGGTCGACGGTCTGTAAGCTGAAGTTAAGCCCCTTCTCTTTCAGGGCCACGTAGACCGAAAGCACGTAGGGGCTGAAATAGTTAGCATCGGACCAAAGGGTTATCGCAGGCTGGCTCATTCTTATCCTCATCATCATCGCTGCCGACTTCTGAACATATAGCGAAAAAACGCCGCTGTCACTTGAGCAAACCTCAACTTTGGCCGCCCGTCTCGCGTCACAAAGCCTATACTGCAAAAGTTTGCCAACGCTACTATTACAGGAGTTTGACCATGATCGATCTCTTCTACGCGCCAACGCCGAATGGCCATAAAATCACGCTGTTTCTGGAAGAAGCCGGGCTGGAATACAAAATTCATCGTATTGATATTGGCAAAGGGGATCAGTTCAGGCCAGAATTTCTCGCGATTTCCCCGAACAACAAAATTCCGGCGATAGTCGATAACCTGCCCGCCGACGGCAGCGGTCCGCTAAGCGTTTTTGAATCCGGGGCGATTTTGCTTTATCTGGCGGAGAAAACAAATTTACTGCTCAGCAAAGACCTGCGCGAGCGCACCCACACGCTGCAATGGCTTTTCTGGCAGGTAGGCGGATTTGGTCCCATGCTGGGACAGAATCATCACTTCAACCATTTTGCTCCGCAAACCGTTCCCTACGCTATTGAACGCTACCAGGTGGAAACCCAGCGTTTGTACGGCGTGCTTAACCGCCAGCTGGAAAAAACACCGTGGCTGGGCGGGCAGGAATACAGCATCGCTGACATTGCCACCTATCCCTGGGCGGTCTCCCATGAACGCCAGCGCATCGATCTGGCAAACTACCCTGCGGTAAAAAACTGGTTTGAACGCATTCGTTCGCGTCCCGCCACGGAGCGGGCTTACCAACAGGCGGAAAACCTCTGAGCCCACGTGTCTAAATCTTCCCGCTGTGGTGTAATCTGTGGCGGGAAGCAATACACGGAGGAAACCTGCAATGTCATCCCCCCAGCCAGACGCCGTTATTCGTATTAAAAATCTCCGCCTGCGTACTTTTATCGGTATCAAAGAAGAAGAGATCGCCAACCGTCAGGATATTGTCGTCAACGTCGCGCTTCACTATCCGGCGGACAAGGCGCGCGCCAGCGAAGACATCAACGACGCCCTGAACTACCGCACCATCACCAAAAGCATCATCCAGCTGGTGGAGAATAACCGCTTCTCTTTGCTGGAAAAATTAACTCAGGATGTGCTCAATATCGCATGCGACCATCCGTGGGTGTCTTATGCTGAAGTAGAGATAGATAAACTTCACGCGCTGCGTTATGCCGACTCGGTATCCATGACCATGAGCTGGCGAAGGTAGGCGCACTCGACAGGAGACGCGCATGCAGATATTGATCACCGGCGGCACCGGCCTCATCGGCAGCCATCTGGTTCCGCGGTTGCTGGAAACGGGCCATAGCGTGACCGTGGTCACAAGGGATCCGGATAAAGCCCGCAATAAGTTTGACCCCCGCGTTACGCTGTGGAAGGGACTTAACGACCATGAAAATCTTGACGGCTTTGACGCCGTCATCAATCTCGCGGGCGAACCCATCGCCGATAAGCGCTGGAATGAAGCGCAGAAGCAGCGCCTGTGCCAAAGCCGCTGGCAGATTACCGAGCGCCTGGTGGCAATGTTCAAAGCAAGCCAGACGCCGCCATCCGTTCTGATCTCCGGCTCGGCCGCCGGCTACTATGGCGATCTGGGTGAGGTGGTAGTGACGGAAGATGAGCCGCCGCACAATGAATTTACCCATAAGCTATGCGCCCGCTGGGAGCAGATAGCCTGCGGCGCGCAGAGCGAAAACACCCGGGTTTGCCTGCTGCGCACCGGCGTAGTGCTGGCGCCGAAAGGCGGCATTCTGGCAAAACTGCTGCCGCTTTTTCGTGCCGGGCTCGGCGGTCCGGTAGGCAATGGCAGGCAGTACCTCGCGTGGATTCATATTGATGATATGGTCAACGGCATTCTCTGGCTGCTAAATAACGATCTGCGCGGCCCGTTCAATATGGTTTCGCCCTATCCCGTACGCAACGAACAGTTCTCCCACTCGCTCGGCCACGTGTTGAATCGCCCGGCTTTTGTACGAGCGCCCGCCGCGGCCGTAAAGCTGTTGATGGGAGAATCTTCGGTTCTGGTGCTGGGCGGGCAGCGCGCGCTGCCTAAACGGCTTGAGGAGTCAGGCTTCGGCTTCCGCTATTTCGATCTGGAAGAGGCTTTGGCGGACGTGGTGCGTTAAAATAAACCCCGTGAAAACGGGGTTTATAGTTATTTTAGCGATCCCGAAAGGAACTGCTGCAACCGCGCGCTCTTAGGATTGCCGAACAGCTCGTCCGGCGCACCTTCTTCTTCGATTATCCCCTGATGCAGGAAAATCACGTGGCTTGAAACATGGCGGGCAAAGTCCATTTCGTGGGTTACCACCACCATCGTTTTCCCCTCTTCGGCCAGCTTCTGCATAATGCGCAGCACCTCGCCCACCAGCTCCGGATCCAGCGCGGAGGTTGGCTCATCGAACAGCAAAACTTCCGGCTCCATCGCCAGCGCGCGGGCGATGGAAACGCGCTGCTGCTGGCCGCCGGAAAGATGCACCGGGTATTTCGCCTGCTGGCGCTCGTCAATCCCTACTTTCGCCAGATATTTAATCGCCCGCTCTTTCGCTTCCTGCTTGCTCAGCCCCAATACCTGAATGGGTGCTTCCATGACATTTTCCAGCACCGTCATGTGGCTCCACAGGTTGAAGTGCTGAAACACCATCGTCAGGCGGGTACGCAACAGGCGCAGCTGGTTTTTATCCGCAACCTTCAGCTGGCCGTCTTTATCGCGCACCAGGTTGATGTTCTGGTTGCTCACCACAATCTTGCCTTCGCTCGGTTTTTCGAGGAAGTTAATGCAGCGCAGAAACGTACTTTTTCCCGAGCCGGATGAGCCGATGATGCTGATAACATCGCCAGCGTTGGCCTGCAGAGAAACCCCTTTCAGCACTTCATGTTCGCCGTAGCGTTTGTGCAAATCAGTAACGTTTAATTTATTTTCAGCCATGGAAACCACTCAGTGCGAAGAGCTGGGTTTAACATGCTGCATAAAGCGTTTTTCCGCCCTGCGGAACAGGCTTATCAGCACGTAAGAAATAATCAGGTATAACACCGCAGCGATACCGAACGCGGTAAACGGCTGGTAGGTTGCGGAGTTGATATCACGGGCGATTTTCAGCAGATCCGGCACGGTGGCGGTGAAGGCCAGCGCGGTGGAGTGCAGCATTAAAATAACCTCGTTGCTGTACGCCGGCAGCGCGATACGCAGCGCCGATGGCAAAATGATGCAGCGGTACATTTTCACGCGCGAAAAACCGTAAGCGCGGGCGGCCTCAATTTCACCGTGTGGCACGGAGCGAATCGCCCCGGCGAAAATTTCCGTGGTATAGGCGCAGGTATTCAGGGTCAGCGCCAGAACGGTGCAGTTCAGGCCGCTGCGGAAAAACTCATTTAGCAGCACGGTGCCTTTCACCACTTCCAGCGTGTACATGCCCGAGTAAAACACCAGCAGCTGCACATACAGCGGCGTGCCGCGGAAAACGTAGGTAAACAGCCAGATGGGAAAAGCGATGAACTTATTGCTTGAAACACGCCCGATAGCGAGGAGCAACGCCAGAAGGCCGCCCATCACGACGGATGAAATCAGCAGCCACAGGGTGATAGCCACGCCGGTGAAGCGGTAACCGTCCGTCCACAGCAGGGACTTCCAGTATTCCTGAATAATTTCGATCATAGCTCGGCCCTCTTCACGCCCACGGAATAGCGGCGTTCAAGCCAGAGCAGCACACCGTTGGAAACGGTGGTAAACACCAGATAAATGATCCCGGCGACAATCGCAAAGTAGAACGGCTGCCAGGTGGTTTTGCCCGCCAGCTGCGTCGCCTTCACCACGTCTTCCAGCCCCAGCAGCGAAACCAGCGCCGTGGCTTTCAAAATAACCTGCCAGTTATTGCCGATGCCCGGCAGAGCGTAACGCATCATGGCCGGGAAAAGGATACGGCGAAAGGTTTGCGAACCAGTAAACCCGAAGGCGGTCGCCGCTTCGATATGCCCTCTCGGCACCGCGAGAAATGCGCCGCGAAAGGTTTCGGTAAAATACGCCCCGTAGATAAAACCGAGCGTGATGATACCGGCAACCATCGGATCGATATCGAACTGCGCCATGCCTAAGGCATCCGTTATGCTGTTGAGCAGCATCTGCAGGCCATAGAAAATCAGCAGCATCAGCACCAAATCCGGCACGCCGCGAATCAGCGTGGTGTAACCTTCAAACAGCATCGCCAGCGGGCGATTTTTCGATAGCTTGGCGCCAGCGCCGGCAAGACCAATCACCACCGAAAGGATAACGGAGCTTATCGCCAGTTCCAGCGTGACGAGCGCCCCTTTAAATATCACTTCAGAAAAGCCATACAACATGGTGCGTATCCTGTCGTCAGTGTCTGCACAAATTTAGCTAAGCCCAGGGCGGGTAAAAAACGCGTCACCCGCCGCAACTTTATCAATGGTGAACGGCACCCGCGCCTGTCCACCCGTCGACACTGTTAACCACCGTAAACGTCAAAATCGAAATACTTCTTCGCCAGCTTCTCGTAGGTGCCGTCTTTACGCATTTCGGCAAAGGCTTTGTTCAACGCTTCACGCAGCTCGTTATCTTCTTTACGCAGCCCCATGCCGGTGCCCACGCCAAACAGCTTGTTGTCTTTAATGGAAGGACCGCCGAACTGGTAATCCTTACCGATTGGCTGTTTGAGGAAGCCTTCGCTGGCCGCCACTTCATCCTGGAAAGCGGCGTCGATACGACCTGCCGTCAGGTCTGCATAGATAGAGTCCTGCCCCTGATAGGAAACGATCTCGATGCCTTTCGGCGCCCAGTGAACGTTACCGTAGGTTTCCTGGGTGGTGCCCTGCAGCACGCCCACGCGCTTGCCTTTTAGCGACTCCACCGTCGGCTGGATTGGAGATCCCTTGGCGACGACCAGACGAGAGTCAGCGGCGTACAGCTTGTCGGTGAAGGCGATCTCCTGCTGGCGTTTTTCAGTAATCGAAAGCGAGGACATAATAACGTCGATTTTTTTCGCCTTCAGCGAAGGGATCAGCGCATCCAGCGGATTTTCAACGAAGGTACAGTTGGTTTCGATGCGTTTGCAAAGTTCTTTAGCCAGATCGATATCAAAACCCACTAATTCGCCCTGGGCGTTTTTCGATTCAAACGGGGCATAGGTTGGATCGGTACCGATACGTAAGTTTGCAGGAATAGCGGCGAATGCCGTGGAAACGCTGGAGAACGCCAGCAGCAGAGAAAGGGACAACACCAACTTTTTCATAATTATCCTCGATAGACTGTCTTTTTAGCGCTAATGCCGTTTTTATGGCTAATTAATAAGGGATAAAAGTGCAGGTTTCATGCCATTTTTCCGTGGCCTGTGCCCGCGTAAATTCCGGTAACGGCAAGCCCATGACCCAAAACGGTGCGCTGGCTGCGCCATAATGATGCATCGTTATAAAATCGCACCAATGGGGCGCAGAGAAAACAGGCCCGCACAACTGCATTTTTATCCAGCCCGGCTAAGAATATATTCATAACCGGGCCACAGACTACGGGAAAAACTTATTCACCGTAAACATTAAAATCGAAGTACTTTTTGGCAAATTTGTCATAGGTGCCGTCTTTACGCATTTCGGCGAGGGCTTTGTCGAAGGCGGCTTTTAGCTCGGCGTCATCTTTACGCAAACCGATGCCGGTGCCGTCGCCAAAGTACTGTTTGTTCTTCACCGCCGGGCCTGCAAAAGCAAAATCTTTGCCCGCAGGCTGTTTCAGGAAGCCTTCGCTGGCGGCGGTTTCATCCTGGAACGCCGCATCCAGACGGCCCGCGGACAGGTCAGAATAAATCAGGTCCTGGTTTGCGTAAGCCACGACGTCAATGCCCTTCGGACGCCATTCGGCGTTAGCAAAAGCCTCCTGCGTCGAACCCTGCAGCACGCCGACGTGCTTGCCTTTCAGCGACTCGAGAGTCGGCTTGATTGGCGAGCCTTTGCTGGCGATCAGGCGCGAGTCGGCCGCATAGAGCTTGTCCGAGAAAGCAATTTCCTGCTGACGTTTTTCAGTGATGGACAACGAGGAGATAATCGCGTCGATTTTCTTCGCTTTTAAAGAAGGGATCAGCGCGTCGAAGTCGCTGCCTACCCACGTACATTTAGTGTTGATACGCTTGCAAAGCTCATTGCCAAGGTCGATATCAAAGCCGACAAAGTCCCCTTTCGCATCTTTAGAAGAGAAGGGTGCATAGGTGGCGTCCGTACCGATACGAACGTTCTGCGGAATTGCTGCGTAGACGCTGCTGGTAAGGCCTAACAGCAAAGACAGAGCGAGAACCTGCTTCTTCATAGATAACCCTCAAGTTGTCTCTTATTATGTGTAATGTTGTGTTGTGTGTTGCAAACGAGGAGTTGCAGTTCTCATGCCACTTTTCCCTGCGTAAAAGAAAGTGCGTGGTTTTATGTTAATAAAACGTTGCAACTCTGTCGTCTGGTTGAAAGATAGCAGGTCTGGCGAAGGGGCAAAGCCTTTTACCGAGTAAAATGCGGACTAAATTTTCTAAAAGCGATCGGGGTTACAAAATCGCCCCAAATTGATGCAGATGGTTTTGTGACGCACCGCGCTGGCGCTTCTTTTATGCACCCTGCCAGCGCGTGAATAGATCGTGGGGCAGCTCTATATCGAACTGGTCCAGCACGCGATTGACCGTCTGGTCGATGACGTCCTCCAGCGTTTGCGGGCGATGATAAAACGCGGGCACCGGCGGCATAATCACCGCGCCCAGCTCCGCCGCCTGGGTCATAAGGCGCAGGTGCCCAAGATGCAGCGGGGTTTCACGCACGCAAAGCACCAGCGGACGGCGTTCTTTAAGCACCACGTCCGCGGCCCGCGTCAACAACCCGTCCGTATAGCTGTGAACGATGCCTGAAAGCGTTTTGATTGAGCACGGCAGCACGACCATGCCGTGGGTCTTAAACGAGCCTGAAGAGATGCTGGCGGCGATATCGCGGGCGTCATGAACCACATCGGCGAGAGCCTGCACGTCGCGCAGGGAAAGGTCGGTTTCAAGAGTGAGGGTTTGACGGGCGGCGTGACTCATAATGAGATGGGTTTCCACCTCCGGCACTTGTTGCAGAGCCTTAAGCAGACGCACGCCGTAAATCGCGCCGCTGGCACCTGAAATCCCAACAATTAACCGTTTCATAAAAGCCTGCCCAAAGAGTTTGTTTGGGCTGACTTTGCCGCAAGATGGGGCCGGATGCAAGGAGCGGCCGCCCTCTCCCGGCGGAGAGGGCGAAATAAACTCAACCTTCGTTATGCATCTCTAAGTTTTCCACTTCGTTCTGACGCAGCAGCGCTTTGGAATCGTCGTTGCGCAGGGATTCGAGATACTCAAGATACTTATGGTCGACGTCTTTAGTGACGTACACGCCGTTAAATACGGAGCATTCAAACTGCGTAATATCCGGGTTCTCGACGCGTACCGCCTCGATAAGATCGTCCAGATCCTGGAAAATCAGCCCGTCCGCGCCGATGATCTGGCGGATTTCGTCCACTTCGCGACCGTGGGCTATAAGCTCGTTGGCGCTTGGCATATCGATACCGTAGACGTTCGGGAAGCGGATTTCCGGCGCGGCGGAAGCCAGGTAAACCTTCTTCGCGCCCGCTTCGCGCGCCATCTCGATAATCTGCTCGGAGGTGGTGCCGCGCACGATGGAGTCATCCACCAGTAGCACGTTTTTATCGCGGAATTCAGCGCGGTTGGCATTGAGCTTACGGCGCACCGACTTACGGCGCAGCTGCTGGCCCGGCATGATAAAGGTGCGGCCGACGTAGCGGTTTTTCACGAAGCCCTGACGGTACGGCTTATCAAGGATGCGCGCGATTTCCAGCGCGATATCGCACGAGGTTTCCGGAATCGGAATCACCACGTCGATGTCCAGGTCTTCCCACTCGCGGGCAATTTTCTCACCGAGTTTTTTACCCATTTCTACGCGTGCGCTGTAGACGGAGATTTTATCGATGAAGGAATCCGGGCGCGCAAAGTAGACGTACTCGAACAGGCAAGGGTTGCTGGTCGGATTGTCCGCGCACTGGCGGGTGAATAACTGCCCTTTCTCGGTGATATACACCGCTTCGCCCGGCGCGATATCACGCAGGAATTCGAATCCCAGGGTATCGAGCGCAACGCTCTCGGATGCAACCATGTATTCGGTGCGGCCGTCGCCCAGCTCGCGTTTGCCGATAACCAGCGGGCGAATGCCGTTTGGATCGCGGAACGCTACCATGCCGTGGCCGATAATCATCGCCACGCAGGCGTAAGCGCCGCGGATCTGGCGATTAGTGGCGGCAACGGCGGCAAAAATGTTGTCTGCTTCCAGCGGATAGTGACGGAAGTTATCCAGCTCGCTGGCGAAGATGTTGAGCAGAATTTCAGAATCGGAGGTGGTGTTAATGTGACGGCGTTTCTCTTCGAACAGCTTTTTACGCAGTTCATGGGCGTTGGTCAGGTTCCCGTTGTGCGCAAGCGTAATACCGTACGGGGAATTAACGTAGAAAGGCTGTGCTTCTGAAGCGCTGGAGCTGCCAGCGGTTGGGTAGCGCACGTGGCCGATACCCATATTGCCCTGCATACGTTGCATGTGGCGGGCTTCAAACACATCGCTCACCAGGCCGTTTGCTTTCCGCAGGCGGAAGCAATTTAAAGCATCAATGGTGACGATGCCTGCGGCATCCTGCCCACGGTGCTGAAGCACCGTTAACGCGTCATAAATCGACTGGTTGACCGGCATAAAACCGGCGATACCGACAATACCGCACATGTTGTCTTTTCCTCATTAAGCCACAACCCCCGCCTTATGACCGGGGCAAGAAACTTGACGAGCTTTGCAGATAGTCAAAAAACCATCTGATGATGAAACTGAATTGCGGAATAAGCTGCGACTTTTGCCAGTCGTCGCTTTTCGAAAAACCGGTGAAGGTATCAAGGAAGAACAGAATGGCGGCGACGATCAGCGCACCGCGTAGTGCCCCGAAACAAATCCCCAACACCCTGTCTGTACCCGACAGGCCGGTTTTTTCCACCAGCGCGCTAATCACATAATTGACAATCGCGCCGACGATAAGCGTCGCGATAAAGAGTATCGCGATAGCAATCCCATTACGTACCAGTTCGTCTTCAAAGCCTGTGAACCAGACTGCCAGGTAAGTGTAGTAATGACTGGCGACAAAGAAAGCGCATCCCCAGGTCACCAGCGATAAAGCTTCGCGGACAAAGCCGCGAATCACACTAATCAGAGCCGAAAAGCCGATAACAGCAATAATGGCGTAATCTATCCAGACCATGACCAAATCTCGCGACAAATCGCCCTGACGTCCAGTTCGGGGCGCATTCTAACAGAAAAAGAAAACGTTTGCGTAGGGATTTCCTTCCCCCGCGTAAATAAATAATGGCGTTGAAAAAATGCTCAACGCCATTAAAAATTTGCCCTTATCAGCCGGGTATTTTACCTACCGAACGGTGTAATTCATCACCACGCCGTTAAGCCCGGAAAGCGAACTTAGCTCCCCTAAAGACGACTTCAGCTTGTCTTTTGAAGCGTCCGGCCCGACCAGAATGCGGGTAACTTTTCCCTGCACCGGCGTCGAAGGCAGGGTGTAAACACGGAACCCGGCGCCACGCAGTTTACCAACAATTTCATTCACTTTGTCGGCATTTTTTAGCGCCCCCAGCTGTACGACGTAGGCTTTCCCGGTTGGCGCGGCCTGTTCATCCTGCCGGGCGGGTTTGTCGGTTTTAGGCGGCTGCTCGCTTTCCATCGCCAGGCGCTCGTTCGTTTGATCTACCGCGGGTACGGAAGGCGCTTTTTCGGCAGGCTTAGGTTTCGGCTTTTCGGCGACAGGTTTTGGTTGCGGCGGCTTTTCACGCGCGACAGGGACTTCATCGATGTCCGCTCCGTTCTCTATTGGCAGCGTTGTCGAATCCAATCCTGGCGCAAAAGCATTACCCGCCCGCACCTCTTCTGCGGCCCCTTCCGGCGGCTGAGAAGGCAGCGCCTGCGTTGCCGCAGGCAGCATGTCCGGCTCATCCGTATCGCCCGGTTTGGGAACTAAAGGGATCGCCGCAAACTCATCCTGATAGTGTTTTTTCTGACCGTCAAGCAGGCCGGGCAGCACGATGACCCCCAGCGCGACCAGAATAATTGTTCCGACTAATCGGTTTTGAAACTTACTCGCCACCTGTTCTCCCCGCGTCCAGCGCTTCCATTACGTGGGCTACCGTGTGGAATGAACCACACACCAGCACGGTATCATCGGCCCCGGCCGCCGCCATCGCCGCCTGCCAGGCCTGAGCCACGCTGCCATAGATTTCTCCGCAGCCAAGCTTTTCCACCAGCTGTTCCGCCGTGGCGCCGCGTGGCCCTTCCAGAGGAGCACAATACCAGCTATCGACCTGAGTCGCCAAACAGGCCAGCGTGCCCGCAATATCTTTATCATGCAGCATGCCGATTACCGCCAGCACCCGCCCCCGTTTTGGCAACTGGCTAAGCCTGTCAGCAAGATAAGCCGCCGCGTGCGGATTATGCGCCACGTCCAGAATAACGCGCGGAGACTGAGAAATAATCTGGAAACGCCCCGGTAATGTGGCGTTCTTAATGCCTTCCCGGATTGCGGCCTCGCTAACCTCCAGCTCGCTGGCACGCAGCGCGGCAAGCGCGGTGGCCGCGTTCGGCTGCGGCACTAACGGAAGCGGAAGCCCGACAAGTTCGCCCTGCCCGTCTTTAAAGCGCCAGCCGTTTGCTTCAACGCTATAGGACCAGTCTACGCCGCGACGCAGCAACTGCGCACCCTTTTCAGCGGCGACATCGGCAATAGTGTGCGGCATCTCCGGCTCGCCGACGACGGCAGGTTTTCCGCTGCGGAATACGCCGGCCTTTTCGCGGCCGATACTTTCGCGGTCAGGTCCCAGCCAGTCGGTATGGTCGAGAGCGATGCTGGTCACCACGGCGACGTCAGCGTCTACGATGTTGGTCGCGTCAAGACGTCCGCCCAGCCCCACTTCAAGGATAACCACATCGACGTTAAGCTGCTTAAACAGCAACAGGGCGCAAAGGGTGCTGTATTCAAAATAGGTCAGCGAAGTTTCGCCGCGCGCGGCTTCAATCTGCGCAAACGCCGCGGTGTGATAAGCCTCGTCCAGCTCTTCGTTCTGAATGCGCACGCGTTCAGTGTAACGCACCAGATGCGGGGAGCTGTAAACGCCCACGCTGTAGCCCGCGGCCATTAGCATCATTTCCAGCGTGCGGCAGGTAGTGCCTTTGCCGTTGGTTCCGGCGACGGTAAAGACCGTGGGGGCGGGTTTCAGCACATCGAGCGTCGCCGCTACTTTTTGCACGCGCTCAAGGCCTAGCTCGATGGGTTTAGAGTGGAGGTTTTCCAGATAACAAAGCCACGTGGCCAGGGGCGACGTGGCTTGGGGAATAAGATGTTTTTCCATGATGCCCGTTCTGTCTGCGGTTCAATACGGTTCAAGAAAAAAGGCAGGTCCGCGAGCGGCCCTGCCTTGGTTGACTATCAGGCCTCTTGACCCTGCTCCGGCGCTGGCGGAACCACGACAGGCTCACGCGGCGCTTCCGCACTCGGTGCCGGCAGGTTCATGAATTTTGCCAGCACGCCAGCCAGCTTCAGGCGCAGTTCCGGACGGCGCACGATCATGTCGATGGCGCCTTTTTCAATCAGGAACTCGCTGCGCTGGAAGCCCGGCGGCAGTTTTTCACGCACGGTCTGCTCGATAACGCGCGGGCCGGCAAAACCGATCAGCGCTTTTGGCTCAGCGATGTTTAAATCGCCCAGCATCGCGAAGCTTGCCGACACGCCGCCCATGGTTGGGTCGGTCAGTACGGAGATGTACGGCAGGCCGCGCTCCTGCATTTTCGCCAGCGCAGCGCTGGTTTTCGCCATCTGCATCAGCGACATCAGCGCTTCCTGCATACGGGCGCCACCGGAGGCGGAGAAGCAGATCATCGGACAGTTGTCTTCCAGCGCCTGCTCAACGGCGCGAACAAAACGCGCGCCGACAACGGAACCCATTGAGCCGCCCATAAAGGCGAATTCAAAGGCTGCGGCGACAACTGGCATACCGTGAAGGGTGCCCTTCATTACCACCAGCGCGTCTTTCTCGCCGGTTTCTTTTTGGGCGGAGGCCAGACGATCTTTGTACTTTTTGGAATCCTTGAACTTCAGCACGTCTTTCGGCTCAAGTTCGCTGCCCAGCTCGACCATAGAGTCTTCGTCGAACAGGCTATGCAGACGCTCACGCGCCGCCATACGCATATGGTGATCGCACTTCGGGCAGACCTCAAGATTACGTTCCAGCTCGGCGCGGTACAAAACCTGGCCGCAGCTGTCGCACTTGGTCCACACCCCTTCCGGAATGCTTGCCTTACGGGTGGGGGTGATATTGCTCTTATTGAGAATTCGTTCAATCCAGCTCATTGATGACCTTTCTGCTTGAACCTGGTCGATGCCAGTTTTTCTGTGGCAGTGTGACCTGCCCCAGACCATAAATGGTGCTCATTAAAACATAACGGCCCGCGACTTTGGACAAAAAAGTGGTCGAACCGCGCTCGTAAGTTACTTTTGCGCTCGTGCCTGAGCGCGCTTATGGCGAATAATTTCAATTACGCCCGGCAGAACCGACAGCACAATGATCGCCACAATCAGCAGTTTCAGATTTTCCTGCACAATCGGCAAATCGCCGAACAGGTAACCTGCGTAGGTAAACAGCAGTACCCACAGCAACGCTCCGGCAACGTTATACATCGCAAAATGACGATAGGACATATGCCCCATGCCCGCGACGAACGGTGCGAAGGTCCGCACAATGGGAACGAAGCGCGCGAGGATAATCGTTTTTCCGCCGTGACGCTCGTAAAAAGCATGGGTTTTATCGAGATAGCTGCGGCGGAAGATCTTCGAGTGAGGATTGCTGAAGAGCTTTTCGCCAAATAACCGCCCGATGGTGTAGTTGATGGCGTCGCCTGAAATCGCGGCAATCACCATTAAAATCACCATGGTATGAACGTTTAAATCGTTGGTGGGCAATGCGGCAAGCGCCCCGGCCACGAACAGCAGCGAATCGCCCGGCAAGAAAGGCGTGACCACCAGACCCGTTTCGCAAAACAGGATCAGGAACAGGATAGCGTAAACCCAGATACCATATTGCGCGACCAGCTCCGCCAGATGCACATCAATATGCAAAATAAAATCAATAACAAAGCGGATAAAATCCATAGTGATTTACCTTTCTCAGCTGCATCAGTCAGCTTAAAAACAGAGGGCCCATTGGGGGTTCAGGTAACGCAAAATGTTTCGGATAATCAACGGACACCAGGTATAAGCCTTCCGCCTTTCCGGTGGCCGCGGCAAGTTTACGATCTTTTGCCGCCAGCAGCTCAGCCATCCAGTCTTCCGCCTGGTTGCCGCAGCCGATTTCCATCAGGCTGCCGACGATGTTGCGCACCATATGATGAACAAAAGCGTTCGCTTTGATATCCACCACTACGTAGGCGCCATAGCGGGTAACGTTAATGTGCATCAGGTTGCGCCACGGCGTGCGTGACTGGCACTGCACCGCCCGGAACGAGGTAAAATCATTCTCGCCCAGCAGGCACTGTGCGGCGCGATGCATCTTTTCGGCGTCCAGGGGATGATAAAAATGCGTCACCCCCTGCGCGAGAACCGCCGGACGCAGGCGCTGATTATAGATGACATAACGATAGCGGCGCGCCGTGGCGCTAAAGCGGGCGTGAAAATCGTCCGGCACAGCTTTCACCCATCGCACCGCAATGTCACCAGGTAAATTCGCATTTACGCCCAGCGTCCAGGCCGCATCTTTACGCTGCATGCGCGTTTCGAAATGCACAACCTGGCCGGTGGCGTGAACGCCTGCGTCGGTGCGTCCGGCGCAGAAGACGCTAATCGGCTCGTTTGCCACTTTCGAAAGGGCTTTTTCAAGCTTCTCCTGCACGCTGCGCACTTCGTTCTGGCGCTGCCAGCCGTAATATTTACTGCCGTCGTACTCAATGCCGAGCGCAATCTTGTGAAGCGGGGTTTCTGACAGCTCGCCGGACATTAGTACATATACTCCTGCACTAATTTTTCAGCGGTTTTAACCGCCATCAGCGCGCCGCCGAAACGAACGTTATCCGCAACGGACCAGAACTGAATCTGCTCGGGCATACCGTAATCGTTTTGTACGCAGCCGATGGACAGATGCGCGCTGCCGGAGGCGTCGGCGACCTGAGTCGGGAACTGGCCTTCCTCGGACAGCTCAAGGTCTTCAACCTGGCCGAACGCGTCGCGGGCTTCCTCTGCGGCAAGCGGGCGCATCGCTTCAAAATTGACCACCTGCGCGTGGCCATAGAAGACAGGCGCCTGCACGTAGCTTGCGGAAATCGGCAGGGCTTCGTCCTGCAGCACCTTACGCACTTCGTTTACCAGACGACGCTCCGCGCGCACGCTGCCTTCGGCGTCCGGCACCAGCGGCAGCATGTTGAACGCCAGCTGGCGGCCGAAGAGATCTTCTTCTTCTATGGGCATGCCGTTAAGCAAACGGGCGCTCTGCCCCGCCAGCGCATCAACGGCGACTTTCCCGCGCGCGGAGGCGGCCAGAAGGTTTGTCACCTGAATACGCGCCAGCCCGCCCTGCTCAATCAACGGCTTCAGGGCCGTCAGCAGCTGGCTGGTCAGGCTATCGGCCACGGCCACCAGGTTACGATTGCGGTAATCGCCGAGCACGAACGGGTTCACGTCCGGCACCACCAGCGGCACGTCCGGCTCAAGGGCAAACAGGCCGCTTGAGTCGATAACCAGGCAGCCCGAGTTGGCGGCTTCATCGGCGTAGCGTGCGGAAGCTTCGGCGCCCGCGACGAAAAAGGCCAGCTGCACCTGCGTCCAGTCAAAGGCTTCAGCATCCTGCACCATCACGGTTTTGCCTTCGTAGCGCAGGTTTTCCCCGGCGCTTTCGTTGCGGGCTAAGGCGTATAATTCACCAACCGGGAACTGGCGCTCGGCGAGCAGTTCAAGAACAGCCGCGCCTACGGCACCCGTGGCACCTAAAACGGCAATATTCCAGCCTTCAGACATGTTGGTTTACTCCAGACTTAAAAACAGCGCCCCGCCGGATTAACGCCGGCGGGACAGAAGATTAGGATTAACGAGCGGTATGATAAACCGCGCTAAAGCCCAGTTTTTGCAGGGTAGCCGCCGCATTTTCATCATCACACTGAATATAAAGCGATGACCATTCACGACGCTCCTGGTAATTTTTACGCAGCTTATCGAATTCGCCCGGCTGACCCGCCACTTTTCGCAGCGGCGCGTCGTCGCGGCGCACATCATACACCAGATGAACCAGTCTTTTGAGCGTGGCCTGATCGAGAGGGCCGTGCAGCGTGATACGGCCAAATTCCGGCGCAGGAAGCAGCGTGTCCAGCGCCACCTGCTGACGCTGGCCGATAAACTCGCTGAACGCTTCAAACACCTGGGTGGTGCCGCGAGCCTTGCCTTCCAGCGTGTAGCCGGCGATATGCGGCGTGCCGATATCCACAAGATTAAGCAGCTCGATATTAAGATCGGGTTCCGGCTCCCACACGTCGAGCACGACGCTGAGATCCTGGCCGTTTTTCAGGCATTTAAGCAGCGCGGCGTTATCTACCACCGGGCCGCGACAGGCGTTGATCAAAATAGCGCCGGGTTTGAGGCTGGAAATCAGCGCTTCATCGGCAAGATGCAGCGTTTTATAAGGACCTTCTTTGAACAGCGGCGTATGGAACGTCAGCACATCGGCTTCGCGCACCAGGTGCTCCAGCGGCTGGAAATCTTCTTCGTCGCCGCGCTCGGCGCGTGGCGGATCGCAAAGCAGCGTACGCACGCCGAACGCTTCAAGCCGCGCGCGTAAACGAGAGCCCACGTTGCCTACGCCGACGATGCCAACGGTGCGATCCGTCAGCGCAAAGCCGTCGCGCTCGGCCAGCATCAGCAGCGAGGAGAAAACGTATTCCACCACGGCGATGGCGTTACAGCCGGGCGCCGCGGAAAATGCGATGCCCGCGCGTTCAAGCCAGGCTTCGTCGACATGGTCCGTGCCCGCCGTAGCGGTGCCCACGAACTTGACGCCTTTGCCGTCGAGCAAATCAGCATTCACTTTGGTAACCGAACGCACCATCAGCGCCGCGGCGTCAGCGAGTTCGGATACCGGGATCGGACGGCCAGGAACAGCGGTTACCTCGCCCAGGCGGCTAAACAACTCGCGGGCATAGGGCATATTTTCATCAACGAGGATTTTCACGTTACGCACCTGTCTGTTAATCGTCGAGAATAAGCCCGATAGTGTGCCATAATCTGGCGTCCGGGCATAACCAACTACCGTGTAATGTTTTGTCGCTCATCAGGCCAGATTAAGGATTCAACGCTATGCAACCCATTCAGGGGGCTACGCCTCGCCCTCCGGGAGAACCCGCTCCCGCGCCTTCCGCCGCAGGCGAGTTACCGCTATCTTCTCAGCAGCGTACCGTGCTGGAACGCCTGATTACCCGCATTGTCGCCCTGAGCCAGCTGCAGAGCGCTGAAGTGTGGGCGGGAGTGAAACACGATCTGGGCCTGAAAAACGAGATGCCTTTGCTCTCGCGCCATTTCCCGGCCGCCGAGCAAAACCTCAATCAGCGTCTGGCCACCGTGCAGACTACCCACGCCACGCGCCAGATTGTGCAGCAGCTCAGCGACCTGCTGCCGCAGGGCAATAATCGCCAGGCCGTAAGCGACTATATTCGCCGGGAGTTCGGCCATAGCGCGCTCAGCCAGCTTACGCCGCAACAATTAAAAACCGTGCTTACGCTGCTGCAAAACAATCAGCTAACCATTCCACAGCCGCAGCAGCGCCCGGCTACCGACCGCCCGCTGCTGCCTGCTGAGCACAGCGCGCTAAATCAGCAGGTGGCGAAACTTACCGCGGCGACGGGCGAGTCCGGCAAGCAAATCTGGCAGTCGATGCTGGAGCTGTCCGGGGTGAAAACCGGCGAGCTGATACCGGCAAAACATTTTGCGCTGCTGACCACCTGGCTGCAGGCGCGCCAGACCTTAAGCCAGCAAACGTCTCCTACGCTGCATTCCGTACAGGCGGCTTTAAAGCAGCCGCTCGAACCTGCGGAATGGAAAGAGATAACGGATTATTCGCAGCAGCGATTCCAGGCCACGCCACAGACGTTGCTGACCGCCGCGCAGGTGCAGGATATTTTGAACCAGGTCTTCCTGAAGCGCGCTGAGCGCCATCAGGCAGCAGCGCCTGAGGTACAGAACGTTCAACCTATCTATAATCCGTTTATCGCCCCGTTCATCGAGCCGTTTAAAGCTGTTTCGGCGCGTCCGGGGCTGGCGTTAGCCGCGCTGATTGTGGTGATGATTTTATTCTGGTTAGTTGTGTAAAACGGCCCCCTCGGCCTGAGGGGGATTCTGTCAAGCGGACGGCGCGTTGCGCATCCACTTTGTAAAAGCTTGTACGTTACTTCCTGAAAGGCACCAGCGTAACCACAATCCCCACTGCCGCAGAAATCGCGCCCGCTAAAAACACCGATGTATAGCCAAATGAGGTCGCCAGCAGCCCGGTAAGCGGCCCTGTGACCCCATAGGAGATATCCTGAAAAGCGGCATAGCCGCCCAGCGCCGTACCGCGCACCTGAGCCGGCACGCGCTTGACCACCTCAACACCCAGCGCCGGGAAGATCAGCGAACAGCCGCAGCCGGTCAGCGCCGCGCCCAGCAGGGCAACCCAGGCAACGGGAGCCTGCCACAGTAGCGCAAGGCCCGCCGCCTCGATAACCAGCGAAGCCAGCGCCACCCTTACACCGCCAAAGCGATCCGGCATCCAGCCGAATAAAACGCGCATCAGCACGAAAGCGCCGCCAAATGCGGTGAGCGTGAAGCCCGCCCACGCCCAGCCTTTTGAGGCAAAATAGAGCGAAACAAAGGTGCCGATGACGGCAAAACCAACGCCCTGCAGCGCTAATCCGAGGCCGGGCTTCCAGATGAGCCCGATGACGGCAAACAGCGATGGGCGCTCGCCTTTATGGGCCGGCACGGCCCGCACGCGGCCGTTAAACAACAGGGCAACTAACGGCAGCGCGATGGTGGTCGCGCCCAGCGCAACGAATCCCCAATGGCTATTAAGCAGCAGCCCCAGCGGCGCACCGGCGGCCAGCGCGCCATACATCGCCATACCGTTCCACGACATCACTTTGCCGGAGCGGGCGGGCCCCACCAGCCCCATCCCCCATGTCAGCGTGCCCGTCAGCAGCTGGCTTTCGCCAAAACCAAGAATAAGGCGCCCGGCGATCAGCAAAGCGAATTTGACGGCGGCCTCAACGGGCAGCAGCGCCGCCAGCAGATAGGCGACGCCTGCCAGCGCGCAGGCAAACATGCCCTGAATGGTGGAGCGCTTTGCGCCCTGCTGGTCGGCAAGCCGCCCCGCATAGCCGCGCGTCAGCACCGTGGCGAGGAACTGAATACCCACGGCGATGCCGACCATCGTATTGCCATAGCCAAGCTGCTGATGAACGAACAGAGGAATAACGGGCAGCGGCAGGCCGACGGTCATATAGGTCAGGAAAATAGCAAAGGTGATTTTGAAAAGCTGGCCGTTAGCCGACTTCGGCTTTTTTAGATGGGAATCAAGGGTCGTAGACATACTGCTTACTCCATTTACAGCAGAGTAAGGCGAGGAAACACCGCGCCTCTCTATCTGATAGTCAGATTAAAGGTGCGTTGGTTAACGTTGAACGCTTACGCATTATCAATAAGATAATGTTATGGCCGGCTATAGTGCCGTCAAACGGCCGGTTCGTCAATCTGCGTACAGACAAAAAAGGGCGCCCAAAGGCGCCCCGATTATTCAACGCTGCGAATTACGCGTTAACTTTACGCATCACCAGCGTGGCGTTGGTGCCGCCGAAGCCGAAGCTGTTGGACATCACGGTGTGCAGCTTACGCTCGGTGGTTTCGGTAACGATGTTCAGACCTTTCGCCTGCTCGTCCATCTCTTCAATATTAATGCTTGGGGCGATAAAGCCATGTTCGAGCATCAGCAGAGAGTAGATAGCTTCCTGCACGCCTGCGGCGCCCAGGGAGTGGCCGGTCATCGCTTTGGTTGCGGACATCGCCGGAGAGTTGTCGCCGAACACTTCGCGAATTGCGCCAAGCTCTTTCACATCGCCAACCGGCGTGGAGGTGCCGTGGGTGTTCAGATAGTCGATTGGGGTATCAACGCCGTGCATCGCCATCTTCATGCAGCGCACCGCGCCTTCGCCGGATGGAGCGACCATATCCGCGCCGTCGGACGTCGCGCCGTAGCCGACGATTTCAGCGTAGATGTGCGCGCCGCGCGCCAGCGCGTGCTCGAGCTCTTCAACCACAACCATGCCGCCACCGCCTGCGATAACGAAACCGTCGCGGTTGGCATCGTAAGTACGGGAAGCTTTAGCCGGCTCTTCGTTATATTTGGTGGACAGCGCGCCCATGGCATCGAACTCGCAGGCCATTTCCCAGCACAGCTCTTCGCCGCCGCCGGCAAAGACGATGTCCTGTTTGCCCAGCTGAATTTGCTCAACCGCGTTGCCGATGCAGTGTGAAGAGGTTGCGCATGCGGAGCTGATGGAGTAGTTCACGCCGTGGATTTTGAACGGCGTGGCGAGGCAGGCGGAAACGCCGGAGCCCATCGCCTTCGTCACCACATAAGGGCCGACCGCTTTCAGGCCGCGCGGGCTACGCATGGCGTCCGCACCGAACACCTGATAGCGAGGAGAACCGCCGCCGGAACCTGCAATCAGGCCGACCCGCGGATTGTTCTGGTAAACTTCGTCGCTCAGACCGGCGTCCTGAATAGCCTGTTCCATTGACAGGTAAGCATAGATGGATGCATCGCTCATGAAACGCACAATTTTGCGATCGATGAGGCCGGTGGTGTCCAGCTTGACGTTACCCCACACGTGGCTACGCATGCCAGAGTCTTTCAACTCTTGAGAGAAGGTGATCCCTGAGCGTCCTTCACGCAGAGATGCCAGGACTTCCTGCTGGTTATTACCGATGCTGGAAACGATGCCCAGGCCAGTAATCACTGCACGTTTCATTCAATACCTCTTCCACTGCACTATTTAGGATTTCGACTGGCACAATAGCGTACACTTGTACGCCGAACAAGTCCGATCAGCCAAATCGGCGTGAAATTTGCGCCGCTTCGCACACATCGTTACTATCCTTTCACCGCCTGCCAGACGAGTAACTTACGTGAAACACTCCCCTATACAAACCGCAAACCTTGGCTTTAACGAAGAAGGTACACCTGTATCCCGAGAGTTTGATGACGTGTACTTCTCTAATGATAATGGACTGGAAGAAACTCGTTATGTCTTTCTGCAGGGAAATAGGCTGTCAGAACGTTTCGCATCCCACGAGCGTTCGCTCTTTGTCGTCGGCGAAAGCGGCTTTGGTACGGGACTTAACTTTTTGACTTTATGGCAGGCTTTTGAAGATTTCTGCCGGAAACAGCCGCAGGCCCGGTTGCAGCGGCTTCATTTCATCAGTTTTGAAAAATTCCCGCTCACGGCCGCTGATTTACGCACGGCTCACGGCCACTGGCCGGAACTGGCGGAGTTCGCCGAGGCGCTCCAGCAGCAGTGGCCGCTGCCGGTGCCGGGCTGCCACCGCCTGCTGCTGGCGCAGGGAAGAATCACGCTCGACCTGTGGTTTGGCGATATTAATGAACTGATACCACAGCTGGATGACACTTTGACGAATCAGGTTGATGCCTGGTTCCTTGATGGTTTTGCCCCCTCAAAAAACCCGGATATGTGGACCCAGCAGCTATTTAACGCCATGGCGAAGCTGGCCCGCCCCGGCGGCACGCTGGCGACTTTTACCTGCGCGGGCTTCGTACGCCGCGGGCTCGCTGAAGCCGGCTTCACCATGACGAAAGCCAAAGGCTTCGGGCGCAAGCGCACCATGTTGACCGGGGTGATGGAACAGGAGCTTCCTTTTCGGCCTCAGGCGCCATGGTATGCGCGCCCGGCGGCACAAGGTAAAGAGGCGGCGATCGTAGGCGGCGGCGTTGCCAGCGCCCTGCTCTCCCTCGCCCTGCTCCGCCGCGGCTGGCAGGTGACGCTTTACTGCGAAGATGACGCCGCCGCGCAGGGCGCTTCCGGTAATCGTCAGGGGGCGCTTTACCCGCTTTTAAGCACGCATGACGCTGCGCTCACCGCCTTCTTCGCCGCGGCCTTCACCTTTGCCCGCCGTCTGTATGATTCGCTGCCCGTCGCTTTTGATCATGACTGGTGCGGCGTCACGCAGCTCGGCTGGGATGAAAGAAGCCGGCACAAAATCGACCAGATGCTGAGCCTCGCGTTTCCGGATGCGCTTGCTCACGCCGTGGATGAAAAAACCGTGGCCGAAATAAGCGGCGTTGCAACAGGCTGCGGCGGCATCACCTATCCGCTGGGCGGCTGGCTATGCCCGGCGCAGCTTACCTCGGGCGCAATCGAACTGGCGCGGCGGCAAGGGATGAAGACGCATTACGGACATCGGGTGACGGCGCTGGATAAAATAGCCGACGGCTGGAAGTTAAGTTTTGCCGGACGGCAGCCCCAGCAGCAATCGGTGGTGGTACTGGCGAACGGACATCAGATAAACGCCTTCGCGCAAACCGAAAAGCTGCCGGTTTCCGCAGTGGGCGGCCAGGTGAGCCATATTCCAACCAGCGCATCCCTTGCCAGGCTGCGCCAGGTGCTGTGCTACGACGGCTATCTGACGCCGCTTAATCCGCACAATCAGCAGCACTGCATCGGCGCCAGCTACCATCGCGGCGTAAAGGATATGCAGTACAACGAGGAAGATCAGCAGCATAACCGGCAGCGCCTGATTAACTGCCTGCCGGATGAAGCCTGGCCGCAGGAAGTGGACGTTTCCGCTGGCGAAGCGCGCTGCGGGGTACGCTGCGCCACGCGCGATCATCTGCCCATCATCGGCAGCGTAGCGGATTATCAGCGCACGCTGACAGGCTACGCTAATCTCGTCGAAGATAAAGAAAACGCCGCGCCGGCACCGGTCTACGGCAATCTGTTTATGCTGGCAGGATTGGGTTCAAGGGGATTATGTACCGCCCCGCTGGCGGCAGAAATTCTGGCGGCGCAAATGAGCGATGAGCCGATTCCGCTGGACAGCACAACGCTTGCGGCGTTAAGCCCGAATCGTTTCTGGGTGAGAAAGCTGCTCAAGGGAAGAGAAGTACGTTAATTTTGTCGGGTGGTTCAGGCGCCGCCCGACCTGTAGAACATCTTCAAGTATTTTGTAGGGTGGATAAGCGCGAGCGCCATCCACCGCCCGTTACGGATTACTTAAACTCCGCCTGCTGATAAAGGTTATCCCACATGCCCAGCACCAGAGACTGGTCGCGCGGAGACAGCTCGCCCGCCTGTATGGCTTTTTCCAGGCTGCTGGAAACCGCCGCGTGCAGCGCTTCCGGCGAATGGTCGTTGCCGTGTTCCAGCTCCGCTACCGCCAGAGTGAGGTGGCCGCGCAGATAACCGCTGGCAAACAGCTCGTCATCACTGGCCTGCTCCACCATCCCATCAATTAACGCCAGAATGCGAGTTTCAAATTCCGCGATCATCGTACTTACGTCCTCATTTGCAGGTAATTAGTGTAAATCTTCCGGCCAAGGGAACAGGTCAGCTGTTACCGGCGGAGTTTTGTAATAGTCGCGCAGGGCCGCCATCAGGCGCGCGGGACGCTCGGGGATGCCTTCTTCAAGATAAGTCATTACCTGGGCATATACCCGGCGCTGGAAAGCAATTCTGTCCGGTTCAAAATCGCCGCTCAGGTTGTCGCAGCTGACGTTAAACGGAAAGCCCGCCGCCGCGCACAGCAGCCACTCCAGGGCCTGCGGCTTGACTTCCACGTCCTCGAACCGGCTTTGCGTCTGCGCATCGCGCCCGTCCGGGCAATACCAGTACCCAAAATCCACCAGCTCGCGGCGCGCTTTACCGGCGATACACCAGTGCGAAATCTCGTGCATGCCGCTGGCGTAGTAGCCGTGGGCAAAGACGATGCGGTTGTACGGCACCTCTTCATCAGCAGGAAGATAGATCGGTTCGTCGTCGCCTTTAATCAGACGGGTATTAAAATCATCTTTAAAACAGCCGTCGAAGATATCGATCAGCTCCTGATAATGGTGTTCTTTACTCATATTCATACTGCCCCCAGCCAGTGGAGGATCTCCGTTCCGTGGCTATCAAATAACAGTTTGGCACTCATCACCGCCGAGACAATCACAATCATCGGCCGGATAAGCTTTTGCCCTTTGCTCAGTACCAGACGCGAGCCCATACGCGCGCCCAAAAACTGCCCGGCCATCATCACAAAGCCGGTCCCCCAAATCACCTTGCCGCCGACAATAAACAGCAGCAGCCCGCCGAGGTTCGAGGTGGCGTTCAGCACCTTGGCGTGCGCGGTAGATTTCGCGAGGTTAAAACCGCACAGCGTCACAAACGCCAGCGCGTAAAACGAACCCGCGCCGGGGCCGAAAAAACCGTCGTAAAAGCCTACGCAGCCGCCGGCGATTAACGCAAAAGGCAAACCGTACAGACGGCGCTGCCGGTCTTCTTCCCCAAGCTTTGGCATCAGCAAAAAATAGAGGCCGATGCCAATCACCAACAGCGGCAGGATCTGGCGCAAAACATCGGATTTCACGTGCTGCACCAGCAGCGCGCCGGTAGTGGAGCCGAGAAACGTCATCAGAATATTGAGCTTCTGATCGGCCAGACTCACCACCTTACGGCGAATAAAATAGAGCGAGGCTGAAACCGACCCGCCGCAGGCCTGAAGCTTGTTGGTCGCCAGCGCCTGCGCCGGAGACATACCGGCCGCCAGTAAGGCAGGCACGGTCAACAATCCGCCGCCGCCCGCCAGCGCATCAATAAACCCTGCCAGCAGGGCGACGAAAAACAGCGCCACCAGCATCAGGGGAGAAACCATAAACCATTCCATGAACTTATCCGTCAGAGTGCGTGCTTATCCAGCAAGGCCTGGCATGAAGCCGGTATTGGAGGCGGCGTTTTCTTTTTCGGCGGCGTACTGCCCGGCGCCGGAGGCGCAAACCAGCTTTGCAGTTCGGCGCCGCAGCCGTCACCAGGCGGCGGCAGAGGCTGATCCTCACACTCAAGGCTATCTGCCGGACAGCGCAGCCGCACATGCATATGCGCGCGATGCTGGAACCACGGACGAACCTTCCGCAGCCAGTCGCGATCGGCACCTGCGTCCAGGCAAAGCTGCTGCTTAATCGCCGGGTTAACGAAGATGCGCGTCACGTCATTATCTTTTGCCGCCAGCTTGATCAGGCTGCTGATTTCCGGCCGCCACAGGCTTTGCACCACGTGCCGGTTGTCGCTGGCAACCAGATCCAGCGCCTGAGGTTTAAGTAGCTGTGACGACGTCCAGCGCGTTTTCGGCAGCTGCAGGAAGATATCGACATCGAGGCCGGTCTGATGGCTGGCATGGCCGGAGTTAAAGCGCCCGCCCGCGGCCATCCCCATATCGCCAACCAGCACCGTACCAAGGCCCAGCTGGCTCGTCTGGTTGCTCAGACGCTGGATGAACATCACTAAATCGGGGTGGCCGAAATAGCGCCGCTGATCCTGACGCATCACCTGATAGCGCGGATCGTTGAGCGGCAGTTCGTGGGCACCCACGATACAGCCATTGGAAAAAGCGCCGAGGGACTGCGGGCTGCCCGCAACCGGATGGCTGATTTTTTGCCACGGCGTAGCGGCGAAGGTTGTAGCGCTGACAGCCAGCGCCAGCAGCCCCACGAGAGCTTTTTTCATCGCGTTACCAGCGTGGTAAAGGAGTGGTTACATCGGCATTCTGGGCGCGTTGGCGCAGCAGATGATCCATCAGCACGATAGCCAGCATCGCTTCAGCGATCGGCACCGCGCGAATGCCGACGCAAGGATCGTGGCGCCCGCGGGTGACCATTTCCACCTCTTCGCCTTCACGATTAATCGTGTGCCCCGGCACCATAATGCTGGAGGTCGGTTTCAGCGCCATAGTGGCTACGATCTGCTGGCCGCTGCTGATGCCGCCGAGAATGCCGCCCGCATGGTTGCTCTGGAAGCCTTCTTTGGTTATTTCGTCACGGTTCTGGCTGCCGCGCAGGTTCACTGCGCCGAAACCTTCGCCGATTTCCACGCCCTTCACGGCGTTGATGCTCATTAAAGCGTGAGCGATGTCCGCGTCTAAACGGTCGAATACCGGCTCGCCAAGGCCCGGCGGCACGTTATCCGCCAATACGGTTACCTTCGCACCGATGGAGTCGCCTTCTTTTTTCAGCGCGCGCATCAGCTCGTCGAGGGTTTCGATTTTGTCCGGATCCGGGCAGAAGAACGGGTTTTGCTCCACCTGTTCCCAGTCTTTGATTTCAAGCGGCACGTCGCCCATCTGCGTCAGGCAACCGCGAATGATGATGCCGTATTTTTGCGCCAGATATTTTTTGGCGATAGCGCCCGCGGCCACGCGCATCGCGGTTTCACGTGCGGAAGAACGACCGCCGCCACGGTAATCGCGCAGGCCGTATTTTTGTTCATAGGTGTAATCGGCATGGCCTGGACGGAACACGTCTTTGATGGCGCTGTAATCCTGAGAGCGCTGATCGGTATTTTCAATCAGCAGGCCGATGCTGGTGCCGGTGGTGACGCCTTCAAACACGCCAGAGAGAATCTTAACCTGGTCCGGCTCGCGACGCTGGGTGGTGTAACGGGAGGTGCCCGGGCGGCGGCGATCGAGGTCGTGCTGCAGGTCGGCTTCCGTAAGAGGAATGCCCGGCGGCACGCCGTCCACGATACAGCCCAGCGCTACGCCGTGAGATTCACCAAATGTCGTTACGCGAAATACCTGTCCAATACTGTTGCCTGCCATCACGGCTCCTTACCGTTGTCTTTGTTGTGTTGGGGTCGCGGGAAGAAAAACGAGCCCGCAGGCTCGTTACGCGAATCAGTCTTTATAGATGCTGAAATGTTCGCGAGCCGCAATCAGCTGCGATTTGGTCAGCATAAAGACGCCGTCACCGCCGTTGTCGAACTCAAGCCAGGTGAACGGCACCTCCGGGTACTGCTCCATCAGATGTACCATGCTGTTACCCACTTCACAAATCAGAATCCCGCCGTCGGCCAGGTAATCCGGCGCGCAGGCCAGAATGCGGCGCGCAAGCTTCAGACCATCGCTTCCTGCCGCCAGGCCTAATTCAGGCTCAAAGCGGAATTCACCCGGCAGATCGGACATATCCTCCGCGTCAACGTACGGCGGATTGGTGACGATAATATCGTACTGCACCTTCGGCAGGTCGCGGAACAGGTCTGAGCGAATCGGCGTAACCTGGTTTTCCAGACCGTGCTCGGCGATGTTTTGCTCGGCAACCGCCAGGGCATCAAGGGAGATATCCACCGCGTCTACTTCCGCATTCGTGAATTCGTAAGCGCAGGCGATGGCGATGCAGCCGCTGCCGGTACACATATCAAGAATGTGCTGCGGTTCGGCATCGTAAAGGCCGGCAAAACGGTTGGTAATCAGCTCGCCAATAGGCGAACGCGGCACCAGTACGCGTTCGTCCACGTAAAACTCGTGGCCGCAGAACCAGGCTTTGTTAGTGAGATAGGCTACCGGAATACGTTCGTTCACCCGGCGAATGACGCGCTCGACGATGCGGTGGCGCTCGCTTGGGGTCAGACGCGCCGTGCGCATATCTTCGGGAATATCCAGCGGCAGATAGAGGCTTGGCAGCACCAGCTGAACGGCTTCATCCCACGGGTTATCGGTGCCGTGACCATACCAGATGTTGGCGGCGCTAAAGCGGCTGACTGCCCAGCGCAGCATGTCCTGAATGGTGTGCAGTTCACTGACCGCCTCATCGACGAAAATTTTATCCACGTTGCCCTCCGCAGGCCGTTCGCGCTAATTCAATAATCGATTAGTTTGCCATGAAGGCCGCGACAAATCAGCATGCAATCACCGCGACGGGGCGGAAATTTGCGTTTTATTTAGTACTGGGCGGCAAAGCGGGTAAACTGACAACAAAGCAGTTGTGAGACGAGAAAAAGATGAAGAAAAAACCTCCGCTCAGCGTTGACGATCGGAACCTTTTCCGCGATCTGATGAGCGGCACAAAGAAGCTTACCCAGGACACTATTGTTCACCGTCCTGTGCGCAAAAAGCTCCAGGAAGTTCCGGTGAAACGGCTGTTACAGGAACAGGTGGACGCCAGCCATTACTTTTCCGATGAGTTCCAGCCAAGGCTTGCGACGGAAGGCCCTACCCGCTACGTGCGTGAAGGCGTCAGCCATTTCGAATTAAAGAAAATTCGCCGGGGCGATTACTCGCCGGAGCTGTTTCTGGATTTGCACGGTTTGACGCAGCTACAAGCAAAGCAGGAGCTGGGCGCGCTTATCGCCGCCTGCCGTCGGGAACACGTATTTTGCGCCTGCGTTATGCACGGGCATGGTAAACACGTATTAAAGCAGCAAACGCCGCTCTGGCTTGCACAGCATCCGCATGTGATGGCCTTTCATCAGGCGCCGAAAGAGTACGGCGGCGATGCGGCCCTGCTGGTATTGATAGAAGTCGAGGAGTGGCAGCCGCCCGAGCTGCCTTAGCCGGTGGACGCTTCGCCTATGCGCACGAGGTTACCAGCAAAGTTATCAGTCACGCACCGCCATCGTCACAAACAAAAGAGCCGCTAAATGCGGCTCTTTTTTTCATGCTTCCGGCTGTCAGATAGCTTTCGCTATTTTCAAATTCCTGGGGCTCATCTGCCAGTTGAATACCCCTTTTCCGGTCTGCGCGTCCAGCGTGACGTTGGCGATAGCCGACGTGCAGAACATCGGCGGCGTTTCTTCAGGGCAGAGCTCAGAAACCAGGTAACCTACCAACGGCAGGTGGGACACCACCAGAGCCGATTCAACGCCTTCATTGGCCAGCGCCTGCAGGTAGCAGCTCACAAGGCCGACATCACCGCTCGGGGTCAGTTCCGGCAGGATATCTTCTTTTTCCGGGAGATTAAGCGTTTCCCGCACCACGTCCAGGGTCTGTTCAGCTCGCAGGTAAGGGCTCACCAGAACACGTTCGATATCCGCTATTTGACCTTTTAACCAGGTCGCCATCACCCGGGATTCGTCGCAGCCACACTGGGTGAGAGGACGTACCGAGTCGCTGGCGGCATCGAGTGCTGCGTCGCCGTGACGCATGATAAAAACTTGCATATTGCACCGCTTTTGTTAACCAGGAATGCTTCAATTCACCCTCAAACAGGAGAGGATATAATCAGCAGCCGGGCATTGTGCCTTATCCGTACATCGAATGAAACGCTGTTTTTTACCTCAATGCTGCAAGTATAGTCAATCATGGTTTACAAAATGACCAACCGGCGCCCATTCACCGAGTTCATAACCTCCCTGTGGGTAGGTAGAACTCATGCTTCTTTGACCTCAATTTTCGCCTCATGTTTCAGCGAATCACTGAAAGTAAGGTTATTGCTGGCCATCTCTAACAGCCTGTCGCACGGCGCAAACCGCTCGCCGTAGCGGCTGGAAAGGCGCTGTAGCCTTGCGACAAGTTCACCCGCGCCCAGGCTTTCCATATAGCGGAACGGGCCGCCCAAAAACGGCGGGAAACCTATCCCAAATACGGCGCCGATGTCGCCGTCGCGAGCGCTGCGTACGACGCCTTCATCAAGACAGCGGGCAGCTTCATTCAGCATCATCAATACGCAGCGTTCGGCAATAGCCTTTGGCTCCATCTGACCTTTTGGCGTCACCCCAATAAGCTTATAAATTGCGGGGTCGACCTGTTTTTCGCTTTTACGCCCTTTCGAGCCATAAAGATAGAAACCCCGTCCGTTTTTTCTACCTTTGCGATCGTCATTCAATATTGCGGCCACCGCATCCGGGGCGGCGAAACGATCGCCGTAGGCCCGCTGCAGAATCGGACTAATTTTAGTTCCGACATCGATTCCCACCTCATCCAAAAGTTGGATTGGGCCGACGGGGAAGCCAAACTTCACCAGCGCCTCGTCAATCTTATCCACCGGCTCCCCTTCCAGCAGGCAGCGCATCGCCTCATTCACATAAGGAGCCAGAATGCGGTTGACGTAAAAGCCCGCGCTGTCTCCTACGACAATCGGGGTTTTACCCTGTTTTTTCGCCAGCGCGACGGTTGTGGAAATCGTTTCCGCACTGGTTCCCGCATGAGGAATGACCTCGACCAGCGGCATCTTGTCTACCGGACTGAAATAGTGCAGGCCGATGACCTGCTGCGGACGCGCTGCGTTGGCGGCGATATCTGCAATAGGCAGCGAAGAGGTATTGGAGGCGAAAACGGTGTGCGGCGCGGCATGCTGCTCAATTTCAGCCACCATTTTTTGCTTCAGCGCCAGGTCTTCAAACACGGCTTCCACCACGATGTCGCGATTGTGAAAGCCGCTATAATCCGTTCCGCCGGAAATGCGCGCCATCTCGCGTTGCCGCTCTGTCGCTTTCATATGTCGGCGACGTACTTTTTTATCCAGCAGATCCCAGCTGTATTTCAGCGCGTGGTTAATGCCGTCGTTGCTGATATCTTTGATACGTACCGGCAGGCCCCCTTTCGTCGCCGTGACGTAAGCGATACCGCCGCCCATCAGGCCGCCGCCCAGCACCCCGACCGCATGAATCGGACGGGGTTCGGCGTTGCTGCCGCGCTCTTTTTTAAGCTCGGTGCTGGCGAAAAATATCCCCCGCAGCGCGGCGGACTGCGGCGTCATCGCCAGCTCACCAAAGGCCTTCGCCTCGGCCTCATAACCGCTGTGCGCCCCCTGCTCCAGACCGGTTTTTATCACATCGATAATGCGCCGCGTGGCCGGGTAATTCCCTTTGGTTTTCTGATCCGCTTTCTTGCTCGCCATTTTAAATAACAGCGAACGCCCGACGGGGCCTGCCAGAATACGTTCGCGGACGGGCAACGCACGCGCCGGCCTGCGGCCTTTAAGCGCCAGCTCAACGGCCGCGTCAAGCAAAATGGACTGTGGAACAACCTCGTCCACCAGCCCCAGCTTTAGCGCCTGACGAGGGCGGAGCTGCTTGCCGGCGAGGATCATATCCAGCGCGTGACTCACGCCAATCAGACGCGGTAAACGCTGCGTGCCGCCAGAACCCGGCAGCAGGCCCAGCTGGACTTCCGGCAGTCCGAGCTTCGTTTTCTCATCATCGGTACAGATGCGTGAATGACAGGCCAGCGCCAGCTCAAGCCCGCCGCCGAGACAGGCGCCGTGAATGGCCGCCACCACCGGAAGCGGCAGCGCGGCGATTTCAGCCATAATCTGCTGGCCCTGGCGTGCCAGAGACTGTGCCTCTTCCGCGCTCTGGCAGCCGGCAATCATATTGATATCCGCACCGGCGATAAAGTTGTCAGGCTTAGCGGAAATAAACACCAGGCCCTGCAGCGCGTTATTATCCCGTACCTGTTTGATAATGGCGTGAACCTCAGGGCCGAACGAGGCCTTCAGAGTGTTCATCTTTTCGCCCGGCACATCAATGGTGACCACCGCGACGTTATCGGGCCGGATATGCAGTGAGAATGCGCTTGTCTGTTCCATTATTCGACCTCCAGAACCATAGCCGCGCCGAGGCCGCCCGCCGCGCAGGCGGTGACCAGTCCCAGCCCGCCACCGCGACGACGCAGCTCATGCAGCGTTTGCGTAATCATACGCGCGCCCGTTGCCGCAAAGGGATGTCCGTAAGCGATAGAACCGCCGAGCACGTTAAATTTCGCCTCGTCCACTTCCCCGGTCGCCTGGGAACGTCCCAGCACCTCACGGGCAAAGCGATCGCTGGAAAGCATTTTCAAATTAGCCAGCGTCTGGGCGGCGAAGGCTTCGTGCATATCAAACAGCGTCAGATCGCCCATGGTGATACCCGCGCGCTCAAGGGCGAGCGGCGTGGCCCATGCCGGTCCTGACAACATATCTTTCCACACATCGACGGCGGTGAAGGCGTAGCTGCGTAAAAAACCCAGCGGCTTTAAGCCCAGTTCTTTAGCGCGGGATTCCGTCATCAGGATCACTGCCGCCGCGCCGTCGGTTAACGGCGTACTGTTTGCGGCGGTTACCGTACCGTGTTTACGGTCAAAAGCCGGACGCAGCTTTGCATAATCGGCAAGGGATGAGCCTTTGCGAACGTTGTTATCTTCGCTAAACGGCTGGCGATAAGGCGGAATAAAAGCGGTCATCACCTCATCGGCCAGCTTGCCTTCTTGCCAGGCAAGCGCCGCACGCTCGTGGGAACGGTGCGCGAGCGCATCCTGCTGTTCACGAGTAATGCCATGGGTTTTCGCCATTTGTTCGGCGGTATCGCCCATTCGTAAACCCGTGGAATATTCAGCAACTGCCGGAGGGACAGGCAGCAGATCGCGCGGGCGCAGGCGGGAAAAGAGCTTTAGCCGCTGGCCAAGGGTGCGGGCCTTATTGGCATCCACCAGTGTGCGGCCCAGCTTTTTGCTTACGCCAATCGGCAGTACGGAAGATGAATCTGCCCCACCGGCGATACCCGCGCGGATAGTGCCGGCGAGCAGGCTTTCGGCGACGTTGGCTACGGCCTGAAAGCTGGTCGCGCAGGCCCGACTCACGCTGTAGGCGTCGGTATGGATACTCATGCCCGTACCGAGGACGATTTCACGAGCGATATTTGGCGCTTCCGGCATCTGCACAACCTGGCCGAAAACGAGTTGCTCAATGATTTCCGGGGGAATTTCACTGCGCGCCAGCAGTTCGCTGACCACCATATTGCCAAGATCGATCGCGGGAATACCGTGGAAGGACGTAGCCTGACGCGCAAACGGCGTGCGTAGACCGCTGACTATGGCAATGCGGTCACCCTGGCGGGTCACCAGCGGAAGTGCCTGACTCATAACGCTCCCCTGTTAAAAATTGTAAACGGACCAAAAGTGGTCTGACCTGATCACAGTTTTAACCAAAAAGTTACATTCAGCCAACTGGCCGACTAAAAAATTGGGAGGATGGACACGCTTTGGAAAGGATAACGACGCTCCCTTAAAGAGAGCGTCAGAAGAAATTAACGCAGGCCGAGCTGGAAGATCATGGTTTCAGCCTGGCAGCTGAACACGAAGTCGATATCCAGGCGCACGCCCTCTTCAACGTCAGCGTAGCGCGGCACAATCTGGCAAGGTTCGGATTCTACTTCACGGGCTTTGGCGCTCAGCGCGGCCAGCGTTTCATCGGCCTGCGCTTTGTTGGCAAAGACGCGGCTGTATGACGCGGTACAATCGGCGTTATCGATGATGGAGCCCACATCAATACAGCAGCAAACCGGGGTTTCATCAGCGGTGTTTTTACTCATTATGATTTCCTCTGTATTTAAAAGCGAAAGGGTTTAAACAATTGCTGCTTATTTTACGCCCCCCGTTGAAGCCTCTCCAGTCGTTAATCTTGCCTGCGCCCGTAAGTGACCAAAATCACACTTAAAAATGATCTAAAACAAAATTCACCGGTCCGGATGAAGCAAGCTGGCCGCGATTTTGCCAGGCGGATCTCGTTTTAAAGATCAAACTTGAAAAAGTTTAGATACAAACTTGCAACATACTATCTGGTCAGACCTATACTCTCGCCACTGGTCTGCTTTCTCTGTTTTCGATCAGCCCCTACTATTCGCGCTCCTGTTACCACGTGTAACATTATTTGTATAAAAATAAATCTATGAGGTTTTGGTCATGAGCCAGAAAAACCTGTTTTCAAAGTCAGCCCTCGCGGTTGCAGTGGCAATTGTCTCCTCGCAGGCGTACTCAGCCGGCTTTCAGTTAAACGAGTTCTCTTCCTCTGGCCTTGGCCGAGCTTATTCCGGGGAAGGTGCGGTTGCGGACAACGCGGGCTCAGCCAGCCGTAACCCCGCCACCATCATGATGTTTGACCGACCATCATTTTCTGGCGGTGCGATATTCGTCGATCCGGATGTGAATATTTCCGGGACGTCGCTATCCGGGCGCAGCACCGACGCGGACAATATCGCGCCGACAGCCTGGGTGCCGAACCTCCATTTCGTTGCGCCGATCAATGAGCAGTTCGGCTGGGGGGCTTCTGTAACCTCCAACTACGGGCTGGCGACTGAATATACTAATAATTACGCGGCGGGTTCCGTTGGCGGTAAAACTGACCTCGAAACCTTGAACCTCAACCTGAGCGGCGCCTGGCGCTTAAACAACAGCTGGAGCTTCGGCGTGGGCTTTGATGCGGTTTACGCCAGGGCGAAAATCGAGCGTTATGCCGGCGATTTGCCTCAGCTGATTGCAGGTTCCGGCGCATTGCCTCCGCAGCTTGCAGGCCCGGTATCGCAGATTCCTGCGGATACGCAAATCGCGCACCTGAAAGGCGATGAGTGGGGCTACGGCTGGAACGCCGGTATTCTTTATGAAATTGATAAGGACAACCGCTACGGCTTCACCTACCGTTCAGAAGTGAAAATCGACTTCGACGGCGACTATAAGAGCAGCCTCCCTGCCGCTTATAATCCTCTGCTAGGCGGCTATGGGCTTTACGGCACCGGCGGTGAAACGATTCCTGGCGCGCTCACCCTGAACCTGCCTGAAATGTGGGAACTGTCTGGTTACAATAAAGTTGATCCGCAGTGGGCAATCCACTACAGCATCACCTACACCAGTTGGAGCCAGTTCCAGGAGCTGAAAGCCACCGGCAGCGATGGCCAGACGCTGTTCCAGAAAGATGAAAAATTCAAGGATGCGTACCGCATTGCGCTGGGTACGACCTACTTTATGGATAAGAACTGGACCTTCCGTACCGGTATCGCATTTGACGATAGCCCGGTTCCGGCGGACAACCGTTCCATCTCCATCCCGGATCAGGACCGTCTGTGGCTGAGCGCAGGTACAACCTATGCGTTTAACGACGACGCCTCTGTCGACCTCGGCGTTTCCTATATGCACGGTCAGCACGTCGAAATTAACGAAGGGCCTTACACCTTCCATTCAGAAGGGAAAGCCTGGCTGTACGGCATGAACTTCAACTACGCGTTCTAATCGACGCGCAGAAACGAAAAAGGCGAACCCGAGGTTCGCCTTTTTTTATGCCTGTCCCTTACTCGGAGTCGATATCTTTCAGATCGTCCTGAATCAACGCCGCATTCGGATTAACCTGCGGGGAAAGCTTGCCGCCGTTGGCAATAAAATCATGACGCTGGAAGTAGGCTTCGCGCACCGTGATGTAAGGATCGGACGACTGTTTAAGCAGGCCGTCGGAGTCCAGCAGTTGGGCACGGGTTTCAATGCCTTCAATCGTCCATTTACCAACGGACATCGGCCAGGTCAGCCATGACAGAATCGGATAGAGGGTATCGGCATAGTCGCCGCCGTCTTCACGCAGCGTAAAGCTGCCATAAAACGGCAGCTGCACATACGGGCCATAGCCGACGCCGTAATGGCCGAGCGTAGAACCAAAGCGATGCGGCTCTTCACGCTGCAGTTTCGTATTCGCCATGCCGGCCACGTCGATAAAACCGCCCATGCCAAGCAGGGAGTTCAGGAAGAAACGGGTAAAGTGCACCATCCCCTGATACGGGTCGCCCTGAAGGAAATAGTTCACCATGACGGCGGGCTCTTCAAGGTTGCTGGTGAAGTTGCTTAACCCATTACGAGCGGGCTGCGGTACATAATCACGCCAGGCCACGGCGACAGGACGAACAACGTACGGATCCAGTACGTTGAAGTTGAAGTTGTACATCGTGCGGTTGAACCCTTCAAACGGGTCCGAGCGTCCCTGTGATTCCTGGTCGCCGGAGCTGGCGCAGCCGACTAGCAGCGTCGTGGCCAGAGCTAACCCGGTCAGGCGAAAATTCATATGCGTCTCCCTGTTATTGTTTATCTACGCTCTGTTTGGTGATGTCCTGGCCTGCCGGCGCCTTCTCCTGTTTCATACCCTGCGCGCATCGAAAACGCATACATTAAGTACGATTGGATTGCAGCAGCTCACGCAAAAGACGCCCACCCAGAAGGTTGTCTTGCGGATCGCCCGAACGGGTCAATACTTCAGCATAGCCCAGCTTTACACCACCGTAAGTGGGCGACAGTTTATATGCATGTGCAAAGGCTTGTGTAGCGGTTGTTGCGTTATTTAACGCCATACCTATTCGTCAGGGCATCATCCCGCCCGCAATACTATCAGGATCTTGTCGCATACGGGTCGCAGGCCCGGCCCGGAGCGCGATATCTTTTCTTTTATCAAGCCCGGTTCGATCTTAGGCCGAATTGTCCCATAAGCCGGAATAAGCGCAGAAAAGCCGCTACGCTTAACGGAATGATAAAAGCGTGGAGTATCTCGAAAAATGGATGAGTTAAAGGAAGAAAAAATCGATCGGTCCAGCGACGAGCTGGAGGTGGAAAGCGAGGAAAACTCAAGCGGCGAGGACATTGACGTCGATGAGGAAAACCTGCCGTCCAAAGCGATGGCTATCCACGAGCATATTCGCCAGGACGGAGAAAAGGAGCTTGAGCGCGATGCCATGGCGCTGCTGTGGTCAGCTATTGCGGCGGGCCTGTCAATGGGCGCTTCGCTGCTGGCAAAAGGCGTATTCCACATCAATCTGGAGGGCGTACCGGGCGGCTTCCTGCTGGAAAACCTTGGTTATACCTTCGGGTTTATCATCGTCATTATGGCGCGCCAGCAGCTCTTTACCGAAAATACCGTTACGGCCGTTTTACCCGTCATGCAAAACCCCACCGGCAGCAACTTTCTGCTGTTATTACGGCTGTGGGGAATAGTGCTGCTCGGCAACCTGATTGGCACCGGCCTTGCTGCCTGGGCCTTTGAATACATGCCTATCTTCGATGAGCAAACGCGCGACGCCTTCGTCAAAATTGGTATGGAGGTCATGAAAAATACGCCGGGTGAAATGTTTGCCAATGCGATTATCTCCGGCTGGATCATCGCCACCATGGTATGGATGTTCCCGGCGGCAGGCTCGGCTAAAATCCTCGTGATCATCATCATGACCTGGCTGGTTGCCCTTGGCGATCTGACCCATATCGTGGTCGGCTCCATCGAAATACTCTATCTGGTATTTAACGGCACCATTCACTGGAGCGACTTCTTCTGGCCGTTCGCCCTGCCAACGCTTGCGGGCAATATCTGCGGCGGCACCTTTATCTTCGCATTGATCAGCCATGCTCAAATCCGTAACGATATGAGCAATAAGAAGAAAGGCGATGCCAAAAACAGCAGAAAACGCGGCCGGAAAGCGCAGGCAGAAAAAGGATGAGAAAGGAGCCTGAACTGGTTACGTTTCAGGCAATCAGTCCGTTCACCTCTTAACGTGACACGAAAAGCGGGTATACTACGCCCGCTTGTCCTCTTAGTTAAATGGATATAACGAGCCCCTCCTAAGGGCTAGTTGCAGGTTCGATTCCTGCAGGGGACACCACATTCTCATTACCTCACGCTTCCTGACATTACCTACACCCCTGCCAAAGCAACATTTCCTCCCAATTTCAAATTACCTGACGTTACCCGGCGCGTATTGACTCCACCAAACTTTTGCGGGCATATTGCGGGCATATCAAAAATACCCATGGATTTATGCCCACATGCTTACGGTAAAGCAAATCGACGCAGCGAAGCCTGCGGAAAAATCATATCGCCTGGCGGATGCCGGAGGGCTTTTCTTGTTCGTTCCGCCATCCGGTAAAAAGGTGTGGCGAATGCGTTACCGGTATGAAGGTAAAGAAAAGACGCTGGTGATTGGTCCTTATCCAGAAATATCACTGACTGCAGCCAGGGCAAAACAGTCAGAAGCGAAAATGAAACTGCTGAATGGAAATGACCCGGCAGAGCAGAAGCAGGCGTTAAAGAAGAAAGAGAAATCCCAGGCTGCGGATACTTTCGGGAAAATATTCGCAGAATGGCATGCGCACAAATCAAAGGTGTGGTCAAAGGGATACGCTGACGAGATGATGAGCATGTTCACCGATGACATACTGCCTATTATTGGTCATCTGCGCATGGATGATGTAGAGCCGATGGTTTTATTAAAGGTGATTAGGCACTTCGAGGACAGGGGCGCAATGGAACGCGCTGATAAGGCGAGGCGCAGATGCGGAGAGGTGTTCAGTTATGCGATCGTAACTGGCAGGGCCAAGTACAACCCATCAAGAGACCTTGCTGGAGCAATGCGTGGATATCGAAAAGAAAACTACCCGTTCCTCCCAATGCACCGTATCCATGAATTCCAGCGGGCAATGAATGCTTATGGTGGATGGATAGTCATAAAGATAGCTGCGCAAGTGCTGCATTACACTGCAATGCGGACTGTTGAACTTCGTTCATTGTCATGGGATGGAATCGACTTTGAAGCCAAGCTAATCAGCGTTGACCCTTCGGTAATGAAAGGGCGCAAACTTCATGTCGTGCCTATGTCAGATCAGGTTATAGAGTTATTCAGATTTTTGAAGCAGATTACCGGCCAGTATGAGCTTTGCTTCCCAGGCAGAAACGACAGGAAAAAACCAATCAGTGAGAATTCAGTGCTAGGTCTTATCCGGAACATTGGATATGAGGGACAGACCAGCGGCCACGGCTTCCGGCACCAGTTCAGTACAGTAATGAACGAGAAGCACTGGAACAGTGATGCTATCGAGATGCAACTGGCTCACGTCAGCGGAGGCACGCGCTCTGTTTACAACCACGCGGCTTATCTGGACACTCGACGAGAAATGATGCAGTGGTGGGCAGATTTTTTGGATGAAAAGGTGGCATAGTTCCACCTCACATCACAGGAGAATCGTACTCGTACATCCGTTGAATAAAGTGCGTCACACGGCCCAGCACTATAACTTCTTCTACTGCTTCCCCTTCTATCGCCTCGCCGTCTTCAGTGATAAGCGACCTGCCCATAATTTTGGCGAACTGGTTCTGCCCACAAAAGCTAATCAGCAGTGTGCAGCCATTTTCTATCGACATAGATGTATCGATGATGACATAGCCGGATGAAGTTTCTATAACCTCCTTGTTGGCGTTCATTCCGACTAAATCAGTAATGCTGAGCGTCCTTTCTACATAGTCAGCAGCAGGCGAAGCGAAACCCCTGTTCATTTCACATACCCCATGCTGATGAGATAGTAAACTTTGTCCTCGCCCTCATGATCTGTGTAGTCACGGAAGAATGACTGGTAAAAGGATATCCACTTGTTCGCCTGTCCCAACGACCAGAAATGGTTGAACTTCTCAAGCTCGGCGACAAAGTCGCTTGTAGCCACAATCTGTCCGCGCTTCGCATCTGTTTTTATCGCGTTAACAAATGCGGACCTGATCTCATAGTCTCTCGCCATGATGAACTCCTTTCCTAAAGAACTGTATGCATAAACAGTATTTCATAGAGAGATTTTGATCAAGGGGTAGAAAAGAGAAAGCCCGCACAAGCGGGCTATGTGTTTGTGCCGGTAGTTGATATCATCGTCACTGACGAAGCTCTTTGAAGGAAACTTGAGAGCTAATTAATATAATTTGTTGGAGAATAAAAATGTCTTTAATATCCGATAGGATCGGAATTTTATCTGATACAGTTCCAGCTGTATGGTTGTACATATCTATATTGCTATCAATAGGGTTTATTTTGCTATCTTTTGTTTGCAGACTGTTAATTATCAAATCAAACTCTGCAGAGGATGCTCTTACTCGAAAAATAAAAGAAGAAGAGTTTGCCATGAGATTTAAGTACAATGCTTCATTGTGGAAGGATGATCACTATGAAAACATCAAAAGACTGATGTATGAGGCGGCCTTTGAAGCAAATATAAACAACGAAAGGAATGCTGACATAGAATCTTACCCATATAGAATTCAATCCGAGGCATGGCTTGAGATGATTACCCCAAAAAATGTTTTGATGGTAATAAGCAAGCTAAATGAAATGGAGGAAAAAAGAAAGCCTCATGATTTCATAGTTCCTGATTTTTATGATCAGTTATATTGGTATCAAATTTATCCAGGATCTAAATTCAGGTCTCATAAATATTTTCATGATTTAAAATCTGCTGGTAAAAATCAGGGTTTAAACATTATTTTAAAAGGTGGTGAATAATGGTTATTGACAGATTTGATTCAGGATATTGTAATGATGAAAGGCTTGCGGATTTGGGATTCAAATCGCTTGGTAAGAATGTTCTAATCTCAAGGATGTGCAACATCGTTGGTATTGGTAATATATCTATTGGAGATAATGTACGTATAGATGCATTCACGACCATTATTGCAACTGGAGATGGATATCTTAACATTGGCTCTTATGTTCATATCGGTGGTTATTCTGCTCTTTTCGCCGGCAGCGGCATAGAGGTGGGGGATTTTGCTGGTCTTTCTCAGGGGGTGAAAATCTACTCTAAGAGTGATGATTACTCTGGTGAATTCATGACCAATCCCACCGTTCCATCAAAGTATACTGGCGTAATAGAAGGTAAGGTGACGATAGGCAGGCATGCAATAATCGGCTCTCAGTCAATTGTAATGCCAGGAATCGAAATTGCAGAAGGTGTAGCAGTAGGCGCTAATTCTCTTGTTACTAAAAACACTGAAGAATGGTCTGTGTATTTTGGTTCTCCAGCAAAGAAAATAAAAAATAGAAAGAGAAACCCTTTAAATTTAGAGTTGGAATTGAAGAAAAACATATAAAAGAAAGCCCACTTAGGTGGGCTTACCCCCTATAAACTGACGCCATATGCTACAACCTGGCCTTCGTCCTCTACTTCAAACCAGAATTCAGTCCCTGCCCCAGAGCTACCGACTCCAGTGTTAGGAGTGGCAATTAGTTGATTGTTCACTGCGTCTAGCGAAAATGTAAAGCTAGGGAAACCTGGCGAGTTTCCTGATGCTGCAGTATGTCCAGCCTTTGATCCCTCAACGATTTGCTGAGTCGCGTTTGATTTACACAATGTCAAATTGTAGAAGGATACGTTTTTTGCTGATTGTGATGACGGGTGAATATTGCTGACCTTGATCTTCAGATTTCCTGCATAATCAGTTACCCCGCCTTGGGTGCTTTTTAGGTTACAAACGGCGACGGCTGTCGAGGGTATTACATTCCTGTTGATGAGATGAACGCCATCATGAAGGAATTCGATGTACCCCCCAAGTTCGGTAGACCACCCGTTTGGCAACTCATTTTGTCTGGAAAGTTTAAGCCTTGCCCCAGATCCAGATACTTTAACATCTACTGTTCCAGAGCCTGCCCCTGATGGCGTTGAAACCGCCCCTTCAAGTTTAACTTTAACAGACGCACCTGCCGTTGACTGAACGAACAGTAAATTTGGGTATCCTGCGTTGCCCATATTGTTCCGATATGCGCTTATGTTTTTTAGGCTAACGCCACGGATGTTGTCAGTTGCTATGTTTGATATAACCGCAAACCCGGATCGCTGGTTGCTCTCTGCTCCGCTGCCTTCAACAGAGAGTCCGTTGCAAACCCCTCCTATTAAATATCCATATAAACCATTAGCATCAGCCGCGCACCCACTTACAAAAGAGTAATTCAAATTCCCTAGTATATAACCTGATGATGAGTTCCCAGATGCGTAGCAGTTTGAAACATTAAAACTTGTTTTTTCGTAGGTAGTCTCTCCACTCACTGGAAGATTAGAAAGGTTAAACCCATTACCTGAGTTATTTACAGCAGTTAACTTTTCAAGTGTATTTACGAAGCAGTTACCAAAGAAAAATCCATCGCCAACACATTGATATGCCTGGAGATTCCTGAACGTCAGCCGAGATCCGCGCATGAAGGAAAACCCACGGCCTGGAGCATTATTAATTCCGAAATCAGAGAATTCACCATAAACGGCACCAGTATCATCTGATGAAATCCCATGGGTACCAGCTGGCGCTTCTGCAAGGTCTAATGCTGTTGTTGATTGCCCTTGCCCCACTATGCCCACTGATGTTTGCCCGATTACTCGGTTAATTAAAATGCTGGTGTGAGATGCAAGATTTCCTCTGGGTAGGATAACTTTCCCGCCTTTCAAGTTGCCGCCAGCAATCTCTTCAGTCTTCATCTTAGTTATAGCTGCATTTACGGCACTTCCGGTATCTGATTCAAACTCACTAAAATCAAATGCTCCATAGGTAATACTGGCCCGATCCTCCCTTTTAATATTTCTGGATGCACCGGTTGCAGCATATGGGCCTATTTCGTTACCTATAGTTCCTTCTGGATATGTAGCACCTGGATCAAATCCAACCATTCCAGCGCCAGTCACAGAAGAAAGCATTGTTCTAAGCAGGGAATCTCCAATACTTAACCAGGTCCCCGGCCCAATCCCTCCTGTATCTTCTGGCGTAGAACCTGCCACTACAACCTTAGGCAGATTACCTGTCCATTTGTAATATTCGCCATTGCTTTCCCATAGCAGAGCCTGGCTTGGGCTTGTAAGTGTTGCTCCATCTTCAAATGAGCTAATTGTTACATAACCAAAGTCGGATATGGCTTCAAAGGCTAACTGCTTAACACCTTCAATGGTGTAATGCTCACCACCCAGCCGGTCTATGTATTTCACCGCGAGTGACGTAACGAACTCGTCAATTTTACCAGAATTAAATTTAAGATCGTGCGGATTTTCGCTTGGGACAGGCAAATGTGTAGGTGTAGTCGCCATAATTTTTCCATAAAAAAACCAGCGCTATGGCTGGGTTCGGTTGGGATAAGTGGTTTGGTTAGGGGTAAATCAGATCGCTGTATTCACGTACGGTTAGTGCTGTTGTGCCGTCACTACCAGGGGTTTTGTAGGTAATTTCCCATCGGGTAGTATCAAGTTCTTCGGTTGAGGCAATGAAATAACGAGACGGAGACTGCACATTCATTCCGTCGAAGATATTAAGCTCAATGCCCGGCAATGCCGCGCTGAACCCGAACGCTGTACCTTCGAGCGCCTGCGCAGGATAGCGTGCGGTCGGAGTGCCGTTGTAGTCTGTGACCATAACGTACATCTGGCCGTTGAAATTGATGCGTTCGCTGGTTTCGAAGTTGTTCCCGCTGCGGGAAATGATATAGCCTGTTTGCTGGTTCACATCGTATGTGTCAGCAATTTGCACCATGTCCCCTACGTTCACCCATTCGCCATCAGCAAGGGCGGTAATGCTCATTGCCATGCGTGAGTAAATAAGCCGCCTGCACTCTCTCAACGCACGTTCGTCAGCCTGATACGCGTCCCTGACATACATCATTTCGAACTTCTTAGCTTTGACTGGCGAGCCGGAAACTATTGCCCCATTACTTATTCGGTAGCGGATGAAATCCTGCTTGTTCGTTGATGGGTTACGATACTGAACTTCCACCCCGTCAAACCCACCGGGTAGCGTCATGTCGTAGCTAAGGGAATACCCAGCCTCAACCGTGTTGTTACGGTTAAATACCGTTGCCGGAGATGTGCGCTTTTTATCTCTGACAAAAGACAGCACGCCGTCATCCCAAAAAACGGTCACACTAGCTGCATCACAAATTGTCTCGATACGCGCACCGAGAGAGACATCCTCGTCATCAAAGGTGTAATCGAAGCGCCCAAGCCGTGGGTCAAAAGCATCAATTTCAGCTTGAATCTGATAGAGCCCGTAAAGGTCGATATTAGTCTCTGGCTGACCTCCCATGACGAGCCAGGTATGTGTCACCGCATCAGCAAATCGCCGGGATGGGCGCAGCGTATAATCAATCGACTGCGTACTGAGTGAGTAGCTGATCGTATAGCGGTTAATCATCGCGTTGTACTTCAGTTCGCGACCAGTGGAGTTCTCCGTTGCCCGGACCTTGATGATTGCTGTTGTGTCTCTCGGATGGCTGACATTCGTTCTGACGTTTATAGCGTGTATCTCTTCAACAACAAGCTTGCTGGCGTCGCTGGAGTTGTCCGTGCGGTTGAAAGACAAGGCATACCTTCCGCGACCCGCTGTCGGGGTTATTTTATCGGTACGATAAAACGTCTCGCTGGTCGAATCATGAGGCGTATTCTGACGATAGGTAAAAGTCTGTGCAGTTCCTGGGATCTGATTGTTGTTGCTGTCCACCTTCCAAATTTGCAGTTGCCAGTTTGTTTCGCTGTTACCACCCAGCCCTGAGTTTGTGTGCACCCAAAGCTGGTCGGAGTCGATTGGCGAGAAAAACGGCCCGACTATCAATGCGGCATTGTCATTAAGAATAAACTTCGTCGTATTAATGGTCGCTGTCGTAATGTATGACGCGCTGGAGCCGTTCAGATTATTGAATGTGAAGGTGTACCAGAATGTAGGATTTACAACTGCACCGTCGCTTGTCTGCACCGCACTAATAAGGTTGGCAAACAGCGTCACATCTTCTGTCTTGCTCCCGCCCGGAACAGGATAAGTGATGTTTAGAACCATCGAAACTGCATGGGGGAAAGTCAGGCCAATAAAGTAATCGAAGGTTGGTTGCTTGACGATTTTCACCGCCAGTTGCCCACCTGCATAGTTACCGCTAACCATTGTTGTGGCTGTTGCGGTATAAAGCGGAGTGCCGGTATCTTCGTTCTTCCCTGGAACTTCTTGTCCGTCTACATCATCAAACTCATAACCTTCATAAAGGGTCGGTATCACATCTCCCGGCTGCTGAATGGAGTAAGACGCGCCAGCCATCGAACCTACACTGGATTCTGAATATCTAACCTGGCTAATGTCGTACTTGCCCAGACCGAAATTCATGTACTGCGTGACTTCTTTCTTATTGCTAACGTATTCAAAAATGGGCTGCTGAAGCAGATCGGGATAAGCACGAATCAGGCCGTAATTATCTGGCCTGGCTTCGCCGTTGCGGGCAATGTTAGTCTGTCCTTTCAGGCTATTGTTCGGTGATGTTTTGCTCTGCCCCGCAGCGCCGGTAGCGTTGGGCTGCTTGATAAACGAACTCATCACCTTTTGGGTGAATTTAATCGGGTTGAAATGCTCGAGGGGGTTGAGAAGAGTTTTTGCAAGGTCGCCGGATTTCGGCTGGTCGAATATGATAATTCGGTCATCGGTTCCAATCGGAAATTCTACGTCATCATCATCCTGCAGCTCTCTCCCATTGATAATTGCCCGTACATCACTGTGCACCCCAGCGGCTTCAAGCCACTCTCTGAACCCTGTCCCCGAAGACGCATGCATCCGTTGCTTTGGCAGCCCCGGCACTCTCTGTATTTCGATTACCGGCATACGAATACCACTCCACTCTGGTAAATAATTTCTGAATAGTTCGAATCTGGTCGGAGCGGACACTCCCGCATTCACCACGACTATGCAGCGCCCTGCCATCGACAATCAGTCCGACATGCACCGGCTGTGCACCGTAGTAAGCAATGAAGATATCGCCGTCGCTGAAATGTTCTGCCGGCTGCCAGTACACCACCTCACTCTCAAAGCACGTCATGAAGTCTTCGCCAGATTCGTAGTCTGGCGAATGGTGCAGCTCAATACCCAAGACGTTCCGGTGGTAGAGAATGACCAGACCCCAGCAATCCACCGCATCAAACGAGCAGGCGCGGTTGCGCCATGGCAGGCCAATAACCTTGTCAAGAAACTCTTCTTTAAGCATTTTGCAGTCCCGGGAACTCTTCGACGTTATAGAGCAAGCCGATGTTTGCATTGAGCGGGTTCTTGATAGTCAGCGATACCGTTACGTCATTCGCATCCATAGTCAGATCGCTTACATAAAGCGTCCACGGCTTAAGAGGGGTGTTCACATCAGCGGAATCAAAGCGTTGATATGTGAACTGGATAGGTTCAATACGAGAGAATGCTTTCCACTGTTTCAACTGCTGCTTAAATTCACTCGCCAGGCGACTGAATTTAACCGTCGATGATATGACCGGCGTCGAACTCTGCTGACTCTCTACGATTTCCATCCTGCACGGCTGATAAATCTGCCCTGCAAATGTTTTTGGGAATATCTGGTCTTTCACAAGCCGGATATAGCCGAACGTTGAGCTGTAGATAGTGATTGTGTCGTAGAGGATGCGGTTAGGCCTGCGGCTTTTATACTCTCGAAAATTCATCAGGGAACCCTCGGAATTGACTCTTTATCGCGATTATCCGGATACCCGGTAACGATAATATCGAGATAACTCGCCCATGGCGGTGGAAGCTCAACAACAATGTCATCAAAATCATCATCTGAGTTATTCAGGTGTCTGGTTACGACATTGCCCGTCCATGTAAACACAGAGCCTGACTGGCTCCATGTCGGGTAAGCGGTAAAGTGAAGCTCCTGCGTTTCCGCTTCGCCGTATGGTCCAGAACCAATCCCTACGCGCATCCTGAACCACTGGTTACAATTATCGAGATAGTTAGGACTGCGCACCCATTGCATGAAAGCCCTATGCTGAGCCAGTGTAAACACCCATGTCAGCGAGAATCCGGTTTTCAGATCGTCGGTGAGCTTCTGGAAGATAGGCGCACCGACTAATGGCTGATCAGTGCGAAATCCCGTATCAGTGGTGGGTGTCTTGGATTTCTGGGCCAGCGGCAGCCAGTCCGGGTAATCAATGGCCATTGCTTTCTCCGGGCATAAAAAAACCCCGCCAGAGCGAGGTATATTGATTGTTATTTGTTTTATTTGTACTGAGTCTTGCCTGGGTTGGTAAGGGCATGGTTAACCACAACCCCATCACGCATCAGCACCTCTAGCGTCTTCTTAGTAACATCAACTTTAGGCTTCATGCTGAACACGCGAACAGCGGCGTTAGAAGTCACGTATTCGTAAACCCACTTCACCTCATGATCGCTAACCACATCCTTTTTAATTGGCTCACCGAGCAATCTCAGCATGTCAGCTTCGGTTGTTTTGCCGGAAACAATCTGGGATGACTTGGTTTCGTCGAAATCCTTTCCTGCGTGAGCGGTGCTGCGATAAACACAACCAGACAGCATCGTGGTAATGACCAGCGCCAGCAAAATCTTCTTCATATCCATATCCCGTTATTAATATTTTCCCAAATGGTATCAAAGAGATTGCGCAAGGTAACGCAATAACTAGCCTCGCGCTTTTCTCGGTGCCTGATGATACTGTTCAATCGCCTGGCTCGCCGGGCCGCCGTTGCTGATGTCATAAACGAACGCATCAACTGTCCACCCACCTTTACCATCAGGCGTGGCCTGCGCGTCCACGGTTGAACTGGTGTAGTTATTGATGTTTACAACAACGCCACCACCTCCACCGCTTCCGCTCTGCATATCCTTGTTGCTGATGACCTTGCCGTTATCGCCGGGGATAATGAATTGCTTACCGCTGCTGGCCTGGTAGATTTCAGGCATTCCGCCCTCACCTACCTGGTACATAGAGCCAGCTGATACCGGGCCGCCATTCTTGCGTTTACCTGCAATTGAACTGGAAAGCGCCATTGCTGCTATTACTGCGCCAATACCAATTGCCGCTGCGCCACCAAATGAACCGATAGAAGCAACGATTGCCGCAGGCGTCCAGGCTGCCGTTGTTGCCGTAGCGGAAGCGACGTTTGCTGATGTAGTGGTTGCGAGCGCTCCAACCTGAGTTGCGGTTGTTGCTGCAATTGCTGATTGCTGTGCTGCCGCACCGGTAATAGCCGCTTTAACCTGCTCAACTCCCATCTGGACGAATCCGTTAATGAGGCTGTTCAACGCATTGCTGGCGAGGGACTGCATTGCTTCCTGTGCGGACATGCTGCCAGTTACAATACCCGTCAAAGCATTGGAGGCATTACCAGCCAAAGACTCGAACCCGGCAGCCAACATTTGGTTGCCTTCGTTCTGGTTCTTCCAGATTTCCCACTGAGCATTTATTCGCGCCTGCTCATACTCCGTGTTGGCAGCATTACGCAGAGCTAAACCTTGTTGCTCTGTGATTGTCTTGTTAGCTTCGAACTGCTGAATCAGCGCAAGTTTCTGCGCATTTTCATTTGCAAGCTGTTGCACCGGGTCAACCGTGCCTGCTGCTGCTTGTTGCGGCGTAACAGCCTTGTCGGCCCGGATCTTCGCTAATGCTTCCTGGTGAGTTTGCTCAAGGCGTTCAGCCGTTGCGTTGTATTGTTCCTGGCTGATTTTTTTAGCTGACAACGCGGTGTTGAGGTCTTCTACATCCTGTTTGTAGTTGGTGTTTTCTCTTGCTTCAGGGAGGAGTTTTTGAGCTGCCGCTTCCGCTCTGATGGCGTTTGCTGTATCCCACTTAGCTGCGGCGTACTGGCCTGCCAGTGCAATCTGCTCTTGAGTTGCACCTTTCCCAAGTGATAGCTGAGCATTGAGGATTGATTGCTCGCGGCTTAGCTCTTTAGTTGATCCTGCGGACAGTTCTGACTGCTGTTTCAGATTGGCAAGTTTTTGAGCAATGGATTCCTGGGCGCTGGCATTCGCTTTCGATTCCTTCGTGTTTTCTTTACGCGCGGCTGTATTTCGTTCCGTCTCAGCGTACTGCTGCTGCAACACACCTATAAGCTTGTCGCCCTTCTCTATCCCGGCATCTTCTGCATCATATTGCGCCTGCAGTCTGGCTCTTGCTTCTCCCTCAAGTTTTGACAATGCCAGCCTACGCTCAGCGTTCTTAATAAGCTTCTCGGCCTCTTTAGATGGTTTAGGCTCTTCATAATCACCACCTTTAGCTTTATTGTTCAAAGCATCAAGCGCCTGCATGGTCGCAGCCATAGCTGTTATGGCCGCTTCACTGGCAGTAGGTATCTTATTGCGTAGGTTATTGGAAAGGATATTAAAGGCTTCATCGGAATCTCGAGCTTTCTGATTAAGTTGGTCCTGAATTTGTCCTTGCTGTTCGAGCGTTTTGTTTAATTTGTCACTGGCATTATCCAGATCGCGGCGGCGTTGCAGTAGCGTTAATTCAGCTTCACCAGCCTTGATAACATAACCGTTGTTTTTGTCGTGCTCAACGCCCATCTGACGGGCCAGGGTGATGTACTTTTCATACTCATCCTGAGCACTTTTAACAGATTCACTGAGGTCATCTATTTTTTCACGTTGTGCGGAAATGGATTTTGCAACGTCAGCCAGCGTGCCTTGCAACTGGATCTGATTCATTTCCTTCATTCGCTCAATAACACCACCGAGCTTATCAGCAAAATCAATGCTCTCCTGCTTGGCTTGCTGTGATTTCTGCCAGAAATAATAAACAGCTGCAGCCGCTATCATTGCAACGCCTGCTGGCCCGCCAATAAGCCCCAAAGCGCCGCGCAACAGACCCATGCTGGCACTTGCCGCCCTTGTAGCAATTACTGACGCTTCTTGCGATGCGATATATCGTCCGTTTGCTGCCGTGGCAACGCCGGTTGCATCAGCGGTTGTTAATCGCGCCGCTGAAACCTGAGCCTCTGCGACCTTAACGGCGTTAGAGCGTGCCTGCTCGGCTGCCATTTCTGTTGATGCTAGTTTCGCATTCAGAGCGGCAGATGCTTGTTGCAACTGTGCCATTCGCGTTGCGGTAGCAATTCGGCCTTGTGTGCTGATCTGCGCTTTGAGTCGCTGCGTCTCGAGCGCTTTTTCTGACTCAATTAGCGCGATATTGGTACGGATCGAGACCGCTTCTGCGGTCGCCAGCTTGACCTCTTCAACTTCTGATGCTGCGGTAGCTTTGATGGTATTAAGACGCGCCTGAGCAAGATTAAGGGCTGATACTGCTGCCGACTTGTCAGCCTGGGCGATACGTAGCTTTGCCGCAGCTTCGGCTTCTGCCATCGCCGCCGACTCCGCTGACGCTTTTGCGCTGGCAATAGAAGCGATTGTATTTTTAACTTGCGCAGCGGTCGCCATTGATAATGCGCCAGCGAAACGCGATCCCATGAGCAACCCAAGGCCAACCAACGCCCCCGCAAGTACATCAAGGTTTTGGCTCAGTGTTACAATCGTGCTGTTAAAACCGTTATAGGCTGATTTTATGGTGGATGATTCGCCAACGAATTTCGTGACGTTGTTCGTGGCCACAGCAAATGCCTGGCCCATTGTTATCGCAGTATTTCCGAACTCTTTAGCGATGGCGTCACTTTGCTTCAGGAGTCCATTTACTACCACTTCGGTTGTCAGCTTGCCTTCCGCAGCCATGGCGCGAAGCTGGCCGATCGTCACGCCCAGCGAGTCAGCCAGAGCTACGGCCAGACGACTACCGTTCTCTGATATTGAGTTGAATTCCTCTCCGCGCAACACGCCAGATGCCAGCGCCTGTGACAACTGCACCATGGTAGAGCTTGCTTCTTCCGCAGTGGCGCCAGAGACGGCAAGCCCTTTGTTAATGGTTTCAGTCAGGCTGGCTAAATCTTGTGTGCTGGTTCCTGCGCTACGCGTTGCGCGCTCAAGGCGGGCATAAAGAGTGGCGGTTGCTTCCAGACTGCTTCTTGTTTTCTGAGAAATATCAAAAACACGTTCAGTAACATCAGCAAGCTCTTCGCTGGGGCGGATTGCGTTAGCGAGCTTATTGTTTACCGTTACCCACGCATCAGCATACTGAGCGACTTGCTGAACGGATACTGCGGTGGTTAGTGCTATCACCACTTTTGACAGAGATGAAAATGTACGCCCTGCGTTTGCAGCACTGCGTTCTGCATTATTGATGCTGCGGCTTGAGGCGTCGAATCCACGATTCATACCAGACAGGCCGTCATTGACTCGGCGTTGACCGCTCAGAAAACCAGCCAGCTCCATATCTACTTCATAAACAATGCTACCGGCGTTCTGTGATCCTGCCATTTAACTTTCTCCGGGCGTAAAAAAACCCCGCCGTGGCGAGGTTGTTTAATGACTGACTTTACTAGCTAAAATGTGGATATAACAACTGCAGCAATAATGACAATGACTATGACGCCAATAAGTTGGCCCATCAGGTTATTTCGCTCTTCTGCTGCCATGGTTTCAGCATTTATGCGATTTGTTGTGTCGATAAATTCAGCTGTTGATGCATTCAACTCTTCTACGTAAGTCTCATATATAGCCACTTGGGCCATTGGAGGGGCCAGCGACAAAAACTCTTCGAATTGATCGTTTAGGTCTAAGGATGCTTGGTGAGGATTGCCCCCTGAGGCTATCACTTCCTGCGTCTTTAGATTTCTGATTTCTACGAGCGCCCTGAGACTTTCCCTATTAGATTTGTATACCTTTTCCCCGATTTCATTTTCATATTCGGTGAAATAATCCTCAAGATTACCTGGTATTTCCATTTTCATAACCCAGCCTCATGAGTAACAATTTTTCACATCGTATCAGAGGGTCTGTGCAATTAAACGCAAAAACTAAGCTGCCTTAGCCAGTCTTCTTGCCTTTTTGGCAAGGTAGTCATCAGCAACCTGGTCATATTCTTCCCTGGTGAAGCCCTTCTGATCGGGGTATTTAGCAGCAAGCATCATCTGGAATTTTGTCATTGTCAGGCGGGAAGCTTCTTCCTCGCCCATTCCAAAGTGCGTTTGCGCCGCAACGATGTAATCAACCGCCCGGAACTCGTTTGTAGTCTCACCGCTTTCGTGACGCTGTAGCTTTCTTACTTTAGCTTTACCAATAACCCCGTGCGTTATGAGGGACTGAGCAATAAGCACCATGTCGGCCAGCGGCATTTCCCCGGCGCGGTAGACGAATGCCCATTTACCAGTTCTCCCTGGCAGAAGATACCCGGTGAGAGAGGATATGTCGTCGTCACAGCAGGCATGCAATACACTCATTGCAGCATAGACAGCTTGCTTACTGAACTGTGGGCGGGATATATGCTGAATCAGCCATGACGGAACATGACCGTAAGAAGCCACAGCCCGAGTAATAAGTCTCGTGAACTCATCGTTATGCAGATGATAAAAGGCATTAACTATCTCGGCTGGCTCACCAATGCGGGTCATGTTGGCGAATGATGGACGAAAGAAATAATCATTATCCCCAGCCGTAATCATGCACTCGCCAATCTCTTTTATCGGGGTCATGGTCAGTTCCGTTAATTATCATTTTCGGGGCCACCATCAGGAAGCCCCTGAAATGGCAATTACGAGGCGGTAACGGTAAGAGCCGTAGTGCCAACAAAGCTCCCATCACTGGAAGTAAACGTGATATTCGCCGTGCCAGCCGCAACACCAGTCACCAGACCGCTTTGATTGACAGTAGCTTTACTGGCATCAGAAGATGCCCACACACCAGACTTGTTGTTAGCATCGCTAGGAGCGACGGATGCGCTGATCTGGCGAGTGGCACCAACAACGACAGAAGATGTTGCCGGAGTCAGCGTAACACCGGTTACTGGCACATCGTCAGAGGTTTCCTGAACATCGATAGTGTCGGAGTCAGATACTTTAAACTCAGTGGATAGCGTAACGATATCGTTACTTCCACCATCAGAGCTAAGCGCGGTGATAACCATATACCCCTGGAATCGCACCGGGCCGTAATCCATAAACACCCAGATGGTTGGCTGCCGCCCAGCCTTTACCTCATCGTTGTAATATTTAATGAATTTACCAACACCGAACTGATCGAGCTTGTCTTTTTTACGAACCTCTCCCTCAAAGCTGATGGTAAAGTCCGAGTTCGTAACGATGTTCTCCACATAACCCTTGGTGTCATCAGCATCACTGGTAACAGTGTTAGGGCTAAAGTCGAAACCTTTAGATGTCCCGGCCATTAATGGCAGGCGGTCTTCTTCGGCAGGAATAGCATCAGGACACCCTAACGCAACCTCCAGCACCACGGCGCGACCAAAGAGCTTACTGTTGTCAGTAGAGCAACCTTGCATAATTTCTTACCTCTTTTGGATATAAAAAAGGCCGCCGATTGGCAGCCTGTTTGATTGGGGTGGAGGTTATTCGCCGTAGGTAACGGCAAACTGAAGCCGGTAAACCAGCCTTCCTTCTTCTGTCTGTACTGGTGACGGGATGCCGCCAATGTTCTCTATATGCCCGATGCAGTCGTTTGGCATGGGATTGTTCTGTACATATGCGATGATGTTTTGTGTAGCCTGGTCTGTAGATCCGTTTTTACCTTTGGCCCCGATCACATCAACGAGGATGTAATAATCAGCTCCAAGGTCATTCCTGATAGCCGTGCCACCATTGGACCTGAAGACCATGAAAGATTCGGTGAGTTTTCCTGTATCTGCCCACAGTAGCGATTGCACAGTAAAGCCAGTTGTTAGCCCGGCATCGACAAACATGTTCTTCACACGGTCATGCATTGATGGCGTCACAGGCTCATCTCCTTGCGTATTGTGGCGTCGATATCAGAGCGGGAGTCTGTGAAGCCTTTGGTGAGGAATTCCTTCTGAGCGGTTGAACGCCGGAAGGTTTGCGGCACATTCGGATCGTGAACAAACACCGCATAGTTCGCCGTGTATCCCACTCTGCCGGTGATTATCGTCCCGTTGACCGATAGCTCTCGATACTGGCTGTTAATCAGCGTGGATGTGTCTATGGGCGTGTAAATCGCCGCCTGAGTTGAGCCAATCATGATTGCTGACTGAACCGCCCGCGCCGCCTTCTTTCCTTGCACTGTACTGATGAACTTATCGAGGTTTGATTTGGCCTGAGATATGCCGCGAACTTTTGCGCCCATGGCTACACTCCAGTAATTACGGCGTAATCATCCGCCTGTCGCTCAAACGTATCTGCATAGCGGATAACCTGCCTAACTTCGTCAGCGCCAGCGTTAAGCGGGTCAGCGTCAGTAGATGTGCCAATCAGGATGTAATCGCCAGCCGCCGCACCAGTGAACTCCGTCCAGATTGTATTCTTAACGACGATTTCAGCGCCCAGACTGCCGATACGCTTTGATAGCCCGCCCTCGTAATCCACCATAATTTGCTCGGGCTCGGCATAGCCCAGCGGATCGCCGTATTCGTCATTGCCTTCCAGCTTTCGCCAGATGGTGGCGGTGGCGGTATAGCTCCAATTAGCCGTGGCGCTCATAGCGTGAAGACCTCGACCTTATCAGTGATTCTGAAATCAGCAAGAGGCTGCATCAGCCCTGACTGACTGGCGAGGCGCTTAGCATCAGCCTGTTTCAGAAAGTCCGCTTTGGCCATCTCGTAAGTTTCAGCATGGCGGCCAATAAACTTAACGCCAGAGTCGTTTATCCAGATAAATAACGACCAGTTTCCTTCGCAATTAAACGCATGCACATCGTACAGTTCAGCCATCTTTCCACCTCATCACCTTCGCGCCAGTCGCCCGGATACGCGGGCAGTTGATGAACCACTCGCCGTCAGATTTAACGTACCCGGTAGTCTCCCGCCCGGTGTCGGTCATCACCCAGACGCGGGTGAATGATCGCGGCAGGCCGTGCTTCACTGATTTGTACGTCATCACTTATCCCCACACATGCACGAGCCTTTACCAATCCAGATGCCAGCGAATGCCGGTGCGGCGGTCGGGTCAGGAGGAATAAGACCAGTGGCACAACTGAATTTGTCAAGACCACGCAGCAGCCCCAGAGAGCCTTTCCACCGGTCAGAAAATGAGCCGTAACGGAATGACTCAGAAGCACCTGACGGGGCTGTATGAGAGCTTATATATTTATCGCCCTGCCCCAGCGCCATCAGTCCTAACAGGTACATCTGAATAAGTAGCGCAGTTGCAGGTGGATAATGTGCATCCAGGCACTCCTGAATGCCGTTAGCCTGCTCAACCAGAGCGTCGATGATGAAATCAGGCAGCGTGATACCGACTGATGCCAGATATTCCTTAGCCTGTTCTGTGGTAATCATTCGAGCCTCAGATTAAAGCCCTCCGAAAAGGGCATTAAAAAAGCCGCTCATTTCTGGCGGCTTATTCTTCCGGGAAGAGCTTTTCAAGCTCACCATCTGGTAGCAGTTCGGATAGCTTTTCGACACCGAGATTACCCTTGCGCTCGATACCCAATTCATCAAGGCGAGCGGTAATTGCTTCCTTGCGAGATTTGGCATCACTGCCTGCCGCTGGCGTTGCCGGAGTTAGGGATGCGGCGGACTTCGCCGACATTTTGCGAACATGCGATTTAAGCGCAGGATGCAGGCTTTCAAGCTCAACCACATCACCCACCACAACACCATGCCACGGCTTAACCACTTCGTATTTATCAGACATATCTCCCCCTTATGCCAACACTGCGCCGTAAACAACACCACCCAGGCCTTCACCATCGCGCTTAACGGAAATACCCTCAGCGGACATGATTTGGTTGTTGTAGTTGCTCTGCGGCATCAGGCGAGGCAGCGGAACGATGCCGACAGCCATACCAATCAGCGGAGAAACAACGTCCTGGCGGCGTTCGTACGCGAGGAATTCGTTACCGGTTAGTGCATAGGTCATGCGGATTGATTTTGCCGGGATGAATTTAGCAATTGCATCCAGTACCGTTCCGCTCATCAGCGCATTAGTGCCGCCGTTTACGTCAATCAGGTAAGGCTTGGACAGGTTCGCCATAATTTCCGCACTAAGCCACAGCACGTCATATGCAGTGACCTGGTTTGCACGAGCGTTCAAACCGAACGGACCTGTCGGGCCAAAGAATGCAAGAACCTGAGCAGGTGTTGCGGTTGTCAAATCGATGTTTGCCCCACCTGCGCCACTACCGAGGTTAATCTTCGTGGTGTTACGGTGATTCTTCAGACCCTGGGCTTTGTAGCCTTCGACAGAAATGTTTGGGTTGCCATTCAGGTAGTAGTCAACGCGCTTTTTATGGAACTTGCGCATTTTTGCGCCCTGAGAGTCAAGCATCAGATCGATGCCGACTGTGTTCAGCCCTGCTGCATGACGCCAGTTGACACCATAACCAGCAGTGAATACCGGAATAGGATCGCCATCAGAGCCGTAATCGGTGTGGTCAAATGAATACGGTGCCTGACCATCCATACTGATTGATACATCATCAGCAATGTCGCCAGAAACGTTATACAGCTTAGCTGTTTTGCCAATTGGCAGAATGGTTTGCACGGACATCAGGTCATTGACGATTTCCATGCCAACTTCCTGGTCGCGCATCTGGATAACCTGGCGGTCAAGTTCAGCCCAGAATTCACGAGTAAAGCCACCAACGGCGTTAGCCGCGAGCATGTCAGGTGTCATGCTGTTGCGGTAGGTATTAACCATCATATCGTGCTGCTGGTTCCAGATATTGCGGTTTGCCCACAACTCGTTCCAGTGTCCGCGCAGACGGCTATTTGTAGCCAAAGTTTCAGCGGTAAAATACATTTATTATTCTCCTGTTACTCGCCAGCTTCAGCAGCGGCTACTGTGCCAACACGCATGCGCACGCGGATGAGATCGGTAGTACTTGCGGCAATGGTGGCTTCATCCTGGCTGTAGCCAATCACCGAATCGGTATCATCTGTTGCCTTGGTGAACTGACCATTCGAGCCAAGCTTGATCGGGTCGTCTTTTACATAAGTACCCGGGACGCAGCGCAGAGCAAACTCGCGCCCTTCTTCCACATAGTTACCCACGGCGGAATCGCCTTCAGGCACAGCTTCGTTAATCGTTAAACCCTGATGATAGGCAACATCAATGATGTAAAGACGGCCAGCCAGCGCAGTTGCCCGCGCGAACTCATCATCACCATTAATCTCCGCAGCGGTGCCGGGAAGCAGTGCTGCAGCGGTAACGCGGGTTTCAGTCTTATACAAAGACTTCCCGTCAATATTTACTCGACGATAACGTGCCATTACGCAGCACCTCCGAAGTAAGTAGCCGGATCTGGTGCGCCGGTTTGGGTTGGATTTGTTGCTGAGTTAGCACCGATAGGAGCGGGTTCACCCAGGTTTTTAAACATCGCGTCCAGAGCTTCGCCTGACAGGGCGTTAGCGACGATTTCGCCATGCACAGCAGCCACAGCGGCGCGCTTGGTTACTTCTTCAGCTCGTGAGTTAGCGGTGAGCGTTTCTGACAGCTTGTTTTGATTGGCCTGCAAAGCATCAACTTTCTCAGAGAGCGGCTTGATTGCCTTCTCAGTGTTGGTCGCCACAGCCTCACTAACCATGCTGCCGATTTGTTCCAGTTCTTCTTTGGTTAAAGGCATGTCGCCCTCCGTTTGGTGGTTTGTTGCAGGAGCTTCCTGCGTATTGAAAAGTGCTTTGAATTTATTGCCGATGAGGGATACCCATGATTCCTGCCGTGCGACTGGAGAGCCGGTGTCGTCGAATGTTATCTTCCCGCCGTCAGCGGTGTATCCGTAGACCTGAGCATCACCACCGTTGCGGATAATCACGGCTTGCGAATCGGTGAAGTCAGCAACCCAGCAGTACTCGTCTGTGCCGCTTGCGAATTTATCGCGCGCAGCTTTTTCCAGGCGTCGCTCACGCTCTCGATACGACTCACCGATTAATGCACCCGAATTAACTTTCATCGGGGTAGCCAGGTCAGCATTCACCATCAGTCCAACACCCTGCTCCGGCGTGGCTGCGCCTACCTCATGCAGCAGGATGGCGTCGTGATCCATTGCGTGAATTTTCACGACATAATTTGCGCCCATTGCCTTCTGCTCATCAGTGGCTGGAAGCTGGTCACGGAACACGGCAACGCTGGTATGAATAGGCGGCACATCTTCCCCACGCTCAATGGCCTCTACTCGCTCAATCAGTTCTCGCCCGTTTTCGCTTTCGTTGGCTTTCAGTACATCTACCCACTTCTCAACGTAAATACGGTTGCCAGACTTCTTCACGTTGCGGTTCCATGCACCAGCGTAGCCAACGTTGATGCCCTCAGGGGAGAACGCCGAAACAAACTGACCGTTGACTGTAGGGTGACCGAGAGGTGCCAGCGTGCCCTCCAGCCCGTGATAATGAGCATCAATCTCCGACTCGGGATAAAGCTCGTTATTCATGATGACGTTTGCCGGGAGCGTGTAGCTCGGAATGACGATGTGATCTCGCCCGTTGTAAACTTCGCGACGGATAGACTGGCTGTTCACCTTTGTGGTGATGTTTACCTGAATACCAGTCTGCTCTTTATTGCGTGCAGGAGCAGGCAATGGCCTCTTGGCCTTATGATTTACTTGTAGTTTCATTATCGACACTCGATTAAGCAGCGTGCTTATGGCCGCAGCAGTGATGATTTACAGCCATGCGCTTGCCCCACGTTTCCTTAAACTCTTTGCGTGCCATTTCGATGACGTTTGAATTAAGTGCTTCACCTTTTTCATCAACCAGCACTTCAACCTGAGAACACTTACAATTAATTGCGTTCGCTCCTGTCGCATACCATTCACGCACCTCATCGACCGTGTACAAATGACCGTGGCGCAATGCATGTGCCATACGAGTGGTTGGGCTTAGCGCCGAGAAGTGAAGAAGCCTGACGTTAAGCCCCAGAATGCTTGTTGCTTCGTCTGCTTCATCCCATCTTGCACGCCTCAATGCTGTGGTGATTTCAGTTCTGGCAATGCGGTTAGCTCGACCTTTCTCAATGCCAGCCTGCGCAGTCAGATTGCGCGATACTTCTCGAGGGTTAAGCCCCCGCCCAATGCCATCAGTCAGTACGCGAGACATGTCGGCTTTAATCTGTGCCGTCAGTCCTTTCATCTCCTCAAACTCACGCGCATTTACCAGCGCCATGCGGCGTTGATATGGCTCACTGATAAGGATTGCAGCTAATGATTCTCGTTCTGCGGCATAGGCTGCCGATTGCTGGCTGAGGTTCGTGAATGACTGAGCGGTGCCGCGAGTCGCTGCCTGGTCTACATATTCATAAAACCAGAGGTCATGCTCTCCACCATCCAGCAATATCTGGTCTACCAGATAACTGGCATCGTTCAGTATTTGCGAGAGGATTGATGGGTTAAGCTGGAATTCATAGCGGGCGTTAACTGCGGGTGAAGCTGGTACTCTGTTTAGTGCGTTCTGATATACCGTCTTAACTTTATTGATGCGCCTGGCGAAGTCTTTCATTGCCCTTCGCTCTAATGCATCAACTCCGGTGGGGTCAAGCTTATTAGACGGCCGTATCGCTGATGCTGGTTTCTTCCTCTTCTTCGCCATCTTCAACCTCAGGCAGTGGTTCGCTTCCTCCTGGCTCATAACCTGCAGCAACACGGATTTCATCAACAGAGAAAACTTGCTCGCCGGAAGCAAGGGAAGTCTGGTTAATTGCACTCATCTTCGTTGCGTTATCCAGCTTCTCTCCGCCTGTTGCTTCTGTCAGATCATCCCAGACAACCGTTTTCTCGGCTACAGGAGTGACTATCTTCAGGTCGGTAAGCTTGTCGATCATGTCTTCTATGTCGAAAGACAAATCACCGCGCCGAGACTGCCCACGACCGTTCATGTATTTCTGGTCTTCAGAACTTGCGCGCTCGCCGGTTTGCATGCCGACAATGATTTTCGTTGGCATATCTACAGAAGCGGAGAAGGTTTGCAGGTTTACGTCATAAGTTGGGCCAGGGTCTGCCACTGCTGTTACCAAAGGCGTTACCGAAGCGCCCTGTGTTGTCAACAGAACATCATTTCCCCGATTAACCTCGACAGCAGCCTCGTTGAACTTATCCTGCAAGTCGCTGACGCTAACTCCGTAGAGAGAGGCAAGATTGCTAAAGTCGATTTCTTTTTCGAAGTTAACGTTAAGTTGCCGCGCTGCGTTCTTGAGGAATGACTCACCTGAGCCACCTTCAACCTTTTCAAGACTTACACAGGCGTTATAACCAGGCTCAAGGAAGCCAATTGCATCGTCTGACATGTCGCCGAGGATAAAGACGCGATCGGGGTGAATGTCTCGCCGTGCAGTCTGTCCATCACTCTGCGTCTCTGTATACTGCCATGCCGTTATATTTCCGTTTTCATCTCGCTTTGCCTGCAAAGCGCTGCGCCACACTGGAGTTATCTTTGCCAGCCCTCTGCCTTTAATTACTGGCTCATTCCAGTTTCTGCTGTCGCGCACATGCAACAGCAGTGCAGACCAGCGGCCAACCAGGCGACGCTTATCTGCCTCGGCAAAGGCGCGCCAGAAGCGATGCGTGAATACCTGCTTATTGCTGCGTTCCCATGCTGTTTCGTCTTTCGTATCGTCGTCAGCGTCACCCTCGATGACTTCGGGGTTGGTTTTCCAACACAGGCCGACGAGTTTATTCACCGCACCGTAAGCGATACCCCCGCGACGATAGAGTTTGTACAGGTCATCAAAGGTTAACTCTTCTTTGAAGCCGTATTCGCACCACGCAGAGCTTCGCTTGGCATCCAGCCCCATGCCAGGGTTGAATGCCATTGCTCGCGCACGGGCCATGCGCGCATCGTTCAACGCATGGTTGACGGCAAGTTGTAATTTGTCAGTCATGGATTGTCCGTTGGTGAAGTTCAGGCATTAAAAAAGGTCGCCGAGGCGACCTGTTAATGAAATTGGTTTTCATTGCACCTCATACTCATAAAGGAACGTGCAATCTTCCTTATGGCGTTTGTGCGCAGATAAGTGCTCTTTTATCGCAGATTCAGCCTTTTCTTGCGTTTCAAACACCCCAAGGATTTCGCTATCGTCATAATCTAGGTATTCAGCAATAAATACTTTCATAACTACCTGCCCTGTAGTCGTTTAGGTATCATCATGCCCATCGGTTGTGCACCACCTAATTCAGTTAGCGCATAAACCATGGCATCAAGGCGGTCAGGTGATTTCTTGGCGGTGGCCGGGACGTATTCCATTAGCTGGTTTTCCAGTACATACAGATTTCCGTGGTTGGCTACCCTGCCTTGCTCATATAGCGCAGATATTGGTTCGGCGCGGGCATACTTACCCTTGCTGGCATGGACGCGAATAATGCGGCCTTTAAAACCGGCATTACGCAGCGTTTCCTCGGCCATGTCGCCACCCTGGTTCGTCTCGATGACAATCGCATCAGCGCCGTGTTCTTCATAAGCCCACATGGCCTTTTTGGCCCAACCAGCAGGGGAATATTTACCGCTGTAGTCGCCATCAACTGAAAATTGCTTTTTGTCGCCGGCGCCATAGGAACTAGCTACAACAATCCCCGTCTCATCGCTTTCATCACTGTTCGTGGCCTGCGGGTCAATCGCAACGACTGTGCGTACCTTATCATGCTGAATATTGAGCGCATGCGATGCCGTTATCATCGCCTCAGTCCAGAGCGCCCCCTCAGCGTTGAATCGGCGAGGCTTCTGCATGTACTGCGCTTCAGCGGTGCGTCGATGTGAGAAGAGAGCTACACGATGCGATTCGTTATGCTTGAAAGGCCACAGCCAGCCATCAGGCAAGCCGTGTTCAATCTGTATTGCGTGGGTATTCTCTGGGTAGCGCTCGGCATAGCTCTGGCTGTTGTCGATAATCACCGGAAGATTCAGGTGATGCCACTCTTCACCACTGCCGCCGCGCAACAGGTATCCGCTCAGGTCGTGATAGTGGATGCGCTGCATAATCACGATCATCGGCGTTGTTTCGACGGCTAATCGTGATTTGATTGTTTCGTTAAATCGGCTGTTTACCCCGTCACGCACTGTTTCGCTGTATGCGTCATCAGGCTTAACCGGGTCATCAATGATTAATGCACCTTGCCAGCCCGGCTCCATGTGTCCGGCACGAAAGCCAGTAACCTGACCTGCTGCGGATGAAGCGTATACGCCGCCTCCGTGCTCGTTCCACCACATAGCCTTGCTGTCTGCATCGTCGCGCAGTTCCATGGGCCACATAGCCTGATAGGCTTTTGACTTAACCATGCCGCGAGTAGTGGAAGAGTTCAGCAGTGCGAGGTTGTGCGAGTAGGATAAGTGCATGAAGCGGGCGCGGTTATTCAGCGCCAGCCCACGCCCCATCATATTGATGGTCGCCAGTTCTGTTTTGGTGTAGCCAGGTGGAACGTTGATAATGAGGCGCTTAATTTCCCCGTCTATCACCCGATCCAGTGTTTGCTGAATTACCCGGTGATGCGGGGCGACAATCATCTTGCCGCCAGTGCGCTGCTTGAAGAAGTAGCGGGAGAAATACAGCCCCTCTTCTTCACACTCTATCTTGCGGGCATAGTTCCGCTGCTCAACAGTCGTCATCCTCCAGCATCTCCCGTCGAGCCTTCTTGTATTCGTCCTTCGTTAGCGTGGCTGACTCAATGGGGCCGCCGTCTTTGCCGGTGTGCTCAACCTTCTGCCGGTTTGTGTAGGCGTCGCCGCACTCTTTAGCCGCCTGTTCGATTAGCTGAGCGGTAAGCGCCATGTTCTTCATGTTTTCGGCTTTGCCAGCCATACGGTCAAGGATGCGGAGGCGGTAAGCTTTATTGGCGATCGGGATGTCAGATATTTCAGTCTGGAATCGGGCGCGCGTAGCGTTGAATAAATCAACCCACTTCTGAGCCAGCCCCTTTCCGCTGGCCTTGGTTGGGTCGTGTGACTCAACCTGCTGCGGGGTAACTTTAACGCCAAACTCTTTTTGGACAGCCTCACCAACAATTGATAATGAGTCAAAGCATGCAAGTGATTGAATGATGAAGGCTTTAACCTCTGGTTTTAATGCAGCCATAATTCACCACTCTTCCAAAGCATTCTAAATTTACGCCAGTTTCATCAGGCAAGTTCCGCATGCCCTGGCAATGTTTAAGTGAGCAATCTCTGCTGGCTTGTTCGCAGCATCGACCATCTCTTGCACTTCTTTGCTGGCACCGTAACGACGCACGACACCAACGAACTCTTCTACATCGTGACCACGAAGCTTGAGAGTCGGCATACCGGTTTCTTTGTTGAACTTAGGCGCGCCAAATTCGTCTGTAGCCTGGCTGATGTGGTAAAGCTCATGCTCTACCAGCGCGCAGAATTCGAGGTCACTGCATTGTGAGCAATAGTCAGCTGCCAGCGTGATGATAAACTTCGGTATGCGACCGAACCATTCATACATCTGCTGTTCCATCCTGGCTTTCTGCCAACCACCGGCGCGCATCATGACCTCTTCGGCCTGACCTAGTACCGAGCGCCCTTTCTTATCGAAGGCATTTGATGCCCACATGAAGCAGATGTCAGCGGCATGCAGATGGAAGTGATCTGAATTGTGTAGGCTGCCACTCTCCATGAGTATTTGACTGACCATCCACTCGTAGACTTCGTTTGCCGGTATAAGGCTGATGTAAGGCTTAACGTCTGGTGAATTAACAAAGTTCAGCGGTGGGTATGGCCTGCGTTCCTCGTTACTTGCCATAACTGTTATTCCTTGGTTTCTTCTTCCACTACCGGCGTAAACAGAATCTCGCTCAGTTCATCCGGCTGAATGTAGCGCCACTCACCATCCTTGTTAGCCACGGCGAACAGACCATTAACCAGTTGAGGCTCTTTAACGGTCATGATGCCTTCGTAGACAGTTCCGTCTTTCTTCTTGGCTGTTACGTTGTACTTGGGCATGGTGATACCTCTGGTTGTCATTATCGAAGCCACTGCTTGAATGGCTTCTGTAATGTCACTCAGCCATTACCGCTTCAATGCTGAAGCTATGAATAATGCAAAGCGGTACGCCGTGGGTGTCTAAACCATTTCTGATAATTAACACTCCATCGCGAATATCTGGCTCTTTGTCCATCTGCCAGCCAACCTGCTCTGACGGCATTCCAGACTCCTTACCCTCTTTGGTCAGAAGCATGACCTTCCAGCCTTTGATTACAGTCGCCATTGTTTATCCTTGAGTTCGGTTGGGAGAGTTTCAGCTTTCTTCTGCCATCGCAGCTGATGCGACCATGAGCGCTCAACCCCCGCCAGTTAGTAGCCAGCAGGAAAACACGCGGCATTACTCGTTACGTGGAATACAGCACACTCGTCAGAGGGATTCCCCTTATAGGGCTGAGTCTTCGTTAATGCTGTCACGGGTTATCGTGGAGACGAGTCGGCTTGCACGCCCACTGAGTGGGAGGAGGATTCTGGTCGCAGGTTTGCGGTGCTTCACAGCAGGACTTCCCCACTTGCTGTCATCACAGCCATTAAGATGAGAATCACCTTCTTATTTCCGCCACGGAATTTATTCGGGTAGAGCTTTAGCCATACCCGGCAATGTTATTTGCCCACACTGGTCGATGCGTTCAATTCTTGCAAGTAACGCAGGCTTCTTCACTTTTCCCCACCGGTTAAGTAAGCGGCCAGACATACTGGCAACGTCCTTCTCTTTCATGTATTCGAGCATGACTGCGTTGCGCTCTGCTTCAAAGCTATCTTTGCACTTGCGAAGCTCAGCAGACATCCAGTTAAAGGCGTTGATATATGCTTCTTTTACGCGTGCTGCGGCTGGACCGCTGAACCCCATAACAACCATTACGAAACCGCTGAAATCCATCCTGTAGTATTTCTGCTTCTTCTCAAAAATACCTAACTCATTGATTTTCTCGGCAACGCAAAAATGCGCTGTCCGGAATTCATCTGAGCAATGACTCTTTTCGACCGCACGCAGCACATCAGCATGACGCTTACCAAATGCTGCGGCTATTTGGAATGTGTCTGTTACCGGCTCTCCCTCGGTCGCAGTGACCAGTGAGCGAAAATCGAACTCAGGAATAACTGACGGGTTATTCATATCGTATTACCTTTTAGAAAGTGAGCCTGTCTCACAGAAAAGCCGCCCGAGAGAGGTCGCCACCTATAACGGCTATTCTCAGGCTCGCTTACTGAAAGGCTCTCGTTTGAATATGCGCGTGAGATGCGCTGTTTATTGCACACATAAAAAAGCCCCGCATTGTGCGAGGCTCATTCTGTTCAATGTACGTCAGGTATTTTTAGAACTATTTAAGGCACTGCTGATTAATGTAATCCTGCAGGTACTTCACTTGACTGGTGACTGTGTTGATTCCGCCTCTGAGACGCCAATAATCCCGCTCAGCATCTGGGTTAAGTCCGGGGGTGGAAGCATCGCCCAGGCTGCTGGCGCTGGAGAAATTGTTTTTGCAGGTGGCGTTGAGCTGCAACCGACGCTTGCCAGTAGCAACATCGTGCTGCAAACCTTCGATAGTGGCTTTAGCATCGGCAATTTCCTGCGTGTATTTTGTATCAAGTGCGGCAACATCGCGCTGTCGGGTTTGCATGTCTTTGATTGTGTCCTGCGAAAGCTTAAGTTCCTTTTCAGCTATCAGCGCCCGATCGTAATTGCTTCGGGCTATCTTCGCGGTAACAACTAGCATTAACAGGAGCATTACGGCCGCGATAATTCGCCAGTTATCTTCTAAGGTTTTCCATAGCATAACTGCCGCTCCACTTCTCGCCGGGTTATTAAGCCCTTCCATTGCTTGCCACCAGCATAGGTCCATCTGCGTAACTGATTGCATGCGCCAGGCAAATCACCCTGATTAAGCTTCACAAGCAACGTTGATGACCTGAAGGCATTTATACCTACGTTATATGTGAAGGAGTAGAGCGAGGCTTTTTGATAATCGTTCAGCTTAACCTTCACTGAACTATCTACAGCTTTCACAGCCGGAAGCATGTGCTTATAGAGAAGGTTGTCGCATTCGGATTTGGTGTAGGTCTTGCCCATAACTACATCAGGGCCGGTCACGCCAGCGCATACTGTTGGGATGCCAACCGGATCGAGGTAAGGAGTGTATTTAACGCCCTCCTGGTCCGTGATAAGCACGCCGCCAATAGCTATAGCCCCTGCTGATGCGGCAGCTATGAGTGCATTACGAAGCCTGGCTGGTATCGCCATATGTCACCTGCGCTTTCTTTAACGCTTCACTGACAACCTCTATGGCCGCAGGACGCTCATTTTCCGGTTTCGCCATTACTGTGCTCAGGTAGTTTTCCATCAGTGCTGTGCGCTTGCGCTCTTCATCGATCCGCTCTTTTTCTTCTTTACGTTTCGCGTAATAGGTTTTGATAGTGAAGAATGCCGATATCAAAGCACCGATAATAAAAACGTAATCCTGAAGACTGAGAACGGAGAAGAAGCCGAGCAAACCAGACCACCAGTACGGCATATTGTGTCCATCGGCTGGATTCATTCTGTGCATCTCTCACCTCGCTGTTAATGCGGGTGCTGTTCTGTGTAGTTGGGAAAGCGCCTCATCCAGATTGCGTTAGAGGGTATTGGTTAGCTGTTTGGATGGGCGCAAATATGAAAAAGGCCAGCTCTATGGCTGACCTTGAATATAGATTTGTTTGTCGTGTGGTGGCTAAAGTCGCGTTGTTGCCGTCCCCATTAGACCCGGCTCAAGGGTTTTGATGTCCCCGATTCATTAGCACTGTCATCTTGTACTTCACCACAACGAAAAGCAGCCTGTTTCACAACACGAGCGGTGCATCTGATACCACATCGTCAAGCTGCTTATCTGTTGCGCAGAAACAAGAAAGCCACCGGCTATTAACCAGTGGCTTCTTATGCAAACCTCTCAGCTTGCGTGGTTGGAGTTCCAGCCCAATTATCGAGGCGAAGTGACCAACTCGGCGGTTTCAGTGATTCAGGTGCCGCCGCTATTTCCTGAATCACTCACTTTTCAATCCACCGTAACAATCAGACGGATTTGTAGTGTTAGGGTTGAGATTAGTCCGTTTTATTCAACAAGTAAACAGTTATTTCTACCAATATCCTTATCAGTAGAAATATTTGCTTATTTAGTCACATTTGAGAGCATTGAATCAGCCACTGATTCTTCTTTGTGACATTCCGTTATCAAAAGCTCATAGAACGGCTTGTAATGGCGCGACCATGAAGGCTGGCTGATTTCCAGCACATCCAGTGATATGGCCTTTCGAACCGTCTCAGCAGGAATACGGGCATATCCACGGCCGGTGCAGCGTGGACAGGCCTTGAATACCGGCACCCCACCCTGCGCTTCGGTTTTCTCCTTGTCGAGCACTACCCCTTTTCCATGACACCGACACGCGTTGCTGATCACCTTCTTTCCTCCGCACGGCTTGCATAGAATGCGGACCACTTCCCGCTTCGGCTTGAGGTCGTTCCCCGGCATTGGCTTATCGAAACGCACAAGCTTCACATCGGATAGCTGCGTCATCTTGCCCATTGCCGCTTTCATGGTGAAAACTTCGGCCTCTATGAATCCCTCCCCAGAGCAGCATTCGCATTGACGAACACTAGCCGCGCTGCGTGAATAATCCTGATAAGCAAAAGTTGCGAGTATTTGCAGAACCCTTTGCTTAATATCTTCATCAAGTTCTGAGATTGCCCGACATTGCCCTGCAAGGCGTTGTGCGATTTCATAGAGTCCCTCTACTGCTTTATCTGGTGCGCTGATGCCAATCTTCGCCAGATACAAATCAAGTCCGATGCCGCTTTTAAGGTCTGCCAACCCCAGAGCGGCCATCACTTCGCTAATGCTCAATGCATCCGAAGCTGTTGCCCTGGGTGCATCAGTGATGTGTGGTGATTTTGGTGCAAAGTACTTTCCGATCGCCTCTAGCCTCATTTCTGCCACCTTATAGCCGCGTCCAGCTCTGCTTGTGGGATAGCAAGAAGCGTCCGCTTTTGCTCTGCCGTTAGATTTCTTGCTCCCATAAGCACAATGCCAGATGGAGTGCGAACAGCCTGAACATGTTTTCCCTTGTACCAGTTAAGCAACGCTATGGTGTTTTGAATGCTCATACCTTCCCCTTATCAGCTTTAGCAAGATAGCGATCTGCCTGAATAAGTGCGTAGCAATGCCTGGCTAATAGCGACATTCTTAGTGAACGGATTGTTGGCAGAAAGAAGTTGTTGGAGAGGATGTTTATTGCTTCTCGATTGTGTAGTGGCCTTATCATGCCGCCTCCAGTATCACTTCATCATGGCTCAGATAAAGCCCCCAGCAGCTAACGAGCATGTTTGCTTTAACAACTGCTTTTTCCTCATTGCACCAATTGCAGAACCAACTTACTGCGCCTTCTACTTCCTGCTTCACCTGGCTGGGGCTATCGAAATGCATTGGGTACACGACATCATCGAATACCGCAGCGGTAGACATTGGATAATGAATTTTTCTGCTCATATTGCTTGCTCCCGTTGCTTAATCAGGTCTTTCAGCTTCTGCCTGTATTTGTCTCTGATGGCCTTGCACTCATCAATGGTCCAGCGGTGTCGGTCGTGATTGCTTTCGATGTCATCGACGGCCGTCTGGCCTATGCGGTTAATCAGCTCAACTCGATATGGCACCAAATTCCCGCTTTTGTGCTGATTGCATACGACGCATTGCCTGTGGATATTGCCTTCATCAAAGCGGATCTGAGGAGCCGCAGCGGTAGTCCGGTAATGCCCGGCGTCCCACTGAGCAGAAACGAACGTTCCGCACGAGATGCATGGCAGGTCGCGGTCTCTTTCTCTGATGAAGGCGTTTACGGCTTGCTGGGCTTGATGAATCCAATAACTACGGGGTTTTACTGCGAGGCGTCTTACTTTGAGCTTGTCTTTCTGTTCCTGAACTTCTCGTCGTCGTTTCTTGTCTGCTGCTTTTTCTGCCTTGTCCCTCTCCTTGCTTCGTCTCTGAAGGGCTATCACTGCACCGCATTCCGGCCCGCACCACCACTGATTAGAGAATTTTGGATGGAACCACTCGCGGCAATCTTCGTTTTTACAGCGTCTCCGTGTCTGCCTCATCGGTAACTCTCCCGTTCGGATCGGTTTCTACATACGCCTCGCTGGCGCACTCGTTACATGCGTAAACTTCGCCTGGTTGCAAAGGCTTCATGCACGCTGCGCAATATCCTGCTGCAGCGTTGCTCTGGCGTTGGTAGTCGGTGATGGATTCAGGAGTTAGCATTTCTCACCTCGCTTCTGCTTGTTGTAGATAGCCCATGAGATGGCATCGAGTTTCTTGCGGCCAGCAGCGTCTATAAGATGAATGCCTTCGTGACATGCATGGTTGACTTTCACGTCATCTTCAAGCTGCTGTAGTTGCTCATATGTGTGGGTTGATAGCTTTAGCCGGTTCCAACCAAAGTTTCTCGGAAGAGTTGTCATTGCCAGCACCTCTGTTGGTATATGTTGCTCACTCTCGGGTCGGCACTTAGCGTCTTGGAGGTTTGAACGTTGCGGAGTGTGTAGCGGTGGATTAGTTCGTCTGCTTCTGCGGTGGTCATAGGGTCGTATGAATACCAAGTCTTTCGCACTATTCCTCCTGCTTTCGCTGAAGTTTGAAGTACTCACCATCCTCTGGGTTAGGCAGCGTCAGGCCGAATTGTGCAGCCCATGCCTCAATGCGCATCATGAAGTAGTGCATATCGCCAGTGTCCAAATCGGATGTGTGCTTTAGCTCCTGCCGGGTAGTCACTTCACCGGTAACGAAGTCGGTGAACATGACATCTTCAAAGCCCAGATAGGTAGCCTTGAGGTTGTGCTTAACCCACGCTGCATTGCAGTGTTGGCGGCCAGCCTTGATTAGGTATTTGCTGATGTGTTCATACCAGACGTGGCTGAGAGCGTTTTGTGAGAGGCTTCGTTTGTCTTTCCAGGGCTTGATGATTAACCGGTAGCATTCGCCACTTTCGAGAAAGGGCATCAACTGGCTGCCGATAGCCTGGAAGTTTGATTTATGCAGGCGTAGGCCTTCCTTCGGAATCTCCATTTTTCACCTCAATAGCTTTCTCTAGACACGACAGCGCAGCCTCGACAATTTCTCGTTGAGAGTTGGTAAGTCCTGTTTCGTGGAGAGAGTCGATTAAATCAAAAGCGCGGCGGATATGGTCAGGTCGAAGTTGGTGGATTGTGGCTGTCATTGATGCCTCCGGTTAATCGTCCTCTTCTGTGTCTGGCTGGTAGTCATTGGCAATGCTTTTCGCTATACGCTCTCCGATAACAGGCCATTTAGCTTGCAGCCCTTCGACCGCATTCACGACTGACTGTGTCGCATCATCCATTTTACCAATCAGCCACCACATGCCATGCGCAGCAACTAGTATCAAAGCCAACGCGAAGCGGTGTGGATTGATGATACAAAGCAGGAAAATTTTGCTTCCTGTTTTAAGCTTTCCCATCACCTTCTCCTTTAACGGTTATCCCGGCTGCACGCATACTGGCTTTAACTGACTTCTCGTCGAGTAATTCATAGTCGAGCATTTCAGGGAGCTCTACGACGATTGCGGCCCTACTGGCCAGCCAGGATTCCCACGCAATATCATGCGTGCGCCTTATGTGCATCATCCCAAGCCCGCAGCTTTTCATTGACTCTTTTTTAGGGTTAAACCACGCTTCAAACTGCTCTCTTGATTTACTTTCCATATCCCCTCCGTTACAAAAATAGTTTTTCGTATTCGCCAGCAAGGTGCTTTCTTCTTTCCCTTTGATATAAATCCCATAACGCTTGCATAGTTCGGAATCGTGGGCGGAATTGAAGCTCTTCATCGACATAATTTCCGTTTATGTAAAAGAGATTTCCAAATGAATACCACCTGTTAGAAATCCATATACTCATCAAATCATTGCCATGCTTAATTTCTATCGTGTGCCTGCCAGCCTCAACAACTTCACCATTAGTAATTGCCTCGCGAAGTCGCCTGTCCCAGTCATGTGAAAATGGTTTTTGATACATACAGAAAATTGTGTTGCCAATGTGTTTTAGTATTTCACTCACTTATCTTTCCTCCCGGCAGCACAAATAAAAAAGGCTGCGATGATGGTCAGCAGCCCGGTCGATAACTCTGTGATGTAAGCTGTCATGATGATGTCTCCAGTAGTGCAATAATTTCCTCTGGCGTTTCGCAAACTTCGATGCGCTCGCCGCTTGCCATCTTGAGCTGTGTCATCCCATACCATGAGAATGATTCTATGCGCTCAGCGTTAATGTAAACTTCCTCATAAGTCGTTTTGGTTTCTCCCCCAGTGACAGAATTTGATGGCGTGAAAATAATTGCCTTCTGGCTCAGTTTGATAATCTTCATAAATCCCCCATAAAATTAAGGCCCGCGATTTGCGAGCCTGTTATTTGATATACGTCCATCCAAATTTAACTATCAGGACTGGACACATTCCGATGATAAACCAGACGGTTGTTGTGGCTGCTATTGCCGCGAAAGGGTCTAGGCCATTGCTAACATTTCTGGACATAGCCTTTACCAGGATAAAGAACCATGTCAGCATCCAGGCGATTCCAACTATTTTTGCTATCAGCACGCCCGCACCTCTCGCAGTAGTTTGTTAAGTTCGTACCCGATCCAGTTCTGGCGGCACTCGTCGAATATGGTGTTGCCGTCATGTGATGAAATAAATTTGAGGCTGCCTAATTTGTCGGTAAATCTCTCGACGTAGCGGCCTTCTGGGGCAGGCGGGATACAGTCTTTAACGATTGAGTACAGGTAGCTTCCGCGTCGGCCTGTTCGCTTCAGCTTGCCGCGGCCACACAATGCAGAAACCGGACCGGTAGTGCTGGTTGTTGGCAAGTCCATGGCTTCGGCAATATCAGCCATCGGAATGTCGGGGTTATCGCGAACGTATATCCATATTCGATACGGGAGAGTTGTTGCGCGATTCTCAGCCATGGCTACCACCCTCTTTCATCGACCCATGTCGCGCGGCGACGATAAGAGCAGTCGATATTTTGCTGCTCAGATCAATCATGCGGTTCAGGCCCTCTGTAGTGCTAACCCTGTCATGCCAGGATTTATCAATTCCTGCATAGGCGTTGATGACGTCATAATCATCGGTGGTGATATTCATAAAGCACCTCGCTTTTTCAGGCCGAGTTTTGCCCGAATTTCAGCAATCTTATCCAGTCCCTTCTCGTTGGTTACCGGGATATGCAGTTTAGGAATTTGCACTACTGGTGCTGGTATGGCCTCCCCGGTCTCAATGCGGCGTGACATGTTTTTCAACTCAGTACCGCAGCGCTTCCGCAGATCAGCCTCTGTGAGGTTCTGTGAGCGCATTTGGTTGTATAGCGCGGTAACCATCCAGAAACATGCTGGCGACTCCCACGGGTAGGCCTCGGCTGAACTGTGATAGCCACGGTCGCGGCTGTACTTCATGACCATGCGGTAGAGCTCGTCAAGGTCAGGTAAGCCGTTAGCCTTGATAACTCCCTGCTTGCACCAGGCGATGAATTGCCCAGGCGAAGGCCAGAATGCCGACTCACTGGCTCGGGCATGCTGCATGCCAGCCGATAGCTGCTCGCGGGTTCTTATTCCGTTCTCAGCGAATGCGGCGATCCACTGACGCTTAGCCGCTGCTTCGTCTGCCGGATTGCGAAACACTGTCGATACCGCAGCCGGGAATACTTGCTTCAGGTTCTGAAAAAGCGCATCTACCAGCTTCTCAGCGTTTTCGTTAACGATGCTCACTGGCTCAGGGTTAGCCCCTGCCATGCTTGCCAGCGCGCCGCCGTCACGGTTGGCGATAATGCTCGTCAGATTTCTCATATGAACTCCTGCCATGCTTCGCGTGTATTCCAGACTTCAGGCTTGGCGGGTGCAGCAGTGCGCGTGCTTCTGCCAGGTTGTTCCATCTGGAGTTTGAGGGTGTCCCACTTTTCACGAAGTTTTGCAGGACTGAGGACGTTGCTGTACCAGAAGTGGTCGTTGTTGGCCCACTGGAAGACAGCGCAGATTTCATGATGGTTAGTTTCTTTGGCCTGACGCAGTAACCGGATGGTGTTGCTCCAGTCTGTCCAGGTCGGCTCTTTAGCGCTTGGGGTGACTTTCTGCACCTGAGCGTAAATCCACTGCGCAGCTTTCAGGTCGTCAGAGGTTCCCCACTTGCTTCCCGTTGGTGTGAATATCTCTGCGTCTGGATGGTCTGAAAGAAACTTTGAAAGGCGCTTGTCAGGTGATTCGTGAGAATCATCGGACGAAGGGTTTTTATATTTGTTATTACCTTCTTGTTCATGATGCGCGGCTTTATGCTCGGGCTTATGCGCGGGGTGTGCCTCTGAGGCCGCGCCAGCACTGGCTTCGTTATGCTCGGGCTTATGCGCGGAGTTATGCGCGGGTAAATCGGGTATTTTTTCAGCATATTCGGAGTAATTCAGAACGGTGATTAGCGTCCCTTTTCTCCTTTCTGCATGAACTGAAATCATCCCTTCTTTCTCAAATACAGTAAGCATCCTTTCAACTGCATGGCGACTTGTTGGCTCCCCGTTTCTGTCGCAGAGAGCCAGACCAAGATCAGCTGAGGTCGTTACCAGTTGTCCGGTTTCCAGTCGCCATGTATGCCCTTTAAAGTTGGCCACGAATGGTTGCCTGGCTGCGTCGAGCAGGATGTTTTCCCAGAGCGTCCTGAGATAGACATCCTTTGCCCATGGTTGCTTCTTGACGCTCCGGTACAGCGGGATGTAACCATTCTTCTGGTTCTCCATCCTGTTGCTCCTAAACTGAGCGGTATATTGTTCAGGGAAGGTCAATATCCTCGCCGTGCTCATTGGTCACCCCCTTTAGGTGGCTTAACCAGGGCAAAACTCTTCCCAGTGTAAACGAAGGTTCCGCCATCCTGAGTAAGCTGCCTAACCAGTGATGCACCAATGCTCGCCAGCGCCCAATAGGTGTTTCCTTTGCTGCCAAAAGTGCTGATACCCATTTCTTCAAGCATGAATTCGGTGTCGTGCGGGAAGAAGTAATCATCGAAGGTGACAAAGTTAAATTTATCGGTCAGCTCCTCTACAGAGCTTGCCTCTCCAAATGGAAGAAACCTGCGGCATTCGGTTAAGATCTTGTCGATTGGGCATGAGAAGAATTCTCTGGATTGTGATACCCGGAAGCGGGAAAGTGATTCATGAATGATTTTTTCATCTCGCTCTGGGTCGGCAGAGATGAATTTGGCTTCAACAACGAAATCAGTAGGAGAGCCGGAAGACTTCGACAACTGCCCTGCCCTTTGCTTCGGATGAAGTCTGGTTAATCCAATCTTGTACATGCCCGGCATAGAAGGGTTAGATAAAACGTATACCCAACCTTTTGGATTGAAATCTGAAGGGAAAGGCATTCTTTCCCCCGGCTGCATATTCAAAAGCTCTTCAATTAGTGCCATAATTACTCCTGTGAATTGATCCAGTCTTTTCGCATCAGGCCTCAAAGAGTTCGTCGCTCTTTGGGGCTTTTTCTTTTGTCAGCAATCGGGCTACCTGCTTAGCCAGATCCGCCAGCTCATCGTCTTCAACTCCCCACTCCAGAACCGCTAACAGCAGCGACATGCGAGGCAGTAACGATTCCTTCCAGCGTGTGATTTGTGACTTGTCCACGCCGATCAGCTCAGCGACGTTTGCCACGCCACGAATTGCTATCTTGCTCAATAACTTGCTTTCAATTGCGCGGGCTTTGTTGCGTGTTGTTGTAGTGTCCATTTCGTATAGTTTCCATAGTTGAATTAAGTACGTGTGCATACCGTGGGGTATGCCACTTTGGGTTTCCCTGGTGTTCCGAGGGAGGTCAGATTGATAAAGAGCAGTGTTACTTAAGCCGCTGTGTCGGCTGACTTCATGTATCGCTGCGGATAGAGAATCTGCATTTCGGTGATCTTCCCTTTGAAGAACCGGGACAATTTCTCAGCCGTTTCGAGAGAGGGAACCTGAATTCCCCTTTCAATCCGGCTGAGGTTTCCAACGTCAAGTTGCGTTGCGATGGCTACCTCGGAAATTGTCAGCTTTTTCTCTACACGCATTTTCCTTAATGGTGTTGGCATAATGCACCTCCTAAATGCGCTATACGCATAATATGCGAATTGAAAAATATGCGCAAGGCGCTTTGCGTGTCACGCATAAAAAAGGTTGAATACACGCCATGAAAATAGGCGACAAGATTAGACAGATTCGCAAAGCGAATAAGATGACCCTGACTGAACTCGCGTTGCGCGTGGATAGCGACGTGGGCAACCTGTCACGCCTTGAGCGTGGAATGCAGGGTTACAGCGATTCCCTTATACATAAGATTGCGGAAGCTCTCGCAGTTCCTGTATCTGAGCTATTCTCTTCCAATGAAGCTAATGATACTGTAGATTCATACAGTATCGGTTCCATTATAAAAAAGGGGAGAAAAGATGTGTACAGGATTGATGTTCTTGATGTTTCAGCAAGCGCCGGAGATGGCTCACCCTCGAAGGACGTCGTTGAAGTCATAAGGTCTATTGAATATGTTCCCGATCAAGCAAGGGTCATATTCGGTAACCGGCCGGAGTCATCCGTGAAGCTTATTAACGTTCGTGGTGACAGTATGGAAGGCACTATTGAGCCAGGCGACCTGATCTTTGTCGACGTCGCTGTGAGCTGCTTCGATGGTGACGGTATCTATGTCTTTGACTACAACGGCGACATGTTTGTTAAACGCCTGCAGAAGGTCAAAAGCGAGCTGATCGTCATATCTGACAACCCGCGCTATCGCGAATGGACTATATCCGCTGAAGAAATGGATATGCTTCATGTGGCCGGTCGCGTGATGCTGAGCCAATCCCAGCAATACCGCCGTCACGGATAACCTCCCCTTTCGCAAATTAGCCCGCCATGTGCGGGCTTTTTTGTGCCTGCAACATATCCCGCTTAAAAATAAATCCATTTCTGTTTCAAACACATAACTCAATTTCGATGAAAAACAGACACACCCAATCAATTATGCGCTTGACGCATATGCGCTGTACGCATAATATCTATCCCATCAGCAGGACGCACTACTCACCAGGACGGTGATGCTCTTTAACAATATGACCCTGTGAATACACAGGCCGAAGCGAGTGCTTCGGGGTGAAGCGGCGTGGAAAATCGAAGACACGCAACGTGGGCACGAACACAAGCAATTCGTGGCTGGGTAGGAAGGTGGCCCAAGGAAGCGGTTTCGTCCGCTCCTGAACACATCGCCGGGGTAGCGTCCGGCCTTCACCACCAAAGCACTCACTGAGGAATACCCATGAACAGAAATCAACGCCGTATGGCTGAGTACAACGCCAGAAAAGCAGCTCAGCAGATTGATGCGGGAAATTACGCAGGAAAGATTAACCGGGCATTTGCAAAACTGTCTGGCGAGCCATCACCGAGAGTTGAGCAAGCTCTTCGTGCACCGAACTGGCGTGAGCCTAAAGAAGATGCATCGGGCAGCATCTGCATACCGCAGGTAGCGATATTTCAGGCAGGGCATCGCAAGTCAGAGAACATTACAGCGAGGTGATACATGGAAACACTCGAACAGGCAATAGCCCGTCAGAAGGCGCAGGCCAAAGCGATCCGAAATAACCTCTCTGGCAGGTCATCACAGAAACCTCGCCTGAAGCCACGCAAGCAGGCCATCAAGGAAGCTAAGGCTCAGGTGCTTAACGAAGCCATTGACGCTATCAAGGATGATTTGAGAGCGATTAAAACGGAAGAGCAGCGCCGTGGTCACTACCGTGCAATCAGCAAGCTCTCACAGATTCGGGATGAGTTGTAGGCCTGGGGTTTACAACTGAACGTGTAAGTTATCGTTACAAGTTGGCTGCCAGTGGGCGGCCTTTTTTATGCAGATTGGAGTGAATGATGAGTGAGTTCAAAGGAACGCCGGGGCCGTGGTCGGCTGGGGAAGATGAAGAGTCAATGGCAACATCGATAATCACCGCAGGGAGCGGAGATATTCTATGCGTGGTGGGAACGTTCATGACTTCCATCGAGGAGGATTTAGCAAATGCCGCATTGATTGCAGCGGCACCTGATTTGCTTGAAGCGTTGCAGCGGTTAAAGACAGAAATAACCCTGTCTGATGTGGATATGGATTATATCGAATCTCACTTCAGACCATGGCTAGACAAGGCGCAGGCCGCTATCAGCAAGGCTACAGGAGAATAGATATGACGAAGTGCCAGTTTTTCATGTTCGACCCTGATAATGGATTTGAAACCTACCCTACAGCAGAGTTAGCCAAAACCGCAGCAGAGGAAGCTATCGATTATTACCGTGGCGAGGCGGCTGACGGATGGGCTGATGAAGTCGAGCAGGTTTGCTGGGGCGAGATTAAGCAGGAGTCACAGCAGGTGGGATTGCGGACACGCGAAGAAGGCGATCCGGGTAGTTGCGAGATGATTTGTGATTACGCGTTAGAAGATATTTAACCCCCCCTCCGTATCAGCTTTCATTCACTGAGAACAGATACTGAACCCTCGTTGTCCTTATTGCCCGCCACCGTGCGGGCTTCTTTTTGCCTGGAGAAAAGTATGGAAACCAAATTCCTGTCAGACGGACGCAAAGTTGTGATCGTCGGCGCACTGAATAATCAAGAAACCATCGTTCAAGAAGTCTTTGTTACTGCGCAGGGCGACGAGATACCCGGTGGTGAGCGATTCATCGCAAAGAGCCTGCACGACACACCAGTTGAATCTTATCTCTCCAAAGAGAAGGCGCGACAAGAAGCAGCGCTTGCAAAAGCCAAGGCACAGATTGAGTCAGTTAATCGTGAGGTTGCAGACACTAAAAACAAACTGAGCCTGTATCGCGATCAGCTTAAGCAGGTGAAAGCCTTTGCTGATCACATTGATGAGCAAGACTTGAACCATTTCGTCGATGTAATGACCGGGCAACTTAATTACGCAGTGCAGGCTGATTATCGAATTCCAAAGATAGAGCGTTTCTCTGAGTACATGTCATGCATCGACAACTATTACGGGAATAAGAAGTACGAAGGAATGAAATCCTTAACCGTGCTTGGAAACTCTGACGGAAAGATAGGTCTGCGCGTTAACAGATACGGCGATGGTAGTGGAAGTTATTCAGACGTTACATTTTTCAAGACGTACGAAGAAGCGCAATTATTTGTTAAATCTTGCGCAATTAGGCTCATTAACTCCTTGCGTGTTGAGGAGTTGCAGCAACTCAAGAATATGGGCATTGAGTTCAGCGCTGATGAGATGTTGCTTATCCGTGCAGGAATGCATTCAACCTGTGAAAAATCTTTCGAAAGCGTAACTGCGCAATTCAACAAGTCGAAAGAAAAATTTGAGGCTGACAAGGCCTACATAGACCAACAGCTTAACGTCATCTAAGCCACCTTCGGGTGGTTTTTTATTGCGTCCATCCCTGAGCGTCAACGCTGATGAATGAACACAAACCTAACAGAAGGAATCTCCCATGATGCAACTAAGCCTCGCGGGAAGCGGCGTCATGTCCGCTTTCTATCCCGCTGAATCCGAATTAACTAAACGAGTTCGCCGGCTTATCCGTGCGGCCAGAAAATCACTGGAGGCGCTATGCAGCAGCATCTGATTATCAACCACAACAAGCTTAAAGCAGCTCAGAGCAAGGCGGTGATAGCCCGATACCTGGGTGATGCGCGTATGTGGTCGCAGGCAAATGCTGAGATGAAGTCAGCGATCAACCTGCCGTGGTACCGGAGAGTGAAATGAACCAGCAATCACCCCGCGACATGACAGACGAACAATTCGCCAGGCTGATGAAAGACCTCGGCGTACCAGTTAAAGAGAAGGAGTCAGCATGAGACTTACTATCGCAGACAAGCAGGAAATCAAGGGCATCATTGCCAGTCTGGACGAACGCGACCATGAGCGCATTTACGAAGAAGTAGAGCGTCTCGCCAAAGCATCCAATCCAATCACTTCCCTACTCCGAAAGTTCCAGCCTGACGAACACACCACGGACGCCGTTGACTATCTGTCTGGCGATGATATCGACTTTCAAGAGAACGTCGAGAAATGGCGCTGGGACGCTTTAACGGCACGGGTAACGGCTGAGTACGCTATCGGCGTTTTCAAAGCAAAGCATGAGCACAGGGAGGCTGCGTAATGGATCAAGGGATTTATTACGACTTGTCCAACGATGATTATCACAAGGATGAAGCGATAGGCTCGACGACAATTAAGGCGATTAGCGTCAGCCCAGCAAACCTCTACTTTAATCCGTTCAAAGGCAGCAAATCAGCCCAGATCGGAACGGCAATACATGCAGCGCTGCTTGAGCCGGAATTATTTGAAAGGGAATTTTTGTTAAAGCCAGATATTAGCACTCGGGCATCAAAGGAATACAAAGCGCTGGCGGCTGGTTGCGATCCGGAAAAGATACTCATCGGCAATGAAGCTGACACCATAAGTCGGATGATTGAATCGTCAGGTCTGAACGATGATTTTTCCGATTACATGGCGACAAATGGCCGTTCCGAAGTTTCAATGTTCGCCACCTGCCCAACAACCGGACTCCGCTTGAAGTGCCGTTTCGACAGACTGTCGGATACCCACCCCTACCCTCTGGATGTGAAAAGTTGCAGGGACGCAACGCAGCGGGGATTCAGCCAGGCATTCGGCCAGTATCACTATCACGTGCAGGCGGCATTTTACTTGTACGTCCTGAAACTGGTAACCGGGCGCGAACTTAACCAGTTCTGCTTCTTCGCTATCGAGAACACTGCACCTTTCAAAAACTGCATGTACTACATCGGCGAGGACTCTCTTGAGCTCGGCAGAAAGGTCATGTTAGAAGCCATGGATAGGCTATTGGGATGCATGGATGACCCATCTCTCCACTATGAAGGGATGGTTTTACCTTCCAGCGAAATAAACGTTCCTGGGTATCTGTTTGAAGAAGAATTTGACGACGAGGTATATCTCTAATGGACCTTTCAAGCACCGTAGTCCCGCGCTCTGACCAAATTAACTTTGAAGATGTGCAGTCAGTCAGCATTACAGCCGCAATCAAATCCGTTCGAGCCGGAAGCAAAGACCAGCCAGTATTCATCGACCTTGAAGGATATGACGGACGACCTTACAAGCCATCGAAATCTATGCGTCGTGTGTTGTGTGGTGGCTGGGGAACGGATGGTCACTCGTGGGTAGGGAGATCATTAACGCTCGTCGGTGACCCAAGCGTTAAATTCGGCGGCGTTGCTGTCGGTGGCATCAAGGTTAAAGCAATGAGCCACATCGAAGCTGATTTCTCGCTAATGCTAACAGTGTCGCGCGGAAAGCGTGTTGAGCATCGAGTGGAAAAGCTAAACATCGTTGACCCTCTCGCATGGTTCTGTGAGCAAGCGATTACCGCACCTCTGGAAACCCTTGAGCGCTTCTACCAGAAAACAAAAGCAGCATTGTCCGGTAGCGATGAGAAGTTGAAAAAGCTGGACGAGGCCTACAGCAGCAGGAAAGCGGAGCTATCTGAGGCGGGCTAGCCATGAAGGAAAGCACTTACCGAAAGCAGCGCGGCAACCAGCAATCACTAGGTCGCCCCTGGCTGGAAATCGATATCAAGCTCATCAGATTAATGGCTGGTCATACCCGGCCAAAACTAATCGCCAAACTCTTCGACCGTTCCTACGAATCAATCAGGCAGCTTGCCAAGCGCGAAGGCATAAAGCTTAGCCGCCATTAAGGACATCCAATGAAACTCAATATCGAAATCGGTAAATACGTCATTACCGGGACTACTCACGACCTCGTTTTACGCGAAAAAGTAATTATTGAAAAAGGCGATAACGCAGGGAAAGAAGCACTTAGCCAGGCCCGTTACTACTCCAAATTTGAGCACCTGGTTAAAGAGCTATGTCATCGCGAAATCCTCACTTCGGAAGCGCAATCGCTACAGGCTCTGGTGCTGCATATCGAAAACATCAGTCAGACGGTGAGCAAGTCCATCCAGGAATATGTTGAGCGTGAACATGTTTAACGGTCAATACAACGCTGATTTAACGCCGGGTGACTTAGTTGCACGGCGCCGGGATAAACCGATGCCATCCGAAGCAGAACTTAAATCACGGCATAGCTTCCCGTCACCGACCTTAACCGGCATATCGACAAGTTCATCAAGCAGATTAAGCACTGAGGATAGAGCTATGAACGTAAAAATGATTGGAGCCACCCCATTAGGCGGAACGATTTATTCAGGAACGCTGAATCCAGTAAAAGGGTTGTGGGTGGGAAAGAAAACAGACGTAACGGACATGGTTCTTAGGGCTACCGCTGACCATCTTTTTGTAGTGAAAAAGGAATACGCGTTCCCTATGAAAGATGGGCGCTGCCTTGTTATGAGCGCGGAGATATTCGATGAAGTTCCTGAGCGCTTCAAAGGTTGACTATGGACACAGCAGAGCAAAACGCAATACGCGCTACAGCTCGTCAATGCTGGGGAGAGATACAGGAATCATGGAAAAAGGAAAACGCCAGGACATGTAAGCAAAGGGACGTCATTAACCGCCGCATCCTGCTCAGCTACGAGAAGCGAATAAATCCCCTCTTCACTCTATATCAACTCATTTATCACATAGGCGTCATTAACGGGACGCTTAAGGAAAGGCTATGACAATACAACGTTATGACATCCGTGAAGAAGAAACAGGACGGATTAAGGTGACAAGGACAGCGGTCGGTGACTTCGTTTCTTATGCAGACCTTGAAGCGGTCAAGAAAGAGCGTGATGCACTCAAGGCCAAAATGGAAATGGTTAACAGCTTAATGGAGGTTGCTGAACAGGCTAACAAATTGGCAAAGGAAGGCGTCGAGAAGTTGGGTAAAGAGCGTGACGCGCAGGCGGCGGAAAACGGGCAGATGCTTCGCCTGCTAACTGATATTAGTGAAAACCACATGGAATATTTATCCGAGGGCGAGGACTGCATGATGGCAGGCGTACCGCTTGATTACGTGTCCGAGATAAACATGTACGTTTCACGCGATGTAAACGCCGAGAACCCTTTCGCGGCCACCGACGCTTTTCTGGCTGAAGTGCGGGCAAGCGGTATCGACCAATGGATTGCAAGCCGTGATGGCAGATGGAATGGAACAACGGCAGAGGCAGAGAGATTCGCCGCCCAGCTTCGCAAAGGAGCTGCCGTATGAGCATAAAAATTGAAGCGTTGCCGGTTGAGCGTGACTGCTACGGCTACTGGACGCATCCGGAATACGAAAAATTCTGCGACGGTCGTGAAGCAATCAAAACGGAAGAGTTTAACGACTGGATGGCTGCAAATAATCTCCAGTGGCATGTTGAGTACCGCGACGAAGAAGATATTGATCTGAACGTTGACGGTTACGACATTTCATCATGGCAGCCCGAGCCACCAGCGCCGGAAGATGGCTGGTTTGTTGGTTCTATTCACGATAGCGAAGACGGTGCGGTGTGTATTTGGCTTCGCAGAAATGAGGTCAATGATGAGCAATAACACCGAAGCGCTGAAACTTTTTCATGCCGATTGCTTTGATGTGTTCCCTCAAATTGGCGACGGCACAATTGATCTGGTACTTGCTGATATTCCCTACGGCACAACACAGTGCCGCTGGGATTCGGTGCTCGACCTGCATCGCATGTGGAAAGAGCTTTACAGGGTAGCGAAACCAAACGCGGCTATTGTTCTTTTCTCAGCTCAACCTTTTACCAGTGTTTTAGTCTCCAGCAATCTTAAGCACTGGAAAACAGAGTGGATATGGGAAAAGCCGCATGCAACAGGATTTCTGAATGCCAAAAAGCAACCCATGCGCGCGCATGAAAATATTCAGGTTTTTTATCGTAAGCAGCCCACTTTCAACCCACAAATGACGCATGGGCATGTTCGTAAAACCGCGCGCAGAGGAAGTCCAAATACCGATGTTTACGGGTCAGCGAATAAACCTGTCAGTTACGACTCGACATCCAGATACCCACGAGACGTACAAATTTTTTCGAGCGACAAGCAAAAGCAGAGCTTGCATTCAACACAAAAACCACTGGCGCTGCTCAAATACATCATAGAAACGTACAGCAACCCTGGCGATACCGTTCTGGATTTTACAACGGGAAGTGGGGGCACTGGCGTGGCCTGCAAAGATACCGGGCGTCCGTTCATTGGTATCGAGAAAGATTACGCTAATTACCTCACTGCCTGTGAGCGCCTGGGCGTTAACGAAGAGGAATTTGCAGCATGAATAACACAGCAGAGGTGCAGATGAAGCCGTTAAGCGAGACCGATAAAGATATCCTTGCGAATTTGCCGGACGACGAATGGTTTGAGGTTATGCACCTTCCAATTAATCGTCCGCAGTACCGTTGCGAGCGGCTTGAGGAACGCGGAAAGCTTGAGAGCCGGGTAACTGGTGAGTATCCGCATATTATTCGTGAGTACAGAAAGATGCCGTATGTTCCTGAACCCTGCCCGCGCTGCGGGTGCCGTAGCAGCAGGCCGAACGGTGAGCACTACTGCCATCAATCACGCAAGCAAGGGGCAAGCCATGAATAAGGGAACCGAACTAAAACTGGCGGCAGATAAGTACAGGGCTACACTCGCAGCCCACAAATTAAACCCTAAAAACTATGATGCACTGGACGCCTGGGATAGAGCTACCAGCGAATTTATGGAGATCATCAACAATGATGAACTCAATATTATCGCGGACTTGTTGGATAAAATGGACCTTGAAACAGGATATCGCGAAGGAGCATTTTTGGCATGTAATCGTTGGCATGACAAATTTAGAGAGTCAGAGTCGAAACTTGAAATCGCAGAGAATCGCATCGCAGAACTGGAGTCCCGCCCGCTATCCGCAGCCGTAGCTGATGTGCTGGCTGAACGTCAGCGCCAGAAGGAAAGTAAGGGTTATACAGAGCGCCGTGATGATAACTATCTTCCGGGCGTGCTTAATCTTGCTGGCGCTGCTTACGCTGTTTCTGTGTCTGCACTACCGGACGCAATGCGCAGAGCGCAACGATTATGGCCGTGGCCTGATGCGGGCAAGTACCTGAAGTCATCCCCCAAAGAGCCGCGAGCAGCTCTGGTTAAAGCTGGTGCGCTTATTCTCGCCGAGATTGAGCGTATCGATCGCGCCGCTGGCGGCACCGTAGAGGAAGAACAGTGACAGCATCGATCATATACGCAGTAGTGATTATCGCCGTTGTTTGTGTGTGCTGGGTTAAGAGGGGTGATTGAAGATGGCTATGACGCACGATGAACTTTGCCTTCGAGCCGCCAGATTTCTTCAGTCGAACGGATTTGGCGTAGCATTTCATGACAGATTCCGCGCTTACTCTGGCACTGGCGAATTACCGGATGCTATCGGTTTTCGCAACGGCGTCTCTTGCCTGATCGAGGTGAAATGCTCACGCAGCGACTTTTTTGCAGATAAGAAGAAGCACTTTCGCATTGACCCATCTGTCGGGATGGGAGACTGGCGCTTCTTCATGTGCGAACCGGGGATCATTACCCCTGAAGACTTACCGGAGGGATGGGGATTGCTTCATGTAAAAGGCAATCGGGTAATGCGTATTCATGGATGGCCGCCAAATACATATTGGTATTACCAAAAGCCATTCATGGGTAACAAACAGGCAGAATGCGACTTTATGTATAGCGCGCTGCGCCGAATGGTAGTCCGTGGTCATTTCAATGAAATCTATGATGGTTTGCCAGTGACAACTTCGGGTGAGGCTTTATGAGCAATATAAGCAATGAAGAAATTGAAGACCAAATCCGCATTCTTGAAGAAACCGCAGTGCCTGGCGAGAGCTATGCGTTTGCTTTGCGGGCTTTACGCGAGCTGCTTGCATTGCGGGAAGTCGTAAATATTGCAGAGCGTCTGGTTGATAGATATATCGCAAACAAAGGCTCGCAAAGTGAGTTTATCTCCTGCGTCACGCCCGGACGATACTCCATAGGAACGGGAGGTGTTTGGGATGACTGGAAAGCTCTTGATTCTGCTGTTAACGCCTGCCGCGCCGCCATGCTTCAGGGTGCCGATGGCAACTCTCCGGTGATTCCGGATGGTTGGGTGGTGTGCAGCGAGCGGATGCCGGATGCCAATGGTGAATATTATCTGACCCATTCTAATGCTGGCGTTGATGTGACTTATTTCGATGAAGGGCGGTTTTTCGATAAGTACGCAACCCACTGGATGCCACTGCCAGCAGCACCGCAAGCCAAATAGCCCACCTCCCCTACCAGCTGTATACTCTCTGCAACGGAGGGTTATATGTCAGATTTCAACATTGCAGCAAAGCCAGAAGATGAGCGTGACCGGGTTAACGTAGATTTAGCCGCAGCAGGAGTAGCGTATAAAGAGCGCATGAATATGCCGGTGGTGGCCGAAGTTGTGGCAAGGGAGCAGCCGGAGCAATATAAGCATTACTTCATCGAACGGCTGGCTCACTATCGCGATGTTTCGAAGCAACTACCAAGCGGTAACTCGCCTGTTTATCAGAAAACGGAGGAAGGAAAGTAATGGACGGATGGAAGCAAGGCAGCGATATGCCGCCTATGAATGAGGAAGTGCTGGCGTATATCAATAGGGCCTATGAAATAGCTATTAACATACGCGGTGTGTGGCATTACAGGGGAGCGCACGGTAAATCCATCCCTGCGGAAGTGAATCCACAATATTGGATCTACCTCCCCACCCCGCCAAACCGATAATTCAACAGAACATTCAAGCTAACCCGCTCCAGCGGGTTTTTTATTGCCCGGAGGAAATCATGCGCGAACTACGCGACGACTCACTTATTGACATGAAATTCATGATCGAGGATGCTGGCTACACTGCCAAATACTTCTATGATCAAATCAAGGCCGGCAAGCTTCCCAAGCCAATCAAATATGGTCGCTCTTCCAGATGGATGTACGCAGACTACCAGCACTGGAAATTCAGCCACCTTTCCCCTCAAAGAAAAGCGTCGTGATTTCCCTTTGCGGGCACAAAGGCGGGCATAAATATATTCACATTAATAATTATTGTTAAATACCCTACACTTACATGCCTCATATGATGTCTGCAGGGGACACCATTTCTTAGTTTTCCTCGGTTCGTTTCAGTCCTTAAATCCCCAGCAATTCCGCACCATTAATAAAATCTATGTTCGCAACAGTTCGCCATAGTTCATTGACAGCCGCACTCTTTAACGGGTAAAAAACGAGTAAATAATTCTACCCATCGGATTTTTACCCATGCTCACCGTTAAACAAATAGATGCAGCGAAGCCGAAAGAAAAACCATATCGACTTTTAGATGCGAACGGGCTTTATCTGTTTGTTCCGGTATCAGGTAAAAGGAAAGGTATGGCCCTTGCGCTACAAACTAGCGGGTAAAGAAAAAGTAATGACCTTGGGTAAATATCCTTTCATGACGTTGCAGGAAGCCAGGGATAAAGCTTTCGCAGCTCGCAAAGAAGTGAGTGAAGGTGTCGATCCGGTCAAAGCCAAAACAAAAGAAAAAGCAGCAGACAGTTTTGGTGAGATTTACGCAGAATGGTTCGCGCACAAACGTTCAGTATGGTTAGAGCAATATGGAGATGAAATTGGCAGGATGTTTCGTGACGATATTCTGCCAGAAATCGGCCATATGAAGATTGAAGATGTAGAGCCAATGGTTCTTCTCAGGGTGGTGAGAAAGTTTGAAGAGCGCGGGCAATGGAGCGGGCAAATAAAGCTCGCCGACGCTGTGGAGAGGTTTTCCGATATGCCATTGTTACCGGGCGGGCTAAATACAACCCCGCTCCTGACCTTGCGGATGCAATGAAGGGATATAGAAAGAAACATTCTCCATTCCTGACTCCTGATCAGATCCCTGCATTCAACAGGGCACTTGCTGGCTTCCCCGGAAGCCAGGTAGCAAAAGCCGCTACAATGGTTTTGCAGTACACGGCACTCAGAACGAAAGAGCTCAGATCCATGCAGTGGATTAACGTCGACTTTGAAGCGAAATTAATCACTATCAACGAATCAGTGATGAAAAACCGCAAGATTCATGTCGTGCCAATGTCGAACCAGGTTATTGCGATACTGAAAATGCTTAAGCCTATTACCGGCATGTCGCCGTTCGTGTTTGCCGGTCGCAACAGCAATGATGTGTCCATTAGCGAAAATACCATTCTTGGCGTGATCCGTTACATCGAATATGACGGCTTAGCCAGCGGTCACGGATTCCGTCACCAGTTCAGCACAGTAATGAACGAACAGCAGCAATGGCCTGAAGATGCCATTGAGAAGCAGCTTGCACATACTGACAAGAATAACGTGCGCGGCATATACAACCACGCTCAATATCTGGATATTCGCAGAGAAATGATGCAGTGGTGGGCAAATTGGATTGATGCAGGATTGAACTAAGTAGTATGAGGCATTAGCGCAACACGAATCAACGCCTTGAGTTGTTTTGCGCTAATTTTTTGCTCCAGCTATGCGCCGTTGCATCACCGCCATATCGCCTAACTCACCAGCAATGGCACCGTTCAGTGTCCAGATGTGAGAAAGCCCTCCAAAGAGGGCTAGGTGGTTGTTAACATACTTAATTTGGTGGGGCTGTGAAAAACCTACCAAGCGCGTCACGCTCAACGCTTGTGATGAATACATACTTTGGCTTAAAGGATTTCACCATCGACTCAAGTAGATCGGGGTTTACCTTACCTTGGTGAACCTGCAGCACTTCCCGGAATGTTTTTGCCATAAATGGAGACATGGCAGATCCGTATGAATCTCGCAGCCAAAGCACTCTTTCATCATTTAAAGCATTATCAGAGACAACGAGTGTTGGGGTTCGTGGGGCGCTAATGACAGTGAGCTGTTTTTTCAAAATTAATTTTCCTGTTGGGTAGTCGTACAACTCAATATTTGTTTTGTTTATATCTGAATTATCTAGGTAAACCAGTTCTTCATGAATATCAGTTACGCGCAGGAAATTAGCCAGATCTCCCGGCTTTCCTTCTTTGCTCTTAAAATCTTTTGCTGTTGTTGAGGGCCATATGGTTTCTGGATGTTCAGCACTCACGCTCTTTGCCAAGACATTAAAAGCTACGCTTGCTCCGTATGCGTTCCAGTGCGTATCTGTGTGATAGTAAAGGGGCATATCTGCCACTGATCTTTCCTCCATGATGGCTGAATGAGTTCTTATGTAAAGTTCGCCACCATCGTTAATCAGGGATGTGATTATCTGGCTTTTATGGTGTTTATCCCATTCGGGAAGTTTATCTGTGTAGACACTATCTTTGTCTGGTCCAATCACGATCCTGAAGGTTCGCACACCATTTGCTTTGAAGTAGTCATCCCACAAACGCATTGTTTGATGTACTTCTTCAATTTCCTTTTTATGAATACCTGAACCATCTATTTTTCTCTTCAGTGAATGCACAAAACCATCACCGAGAAATAGCCAACCGTCCTTTCCTATCATTACTTTTTGGGGATCGACGGAAATTCCCTTTTTGATTAATAAAACAGACAGTAAAGACTCAACTGCATCCATGTTAAACAGATTCTTCGCCTTTCCTTTGAGGTCCTTGCTTTTGAATAATTCTGGCTTGCATAAAACGTTATATGCCGGTAGGAACAGAAGCGAACCAATGACCACTCCTAATAAAAAAATGACTTTTCTTTTCATTGATTATACCATCAGAAATTAAAGTAAAGAAAAACGGCGCTTGTTGTATGAAGAGTCATATACAAAGCGAGAGAAGAAATTAACGCTATGCCCGCAACTTTCAAATGGCTTTGTTTTTCGGTGACAACTATCTCAAAAGCGTTCTTAAAAGAAATAACAGCAAAGGCGCAGGAAATCGCAGCAAACTGAATTGAATATCCAGCAATTCCTGCTGGCAGGATATTTTCCATCTTGTCGATTTGGGTACCTAGCATAGAGAGATTATTCATGGGCACATCAAGAATTGTCATGCTCGTCATTGACTTAACATTGAACATAGATCCAAGTATCGTCATGGCATCGGTCAAAGAGTGTGCACGGAAAAATACCCAGGCAATATGTACATAAAAGAAAGTAACAAACCACGCTAATGGCTTATACAATTTTAACCCAGCTGATGACCATGCTCTATGAACAACCAGACCAAATCCATGCATTACTCCCCAGATAATGAACATCCAGCTTGCACCATGCCATAATCCCCCTATAACGAAAGTGATAAAAAGGTTGAAGTAGGTTCTGGAAATTGAACAGCGGTTACCACCAAGAGGAATATACAGATAATCACGGAGGTACCGACCCAGAGTGATATGCCATCTCCGCCAGAAATCCTGAATGCTGAGGGCCTTATAAGGGGAGTTAAAGTTTAACGGTAACCAGATATTGAAAAGCAATGCAGTCCCAATAGCCATATCGCAGTATCCGCTGAAATCAAAATACAACTGAAAAGTATAAGAGAGGCTGGTTATCCATGAGCTATAAAAATCATGATGATATCCTGAGACATAACCAGCATCGGCCCATATAGCAAATGTGTCCGCAATCATGGTTTTTTTGAAAAGACCAATACCAAAAATCATTAACCCCATCATGATATTCCGGTATCGAATTGGTACAGTCCACAACGACTTAAACTGCGACATCATTTCTTTGTGATGCAGTATGGGTCCCGCTATCAGGTGCGGGAAAAAAGTGACAAACAGAGCATAATTTACAATATCGTATTCTTTTGCATAACCTTTATAGCTATCGACAAGGAAAGCTATCTGAGTGAAAGTATAAAAACTAATGCCGATTGGGAGAACTACCCCGGCTATATGATAATTATTACCTATAAAATAATTTAAATTATCGAGGAAAAAGTTAGCATATTTATAATATCCAAGAACCGATAAATTGGCGATTATACCTACAGTAAGCATCAGTTTTTTACGTTTGTCCCTTTTAGCTAACTGCGCGCCAAGCCCATAGTTAAAGATAATTGAACCAAGCATCAGCGGGAGGTAGTTAAGGCTCCAGTAACTATAGAAGTACAGGCTGGCAGCTACTAACCATACCTTAGCAAAGTACAATAGCTTGAATTTATTCAGCATAAAATAGCCAAAAAAAACTATCGGCAAAAATGCGAAGATAAATTCAGGTGAGCTAAAAATCATATAGTATCCATAAACTTAGTAAGAATAGCCATGGATTCTAGCACATGTGCATTATATGAGAAGTGGTTTCATTTTCCCTACGATGATCATGATCTTGAGTTTATCCATCTCTATGGCTTGAATCAGAGCTGTCAATTGTGTATCTTCCTTAAAAATTTCAAAAAAACGAATCATCATGATTGATTTTTTAGATAAATTCTTCGATTCACTGTATGGATTGACAGTTCTTTTTGCGTTTCTTATCGCTCTGCTTTGTAAGGGACTGAAAGAAAACTCTTTATCGGCTATCGGCACTGTTCTCATTATATTTTTACTGGCGGTACTGTTCGGCTTCCGGACTATAGATACTGGAACTGATACTTTCGCCTATTCCACTTGGTTTTCATCTCTTGAAGGATCCCATATATTCAGGGATTTTGAGCCGCTTTTTACTATTATTGGCCAAGCTGTTAACTTGTTCACTACTGATACCTCAGTGTTCTTCACATTTATTACAGGCCTAACTCTTTATTACATTTCTAAGGCTGGGATGGTTTTTTCCAGCATACTTGTTGTTCCCCTTTCTATAGTAATGTCAGTTTCATTTGTTAGTGGCATTGACCTTTTATCTAATGGCATAAGAAACGGCCTAGCCCTTGCTATAGCATCATACGCATTGCTGAAGTACTTGGATAATGGAAAAGGGTTTAAGTATCTGGTTTATATAACAATGGCTAGCATGATTCACTCGTCGTGCATTGTGTTCTTCATTATTTTCGTTATAAAACCATTACTTAATGAGAGATATCTGAAGATTATATTCTACATCTATATAGCAATATTCTTTGCGGAGTCGCTAAAGGTATTTGATTTCCTATTTACAAGTATTTCTAACGCAGGAATTGGTAGCCACGTAATCTCTAGAATTCTTGCATTCAAATATCAAGAATCTGATATGTTTAGTGGTTTCATAAAATACTATTTCTTTGCCATAACAATCATTCCTTACTTGCTATTTAAATTTAAATACTATGTCAACAAACGTCTTGCTATTGTTCATTACGTTCTTCTTATGCCATATGCTATGATTTTCTCGTCACCATCGTCTTATAGATTCAGTTACATGTCTTTCTATCTGATGGTATTCATTCTTGCTCAGGCTGTTTTGTATAACAACTCAAGGCCGAAGCGGCTTGTTGTTTATGTCATGATCATAGCCATGATGATTATCACCTACACAACAAAGACGTCCATGTCTTATCGAAACCTCCTGTTCATATGATTACAATGCGTAGGCTACGATCTGGCCTACGCAGTCGATCTCAAACCAGAAGTTTGTTCCACCAACGCCTGTCATTGGGGTGGCCACAAGCTGGTCACCGACAAGAGTCCATGTGAAAGATGGTAATGAAGCACCGCCGCCAGAAGCATGGCCAAGTTTACCTATTTCAAGTATTTGACTACCACCGCCTATTGATTTATTAACTAACAATTTGTATAGCGTAGTGTTTCTCTCCGGAGTGGATGGTGGTTGATTTGAAGACATAATGGTCACTTCCCCACCATACCGCACGCGGTGCCCTTGAGTGCTACCTACGTTAAAAACGGCTTTAGCAGTACCAGCAACTACTGGTATCGCAGGGACATAACATGTTTCTTGCTCATGAATAATATAACCACCATTACGAGTCTCGACCCCGTTAGGGGTAATATTTCCCCTTGATTTAACGACTGCGCCGTTACCATCAACAATGATATTTTTTGTTGTCGCCCCTGCACCCGATGGATATGAGATTGAATCTTGCAATCTTATAATGCATTTTGCGTTGTCAGTAGACGTTACGTGGAGAAGATTAGCGTAATCCAAATTAGCGGCATTATTGGCACAAGAAAATCCATTATTAATAGTGATAGCACCTGTCTCCCCAATCGTAGAATTGGCTATAGCAGCAAAACCAGACTTTCCGTTACTTTCTGCTCCCGGTGCGTTTAAAATGAACCCGGCGCATTTTTCGAGCAGATGCCCATACAAAGTATTGCTATCTGATGCAACTGCATTCGCTACACTGTAATTCATCTATCCCCACAACCATCCGGATCCTAAATTTCCGCTAGTATAGCCAGTAGATACACAATGGGACGTGTGTTGCAGAGTTGCGTCAAAACGTATTCCATTCGCTGCCGAATTTGCACTTGTTATCTTATCCATATGCACAACAAAGCCAATCCCACTATAAAACCCATCGGCACCGCTTGATTCTGCTTGGATATTTTTAAACGTAACACGGGAATAGTTAGCGAAACTAAACGCTCTTCTTGGCGCTGGCTTTACTTTAAAATCTTCGAACGACGCATATGCCGGAGCAGTTCCTTTACCTGCAATGCCATCGGATAATGCAGGAGCACCAGCAAAATTCAGTTCAGTAGTAGATTGCCCGTCCCCTTTAATAGACTTACTTGATACTCCTGATGACCCTCGGTTAATGTTTACTGTAGATGTTGCAGGAAAAATACCACGGCGGATATGTACAGTGCCCCCTCTAGTGTTAACAGATGCGCTGGGACTCTGGACTGACCCCACCCCGGTAGACGATC
>NZ_RCAA01000054.1 GCF_003628475.1 Enterobacter sp. R1(2018) | reverse complement strand
AGAGCGCACCCTTGGTAAGGGTGAGGTCGGCAGTTCGAATCTGCCTATCAGCACCACTTCTATTCTCCTCCCTGTTTTTCTTCTGTTAATGAATTCAGCAAATTCAGGCATAAGCCTGGTTGATGTGGTGATACCACCGATTTATCCGTGTCTTAGAGGGACAATCGATGTCTAAAGAAAAGTTTGAACGTACAAAACCGCACGTTAACG
>NZ_RCAA01000053.1 GCF_003628475.1 Enterobacter sp. R1(2018) | reverse complement strand
TTTTTAATGTAATCAGATAAGTGCTCGTTTTGTATTCCAGATAAATCGGCATTAACATTCTCAATGGTCTTTGAATCTCCCTCAAAGTCTTCCCAATTCACCAGCCAACGATAACCACAATTTGACGTCTCGATATTATCTTCATCATAATCTTTTTCATGATAATCAGGGTTGAATATGGTTATCATTTCACATCTTCCCCCTAATTTGTCTAAAGCAAAACGTCCTATGCCCTTTGCTCCAGCCTTAACTCTTCCGGAGCGAGTAAAAAAATTTGTTTCTTTATTATTAGTGCCAATCGTCATCCAATTATTTTGAATTATACTTTGAGTCATTCCTTCACCAGCATCAATAATATATAATATCGTTAGCTTTGCGAGATCACGTAAAAGCGATATTTTCTTATCTTCATCGCAGTCATTTTTTAAACTATAATTGTTATTATCATCATGATAGACGGCATCCAAAGAATTTTTATCGATACCCTTCGAAATTAAAAGATTAT
>NZ_RCAA01000052.1:91000-91522 GCF_003628475.1 Enterobacter sp. R1(2018) | reverse complement strand
CGCCACAAGCGTGTTCTGGCAGCATGCGCCGTCACGCGACGGCAATAAATTAATGATAATGCTTATTTCCACTCTGGCATAAGGATATAAGGGCAGCTATGTTCAGCATTCATCGACATGCCAATTCAATAAGATATTTAAAGTCCGGAACCTGTTTATTTACCGTCTGTATTCTTTTACCGATGCAGGCCTATGCCGTTACGTCTGATTATGATGAATTAATAATGGAAGCGCGCGCGGGAAACCGGGCGCCTTTATTGCAATATCTGCAGGCACAGGAAAAACAGACGGAGCTTACGGAAAATCAGGTTGCTGACTGGCTACAGGTTTCCGGCTGGGCGGATAACAATGAGGAAACGCTCAGGATCTGGCAACGTTACCACAACCAGATAGCCATCCCGCCGCGCGGGCAGATTGCCGTTGCCCGGGCGTTACGCAATGAAAAGAAATGGGATGAATCGCTCTCCGTGTGGGAGAGCATTTTACGTGAAGAGCCGGATAACGCCGACGCGCGCACCGGTT
>NZ_RCAA01000052.1:64534-90957 GCF_003628475.1 Enterobacter sp. R1(2018) | reverse complement strand
TGGGCCCAGCGCGAGCCGGGGCCGGACCGCGACGCGCTGGTTGCCTATGTTTACCAGGCGCAGGGCAAAAACTGGGATGCGTTGCTCGCCGCCAGCCGGGCGGAGGACGAGGCGCCGCAGAGTAAAAATTCACAGGCCACGCTTATCGCCGCGCTGTCGGCTAATCGGGTATCAGGTCCGGCGCTGGCGCTGTCTTCAAATATTTCCAGCTCCGATCCGATGAAACGCCGGCTTGAACTCGATGCCGCGGCGGAAACCGTGCGCGCGGCGTTTACGCCAACGCGTAACGAAGAAGAGCGATTTATCGTCGCGGATAAGGCGCTTGCACGTTATGACCAGCTGCTGGCGGCCTGGAAAGATAACCCGGATGCGCAGGCGGATGTCCGGCGCGCCAGGATAGATCGCATTGGCGCGCTGGTGGTTCGCAAACGTAACGCCGAAGCCATTGCGGAATATGAATCCCTCAGCGCGGATGGTGGAACGGTGCCTTCCTATGCCAAACGCTGGGTAGCAACGGCCTGGCTTAACGATGAACAGCCCGAAAAAGCCGAAGCGATGCTGATGAGCATCTATTATCCGAACGGCACCCTCCCGGCGACCCGGCCTTCCCCGGACGATCGTCAGGATCTGTTTTTTGCCCATCTTGATAACGAACACTTTGACGCGGCGAAACGTCAGGCTGACGAACTTGTGAAAGAGAGTCCCTATCTGCGGCGAGTCTATGGTTCACCCACGCCGCAGCCCAACGACAACTGGCTGCTGGGCCAGACGTTGCTCAATCAGTATAAAGTCGCCGTCAACGATCTGCCCGGCGCTGAAAAGCAGGCCGAGCGTCTGGCGCGTACCGGATCGGGAAATCAGGGGCTGCGCATTACCTACGCCTCGGTGCTTGAGGTCAGGGGCTTACCGCGCAAGGCCGAACAGGAGCTCAAGCTTGCGGAGGTCATCGAACCCAGCAACCTGGAGCTGGAGCGCCAGCAGGCCTACGTCGCGCTTGATTTACAGGAGTGGAAACAGGCTGACGAACTGACCAACGATGTGATTACCCGCAGCCCGGACGACACCTCAACGCTGCGGCTGGCGCGCATCCGCGACGTTCACAAAATGTCAGAGCTGCGCATCAATGGTTCACAGGGCATCGCTTCCGACAGCCCGATCAGCGGTAAGCACGATTTCACCCTCGAATCCGCGATTTACAGTCCGCCGATCGATGATAACTGGCGGCTGTTCACCGGCTTCAACTTCGCCACCGGCGAATTTGAGGAGGGCAAGGGCATCAACCGCGAGCTTGCCGCCGGCGCCGAATGGACCTCACGCAACTACTGGGCCGAAATGGAAATCTCCGGCCACAACTATGGCGACGGGCAAAAAATCGGCGGGCGGCTGTCCGCCTGGCACGACTTCAACGATAACTGGCGCATCGGCGGTTCCGCTGAACGCCTTGCCAGCGATACGCCCCTGCGCGCGCTTCGCAACGGCGTCAGCTCTGACGGCGGCAACGGTTATATCCGCTGGTATCAGAATGAACGACGCGAGTACCAGCTGTTGTTCGCGGCATCCCATTTCTCCGACGGCAACAACCGCATTGAATACGGCCTGAGCGGCAAAGAACGCCTGTGGACCACGCCGCGCTTTACGCTGGATTTCACTCCCGGGATTAGCGGCAGCACCAACAGTAAGGAAGACGTGCCGTATTACAACCCGAAACGCGATTTCTCCGTCGTGCCGGGACTGAGCGCCGAGCACGTGCTTTATCGCCGCTACGATACGGTCTGGAGCCAGCAGATCACCGCCGCCGTGGGCAGCTACTGGCAGAAAAACCAGGGCAGCGGCGCGATTACCCAACTGGGGTATGGCCAGAGGGTTCAGTGGAACAACGTCGTGGATGGCGGGGTGATGTTGACCTGGGATAAACGCCCGTACGACGGTAAACGTGAGCGAAATGTTTCGCTTGCCTTCGATTTGAACGTCAGGTTTTAAGGACAGCACATGTTTAAAAGATGGCTGCGAGCCGCAATTTTAATCGTCGGATGGATACTGATCACCGCCTGTGGAAGCGCACAATCACCACGCTATGTTTCGCCGGCGGACCGGGCGCCGCTAACGGCGGATCACGCCTGGCCAAAAAACAGCTTTCTGGTTATCGGCTACCACGACGTTGAGGATGGCGCCGCCGATCAGCGCTATCTCGCGGTGCGCACCAGCGCGCTTAGCGATCAGATAGCCTGGCTGCGCGACAACGGCTATCAACCAATAAGCGTGCAGCAAATTCTGGACGCTCACGACGGCAAAATCGTGCTGCCGGAAAAGGCGGTGCTGCTGACCTTCGATGACGGTTACAGCAGCTTCTACACCCGCGTCTGGCCGCTGCTGAAAGTCTATAACTGGCCGGCCCTGTGGGCGCCGGTAGGCAGCTGGATCGATGCGCCGGCCAACAAGCCCGTCGATTTTGGCGGCTTAATCACGCCGCGCAGCAAGTTCGCCACCTGGGATATGGTGCGCGAAATAGGAAAATCCCCACTGGTTGAAATTGGGGCGCACACCTGGGCTTCGCATTACGGGGCGGTGGGCAACCCTCAGGGAAGTAAGCTGCCTGCCGTTGCCAACCGTGAATATGACGCGGCCACCGGCAAGTACGAAACGGACGAGCAGTTTTATCAGCGGGTGAATAAAGACGTCACGCTGATCACCAACAAAATTACCGAGGTAACCGGCAAGGCGCCGCGCGCCTGGGTCTGGCCGTACGGCGCCGCGAGCGGAGTGACGCTGCAGCTTGCCAAAGAACACGGCTACCGTATGGCGTTTACCCTAAACGAAGGGCTGGCAAACGCCGCCGATCTGGACGATGTCCCGCGCATCTTAATTTCCGATAACCCTTCCCTGAAGGGCTTTGCAAGCCAGGTGGCGCAGGTTCGCGAGCCGCGGACGATGCGCGTGATGCATGTCGATCTGGACTATGTCTACGATGCCGACCCGGCCCAGCAGCGTCGAAACATCGACAAACTTATCCAGCGCGTTTACGACATGCGTATTTCGCACGTCTTCCTGCAGGCCTATGCCGATCCAAAAGGCGACGGCAATATCCGCGAGCTGTATTTCCCGAACCGCTGGCTGCCGATGCGCGCCGATTTATTTAACTACGTCTCCTGGCAGCTGCAAAGCCGCGCCAACGTAGACGTTTTCGCCTGGATGCCGGTGCTGGCTTTCGATCTGGATAAGTCCGTACCGCGCGTCATGAAATGGGATCCGCAAACGGGCGGCAGCGCCGTGGATCCACAGCAATATGTACGCCTTTCCCCCTGGAGCAGCGAAGCGCGCCGGCGCATCACCGAGATTTATCAGGACCTGGCAAAACAGACCAGCTTCCGGGGCATTTTATTCCATGACGATGCCTTCCTGACGGATTTTGAAGATGCCTCGCCAGACGCGCTGGCGGCCTACCGCGCCGCCGGTTTCCCGGGCAGCATTGCCCAGATTCGAAACGATCCGCAAACCTTTGAGCGCTGGACACGCTTTAAAAGCCGGGCGCTTATCGATTTTACCGCGCAGCTCACCCAGGCCGTGCGGGCTATTCGCGGCCCGCAGGTGAAAACAGCGCGCAACATCTATGCAATGCCGGTAATGGAGCCGAAAAGCGAAGCCTGGTTTGCGCAAAACCTTGGCGATTTCCTGGGCGCCTACGACTGGACGGCGCCGATGGCCATGCCGCTGATGGAGAAGGTGCCGGCCGATCGCGCCGATGCCTGGCTGGACAAAATGGTGAATACCATCGCTCAGTACCCCGGCGCGCTGGATAAAACCGTGTTTGAGCTGCAGGCGCGGGACTGGCGTAAAAACGAAACGAACGACGAGATCGACGGTAAACAGCTGGCCGAGTGGATGCGTCAGCTGAAGCTCAGCGGCGCCAATAACTACGGCTATTACCCTGACGATTTCATCAACGATAAACCTGAGATGTCAGAGATCCGCTCTACATTCTCATCATACTGGTATCCGCAAAAATGACCGATCGCATCGTAGCTTTCCTCATCCTTTGCCTGATGTTCAGCCTGCCGTTAGGCATGGCTGCCATTTTTACCGGCGAAGTGATGCTGAATTTCGTCTTTTTCTGGCCGCTGTTTATGTCAGCGCTATGGATTAGCGGAGGACTTTATTTCTGGTTTTACCGGGAGCGCCACTGGCAATGGGGAGAGGGAACGCCGCCGCCAACGCTTGAGGGCAACCCGCTGGTTTCCATTCTTATCCCTTGTTACAACGAAGGGGCCAACGCACGGGAAACCATTGAGGCCGCAAACGCGCAGCGTTATCAGAACATTGAAATCATCGCCATCAACGATGGCTCGAAAGATAACACCGGTGAGGTGCTGGACCAGTTAGCCAATGAATACCCGCGCCTGCGCGTGATTCATCTGGCGGAAAACCAGGGCAAAGCCGTAGCGCTCAAAACCGGCGCGGCGGCGGCCCGCAGTGATTTTCTTGTTTGCATCGACGGCGACGCGCTGCTGGAGCGCGATGCGGTGGCCTATATGGTGGCGCCGCTTCTGCAGTTTCCGCGCGTGGGCGCCGTTACCGGCAATCCGCGTATTCGTACCCGTTCGACGCTGATTGGGCGCGTACAGGTAGGCGAATTCTCCTCGATTATCGGCTTAATCAAACGCACCCAGCGTATTTACGGACAGGTGTTTGCCGTGTCCGGGGTTGTCGCCGCCTTTCGCCGCCGCGCGCTGTCCGAGGTGGGGTACTGGAGCCCGGATATGATCACCGAGGATATTGATGTCAGCTGGAAGCTGCAGCTGCGGCACTGGTCGGTATTCTTTGAGCCACGCGCCCTGTGCTGGATCCTGATGCCGGAAACGTTAAAAGGATTATGGAAGCAGCGTTTGCGCTGGGCCCAGGGCGGGGCGGAAGTGTTTATCGTCAATATGCGCCGCCTGTGGTCCTGGGAATATCGCCGCATGTGGCCGCTATTCTTTGAGTTTTGCCTGTCCACCGTCTGGGCCTTCGCCTATGCGGTGAGTATCCTGCTGTTTATCATCGGCTTTTTTGTGCCGATGCCGGACAGCCTGTATGTACAGCATCTGTTCCCACCGGCTTTTACCGGGCTGATGCTCGGCGTGGTATGTCTCCTGCAGTTCCTGGTCAGCCTGCTCATCGAACGGCGTTATGAAAAAGGTATTTCCGCCTCGCTGTTCTGGATAATCTGGTTCCCGGTGGTCTACTGGATGCTAAGCCTGTTCACAACCCTCGTGTCTTTCCCAAAAGTCATGCTCAAGCGTAAGCGCGGCAGGGCTCGTTGGGTCAGCCCCGACCGCGGTATTGGAAGGATTGAACCATGAACCAACCACTGATCTTTACCGAACTTCGTTTTTTCCCGCGGCTGATGGATATGATCCTGACGCTGGTGGCCTGGATTGGGTTTTCATATCTGATCTATCACGGGCTGATAGTCGCGCTGGCGCATTCACCCTTTATGGGATTAAGACCCTTTTTTACCACCCTTAATACGGTAACCATTTATCTCCTTATCGCCCTGATAAATACCGTGCTGCTTATCGGCTGGGCGAAATACAATCAGCACCGCTTTCGCGTTGAACGGCGGAAGCGCAGGCCGGAGCTGGAAAAAAATGAGCTGGCAGCCAGCCTGCACATTACCGAACAGCTGGCTTATGAGCTCAACCAGGCAAGGGTGCTGACAGTATTTCATTATGAAGATGGTGAAATCGACCGAATCGCCGTTATCAAAGGCAACCGGGATAATCTGCTGCCGCCTCCGGGCCTGGCAGAGATGCTGCATGGGGAGCTAAGTACGGCAACGGGCGTTGTCGTCTGAACCTGGCAGGGCTGGCCGGTTCGACAATTAAACCGCCGTTATCCTTCAGGTTTACTAATCTTTACAGGTAGGTCAATAAGCTAATTTGCGCATAGTTGGCGCAGACCATCTGGAAGAGCAAAGGAGACGGAAATGCAAACGCACCTTGCAACAGGGCGCCCGGCACCGGTCGTGGCGCTTTATGAACTGCTAAATCCCATACCTCTCGGTTTTTTTGTCGCCGCCTGGATTTTTGACATTGTGTATATGAAAACCTTTAGCCAGATGTGGACCGACGCGGCTAACTGGTTAATCGTCATTGGCCTGTTGATTGCCATTATTCCCCGTATTCTCAATCTGATATTTGTCTGGACGGGGCCAAAACGCCCGCTGGATAGGGCCATAAAAACCCATTTCTGGCTGAGCCTGCTCGCCATCGTGCTGGCTATATTCAACGCCTTTATCCATAGCCGCGATGCCTATGCGGTGGTGCCGGGAGGAGTAATTCTTTCCACGCTGGTGGTGGTGATTATGCTGCTGGGTAACGTTCAACTCGCCCTGCGCGAGCGCACGGTAACAAGGAGCAGCCTGCATGAAAATCCATAAGCACGCGTTACTTGCCCTTCTTCTCGCCGGTTTACTAAGCGGCTGTGATGACGATGCCCAGCTGGATCCGCAAAAGCAGATGGGCGCTAACCCGGAACTCCCTAAAGCGCAAAACTTCCTTCTGCCACCGATGAGCGTGCCGAAGGCAACGGCCTGGAAAAACGGTGAAATGCCAAAGGTGGCCGCAGGGCTGAAAATTGAAAAAATCGCCGAAGGGCTTAAGCATCCGCGTCAGGTTTACGTACTGCCTAACAACGACATCCTGGTTGCGGAAGCAAACGGCCCGAAAAAATCGGCGCCGGCGCGGCCGAAAGAGATGATTATGGGCCTGGTGCAAAAGACATCGGGTAAAGGCGGCGAGGGCGGCAATCGTATTACGCTGCTGCGTAACGTGAACGGTAAATGGGAAAAACACATCTTCATTGCGCGTCTGAACTCTCCCTTCGGTATGCAGCTTATCGGCAACACCCTGTGGGTGGCCAACGCGGACAGCCTGGTGAAATACCCTTATCAGGAAGGCCAGACGGCAATCACCGCTCCAGGTGACGTTGTCACGGAATTGCCGGGCGGGCCCATTAACCACCACTGGACGAAATCCCTGCTGGCAAGCCCGGACGGCAGCAAGCTGTACGTCGGCGTCGGCTCCAACAGCAACATTACCGAGAATGGCATAGGGGCGGAAGACCGGCGCGCCGCCGTACTGGAGGTGGATGCGGCCACCGGCTCCAGCCGTATCTACGCTAACGGATTGCGCAACCCTACCGGCCTGCAATGGGAGCCTAAAAGCGGCAAACTTTGGGCTATCGTCAACGAGCGGGATGAAATCGGATCGGATCTTGTGCCGGACTATATGACATCCGTGCAGGACAAGGGATTTTATGGCTGGCCGTACAGCTATTTTGGCCAGCATGTTGATGAACGCGTCAAACCGCCGCGCCCGGATCTGGTTGCGAAAGCCATTAAGCCCGACTATGCGCTGAGCTCCCACGTGGCGCCGCTTGGTTTTCTGTTTTATACCGGCGACAACATGCCGCAGTATCGGGACGGCGCGTTTATCAGCGAGCACGGTAGCTGGAACCGGAAGCCTCTGAATGGCTATCAGGTAACCTGGGTGAAATTTGAAAACGGCCAGCCGGTTGGATTACCGCAGCCCTTTGTTACCGGTTTTTTAACGGACGACAAGAAACAGGTACGCGGATTACCGGTAGGACTGGCAATGGATAAACAAGGTGGCGTAATTATTGCCGATGACGCCGGGGATGCTATCTGGCGGGTGAGCGCCGCGCAATAGAATGATGGATAGAGAAAAGGGCAGGAAACTGCCCTTTTTTTTGACGCTGCTGTGTGAATTCTGCAGTAGCAATATGCTGCTGAATACCCAGAATTGACGTAGCGCTTCGCTTTTCGACTTTTTTATATTAATTCAATGCATTACGCATAACTTACCCTTCACGCGAACTTAAATATCATCCGTTGTATGATCAACAACTATTTCCAGCGTCTTACGGATAATGTCACTCGTCACAACATCATCAATGGATTCGAGCGCATCTATTAACTTTAGAATAATGGCTTTATTCGTAAGAGGGCTGCCGGAAGCAAGAATGCTGCGGATCACGGCGCCCAGTAAAGCGGACTCTTCGGCCAGCATATCGCCGGCGTTACGAAAGTATGCAGACAGTGCCGTGTCGGGCAGATATGCGTGAATATCTGTTTTTTGAAGCATCATCTGATTCATTTAACTCTCACCGTTTCAGTTAGTAGTAAGTGGGGCAGTCAGTGCTTTTTGCCGGCACCTGGCTGCTGATTATTAACAAACAATGGATAGACGTTGTCCTTGCTACCCGGACGTTTCTTGCGTTCGCGCGAGGTACGAATCATGGATGCCATATTATTGTTACTGATATCAGCAATAACGTTGGCAATTGCCGCGCGTCGCGAAGGATCGGATTCTTTAGCCTCCATGCTCTGCAGCCTCACAACAAGCGCCTGGGTGCTGACTGGCCCATGTTCGTGCAGCAAAGAGAGGACGGCCTCTCCGATAACAATATCTGTCAGGTATTCATCATCACTTCTTTTCATAACTGCGTCTCTAATCGCCGCCCTGTCCCGGAACGGAAAAGCGGCATAAAGTCCGTTCTCCGGTGAAGGAGATAGGCTTAAGGTTGCCAGGCATTTACCGGCCTGAAATATTTCTCCCGCCAGAATTAACGTAGGTTATCTGTACTCCATCGCCGTAAAGCGCGCCGATCTTAACGTTCAAAAAGCAGACCAATCAGCGTGTGGTAATGGCTTTCTTCCTGCTGGTCGGATGCCTCTTCGACGCGACGCAGCAGTTTGGTACAGATGGCCTTGCGGTTCAGACTGCGGCCGTCGCTTAAAATTTCCACCACAATTTGTCCCAGAGTTTCCTGCTGAGAAGGCAGGGCGGCTTTATTGAAATAGCGGGTAATGGCATTCGCTGTATCCGGAAGGTAACCTTTCTGGTGCATATGTCACTCCTGTAAAGTCGTTGTAATCAGTAAAGTTGTGACTAAAGCTATACAAATATTAAAAACTTGTACATAAGAAGGTGTACAAAAACGGCACATACCTTGATCAAAAAGTGCTATTTGTTTTATATCAATAAGTTACAATGTTTTTATGTGAAGTGTTTTTTCGGAATCTTGTACAAGAACCTTGTCAGGAAGTTTGCTATGCGCACGGTATGCCTTATCCACAGCGGATAAAGCGCGGCCTTGTAGAATATTTGTTAATTTCAGATGCGGTTTCACAGGACGTATAAACCTGTGTCTGCTAAGGTTGCCGCTAGACGCCCATTCTTCGGAAAAAACATGCTCACAACCATCATTTATCGCAGCCATATCTGCGACAACGTCCCGGTCAAATCGCTTGTAGAAATGGTAGCTGCAGCCAATAAAATTAATGAGCAGGCCGATATAACAGGAATTTTGCTGTTCAACGGCGCGCATTTCTTTCAGCTGCTTGAAGGACCGGAAGAGAACGTTTTTAAAATCTACCGCCAGATTTGTGAAGATCCGCGCCACTATAACGTGGTTGAGCTGCTGTGCGATTACGCGCCGTCACGGCGGTTCGGTAAGACGGGGATGGAACTCTTTGATTTAAGAGAGCATGACAGGGATGAAGTGCTGCAGACGGTGCTCGACAAAGGCACCTCGAAGTATCAGTTAATCTATAACGATCGCGCGCTACGTTTCTTCCGCACCTTTGTGGAGTCCACGGAAAAAGAAAACTACTTTGAAATTCCGCCGGGCGACTCGTGGGACTTTGTTGCCGACGAAAGCGCCGATCGTGCGCAAACCCTGATGGCCGATAATCAGGCGGACTGTAGCTTTGCCTTTCAGCCGATTATCGACCCCTTCGCCCAGCAAATCGTCTCCCATGAAGCCTTGCTCCGTACGCCCGACGGCAAATCGCCGCAGGCCTATTTTGCGGGGTTAACCGGCAACGCACTCTACGAGGCCGATCTCAGCAGTAAAAAAGTGGCGTTCGCCATGGCCGGCGCGTTAAAGCTCAGGGAACAGACGCTGTCTGTGAACCTGCTTCCTATGACGCTGGTTAAAGTGCCCGGTGCGGTGAGCTTCCTGCTGCAGGAAATCAAAGCCAACGGGCTGGTGCCGGAGCAGGTTATCGTTGAGTTCACCGAAAGCGAGGTTATCTCGCGCCTTGACGAGTTCACTGATGCGATAAGGCAGCTGAAAGCCGCAGGCTTAAGCGTGGCAATCGACCACTTCGGCGCGGGCTTCGCCGGGCTTTTGCTGCTGGCGCAGTTTCAGCCGGACAGAATCAAAATCAACCGCGATCTGATTCAGGATGTTCATAAAAGCGGCCCGCGCCAGGCTATTATTCAGGCGATCATTAAATGCTGTTCTTCCCTTGAAATAGCGGTTTCCGCGGTAGGGGTCGAGAAGGCGGAAGAGTGGATGTGGCTTGAGTCCGCGGGCATTTCGCAGTTCCAGGGGCACCTGTTCGCCAGCCCGTGTTTTAACGGCATCCCGGCGGTGACCTGGCCCGAAAAGAGAGCAGGGCACGATGCTTAGTTGTACAATATAAAATTATTTGTACAGCCAGTCAGGATTGTTTAGTTTGGACACGGACGTTTTAAGTGTGAGGGAATCCATGGCCTTTTACAGTATCGGCGAAGTCGCCGAACGATGCGCAATTAACCCCGTGACGCTGCGAGCCTGGCAGCGTCGTTACGGGCTGCTTAAGCCTCAGCGCAGTGAAGGCGGCCACCGCCAGTTTGATGAAGAAGATATTCAACGCATCGAAGAGATAAAGCGCTGGATAAAAAGCGGGGTGCCGGTGGGTAAGGTTAAGGCGCTGCTGGAAGGCAGTAAGGTTACGGTGCATGACGACTGGACCTCGCTGCAGGAAGATATGATGGCCGTGCTGCGCTTTGTTCACCCCGCTAAGCTGCGTGAAAAAATTACGACAATAGGGCGGGAATGCCCCGTTGACGCGCTAATCGATCATATTTTTATTCCCGTTCGTCAGCGGCTAAGCCGCGATCAAAACACCGCCCGCGCCATGTGCAGCATGCTGGATGGCGTTCTGATTGATTATGCCGTCCTGAGCATTGCCGACGCGCGTAACAAAGAAGGAAAAGACGCGTTGCTCATCGGCTGGGACAGCGATGACCGCACGCGTTTGTGGCTCGAAGCCTGGCGTCTTTCCCGGCGCGGCTGGCGCATCGATGTGCTGGCGGAGCCGCTTGACTCGCCGCGTCCGGAACTCTTTCCCGGCCAGCAACTTTTTGTGTGGACAGGTAAAGGGCTATCGCGGCGCCAGCAGGAACAACTGGAGCACTGGCAGGAGCAGGGATTTGCTATCACTTTCCATCAGGCTTAGTCGTACGCCAAATGATGGACAAGCGGACTTGTTTAGTTCCCCCATCGGCTTTTGAGATAGCTGACTGCTTCCCGGGTCTGCGGTTGATTGAGATAGCCCTCTCTGAACAAAATGGTGCCTTTGATTTGCGGCAGCGACTCGTTCAAATCCAGCTGTTTTTTTAGCTCCGGCACGCCGCCGTTTATCATCCAGTCCGGCTCGTTCTTCGATGGCATTCCCACTTTATATAGCGCAACGCCGATATAAAGGCGCGTGTTTGTCGGCTTCACCACGTCCGCCCACCACTTTGCGAGCACGTCATAACGAGCCGCGTCGCGGGCGAAGGGCCAGTACAGCTGCGGGGCGATATAATCAAGCAAGCCTTGCTGTACCCAACGTCGGGTGTCGGCATAGGATTCATCATATGCCGCCGCGCCGCGGGTATCGGAACCTGCCGCATCGAATGAGCGGTTGCGCCATACGCCGGCAGGGCTGACGCCAAACTCCACGCCGGGTTTCAACTGCCTGATAGTGCGGGAAACTTGCTCAATTAATTGCTGGGTATTGTGCCTGCGCCAGTCCGCTTTTGTGCTAAAGCCTGCGCCATAGGTTCTGAACGTCTGGCTGTCATTCATCGCCGAGCCGGGTGATTCGGTATAGAAGTAATCATCAAACTGCACGCCGTCAACGGGATAGCGCGTAACGACTTCGGCCACGATGCTGGTTATCCAGTCACGCACCTCAGGAATACCCGGATCGAGCACGAAGCGCTCGCCGGAGGTGCGTATCCAGTCGCGGTGCAGTACGAACACGCTGGGCGGCTGTAGCGTCAGGGTACGATTGAGTTCCGCAACCGTGGCAGGCCTGGTGTTAACGGATACGCGATAAGGATTGAACCAGGCATGGACTTTTATGCCGCGTTTATGGGCCTCGTCGAGCATAAACTGCAGGGGATCGTAGCCCGGATCCTCGCCAACATGGCCGGTCAGCATATCTGACCACGGCAAAATTTTGGACGGCCACATCGCGGTGCCATCAGGCTTAACCTGAAAGAACACGGTATTGATGCCGAGGCTTTTTAAATTATCTAATTTGTCTGTCAGCGCTTTTTGCTGCTGGCCGATGCGGCTGGCGGCGCTGTCGCCGTTAACTGATGCAACAGGCGGCCAGTCGAGACGGGAAACCGTCGTCAGCCAGACGCCGCGCAGCTCCTCCTGATTCTGCGCCGCTTTCCCCGGCGCTGGCTTAATGCCATGGGGAAGTGGAGTAACAAGCGATTGCGGCGGCGTAGAGGCGCAGCTGGTAAGCAAAAGCGCAGCGGCAAGAAGAAAGCCTGACTGCTTCACTTTGACGATGCGCGAAAAGCGACAAGAACAGTTGATGATAAACTCCGTTTTTTCTGACCGACGCACTAAAAGAAACATTCTCTTATTATTCGCATGTTAGTCAACAAGCCAGACCGTCAGGCGCGTAGATAAATCGGGCTTCAGTATTATGGCCTGACGAAGTCGCTGAGCATAGCGAGATGTCGATGGGGAGATTTAGTTGAGTTGCAAAGAGACAGCAACCCGGCAATATTTTGCGGCGGGCACTGCCTTAATGCTTTTGGCAGTAGTGCATTTGCAATAGTTATGCCTGAAGCGTAAAAAAGACAGGTACTGGAACCCGTGGACAGCTCACTGCATAATCTTGAGTAAAGACAGGCCAGGTTAATATGTGCCAACCATTCTCAGTTCACTGTTCCAGCCAGGCGAATAGTCACAGGATACCTAAGAGTATCGGAGCATCATGACGCATATGGTGTATTCAGGATAGGGTACCTTCGCGGTCTATTAGGGATGCCTACTGATATATCAGCAGGCCTGCTCATTTTGAAAGCAGCGACTTATTTGCCTGTCTGGTTGGGAAGCTGGACTTGCGTACAAGGAGGCAATTTATGAATGAAGCGGTCTGATTTTTGCAGATTTTTAAATTTTAAACGGAAAACGGCTGAGCCGTGCTTTGAACTGCATTAAGTCAGTTGCAAGAAATGCACGGATTCATCAGCCCAATGATGAAAGGATATGTAATGAAGTACTTTATATTACCTCTTATTTTTTTATTATCGTCGTGTGCAGGTCCGGGAGGTTCAACCTGGGGTGTTCTACCTGCTTCCACTGACCAGTGCCCCAGAGGAACACTCTCAGGAAACTGCAGTTAGCCTGCAATTGCGGAGAGAGATGTTTTATTAAAGATGTATATATGCTCTGACAATATATTTTGCTCAGAGCCTTTTTCCATCATGCCCCTAAAAGTATCCCACCGTTTTGCTGCCCGCTTACGCTGATAAAGCCTATCGACCCGCCAGCAGCTGTACACTATGGAGCTGGTGAATAGATCAAACAATAAGTGAGGATATTGCCTAAGCCTCATGAAGTAGCACAACATAAAAACAGGTGGAACAACGAGACGGCTATAGCCGAATCGCAATGCCACAAATGTTCGTTAATACCCTTTCACATAGCGGGTCAGTGCATCCAAATCTTGCCGGAATGCAGGCAGCTATCCCTTTCTAGAACAAAAATCGGCTCATGCAGCCGGGCACAAAATCCTCTCTTGAAAACAACCGTCCGTACTGTCTTATCTCGCCCCTTCTTACGCCAGCTGCTTAAGCTGAGCGTGCAGCCAGAGAATTTCTGGCTATCCTGCATCTTCTTACCCTGAAGTTATCTGTTATTCACCACGCGTGTGCGTCATTCCTGACGTTATCCTTACAGGCATGGTAACCAATTAGTGGTACCTTGCTTACCTAAAAAGTACTACATACTTATACCTCCTTTCAGTTGGTTTCACTTGCATCAAAGATGCATATTTAATACTTATTTATTTCATGAAAATTAAGAATTCTATTTTCTATTACATGGTAAAGGCAGAGAGATTTACGAAGATATAATCACTTTACCTGTTAAACATAACGGGTATGTGTTGATAAGAAGTCATTTCTGCTAGAATTTAAGTGGGCGAGGCTTCTGCTGAAGAAAAGTATTAACATGCGATCTTTCCTGTAACATCCAGGAAAATAATAAAACAACCAATAAAGATCTTAATTAACAGCGCGAATTAAAATGTAACAAAGTGTTAAATAAAATATAGGAGGTTTATATTTTAAGGTAATAATCCCACCAAAAAATAGCGTGATGCTTATATTTTATAAAAAATAAAGTAAACTTGCTTTACCCAATAAATAAATCAAAAACTCATAGGTGAGATCTATCACGAATGTAACTATGATCGCTAAAACAATATTGCCGTGTTGCGCCGGATATTTGTTTATGTATCATTCATTGGGCTGGTGAATAATCAAAAAAGCCTGTTTAATCATTTCGTAAATAGCAAAGTAAAGGAGTATCTATGCTTAAGAAAATTCTCTCTATTGGGGCGGTGACTACAATTTTGTATTCTTCAGTATCATTTTCATCAGACGGTGTGGTGAATTTTACTGGTGAGATCTTAGAGTCTGCTTGTGATGTGAGTGTAGGTGGCGATAATGCCCTGTCAGTTAATTTAGGCCGTATTGCAAAAAAGTCATTCGCAACTTCTGGCGATACAGCGGCGGCGACGAAGTTCACTATTAAACTTACCGGATGCCCGGAAGCACTGACCAGTGTTAATGTGAAATTCGACGGCGTAACAGACTCTAAAAACAATAATTATCTGGCTATTACCCCAGGGACAGGTGTTGCCAGTGGTGTTGCTATTGCGCTGTATGATGTTTCACAAAAACTCCTGCCGATGCTTACCGCTTCAACGGCATATAAGATTTCTACAGGTGATAATAATCTGGATTTCTATGCGCGTTATATTGCCACTGAAAACACTGTTAATGCTGGTCAGGCGAACTCAACATCAACATTTAGTTTAGTCTATAACTAATTTATCAAAATTAAGAGCCATTGCCTGGTGGCTCTTAACTTAGCTTAAGTTGGGAACATGAAAAAAATCACACATCTATTTTTTTATCTGTCTTTATTATCAGCCGTTTTTCATGCCAATGCCGGAGTGATTATTGGAGGGACCCGGGTTCTTTATGAAGGAACAAAAAAGGAAGCCTCCATAAACCTGAATAATCCAGATAAAATTCCTTATCTTGTCCAGTCATGGGTCGAAAACGAAGCGGGCACGCGAGAGGGTATTCCCTTTATTGCTACGCCGCCGCTCTTTCGTCTCGACGCGGGGCAGCAAAATGTGCTGCGCATAGTGAATACAGGGAGCCTGCCTGATGATAAAGAGTCGCTTTATTGGTTAAATATAAAAACTATTCCATCATTGCAAACACAGCCTGGTGAAAACACGCTGCAGATTGCCGTCAAGACGAGAATAAAATTGATATACAGGCCCTCTAAACTGAGTGGCAGAATGCCGGAAAGTGTCGCTAACGAATTGAAATGGGCTGTCTCGGGAAACAAAGTGAGCGTGACTAACCCAACTAATTTTTATATGCATTTTAGCAGTATTAAAGTGGCGGAGAAGTCGGTAGATAACCCTACTTATGTTGCTCCCGGCGCAACAAAGACTTTTGAGATGATATCTCAAGCAGATAAAAACGGGACCATAACATGGCAGCTGATTAATGATTATGGTGGCGTGTCGAAAAAGTTCACCTCAACATATTAGCTAAAAATTGTAACGGCATACAGTTTGGTCAGAAAAGGAATTGTCACTAAATGAAGTACACATTACACAGGACGCGTTTGCAAAAGCTATATTTAGTTTTAACTCTTTCATTTGTGATCAACAAAAGTTACGCAGCAGATTATTTTAACCCGGCGCTTTTAGAACTCAATGATGATAAGTCATTAAGCTCCGATCTGAGTATTTTTGAAAATGGAGGTCAGGTTCCTGGTGTATATAGGGTAGATATTTATGTTAATGAAAAGTATGTACAAACCGCTGATATTAACTTCGGAAAAAATGAGGGCGCTAAGGATGGCGAATATTTAAAACCATGTTTAACGGCTGATAAAATGCGTAACCTCGGGATCGCGACTGCATCTGTTAAAAAAATGAATACAGAACAGGGTTGCGTGGATTTGTCAGCTATTCCGGATGCTGGCTTTAAGTTTGTTTTTGGCTCACAAAAATTGCTCCTGAGCATTCCACAGACAGCGTTAGACCAAAATGCCAGAGGATACATTCCACCGGAGTTATGGGATGAAGGCATTACGGCTTTAATGCTCAACTACAGCCTGTCGGGTTCGAATGACATAGGTGGGGATGCATACCAAAAAAATAGCTTATACGCTAATCTCAGACCCGGTATTAACTATGGCCCCTGGCGACTTAGAAATTATACAACCTTTAACCGGACCGGTGAGGATAAAGGCTCCTGGGAAACACTGTATACCTACGTAAAGCGAGATATCGCCTCACTTGGAAGCCAGTTAACCGTCGGTGACAGTACCTCACCGCCGGATGTATTCGATACCGTGCCTTTTCGTGGTATTCAGCTGTCTTCCGATGAAGATATGCTGCCGGATAGCCTCAAAGGATACGCGCCGCTCGTTCGGGGCATTGCCCGAACGAATGCGCAGGTCATCATCAGGCAAAATGGCTACATAATATATCAGGGTTACGTATCGCCAGGGGCATTTGTCATAACAGATATGTATCCTACCGGGGGAGGCGGCGATCTGGATGTCACTATTAAAGAGAGTGATGGTAGTGAACAGCATCAAATCGTTCCTTTTGCATCCTTGCCCATTCTGCAACGTGAAGGTTATTTAAAATACAGCGCCACAGCGGGTCGATATCGTTCCTATGACAGGCGAACAGATGCAACTCCGTATGCGCAAATAACGGGTATTTATGGCATTCCGTGGGGGATGACTTTATATGGCGGCATACAGAAGGCCAGCCCTTACCAGGCCTTTTCATTTGGGATAGGTCGTAATATCGGGAATTTCGGCGCGTTATCCATTGATGCTACACATGCAAATGCGCGGCCTAATGATAAGAATGAAAGTCAGGGGAATTCATATCGATTCCGGTACAGTAAGAATTTTACCGAAACAGGGACAAATTTTACCATTGCAGGCTATCGATATTCGACGAGTGGATATTATTCACTTCAGGAAACGCTGGATACATTCAGTCGTAACAATGGTGTCAGCTTTGGGCAACGAAAGCGGAATCGGGCTGAAATCGTTGTAAACCAAAACTTAGCGAAGAATTTTGGCGCTATCTATCTTACTGCTGTAAAAGAAGATTATTGGCAGAATAATAAATCATTGCAATCCTTTGGTTTCGGTTATAGCAATGGATGGCGGGGTATCAGCGGCAACATCAACTATACGTTTAATAAAAATAACTATGGCTGGAGTATGGCATCTCGTCTCAGGAAAGAAAATGACCATATTTTTGCCCTTAATATCAGTGTTCCTTTTAACTTCATGTCTACCTATGCTTATGCGAACTATTCGATGAGTAAAAGTAGCAATAGTGCAACCACGAACAGGGTGGGATTAAGTGGCAGTTCCCTTGAGGATAGAAATTTAAACTGGAGTGTACAGCAGGGCTATACAAACCAGGGGCAGGGTAATTCGGGTAACCTGAATCTAAGTTATAAAGGCGGTATGGGCGAAATCAATGGCGGGTATGGTTATGATAACCACTATAAGCGACTGGATTATGGTGTGTCTGGCGGCATGGTGCTGCATGAAAATGGTTTGACGTTGGGCCAGCAATTAGGCGAAACATTTATTCTTGTAAAAGCACCTGGCGCCAAAAATGTCAGAATCAGTAACCAAAGCGGGGTGAAGACAGACGGTAGCGGTTATGCGTTATATCCCTATGCAAGCCCATATAGAAAGAATGACATTACGCTTGACTCAGAAACCTTTGCTGATGATGTGGAGCTGTCGCTGAATACTTTATCCACTATCCCAACTCGCGGTGCAATCGCCAGGGTGAGTTTTGAACCGAAAATTGGCAACAAAGTTTTGATGACGTTAAAACGCAAAAATGGATCTTATGTTCCATTTGGCGCAACCGTGACCGATTTGAAAAATGAAGGAACGCAAGGGTTTATTGTTGGTGATAATGGCCAGGCCTATATTACCGGTCTGCCTAAAGCGGGAAGCCTTTTTGCCAAATGGGGCGGCGGGGAACAACAGCGCTGCACGGTACATTACCAGCTGGATGAAGAGAAAATCAGAAAGGGTATTTTAATGACTACCGCAACCTGTGAGTAAAACATGATTAGATTATCGACTCTTTTATCATTAATTCTTTTTTGTAAAATGTCTTTTGCTATTTGCAATATCTCACCCAGGACGCCGAATTTCCAGGCGCAATTTCCTGAGGTATTAGTACAAAGGGATACGCCCGTCGGTGCAATATTAGCAGAATACACAACAACACCGGCGGCGATAGTTGCGACATGCCAAAGAACAGGTGTCAATAATACTGTTAGTACGACTATTGGGCTTAATAGCCCATCAAGTATACCGAATGTGTATAATACAAATTTACCAGGTATCGGCGTTTCTGTTCTTGTCGACTCGACGCGTATTAAGGGATATCTGTCACCCATTATCAGCTATACATGGCCACAGATTGGAGCCAACGTTAAGGCAGTTCATACACTTAATTCATATAAAGTCAGCCTGATAAAAACCGGCGAGGTGACTCCGGGAACGGTTTCTGCAACGAATCTCGCCTATTTCTATGCCAATGATGATACCGGAACGGTTGGGGCACCTTTATCGTTAACGGGTACGATTAAAAATGTCGCCTGCTCTGTTAAAACAACCGCGGTAAATATCTCCTTAGGCGATATATTAACATCAAGATTTTCTGGGGTAGGGAGTACCGTTGGCGATCGCGCCTTTACACTAACGCTGGACTGCGATCCCGGTACTGCTATTAATCTAACATTACAGGGCAACCGGAATACGGATGCGTCAGACAATAATGTTTTAGCTTTGACTTCAGCCGGCGATTCACAAGTTGCGGATGGTGTTGGAGTTCAAATACTAAACGATGACGTTCCGTTGAAAATTAATGAAAGGATTTCAGTAAGAACAGCTACGAAAACAAATGAGATATTGTCTCTTAAAGCGCGTTATATTCAAACCAAAAATAGTATAAAAACAGGTTTTGCAAATGCTTCAGCGACGTTGAGTATCAGTTATCAATAGCTAAAATACAAAGGATTGCGATTTTATGAAAAATATACTTATTGTTTTTTGTTTTTCTTTATGGAGTGTCCATTCTTTTGCGGAAGTAATTAATATTACGGGCACTGTATCAGCCTCACCGTGCACCGTTGACACTGTAAGATCGACTCTGTCGGCAGATTTAGATGATACCCCCGCAACCACGTTAACGGTAACGCAAGGGACCCGTCAGAAAAACCTTTCAGTTATTCTGAAAGACTGCCCGGTTTCTACAACAAAAGTTACCGCCAGATTTTCCGGGACGCCTTACCCGGATGATCCAACTAAGGGCTATGCTAATGAAGGAACTTCAAAACAACTTGGCGTTCAAATACGTTTGCAAAGCGATCAGGTATGGGATTCAACATCAGTAGGGCCAGGAGGCAGTTCCACTGTTAATGTTAATACAGCTGATCATAGCGCCACTTTTAATCTTTTGGCTCGCGCATATACCAAAACAGGAAATGTAATGCCAGGGACAATTAAATCTTCAATAACAGTGTCGTTTGATTATCAGTAACCATCAAATATAGTGATGGACCATTCTTTCAGATATCACTATCTGAGTAATTAAGTGTCTATTTTAGAGGGTAGTCAATGCGGCTATTTACTTTATTGGTTATCGGTTTATGTGCATTTGATGCTGTTTGCGCAGACTCAGTGGGCATATTTGTTGATGGTCGGCTTATTGCTTCGCCTTGTAAGGTTAACTCTTCACAAACAGATTTTTTGGTTAGTTTAGGGAACACGCCTGCGGCGCAGTTAGCCGGTAAATATAACGTAACCCGGGACATTCCTTTTAAAGTGGTTCTGGATCAATGTCCTGAATCGACAACGTCTGTGATCGCGACGTTCTCGGGGAAAACCTATCCTGAAGGTGGAAACTATGCCTATGCCAATAGTGGGACATCAAAATTTGTCGGCGTGCTTTTAAAATTGTCGAATGAGCCTGACTATTTTAATTCCAATGCCTTATCAGGGAAAAGCGTTCGTTTGAATGTAGATAAAACAACCCACTCCATTGTTTTTAACTTCCTGACCCGATTATGGACAAATGAAGGGAACGTTACACCCGGTACGATCAACTCAGCTGTTACTATTACATTCACCTATCAGTAGGTTGTCTGTCATTCTTTAATTAAAGGGTCTTGCTTTATTAACGGACATCATTAAAGCAATTTTATGAGGTATTCATGAATATCCGTCATTATCTCTGCCTGTCATTTTTTTTCATTAATGTATGCCAGGCTGACACGTTGGCCATCACCGGCAATGTAACTGCAGCGCCCTGTATGATTGATTCAGCCAATGCGAATCAAACTATCGACTTTTCTCAAGTGATAGCCCAAAATCTCGCAAGTACGAATAATGCCAGCGACTGGAAGTATCTCGATATAAAATTAACGAATTGCCCGGCATCGACTACCTTCGTAAAAGCACAATTTACGGGTAAAGTTGACGATGTTAACAATCAATATTTTGCAAACCTGGGAACGGCTCAAAACGTTGCTTTGCATCTTACCGATAAAAGCCACACTACGACTTATAACAATCTTTCTATAGCAAAAGTTTCTGTCAATAAGGAACGACAGGCACTTTTCCCTCTTTCAGCCAGAATTATCATGTTGAAAAATGGCGTGAAAGGGGGAAGTTTTAACTCGGTGATTCAAATTTCCTTTACTTATGAGTAATTGACCGATAACGGAATTTATCGACTGAATAATACTCTTTGCAAGCTCACCAGGATGAACTAATTATCAATGGATATGAAATGGAAAACAAAAACGCAGCATCAACATCTTTACACGTTTGGCCTGGAAATGAATCTTATTTCCGCAGCGGATTGTCTACTATTTTCACTAATATGGATGATATTCACGATGTCCTTTTTGTTAATCTTTCCTTTTGGAACGTGAAGGAGATATTACGGGACGACTTGTTTTGGCAGAATCAAAAAAAGATCGTCATCATAAGCAATCCGGCGCTGATGCCATTAGCAACGCATTGGTTTTATAATCATGACAATATCATGCTGGTCATTGATTCAACCAGTCCTCCGGGCGTTATTCAATCAGTCTTCGAATTTAGCCAGACTGTAGGAAGGTTGGTATACCCACATGATGCTGCTAATCGTATTTTTGATGATTTTGAAATCGATCTTATAAAGAGAGTAGTAAGAGGCCAGAAAGCAAAAGAATTAGCCTCTCTTTATGACAGAAAACAGGTGACGATATATAACATCAAACGAAATTTAGCTAATGATTTAGGGTTGCGAAAACTCGAACAATTGATTTTACCTGCTTGCACTGTGCACTCATGCCATCCCAGGCAGATAAGATCCGGCAGTAGCAGCAAGTCAGCATCCAGCTATCGTACATTACGGGTGCGCACGAAGGACAGTGCGGTATTCAGCGGCCGCGCTTTGCTAAAGGACGATTGCGCACAGGCGAATAAGTAATGGTTTCCGTGTCGCGGTGGCCAGGGCATGGAGTTCTTTATCCGGTTCGGCTACCACCACTCGCCCGATTTGATATGCAATGGCATTCGGTTTGCGCTGCTGGCGCAGCTTCGCCAGCTATCAGCTCATAACCACAGGCATCCAGTGTTAACGGGCAAGGCTATGACAGTAATATCCCCTCATCGCCCGCTATTCTACCAGGCATTCTGCAACATTGACGGGCAGGGAGACATTGAAAAATTTGCTGCAGAAAGGGTTAGAGGGCCGGAGGAGGAAGGTATGAATAATAGCTATCCGTTGTTTAGCAAAAGCTGCCGGGCAGCAGTAAAAACGCTGACTTGTGCGGTAATAATTTATTAAATCGCAGTTACTGAGGGGCCAGTTTATGCTTGAAAAATCAGATGGATATGAAAAGCTATCGGATACATCTCTCGCTGATTACTTCCGCAACGGTGGCGAAACGCTGTCAGAGGAATCGGCAATTCTTGGCATTGCTATCCGACGTATTGTTGCAGCTGGCAAGCGTATTACCCACAAGGCGTTGATCCTTGAATTGATTGAAATGATCGAAACGTCAGACGATGCGCAGGGAAACGACATTATCCGCAACACGCTAGAGATTGTCGTTCATCACACCGCTGATGACCTTTAGGATCTAAGCGATTGTTGTGGCCTTCGCCATTGCCGCGGTGATGCTTATGACATAAAGGAACAGCACCGCGGCGTGGTGTCGCGGGCATCAATACGCCGGGGGAGATATGATCGACAGTATTGACCCCGGTTTTGACTATGCGGGATCGTGACACGCGTGTTGATTTTTATATTCGCGTTTTAGCGATGTAGCTCACGCAGTTTGCTGAGAATCGAATCGCTTGTTCGTTCAGGCAGCAGAAAATTAACGTTTATAAAGATGGAAAAGAGATTGAACCCAAAGCCCAGCTGTCAGCGCCAGGTACGTTGAAGCTTTGCCTGATTTCCCGCCTCGATCCTCAGGATGTTATTGAACGGCATTGGAAAAATATCGGCTTAATATTCTTGAGGGGCCGATTACCCGCAACAGAACGTCCGGGCCGATAACCTTATTCTATTTGCGCGATACGGATCTCAACCTGATTGAGATATCTCACACTGCGTTGCTTAATGCTGCATTCTTCTTCAGCCATGATCCGAGTGCCGGCCCGGTTAAACGTAGCATGCGATAAGAAACAGTGCAGGGGAGTTACAGGCCATGACTGATGCCTGGTATGGCCGTAACGGCTGTTTACGAAAATGAATATGGTCGATAAATTTCGCCGTAACGAATTTTATCGCGGAAAAATGGCAGCGTGATATCTCAGAAAGGCCGTTATATTGCGGGCAAGGTTAATGATGCATCTCAGCTTACATTTCCTGAGGCGGTTAGAAACGATGCCCAAACGCAATACCAGCGAGGTCAGCAATCACAATGGTCAGTTCCAATGCGTAATTATCAAAAACAAGCCGACGACGTTTTATCATATCCGGCAGACAATCCACAGTTTCTCGATTTCCAGTCATCATTAAAAGTTGGCGCGGCCACCGTCTGGCTAAAGCAGAGCTGCAGTTATCAAGTCGACAGGTATGGGCGGTCTTTGTTCGATGATTACCGCCGGTGATGAGGATCAACGCAATGGGGCAGTAGTAATATTTTCGAATCATCAAAACGAATGCTACTGCAGGATGATGGTCTGTAGGGCTTGCCGGATGCGGGTATTCATCTGTGGCGGGCCGAGCCTGTGGGAACGGAGTACAAGCTATGTGGCAGCCCTTAACTCAATTTAACATAATATACATTATGCGCACCAAGATCATCCTGTCTGCCTGCGGCTAAGAATTTATTAACCATGTGTGCCACGCCACGCGTTTCAGGGTTTTGCTCTCAAACAAAGATTCTTATGACGGCTCGCGCTGCGATGCTTTTATTGGATGCAGCCTCTGCGCCTTTCAGCGATCGTCGCTCAGGTATACTGGCTTCGGCAGAGTCAGCTGCATTGCACAGCGTGTTTCAGCCAGGAACCCATGCTCTATTTCTTGAAGCAGAATTTCTTTTAGCTGTGCAGACAATTCACCTTTGTCGAGCACCTTAAATCCATTTCGTTCATAAAAGCCCTGGTTCCAGGCTACATCTCTGAATGTGGTCAGCGTGATTGAATGTCTCTGCTGCTGTTTTGCATCTTTAATCGCCCGGGAAAGCAATTGTGTACCGACTCCCTTTCCCTGACAGCTTTGCTCAACAGCCAGTCCCAGGATGTGCATCTCGTCATCTTGACATTTTGCGATAAGAAATCCGACGGGCGCATCGTCCTGATCGATCGCAACGATAGAATATCCCTCAGAAATCAACCGCCGGTGAGTTGCAACTGGCATTACCCCGTCGTTAGCCACCCAGGCCAGCGCCGGTAAGCTTAAAAAGGCACGATCCGCCGAGCGTTCAATTGCAGGTAAACGCCCAACGTCTTTTTCGTTAGTTTTTCGTATTTTCATGCGGGCTATCGCTGATAACGGCTGTGGATTCAAAGCTAGTATTAAGCTTACTGCTGGCCCTTTTTGCCCTGCCAGTTTGCCCATGGGTTATCGGCTTGCGGCTCTTCTGGCGCGAATTTGTCGGACAGTGAATCAATATAAAGCTCTTCGACTTCCTTGCGCGCCCAGGGCGTCCGGCGCAGGAATTTCAGGCTGGATTTGATACTCGGATCGCTTTTAAAACAGTTTATGTTGATACGCTTCGCCAGTTCTGCCCACCCGTATTTAGCCACTAAAACGGTCAGCAATGCTTCGAGAGTAATGCCGTGCAGCGGATCTTTTGAGGAATGCGTGGTCATGTTTTTTCCTGCGATACTTGAGAAATTGCGCACACCTTACTGACTCTAAAAGCCTTGTGCAATAAGCGGATCAGTCATCCAGAACGCAAACCATCTCCATGCAGCGCAGGCTGGTTCCAGCCAAAGATGACGGATAGAGCGCCTCATGGATAAGGGTAAAGCCGTTTTTTTCATAAAACGTACAGGCGTTTGGCGTTGATGAAAGAGTTAGCTGGGTAAACCCTCGTTTGATGGCCTCTTCTTTTATCGCCTGCAAAATTCTGCTCGCCATTCCCTGCCCTAAAAATTCCGGCAGCGTAAAGATAGCCTCTACCGAACCGGAGGTCAGATCCAGAAAACCGGTGGCAGCGGGCCTGTGGCTTGCCGGATCGTCCACTACAAAGAAAGGATTATTCGCCACGGCGCAGGGAAAAGATGCGGGCATTGTTTCAGGCGTCCAGGCCGCGATCGTTTCTGCCGCATAGCTTTCGCGGCAGCCGTGCCTTATTGCCTGGTTGCGGATATTCCACAGCGCGTGCGCCTCATGGGGTGATGCCAGCCTGACTTTCATGCTCTGCCTCCGGAAAAGTGGATCACCTCCTTAAACTGAGCGAAATCAAATTATTCTGCAACTTTAACGGCGCATTATTGATTGCTTAGCCAAACAGGCATAGGGTACTAACAATTAAAAAACGATCGGTCTAAATTCTGATGGCAGACGCTGAAGTGATGAAACCCCGTCGGGGACGGCCCCCGAGAAGCGACAGAGCGTTTACGGATACCCGTGAAGCGCTGATTCGCGCCGGCGTGGCAATGGTCACCGAAAGCGGCTTTCTCTCTACGGGAATTGAGGGCATCGTCAAATCGGTCGGCGTGCCGAAAGGCTCCTTCTACCATTACTTCCATAATAAGGAAGCCTTTGGCCTGGCCGTGCTTGCGGCCTATCAGCGCTACTTTGCGCAAAAGCTTGATAAGCATCTGCTCAACCAAACCCTTTCTCCCCTTACCCGTATTGATGACTTCGTGCGTTCCGCGGGCGCTGGCATGGCGCGCTTTAACTTCACGCGAGGATGCCTGGTCGGCAACTTACTGCAGGAATCGCCGCTGCTGCCCGACACCTTTACCGAAGTGCTCAGGTCTGTCCTTTATGACTGGCAAACGCGCATTGCCCGCTGCCTGCAGGAAGCCATCAGCAGCGGTGAGATCGCCGATACGCGCTCAGCCTTTGAACTGGCCATAACGTTCTGGACGGGCTGGGAAGGCGCGGTCATGCGCGCAAAGCTCTTTCGCAGCGCGGAGCCGCTGGATGATTTCTGGGCGTTTTTCAAACGCGCCCTGCAACCCAATATCTGCTAACGCAATTTAATGATTTACGAGGATAAATAATGAAAGCGATAGTTCTTGAGCAGGCTGAAGGTAAAACCCTGGCAAGCGTGAAGCAAACCGCGCTTCCTGCTGCGGGTCCCGATGAGGTGCTGGTTGATGTCGACTGGTCCGGGCTGAATTATAAAGATGCGCTGGCGATTACCGGAAAAGGCAAAATTATTCGCAACTTCCCGATGGTGCCGGGGATCGATTTCGCAGGCGTAGTGAGTCACAGCAACGACGAGCGCTTCAGCGCGGGCCAGCAGGTTGTCTTAACCGGCTGGGGCGTGGGCGAAAACCACTGGGGCGGACTGGCGGAG
>NZ_RCAA01000052.1:59808-64425 GCF_003628475.1 Enterobacter sp. R1(2018) | reverse complement strand
TGCGCTTGGCTACCGGGTTGCCGCCGTAACGGGCCGTGAAAGCACGCACGATTACCTGCAAAAGCTTGGCGCCGACCGTATTGTTCCGCGCAGCGATTTTGCGCAAACCCGCCCGCTGGAAAAACAGCTCTGGGCTGGCGCAGTAGACACGGTTGGCGGCGCGGTGCTGGCGAAAGTGTTGGCGCAGGTAAATTATTCCGGCTGCGTGGCGGCCTGCGGCCTGGCAGGCGGTTTCGAACTGCCGACTACCGTTATGCCGTTTATTTTACGTAACGTTCGCCTACAGGGAGTAGATTCCGTAAGCGCTCCCCTTGCCCGCCGTACCGCGGCATGGCAAAGACTGGCGGAAGTGCTGCCGGAAAGCTTCTATGCAGATGCGGCAACGGAAATTTCGCTCGAAGAAGCGCCTGCGGTTGCCGAGGCCTTTTTGAACAATGCTATTCAGGGACGAACGCTGGTCAAAATCCGTTAAACGAACTAAGGACGACTAATGAAAACTGCAGCAGGCTGGGTTTTTCCCGCGCTTCTCGCCGCCGCCTCCGTGACGGCAGCGGAATCCAGGCTCCCTGCCCCGATTGAAGCTTTGCAAAAGCAAGGCTTTGAGCTGAAAGGCGAGTTCAAAGCGCCGGGCAATCTTCAGGGCTATGCCATGCAGTACCAGGGGCAAGGCACGACCGTCTATCTGACCCCTGATAAGCAGCATGCGATTATGGGCAATTTAGTTGACGCGTCCGGCAGGAACCTTAGCGATGAGCAGGTCGAAAAGTGGGTTTACGCCCCGATGGCCAAAGAGATGTGGCAGAAGCTGGAAAAAAACCGCTGGATAGCAGCCGGTAAAGCGGATGCGCCGCATATTGTCTATACCTTTGCCGATCCCTACTGCCCGTACTGCACCCAGTTCTGGCAAAAAGCGCAGCCCTGGCTGGCCTCGGGAAAGGTACAGCTGCGGGTGCTGATGGTCGGCATGCTGCGTCCGGACAGCGCCCGAAAAGCGGCGGCGATCATGATGGCTAAGGATCCGGCGAAAACCCTGGCGGATTATGAAAACAGCCAGGGGAAAATGGCGCTCACGGATCCTGCGTCCGTCCCCCCGCAAATTACCGAAGCGCTGAAAAACAACCTGACGCTGATGGATGAGCTGGGCGGCAGCGCCACCCCTTCTCTTTATTACCTCAATAAAGAGGGGCGACTTCAGCAGCATCAGGGTCTGCCGGACGACGAGGCCCTGCAGGCGATTATGGGCGATAAGCCTTAATGCATGGCGCCCTGTCGGGCGCTACATCCTCAGCATCGGTTTGCCGCGCCTTCCGGGAACGGCAAAGGCTTCCAAAGCCTCGCGCCAGTTTTCCAGCGGGAACAAACGTACTTCCGGCAGCCTGCTGACCGCGAGCATCTCCCACAGCTCGATAAACCACCGCTGCCACTCATCGGGCGCGGTGACGGCGAGCGTATCGCGCAGATGGAAGCGCTGCGGATGAACGCTTCCGCCCGTTAGCTGGTAAAGCCTGCCGCTGAGCAGACCGTATGAAACAAAATCCGTGCCCGGCCGCATATGCCGCAGCAAAGCCGTTGCCAGCTCGCCGCCAACGGCGTCGAAGACAATGTCAGCCTGCCCGGCGGCTAGCCGCAACCCGCTTTTATCGTCGATGCTAAGGGGAACAATCCCGTCCAGCTCAGGCGCCGCGCTTTGATTTGGCGAGCGATAAACCCCGAACACCGTTTTCGCCCCCTGGCTTATCGCCCACTGCGCCAGTAGCCCCGCGCAGGAAGATGTTGCGGCGGTCAGCATTACCTTTTTTCCGCGCACCGGCCACTTTCTGAGCATCACGTAAGCCGCTAACGGATTGATATAACCCCGAGCGGCAAGAACGTCGGAGACGCAATCAGGTACGGGCACCGCCCACAGCGGATCGCAGTCGAGCCAGCGCTGCCAGGTTCCCTCGCCTCGCAAAGGCAAAACCCGCAGACCAATTAAAGCCGGATCGTCGGCCCCGTCCACCACTCCTACTCCTTCATAGCCCGCGACGCGAGGCGGAACAACACGGTGGCGATAGGCGCCGGTAACGGGGATCAGATCGGAGGGATTAATGGGGGAATAAAGCATTTGCACGCGAAGCTTACCCGCGGCGCGCGGTGTTAAAACCGCCTGTTCGAGGGCCAGCACCTTTTCGGGCTGGCCGAATTCGCGAAACCAGAGTGCGGAATTTTCCATGCGTACGGCGCCTGTCAAACCAAATGACAGGCACTATAGCATGTAAAAATCAGCAGTAACGAGTCAGGGCCGCGCGCATGCCCTGGCTTTGAATAAGCTGCAGATCCTCCGCGACCCGGTCGACTAATCCCGGCACCCGGGTCAGGTCCTGCTCCCAGTGGCTGCTGTCGCTTAACACCCGGTGCACCAGCTGCTGCGTATCAATTTGCTGGTCGCGCAGATCGGCCCACAGCTGTTGATAACGCGCCAGCCAGCGCTCGTCGTCCTGTAGCGGATAGCTTTCGCCGTTACGCTCGCCCTGATAAAACGCAATCAGCGCGGCAAGAGCGAACGTCAGGCGCGGCGGCAGTTTGCCGGTGGCTTCAAGACCCGCCAAAAGCTGCGGCAGGATGCGCGTGCGGAATTTGGTCATGCCGTTTAGCGCGATGGATAAAAGCTGATGCTGAATATAGGGGTTCTGGAAACGGCTGGTGACGGCCCGGGCAAATGACAGCAGTTCATCGCGGGGTAAATCCAGCACCGGAATGATCTCTTCATTGATGGTTTGCTCCACAAAGCGGCAGACGTCGGCATCGTTCATGGCCTCACCAACGGTGTTCAGGCCCGCAAGCCAGGCAACCGGCACCAGAGCCGTATGGGCGCCGTTCAGAATGGCGACCTTGCGCGCCTTATACGGCTTAATATCATCGACGATAAGCACGTTCAGAGGATAACGATCCAGACGCAGCTCTTTTGCCAGCCAGGCGGGTCCCTGAATAACAAACAGGTAGAAGTGCTCCGCGGTGTCCAGGAATGCATCCTTATAGCCAAGCTGCGCTTCAATAGCGGCGGCCTCGTCGCGCGGATAGCCCGTAACGATGCGGTCCACAAGCGTGGAGCAGAAGGTGTTGGCCTCATGCAGCCATTGGGTAAAGGTTGTCGGCAGCGCCCACTCCTGCGCATAGCGCAACACCAGCTCCCGCAGCGCTTCGCCGTTGTAATCGATAAGTTCGCAGGGAACGATGATCCATCCTTTGTCGGCTGCGCCATCGAAACGGCAGAAACGTTCGAACAGCAAACGGGTCAGCTTGGCCGGGTAGCTTACCGCGGGCGTATCTTCAAACTTATCTCCCGCGTGGTAGCTGATGCCCGCTTCGGTGGTATTCGAAAACACAAAGCGAATATCCGGGTTATGCGCCAGCTGCAGAAAAGTCTCGTAGTCCTGATAAACATTGATTTCGCGATTGACCGAGCGGATAAGACGCGCGTCGCTGACGGCATCGCCCTGCTCGTTCAGACCGCGAATAATGGTGGTGTAAAGACCATCCTGGGTTGATAGCGACGGCGGAAAGGCGCTATCGATGGGGCGTACGATCTCAATACCGGCATTAAGATCCGTATGTTCATTGAGTAAATCTATCTGCCAGCCGATAAAGGCGCGTAAAAAGTTGCCTTCCCCGAACTGGATAATACGAGAGGGATATTGCGCGCCGGGAAAATCATGACGGTTTAGCGTATTCACTGTTATGTTCCTTCGTTAGCATCAGAGGTGACGAACTATCAATCAGGTGCCGTCAACACTATCAGAAGGAAAAAAGGTGAAACCCCGTTTTGATCAAGGAAAGTTGTTATACCAATTAAAGTATTGATGGCGGGAGCTGTATACCAACTTATTCGCCTGACAGCCGGCATGGCACAACGTCGCCGTCCGTTAATCCCGCGCGCTTTATTCTGAAAAGCGCGCGTTAATCACTACAGATGTTTGAAATAGAAGGTCGTTGAACAGAACGCGCCGTCAGGCATCAGGGCGTACTTAGGCAGATCCCCTACCCGTATCCAGCCGTGCTGACGGTAGAAAATCTCAGCATCGCTTCCGGTTGCAGTATCCAGCACCAGCACCGATTTTCCGGCCTCCTGAGCGCAGGTCTCTAACTGCTGCATCAACCGCTGTGCGACGCCGCGACGACGGGCGCGCGGGTGCACCAGCAGCTTCGCCACGTCGGCGCGATGAGGCTGATTTTCCGGCTGGTCGAGAATCAACTGCACCGTGCCGACAATCTGCTTAAATTCATCTTCGGCAACCAGAACCACGCGCTGCTGGTTCGCTACGCCGCGGGCAACGCCCTGCCAGAAACTGGTGGCTTTTTCGCAGGATAGCGGATGCATAAAGCCTACGGATGCGCCGTTTGCTACGCAGCCGATCGCTACTTCATTGAGTTCAGGAAGGCGGGAATCAAATTCAGCAAAAGGCAGCGGGCGGATAAAAAAAACGGACATTTTGTAGGATCCAGAGCACAAGGGTGCTCTGTAATCTGGCCGAGCCGCGAAAAGACGTCAATAAGGCGCACCAAAGGAAATACTTATAGCGCTGATAAAGTCGATTGCGGCAGCCCGCAGGCCATCCTAAAAAATAGAGCGGCCAATGC
>NZ_RCAA01000052.1:58568-59760 GCF_003628475.1 Enterobacter sp. R1(2018) | reverse complement strand
TTGCCCGGCATGCCGACGCGGTAAGCGAATTCACCGGCCCCGTCGTACATTCCGCTTGTTGCCATCAGGGCGTTTATCTGACGCGTTTGCCGGGCGCTGATAACAGGCTCATCTAGCTGTAGCGCACGCCCTTGGTTGGCCAGGAAAAGAAAGGTTCTGGCCAGCTCAAGGCAGCTCATTTTCAGCGCGCAATAATGGAAATAGTTTTGCAAAACGGTGATGACGTCATTATCAAAGTTACCGAACGACTTCATCAGCCAGGCGATAGCCGCATTGCGTGCGGAGTGGTCAAACTCTGATTTCGCAACCCGCGTATCGTAAGCAAGATCCGTTTTGTCGGCGAGCTGGCGCACAAATTCTAGCATGCGCTGCTTCGGCGCGCTCAGGCGCGTTTGCAGCATATCGCACACCACCAGCGCGCCGGCATTGATAAAGGGGTTACGGGGCTTGCCCTGTTCAAGTTCCAGCTGGAGCAGCGAATTGAAGGGCTGGCCGGAAGGCTCTTTCCCCACCCGCCGCCAGATTTCATCTTCTTCGTAGCGGCCCATCGCCAGCACAAGGCTCAGCACTTTCGAGATCGACTGAATAGAAAAGCGTTCCTGCGCGTCGCCCGCGCTAAACGTTTCGCCGTTGACGGTACAGACGGCTATGCCTAGCCTGTCGGCGGGGACTTCCGCCAGCGCGGGAATATAGTCTGCAACCTTACCCTGACCGATAAGCGGCCGCACCTGCGCCAGAATCTCTTCCAGCAATTGATTATCCAACAAACCTGGCACCAGAATCTCCTGACCGGCGGGGATTTAACGCTCCGGATTATATCAGAGAGTTATCGCTCGCAGGCAGGTGAAAACGGGCCAGGTATCGGGGCAGGAGCCGGTCAGGCGCTGTTGGCCGTTGGGGGACGTACCTTTCTTAACTCTTCAAGCAGCTCGTTAACGCAATTTTTTAATTCAGCGATATCCTTATCTTTTATCGCATCGATTTTTTCATGCAGGGCATAGAGCTCAAGATCGGTTTTAACGTTAACGTTGGATTCCATTTCCGTACGGCGGCTGTCGTTAATATTTTGCCGTTTCTGGCTCATCATAATAGCCGGCGCGGTATAAGCGGCCTGGAATGAAAGAAACAGGTTTAATAATACGAACGGGTAAGGGTCAAAGCCGCTTTTTCTGGAAAGCAGGTTGTAGGTGGT
>NZ_RCAA01000052.1:42043-58514 GCF_003628475.1 Enterobacter sp. R1(2018) | reverse complement strand
TCCGCCATTCGCTGCCCGAAGGTAGTTTCCGGTTCACAATCGGCAGGGTCGGCAAGCAGCTCCTCGCGTTCCCGTTTGCCCTGCCTGCGTAATTCACTGAGTTGACGACGTGATTCTATGTCCATGATGTTGCATTCACAGCAAATAGAGGGTGAATAAAGCATGGTATAAAAAGGGTAAAACCGACAGGAATACGGCGCCGCGACGCCGTTAATATCCTCGATAAAGTTTTACAATGTGTAACTCTGTTGCGCCGGCAGATGAAAACGCGCCACCGCGCTTTCCAGGCGGGAAGATTCTTCGCGCAAAAGCCTTGATGAACCAGAGGTTTCGCGGATAAGCCGGTTGGTTTGCGTCGTCACTTCATTAAGTGTGGCAATGCGATTCGTCACCTGGTGTACGCTCTCTCCCTGGTTGAGCGTGGCCGCTGAGATTTCACTTAGCAGGCCGCTGAGTTTATTCACCACGGCGATGACCTTCTGCAGATTCGTCTCCAGTACCGTTACCGCGTCCGAACCCTGCTCAACCCCCTGCATGGCGTCGTTAATCAGGGCCTGGATATTACGCGTGGACTGGCTGCTCTTTTGCGCCAGCAGCCCGACTTCTTTGGCCACTACCGCAAACCCTCTTCCGTGGTTGCCCGCATGCGCCGCCTCAATGGCTGCGTTAAGCGCCAGGATATTGGTCTGAAACGCCACGCTGTCAATCATCGCAACGATGCCGCGCATCTCGGAAGATTGCGTAACGATATCCTGCATCGAGTCGTTTACCGTTTGCATCATCTGGTCGCCGCCGGCGGCGATTTCACGGGCTTCGTCGGCGCGAAGATTCGCAAGCCGGGCATAGTCGCTGTTCTCCTTGACGCGCGAACCCAGCTCGGTGATGTGACTGGTCACGCTCTGCAACTCCTGCTCCTGCTGCGCCGACTGGCTAAACAGCTTCTGGTTTCCTTCCGCCAGCTGGTTGATATTCAGCGCCATGGTGGCGGCGGCATCCCGTACCTCCTGAACCAGGTGCTGCAATCCCTGCTGCATCGCCGCTACGCTGCCGCCCAGCTGATTCACTTCCCGGTTCACCTGCGTTTGCACAGGCGGCGCGCGTGAAAGATCGCCTGCGGCAAGGACATCAATATGGGCGATCACCTCTCTGAGTGGCCTGATAACCCAGCGCGTCACCGCCAGCCACACGCCGACCGCTACCAGCAGCAACACGCCGAGGGCTGCAATAAACATATTCTGGGCTTGACCCAAGCTCCGCAGCAGCGAGACGCTGGCCGCGCGAGTTTGCTGCTCGTTCTCATTCTGAAAAATGGCATAGCGATCGTTAAAATCGCTTTGAAACGCCTGCACCGGAACGGCGAAGAAGGCGTCGATGGAGCTGCTTTGCCCAAGCCCGTCCGCCTGCTCTTTCAGCCCGTCAAAAAACAGCTTATAGCTGTCTGATAGCGCTGCGCTGCGCTGCTTCTCCCGCTCGCTGTTAGCGTCGCGCAGCCGTTGATAGCGGTTGAAATCAGCAGCCGAAGATTTAAGCGCTGCCTGCGCCTCGTCCAGCAGGCTGTTCCAGCTGCCGACGGAACCCGTTTCTTTATCCTGCAGGAAATAGATGCCGGCCCGGTTTAGCAGATCGCTTGCCATCAGCAGCGAGCTGCGCGCTTTATCCATAAACACCTGCTGTTCATGTCGTCGATCGCCTGCGAGAACGTCGCGCTGGGTATCGCGCAAAATAACGGACAGCAGAAAGGTCGACATGATTTGTAAAACGGAAAACAGCGCGATAACGCAGATGACGCCGCTCAGGAGTCCAAAGGATCGACGAGCTGGCTTCCCCGCCCTGAAAATTTTACTTATGTTCATGATTTTCTTCAGTAACACATTGAGGATGCCGAGTGTAGCTGGCGAAAATGACAGAACTATTTCAGATTTATGAAGGGGTGAATGACGCCGGCCATCATCCACCCGGCGATATTACCGGCGATCCTTCCACAGGGTCTGCGCATTGCAAAACTCATGCAGGCCAAAATGAGAAAGCTCGCGCCCAAAGCCGCTTTTTTTCACGCCGCCAAACGCTACGCGCGGATCGCTGGCGCTGTAGCCGTTAATAAATACGCCGCCGCATTCCAGGCGTGCGGCCATACGGGAGGCGAGAGCGCTGTCCGCGGTAAAAATAGTGGCGGAAAGTCCAAAGTCGCTGTCGTTTGCCAGCTCAAGCGCATGCTCAGCGTTTCTTGCTACGCTAATCGCCGCGACCGGGCCGAACAGCTCTTCGCGGAACGCCGTCATTGCCTGCGTCACATTGCCCAGCACCGTTGGCGCGTAATAATTGCCTTCCCCGGCCAGTTTTTCGCCGCCTGCCAGCAGCGTCGCGCCCTGTTTAAGTGACGTTGTCACCTGCTGATGCAGCTCGTCCCGCAGATCGTAGCGCGCCATCGGGCCGATTTGCGTTGACTCAAGAGTCGGATCCCCTACTTTCAGCTGCTGCGTGGCCGCAAGAAACTTTTCGGTGAACGCCGGGGCGATACCTTCCTCAACGATAAACCGTTTCGCCGCGGCGCAGACCTGGCCGGTATTCTGGAAACGCCCGGCTACCGCCGCTTTTACGGCTTCATCAAGGTCTGCGTCATTAAGCACGATAAAGGGATCGGAACCGCCAAGCTCCAGCACGCATTTTTTTAGCGCTGCTCCTGCCTGCGCGCCAATGGCGGCGCCGGCTCGTCCGCTGCCGGTCAAGGTGACGGCGGCAATATGCGAATCTTTTATCGCCCGACTCACGCCTGCGGGCGTAACGTTGATGACTTCAAACAGCCCCGCCGGGAAATCCGCTTTCATAAACAGCGATTTGATAAGCATCGCGCAGCCCATTACGTTCGGCGCATGTTTAAGAACGTAGCTGTTGCCCGCCAGCAGCACGGGAACTGCGCCGCGCAGCACCTGCCACAGCGGGAAATTCCACGGCATTACCGCAAGAATCGGCCCCAGCGGACGGTATTCAATTACCGCTTTGTTCTCTTCGACCTGGGTGGATTCGGTGCCCAGCATCGCCGGGCCGTGTTCCGCATACCACTCGCACAGGTTGGCCGACTTCCCGACCTCTGCCCGCGCCTGAACAATAGGTTTACCCATCTCAGCGGCGATCGTCTGCGCCACAGGTTCGGCATCAGCACGTAGTACCGCGGCCAGATCCCTGAGTTTCTGCGCGCGCTGCATAACCGGCACCTGCCGCCAGGCTGTAAAAGCGCTGTGGTTGCGCACCAACGCCGCATCAAGCTGGGCGTCTGACGCATAAGGATAGGCGGCAAGCTGCTGGCCGGTCGCCGGGTTAATGGAAATCGCGTGGGTTTGCGCCGTAACAGAATGCATGGTGTCGCCTCATGAAAGAATGTGTGCTTAACCTTACGCTTGAGCTGAAGTGATGAAAAATGAATAATGCTGAGTCAGTTATTCACGAAAAGAGAATTGAGCATGGATCTTGTTCAGCTTGAGATGTTCACCGCCGTAGCGGAAACCGGCAGCATCAACGCCGCCGCCCAGAAGGTGCACCGCGTGCCGTCTAATCTCACCACGCGCATTAAACAGCTTGAGGCGGATCTGGGCGTCGACCTGTTTATCCGTGAAAACCAGCGTCTGAAACTCGCCCCCGCCGGGCACAGCTTCCTGCATTACAGCAAACGCATCCTGGCGCTGGTGGACGAAGCGAGAATGGTTGTTTCCGGTAATGAGCCGCAGGGCATGCTGGCGCTGGGTTCGCTGGAAAGTACCGCCGCCGTGCGCATTCCCGGCCTGCTGGCGGCTTTTAATCAAAAGTATCCAAAAATTCAGCTTTCGCTTTCTACCGGGCCGTCCGGGGATCAAATTGACGGCGTGCTGGAAGGAAGACTGTCGGCTGCGTTCGTCGACGGGCCGGTGCTGCATCCCGCGCTGGAAGGCGTTGCCGTCTACGAAGAAGAAATGGTGATCGTAGCGCCGGTGGATCACGCTCCGATAACCGATCCGCAGCAGGTCAACGGCGTCAATCTCTACGCCTTCCGCGCGAACTGTTCCTATCGTCGCCACTTTGAAAGCTGGTTTCATCACGGCCAGGCGATCCCGGGAAAAATCCATGAAATGGAGTCCTACCACGGCATGCTGGCCTGCGTCATTGCCGGCGCGGGCCTGGCCCTGATGCCGCGCAGCATGCTTGAGAGCATGCCCGGCAGCCACCAGGCGAGCGCCTGGCCTCTGTCGCCCGGCTGGCGCTACCTGAAAACCTGGCTTATCTGGCGACGCGGCGCGAAAACCCGGCAGCTTGATGCGTTTATGAGCTTGCTGAATGAGGCCGTTACGCCAGATGAGAAGGCCGCGGAAAAAAACTGATTTTTCCCTTCCCGGCTTCGGTGTAATTTACTCACAAAGCAGAAAATAACTCGCAGGCCGGAGCCACTAATGAATACCAAAGCTCGCAAAGTCATGATTATCGGCACGGGAAACGTCGGCGCGTCCGCGGCCTATGCCCTGCTCAACCAGAATATCTGCGAAGAGCTGATCCTCGTGGATCTGGACAAGCAGCGCGTCGAAGGCCACTGCCAGGATTTATCGGATGCCGCCGCCTATATGCCCGGCATGATGAAAATCAGCACCCGTGAGGCCCGCGACTGCGCGGATGTCGATATTGCGGTTATCGCCGTATCCGGCGGCGCGCTGAAACCCGGTCAGACCCGACTTGATGAGCTGACCAATACCGCGCGCATCGTGGCGAGAATTGTTCCGGATATGATGAGCAGCGGCTTCAACGGCATCTTTCTGATTGCCACCAATCCCTGCGACATCATCACTTACCAGGTGTGGAAACTCTCCGGTTTGCCGCGCAGCCAGGTGATCGGCACCGGCGTCTGGCTGGATACTACGCGCCTGCGCCGCGCGCTGGCCGAGGCGCTGGATATCGGCGCGCAAAGCATTGACGCGTTTATTCTCGGCGAGCATGGCGATACCCAGTTCCCGGTCTGGTCCCACTCGGCGGTATACGGCTCGCCGGTCGCCGATGTCTACAAACGCAAAACGGGTCAGACGCTGGATATGGCAAGCCTTGCCGAGAAAGTGCGTAAGCAGGGGTTTGAGATTTACAGCCGCAAAGGCTGCACCGAGTACGGCGTTGCCGGCACCATCGCCGAAATCTGCCGCAATATCTTCACCGGCAGCCACCGGGCGCTGGCGATCTCCTGCATCCTGGACGGCGAGTACGGCGAGTCCGACGTGGCGGTTGGCGTGCCTGCGGTACTGGCGCAAAGCGGCGTGCAGCAGATTATCGAACTCCAGCTTGCCCCGGAAGAGCAGGAGAAGTTCGCGCATTCGCTGAAGGTGATTAAAGAGAATATTCAGCGTTTGCCGTAAATAAAAACGCCCCGTCGCAGGGCGTTTTATCGCTATTAACGCAGCAGCACTTTGCCAATCAGGTAAGTTGCCGCCTTCCCGCCGATCAGCACGCGATCCCCTGCCAGCTGACAGCGTAAATCCCCTCCGCGCTCGGATACCTGACGGGCGAACATCTGCGTCTTGCCGAGCTTATCAGCCCAGTAGGGGATCAGCATGCTGTGCGCGGAACCGGTGACCGGGTCTTCCGGCACCGCTTCGCCAGGACAGAAGAAGCGGCTGACAAAATCGTATTCGCCCTCTCCCGGCGCCGTGATACAGACCATTTTCTCCAGCGGGATCATGGCGTTGATATCCGCCCGTACCGCCTCGACCTGCTGCCGGGTTTCCAGCACCACCATATAATCGCGCGCCACCCGCACCTCTTTGCATTCGCTGATGCCCAGCGACTCAAGCAGCAGGGGCAGCGGCATAACCGGCTCCGTGCTCCAGGCCGGAAAATCGAGCGTCAGCCACTCACCGCTGCGCGTAACGCTAAGCGGGCCGACAAATCGTGTAGAAAAATGAATCGTCGTCTCAGCGTAATCGAAGTATTCGAAGATAACGTGCGCCGCGGCAAGCGTCGCATGGCCGCACAAATTGATTTCGCCCTGGGTGGTGAACCAGCGCAGCTCAAACCCTTCGTCGGTGGTGACAAAAAAAGCCGTTTCCGACTGGTTATGCTGCTTTGCCATCTTTAGTAAGGTGGCGTCCGGCAGCCATTCCGTGAGCGGGCATACCGCCGCCGCATTGCCGCCGAAAGTGGTATCCGCAAAGGCGTCTACCATATAAAAGTCAATTGGTTGCATAGCATAAATCCCGTGTTGTTATTGGTAGCTGCGTGACCTCTACCATGCCATGAGAGGCCCGGTATCCGCATGTGTTTTTTTATGCGCTCACAGGCGGGCAAAAAAATGAGACATAAATCACAAAATAGGTTGTATGCCCAGGTTGATGGTTTTATGATCGCCTTCTCTTCTGACTTTCCATTCACCAACGCGAAACTATTTTATGACATTAAGCACAGTCTCACGCCGGACAGCGTGGCTGCGGGTCGTTACCCTTGCTGTCGCGGCTTTTATATTTAATACCACCGAATTCGTACCCGTTGGGCTGCTGTCGGATATTGCGGGCAGCTTCGGCATGGAAACCGCGCAGGTTGGCATTATGCTCACCATTTACGCCTGGGTCGTGGCGTTAATGTCGCTGCCGTTTATGCTGCTGACAAGCCAGGTGGAGCGCCGCAGGTTGCTTATCGGCATTTTCGTGTTGTTTATCGGCAGCCACGCGCTCTCTTTCCTCGCCTGGAACTTTACCGTGCTGGTGATCAGCCGCATCGGCATCGCCTTTGCCCACGCTATTTTCTGGTCGATTACCGCCTCGCTGGCCATTCGCATGGCCCCGGCGGGTAAAAAGGCCCAGGCGCTGAGCCTGCTTGCCACGGGCACCGCGCTGGCGATGGTATTAGGACTGCCGCTGGGCCGCATCGTCGGCCAGTATTTCGGCTGGCGGACGACCTTCTTTGCCATCGGCGTGGTGGCGACCATTACGCTGTTCTGCCTGATGAAGCTGCTGCCGAAGCTGCCAAGCGAACATTCGGGCTCCCTTTCGAGCGTGCCCGAGCTGTTCCGTCGCCCGGCGCTGGTAAGCATCTATGTGCTGACGGCGGTCGTCGTCACGGCGCATTACACGGCCTATAGCTATATAGAACCCTTTGTACAGAACGTCGCCGGCCTGAGCGCTAACTTTGCGACCCTGCTGCTTCTGGTGCTGGGCGGCGCCGGTATTGTGGGCAGCCTTCTGTTTGGCCGGTTGGGTAACAAATACGCCTCGTCGCTGATAAGCGGCGCGATAGCGCTGCTGGTGCTGTGCCTGGTCCTGCTGCTTCCCGCCTCTACCAGCAACGTTAACCTCACGGTGCTGAGCATGTTCTGGGGGATCGCAATTATGGTCATCGGGCTGGGCATGCAGGTAAAAGTGCTGGCGCTGGCGCCGGATGCCACCGACGTGGCGATGTCGCTTTTCTCTGGCATCTTTAATATCGGGATCGGCGCTGGCGCACTGCTGGGAAACCAGGTCAGCCTGCACTTTTCCATGTCCAGCATTGGCCTGGCAGGCGCGGTGCCCGCGCTGGCAGCGTTAATCTGGTCGGTGCTGATTTTCCGCCGCTGGCCGGTCGCGCTTGAAGAGCAGCCTCATCACGGTTAACGACGAGCCGGACGGTGGGATGCCACCGCCCGGCTTACTGCTTTACCTCATTTATCGGTCACTTCCGCAAGGCCCAGGCAGAATCACTCCCAGCCGATCGGCTTCGTCTTCGTCTTCGATGTTGAAATCGTCCCGACGCCCTGCCCGGATCAATCAGCAGATACGCTGACTCTTTTATCTCCCTATCATGCGGCGCTCCCGCAGCGTGGCAACGTCGGCCCGAAGCTGGGTCAGGGCTACATTATCGATTCGTTTTTAATGGTGGTGCCGGGCGGAGCTCATCGCCGCTAATGGACTGAACTTTAAACGGAATACCCTCGCGCCGGATGATATTGCCTTTAGCCGTCATGGTTCACCTCAATGCGCAAAAGCATATATGCGTTATAGCCATTAAATAACGCACCAAGGTTTGTCATGGACAGCGCCGGGTCAAACTTCCTTTTCCAGATCCAGCAGCTCCTCAAGCGTCAGGACGTTGTTGTGAATAACATCCATCGCCTTATTAAGCCCCTGGTTATAAAAAAGCGGCGCGATTTTTTTTACCAGCTCATCAAGGAAAAACTCGGCTTCAAACTGCCCCAGCTGCAGGTCATGCTTGTCTTCCATATAGTCGACGATATGCGCGACGACGTTTTTATACTCTTCGTCAGGTAGCTTTAAGTTCTTCATTCTGTTCCCTTATTTTGGCCAGGTCGTAATGATTTCCACTACGCCGTTAATAATAAACTGCACGCCCATGCACACCAGCAGGAACCCCATCAGGCGTGAGATCGCTTCAATGCCGCTTTTGCCGACGAGGCGCATAATCGCCCCGGAACTGCGCAGGCTGGCCCATAAAATCACGCTGACCAGCGCGAATATCAGCGGCGGCGCGACCAGTACAACCCAGGGGGCGAAGTCCACGCCGTGTTTAATCGTCGACGCGGAGCTGACGATCATGGCGATTGTTCCCGGCCCCGCGGTGCTCGGCATGGCCAGAGGAACGAACGCAATATTCGCGTCCGGCTCTTCGCTCAGCTCTTCCGATTTGGTTTTCGACTCCGGCGACTCATGCGCTTTTTGCTGCGGGAACAGCATACGAAAACCAATCAGGCCGACGATCAGCCCCCCGGCGATACGCAGCCCGGGAATCGAAATCCCGAAGGTGCTCATCACAAGCTGGCCCGCGTAGTAGGCCACCATCATAATGATAAACACGTTTATTGAGGCCATCAGCGCCGTCCGGTTTCGGGCTTTGCTGTTCATATTCCCGGCAAGGCCCAGGAATAGCGCAACCGTGGTCAGCGGATTTGCCAGCGGCAGCAGAACCACCAGCCCCAGCCCAACGGCTCTCATTAACTCCATCATTTTATTTCCTTTCTCTGCGGTAGCGGCAACCCAGCCAAGTATAAGCATCAAAAGCATTAACTTCTCTTAAACGGCTCGCTGACTGAACCGTTTTAGCTATTTGTGGCATCCGCGGCCCGTCGACGAAGCATCACGTTGACTTATACTTGCCCGGGCAATAATATCTCGCGTGATTAATCTACTTGCCTGGGCAACCATAGTGAAAAGCACAAGTGATCTGTTTAACGAAATGATCCCGCTGGGGCGCCTGATTCACATGGTTAATCAGCATAAGGACCGCCTGCTCAACACTTATCTCTCGCCGCTGGATATCACCTCGACGCAGTTTAAGGTGCTTTGTTCCATCTACTGCGCTGTGTGTATTACGCCGGTGGAGTTAAAAAAAGTGCTGTCGGTCGACCTCGGCGCACTTACCCGCATGCTCGATCGTTTGCTTTGCAAAGGGTGGATTGAGCGCTTGCCGAACCCGCATGATAAGCGCGGCGTTCTGGTCAGGCTTACGCCTGAAGGGAAAATGTTGTGTGAGCAATGCCACAGCCTTGTGGGGCAAGATTTGCACCAGGAACTGACAAAAAACCTGACGGCAGATGAAGTCGATACGCTTCATTACCTGCTAAAAAAGGTATTGCCGTAAACCTGAAAAGAGGTGAGACGATGTCCAGACGCAATAACGATGCGATAACGGTAAACAGCATTTTGGACTGGATAGAAGAGAACCTGGAAACCCCTCTCTCGCTTGAGAAGGTTTCGCAGCGTTCTGGCTACTCGAAGTGGCACCTGCAGCGGATGTTCAAAAAAGAAACCGGCCATTCATTAGGCCAGTACATCCGCAATCGCAAACTGACCGAGATTGCTCTGAAGCTGAAAGACAGCAACGAGCCGATTCTCTATTTAGCGGAGCGTTACGGGTTTGAGTCGCAGCAGACGCTCACCCGCACGTTTAAAAACTACTTCTCCGTGCCGCCGCACAAGTATCGCGTAACGCATCTGACAGGCGACGGAAAGTACATTCACCCGCTAAACCATTAAGCAGTACACCTGACATCACCGTCTGTGCAAACGGACGTAAACGAGGAATTCATGAAACGCTTTGTCTCCACGGCCGCCGTGCTTTTAGCTCTGGCATCGGGCAACCTGTGGGCTGAACAACCAGGCAGCTTTAACGCAGCCCACGCCAACCAGGGCGGGATGATTACCCCCCCTTCCGACAGCCGCAGCGCTGCCAGCAATACCCTCAGCGATAAATCAGAACAGCTGGGCGCGCCCTATTATCACGGCAGCGAATAAAGCATAAGCGTCGGGTAGCATAAGCGCTCACCCGACGCGGAATCAGCTGACCGCCGCCTTTCTCACCCGCAGTCCAAACACGTTGATATATAACCCGGCCATGATCAGCACCGCGCCAACCAGCTGCGTGGCGCTGAGCTTTTCGTCGAGGATCAGCGCGGCGCTCGCCATCCCCACGACCGGCACAAGCAGTGAAAGCGGCGCCACGCGCCAGGTTTCGTAGCGTCCAAGCAGGCTTCCCCAGATGCCGTAACCGACGATGGTTGCGACGAACGCCAGGTACACCAGCGATAAAATCGTGGTGAGATCGATAGCCACCAGGCTTTGCAGCATCAGGGCCGGGCCGTCCATCAGCAGGCTGGCTACGAAGAACGGGATCACCGGAATAAGCGCGCTCCACACCACCAGCGACATGATCTGCGGGCGAGCCTCAAGCTGCATAATTTTTTTATTGAAAATATTGCCGCACGCCCAGCTGAACGCCGCGGCCAGCGTCAGCATAAAGCCCAGCAGCGCCACGTGCTGTCCGCCAAGGCTGCCCTCGATAAGAATTAATACGCCAATGACGGCAAGGGCGATGCCGGCTATCTGCTTCGTCTGCAGCCTTTCGCGGAAAACAAACACGCCAAGAATAATAGTGAAAAACGCCTGCGCCTGTAATACCAGCGACGCAAGCCCTGCGGGCATGCCGAATTTAATTGCGCAGAATAAAAAGGCGAACTGGCCAAAACTGATGGTCAGACCATAGGCCGCTAACAGGCTAAACGGAATCTTCGGGCGCGCAACAAATAACAGCGCCGGGAAAGCCACCAGTAAAAAGCGCAGCCCTGCCAGCATCAACGGCGGCATATTGTGCAGCCCCATCTTAATCACCACGAAATTAAGCCCCCAAACTATCACCACCAGCATTGCCAGCAGCCCGTCTTTACGTGTCATATTCGCCCCTGTCTATTTTATAAATTTGTTAAAAACTAAGCCTAAAAGCGACAGATGAACAGATACAGATCGCAACAAATCACAGCCATACAGATGTGTCATCCCGTGCACTGGCTTAAAGCATGGCCTGTACTTCACTGTTTCTTCATGATAAATCTGAGCGCTGTCTTCCACGCCCTGCGCAGATACCGATAACAATGGCTACCCTCGCGAAGTTATTTTCTGGCAAGCAATTATCAACAAGCGTTTTACTTATCGCCTCCCTGCTGCTGACCGTTGGCCGCGGTCTGACCCTGCCTTTTATGACCATTTATCTTTCGCGGCAGTACAATATGCCGCTCAAAGAGATCGGTTTTGCTTTAACCGCTGCGCTAACGGCAGGCGTTATTTTCAGCCTGTGGTTCGGTATTCTGGCGGACAAATTTGATAAGAAAAAATATATGCTGTTGGCCATCGCCATTTTTCTTGCCGGATTTATCGCCATACCGCTGGTTAATCATTCCGTACTGGTAGTGATTTTTTACTCGCTTATTAACTGCGCCTACTCGGTATTTTCTACGGTGCTGAAGGGTTATTTTTCCGACACTCTGGAACTGCATCAAAAACCAAAAATATTTTCCCTTAACTACACCTTTTCAAATATCGGCTGGACCGTCGGGCCGCCGATCGGCACGCTCGCCGTACTCTACAGTACTAACTTACCATTCTGGCTATCGGGCCTGACGGCGGTTATCCCTTTTATCTTAATCAGCCGCTATGTTTACAGCGCCCCTGTCAGCGCGCCTGCGCAAAGTGAAAACGTGGTGCTTTCCCCGCGCAGCATGCTTAAAGACAAGGCGTTGATGTATTTCACCTTTTCTGCGTTTCTCGGCTCGCTGGTTTACGGATCTTTTGCCGCCTGCCTGTCGCAATACGCCATCGCCATTTCCGATGCCGGGCTTGCTGAAAAAGTGGTGGGCGTGGTGCTGCCGGTCAACGCCTTCGTGGTGGTGGTGTTTCAGTATCTGGTGGGCAAAAGGATCCGGCCGGACAATATTAAAAAGCTGATGTTCTGCGGCACGCTATTTTTTATAGCCGGCCTTGCGGGATTCATGCTGTCCGGAAGCAACCTGCTGTTCTGGGGCCTTTCCGCCGCGGTGTTTACCGTGGGCGAGCTGATTTACGCGCCGGGTGAATATATGCTGGTCGATAACATTGCTCCGCGGGGTCTGAAAGCGAGCTATTTCTCAGCGCAGCAGCTCGGCTGGCTTGGCGGCGCCTGCAATCCTCTGGTCACGGGTTTGCTGCTGACCTGGTTTGCGCCGTCGATGCTGTTTGTGGTGCTGATGATCGCCATCGCGCTGGCTTATCTGCTGGTGGTTAAGGGAATGACGGTAAAGCCACAGCACCCGTAATCAACGCTCAATATTTTATGCGTGGCCGGTAAGATGCGCCTCCAGCCTCGTAATCGTCGACCTTTTCGGGCTGTCCTCATCCGAAACCAGGTAATAGGTCAGATCGCCGCAATCCCACTGGTGATGTTCCATCGCCACGAGCGTACCGGAATTAAGTTCATCTTCTACCAGCACGCGCTGCGCCAGGGCGATGCCTTGCCCTTCCAGCGCCGCCTGGTAGGCCAGCGCCGAGCTCTCCATTTCCCGGCGCCGAACAAGCGCTTTCATATCAACCCCAAAGGCGTTACACCACAGCGACCAGTCGTCCGGCCGACCGCGCACCATCAGCAGCGTATGCTTTGCGAGATCGCTAAGATCTAAAATTCTGCGCGCTTCGGTCGGCCGGCACACAGGAACCAGAATGTTTTTCACCAGCGCCACGGCGCGGCTGCGCGGCCAGTCTCCCCGTCCCAGGCGGATGGCGGCATCGTAGTTCATCTCATCGTCCCAATCCGAAGCCGTAGTCAGCCGTACGTCAATATCGGCGTTCGCCAGCTGGAATTTAGCCAGCCTGGGAATAAGCCAGCGGGTAGCAAAGGTGGTGAAGGAGTGCAGATGGATGACAGCGCGTCCGGCTCGGCGATCCAGTATCTGTCCGGCGGCCCGCAGGCCGTCAAAATGCGCGCTGATTTGCTGGAAATAGGCATTGCCGGTCAGCGTCAGGATCAGTCCTCGCCCCTGGCGGCGAAAAAGCGCCGTACCGAAATGCTCTTCCAGCAGGCGAATCTGGCGGCTTACCGCGCCCGGCGTGACCGACAGTTTCTCTGCCGCGGCGCGTACGCTGCCGCTTCTGGCAACGGTTTCAAAAGCTAACAGGGCGTTTAACGGCGGGAGTTCGCGCATGGCTGATAATCATTTAGTTTTTCTCAACGGTTCAGCAATTTTAATCGATTGTGGGGGAAAAGCTAACGCCGCATCATAAACGGCGTCAAACGACTACGGGTAAAAGGTTACGCACCCGTCTTGCGTTCAGCATGACTTTTTGAGGAAGCAAGCCCAATGATTAAAGTGATTAATCCTGCAGACGGCACTGTTGTCGGGCAGGCCCCGTATATGGCTGCCGAAGAAGTGGCGTCCGCCATTGACCGCACCTGCCATGCCTTTCCGGCATGGGCATCCAGGACCGCAAAGGAACGCGGAGACCTGCTGCGCAGTTGGTACGATTTGGTTCGCGCGGATAAGCACGTTTTTGCCGAGCTGATAGTAAAAGAAAACGGCAAATGCCTGAGCGAAGCCATGGGAGAAATCGAATACGGCCTGGGATTCATCGAATGGTACGCCGAGGAGGCCAGGCGCTTAAACGGCGAAATTATCCCTTCCCATGACCCTCACGCCTCGGTGCTGATCGTCAAAGAGCCGGTCGGCCCGACGGCCGCTATCACGCCGTGGAACTTTCCGTTCATGATGATCGCTCGCAAAATCGCCACCGCCCTTGCGGCGGGCTGCACCATGATTATCAAGCCCGCGGAAGAGACCCCGTTAACCGCCTATAAGCTGCTGGAATATGCCCGCCGGGCGGGTATTCCGCAGGGCGTGTTTGAGATGGTGACCGGAGAGGCTAAAGCCATTGGCGAAGCCTTTACGCAGGATCCGCGCATCCACAAAATCTCCTTTACCGGCTCGACCCGGGTGGGCAAGCTGCTGGCGAAAAGCTGTGGCGAAACGCTAAAAAAAATGACCATGGAGCTGGGTGGCAACGCGCCGTTTATCGTTTTTGACGACAGTCCCCTGGAAGAGACGATAAACGGCCTGATCGGCGCCAAGCTGCGTAACTCAGGCCAGGTCTGTATCTCCCCGAACCGCATTTTTATTCAGGACGGCATTTATGAGCAGTTTGTCGAACGATTAGCCGCCGCGGTTGCCGGGATACCCGTGGATCAGGGGATGCAACCAGGGTTTGTCGTCGGTCCGCTTATTAATCAACTGGCGCTGGATAAAGTCTCCTCGTTAGTTAACGACGCGGTGCAAAAAGGAGCAAGAGTAAGACTCGGCGGGAAATCGCATGCGAAAGGAGGCCTGTTTTACGAACCGACCATTCTGTGCGATCTGGATAAGACTTTTGCCGTGCATAACACCGAGATTTTCGGACCGGTGTTTGCGGTTTATCGCTTCAGCGACGAAGAGGAAGTCATTCGCTGTGCGAATGACACCGAATATGGCCTGGTGGCCTACGCCTGGACCCGGGATCTCGGACGCGCTTTTCGTCTGTCGAAGCGGCTGGAGGCCGGCATGGTGATCATAAACTCCGGCGCTGTCGGCACCGCATCCGTGCCTTTCGGGGGCATTAAGCATTCTGGCTACGGACGTGAAGGGGGCCATTACGGTATCGAAGAATACGTACATGTAAAATACATTCTGATGGCGGGTCAAAACCGCTAAGCCGATAAAGGAGAGCGCCGGTCGGCGCCTCTCCTGCCCGGTAATCATCCAAGATTTTTACGGTACTGTATAAACCCCGGCTTATCCGCAAGCCGGTCATAAAGCGTCTGCGCGGTAGCGTTCGTTTCATGCGTATGCCAGTAAACCCGCGACGCGCCATTTGCCTGCGCGTGCTGGTAAACCCCTTCGATCAGCGCCCGACCAACGCCTTTGCCGCGTGACTGTGGCGCGGTAAACAGATCTTCCAGATAACAATGATCGCCTGCGGACCAGGTGCCACGGTGATAGATCAGGTGCGCGAAGCCGAGGAGCTTTTGCTGCTCATCAAATGCGCCCAGCGCGTACATCGGCTCGGCCTCCGACAGCATGCGCCGCCAGGTTAGCTGGCTTACCTGTTCGCTAAGCTGAGCATCATAAAACGTTAAATAGCCCTGCCATAGCGTAAGCCATGCGGAATAGTCGCTCTCAACAAGCGGGCGAACATTGAGGGTGACTCTCGCTGCGATCGCGCTTTTGGCCGCCCGCTCCTTGCGCAGGCTGGACAGGCTTTGCACCTGCCCGCCCGCCGGCTGATTTTCCTCGGACAGCCAGGCCTCGAACGTATCTTTTATCAGCGGCCATTCGCCATCGATAATGGAGAACCAGGCGGTATCGCGGCTGCGGCCTTTATAAACCACGGCCTGGCGAAACAGCCCTTCGAAACGGAAACCAAGACGCAAAGCGGCACGACGCGACGGGCCGTTCAGGCTGTCGCACTTCCACTCGTAGCGGCGATAGCCCAGCTCATCAAACGCGTATCTCATCAGCAAAAAGTGGGCTTCGGTGGCGTGAAGGGTACGCTTGAGCTCCGGTGAAAAAGCCACGGAGCCCACCTCGATAACGCCGTTCGCCGGATCGATGCGCATCAGCGAAAGCGTGCCCAGCGCATGGCCCGATTTTTGGTCGATAACCGCATAGTGCAGCGGATCGGTACTTGCCGCGGCGGCGGCGATATAGTCGGCAAACTGCTGCTCACTGGTAAACGGGCCTGCGAACAGATAGGTCCAGTCGCGCCCGTCTTCCGCTTTGCTCCAGGCTTTCCACAGCGAGCCTGTATGGACTGCGGGCGTCAGTGGCTCAAGGCGGCAGTAGCGACCTTGCAGAACAACGCGCTGCGGACGCGGCCGAGGCTGCCAGTCAGGTAACGCAGCGCCAGTCGGCTGCAGGTATTCGTTTGTGACACCAGTCAAAGCAAACCTCCGGGAAGGATGACGAACAGAGCCTTACTATAAGTCATGAAACGCCCCGGCAAAAAGCGCCCGTTTATCCGCATGTTAAAAAACCTTAAATCGCCACCAGGCCCCGAACCCCGTCCGCTTCCATATCTTTCCCCCTGCCGCGCTGAATAACCGCCCCCCGCGACATCACCAGATAGCTGTCCGCCAGCTCGGCGGCAAAATCGTAAAATTGTTCGACCAGCAAAATGGCCATATCGCCTTTTGCCGCAAGCTGCCTGATAAC
>NZ_RCAA01000052.1:40049-41957 GCF_003628475.1 Enterobacter sp. R1(2018) | reverse complement strand
TCTGCTGCCAGATCACGCTGCCGGATTTCGCCGGAATAAGCCCCATCAGGCATTTCAGCAGGGTGCTTTTCCCCACGCCGTTACGTCCCAGCAGGCAGGTAACTTCGCCAATTTTGGCTTCAAACGAGACGCCGCGCAGGATATGGCTGCCGCCGTAGTACTGGTTTAACTCATGGACCATCAGCATATTTTGCTCCTCCCGGCGGCTGGCGCTGTAGCCGTCCGCCTGCAATTTCCTAACGCCCCAGATAAACTTCGATGACCTGCTCATTAGCCTGCACATCCCGCAGCGAGCCTTCTGCCAGCACCTGTCCCTGATGCAGCACCGTGACGTGGTCGGCGATGGTTTCCACAAAGCCCATGTCGTGCTCCACTACCATCAGGGAATGCCTGCCCGCAAGCGTGCGGAACAGCTCGGCCGTGTACTCGGTTTCCGCATCGGTCATGCCTGCCGCGGGCTCATCCAGCAGCAGTAAATGCGGCTCCTGCACCAGCAGCATGCCGATTTCCAGAAACTGCTTTTGTCCGTGCGACAGCAGCCCCGCGCGGCGGTGGCGCTCTGCGCCAAGACGCAGCGTGACAAGCATGTCGTCGATGCGGTCGCGCTGCTCAGAATTAAGCTTTGCCCGCAGGCTCGCCCATACCGACCTGTCCGCTTTTTGGGCAATTTCAAGGTTTTCAAACACCGTCAGCGCTTCAAAAACCGTAGGCTTCTGGAATTTGCGCCCTATCCCTTTTTGGGCGATCTCTGCGGGTTCGAGACGCAGTAAATCCGTGGACTGATCGTAAAACGCCCTGCCGCTTTGCGGCCGGGTTTTGCCGGTGATCACGTCCATCAGGGTGGTTTTTCCCGCGCCGTTCGGGCCAATTACGCAGCGCAGTTCCCCCACGCCAATATTGAGCGACAGATCCGTCAGCGCCTTAAACCCCTCGAAACTGACGTTGATATTTTCCAGCATCAGCACCGGATCCGTCTGCTCGCGGTATCTGTCCGTCAGATGCTGACGGGTAAACAGCGGCTCGCCTGGTTGCATTATTTCTCTCCTTTACGCAGCAGGCCTGTTACCCCACGCGGCAAAAACAGCGTCACGAGGATAAAAATCAGCCCGAGGAACAGCTGCCAGTATTCTGGTACGGCCATGGTGAAATAGCTTTTTGCGCCGTTCACGAGGCCTGCGCCAAGGATCGGGCCAATCAGCGTGCCGCGCCCGCCAAGCGCAACCCAAATCGCCGCCTCGATGGAGTTGGTCGGCGACATCTCGCCGGGGTTGATGATCCCGACCTGCGGCACGTAAAGCGCGCCCGCCAGCCCGCAGATGACGGCAGACAGCGTCCAGACGAGGAGTTTGAATCCTCGCGGATCGTAGCCGCAGAAGACGAGACGGTTTTCCGCATCGCGCACGGCGGTCAGCACGCGGCCAAACTTGCTGCGCGCGAGCGCAGCACCAACGGCAAGGCTCGCCGTCAGCAGTAAAACCGTGGCGATAAACAGTCCGATACGCGTGCCCGTCGCGGTGATGGGCATTCCCAGAATGGTGGTAAATCCGGTAAAGCCGTTATTGCCGCCAAAGCCGGTTTCGTTACGGAAAAACAGCAGCATACCGGCGTAGGTCAGCGCCTGGGTCATGATTGAGAAGTACACGCCCTTGATTTTTGAACGGAAGGCAAAAAAGCCGAATATCAGCGCCAGCACTCCCGGCACAAGGACGACCAGCGCCATCGCCCAGGCAAAATGCTGCGTGCCCCGCCAGAACCAGGGCAGCTCGCTCCAGGAAAGGAAGGACATAAATTCGGGAAGCCCGTCGCCCGCGGCCTGGCGCATCAGATACATGCCCATCGCATAGCCGCCGAGGGCGAAGAAAATACCGTGTCCCAGCGAGAGCAATCCCGCATATCCCCACACCAAAT
>NZ_RCAA01000052.1:38376-39977 GCF_003628475.1 Enterobacter sp. R1(2018) | reverse complement strand
TCAGCGCAAACAGGCCCTGCGGACGCTTCTGGATAAACAGAATAATCAGCACAAGGATGAAGATTTTGCCCAGCACCGCACCGATTTGCGGCTCCAGTATTTTGTTGAAAATGCCCAGTCCGAACGCGGCGGCCACGCTGCCGGCAAGCTGTCCTACGCCGCCCAGCACCACCACTAAAAACGAATCGATAATGTAGCCTTGACCCAGCTCCGGGCCGACGTTGCCAAGCTGCGAGAGCGCCACGCCGCCCAGTCCGGCAATGCCGGAGCCGAGGCCAAAGGCCAGCATATCCACGCGTCCGGTCGGCACGCCGCAGCAGGCCGCCATCGCGCGATTTTGTGTAACGGCCCGCACGTTCATGCCCAGGCGTGTTTTATTGAGCAGCAGCCAGGTAAACAGCAGCACCAGCATGACAAAGCCCAGCACCACGAGGCGGTTCCACGGCAGGATAAGGTTCGGCAGCACCTGTACGCCGCCGGAAAGCCACGCCGGATTCGCCACCTCCATGTTCTGCGCGCCAAAGGTCATGCGCACAATCTGGATAAGCATCAGGCTGATGCCCCAGGTCGCCAGCAGCGTTTCCAGCGGACGGCCGTAAAGATGACGAATAATAGTGCGCTCAAGCGCCATGCCGATCCCGGCGGTGATGGCGAAGGCGACCGGCAGCGCCGCAAGCGGGTAGAAGGTCAGCCAGCCGGGGGCATACTGCTGAAAAGCTGCCTGCACCAGCCAGGCCGAATAGGCGCCGAGCATCAGCATTTCGCCGTGCGCCATATTAATAACGCCCAGCAGGCCGTAGGTTATCGCCAGTCCCAGCGCGGCGAGCAGCAGGATCGATCCTAAAGAGAGCCCCATAAACGCCTGGCCGAGGATGTCGCCGAGCATCAGCCGGTGCTGGATTTTTTGCAGCCCTTCGCCTGCCGCCTCGCGCACCTGGGCGTCGGCTTCGTTTTGCGCATCGGTGAGCGGTTTTAGCAATGCCTGGGTATCGGGATCGGCGGAATGGCTGAGAAGCTCGACCGCGCTAAGACGCACTTTAGCGTCAGGGCTGGCGAGCCGGAGACGAGCCAGCGCCCCTTCAAGAGCGCTACGCACCTCTTCGTCCTGCTCGGCTTTGAGCCTTTCTTCAAGAAGCGCAAGCAGGTCAGGTTCCGCATCCCGTTGTAAATCCTTTGCCGCCTGCAGACGAACCGTGACGTTGTCACTTACCAGCCGATGACTGGCCAGCGCGCTGGCCGCCAGAATGCGTAGGCGATTAGTGAGACGCACCTTTTTCAGCGCTCCGGCGGGCGTACTGGCCGCGCCAAGAGGCGTAATTTTTGCATCCGTTTGCGCGAACGCGTGATGCTGTTCGTCGGTATACAGATTTTCCTGGCTAAGCGCACTCAGCAGCGGGAGACGAGCCGCGTCCGGCGCAGCCGCCCAGCTTTGCAGCAGCTTCGCCTGCGCGGCGCGGTTAGCCGCCGCAAAATCCTCGGCGTCTCCTGCGCGGGCGAAACACGGCAGCAGCCAGGCGACGATCAGCAGCCATCGTATGAATTTCATGGGCTTCTCCTGCTTACAGGGATGGATGGCGCAGGCGTTATCCATCCTGCGCGTC
>NZ_RCAA01000052.1:36692-38318 GCF_003628475.1 Enterobacter sp. R1(2018) | reverse complement strand
CCCGCCATCTGGTTTAGTTGCTGGCCGTTTTCACCGGCTCGTCAGACTTCTTGTCGTTCCCGGCAATAAACGGACTCCACGGCTGGGCGCGAACCGGGCCTTCGGTCTGCCACACCACGTTGAACTGGCCGTTGCTTTCGATCTCGCCGATCATCACCGGCTTATGCAGATGGTGGTTGGTGGCGTCCATCGTCAGGGTAAAGCCGGAAGGCGCCTTAAAGGTCTGCCCGGCCATCGCCGCACGGACTTTATCCACATCCGTAGTGCCCGCTTTTTCAACCGCCTGGGCCCACATATGGATGCCGACGTAAGTCGCTTCCATGGGGTCGTTGGTGACGACGGTATCGGCATTCGGCAGCTTGTGGGCCTTCGCATAAGCTTTCCATTCCGCGACGAACTGCTTGTTGGTTGGGTTATCCACGGATTCGAAGTAGTTCCAGGCGGCCAGGTTACCTACCAGCGGTTTGGTGTCGATGCCGCGCAGCTCTTCTTCGCCCACGGAGAAGGCCACTACCGGCACGTCCGTAGCCTTCAGCCCCTGGTTGGCCAGCTCTTTGTAGAACGGCACGTTGGAATCGCCGTTAATGGTGGAAATCACCGCCGTTTTACCGCCGGCGGAGAACTTCTTGATGTTGGAGACGATGGTCTGATAGTCGCTGTAGCCAAACGGGGTATAGACCTCTTCGATATCTTTATCCTGTACGCCTTTGGAGTGCAGGAAAGCGCGCAGGATCTTATTGGTGGTGCGCGGATAAACGTAGTCGGTGCCCAGCAGGAAGTAGCGTTTCGCCGCCCCGCCGTCCTCGCTCATCAGGTATTCCACCGCCGGGATCGCCTGCTGGTTTGGCGCCGCGCCGGTGTAGAAGACGTTTGGCGACATCTCTTCGCCCTCGTACTGCACCGGATAGAACAGCAGCCCGTTCAGCTCCTCAAACACCGGCAGCACGGATTTACGCGAAACCGAAGTCCAGCAGCCAAACACCACCGCCGCTTTGTCCTGGCTTAGCAGCTGACGCGCTTTCTCAGCGAACAGCGGCCAGTTGGAGGCGGGATCGACCACTACCGGCTCAAGCTGTTTGCCCAGCACGCCGCCCTTGGCGTTGATGTCAGCGATGGTCATCAGCGCCACGTCTTTCAGGGGCGTTTCGGAAATGGCCATCGTGCCGGAGAGCGAATGCATAATGCCCACTTTGATGGTATCGGCCGCCTGTGCGCTGAAAGCCAGCCCCATGCTGATAACCGACGCGGAAAGCGCAAAAGCTTTAATAAAGGTACGACGTTGCATAATTCTCACTCCTGAAAAGTTAAAGACGCTGTGTGTTTCGTGCCAGGTGCAACATATGAAGCGTTATCAAACGAACCTCTTTCTGACTTGCGGCTATATGGTCGTGTAAACGGGTCTGCGCCTCCTGAAGCTGTCGGTCCAAAACGGCGAGCAAAATCTGCCCGTGCTCGTGGTAAGTCGCGTTCACGCGTGGCCGCTGGGTAAAATCCAGCCGCCGCACGATGCGAATTTTTTCGGTGATATCGCGGTGCACCCGCGCCATCTCCGGGTTGCCCGCAGCCTCGACAAGCGTCATATGAAACGCTTCGTCATGGCCTGCGACCTCCGCGCCGTTTTGCAGC
>NZ_RCAA01000052.1:34952-36653 GCF_003628475.1 Enterobacter sp. R1(2018) | reverse complement strand
CTGTTTCAACAGCTGTAAGGGCAGCGGCCGCACTTCCTGCGGCAGCGCGCACAGCCGTTTCACCGCCTCCAGCTCCAGCACAATGCGCAGATCGTAAAGCGATTCCAGGTAGTCAAAATCCACCGCTTTAATCTGCCAGCCGCTGCGCGGCTGCACCTCGACGTAGCCCTCCTGCTCCAGCGCATACAGCGCCTGACGGACCGGCGTGCGGCTCGCCTCCATACGCACCGCGATATCGTTTTCGCTGAAGCGGTCGCCGGGTAGCAGCTGGAAATCGAAAATTTCCTGTTTGAGCTGCCGGTAAATGCGTTCGGCTATGCCTTCTGGTTTTTCAGTGGTTTTCATTTATTCTCCACGCGGATAGCGCTGCGCTTATCCGCCCTACTAAACACGGAGTTTGCATGCCGGGTGGATAAGCGATGCCGCCCCGTCTTCCGACCAGGATTCACACCACATCCAGCCACAGCAGCGCGTCTCCGGGGCCAACCGGGCGGCCCTGCTGACAGCTGATGCGGATAACGGTGCCGTCGCAGGGCGCGGAAACCATCAACTCCATCTTCATGGCTTCCACCACGATAAGCGGTTCGCCCTGCTTCACCGTCTGGCCCGCTGCGACGAGGATCTTCCAGATATTGCCGTTCAGATCCGCGCTGACCAGATGTCCAGCCGGATCGTCGCAGGCCTCCTCTTCCGCAAGCAGCGCGCTCTCGACCGCCGCGCCTTCCTGCTCTTTCCAGTGGGCGACTTCGCTGTTAAAGGCGATTTTCTGCCGCTCGCGGAAACGGGCGATGTCGTCGGCGTTTTGCGCAAGGAATTCGCTATAGGCGGCGAAGTCAAACTCCACCTCTTCGATGCGAACCTGAGCCCGCCCTTCACGAAACGCCGTGCGGAATTCAGTCAGCTCTTCTTCGGTCACCGGATAAAAACGTACCTGGTCGAAGAACTTCAGCAGCCAGGGTTCGTCGCCGAACTGCTCGTTTCTGAGGAATTTGTTCCAGATAGGCACCGTGCGCCCGACCAGTTGATAGCCGCCCGGCGAGTCCATGCCGTAGATACACATGTACATGCCGCCGATGCCGACGGTGCCTTCGGCAGTCCAGGTGCGCGCCGGGTTGTATTTTGAACTCAGCAGGCGGTGACGCGGATCGAGCGGCACCGCGCAGGGCGCGCCGAGGTAAACGTCGCCCAGGCCCAGCACCAGATAGCTGGCGTCGAAGATTATCTGCTTCACCTCGTCGCGGTGCGCAAGGCCGTTGGTGCGCTGGATAAAATCGACGTTATTTGGCAGCCAGGGAGCGTCGGCGCGCACGGTTTGCCGGTAGCGATCCACCGCCGCAAGCGTGGCGCTGTCCTCAAAGGCCATCGGCAAATGCACGATGCGTGACGGAATGTTCAGCTTCGTCACGTCGCCCAGCTGTTTCTCAAGGCTCAGCAGCAGCGTGAGAAGCTGGCACTGGGAAATACGCTGGCTGTCGTAGCGCACCTGCAGCGAACGCACGCCGGGAGAAAGCTCCTCTATGCCGTTCATGCCGGCTTGCCCGATGGCTTTCATCAGCAGGTAAATTCGCAGGCGCAGCGCCAGATCCAGCACGTTATCGCCGTATTCGATCAGCACGTAGTTATCACCCGCCTGGCGATAAACCACCGCCGGCAGCTCGCCTTCGGGAGCCAGCTCAGCCAGAATCGCCGCGCTGGAGGTAG
>NZ_RCAA01000052.1:34638-34890 GCF_003628475.1 Enterobacter sp. R1(2018) | reverse complement strand
GTGCAGCAGATTGGTCACCGCCACTTCCTGGGCGATCTCCAGCGACTGCGCGTGTTCAAACGTAATAGCGTGGAAGCGGATGCGATCGCCAGGCTTCACCTGCCCGACTTTCCACAGTTCGGCTTTCGCGATGGTGACCGGGCAGACAAATCCGCCAAGGCTTGGGCCGTCGCGCGTCAGAATAACCGGGAAGTCGCCGGTGAAGTTCACCGCGCCGATAGCGTATTCACAGTCGTGGACGTTGGAAGGATG
>NZ_RCAA01000052.1:34411-34628 GCF_003628475.1 Enterobacter sp. R1(2018) | reverse complement strand
CTCGCCGCCGTCGGCGCGCGTCCACTCCGGTTTCGGGCCGACAAGCCGTACGCCAAGACGGTTCGAGTTGTAGTGAACCTGCCATTCGGCGTCAAAAAACGCCTGCATGGATTCCGGCGTAAAGAAATCAGGCGCGCCGTGCGGTCCGTACAGCACGCCGATTTCCCACAGATCGCCGTACAGCGGGATAACCGCGGGCTCCGGCGTTTGCGGCAGC
>NZ_RCAA01000052.1:32092-34347 GCF_003628475.1 Enterobacter sp. R1(2018) | reverse complement strand
CCGCCACGCGCAGGGTACGCCCGGCGTGACCGCCAAACTGCCCAAGGGCAAAGGTGGAACGGCTGCCGAGGTAAACCGGCACGTCAAAACCGTTGCGCACGGCGAGGTAAGTACGGCAGCCGGATGTCGCGCGGCCAAGCTTCAGCGTCTGTCCGGCTTTAACGATAATCGGCTGCCAGTAAGGCACTTGCGCGTCGTCAAGGGTCGCCGGACAAGGCGCGCCCGTCAGCGCAATCGTGGCCGCGCTGTGAAAACGCAGCGTTGGCCCCTGCAGCGTGAACTCCAGTCCGGCGGCAGAAGGATGGTTGCCGACGATGCGGTTCGCCAGGCGGAAAGCAAAGTCATCCATCGGTCCGGACGGCGGCACGCCGATATCCCAGTAGCCAAGACGGCCGGGGCAGTCCTGCACGCTGCTCCAGGTGCCCGGATCCAGCACTTCAACGGCGTGCGCCTGATAGACAACGCTGTCCAGCAGGCGCGTCCACATCACACCCGCTTTAAATTCGGCCAGTTGCACAATCTGGCGCAGATAGTCGAGGTTGGTGGCGATACCGTGTAAACGCGTGGCCGCCAGCGCGGCGTTCAGTTTACTTAACGCCTGCTGCCGATCCTCGCCGTAAACGATCGCTTTAGCGATCATCGGATCGTAAAACGCGCTCACCTCGCTGCCGGTACTGACCCAGCCGTCCACGCGCACGTCGTCCGGGAAGGCGACATCGGTCAGCACGCCCGGGCTCGGCTGGAAGTTTTTCAGCGCGTCTTCGGCATAGATCCTCACTTCGATAGCGGCGCCTTTGGGCGGCTTTGCAAGACGCTGCCAGTCGAGCGGCACGCCTGCGGCCACCTTCAGCATGCACTCAATCAGATCGAGCCCGGTGACCATTTCCGTCACCGTGTGCTCCACCTGCAAACGGGTATTCACTTCCAGAAAATAGAACGCATCGCGCGCGGCGTCGTAGATAAACTCCACGGTGCCTGCGCTGCGGTAATTTACCGACTCGCCGAGCGCCACCGCGGCTGCGTGTATCGCTTCGCGTGTGGACTGCGGCAGGTTTGGCGCAGGCGTTTCCTCCACCACCTTCTGATTCCGGCGTTGCAAAGAGCAATCCCGTTCGCCGAGCGCCACAACCTTGCCTGTGCCGTCGCCAAAGATCTGCACTTCGAGATGACGGGCGCGGTCAATGAAACGCTCGATAAACACGCCGTCGTCGCTGAAAAACTGCTGCCCCATGCGTTTTACGCTCGACCATGCCTCAAGCAGCGCGGCTTCGTCATCGCAGCGCGTAAGCCCTATTCCGCCTCCGCCCGCGGTGGTTTTCAGCATCACCGGATAGCCGATTTCCGCCGCGGCAAGCTGCGCTTCCTGCTGGGTAAGCAATAAACCCGTTCCCGGCGTCATCGGCACACCGGCCTTAAATGCCAGTTCCCGTGCGCGATGCTTAAGACCGAAATCGCGGATCTGATCGGCGGTCGGGCCGATAAAGACGATGCCCGCCTCTTCGCAGGCCTGCGCAAACTCAGCGCGTTCGGAAAGAAAGCCGTAGCCGGGGAAAATCGCCTGCGCGCCGCTCTCTTTTGCGGCGGCCAGAATCTTTGCGATATCCAGATAGCTGTCCGCCGCCTTTTCGCCGCCCAGCGAGACAGCGATATCCGCGTCCGTGACGTGCTGCGCGCCGGCGTCGGGATCGGAATAGACCGCCACGCTGGCAATGCCCATTCTCTTAAGCGTTTTGATCGCGCGAACGGCAATCTCGCCGCGGTTAGCAATTAATACCGAGCTAAACATATTCCCTCCTCAGGCGCTGTGGTGACGGGCAAGCCAGGCTTTCCAGCCGCCCCACGCGGTAATGTCCGTCGCGTCAGCAAGGGCTGACGGTTCGCAAATAAACCCTTTCACGCTTTCACCGTTTGCAAGCGTTAGCGTGCCGATCCCAAGCGGGGCCGGAATTTCGGCGACGAATTCGCCAAAGCGCGCCAGCGGAATATCCCAGAGCTCAACGGCGATCGGCTGGCCCTCATGGCTGCGGGCAAGGCCTGGTTTGGCCGGTTGGGTATTCGCCAGGGCGTAAAGCCGATAGTAGGCGGCGGTGTGCGCCTCTTTGATAAACGCTGCATTTCGCGCGGTGAGCTGATGGTTAAGGGGCATGCCGCGCAGATGCACGCCAACCACGGCGATACGCACATGATTCGGCGAAATCTTTTCTGCGCCAGATGCGGGAAGTAATTTGTCCGTTGCGCCTAACGGCAGATTAACG
>NZ_RCAA01000052.1:26976-32082 GCF_003628475.1 Enterobacter sp. R1(2018) | reverse complement strand
CAGGCCGCGCCGAAGTGGCTCAGCGCCTGGTCGTGCCAGGCCGGGGCCACCAGCGTAATGCCCGCCGGCAAACCGTCAGCGCGAAAATCGCCCGGCAGCGCCAGCGCGCAAAGATCGGCAAGATTGGTGAAGTTGGTGTAGGTGCCGAACTGCGAGTTAAACCGCACCGGCTCCTGCGCCATTTCCGCGATGGTATGAATAGTGGGCGATGTCGGCACCACCAGCGCATCAAAGCCGGCGAGCTGCGCGTTAATTTTCTGCGCCAGTTCGGCGCGGGTATATTCCGCCTGCCAGGCGTCGCAGGCCGTATAGTTCAAGCCGTTTGCCACGATGCCGCGCACCGTCGGATCCATGGCTTCCGGCTGGCGGGTGAAAATTTCACCCACGGCCAAGGTACGTTCAGCAACCCACGCGCCGTGATAAAGCTGTTCGGCAAGCTCGGTGAAGGCGGTGAAATCTATCGGCACCAGCTCCGCGCCCTGCTCCTCCAGGCGCGCCAGCGTGCTGACAAAGGCGGTGTTACTTTGGCTATCGCCAAAAAATTCCAGCCTGTCAGGGATCGCAAAACGCGGTTTTTCGCTAAAGCGTGCCGGGGCGGTCTGTGGATTTTGCCGGGAATACGGATCCTGCGGATCGTAGCCGCCGGCCACCTCCGCCACGGCCTGCGCATCGGCAACGGTCAAGGCGAACACGGAAACGCAGTCGTGCAGCCGACAGGCGGGCAGCACGCCTTTGTTGGATAGCCAGCCCTTGGTCGGTTTCAGGCCGACGATATTATTAAAGCCGGCGGGCACGCGGCCGGAGCCTGCGGTATCGGTCCCCAGCGAAAAGCAAACCAGCCCGCGCGCCACAACGGAGGCCGAGCCGGAGCTGGAGCCGCCGCTTACGTAATCCGGATTAAAAGCGTTTTTTACCGCGCCGAATGGAGAACGGGTGCCGACCAGCCCGGTGGCGAACTGATCGAGGTTGGTCTTACCCACGACCACCGCCCCGGCCGCCTTCAAACGGGCGACCACCGTGGCGTCCCGTTGCGGCGTGAAGGTAAATGCCGGGCAGCCGGCGCTGGTCGGCATGCCGGCCACATCAATATTATCTTTTACGGCGAAAGGCACGCCTAATAACGGAAAATCGTCGACCTGTTTATCGCCAGAATTGAGCGCGTAAAAAATTGCGGCTAATTGCGCCTCAATTTCATGGTGGTCGGCAATATATATCCAGGCATTATCGTCGCGGGATAAATTAGCCTCCAGACGCTGATAGGCAGCAATGAGCTGCTGTGGCTGCTGGCGGTAATTTAAAACCCATTCGGACAGGGTTAATACTGACATAAACTGGCATCCCATCTGGTATACAAGATGGATGAATTAAAGCAATTCCAATGCCAGTTATTTAATAAGCAGGTATTTCAGCAAGTTAAAATAAGTATAATATTTTCTTATTTTATATTTGCACCGCGGCGGCGCGGAAGAAGAAGAAATATTTCCGCGATGGTGCAAATGACGGATAAGCGAAAAGGCTATCCGTCATAAAAATGAAAATAATTCAGGCTTTCCCGCTGCGGCGTGCGGAAACCGTAGCCAGCGCCGCCCAGTCGAGATTTTCATCGCCGTGCGCCAGCGCATCGAGATAGTTATCGCGTAATACGCCCGCAATCCCCATCGGCACATGTTTGCTCTCCGCCGCCTGCTGCGCCAGACGCACGTCTTTCAGCCCCAGTTTCATGGTGAAGCCGGCCGGGGTATAGCGATTTTCCGCAATCATTGCGCCGTAATTTTTATAGGCGGGTGCCGCAAACAGCGTGCTGGTCAGCATGCCGAGAAAATCAGCGGGCGCGACGTCATAGGCATCCACCAGCGCGGCGGATTCGCCCATCGCTTCAATGGCGCTTGCCAGCATAAAGTTTGCCGCAAGCTTCACCGCCGCCGCCTGCTCGGGACGCGGCCCAAAACGCCAGGTTTTGCTGCCCAACACGTCGAAAAGCGGCTGCGCCTTATCGAGCAAATCGCCGCTGCCGGCGGTCAGGATGTTCAGGTTTCCGGCTGCGGCGACGTCAACGCGCCCTAATACCGGCGCGGCGATATAGCAACAGCCGCGGTTGTCGGCTTTTTTCGCCATCTCCTCGGTGAAAGCAACCGAAACGGTCGCCATATTGATCCAGATAGCGCCCTGCGGCAGCGCGGCGAGCGCGCCCTGCGCGATAACCACCTCGCGGCTGATATCGTCATCGGCGAGCATAGTGATCAGCACGTCGCTATCGGTAAAGTCGGCCGGAGTGGCGCAAATTCGCGCGCCCTGCGCTTTTAACGCTTCCGCCGGCGCCGCCGAGCGGTTCCACACGGCGAGTTCGTAGCCTGCTTTTAGCAGGTTTTCAGCCATTGGCTGGCCCATGCCGCCCAGCCCGATAAATCCAATACGCATAATAACTCCGGCTTGTTTACAAAATGGTGCCGCCCTTCGTTAAGGCCTGGCGGCGCTCTTCCGCCTCTTCTTTTTGATGGTGGCCCTTGTGCGCGATGGCATTGCGCAGGCGCTGCTGCTGGGCGTAGCGATCTTCGCGGCTTAGCTGCGCATCGTCGCTCAGTTCAATCAGCAGCTCGTTCATGTGCTGGATAACGTTTTCGCCGATGGTGGCGTCCACGCGTGCGGTGACCTCGTCCAGATGTGCCATATGCTTCTCCTTTTTTGGCGGGTGGCGCCCCGTTTATCCCCCTGGATAATCGTTGTCGGGTAGATAAACGCAGCGCCTCCCGCGGGTTTTAATTCAGCTTAGCCTTTGAGAAATCGCTGCCGCTGAGGCTCACGCTATATCCCGTCACGTTGCTGCGCGTGGCATAGAAGGTTTTGCCGTTGGCCAGCGGGATCCACGGCGCCTGCTGATAGAAGATCTCCTGCGCCTGCTCATACAGCTTAGCGCGGGCGGCCGGATCGCTGGTAAGCTTCGCCTTGCGTGTCAGGGCGTCATACGATTTATCACACCAGCGCGCGGCGTTAGAGCCGCTTTCGATGCTGCCGCAGCCTAACAGGGTATCGGCGAAGTTATCCGGGTCGCCGTTGTCGGACATCCAGCCAAACAGCGCCGAGGAGTGCTCGCCTTTACGCATCCCGGAAAGATACTCGCCCCATTCGAACGTCACGATTTTGGCGTTCACGCCTACTTTCGCCCAGTCCGCCTGAATCATTTCGGCAATGCGGCGAGAGTTAGGGTTGTACGGGCGCTGTACCGGCATGGACCACAGATCGGTATCGAAGCCTTTTTCCAGGCCCGCCTGTTTTAGCAGCGCCTTAGCTTTTTCAGGATCGTAGGTGTAATCCTTCAGGTTTTTGTTATAGCCCATCATGGTTGGCGGAATCGGCGACTTCGCCACCGTTCCGGTGCCCATAAAGACGGCGTTGATAATGGCTTTTTTATCCACGGCGTAGTTCAGCGCCTGGCGCACCAGCACGTTATCAAAAGGCTTTTTAGCGGTGTTAAACGCCAGATAACCAACGCTCAGGCCGTCAACGGTATGCAGCGTAAGATCTTTATTAGCCTTGATCGCGTCAAACTGCACCGGGCTTGGGGCCGGGATAATCTGGCATTCGTTTTTCTGCAGTTTTGCCAGGCGAGTCTGTACGTTTGGCGTGATCGAGAAGATTAGGTGTTTAGTCGGCACTTCGCCGTTCCAGTAGTTCGGGTTCGCCACGTAGCGGATCAGCGAGTCCACTTTGTACTCCTGCAGGGCGTAAGGACCGGTGCCGATTGGCTGGGTATCCACCAGTTCAGGCGTGCCTTTTTTCAGCATGGCGTCGGCGTATTCCGCAGAAAGAATCGAGGCGAAATCCATCCCCCAGTCGGCGAGAAACGCCGCATTAGGCTCGTTCAGCGTAAACTGAACGTGGTAGTCGTCGATTTTTTTCACGTCGGCGATCAGCTTGTCGAGGCCGACATCGTTGAAGTATTCGTAGTTAGCTTGCGAAACCTTGTGGTACGGGTTGTTAGCGTCTTTTTGACGCATCACGGAGAAAATCACGTCGTCGGCGTTGAAATCACGCGTTGGCTTGAAATATTTGTTGCTGTTGAACTTCACGCCCTGGCGCAGGGTGAAGGTATAAGTTTTACCGTCCGGGCTGATTTTCCACTCGGTGGCAAGTGACGGCACCGGCAGGTTGTCGCTCTGGCGAAAATCCACCAGGCGGTTATACAGCGTTTGCGAACTGGCGACAAAGGTTGGGCCCGAGCTTGCGATCTGGGGGTTGAAGGATTCCGGCGAGGCTTCGGAACAGTAGACGATGGTACTGCCGGCGGCGGCCGTCGCAGCGCCTACCGGTAGCAGGGTGCTAAGCAGCAGCGCGAGGAGAGTTTTCCCTGTGGTCATGGTTTTGCCTTTTATTTGCTTGCCAAATGGTTTGTGCACTTATTATTTGAGCATTAATAACAGCACAGCAGAAAGCCATCGGCAAATAACAAACGGCTATCATGTTATTCATTTTTAGCGAAATTTGCTCATTAAGACGGCGGCAGCGGGATAAACAGCTGGCGGCAGGCGGGTGGCGCTATCGCTTATCCACCCGGCAAAGCCTCTCAGGCCGGATAAGCGCCGCGCTCGCCGCCCGACAAAGCATCAACGCGCCAGTTGCTCAAACCGCTGCAAAATGGCGCGTGAAAACGGCGTATCGCTGACGTTTGCCAGCAGCGCGTCCCGGTCTTTACCCTTCATGGCGACCCTTTCGCTGCGGCTGGTGATAATTTTACTCATTACCGGCGCGACAAATTCCGGATGAAACTGCACCGACAGCGCCGTCGGGGAATAACGCATGATTTGATGCGCATCGTGGCTGGATGCGCCAAGCACGACTGCGCCGGGCGGCGGCGTAATGACGCTTTGCTCATGGCTAAGAAAGACATCGAAGGTGTCCGGCAGGCCCTGTAACAGCGGGTCGCAACGCCCCGCCGCGTTAAGCGAAACGGCAAGCTGCCCGACTTCGCTGCCCTGCGGATGGTAATCCACCTCGCCTCCCAGCGCCCAGGCCATAAGCTGATGGCCGTAACATACGCCAAGCACCGGCACGCCGGCCCGCACCATTTCCCGCGTCCACTCTGCGGTGCGATCGCTCCACTCTTCGTGG
>NZ_RCAA01000052.1:15256-26922 GCF_003628475.1 Enterobacter sp. R1(2018) | reverse complement strand
TCGCCTGCAAACGGGCAAACCACCCGCACCGGGCCCGCATCGCCGAGGGCCGCGCGAAACCACTGCGGCTGCTCGCCCACCGCCGCACGAATATCCGCGGGCGGATGCCCCATCTGAACCAGTAATAACGGGAGTTGATCTGACATGTCTGACGCGTCCTTTACCTCGGGAAAGAGAATTATGATTAGCACAAAATCCAGCGTCGTTAACGCAATCCCTCAATAATTAGAAAAATTTGCCGTCTCTTCCGCCGTTTGCTTAAGGCGGGCGACGGTAGAATGTAACGCGTGAAGATGGCTCGAAATGAGTCGTTACGGCAGGATGACAGACGTGGCAAAAACATTACTGCGCAGCGGATGCCTGGATGATTTCCTGGCGCTGGGCGAAAACGGACAGACGGTATTCGATTCGGCGTTGCAGATACGCGAAACCTTACGCCTTCGAAAGCAGCATGCGGTGGCGGAAAGCCTCGCCATTCCCCAGCCTGACGATGAAGGCGATCGGGTCGACTGGTATGCGCCGTTCGAAGGCAGCGTGCTGAGCTGGGCCGCCGCAAGCGACGAACAGCGTAAAAAAGCGCTGCGCTATCTGGATAACTGCCAGGCGAACGTCGCCACGCTTATTCAGCGCTGCCAGCAGGCGGAAAAAACCGCCATTCAGCTCTTCGGCTCGCTGCTCGCCAACGCCCTGCAATTTCCCGGCAGCCAGCATGTGTATCTGGTAGACGGCAAGCCGGTTATCACCTTCTGGGGCTTTGTAAACCTCAACCAGGGCGCGCGCGAAGACGTGCTGGATTGCCTGCGTGTCGTTGAGCCGGCGGAACCGGTGATTGCATTTATCCCGGAACCGGCACAGGCGGAAGCCGAACCTGTGCTGACGCAAGAGCCGGTCGCGATAAAAGAGATCGTCCTTAGCGAACCGGACCAACCCCTTGTTTATACCGCTCAGCCTCGCGTCGTTACGCCTGAGCCGGAAAGAATCGTCGCGGAAACCCGGCCTGCATCGCAGACCGCAGGCCCGCGTACGAAAGCGCGTCTCTGGCTGCTGCCCGTGGCCGCCGCCGCGCTGGCGCTTATCGCCACGCCCGTGGCGTATAAATTCCTGGCGGCTCCCGCTGCGCAACCTTTAACCGTGGCGAAAGCGCAACCAGAACCCAAGCCGATTGCGCCCGCCGTCATTCAGACCGTTAATGCCGCCCCCGTCGCCGCGGTTGAAAAGTCGAAGCTGCCGTTAACCGAGGCCGCCGTGGTGACGCCTCCCGAGCCTGCTGTTGAGGCCGCTCCCGCCGCGCCGGTCAGCGTGCCGAAAAACACGCTGGTACTGCCTGCCGACGCCCTGAAGGTCGGATCGACAAAATTCCTCAACGGCGCATGGCGCGTGATGATTGATGTGAAAGATCCGGTGACCGGCAAGCCGCCAACCCTGCGCTATCAGATTGCCAACAATAAAGGCAGCGCGCGTCTGGTGCACGGCGACAACGTGGTCTGTAAGGTGGAGGTGTTCTCCGGCCTGCAGCAGTCCGGTACGCTGATGATTAAAACCCGCGGCAGCGCCCGCTGCAGCGACGGCTCCCGCTACCCGATGCCGGAGATCTCCTGCAAGCCGGGCGATAACGGCGTGGCAGAGTGCAGCGGACGCTATGAAGGCGATACCGTGGTGCCGATAACGTTTAAAAAAGTGAGTGATTAACCCTATGCTTGCCAACCTGCTTCACTACAAGCCGAGCGTTACGCTCATTAAAGACAGCGGCATCCAGTTCCTGGATTTCGGCCTCGCTCCCCAGCCAAACGCCCCGCAGACCGGGCGTTTTGTGCGTAAAACCGCTAACGGCCCGCTGCTGCGTCTCGATTACGACGTGGTGCCCGGCAAATTTACCCTGCCCGATACCGCAGGCGGCGCGCCGGAAGTCGTCAGGCCCGAAAGCACGCTTACCCTCGGCCACTCGCTGCAGGTGCTGGATAAAACCTGGCTGCCGCTGCCGTTCCTGCGTTTTAATCCGCCGCGCACCTTTGTCGGCGGGCCGGACAACTGGGCGCGGGTGCAGATTCGCTGCCTTGAAACGCCGGACTCCGCGGGCAATACGGTGCGCATCAGCATCGCGCTGGATACCAAAATTTATCCGGACGACAGCCCGGCGGCCCACCTTGCGCCAACGCAAAACGATGTTCGCAACGGCGCCCGCTTCGCGCTGGCCTGGCAAAACCAGGAGATCCACGATTTCCTCGATCAGACCTGGGTGGACGGCTGGCTGCGCGAGGTATTCACGCAGTACGTCACGCGCCATGAATCCCGCAGCGAGCGCGAAATCGCCAGCGCCATGAAGATGTTCGAATACCAGGCGCACTACCTGAATATTCTTGAAATGCTGGGCGCGCAGCTCGCGGTGCCGGAAGTGAAAATTGTCGCCGCGACCCTGCAATCCCCGGCGATCCCCGTGGATCTGGTGCTGGACGTGGGCAACACCCATACCTGCGGCGTGCTCATTGAAGACCACGGCGAAGCCAACGACGGCCTGCGCCAGACGGCGGAGCTGCAAATCCGCTCCCTGAGCGAGCCGCAGTTTATCAACGAGGCGATGTTTACCAGCCGCCTTGAGTTCTCGGAAGCCAAATTCGGCAAGCAGCATTTCTCGGTGGAAAGCGGCCGCGATGACGCCTTCGTCTGGCCGTCCATCGCCCGCGTGGGCAGCGAAGCGCGCCGCATGGCCAGCGAACGTCTTGGTACGGAAGGCGCCAGCGGCATTTCCAGCCCGCGCCGCTACCTGTGGGACGAAACCCCCGCAAGCCAGGACTGGCGCTTTAGCCAGATGGGGGTAAAAACCCAGCGCGAACCGCTCGCCACCGCCTTTCCGCTGATGAACCTGATGAACGACGACGGCCAGCCGCTCTACAGCCTGCCGATGGACGAACGCTTGCCGGTGTTCTCGCCGCAGTACAGCCGCAGCTCGCTGATGACGCTGATGCTCTGCGAACTGTTGTCCCAGGCGCTGATGCAGATTAACAGCGTCGGCTCGCGCCAGAGCATGGGGCACCTTAACGCGCCCCGTCAGCTGCGCAACCTGATCCTTACCCTGCCTTCCGCCATGCCAAAACAGGAACGCGAGCTTTTCAGCCAGCGAATGCGCGAAGCCGTAGGACTGGTATGGAAAGCGATGGAGTGGCATCCGGCGGACGAAGGTTTCGACCTTGCGCGCGACAAAGAAAAAAGCGTCGTGCCGGTGCCGGATGTGCATATGGAGTGGGACGAAGCCACCTGCGGCCAGCTCGTCTGGCTGTATAACGAAGCGATTGTGAATTACGCCGGACAAAGCGGCGTCTTCTTCAAAAGCCTTGCGCGCCCGGATCGGCTGCTCAGCGGAGATGAACCCGCAGGGAAAACCCTGCGCGTCGCCTCCATTGATATTGGCGGCGGCACCACGGATATGGCCATCACCCAGTATCAGCTCGATGACGGCGTGGGCAGCAACGTGAAGATCGCGCCGCGCCTGCTGTTCCGCGAAGGGTTTAAGGTCGCCGGGGACGACATTCTGCTGGACGTCATCCAGCGCTGCGTGCTGCCTGCCCTGCAGGCGAAAATTCACCAGGCGGGGGTTGCCGACGTTACCGGCTTAATGACCACGCTGTTTGGCGAATCAGGACGCATGGATACCCGCGGTACGCTACGTCAGCAAACCGCCCTGCAGCTGTTTATCCCGCTCGGGCACGCCGTACTGAACGCCTGGGAAAACAGCGATCCTGACGATCGCCAGGCGGGTCTTGAGGCCACCTTTGGCGAGCTGCTGACCGCGCGCCCAACGGACAACGTTATCAACTACGTGCAGCAGGCCGTACAGCACGCGCTGCCGGCGGACGCCCCGGCGTTCGATCTGTTCAGCGTCCCGATTCAGGTGGAGTTCGCCTCTTTGCGCGAAGCGCTGATGGCCGGGCAGTTCACGCTCACAGTACCGCTGCAGGCGCTGTGCGAAGTTATCGGCCACTACTGCTGCGACGTGCTGCTGGTGACGGGCCGTCCCGCCTGTTTGCCGGGCGTGCAGGCGCTGCTGCGCCATCTTCAGCCGGTGCCGGTAAACCGTATCGTCTGGCTCGATAACTACCAGACGCATGAATGGTATCCGTTCAGCCAGCAGGGGCGCATCGGCAACCCGAAATCGACCGCGGCCGTAGGCGCCATGCTGTGCAGCCTGGCGATGGATTTGCGGCTGCCGGGCTTTAACTTCAAGGCCGCTGACATTCAGGCCTATTCCACCGTGCGCTACCTTGGGATGCTCGACGGAAATAACGTGCTGAGCGAAGAGAACGTCTGGTATCGCGATATCGACCTCGACAATCCGAAGGCCACGCTGGATACCCGCCTGCACTTCCCGCTGCGCGGCAATGCCTGCCTCGGTTTTCGTCAGCTGGATAACGCCCGCTGGCCCGCCACGCCGCTTTATACGCTGGCGATCAACTCCGCCTCTCTTGCCAAATCCATCGCGGGCGACGGCGTGCTGAACGTGCGTTTGCAGCAAACGCGCGAGGCCGATGCCTTCGTGCTGGCGGAAGCCTGGCTGCAAGACGGCAGCAAGGTGCCGCTCAACCAGCTAAGTTTTAAACTCAATACCCTGGCCGGCAGCTACAGCGGCGCCAGCCACTACTGGATTGACAGCGGGAGCGTCTACCAAAAATGAATCAGCCAACCCCGAGCCGACAACAAGCGCTGCTGCACAATCTGGCGGACTGGATTCAGGATACGCGTCCTCATGCCCCGTTATTAGAAAACGAGGCCGACGGCCTTTTAGCGCAGCTGCTGCCTTTGCAGCGCCGCCAGCATCAGCTTGATGCGTTGTCCGCCCGGCCGTTAACGCTGGGGTTATACGGGCATTCCCTTGCCGGCAAGCACCATTTGCTCAGCGCGCTGCTGGCGAACCACGCCGGGCGCATTGAGGTTACGCTGGGTGAAAAAACGCTGGATTACCTGACGCATATTCATCCGGGACACTGCGCCGCGACGCCTGCCGTTCGCTTTACCACGAAAGAGGCTCCGGCCGCCGAGAATTTCCCTGTGCTGCTGACGTTGTTTAGCGAAAGCGACGTAGCGCAGCGGCTCATCCGCGAATATCACGCGCAGCCGGAACCGCGCGTCGCGCAATCCAGCACCATAGCGGCGCGCATTGCCGAGCTGCAAAGCAGACGCCAGGCGCAAACTGTAGCCGGGATTTCCAGCCAGCAGGTTGCCGATATTGCCCGCTGTTATCATGTGCAGCTGCGCCGTCAGCACCATCTTGACGGCGCGCTCTGGCAGCAAATGGCCGACCTGCTGCCCTGGCTTACGGCAGCCGACCGCGTTTCGCTGCTGGCCATGCTGTGGGGAGATGACGCTAACCTGACGGCCCGCTGGCGCCACCTTAGCGACACGCTGCATCATATTGGCGAAACCACGCGGTTCCTCGCTCCCGCGAGCCTGCTGGTCGATACCTTCCTGCTGCCCGCCGAGGGTTTTCTGATCCCGACCACGCCCGAGGAGCCGGAGCCGCAGGCCGACGTGATGATCTGCCCGCTGTTCAATAACGAGGCGGGCTCGCCCGTAAGCCTTGCGCAGCAGGATTTGCTGGCGCTTTGCGCGGAGGTTTGCCTGACGTTAAGCAATGCCCCGGCGCTCGGCGACGTGGACATCATCGATATTCCGCTTGCACAGCTTGATTACTATACCGACCGTCTGCTGCCGGATACGCTGCTGGTGTGCAACGCGGCGGCCGCGCGGGCAGAGGTGAAATCAGCGGGCAAAACGCTTGGCCGCTGGGTGGAGACGACCCAGGGCGCCCAGGCCACCCTGCCGGGCCTGATCTGGACCATCACCCCGTTCGACGCCCGTTTTACCAGCGGGGTAATGATGGATGACGGCGTGCAGCGTTTAATCGGCCAGGCAGGAAAACGCTGGGGTACATTGCAGGCGCTGGACAGCCGTAATATGCATCGTCTGCTGGAGTGGCTAACCGATGCCGTCAACAGCGAACGTCGCGCTCAACGAGCGGCCCTGCTGCAAAGCGAGCTTGCGGCGCAAACCCTTGAGATCTTCCAGCGGTTCAGCTCGCCGCATGAGGTTACGCCCGAAACGGCGCGCCGGCAGGCCGAAGAATTAGTGCGGGCGCTGCAGGCAAAAGCCGCGCTGCACGGCGAACTGCTGGCAGGCCTGGTGCCGGAGCGTCACGCCCTGCAACAGCGCTGGCAGCGCCATCATCAACAGCTGGCGAAAAAGCCGGCCGGTTTCCAGCTGGATATCGATCTGTTTGCCGACGATGAAGGCGAAGATGCGGGCAACGTTCACACCCTGAGCTACGCCCTTGAGGTTCATCAGCTTTGGGTCACGCATCTGCGTCAGCTGGCGCAGCGAACGGAAGTCGCGCAGCTCTTCGGGCTGGATAACACCCAGCTTCATGCCCTGTGCGATCTGCTGATCGTCGCAAGCTACCGTCTGGATCTGCCGGGCCTGCTTGAAACCTCTTTGCAGGCCGGCGATGGCAGCATGGCCCAGGAGATCACCTGCGCCGGCAACGTGCTGGGGGATTTCGTCAACTGGCTCGGCTATGCCGGCATTCCGCAGGCGGAACGTCCGGCAAGCCGTGTGAACAAAGGCGCGGCGGTGTTCGCTCCGGCGGCCCAGGCGCAGGCGTCCAGGCGCCTGACGAAGCTTGGCGAAACGCCCGCGCGCGGCAATGCAAGCTACGTTTACGACTGGCTGGTGGCGCTGTATACCCGCGCGGTGGAGAATATCGGCTATCGCCATCCCCATGACGTCAGCGATCTGCATCGTGAGAAATTACGCGGGCTGCTGGGTCAGGCTTCCGGCAAACGCTAAAGCGCTCAGCCGATCCCTGAACGCAAAACCGGGCATTGCGCCCGGTTTTTTTAGCCTGGCAAGCTACTCGCTTAAACCGCGGTTTTTCAGCATCGGTTCGCTGTAGGGATCGTGCCCGCGCCAGTCGCGATAAAGCTGAGCGAGATCGCTGCTGTTTCCCCGCGATAAAATCGCTTCGCGGAATCTCTGCCCGTTCTGCAGGGTTAAGCCGCCCTGCTCCACGAACCACTGATAGCCGTCGTCGGCCAGCATTTGCGTCCAGATATAGGCGTAATAGCCCGCCGCGTAGCCGCCGCCAAAGATATGCGCAAAATAGCTGCTGCGGTAACGAGGCGGCACCTCCGGCAGATTGATGCGCTCTTTAGCCAGCGCCTCGCTTTCGAAGCGCACCACGTCCGCTACGTCCGCGCCCGGCTCAAGGCTATGCCAGTTCATATCCAGCAGCGCGGCGGCCAGCAGTTCCGTCATGTCATAGCCTTTATTGAACTGCGCGGCGGTGAAGAGTTTTTCACGCAGCGCTTCCGGCATGGGCTCGCCGGTCTGGTAATGACGGGCGTAGTTGGCGAAGACTTCGGGCTGGCGCGCCCAGTGCTCGTTGATTTGCGAAGGGAATTCGACAAAATCGCGCGGCGTGTTGGTGCCGGAGAGCGTGGCGTAACGCTGCGTGGCAAACAGACCGTGCAGCGTATGGCCGAACTCGTGGAACAGCGTCACCACGTCATCCCAGGAGATCAGCGCCGGTTCGCCGGCCGCGGGTTTCACATAGTTGCAGACGTTGTAAATCACCGGGGCGTTTTCAAACAGGGTCGATTGTTCGACAAAGTTACCCATCCACGCGCCGCCGCCTTTGCTGTCGCGGGCAAAATAGTCGCCGTAGAACAGCGCCATGCCGCGTCCGTCCTTGTCGAAAATCTCCCATACGCGCACGTCCGGATGCCAGGTCGGGATATCGAACCGCTCGACAAAACTCAGGCCAAACAGCCTGCTTGCCGCCCAGAATACACCGTTCTCCAGCACGCTATTGAGTTCGAAATAAGGTTTGATTTGCGCCTCGTCGAGATCGTATTTCGCGCGTCGAACCTGCTCGGCGTAAAAGGCCCAGTCCCAGGCTTCGGCTTTAAATCCGCCCTGCTGTTCGTCGATAACCTGCTGAATATCCTTCAGCTCGCGCAGCGCACGCTCCGTTGCCGCAGGCACGATATTGCGCATAAAGGTGAGCGCGGCCTGCGGGGTTTTCGCCATCTGATCGGCAATTTTCCAGGCCGCGAAATTTTCAAAGCCCAGCAGCTGCGCCTGCTCCGCGCGCAGGGTTGCAAGCCTTGCCACTATGGCACGGGTGTCGTGCTCGTCGTTGCGCTGGGTGCGTTCCCAGCCCGCATTAAAGAGGTTTTCACGCGTCTGACGGTCGGTCAGCGACTGTAGCGCGGGTTGCTGCGTGAAGTTCAGCAGCGGGATCAGCCAGCGATCCGCAAGGCCCTTATCCGCTGCCGCCTGTTTTGCCGCGGCGATCTCGCTGCTGCTTAAACCCTCAAGCTGATGGGCGTAATCCACTACCAGCCCGGCGGCTTTGCCCGCCGCGTGCAGGCGGTTATTAAACTGGCTGCTTAGCTGCGCCGCTTCTTTATTAAGCTGCTTCAGGCGGTTTTTTTGCCGATCGTTTAAGGTCGCCCCCGCAAGCTTGAACTGCTGCCAGACAACCTCGACAAGGCGCAGGGATTCAGCGTCAAGATCCAGCGCATCACGCTGCTGGTAAACCGCGTCGATACGCGCAAAAAGCGCCTCGTTGAGCCGAATTTCATCATTAAGCTCCGCCAGCTCGCTGGCAAATTCTTCATCCAGCTGTTGCAGATAGTCGTTGGTGTGCGCCGCCGTCATGGCAAAAAAGATACTGGTGATGCGGGAGAGCATTTGCCCGGCTTGCTCAAGCGCCAGGAAGGTGTTTTCAAACGTCGGCGCGTCAAGATTCTGAGTGATAAGCGCCACTTCCCCCAGCTTGCGGCGTTTCGCTTCGTCAAACGCCGGCCGGTAATGGCCGTCGGCGATCCGATCGAAAGGCGGGGCCTGATAAGGCAATAAACTGACGTGGTAAAAAGGGTTGTCCGTCTGCATGCTTCACTCCCGAATAAGAAAGGTTTCCTTTTATAGCTTATGCCGCCCCCTTGTACACGGCAATAATCTCCGCCGCGATGGCCACGGCGATTTCCGCCGGCAGTTTTCCTTTGACATCGGGCAGCCCGACCGGACAGCGCATGGTGCTTAATTGCCGGGTATCTATGCCTTTTCCTGCCAGGCGATACTCAAAACGCTGGCGTTTGGTGCGGGAACCAATCAGGCCGAAATAACGGTAGTCGCCGCGTTTGAGAATGGCTTCCGCTAATTCTAAATCCCGCGGGTGGTGATGGGTCATGACGATAAAATAGCTCTGCGCCACGGCGGCGGTAACGGCATCCAGCGGATCGTCCATATGCAGCGCTTTAACGCCCGCCGGCACGCCGGTGAACTGCTCCTGGCGTTCGTCCACCCAGGTAACGTGACAGGGTAACGTTGCTAATAAAGATACCAGCGCTTTGCCGACGTGGCCTGCTCCGAAGACGACGATCTGCGGCTGCGGCTGAATCAGCGGTTCAAACAGCACCGCGGTCATGCCGCCGCAGCACTGCCCCAGCCGGGCGCCGAGATTAAAATGTTCGGTTCGCGGCATGGCGACGCGATTCGCCAGCATTTCACGCGCTATGGCGATGCACTGGAATTCCAGGTTTCCGCCGCCAAGCGTCAGCCAGCTTTGTTCCTGCCCGACCACCATTTTGGTGCCGCCGTTACGCGGCACCGAGCCTTTATCCTCGAGCACGGTTAACAGCACGCAGGGTTCGCGGCGCTCGCGCAGCTGCATCAGAACGCTAATCCACTCGTCGTTCATAGGGCCTCCTGACAGCCCAGGAAGACGCGCTCCGGAGTAGCAGGCGCGTCCAGCAGCGGATGTTTCCCATAGCCGCAGACGCTGGCGACCGCGTCCTGCAGGGCGCACCACACGGAAATGCCTAACATAAAGGGAGGTTCGCCAACCGCTTTTGAGCGAAAGACCGTGTGCTGCGGATTGGCGTGGTCGGTCAGCAGGCTTACGCGCAGGTCGGACGGCGCGTCGCCGATCGCCGGAATTTTATAGCTCATCGGGCTGTCGGTCAGCAGCCTTCCTTTATCGCTCCACACCAGCTCCTCGCAGGTCAGCCAGCCTGCGCCCTGTACAAAGCCGCCTTCTATCTGGCCGATATCCAGCGCCGGATTCAGGGAGTTGCCGACATCATGCAGAATATCGGTACGCAGCAGGCGATACTCACCGGTTAAGGTGTCCACTATCACTTCCGAACAGGCCGCGCCGTAAGAGAAATAATAAAACGGCTGGCCGCGCCCGGCGGCGCGATCGTAGTGAATGCCCGGCACCTTGTAGAAGCCCGTCGCGGAAAGCGGCACCTGGTTAAGCCAGGCCATGTTGGCGACCTCGGCAAAGCTGAAATGATGACCGGGCACCTTTATCACGCCGTTGCGAAACTGCACCTGTTCGGCTTCGCAGTTATGCAGCCGGGCGAGCATCTCGATCAGACGTTCTTTAATGGTCAGCGCCGCGATTTCAGCGGCTTTCCCGTTCAGATCCGCGCCGGAAGACGCCGCCGTCGGTGAAGTGTTAGGCACTTTGCCCGTGCTGGTCGCGCAGACCTGAATCTGCTCCGGCGGGATTTGCAGCACCTCCGCGACCACCTGCGCCACTTTGGTATTTAGCCCTTGCCCCATCTCGGTGCCGCCGTGGTTGAGCTGCACGGTGCCGTCGGTATAAATCACAATCAGCGCCCCCGCCTGGTTGAGAAAGCTGGCGGTAAAAGAGATGCCGAACTTGACCGGCGTCAGCGCAAGCCCGCGTTTCAGCACCGGGCTGCCGCGGTTGAACGCCGCAATCTCAGCGCGCCGCAAGGCATAGTCGGCGCTTTTCTCAAGCTGGCGGGTGATTTCCGGCAGGAGATTATGTTCGACCTTCTGGTGGTAATGGGTAACGTTGCGTTCGTCGTCGCCATAATAATTGCGTCTACGCACCTCCAGCGGATCGAGGCCCAGCTCGCGCGCTATATGGTCCATGATCTGTTCAATGGCCACCATGCCCTGCGGGCCGCCGAAGCCCCGGTAGGCCGTGTTGGAGGCAAGATTTGTGCGGCAGCGATAGCCGGTAATCAGCGCATCCCCAAGGTAATAGGCGTTGTCGGCGTGGAACATGGCGCGGTCGCAAATCGATCCGGAGAGATCGAGCGAATAGCCGCAGTTTGCCGCCAGATCGATAATTACGCCGTTCAGCATGCCTTCATCGGTAAAACCGACGTCGTAACGCACGAAGAACGGGTGCCGTTTACCGGTGATGCGCATATCGTCTCGACGGGAAATACGCATTTTGGCCGGACGCCCGGTTAGCGTCGCCGCCAGCGCGGCGTGACAGGCAAAGCTTGCGGCCTGGGTTTCTTTACCACCGAAGCCGCCGCCCATGCGGCGCATATCCACGGTGACTTTATTCATCGCCACGCCAAGTACCGAAGCCACCAGCTTTTGTACCTCCGTCGGATGCTGGGTAGACGACCAGACCAGCACGCAGCCGTCTTCGCCCGGCTGCACCATGGCGATTTGGCCTTCCAGGTAGAAATGCTCCTGGCCGCCGATATGAAACTGCCCGCGAATGCGGTGCTTCGCCGCGGCCAGCGCATTTTTAGCATCGCCGCGCTGGTGAATGTGCGGCGCTTCAACGTAGCTTTCGCGTTTTAGCGCCTCTTCGACGTCGAGAATCGGCTCCAGGATTT
>NZ_RCAA01000052.1:13230-15188 GCF_003628475.1 Enterobacter sp. R1(2018) | reverse complement strand
GATATCCCTGGCAAACAGCGGATCGCCGGGCGCCAGCGGTCCGATATCCAGCTCGCCCGGCACGTCCCGCCAGCTGAATACGCGAACGACGCCGGGCGCCGCCAGGCATTCGCTGATGTCGATATTCACTATTCTGGCGTGGGCGTGTTCGCTCAGTACCGGACACAGATACAGCAGCCCGGGCAAGGTGGGCTTATCGTCGATATATTCCGCCTTGCCGCTGACATGCTTATCGGCGCTTTCATGCTTGCGGCTGCGCCCCGCGCCGCCGTTCAGCTGCCGTGAAAACTGTTCGATCAACGCCTGCTCCGTGAGGCGGCCTGGGTTAACGGACATAGTCTTCTACCTCCAGCATCTGGCCAATGTTTGTCTGCCGCAGCATCAGGCGGCGTAACAGATTTTGCGCAACGGCCAGGCGATAGCTTCCGCTGCCGCGAAAATCGCTCAGGGGCTGGAAGTCTGCCGCCAGCGCCTGCCTGGCCGCCGCCAGCGTCTGCTCGTTTAGCGGCTGTGCCAAAAGCGCCCGTTCGCAGTGGACGGCTCGCGCGGGCGTCGCGGCCATTCCGCCGAAGGCAATTCTCGCGCTGTTCACCACGCCTTCGCTGACGTGCAGGTTAAACGCGCCGAATACGGTAGAAATATCGTCTTCCCGACGTTTGGAGACTTTCCAGGCGGCGAACTCAGGTGACACTGTCACGCGAGGGATGATGATGCGAGTGATAAATTCCCCCGCCTCCAGCGCGGTCTGGCGATAGCTGAGGAAAAATTTGTCCAACGGCAGCCGACGCAGGGCATCGCCTTTGCGCAGCTCCAGAACGGCATCCAGCGCCAGCAGCATCGGCGCGCAGTCGCCGATAGGGGAAGCGTTGGCGAGATTGCCGCCCATGGTGGCGTGGTTGCGCACCTGCCGCGAGGCAAATCGCTCCAGCGCTTTTGCCAGCGCGGGCAGCGCAGTTTCCAGCGCCCGTCCGCATTCCTGCAGCGTAGCCGCGGCGCCGATATGGATTTCCTCCTCGTCGACGGCGATGGTTTTGAGCTCCTCAACCTGGCCTAAGCCAATCAGCAAGGGAAGCTGCTGGTACTGCTGGGTGATGTTCAGGGTCAGATCGGTTCCGCCTGCCAGCAGCCTGGCCTGTGGATATTGCGCGTAAAGCTCCGCCAGCGCCGGAAGGCTTTTGGGCAGCAGGCAGCTATTGTTGGCTGCGGCTAAGGTCGCCGTGTCGCGGCTGGCCAGCGCTTTCAGGCGGGCGACGGTTTGCGGCGCGGCGCGGGTAAAGCTATCTTCGTGGGTTTTGCAGGCCACGCCCGCGGCCTCGATAATCGGACGATAGCCGGTACAGCGGCATAGATTACCGCCAAGATGCTGTTCGATGTCGTGGCGTTCTACCCTGTCGTGCGTTTTCTGCAGCGCGAAGATCGACATAACAAACCCCGGCGTGCAGAAGCCGCACTGGGAAGCATGGCAGTCCGCCATCGCCTGCTGCGCCGGATGAAGCTCGCCGTTTTCCTCAAGGTCTTCCGCCGTCAGCAGCTGCTTGCCGTCAAGCTGGCTGATAAGCGTGATACAGCTGTTTGCCGTGTCGTAGCGCAGCTTATCGCCTTCGACGCGGCCCAGGACTACGGTGCAGGCCCCGCAATCCCCGGAGGCGCAGCCTTCTTTGCTTGCGCACCGGTGTTCCGCTCCCCGCAGCCAGTTGAGCACGGTGGTGTTCGGATCGACATCGGCAAGGGTTTTCATCGTTTGATTAAGCAGGAAGCGGATCATGCGGCCACCTCCAGCGCGCCGCGCTGCCAGACGCGTTTGCCGTCCACCCACGTCTGCCAGATATTGCGGTCGTCCCCGAGCATCATCAGCACAAACAACTTTTCGTAGATATCGCTGCTGTTGCCATAGCGCAGCTTTTGCAGCGGCGTCACGGCGGGATCGATCACCACAAAATCCGCCTCTTTTCCGGCCT
>NZ_RCAA01000052.1:8583-13127 GCF_003628475.1 Enterobacter sp. R1(2018) | reverse complement strand
TTGAACGTCGTTCCCGCCCCGATATCTGTGCCGATCCCCATGCGCACGCCCTGCTGCTGGCAGCGTTTAAGGTTAAACAGACCGCTGCCTAAAAACAGGTTGGACGTCGGGCAAAACGCCAGCGAGGAGCCGGTGCGATGCAGGCAATCCCACTCGCACTCCTGCAGATGCACGCCGTGGGCAAACACGCTGCGTTTGCCGGTAAGCCTGTAATGGTGATAAACGTCCAGGTAGCTGTCGTGCTCGGGCCACAGCGCTTTCACCCACTCGACTTCATCGCTGTTTTCACTCAGGTGCGTGTGAACCCAGATATCCGGAAACTCTTCCCGCAGCTTTTGCACGATGGCGAGCAGCGCCGGTGTGGAGGTCGGCGCAAACCGCGGCGTTAAGGCGTAGTTCAGGCGGCCACGTTTATGCCAGCGTAAAATCAGCTCACGCGTCTGCCGGTAGCTTTCTTCCGGCGTTTCCGTCAGATAGTCCGGCGCGTTTCTGTCCATCATGACCTTGCCGGCAATCATGCGCATGCCGATTTGTTCCGCCGCGTTAAACAGCGCGTCTACAGACTGCGGGTGTACGGTGCCAAACACCAGCGCGCTGGTGGTGCCGTTGCTAAGCAGCTGGCTGAGGAAAAAGTCCGACATCCGCGCGGCGTAATCGCGGCTGACGTACTGGCTTTCTACGGGGAAGGTGTAGGTTTGCAGCCAGTCGAGAAGCTGTTCGCCGTAGGCGCCAACCATTTCCGCCTGCGGATAGTGAATATGGCAATCAACAAAGCCCGGCAGAATGAGCCTACCGCGATAATCGAGATAATCCTTTTCGTTACGCAACAGATGGCGCCCTTCTTCCCACGGCATAAGCGCGGCAATGATGCCCTCGTTCAGAAACAGCAGGCCGTCGGCAATATGGCGGGCGCTGGCCGCCAGATTTTCCGCCGATGCGCCAACATGGGTGATATCGAAGAACTGCCCGCGTATCGCTTGCGTGTAATTAACCACCATCGCAGCACCTGTTTATAAATTTGGAAGGAGTTATTTAGTTATAGCAATGTTGGTGCCAATCTTTAATTTGGCTTTAATCTTTTAATAAACAAAGCGTTGCGACGATAAAGGCGGCTATTCGCCCGTCGGAAGGAATATTTTGCCGATGCAAACGGTTGCTTCATATGGCAATCGGTTGCCTGGGGGCATAAACAGGGTCAGCCGAGAAATACGCTACGCTTGTTGCACCTGAAAGTGGCAATGTCGCCGTACCGCTGCACCAGAAGCGTACAGTGCGCGACGCGTGCAACATCAGTTATGGCAAGTCCCCGTGAGCGTGCTAAGGTGTTACGACATAAAAGCGTTGAGGAACAGTGACATGATTATTATGGTAACCGGCGCCACCGCTGGCTTTGGTGAAAGCATTACCCGTCGTTTTGTGCAAAATGGTCATCAGGTTATCGCTACCGGCCGTCGTCAGGAGCGCCTGCAGGAGCTGAAAGATGAGCTGGGCGACAGCGTTCTGACGCTGCAGCTTGACGTTCGCGACCGCGCCGCTATTGAGCAGGCTATTGCCCAGCTGCCAGCCGACTGGCGCAGCATTGACATCCTGGTGAATAACGCCGGCCTGGCGCTGGGGATGGAACCGGCTTATAAAGCCGATCCCGACGACTGGGAGACGATGATCGACACCAATAATAAAGGCCTGGTGTTTATGACCCGCGCCGTTCTGCCGGGGATGGTAGAGCGCAACCGCGGGCATATCATTAATATTGGTTCCACCGCAGGCAGCTGGCCGTACGCCGGCGGCAACGTTTATGGCGCAACCAAAGCCTTTGTACGCCAGTTCAGCCTGAACCTGCGCACCGATCTGCATAAGACGGCCATTCGCGTAACCGATATCGAACCCGGCCTCGTCGGCGGCACCGAGTTTTCCAACGTGCGCTTTAAAGGCGACGACGGAAAGGCGGATAAAACCTATGAAAATGCCAACCCGCTGACGCCGGAAGATGTGACGGAAGCCGTCTGGTGGGTGGCGACGCTGCCAAAACACGTCAATATTAACACCCTTGAAATGATGCCCGTCAGCCAGACCTTTGCCGGCCTTAGCGTACACCGCGAAGAATAACCGCCTTCCCATACCCGGCGCCGGCGTCCGGGTATGGGAGATTGAGTAAAAAAGTGTTAAATTTGCTTAGGTTTTTCTAAATAAGAAACAAAGTCATGCCTTCATCTTCGGTTCTTAACCCTACGCAGCCTGTTAACCAGCAAATTTATCGCATTTTGCGTAGTGACATTGTTCATTGTTTAATTCCGCCCGGCACCCCGCTTTCTGAGAAAGAAGTTTCCGTTCGTTTTGACGTTTCCCGCCAGCCCGTCCGGGAAGCGTTTATTAAGCTTGCGGAAACGGGGCTGGTACAGATTCGCCCCCAGCGCGGCACCTACGTCAATAAAATCTCCGTTACCCATGTGAAGAACGGCTGTTTTATTCGCGAAGCTATCGAGCGCGCCGTGGTAAAACGCGCCGCAGGCAGGGTGACGGACAGCGACCTGTATATGCTTGAGCAGCTGTTAAGCCAGCAGCGCGTCGCCATTGACCGCGCGCAGCTTGACGACTTTTTCCAGCTCGACGATGAGTTTCATGAGCGGCTGGCGCTGGTGGCTGACTGCCGCCTGGCGTGGGATACCATTGAAAACATCAAAGCGACCATGGACCGCGTGCGCTATATGAGCCTCGACCACGTTTCGCCGCCGGACATGCTGCTGGCGCAGCATTATGCGATTTTCGAAGGGCTTAAAAAGCACGACGAGAACGAGGCGGATCAGGCCATGCACCGCCATCTGCACGAGATCAGCCAGTCGATCCTGCTGATCCGCCAGGAAAACAGCGACTGGTTTAGCGAAGAGTAACATCGCGCGGCATGTCCTGTACCCTGTCGGGCGATGAATAAGCGCTTCCTGGAAAAAGGATTAACGCCGCGTGTTTATCGCTATTTCTTCATCCACTGCCCGTTGATGCCGCGCACATATTCTCCCGGCGGCGCGCGCGTCACCAGCTTTTGTCCGGCAAGCTTCGCCACTTCATCTACCGAAATATTGTTGTTATCGGCCAGCTGCTGATAGTGCGCCGCCCTTGCGTCGTTGATGCTTTTCACCAGCGCCAGCGTCTCTTTGTCCTGCTTAATCGGCGCGATGTAGCCGCTTAGCGTTTCCCCTACCAGCCCCTGCTGGCGGGCCTCGTTCAGCGTGATGGCCAACAGCGGCTGGCTAAAAAGCAGGGTCAAAACCAGCGCGCTTTTGAGTAAGGTTTTCATTGCTCATTCCTCATCAGAACAGATCGCTGCGGCTTTTAAGCAGGCTTTCCACGTCTTTATCCACCTTGATATGAATCTCGTGCTCTATTTTCACGTTCATATTGATGGTAATGGGCTCTTTCGGCGCGGCGACCTCAATGCGCGGCGTGCAGCCCGAAAGCGTCAGCGTTGCGGCCGCGAGCCCTGCGGCGATAAAAATTTTCATTGTGTTTCCTCACATGCTTCGTCGGGTGTCTGACAGCGCGAACCGGGCAGTGCGGCATGTTGTTCCAGCCAGTTCTGTAAATTGTCGCCAAAGCGCAAACTGCGCCACAGCGTAAAAAGATTTTCCTGATGGGTATAGTTGAGATTGACGGTATTTTTCTTGCCTTCCACATGGCTTATTCCGGTGACGCTTGCGCTCATCGTCATCACGCCCAGGTTATCCAGGTTAATTTTCGTCCATGAGCGCGAAATCTCCATGTAACGCAGCCAGTTTATGGCCGCGCCCGCCGCCATATTATTGGCGACGATGGCGTCCGCCATATCTTTGTCCATGCGGAATGTCAGGGTGCCGGGATTGGTAAGCCAGCCGTCTTTAATAATCCACTGCGGATGGTTAAGCCACAGCGGCAGCGCGCCGGTGACGCGTCCGGACATTGTAAACTGCTTGGGGTTAACCGCGCTGACCAGCTCGCTTGATGAAATGTTCTCAAGCCGCAGCAGCGCGGCGTCCCGCTGCGGCATGCGGAGCTGCTGCATGCTAATTTTCCCCCCCAGCACGTCGACGCTAACGTTGCTTAGCGTCAGCGGCTGCGTATCGCTCCACGGATACCAGCCTTCGAGATCGGCGGTAATATTTTGCGCGGTGACCTGGTTTTTTACTTCGCCGATGCGCAGGGTTACCGGACCGTGCGTGCCCAGATGCCAGGCTGAGTGGCTAAAACGAAACGGCAGAACAAAATCAACGCCGTTGATCTGATTATCCGGCAGCCATGCGCTTCCGCCCTTCACTACGCCGTGTCCTCCGGCTTCAAATCCCTGGTCGGCCGCGGCGGAAAACGCAATTTGCGCATAGAGATCGCCGTCTTTCAGATCCATCTTCCAGTCAGGCGGGATTAACGGCTGGAAAACGGTCAGCGTCTGTTTCGGCCACCAGGCGTTGCCGCGCAGACGCTCTCCGTCCCAGCGGCCCATAACGCGCACCGGGCCAATTTCTCCCGCATGAAGATCGCCCTTAAACTGAAACGAGGAGGGATTCTCGCCCTCAACG
>NZ_RCAA01000052.1:8226-8573 GCF_003628475.1 Enterobacter sp. R1(2018) | reverse complement strand
AAAACGCTGCCGCCGGTGAAGGTGGTGCTTCCTGCCTCCAGCGACAGGGCGCCGGTAAACGAAGCCTGTTCCTCCGCCCGCTGCCAGCGCAGGGGTTTTTCCAGCGTCAGACGCGGTTTGTTCATCAGCATGGAGCCGTACTGCAGTTTGTCGAAGCCGGTTGAAAGCGAGGTCAGTTCGATGACGCTATCGCGCCATTCCCCTTTGCCGCTGACGTCCCAGCGGGCGCTCATCGGCGTGAAGGCACCGTTGCCCCAGTAACGCCACTGCCACAGCCCCGCATCGGGCAGGAAATTGTCGGCTTTGCCGTCAAGATGTAAGACAAAATTGCCCATCTCATTTTCATG
>NZ_RCAA01000052.1:0-8216 GCF_003628475.1 Enterobacter sp. R1(2018) | reverse complement strand
CACCCCCGCCAGCGGCCAGCGGATTTCGTCGATATCCAGCGCGTCAATCGCCCGCCCGCGGGAGCGCAGCAGCGCGCCAGGCCGGAACAACAGCTGCGGGTCGGTCAGGGCGCCGCTTAGCTCGCCGGGCAGCACCGCATAGAAAACGAGCGCGTCCTGCTTGGCTTCGCCCGTCAGCTGTAGCGGCAGCGCGCTGTTTGTCATGCTCAGCCTGCCCGGCCCGATGTTCAGCACCGCGTTGCCCTTGCCCGCTTTGCCCTGCGTCACCACGTTCATACGTCCGCTGACGGTGGCGTTTTCCAGCCCCTGCTGCCAGTTGTCCACGCGCAGGGCGATGCCGCCGCGCAGCGGGAAGCCCTGATACGGCCAGTACCACTGCCCGCCGTTAATTTCGAAAATAGTCTGGCTGATGGTCCAGGGCAAAGAAACCAGCGTTTCGCCGTCGCCCGCTTTGCGCAGCGTTAAGGCGCCCTGATCTTCATGCCAGTCAAGCACCGCGTTGATAAGCTCTGGATCCTGTGGAATACGTAACGCGGTAGTCAGACGCCCCTGCTCCGGCAAAGCGTTCGGCACCAGCGGCAGCGTAAAAGTGCCGACCAGCTCAACGGGGTCCATGCCTTCAAAGGCGCTAATTTTCAGCTGCTGCAGCTCAAGCGTCTGCCCTTTTAGCTTTGCATCAAGGCTGAGCAGCGGCCCGGAATAATGCACCTCCTGCTGGTCTGGCGTCAGCGAGACGCGCAGCCCACCGGCAAACTGCTGCCACGGCGTGACGTTCATTTTATCGATGGTCAGCAGCGTATTGGGCAGCATCGCCTGCCATTCGGCGAGCGTGCGCGGCGCGGCAGGGCCGGCATTGGCGGCGGGGATTTTGCCGATGCAGTCAGGATTAAGAGTGAGTTCGTTCACGTGAAGGCGCCAGCGGCTCGGGTGGCTGAGCGTCGCGTTTTTCAGATTCGCCAGCTCGCAGTCCCCTGCCAGATAGCGTAGATCGGGGATAATAATAGCCCCGCGGCTCAGGCGGGGGCTGGCCTCCATGGCGATGCGCGTGCCCTGCGGGAGCCAGATACCGGCAAGCGTCGGCAGCCAGTTGGCGATGGTCAACAGCAGCGCCAGCGGCAGCAAAATAAGAATCAACGCGAGAGCGATAATGACTTTATATTTACCCTTCATGGGTGGTTAATATCCTGATTCAGCGACAATTTATGCCGAAGTATGCGATGATTCTGACACGATTCGGGCCGGGCGTGAAGTCAACGCCATCGTCTAAGCTTAGATGAGCGATAAACAGCGGGCTTGCGCCGCTTGCGAAAACTATTTTTTAATAATTGTAAGAAAATTTTAAGCGTGGTAATTTGACTCTAAAACCTTTCTGGAGAAAAGTCTTATGAAACTGGCCGTGTATAGCACAAAACAGTACGACAAAAAGTATCTGGAGAATGTTAACCATGAATATGGCTTTGAACTTGAATTTTACGACTTTTTGTTAACTGAGAAAACCGCCAAAACCGCGCACGGCTGCGACGGCGTTTGTATTTTTGTAAACGACGATGGCAGCCGCCCGGTGCTCGAAGAGCTTAAAAAACTCGGCGTAAAATTTATCGCCCTGCGCTGCGCCGGCTTCAACAACGTGGATTTAGACGCGGCGAAAGAGCTCGGGCTGCCGGTGGTGCGCGTGCCGGCCTACTCCCCGGAAGCGGTGGCTGAGCATGCCATAGGCATGATGATGTGCCTGAACCGCCGCATTCACCGTGCCTATCAGCGCACCCGCGACGCCAACTTCTCCCTTGAAGGACTGACGGGCTTTACCATGTTCGGTAAAACCGCGGGCGTCGTCGGCACCGGTAAGATTGGCCTTGCGGCGCTGCGCATTCTGAAAGGCTTTGGCATGCGACTGCTGGCGTTTGATCCCTATCCGAGCGCGGCGGCCCTGGAGCTGGGCGTGGAATATGTCGACCTGCCGACGCTCTTTTCACAGGCGGATGTTATCTCCCTGCACTGTCCGCTGACGCCGGAGAACTATCATCTGCTCAACCGCACCGCCTTTGAGCAGATGAAAGACGGCGTGATGATCGTTAATACCAGCCGCGGCGGCCTGATCGACTCGCAGGCGGCCATCGAAGCGCTGAAGACGCAGAAAATCGGCGCGCTGGGCATGGACGTGTATGAGAACGAACGTGATTTGTTCTTTGAAGATAAGTCTAACGACGTTATCCAGGATGACGTATTCCGTCGCCTGTCCGCCTGCCACAACGTGCTGTTTACCGGCCACCAGGCGTTCCTGACGGCCGAAGCGCTAACCAGCATCTCCGAGACGACGCTGGAAAACCTGCGTCAGCTTGAGAACGGCGAACCCTGCGCGAACCAGGTAAACTGATACAGAACCCTCACGCCGATTCTGCCGCTTGCGGATCGGCGTTATTTTTAAGATTTACGGGCTTGTCACCGGGCGTGCATTTTGCCACAGTGGCGCCAACTCATTGATGAAACGAATAACTTAAGGAGAAGAGATGAAAAAATTAGCTTCACTGCTGCTGGCGACGATGGTCCTGGCCGGCTGCGCGCAGTCCGGAGATAAGGGAAGCGTCACCGCGCAGGATCTGCAGCATCACCGCTATGTTTTACAAAGCGTGGACGGCAAGCCGCTGGAAGGCATCAAACGTCTGCCGGAGCTGAGCTTCGGGGAAAATATGCATATTGCAGGCAGCATGTGTAACCGCTTTATGGGGCAGGCGACCATTGCCGATAACACCCTGAAGGCGAAGGGTCTGGGCATGACCATGATGCTGTGCGTCGAACCGCAGCTTAACCAGCTCGATCGGATGATTAACGATATGCTGACCGCCGGCGCGAAGGTTGGCCTCAGCCAGCAGCAGTTAACTTTGCAAACCAGCCAGCATACGTTGGTGTATAAACTGGCCGATCTGGTCAACTGATTCGTCTAGAAAGATCCGCAGGTTCCGGCGGCAAGCGCGTTTTCACTACAGCGTTTGCCGTTGGGCATGGCGCACATGCCGATCGCCGAACCGTCAAGCTGACGAGCAACGCTCAGCGTTCCCCCAATCATTGCACAACTCGCCTGCCCCTGATTTGACATAGCAGCACGCATTCCCGGCGGAACGTGAGCGGCGGTGGCCTGTTGAGGTGGTTCGTTACTACTGCATGCCGATAATAGCGTTGTCGATAACACCAAGGCGGCAAAGCCTGCCAAAAACGCAGCGCGCATTACTTTTCTCCCCTCTGAACGTTGCAAACCCGAGGAATCATAAGCGCCCTGTCCGCGTTACGTCGAGGGGAACAGGCAAGAAAAAGTGTTTGTTTTTGCAAGCTGGATCACTTTTTGGAATAAATCTTCAGATAATTCCCAGATGGCTGTCTTCACGCATCCCGTCCGCAGCACACAAAAGCGAAAATCGCGCTTTTCGGGGTTTGCTAAACTTAAAACATAATTCTTCGGCTCACCGCTGTGAGGTGAGTCTTTTATTTTGCGCAATGTAAGGGTGTCTCTATGATCACTATTGACGGTAATGGTGCGGTTGCTTCCGTGGCGTTTCGCGCCAGCGAAGTTATTGCCATCTACCCGATTACTCCCAGTTCAACCATGGCGGAGCAGGCCGATGCCTGGTCCGGCGACGGACGCAAGAACGTCTGGGGAGATACGCCCCGCGTCGTAGAGATGCAGTCTGAAGCCGGGGCGATCGCCACCGTGCACGGCGCGCTGCAAACCGGCGCCCTTTCCACCTCCTTTACCTCATCGCAGGGTCTGCTGCTGATGATCCCCACGCTTTACAAGCTGGCGGGACAGCTGACGCCCTTTGTTCTGCATGTGGCCGCCCGCACCGTGGCTACGCACGCCCTGTCCATTTTTGGCGACCATTCGGATGTGATGGCCATCCGTCAGACCGGCTGCGCCATGCTTTGCGCCAGCAGCGTTCAGGAAGCACAAGACTTCGCGCTGATTTCGCATATCGCAACGCTAAAGAGCCGCGTGCCGTTCATTCATTTCTTCGACGGGTTCCGCACTTCGCATGAGATAAATAAGATCGTCCCGCTGGCGGACAGCACCATTCTTGAACTGCTGCCGCAAAAAGAGATCGATGAACATCGTGCGCGTGCGCTTAATCCTGAACATCCCGTTATCCGCGGCACCTCCGCCAACCCGGATACGTATTTCCAGTCCCGGGAGGCAACAAACCCGTGGTACAACGCGGTTTATGAGCATGTTGAACAGGCGATGGAAAGCTTCGCGAAAGTCACCGGACGTCAGTACCGCCCGTTTGAATACTACGGACACCCGCAGGCCGAGCGCGTGATTATCCTGATGGGTTCGGCCATCGGCACCTGCGAAGAGGTGGTTGATGAGCTGCTGACCCGCGGCGAAAAAGTCGGCGTGCTGAAAGTTCGCCTGTTCCGGCCTTTCTCAGCGGATCATTTGCTGGAAGCGTTGCCGCAAAGCGCGCGCCAGATTGCCGTGCTGGACCGAACCAAAGAGCCGGGCGCGCTGGCCGAGCCTCTGTATCTGGACGTAATGACGTCGCTTGCGGAAGCCTTCAACCGCGGCGATCGCGAAACGCTGCCGCGCGTAATCGGCGGGCGCTATGGTCTTTCTTCGAAAGAGTTTGGCCCGGACTGCGTGCTGGCGGTCTTTAACGAGCTAAAAGAAGCGAAACCGCGCCCGCGTTTCACCGTAGGCATCTATGATGACGTCACCAATCTGTCATTGCCGCTGCCGGAAAACACCCTGCCTTCCCGCGCGAAGCTCGAAGCCTTGTTCTACGGGCTGGGCAGCGACGGCAGCGTCTCGGCGACCAAAAACAACATCAAGATAATAGGCAACTCCACGCCATTCTTTACCCAGGGCTATTTCGTTTATGACTCGAAAAAGGCTGGCGGCCTGACCGTTTCGCATCTGCGCGTCAGCGAGCATCCGATTAACTCCACCTACCTTATCGACCGCGCCGATTTTGTCGGCTGTCACCAGCTACAGTTTATCGACAAGTACCAGATGGCCGAACGCCTGAAGCCGGGAGGCATTTTCCTGCTCAACACGCCTTACGGCGCGGACGAGGTCTGGCATCGTCTGCCGCAGGAGGTTCAGGCGGTTCTTAACCAGAAAAAAGCGCGTTTCTTTGTGGTCAACGCGGCGAAAATCGCCCGCGAATGCCAGCTTGGTGCGCGCATTAACACCGTTATGCAGATGGCATTCTTCCACCTCACCCATATTCTGCCGGGCGACAGCGCGCTGGCTGAACTGCAGGGCGCGATCGCCAGGAGCTACAGCAGCAAAGGCCAGGAGCTGGTTGAACGTAACTGGCAGGCGCTGGCGCTGTCCCGCGAACTGCTGGCCGAGGTTGCGCTGCAGCCGGTAAACGAAAGCAGCCCGCTGCGCCCGCCAGTGGTGTCCGACGCCGCGCCGGATTTCGTCAAAACCGTTACCGCCGCCATGCTTGCCGGTCTTGGCGATGCGCTGCCGGTTTCCGCGCTGCCGCCGGACGGTACCTGGCCGATGGGCACCACGCAGTGGGAAAAACGCAATATCGCCGAAGAGATCCCTATCTGGAAGCCGGAGATCTGCACCCAGTGCAACCACTGTGTCGCAGCCTGTCCGCACTCGGCGATACGCGCTAAGGTGGTTCAGCCGGAAGCGATGGCGGATGCGCCCGCAGCCCTGCAGTCGCTGGATGTGAAATCCCGCGATATGCGCGGCCAGAAATACGTGCTGCAGGTGGCGCCGGAAGACTGCACCGGCTGTAACCTGTGCGTTGAGGTCTGCCCGGCGAAAGATCGCCAGAACCCGGAGATCAAGGCCATCAATATGATGTCGCGCCTTGAACACGTGGAAGAGGAAAAAGAGAACTACGATTTCTTCCTCAGCATGCCGGACATGGATCGCACCAGCCTGGAACGCATCGATATCCGTACATCTCAGCTGCTGACGCCGCTGTTTGAATACTCCGGCGCCTGCTCCGGCTGCGGCGAAACGCCGTATATCAAACTGCTGACCCAGCTGTATGGCGACCGTCTGTTAATCGCCAACGCGACGGGATGCTCATCCATCTACGGCGGCAACCTCCCTTCCACGCCGTATACCACCGATGCCAACGGGCGCGGCCCGGCATGGGCTAACTCGCTGTTTGAAGATAACGCCGAATTTGGCCTGGGCTTCCGCCTGACGGTGGATCAGCACCGCGTGCGCGTAATGCGCCTGCTGGATAAATTTGCCGACCGCCTGCCGGCCGAGCTGAACGAGCAGCTGCACGCGGAGGCCACGCCGGAAGTGCGCCGCGAGCAGGTTGCCGCGCTGCGTAAGCACCTGGCTGAAGTGGATGACGCCGATGCCCGTCAGCTGCTGACCGACGCCGACGCGCTGGTAGAAAAATCAATCTGGCTGATTGGCGGCGACGGCTGGGCCTACGACATCGGCTTTGGCGGCCTGGATCACGTGCTGAGCCTTACCGAGAACGTCAACATTCTGGTACTGGATACGCAGTGTTATTCCAACACCGGCGGCCAGGCGTCGAAGGCGACTCCTCTCGGCGCGGTAACCAAGTTTGGCGAGCACGGCAAGCGCAAGGCGCGTAAAGATCTCGGCGTCAGCATGATGATGTACGGGCATGTCTACGTGGCGCAAATTTCCCTTGGCGCACAGCTAAACCAGACGGTGAAAGCGATTCAGGAAGCGGAGGCCTATCCGGGGCCGTCGCTGATTATCGCCTACAGTCCTTGCGAAGAGCACGGTTACGATCTGGCGCTCAGCCACGATCAGATGCGCCAGCTCACCGCGACCGGCTTCTGGCCGCTGTACCGCTTCGACCCGCGTCGTGCGGACGAAGGCAAGCTGCCGCTGGCACTGGATTCCCGTCCGCCGTCAGACGCGCTGGCGGATACGCTGATGAAAGAGCAACGCTTCCGTCGCCTGAACGCCCAGCAGCCGGAGGTTGCTGAACAGCTCTGGAAAGACGCCGCAGAAGATCTGCAAAAGCGTTACGATTTCCTGGCGCAGATGGCCGGTAAAGCTGAAAAAGCCGGCAGCGAGTAAACCTTCAGACCCCGCCATCCGGCGGGGTTTTCTTTAGGCGGATGCGCTTCGTTTGCCCGGCATAAGGGTATTGAGCCCGCAACCGAGCGTTTTTTTGCTACCCCCGTAACATATTCCCAACAAGGCCATTGCGAAGAATATATTCATCCTCATCATGTCGGGTTGCCTTCCCTAATCGAGCAAAACGATGATTGCCGTTGCTTTAGTTGATGACCATGTGGTGGTGCGTTCCGGTTTCGCCCAGCTTTTGAGCCTGGAAACGGATATTCAGGTTGTCGGACAATACAGTTCAGCCGCCGAGGCCTGGGCTGCGCTCAGCAAAAATCCCCCGGACGTCGCCGTGCTCGACGTAGCGATGCCCGACGAAAACGGTCTGAGCCTGCTTAAACGCCTGCGCCAGCAGCGTCCGGGCTTTCGCGCCATTATTCTGAGTATTTACGACACCACCGCGTTTGTGCAAAGCGCGCTGGATGCCGGCGCCAGCGGCTATCTCACCAAGCGCTGCGGCCCCGAAGAGCTGGTACAGGCCGTGCGTACCGTGGGCATGGGCGGCCATTATTTATGCGCCGACGCGCTGCGGGCGTTGCGCCACGCCGGGCAACCGGCGAAAGTACTGGCGGGCTTAACCCCCCGCGAGCGAGAAATCTTCGATCTTCTGGTGAAGGGAGAAAGCGTCAAGCATATCGCCGATATGCTCGCCCTGAGCCATAAGACGGTGCACGTGCACCGGGCCAATATCCTCGGCAAGCTGCAATGTGAAAGCACCATCGATCTGGTGCATTTCGCTCTCGACCATCAGCTGCTGAGCGGGCACTAAATGCGGCGTTCGCGGCGTCATCTGCTGTTATCGCTGTTTATCGTTTTCGCCTGGGGGCTCGGCTGGCTGGCGCTGTGGACGGTCAGTTTTTATCTCACCGGCAACGGCCAGCAGGCCACCCTGCTTTTGCCTCAGGGCGTGCAGCTTGCGCTGCTTATCCTGCTCGCTCGCCGTTACTGGCCTGCCCTGTTTATCCCGGTTATCGGCATGCTGGGCTGGCTGTGGCAGCAGCAGCTGATGACCGAACCGGTCATGCTGCTTTCACCTTTTCTTAGCGCGGTGCCTGCGCTGCTGGTACAGGGTTACTGGCACCGCTTCACCCTTTACTGGCAGCGTCTTTCACTGCTGATGGCGGCTATTACC
>NZ_RCAA01000051.1:2136-27676 GCF_003628475.1 Enterobacter sp. R1(2018) | reverse complement strand
CGTTGGTGCTGGCGTTGTTGCTAAAGTTCTCAGCTAATCGCTGATAACATTTGACGCAATGCGCAAGAAAAGGGCATCATTTGATGCCCTTTTTGTACGCTCTCGAACCAGAACCTGGCTCATCAGTGATTTTTTACTCATAATCATTGCTGAGACAGGCTCTGAAGATGGCGTTAATACCGAATAGCGTCTGAAAAGAGCCATTCGGTTTGGTTTTGCCTCGCGCCTGCGGGGCAAAAATGTTTGTCTGATTTATTGTGACAGGTTGGTTTATGAGTGCGAATACCGAAGCTCACGGAAGCGGGCGCGGCCTGGAAACGATGAAATGGCTTGCCGTTGCCGTTCTGCTGATTCTGGCGATCGTGGGTAACTACATTTATCGTGATGTGTCCTTGCCTCTGCGTGCCCTGGCAGTGGTTATTTTGATTGCTGCAGCGGGTGGTGTCGCGCTGTTGACGACAAAAGGCAAAGCAACCGTTGCTTTTGCTCGTGAAGCGAGAACCGAAGTACGTAAAGTGATTTGGCCGACTCGCCAGGAAACATTGCATACCACCTTAATCGTGGCCGCCGTTACTGCTGTAATGTCACTGATTTTGTGGGGGCTGGATGGCATTTTAGTCCGTCTGGTTTCTTTTATTACTGGCCTGAGGTTCTGAGATGTCTGAAGCCCCTAAAAAGCGCTGGTACGTCGTTCAGGCGTTTTCCGGTTTTGAAGGCCGCGTAGCGACTTCGCTGCGCGAGCATATCAAATTGCATAACATGGAAGAGTTATTTGGCGAAGTCATGGTGCCGACCGAAGAAGTGGTCGAAATCCGTGGTGGCCAGCGTCGCAAAAGCGAGCGTAAATTCTTCCCGGGCTACGTGCTGGTCCAGATGGTAATGAACGATGCGAGCTGGCACTTAGTGCGTAGCGTTCCGCGCGTTATGGGTTTCATTGGCGGCACGTCTGACCGTCCGGCTCCGATTAGCGATAAAGAAGTTGATGCGATTATGAACCGCCTGCAGCAGGTTGGTGATAAGCCGCGTCCTAAAACGCTGTTTGAACCGGGTGAGATGGTCCGTGTTAGCGATGGTCCGTTTGCCGACTTTAACGGTGTAGTGGAAGAAGTGGATTACGAAAAGAGCCGCCTGAAGGTTTCTGTATCTATCTTCGGTCGTGCTACGCCAGTCGAACTGGATTTTGCCCAGGTCGAAAAAGCATAATCGCCAGGTTGTAAAAGCAACGATTATTCGTTGCACAGGGCGCGAGATTGACATACAATTTCGCGCCTTTTGTTTTTATGTGTCCTGTACACCTAAAACGATTTATTCACGGGGAGCCTTCTTTGAGGCGCTATAACCCACTAGAGGAAATTTAGATGGCTAAGAAAGTACAAGCCTACGTCAAGCTGCAGGTTGCAGCTGGTATGGCGAACCCAAGTCCACCGGTTGGTCCAGCTCTGGGTCAGCAGGGTGTTAACATCATGGAATTCTGTAAAGCGTTCAACGCCAAAACTGATTCCATCGAGAAAGGTCTGCCAATTCCGGTTGTTATTACCGTTTACGCCGACCGTTCTTTCACTTTCGTTACTAAAACCCCGCCAGCTGCAGTTCTGCTGAAGAAAGCTGCTGGTATCAAATCTGGTTCCGGTAAGCCGAACAAAGATAAAGTGGGTAAAGTGACCCGTGCTCAGGTGCGTGAAATCGCAGAAACCAAAGCTGCGGACATGACTGGTTCTGACGTTGAAGCGATGACTCGCTCCATCGAAGGTACTGCTCGTTCCATGGGCCTGGTAGTGGAGGATTAAGAAATGGCTAAACTGACCAAGCGCATGCGCGTGATCCGTGACAAAGTTGATGCGACCAAACAGTATGACATCAACGAAGCCGTTGCTCTGCTCAAAGAGCTGGCCACTGCTAAATTCGTAGAAAGCGTTGACGTTGCTGTTAACCTCGGCATCGACGCTCGTAAATCTGACCAGAACGTACGTGGTGCAACCGTACTGCCGCACGGTACTGGCCGTTCAGTTCGCGTAGCCGTATTTGCCCAGGGTCCTAACGCTGAAGCAGCTAAAGCTGCTGGCGCAGAGCTGGTAGGTATGGAAGATCTGGCAGACCAGATCAAAAAAGGCGAAATGAACTTTGACGTTGTTATTGCATCTCCAGATGCAATGCGCGTTGTTGGCCAGCTGGGCCAGGTTCTGGGTCCACGTGGCCTGATGCCTAACCCGAAAGTTGGTACTGTAACCCCTAACGTTGCTGACGCGGTTAAGAACGCTAAAGCTGGTCAGGTTCGTTACCGTAACGACAAAAACGGCATCATTCACACCACCATCGGTAAAGTGGATTTTGACGCTGACAAACTGAAAGAAAACCTGGAATCCCTGCTGGTTGCGCTGAAAAAAGCAAAACCTTCTCAGGCGAAAGGCGTTTTCATTAAGAAAGTTAGCCTGTCCACCACCATGGGCGCAGGTGTTGCGATCGACCAGTCTGGTCTGAACGCGGTAGCGAACTAATAATCGCTGCTTTACGCGGGCGTTCGATTAGTCTACAATCTTACGCCCGTTGCCTTGCTTGCAGGGCACACAGAATTTTCGGTTGGAGCCTGGCCTTATCCAGGCCTCCGTCCAAGACCGCAGGCGTCTCGCAAGGGGCTTAATTTCCTGCGTAGACGGTGACAGAACCTGAAGAATATTTTTGATAGTCTTTGGCTTGTTTCTGCTCACCGTATGTCGACGTTCATTATCGTTTTGGTAATGAGTGAAGTGAGTTCCGGGGGCAACCCCGGCTAATATCCAGGAGCAAAGCTAATGGCTTTAAATCTTCAAGACAAACAAGCGATTGTTGCTGAAGTCAGCGAAGTAGCCAAAGGCGCGCTGTCTGCGGTTGTTGCGGATTCCCGTGGCGTTACCGTAGATAAAATGACTGAACTGCGTAAAGCAGGTCGTGAAGCTGGCGTTTACATGCGTGTTGTTCGTAACACCCTGCTGCGCCGCGTCGTTGAAGGTACTCAGTTCGAGTGCCTGAAAGACACGTTTGTTGGTCCAACCTTGATTGCATACTCTATGGAACACCCGGGCGCTGCTGCTCGTCTGTTCAAAGAGTTCGCGAAAGCGAATGCAAAATTCGAGGTTAAAGCTGCAGCCTTTGAAGGTGAGCTGATCCCGGCGGCCCAGATCGATCGCCTGGCAACTCTGCCAACTTACGAAGAAGCAATCGCACGCCTGATGGCAACCATGAAAGAAGCCTCTGCAGGCAAACTGGTTCGCACTCTGGCTGCTGTACGCGATCAGAAAGAAGCTGCTTAATAGCGCTTTCTTTTCTAACGCATTTGCTTACGTATAAACTAATTCTGATTTTCAGGAACAATTGTTATGTCTATCACTAAAGATCAAATCATTGAAGCAGTATCCGCTATGTCCGTAATGGACGTTGTAGAACTGATTTCTGCAATGGAAGAAAAATTCGGTGTTTCCGCTGCTGCCGCTGTAGCTGTTGCTGCAGGCCCAGCTGAAGCTGCTGAAGAGAAAACCGAGTTCGACGTTATTCTGAAAGCTGCTGGCGCTAACAAAGTTGCCGTTATCAAAGCAGTTCGTAGCGCAACTGGCCTGGGTCTGAAAGAAGCTAAAGACCTGGTTGAGTCTGCACCAGCTGCGCTGAAAGAAGGCGTGAGCAAAGATGACGCTGAAGCTCTGAAAAAATCTCTGGAAGAAGCTGGCGCTGAAGTTGAAGTTAAATAAGCCGACCCTTCCGGTTGCAGCCTGAGAAATTAGGCTGATGGCTGGTGACTTTTTAGTCACCAGCCTTTTTGCGCTGTAGGGTACCAGTAGCGTTTCACACTGTTTGACTACTGGTTTCCATTCAATGCATGTCTCTATCGACGACTTAATATACTGCGACTTTCTACGCCGGGAGTTCCGGGGTAAAGCGTAGCGAAATGGTTTAAGAGTGATAGAAACAGGTATTGCGGGAAGTGTTCCACTTTCCGTTCCACAAAATAGTGTTGCACAAACTGTCCCTCCGTCGGACAGATGGGTCGACTTGTCAGCGAGCTGAGGAACCCTATGGTTTACTCCTATACCGAGAAAAAACGTATTCGTAAGGATTTTGGAAAACGTCCGCAAGTACTGGACATTCCTTATCTCCTTTCTATCCAGCTTGACTCGTTCCAGAAGTTTATCGAGCAAGATCCCGAAGGGCAGTACGGTCTGGAAGCAGCTTTCCGTTCCGTGTTCCCCATCCAGAGCTACAGCGGCAATTCGGAACTGCAGTACGTCAGCTATCGTCTTGGCGAACCAGTTTTCGATGTCAAAGAGTGTCAGATCCGTGGCGTGACGTATTCAGCTCCGCTGCGCGTAAAACTGCGTCTGGTGATCTACGAGCGTGAAGCGCCGGAAGGCACCGTAAAAGACATTAAAGAACAAGAAGTCTACATGGGTGAAATTCCACTCATGACCGACAACGGTACCTTTGTTATCAACGGAACTGAGCGCGTTATCGTATCTCAGTTGCACCGTAGCCCAGGCGTGTTCTTTGACAGTGATAAAGGTAAAACCCACTCTTCAGGGAAGGTGCTGTATAACGCACGTATCATCCCTTACCGTGGTTCCTGGCTGGATTTCGAATTCGACCCGAAAGACAACCTATTCGTACGTATTGACCGTCGCCGCAAACTGCCAGCGACCATTATTCTGCGTGCGTTGAACTACACCACCGAGCAGATTCTCGATCTGTTCTTTGAGAAAGTTAATTTCGAAATCCGTGACAACAAGCTGCAGATGGAACTGGTGCCGGAACGCCTGCGTGGCGAGACCGCATCCTTTGACATCGAAGCTGACGGCAAAGTGTATGTCGAAAAAGGCCGTCGTATTACCGCGCGCCACATTCGCCAGCTGGAAAAAGACGATATCAAGCTTATCGAAGTTCCGGTTGAATACATTGCTGGCAAAGTCGCGGCTAAAGACTACGTTGATGCTTCTACCGGCGAACTGATTTGCCCGGCGAACATGGAACTGTCTTTGGATCTGTTGGCTAAACTGAGCCAGTCCGGTCACAAGCGCATCGAAACGCTGTTTACCAACGATCTGGATCATGGCCCGTACATCTCCGAGACCGTCCGCGTCGACCCAACCAACGATCGCCTGAGCGCGCTGGTTGAGATCTACCGCATGATGCGTCCTGGCGAGCCGCCAACGCGTGAAGCAGCTGAAAGCCTGTTCGAGAACCTGTTCTTCTCCGAAGACCGCTATGACCTGTCTGCGGTTGGTCGCATGAAGTTCAACCGTTCTCTGCTGCGTGATGAAATTGAAGGTTCAGGTATCCTGAGCAAAGACGACATCATCGAAGTTATGCGCAAGCTGATCGGCATTCGTAATGGCCAGGGCGAAGTGGATGATATCGACCACCTCGGCAACCGTCGTATCCGTTCCGTAGGCGAAATGGCGGAAAACCAGTTCCGCGTAGGCCTGGTACGTGTTGAGCGTGCGGGGAAAGAGCGTCTGTCTTTAGGCGATCTGGACACCCTGATGCCTCAGGACATGATCAACGCCAAGCCTATCTCTGCTGCGGTAAAAGAGTTCTTCGGTTCCAGCCAGCTGTCTCAGTTTATGGACCAGAACAACCCGCTGTCTGAGATTACGCACAAGCGTCGTATCTCCGCACTCGGCCCGGGTGGTTTAACCCGTGAGCGCGCAGGCTTCGAAGTACGTGACGTACACCCAACCCACTACGGTCGTGTATGTCCTATCGAAACGCCAGAAGGCCCGAACATCGGTCTGATCAACTCCCTGTCTGTTTATGCACAGACTAACGAATACGGCTTCTTAGAAACCCCGTATCGTCGCGTCGTTGATGGCGTGGTAACAGACGAAATTCATTACCTGTCTGCTATCGAAGAAGGTAACTATGTTATCGCCCAGGCGAACACCAACCTGGACGAAGAAGGCCGTTTCGTAGACGACCTGGTTACCTGCCGTAGCAAAGGCGAATCAAGCTTGTTCAGCAACGACCAGGTTGACTACATGGACGTTTCCACCCAGCAGGTGGTTTCCGTCGGTGCGTCCCTGATCCCGTTCCTGGAACACGATGACGCCAACCGTGCATTGATGGGTGCGAACATGCAACGTCAGGCCGTACCAACGCTGCGCGCTGACAAGCCGCTGGTAGGTACCGGTATGGAACGTGCCGTTGCCGTTGACTCCGGCGTTACCGCCGTAGCCAAACGTGGCGGTACCGTTCAGTACGTGGATGCTTCCCGTATCGTTATCAAAGTTAACGAAGACGAGATGCATGCCGGCGAAGCGGGTATCGACATCTATAACCTGACTAAGTACACCCGTTCTAACCAGAACACCTGCATCAACCAGATGCCATGCGTGTCCCTGGGCGAGCCTATTGAACGTGGCGACGTGTTGGCAGACGGTCCGTCTACCGACCTCGGTGAGCTGGCGCTTGGCCAGAACATGCGCGTAGCGTTCATGCCGTGGAACGGTTACAACTTCGAAGACTCCATCCTCGTCTCCGAGCGTGTGGTTCAGGAAGATCGTTTCACGACTATTCACATCCAGGAACTGGCGTGCGTGTCTCGTGACACCAAGCTGGGGCCAGAAGAGATCACCGCCGACATCCCTAACGTGGGTGAAGCTGCGCTCTCCAAACTGGATGAATCCGGTATCGTTTATATCGGTGCTGAAGTGACCGGCGGCGACATTCTGGTGGGTAAAGTTACGCCGAAAGGTGAAACCCAGCTGACCCCAGAAGAGAAACTGCTGCGTGCAATCTTCGGTGAGAAAGCGTCTGACGTTAAAGACTCTTCTCTGCGCGTACCAAACGGCGTTTCCGGTACCGTTATCGATGTGCAGGTCTTCACCCGCGATGGCGTGGAAAAAGACAAGCGCGCGCTGGAAATCGAAGAGATGCAGCTGAAGCAGGCGAAGAAAGACCTGACTGAAGAACTGCAGATCTTTGAAGCTGGTCTGTTTGCCCGTATCCATGCGGTGCTGGTTGCCGGCGGCGTTGAAGCTGAGAAGCTCGACAAACTGCCTCGCGACCGCTGGCTGGAACTGGGTCTGACCGACGAAGAGAAGCAAAACCAGCTGGAACAGCTGGCGGAGCAGTACGACGAGCTGAAGCACGAGTTTGAGAAGAAACTCGAAGCCAAGCGCCGCAAAATCACTCAGGGCGATGACCTGGCACCTGGCGTGCTGAAAATCGTGAAAGTGTATCTGGCCGTTAAACGTCAGATCCAGCCTGGTGACAAGATGGCAGGTCGTCACGGGAACAAAGGTGTTATCTCCAAGATCAACCCGATCGAAGATATGCCTTACGATGAAAACGGTACGCCGGTAGACATCGTACTGAACCCGCTGGGCGTACCATCTCGTATGAACATCGGTCAGATTCTGGAAACCCACCTGGGTATGGCTGCGAAAGGCATCGGTGAGAAAATCAACGCGATGCTTAAACAGCAGCAGGAAGTCGCCAAACTGCGCGAATTCATCCAGAAAGCGTATGACCTGGGTACAGACGTTCGTCAGAAGGTGGATCTGAATTCCTTCACCGACGAAGAAGTTCTGCGCCTGGCTGAAAACCTGAAAAAAGGTATGCCGATTGCTACTCCGGTATTCGACGGTGCGAAAGAGTCGGAAATCAAAGAACTGCTGCAGCTGGGTGGCCTGCCGACTTCCGGTCAGATTACCCTGTTCGACGGCCGTACCGGTGAGCAGTTTGAGCGTCCTGTAACCGTAGGTTACATGTACATGCTGAAACTGAACCACCTGGTTGATGACAAAATGCACGCGCGTTCTACCGGTTCTTACAGCCTGGTTACTCAGCAGCCGCTGGGTGGTAAGGCTCAGTTCGGTGGTCAGCGCTTCGGTGAGATGGAAGTGTGGGCGCTGGAAGCATACGGCGCTGCCTATACTCTGCAGGAAATGCTGACCGTTAAGTCTGATGACGTGAACGGCCGTACGAAGATGTATAAAAACATCGTGGACGGCAATCATCAGATGGAACCAGGCATGCCGGAATCCTTCAACGTACTGTTGAAAGAGATCCGTTCGCTGGGTATCAACATCGAGCTGGAAGACGAGTAATCGTTGCTCAAAAGGTCCAGGGTGCCCGGCTAACGCCGGGCATCAGAGAGTGCTAACTCCGACGGGAGCAAATCCGTGAAAGACTTATTAAAGTTTCTGAAAGCGCAAACTAAAACCGAAGAGTTTGATGCGATCAAAATTGCTCTGGCCTCGCCAGACATGATCCGTTCATGGTCTTTCGGTGAAGTTAAAAAGCCGGAAACCATCAACTACCGTACGTTCAAACCAGAACGTGACGGTCTGTTCTGCGCTCGTATTTTCGGGCCGGTAAAAGACTATGAGTGCCTGTGCGGTAAGTACAAGCGCTTAAAACACCGTGGCGTTATTTGTGAGAAGTGCGGCGTTGAAGTGACCCAGACTAAAGTGCGCCGCGAGCGCATGGGCCACATCGAACTGGCTTCCCCAACCGCGCACATTTGGTTCCTGAAATCTCTGCCATCCCGTATCGGCCTGCTGTTAGATATGCCGCTGCGTGATATCGAGCGCGTACTGTACTTCGAATCTTATGTTGTTATCGAAGGCGGGATGACCAACCTCGAGCGTCGTCAGATCCTGACCGAAGAGCAGTATCTGGACGCGCTGGAAGAGTTCGGTGACGAATTCGACGCGAAGATGGGTGCGGAAGCTATTCAGGCCCTGCTGAAAAGCATGGATCTGGAGCAAGAGTGTGAAACTCTGCGCGAAGAGCTGAACGAAACCAACTCCGAAACCAAGCGTAAAAAGCTGACCAAGCGTATCAAGCTGCTGGAAGCGTTCGTACAGTCTGGCAACAAGCCGGAGTGGATGATCCTGACCGTGCTGCCGGTTCTGCCGCCGGATCTGCGTCCGCTGGTACCGCTGGACGGCGGTCGTTTTGCGACTTCTGACCTGAACGATCTGTATCGTCGCGTCATTAACCGTAACAACCGTCTGAAACGTCTGCTAGACCTGGCTGCGCCGGACATCATCGTACGCAACGAAAAACGTATGCTGCAGGAAGCGGTAGATGCCCTGCTGGATAACGGCCGTCGCGGTCGTGCGATCACCGGTTCTAACAAGCGTCCTCTGAAATCTTTGGCCGATATGATCAAAGGTAAGCAGGGTCGTTTCCGTCAGAACCTGCTGGGTAAACGCGTTGACTACTCCGGTCGTTCTGTTATCACCGTAGGTCCATACCTGCGTCTGCATCAGTGCGGCCTGCCGAAGAAAATGGCGCTGGAGTTGTTCAAACCGTTCATCTACGGCAAGCTGGAACTGCGTGGTCTTGCTACCACCATTAAAGCCGCGAAGAAAATGGTTGAGCGCGAAGAAGCCGTAGTCTGGGATATCCTGGACGAAGTGATCCGCGAACACCCGGTACTGCTGAACCGTGCACCAACCCTGCACCGTTTGGGTATCCAGGCATTTGAGCCGGTACTGATCGAAGGTAAAGCTATCCAGCTGCACCCGCTGGTTTGTGCGGCCTATAACGCCGACTTCGATGGTGACCAGATGGCAGTACACGTTCCGCTGACGCTTGAAGCCCAGCTGGAAGCGCGTGCGCTGATGATGTCTACCAACAACATTCTGTCACCAGCGAACGGCGAGCCAATCATCGTTCCTTCTCAGGACGTTGTATTGGGTCTGTACTACATGACCCGTGACTGTGTTAACGCCAAAGGCGAAGGCATGGTGCTGACTGGCCCGAAAGAAGCTGAGCGTATCTATCGCGCAGGTCTGGCCTCTTTGCATGCGCGTGTAAAAGTGCGTATCACCGAGTATGAAAAAGATGCAAGCGGCGAATTCGTTGCGAAAACCAGCCTGATCGACACTACCGTAGGTCGTGCGATTCTGTGGATGATCGTACCGAAAGGTCTGCCTTTCTCCATCGTCAACCAGGCGCTGGGCAAGAAAGCGATCTCCAAAATGCTGAACACCTGTTACCGCATTCTGGGTCTGAAGCCGACCGTAATCTTCGCTGACCAGACGATGTACACCGGCTTTGCCTACGCGGCGCGTTCAGGTGCATCCGTTGGTATCGATGACATGGTCATCCCGGAGAAGAAAACTGAAATCATTTCTGAAGCCGAAGCAGAAGTTGCTGAGATTCAGGAACAGTTCCAGTCCGGTCTGGTTACCGCAGGCGAGCGTTACAACAAAGTTATCGATATCTGGGCCGCGGCGAACGATCGTGTATCCAAGGCGATGATGGACAACCTGCAAACTGAAACCGTTATTAACCGTAACGGCGAAGAAGAGCAGCAGGTTTCCTTCAACAGCATCTACATGATGGCCGACTCCGGTGCGCGTGGTTCCGCAGCACAGATTCGTCAGTTGGCAGGTATGCGTGGTCTGATGGCGAAACCAGATGGTTCCATCATCGAAACGCCAATTACCGCGAACTTCCGTGAAGGTCTGAACGTACTCCAGTACTTCATCTCCACCCACGGTGCGCGTAAAGGTCTGGCGGATACCGCACTGAAAACGGCGAACTCCGGTTATCTGACTCGTCGTCTGGTTGACGTCGCGCAGGACCTGGTAGTGACCGAAGATGACTGTGGTACTCACGAAGGCATCCTGATGACTCCGGTTATCGAAGGTGGCGACGTTAAAGAACCGCTGCGCGATCGCGTACTGGGCCGTGTTACGGCTGAAGACGTGCTTAAGCCTGGCACCGCAGACATCCTGGTAACGCGTAACACCCTGCTCAACGAGCAATGGTGTGACCTGTTAGAAGCTAACTCCGTTGACAGCGTAAAAGTACGTTCCGTAGTAGGTTGCGAAACCGACTTCGGCGTGTGTGCGCACTGCTATGGTCGCGACCTGGCACGTGGTCACATCATCAACAAAGGTGAAGCTATCGGGGTTATCGCGGCGCAGTCCATCGGTGAACCTGGTACACAGCTGACGATGCGTACGTTCCACATCGGTGGTGCGGCATCTCGTTCTGCTGCTGAATCCAGCATTCAGGTTAAGAACAAAGGCAGCATCAAGCTCAGCAACGCGAAGTCGGTTGTGAACTCTACCGGCAAGCTGGTGGTGACTTCTCGTAACACCGAGCTGAAGCTGATCGACGAATTCGGTCGTACCAAAGAGAGCTATAAAGTGCCTTATGGTGCGGTAATGGCGAAAGGTGATGGCGAGCAGGTTGCAGCGGGCGAAACCGTAGCGAACTGGGATCCACACACCATGCCGGTCATCACCGAGGTGAGTGGTTTCATCCGCTTCACCGACATGATCGACGGCCAGACCATTACTCGTCAGACCGACGAGCTGACCGGCCTGTCATCCCTGGTGGTTCTGGATTCTGCAGAACGTACCGCGGGTGGTAAAGACCTGCGTCCGGCGCTGAAAATTGTTGATGCCCAGGGCAACGACGTTCTGATCCCAGGCACCGATATGCCTGCTCAGTACTTCCTGCCGGGTAAAGCGATCGTTCAGCTGGAAGACGGCATTCAGATCAGTGCGGGTGATACCCTGGCGCGTATTCCACAGGAATCCGGCGGTACCAAGGATATTACCGGTGGTCTGCCACGCGTTGCTGACCTGTTCGAAGCGCGTCGTCCAAAAGAGCCTGCGATCCTTGCTGAAATCAGCGGTATCATCTCGTTTGGTAAAGAAACCAAAGGCAAACGCCGTCTGGTTATCACCCCAATCGATGGCAGCGATGCTTACGAAGAGATGATTCCGAAATGGCGTCAGCTGAACGTGTTCGAAGGCGAACGCGTTGAGCGCGGCGACGTTGTTTCCGATGGTCCAGAGTCTCCACACGACATTCTGCGTCTGCGTGGCGTGTATGCTGTTACTCGTTACATTACCAACGAAGTGCAGGACGTTTACCGTCTGCAGGGCGTTAAGATTAACGATAAACACATCGAAGTCATCGTGCGCCAGATGCTGCGTAAAGCAACCATCGTTAACGCCGGCAGCTCCGACTTCCTGGAAGGCGAGCAGGCTGAATACTCCCGCATCAAGATCGCTAACCGCGAACTGGAAGCGAACGGTAAGATCAACGTGTCCTTCGCACGTGACCTGCTGGGTATCACCAAAGCCTCTCTGGCAACCGAGTCCTTCATCTCCGCGGCATCGTTCCAGGAGACTACTCGTGTGCTTACCGAAGCAGCCGTTGCGGGTAAACGTGACGAACTGCGCGGCCTGAAAGAGAACGTTATCGTGGGTCGTCTGATCCCGGCCGGTACAGGTTATGCGTACCACCAGGATCGTATGCGCCGTCGTGCCGCGGGTGAAATCCCTGCCGCGCCTCAGGTTACCGCTGAAGATGCTTCTGCAAGTCTTGCAGAGCTGCTGAACGCCGGCAACCTCGGTGGCAACGACGAGTAATCGTTCGTAAGCCAACGCTAAATGAAAAACCCGCTTCGGCGGGTTTTTTTACAGGCTTTTTTCGACAGCAAGCATATTTATTCTTCCGCGATGAAACGTAAAGTCCCCGCCCGGCGCTCCGGCTTACCGGTATCGCGGGTATGGTTAACTCCATCCATCACCGGCACTTCGGTAAAATCAAACGGGCTTATTCCCTCAAGGCAGGCTATGTTCACCCCATACTGCTGCGGATTAGAACGCCGCTGGTGATGCGTGTAAATTCCGCAGCGCGAGCAGAAGAAGTGTTGCGCCGTTCCGGTATTAAACCTATAGCTGGTCAGCATCTCTTCTCCCTGCAAAATAACGATCCCACCCATTTCCGCGGAGGCGACCACAGCGCCACGCATACGGCAATATGAGCAGTTACAGCGGCGTACGGCGTTGAGCCCATCGCTTAGGGTGGCCTGAAAATGTACGGCTCCGCAGTGGCATTTTCCGGTCAGGACATTCTTATCTTTCACCATCTCTCATGCTCCTGGCGCTTAGCGCGGCCTTATGAATTTAATACTGAAAAAGCATAGAACAATTACGGGTAAGTTTTACGACGATTGCGGTGACGTTTATTGGCAGAGATGAAGATGGGAAATAAAAATGCCCGATAAGGCGGGCATTTTTATAGCTGAACAGGAAGGCAATCAGTTGATGAGCGGCAGACGACGGTACAGTTCAATCATGTCGCCCGCCAGATCCTGGATGACCATCGCGTTCATCAGGTGATCCTGAGAATGAACGGTAATCAGGTTAACCGGCAGCTTGCCGCTGCCCTCATCCAGCCCAATAAGCTGGGTCTGAATTTTATGCGCGTGCTTTACGAACTCACGTGACTCTTCCATCGCCTGTTCTGCCGCTGCAAAATCCCCTTTGCGCGCGAGCTGCAGCGCCGTCAGCGCCTGGCTGCGTGCACTACCGGCGTTAACCAGCAACTCCATGATAATCGATTCTAAATCTTCCACGTTCTTCCTCACTCCATCAGTTTCAAAGCTTTCTCAAGCACCACGTCGCCTTTCATCATGCCGTAATCCATCATATCGATAACGGCGACGGTTTTGCCCATGGGCTCCGCGATAGCCTGCAGCTTGGCGTGTTCGTATTTAACCTGTGGCCCGAGAAGCACAACATCAGCGGTATCAATATTGTCTTTGAATTCTGCGACAGGTACGGCCTTGATAGAAACTTCGATTCCCTTCTTCGACGCTGCATCTTTCATACGTTGAACCAGAATGCTGGTAGACATACCTGCAGCACAACACAAAACGATATTTTTCATAATCTGCTCTCAATGCCCGTTGGATAGTCAGATAATTATCCGCGAGGCGGCAGTGCAACAACCGCTTTAGCGTGATTGTGTGTGAGGTATCACAAAAGAAATGGCGAAATCCTGAAACCGGTTACATTTCTTGTTTCGCCGGCGAAAAAAGCGCGCTTATTTCAGACATGGCGGGTGGACAATTCAGCGTCGCAGAACGCCCGTCGGCACTCTGCGACTCTTTTACTTTTCTGCCGGCGGCAGGGTTAGTACGCGTTTCTTCCCAGATAACTGTCCCAGTCTTTCCACACGGGCTGCAGGCCCGAACGGGTCAGGGCAGCGGCAACTTCTGACGGCGTGCGCCCGTCGTGCGGAGCGAACTGTTCAAGCTCAGGATGATTATCGGCATAGCCTCCCGGCTGGGTTCTGGAAAAGGCGCTCACGTTATTAATGGCCAGCGGAATAACGCGATCGCGAAACCAGGGTGACTCGCGCGTGGACAAAGAAAGCTCTACGTCGGGCGCCAGCAGGCGAAAAGCGCAGATCGCCTGCACCAGCTGGCTTTCGCTCATCACCGAAGCGGGCTCTACGCCGCCGGTGCAGGGCCGCAGGCGAGGGAAGGATACGGAATAACGGCTTTGCCAGTAGCGTTGCTGCAGCCACAGCAGATGCTCCGCCACCATAAAACAGTCGGTGCGCCAGCTGTCGGAAAGGCCGATCAGCGCGCCAAGGCCAATTTTATCTATTCCTGCGCGTCCCAACCGATCCGGCGTCTCCAGCCGCCAGAAAAAATCCTGCTTGTTGCCGCGCAGATGATGCTGCGCGTACACCGCCTGATGATAGGTTTCCTGGTAAACCATCACGCCGTCCAGGCCGAGCGTTTTTAGCTCTGCATATTCATGCTCATCCAGCGGCTGCACTTCCATTTGCAGCGAACTGAATTTGCTGCGGATGGCGGGCAGATGCTGACGAAAATAATCCATGCCCACCTTAGTCTGATGCTCGCCGGTGACCAGCAGCAGCTGGTCAAAGCCCAGATGGCGAATCGCCTCGCACTCCCTTGCAATCTCAGATTTGTCCAGCGTTTTGCGTTTGAGCCTGTTGCTCATGGAGAAGCCGCAGTAGGTGCAGTCGTTGGCGCAGAGATTAGAAAGGTACAACGGCACATAAAAGCTGACGGTGTTGCCAAAACGCTGACGGGTTAAGCGCTGAGCCCGCTGGGCGAGCGGTTCGAGAAACCGGCCGGCGGCAGGAGAGAGCAGGGCCATAAGATCGTCGCGGGTGACTTTTCGGGCGCTTAGCGCTCGTTCAACGTCTGCCGCCGTTTTAGCGTTGATCTTAAGAGTGATGTCATCCCAGTCCAGCTCGCGCCAGCGATGGGTGAAGGTTGCCGCCATCACGCGTCCTCCTGGCTGAACTGCAGAAACTGCGTCAACGGGCTGGAGGCCTGCGCCTGCTGGTGGCGCATCCCTAAGCCGGATTTCGCCGCCATAGCACCGGCTTCTACCGCCAGGCGGAAAGCACGCGCCATCTGCACCGGCTCCTGAGCGACGGCAATGGCGGTATTGATCAGCACGGCGGAGGCGCCCATTTCCAGCGCTTCGGCGGCGTGGCTCGGCGCGCCAATGCCCGCATCCACAACAACCGGTATTCGTGACTGCTCGATAATAATTTCCAGCAGGGCGCGGGTCTGCAGGCCCTGATTTGAGCCAATTGGCGCGCCAAGCGGCATGACCGCCGCGCAGCCTGCTTCTTCCAGCCGTCGGCATAAAACCGGATCCGCGCCGCAGTACGGCAGTACGATAAATCCCTGTTTGACGAGGATCTCAGCCGCCTTCAGCGTTTCGATGGCGTCGGGCAGCAGGTAGCGGGCGTCCGGATGGATCTCGAGTTTAACCCAGCGCGTGCCAAGCGCTTCGCGGGCCAGCCGCGCCGCAAATATGGCTTCCTCGGCCGTTTTGGCGCCGGAAGTGTTGGGCAACAGCTGTACGCCTGCCGCCAGCAAAGGAGCCAGAATAGCGTCGTTATGGTTGCGCAAATCGACGCGTTTCATCGCCATAGTCACCAGCTGCGAGCCGGATGCACGAATGGCCTCAACCATCACCTCGGGTGAGGAGAATTTTCCGGTGCCGGTAAACAGGCGGGAAGAAAAAGTTTTATCAGCGATCTGCAGCATATCAACCTCCGGCTATGGCCTGAAAAAGCAGGATCTGGTCGCCATCGTGCAGCATATGGGTTTCCCAACGCTCCCGTGGCACTATGGTCTGATTTATGGCCAGCGCAATGCCCGGCTTCAGTAAACGCAGCTGTTCCAGCAGTTTTGCCGGCGTCAGGTTATCGGCGCACTGCATTGGCTCATCGTTAAAGTGGATGCGCATCCTGCCCTCCACAAACCGGGCAGCCCGCGGCTTTCTGCATGCTGAGCGTGCGCCAGCCGTGCTGACGGGCGTCGAACAGCCTTAAGGAGCCGGTCGCCGGAGCCATGCCGGTCAGCAGCTTGATCGCTTCCAGCGCTTGCAGCGTGCCCATTACGCCGACCACCGGGCCGATGACGCCCGCGTTGCGGCAGTTTCTTTCAGGCTCGTTTTCGTCCGGCCATATGCAGCGATAGCATCCGTTCTCCCAGGGCGGCGTTAACACCATTAACTGGCCGCCAAAGCCCACGGCGCTGGCGGAAATCAAAGGCTTGCCCTGTGCCACGCAGGCCGCGTTGACCGCATGACGCGTTGCCATGTTATCGCTGCAGTCCAGCACCAGATCGACATTGCTGACGGCCTGGCCAAGAGCCTCTCCGTGCAGGCGTTTGCTTATCGCCTGTAGCTGAATGCCGGGATTAAGCTGCTGAAGATGACGCCGGGCCGACTGTGATTTCAGTTGGTCGATATCCTGTGAGGTGAATAAAATCTGCCGCTGCAGGTTACTGATATGAACTTTGTCGTCATCCGCCAGAAGCAGCGTGCCAACGCCTGCGGCGGCAAGGTAAAGCGCAGCCGGAGAGCCTAAACCGCCCAGCCCAACGATCAGGACGCGGCTGGCGAGCAGCTTTTGCTGCCCTTCCAGCGCCACGTCTTCAAGCAGAAGCTGGCGGCTGTAGCGCATGAAATCTGTATCATTCATCGCCGGCTCCTGCGAGTTCAAGAAGCCGCGCCGTCGCCGCGCGCCAGTCCGATGCCTGGGTTATCGCACTGACAACCGCCACGCTTCCCACGCCCGTCGCAAGCACCGCAGGTACACGATCGATGCTGATGCCGCCGATCGCCACCGTCGGGTAATCGCCGAGCGTTTTAACATGCGCGGCAAGCTGATCCAGCCCCTGCGGGGAAGAAGGCATCTGTTTGGTTTGGGTCGGAAAGACATGCCCGAGCGCGATATAAGAAGGACGCGCCGCAAGGGCGCGATCCATTTCCATATTGTCGTGCGTGGAAAGCCCGAGCCGCAGGCCCGCATCGCGTATGGCATCCAGATTGGCGACGCCCATATCTTCCTGGCCCAGATGCACGCCGTAGGCGCGATGTTTGATGGCTAACCGCCAGTAATCGTTGATAAACAGCCGCGCCTCAAAGCGCTGGCCGAGCCTGACGGCGGCGATAATATCGGCTTCGACCTCTTCGTCGCGCTTGTCTTTGATGCGTAGCTGAAGGGTGCGAACGCCCGCCTCAAGCAGCCGGGCAATCCACTCCACGCTGTCCACGACCGGGTAAAGCCCCAGCCGCTGCGGTACGGCAGGGAAAATGGGTTTAGCGGTCATACTTCCTCCTGACGCAGATAAATTTCTCCGCCTTTCGCCCGGAAGGATTGCGACATATCCTCCATGCCGACTTCGATGGCCTGCTTAGCGGCGAAATCGCGGACTTCCTGGGAAATCCTCATCGAGCAGAATTTCGGCCCGCACATCGAGCAGAAGTGCGCGACCTTGCCCGACTCCTGCGGCAGGGTTTCGTCGTGATAGGCGCGGGCGGTGAAGGGGTCGAGCGCCAGATTGAACTGGTCTTCCCAGCGGAATTCGAAACGCGCCTTCGACATGGCGTTATCGCGAATTTGGGCACCGGGATGGCCCTTGGCCAGATCCGCGGCGTGCGCCGCAATTTTGTAGGTAATAAGCCCCTGCTTAACGTCCTCTTTGTTCGGCAGCCCGAGATGCTCTTTTGGCGTGACATAGCAAAGCATCGCGCAACCAAACCAGCCGATCATCGCCGCGCCAATGCCTGAGGTGAAGTGGTCATAGCCCGGAGCAATATCGGTCGTTAACGGCCCGAGCGTGTAGAACGGCGCTTCATGGCAATGCTCCAGCTCTTCGGTCATGTTGCGGCGGATCATCTGCATCGGCACATGTCCCGGCCCTTCAATCATGACCTGCACGTCATACTCCCAGGCGATTTTGGTCAGTTCGCCCAGCGTGTGCAGCTCGGCAAACTGCGCTTCGTCGTTGGCATCCTGAATGGAGCCGGGGCGCAGGCCGTCGCCCAGCGAAAGCGAGACGTCATAGGCGGCGCAGATTTCACAGATTTCGCGGAAGTGCTCATACAGGAAGTTCTCCTGATGATGCGACAGGCACCACTTCGCCATGATCGAACCGCCGCGCGAGACGATGCCGGTAAGACGTCTGGCGGTCATTGGCACGTAGCGCAGCAGCACGCCCGCGTGGATGGTGAAGTAATCCACGCCCTGCTCGGCCTGCTCCAGCAGCGTGTCGCGGAACATCTCCCAGGTCAGGTCTTCGGCGATGCCGTTAACCTTTTCCAGCGCCTGATAGATCGGCACGGTTCCGATTGGCACCGGGCTGTTACGCAAAATCCACTCGCGGGTTTCGTGAATATAGCGTCCGGTAGACAGGTCCATAACCGTATCCGCGCCCCAGCGGGTCGACCAGACCAGTTTTTCCACCTCTTCCTCGATGGAGGAGGTTACCGCCGAGTTACCGATATTCGCGTTGACCTTCACCAGGAAATTCCTTCCGATAATCATCGGTTCGGATTCAGGGTGGTTAATGTTGGCGGGAATAATCGCCCGGCCTGCCGCCACTTCGTCGCGAACAAATTCCGGTGTGATATTTTCCGGCAGGCGAGCGCCAAAGCCTTCGCCCGGATGCTGATGGCGTAAGACAGCATCGCGAACGCGCTCGCGTCCCATGTTTTCACGCACGGCAATAAATTCCATTTCCGGGGTGACGATGCCTTTGCGGGCGTAGTGCAGCTGGGTCACGCATTTCCCGTTTTTAGCGCGGCGCGGCGTGAGGCGTGTTTCAAAACGCAGATCGTCCAGGCCGTCGTCAGCAAGACGTTCGCGGGTATAAGCGGAGCTGCGGCCGGACAGCGCTTCGCTATCGCCGCGTTCTTCAATCCAGCCGCTGCGCAGCGGCGAAAGCCCGCGCAGTACGTCGATGGCGATAGTCGGATCGCCGTAAGGCCCGGAGGTGTCATAAACCGGCACCGCGTCGTTGGGTTCGTACTGTGGGTTATCTTTGCTGCCGCCCGTCATCGTTGGGCTGAGCTGGATTTCGCGCATGGGAACACGAATATCTTCCCGCGAACCCGTCAGGTAAATGCGCCGTGAGTTCGGGAAAGCGGTTCCTTCGAGCGTATTGATGAAGTGTTGGGCTGCGGCGCGTTGTTCGCGGCGGGTTGGTTTTTTTTCAGATGCAGACATAGCTCATTCCAGTGTTTTCAGGAGTGGCTTGTCAGAACGACGGATGGAGTAATGAATATGGGTGACCCGCACAGGGGCGCGCCCAAAAGCAGAATTACTCTTGTTCCCTTCGCAGGTTTTAACCTGATCAGGTTCCGCGGATCCCGAATGAACGGTCTCAGCCGGTGCTTTCGCACTCGGCACTCCGACAAGAAGAAGCCCGTATTGCTACGGACCGGTTTGTAAACTACTCGTTAACAGCGCAGAACTCAAGCCGGGCGTGCGAGGCCGCTTGCGTCGTTTGCGCTGCTATGCAGATTGTTGGCATAGGCCAGCTCAATGAGCTTATCTTCCAGCGAGAAGCGCGCTTCCAGCGCCTCGCCGATACCAGACAATGCCTGCTGGAACTCAATGCAGTTATCATCGTCGATGGCGTTTTCCAGATTCGTGTCGTAGAACTCCATGATCTGCTGGGTGTTGACCTGCAGCTGCGGATAAATTTGTGTGGCGGCTAAAAGCGGGCTGGTGCCTTCCATTTCATCAATAATGCGCTCATAAATATTGAAATGGCCGGCGGAAAGGTAATCGACAAGATTATGGCAAAAAGTATCCAGCGCCTTTTCATTAAGCGCAGAATGAGATTCCTTGTTAGGCTTGATCCCGACCATATTGTAATAAGCCACCAGCAACTGTTTGCGGGCATATAGCCATTGGTCGACTAACTCATTACTACCACCAACGCGCTCAGTCAGACTCTCTAACCGGTTAAGCATGATTGACTCCGTGAGTTATAAGATTAAACGCAAACTTACCCAAAAAAAATTAATGACTATTGTTTATACCAGTGTCCAGGGGGATGTGCACCAGGTTATGGAACGTGTAATTCAAAAATCAGACCATGGCTGGTTTATTGTCAGCCATGAGCAAAAATTATGGTTGCCGAAAGGCGAGCTGCCTTGCGGCGCGGCAACGGATTTTCAGCTCGACGGCGCCGAAGGCCGGCAAATTGGCGAGTGGGAAGGCGAACCGGTCTGGCTGATTCGGCAGAACCGCCGCCAGGATATGGGCTCGGTGCGGCAGATTATCGATCGGGATGTGGGCCTTTTCCAGCTGGCAGGGCGCGGCATACAGCTTGCCGAATTCTATCGTTCCCATAAGTTTTGCGGCTACTGTGGACACGAAATGCACGCAAGCAAAACCGAATGGGCCATGCTGTGCAGCCATTGTCGCGAACGCTATTACCCGCAAATTGCGCCCTGCATTATCGTGGCGATTCGTCGGGACGATCATATCTTGCTTGCCCAGCATACCCGTCACCGCAACGGCGTTTATACCGTGCTGGCTGGCTTTGTGGAGGTTGGGGAAACTCTTGAACAGGCCGTTGCGCGTGAGGTAATGGAAGAGAGCAGCATTCGGGTGAAAAACCTGCGTTATGTGACCTCGCAGCCCTGGCCGTTCCCGCAGTCGCTGATGACGGCGTTTATGGCGGAATATCACAGCGGCGACATTAAAATCGACCCTAAAGAGTTAATCGATGCGCAGTGGTATCGCTACGACCAGTTACCTCTTATCCCCGCGGCGGGCACCGTGGCGCGGCGATTGATTGAGGACACCGTGGCCGCTTGTCGGGCAGAGTACGAATGACGTGGTAAACTGGCCGCATACAGCCAAAGGAAATGCAAAAATGACTGAACTGAAGAACGATCGTTACCTCCGCGCCCTGCAGCGTCAGCCCGTGGATATCACCCCGGTATGGATGATGAGACAGGCGGGGCGCTATCTGCCGGAGTACAAGGCTACCCGCGCTCAGGCCGGCGATTTTATGTCGCTGTGTAAAAACGCCGAGCTGGCCTGCGAAGTGACCCTGCAGCCGCTGCGTCGATACGCGCTGGATGCGGCGATCCTCTTCTCTGATATTCTCACCGTGCCGGACGCGATGGGGCTCGGCCTCTATTTCGAAGCGGGCGAGGGGCCACGTTTTACCTCGCCGATCGCCAGCCGTGCCGACGTGGAAAAGCTGCCGGTTCCCGATCCGGAAGACGAGCTGGGCTACGTGATGAACGCGGTGCGCACCATCCGTAAAAATCTGGCGGGGCAGGTGCCGCTGATAGGCTTCTCCGGCAGCCCATGGACGCTTGCGACCTACATGGTTGAAGGCGGCAGCAGCAAAGCTTTTACCGTTATCAAAAAGATGATGTACGCCGATCCGCAGGCGCTGCATCTGCTGCTTGATAAGATGGCGCAAAGCGTCACGCTGTATCTGAACGCGCAGATCAAAGCGGGTGCGCAGTCGGTGATGATTTTCGATACCTGGGGCGGCGTGTTAACCGGGCGCGACTATCAGCAGTTCTCTTTGTATTACATGCATAAAATTGTCGACGGCCTGTTGCGTGAAAACGAAGGCCGCCGCGTGCCGGTAACGCTGTTCACCAAAGGCGGCGGACAGTGGCTGGAGGCCATGGCAGAGACCGGCTGCGACGCGCTGGGCCTGGACTGGACAACGGATATCGCCGACGCCCGCCGCCGCGTAGGACACAAAGTTGCGCTGCAGGGAAATATGGACCCGTCTATGCTTTACGCTCCACCTGCCAGAATCGAAGAAGAAGTTTCTGGCATTCTGCAAGGGTTCGGCAAGGGCGAGGGGCATGTCTTTAACCTCGGCCACGGCATTCATCAGGACGTGCCGCCAGAACATGCGGGTGCGTTTGTTGAGGCGGTTCACCGCCTGTCAGCACCCTATCATCAGTAAAAAAAGGAGAGGGAATGGATCTTGCAGCGCTTCGTCAGCAACAGATCGAACTGGCTTCAAGTGTGATCCGTGAGGATCGTTTTGACGTCAATCCTCCGGCGCTTATTGCCGGAGCCGATGTCGGGTTTGAGCAGGGAGGCGAAGTTACGCGCGCCGCTATCGTGCTGCTGAAATATCCTTCCCTTGAGCTGGTTGAGTACAAGGTGGCGCGTATCGCCACCACTATGCCGTATATCCCCGGCTTCCTGTCATTCCGTGAATACCCGGCGCTGCTGGCTGCCTGGGAGATGCTGTCCCGGAAACCCGATTTACTCTTTGTCGACGGTCACGGTATCTCGCACCCGCGCCGCCTCGGTGTCGCCAGCCATTTTGGGCTGCTGGTGGATGTGCCGACCATCGGCGTCGCCAAGAAGCGGCTGTGCGGGCGCTTTGAGCCGCTGGGCGATGAAGTCGGGGAAAAGCAGCCGCTGATCGACAAAGGCGAGCAGCTGGCCTGGGTCTGGCGCAGCAAAAAACGCTGCAATCCTCTCTTCGTGGCTACCGGCCACCGGGTAAGCGTCGACACGGCGCTGCTATGGGTGCAGCGATGCATGGCGGGTTACCGTTTACCGGAGCCCACACGCTGGGCGGACGCCGTTGCATCGGGCCGTCCTGCTTTCGCGCGGTGGCAAGCAATTCAGGGGTGATTAGGGTAAACTGCCGCTAATTTTCCGTCTTTGAGACATCGTTATGCTACAAAACCCAATTCATTTGCGTCTGGAGAGGCTTGAAAGCTGGCAGCACGTCACCTTTATGGCCTCTTTATGCGAGCGCATGTACCCGAACTACGCCATGTTCTGCCAGCAAACGGGCTTTGGCGATGCCCAGCTTTACCGTCGCATCGTCGATCTCATCTGGGAAACGCTGATCGTAAAAGATGCAAAGGTGAACTTTGACAGCCAGCTTGAAAAGCTTGAAGAGGCGATTCCTTCCGCAGACGACTATGATATTTACGGCGTCTACCCGGCTATCGATGCGTGCGTGGCGCTGAGCGAATTACTTCACTCCCGTCTTTCAGGAGAAACCCTGGAGCACGCTATCGAGGTCAGTAAAACCTCCATCACCACCGTCGCGATGCTCGAAATGACTCAGGCCGGTCGTGAAATGACCGACGAAGAGCTGCGGGCCAACCCGGTTGTGGAAGAGGAATGGGATATCCAGTGGGAAATTTTCCGCCTGCTGGCCGACTGCGAAGAACGCGATATTGAACTGATCAAAGGATTACGCGCGGACCTTCGCGAGGCCGGAAGCAGCAATATCGGTATAAATTTGCAGCAGTAAGACAATAAAACGTGACGTACAGTCTGATTTGTAGGGCCTGAAGGCTTCCAATTAGCCCCCCGTCTGGTCTACATTTGTGGGGCGAAAAAAAGTGGCTATCGGTGCGTGTATGCAGGAGAGTGCTTTTCTGGCATTTCCGTCGCACTCGATGCTTAGCAAGCGATAAACACATTGTAAGGATAACTTATGAACAAGACTCAACTGATTGATGTAATTGCTGACAAGGCTGACCTGTCTAAAGTACAGGCTAAAGCTGCTCTGGAATCCACTCTGGCTGCAATTACTGAGTCTCTGAAAGAAGGTGATGCTGTACAACTGGTTGGTTTCGGTACCTTCAAAGTGAACCACCGTGCTGAGCGCACTGGCCGCAACCCGCAGACCGGTAAAGAAATCAAAATCGCCGCAGCTAACGTGCCGGCATTTGTTTCTGGTAAAGCACTGAAAGACGCGGTTAAGTAAGCTACGCGTGTCGGTGAACAGTTTTAGCAGAGGGGCGTTTTCGCCCCTTTTGTCTGTCTGGCGTCCGCTGGTGGCGTTGACGGGCGCGCTGCTGCTCACGGCGTGTAGCAGTAATAAACTCCCTCCGTTCACCGCCAGCGGCTATGTAGCAGATCAGGGCGTGGTGCGCATCTGGCGTAAAGACAACAGCGATAGCTCGGTACATATGCTGACGGCGTTTAGCCCATACGGAAGCGGAGCGACCACCACAAACGAATACCGCTGGCAGGGCGATAGCCTGGTCTTTATCGAACAGAACATCCAGGGCGAGCAGCCCGAACATAGTAAAGTGCGTTTTGACGATAGCGGCGAGCTAAGCTTTATGCAGCGCGAAGTTAACGGCCAGAAACAGCAGCTTTCTAAAGAGCAGATAGCCTTGTATCAATATCAGGCCGCCCGCACGAAGGAAACCAGCGAAGCGTTGCGTATCGGGAAAGTGGTGCTGCGGCAGGGACGATGGCACCGTGATGGCACGGTAACGACCTGCGAAGGAGAAACCTTCAGGCCGAAGCTGGATAATCCCTCCCTGAGCCATATAGCGCGTCGCCAGAGCCATTCGTCGCTGGAGGTAAGCATTGCCTGGCTGGAAGCGCCGGAAGGCTCACAGCTCCTGCTGGTGGCGAATCAGGATTTCTGTTCCTGGCAGCCTGAGCCTGGCGAGTTCTGAGCGTAAAAAAACCGCCACGCGGGCGGTTTGTCATCAGCGCTCAGTCTTACTTCGTGTTTTCACGCGCAATAGCGCGATAGCCAATGTCCGAGCGGCTAAAACTGCCTTCCCAATGGATATCCTTCATCAGCTCATAGGCGCGCTGCTGGGCCTGGGCTACGGTATCGCCAAGCGCTGTTACGCACAGCACGCGGCCGCCGCTGGTGGTCACCATGTCGTCTTCACGCAGTTTGGTTCCGGCGTGGAAGACTTTGCCATCGGCCACTTCTTCGAGCGGCAGACCGTGAATTACATCACCGGTACGGTAATCCGCCGGATAACCACCCGCTGCCATAACAACGCCCAGCGAAGGACGCTCGTCCCACTTTGAGGTTATCTTATTGAGCCTGGCGTCGCAGGCGGCGAGACACAGCTCAACCAGATCGGACTGCAGGCGCAGCATGATGGGTTGCGTTTCCGGGTCGCCGAAGCGGCAGTTAAACTCGATAACTTTAGGATTACCTTGCTTATCGATCATCAGCCCCGCATAGAGAAAGCCGGTATAGGTATTGCCTTCGGCCGCCATGCCGCGAACGGTCGGCCAGATAACCAAATCCATTACACGCTGGTGAACTTCATCGGTGACGACCGGCGCCGGAGAGTAAGCGCCCATGCCGCCGGTATTTGGGCCGGTATCGCCGTCGCCTACGCGTTTGTGATCCTGGCTGGTCGCCATCGGCAACACGTTCTCACCGTCGACCATGACGATAAAGCTGGCTTCCTCGCCGTCGAGAAACTCTTCCACCACGATACGGTGACCGGCGTCGCCAAACGCGTTGCCGGCCAGCATGTCGTTAACGGCAGCTTCGGCATCGCTCAGCGTCATCGCCACGATAACGCCTTTGCCCGCGGCCAGGCCGTCGGCTTTGATGACAATCGGCGCGCCTTTCTCACGAACGTAGGCCAGCGCCGGTTCTACGTCGGTGAAGTTCTGGTATTCGGCAGTAGGGATTTTATGGCGGGCTAAGAAATCCTTGGTGAAGGCT
>NZ_RCAA01000051.1:1900-2006 GCF_003628475.1 Enterobacter sp. R1(2018) | reverse complement strand
GGTGGGGCCGAAGATCTTCAGGCCGGCGGCGCGGAAAGCATCAACCACGCCGATAACCAGCGGCGCTTCCGGCCCGACGATCGTCAGGTCGATTTTTTCGTTTTGC
>NZ_RCAA01000051.1:0-1890 GCF_003628475.1 Enterobacter sp. R1(2018) | reverse complement strand
CTTCGTCATCGCGGATCGAACCGCCAGGCTGGATCACACAGCTCACGCCGACGGCGGCTGCGGCGTCAATACCATCGCGGAACGGGAAGAAAGCGTCGGACGCCATCGCTGAACCTTTCACTTCCAGGCCTTCGTCGCCCGCTTTGATACCGGCAATTTTAGCGGAATAAACGCGGCTCATCTGACCGGCGCCTATGCCGATGGTCATATTCTCGCGGGCATAAACGATAGCGTTGGACTTGACGAACTTAGCTACCTTCCAGCAGAACAGCGCGTCGCGCATCTCCTGCTCGGTTGGCTGGCGCTTGCTGACTACGCGCAGGTCCGCTGCGGTAACCATGCCCAGATCGCGATCCTGCACCAGCAGGCCGCCGTTTACACGTTTGAAGTCCAGGCCCGGAACGCGCTGCTGCCACTGGCCGCAGGTCAGGACGCGTACGTTTTGTTTCGCAGCGGTAATCTTCAGCGCTTCTTCACTTGCCGATGGGGCGATAATCACTTCGACAAACTGGCGGGAGATAATCGCCTGCGCGGTTTCGGCATCCAGTTCGCGGTTAAAGGCAATAATTCCGCCGAAAGCAGAGGTTGGGTCTGTCTTATAGGCGCGATCATAGGCGTCGAGCAGAGAATCACTCACGGCCACGCCGCACGGGTTGGCGTGCTTAACGATAACGCAGGCCGGCTCGCTGAACTCTTTCACGCATTCCAGCGCGGCGTCTGTATCGGCGATGTTGTTATAGGAAAGCGCTTTACCCTGAACCTGGGTTGCGGTGGCGACAGAGGCTTCTTTAATTTCTTCTTCTATATAGAAGGCTGCCTGCTGATGGCTGTTTTCGCCGTAGCGCATATCCTGCTTCTTAATGAAGTTCAGGTTGAGCGTGCGCGGGAAGCGGCCTGAAGGATCTTTGCTTTCGCCGTGATAGGCGGGCACCAGGCTGCCAAAGTAGTTGGCAATCATGCTGTCGTATGCGGCGGTGTGCTCGAAAGCTTTAATCGCGAGATCGAAGCGGGTTTCTAAAGTTAGCGAGCCTTCGTTGGCGTCCAGCTCGGCGATAATCGCCTGGTAGTCGCTGCTCTTCACCACGATGGCGACGTCTTTATGGTTCTTTGCCGCGGAGCGCACCATCGTCGGGCCGCCGATATCAATATTTTCAACCGCATCCTCAAGCGAGCAGCCTTCACGCGCTACGGTCTGAGCGAACGGATAGAGATTGACGACAACCATATCGATTGGCGAGATGGCGTGCTCGGCCATGATGGCATCGTCCTGGCCGCGACGGCCCAGAATGCCGCCGTGCACTTTTGGATGCAGGGTTTTGACGCGTCCGTCCATCATCTCCGGGAAACCGGTGTAGTCAGAAACTTCGGTCACCGGCAGGTTAGCTTTTGCCAGCAGGCTTGCGGTCCCGCCTGTAGAAAGCAGCTCCACACCGCGTTGGGAGAGCGCCTGAGCGAATTCGACGATACCGGCTTTGTCAGAAACACTGAGCAGAGCGCGGCGTACAGGACGACGTTGTTGCATGGTTTGATCCCTTAGCTTTGGTTCGCATATAGAAGAGCGTTAGCTGAATTCTCGTTTTTTACCGTAAAACTCAGCTAACGCCCCAAAACGGGGCGTCCTTTTATCGCGGCGTATTGTAGCGAAAACGTTTGCGTCACGCTCGCGAAATTTCAGTGCAAATCACAATTGTGGATAACTTTGTGCACAAACGGGTATAAGGCGGGGTTTTGCTGTGGAATGCAGCAGTCAGTCAAAATACTGCAAATTTAGTGTTGCAGCCTGAAGAGAACTCCCTATAATGCGCCTCCATCGACACGGAACATGTGAACAACATCACAGAGTAACGGCGGCGATGAGAGTTAAAAATCCTGAAATTCAGGGTTGACTCT
>NZ_RCAA01000050.1:196403-201261 GCF_003628475.1 Enterobacter sp. R1(2018) | reverse complement strand
CGCCGGCGCCGGCGAACTGCGCCTTGCCGCGCCAGCTCGCCTGTTTGTTATCGGTGAGCTCCAGCCTGTCGTTCAGCCAGCCCTGCAGGTACTCCACTTCAACATTGCGGATATCGCCAATTTCGCTGTTGGCGATGCGCGCCCGCGCCTCGCGTATCATCGGCAGCGCGCTGTAGTTGTGGGTGAGAATAAAATGGCAGCCGGATTCGTTGAGCACGCGTGCCAGCTCTTCGCCTTCGGCAAGGGAAATGCCCAGAGGTTTATCGCAGATGACGTGGATCTTTTTTTCCAGGAACGCTTTGGCGATGGGCACGTGCAAAAAGTTCGGCGTGACTATCGCCACCGCTTTAATACCGTCGGCGCGCGCCGCCTCCTGCTGCGCCATCTCCTGCCAGCTTGCATAGCTGCGTTCCGGCGCGATAAACAACGCTTCACCGCTGCGCTTTGCCACGTCAGGCGAGGATGAAAAGGCTCCGGCGACCAGTTCAAACTGGTCGTCAAGACGCGCGGCGATGCGGTGTACGCCGCCGATAAACGAACCTTCGCCGCCGCCCACCATACCTAACCGGATGCGTTTCATCATTCCTCCTCCAGCCCCAGCATTTTACGTATCGCCGCCTGTTCGCTGCCGCGCAGGGCGAAATCATCGAAAGCGCGATCGGCCACGGGAATAATGTGTTCGGCGATAAATTTCGCCCCTTCGCGCGCGCCCGCTTCGCCCGATTTCAGACAGCACTCCCACTCAAGCGTAGCCCACCCCTGATAGTCGTACTGCGCAAGCTTGCTGAAAATACCCTTGAAGTCCACCTGCCCGTCGCCGAGGGAACGAAAGCGTCCCGGACGTTCGGTCCAGGGCTGGTAACCGGCATACACGCCGCTTTTCCCGGAGCGCTGAAACTCAGCGTCCTTAACGTGAAAGGCTTTAATGCGCGAATGGTAGAGATCGATAAAACCGAGGTAGTCCATGTGCTGCAGCAGCATATGGCTCGGATCGTAGAGAATGTTGCAGCGGGGATGGTTATCAACAAGGGCCAGAAAACGCTCAAAGGTGACGCCGTCATGCAGATCTTCGCCAGGGTGCAGCTCGAAACAAACGTCAACGCCCGCCTCGTCAAAACTGTCCAGGACGGGCCGCCAGCGTTTCGCCAGCGCTTTAAAAGCCTCATCGATAAGCGCCGCGTTGCGCGGCGGCCAGGGATAAAAATAGGGCCAGGCCAGCGCGCCGGAAAAGGTGGCATGCGCCTTTAACCCCAGATTTTGCGAGGCCCGCGCGGCCTGCTTCAGGCAGGCGACGCCCCACTGCTGACGCGCGGCGGCATCGTGCGCAAGCTCCGGCGGAGCGAAGCCGGCAAAGGCTGAATCATAGGCGGGATGCACGGCAATAAGCTGCCCCTGTAAATGGGTGGAAAGTTCGCTGATTTCCAGGCCAAAATTTGCAAGCGTACCGCTGATTTCAGCGCAGTAGTCCTGGCTTTCAGCAGCTTTGCGCAGGTCGAAGATATGCGGTAAATGGGTGGGGATCTGCACGGCTTTATAGCCCAGCCCGGCGACCCAGGCCGCAAGCGTTGCCAGCGAGTTAAACGGCGGCTGCTCACCGATAAACTGGGAAAGAAAAATAGACGGTCCTTTCAGGGTTCTCATTACAACACCTCCTTAATATTGACCATGCGCTGTTCGCGAACCGCAAGATCGGCCGCCAGCACCACGGCCAGGCTTTCAATCGCCTGCTGCTGATGCAGCGTTAAATCCTGGTCTTCAAAGACCGAACGCGCAAAGAACTGCTGCTCAAGGCGGCACAACGCGAAGTGGTCGGGCTCGTCGGCGGCGGAAATCCACTCGTCCTGATATTCAAATTCACCCTGTGGGTTGAGCTGTGAGTGATGCAGGCGCAGGGATTCGGTTCGCGTGTGCGCCTCGACGCTTGCGGACTGCCCTTCGCCACCCGCTTCGCGCGCCACGATCGAGGCCGATCCTTTTGGGCCGATAACGTCTTTAATAAAGAACGCCGTCTGGCTCATCATCGGCCCCCAGCCTGCTTCGTACCAGCCAACGGATCCGTCAGCGAAACGCACCTGCAGCTGGCCGTAGTTGAACTGCTGTGGGGCTATCTCTTCGCTCAGGCGCGCGCCGATGGCGCTGACGGAAAGCGGGCTGGCCTGCGTCATCTGGCACATCACGTCCAGGTAGTGCACGCCGCAGTCCACAATTGGCGACAGCGACTGCATCAGCATTTTGTGGGTGTGCCAGGCGGCGCCCGAGCTTTGCTGGTTAAGGTTCATGCGCATCACCAGCGGCTTGCCGAGGTTTTGCGCCAGCTGAATAAACTGCTGCCAGGTGGGATGGTGGCGCAGAATATAGCCCACCACCAGCTGTTTACCCGCAAGCCTTGCCGTCGCCACCACGCGCTTCGCGCCGGACACGGTGGTAGCGAGGGGTTTTTCCAGAAAGACGTGGCAGCCTGCGGCAAGCGCCGTCAGCGCTAAAACCTCATGGCTGTCAGGCCAGGTGGCGATGCAGACCGCGTCAGGGCTGGTCTGTTTGATAGCATCGTGCAATTCTTCAAACAGCGGGATATTTTCGCCAAGCCTTGCCTTCAGGCGCTCTTTGGAAGCTCCGCGGGCAACCAGCCCGCAGAGGGTGAACTCCTCAAGCGCTTCATAAGCCTGAGCGTGAGCCGCGCCCATATTGCCGCAGCCCACAACCAGCACCCGCAGCGCCCTATCGGCCATCGCGCGCCCCTTCTTTGTAGTTGAAGGTAAAGAAGAAGATAGCGGCGATAATCACGGCGGCAATCGCCGGCAGCCACCAGAAATGCTGCCACTGCACCAGCGCTTCGGCGCCCTGGGCAGTGACCGAACGGTTGAACACCGCGCCGCTGATTTGCGAACCAATCAGCATCCCCAACCCGTAGGTGAACAGCACCAGCAGGCTCTGCGCCTGGCCTTTCACTTTGTCCCCCGCCACCTTATCGGTGTAAATAAAGCCGATAACGAAGAAGAAGTCATAGCACACGCCGTGCAGAATAATGCCGATATAAATCATCCAGCGGGTTTCCTCCGCAATGCTCAGAGCAAACATGGCGTAGCGCGCAAACCATGCCAGCATCCCAATCAGCAGCATCATTTTGATGCCAAGGCGGCGGAAGAAGAACGGGATTAACAGCATAAACAGCAGTTCGGACATCTGACCGAAGGCCATCACGCCGCTGACGTTTTCAAAGCCCAACGCGGAGATAAAGGGCGCGGCGTAGGCGTAGTAGGCGGCAAGCGGAATGGAAATCAGCGTGGCGCAGATGATAAACACCATAAAATGACGCTGTTTGAGCAGGGCGAACGCGTCGGCGCACAGCAAATCGCGCATGGAAAGCGGCTTACCGCGATCCGGCGCTGGCGTATTAGGCAGCGTAAAGCTGTAGATGCCAAGAATGACCGATGCCACAGCCGCCATGGTAAAGATGCCGGTGCTGTCAGAAAGGCCGCTCAGCCCGACGATTAAACCGGCGACAATCCAGCCTATGGTGCCGAATGCGCGGACAATCGGGAAGCCCTTCTCACTGTTTGCCAGGCTGTGGAACGCCACGTTATTGCTCAGGGCGATGGTCGGCATGTAGCAAAGCATATAGGCAAACACGACCCACAGCAGGCCGGTTTGTCCGCTTTCGAACAGGCCCGGCAGCCACCACAGCAGCGCGGCCCCGACCAGATGCAGGACGCCGAGCACTTTTTGCGAGGCGAAGAAGCGGTCCACCAGCATACCCAGGACAAAGGGCGAGAGGATGGAGGCGATAGGCCCGGTGGAATACGCGTCGCCAATGACCGCGCTCAGGCCGTATTTGCCCATCACGACGCCTAGCGTAACGTACCAGGCCCCCCAGACGAAAAACTCCAGAAACATCATTAACGACAGGCGTGGAATAACCCATTTATGGGTGATGACCTGCGCCCCAACGGCTGAGTGAGAAGACATAAATCCTCCGCGACAGAGTATTGATTTAAGGGTAAGAGGTTATTTTTGTAATCGATTACATTAACACTTCACTAAAAATGTAATCGATTTCAGAGGGGTTTCAATCATGCTGACGAATTATTTGGTACTATTGATTCCGATCTGGAATGTGCTTCACAAATAATCAACCTGGCCAAAGGATCAGCATGTCGATAGATAAAGTGGCTCGTCTTGCGGGGGTTTCCACCGCTACCGTTTCCAGGGTGCTGAACGGCAATCCGGGGGTGAAGCCAGATACCCGCGAGAAGGTGCTGGCGGCCATTGAGTCATGCGATTACCAGCCGAATCTTCTCGCCCGCCAGCTGCGTACCGCCCGTAGCCGCATGCTGCTGGTGCTGGTTTCCAATATCACTAACCCCTTCTGCGCGCGAGTGGTTCGCGGTATCGAAGAGGAAGCGGAAAAGCACGGCTACCACATTTTGCTGTGTAATTCTGAATCCCGCCTGACACGCGAATCCGCCTACCTACAGCTGCTGAGCGGCAAGGTTGTCGATGGCGTAATCACCATGGACGCCATCAGCTGTTTGCCGGGCTTAACGACGCTTATCGGCGACTCGCCCTGGGTGCAGTGCGGCGAAGGCGATCCGGGTTTCAACGCATCCTGCGTAACCATCGATAATTTCAAGGCCGCCGCCGCCGCGGTCGATCACCTCGCCAGCGCTGGCTATAAACGTATTGCGCTCATTAACGGCGACCTACGCTACCTGTATTCGCAGCAGCGCGAAGCGGGATACAGGGCGGGTCGCGGCTCCGCCTGGCAGGCCGTGGTATATGCGGACAGCCTGGAATACCAGGCGGGCGTGCAGGCCATGGCGGAGCTTTTCACCCTGCCGGAGCCGCCGGACGCCGTTTT
>NZ_RCAA01000050.1:189478-196337 GCF_003628475.1 Enterobacter sp. R1(2018) | reverse complement strand
ACCCCGCCGCTCACCACCGTTGAACAGCCAATGCACCAGCTTGGCGTACGTAGCGTGCAGCTGCTGCTCGAGAGAATTGATAATCCGCAGGCGCAAAGGGTAAATGAAATCCTTGACTGGAAGCTGGTGATCCGGGGATCGGTTTAAGGGCTGAACACTCCTGAACAGGGTGAGATCCGCAGGCTGCAGCGGTTTTCCGTTGCCCGCGCTGATACAGTCTCCCCTATCGTCCCGGGCAAAATTTAGCAGGTGGTCAATCACCCGTTTTACGCCTACAATTCGCACACTTATCAACTTGCTGAATATAAGGAGGATCCCCATGCTGTTTTGTGAACGCTTTAACCGTTCGCATACTTTTGGCGATCGTCATAGCTCAAGCGTTATCGATATCGTGCTGCGATAACTTCGGCTTGAGCGAAGATCACCAAAACTTTCCCTTCCCTCAGGCTTACTGAGTTGTCGTCAGTTTTATAGACGAAGGCGTTCTACGCCTGTAACTCTTGAGTAAGCACTATGACTACCTTATTAAACGCCCGGGCGCTTAGCCTCGACACGCCTTTTGGCCCGCTGCTGGCCGACATCACCTTTACGCTTAAAAAAGGCGACCGGCTGGGTTTAATCGGCCATAACGGCTGCGGCAAAAGCACCCTGCTGAAACTGCTCGACGGCTCGATTTCGCCGGCTAGCGGCAGCGTAACCCGTGCGCATCAGTGCCTGATGGCGCGCGTAGAGCAGCATCTTCCCGAAATGCTCCATCCCCTTAGCATGCTGGATGCGGTGCTGGCACGCGTCGACGAGTCCGTGCGCCAAAGCGATAGCTGGCGTGCTGAAGCCCTGCTTGCCGGCATGGGCTTTAGCGAGGCGGACCGGCGTCTCACCGCGGGTACGCTAAGCGGCGGCCAGCATACCCGACTGCTGCTGGCGCGTGCGCTGATAACCGAACCGGATCTGCTGCTGCTTGATGAACCCAGCAACCACCTCGATCTTCCCACGCTGCTGTGGCTGGAGCAGTTTCTGCGCGGCTGGAGCGGCAGCTTCGTGCTGGTTTCCCACGACCAGCACCTGCTGGATAACGTCACCAACGGCACGTGGATTTTGCGCGACCGCACGCTGAGCTTCTTCCAGCTCCCCTGCTCCGCGGCGCGGGCGGCACTCGACGAACGGGATCGGACGGATATCCATCGCCGCCAGGCAGAGCAAAAAGAGATCGACCGCATTGCCGCCAGCGCGAAACGGCTGGCGATATGGGGACGCGTATACGATAACGAGGATCTGGCGCGCAAGGCGAAGCAGATGGAAAAGCGCATCGACACGCTAAAGGATGAGCAAACCGAGCTGAGCGCCGGGAACCAGTGGCAGCTTATCCTGCGTGGAGAACGATTACAGGCTGACCGCCTGCTGGAAATGGAAGACCTGTGCGTGCGCCCGGCAGCGGGCGCCGAACCGCTATTCCGTCTGCCGTTACAGCGTGTAAAAAGCGGCGATCGGGTAGCGATAATCGGCCGCAACGGCTGCGGTAAATCTTCGCTGCTGCGCCTGCTCTGGCAGCAGTATCAGCAGCCGGAGCGTGATAAGAGTGTCCGTCTGCATCCTCGTGTTCAGATGGGTTACTACGACCAGACGCTGCACCAGCTGCGCGATAACGACACGCTGCTCGAGGCCCTCGAACCCTTTGCATCGCTGACCGAACAGGACAGAAAGCTGGCGCTGATTAGCGCCGGTTTTCCGTGGCTGCGCCATCACCAGACCGTCAGCACCCTGAGCGGCGGGGAGCGTTCACGCCTGCTGTTCGTCGGTCTGACGCTTGCCCGCTATTCACTGCTGATGCTCGATGAGCCAACCAACCATCTGGACATGGAGGGCAAAGAGGCGCTGGCTGAAACGCTGCAAACTTTTGAAGGCGGCGTGCTGCTGGTGACCCACGACCGCACGCTTATCGCCAAAAGCTGTAACCGTTTCTGGCTGATTGATAACGGCGAGCTTAGCGAATGGCACGATCCGCAACAGCTTTATGCGCAGCTTAGCGCCGAAGAGAACGGCGAACGGGTTGAGACATTTGTCGAGCCCTCATTGGCAGGCGAGGCGATAAATCACGAAGAGGATTTATTGCTGGAGCGGCTGGTAGCGCTGGAAAACCGGCTGGCTGAGGATCTGGCACGTAAGGAGAAACACCAGAAACCAGCTTTGCAAAAGGAGTGGCGTAAGGAAATTGCCGCACTGGCTGCGAGGCTGGAACTGGAGTAATTATTAACCTAAGCGACGGGAAGCAAGGAAGCCCGCCCGCCGGGATCAAGCTAAAGAAAACGTAGCGCTACCGGAACGCTATTAAAATGCGGGCTGGCGGTGTCCACGGGGGACATCGCCTGCTCTTTAAGCCGCGTTAAATCCAGCTGGCGCAGCAGCTGGGCAACGGGGGAATCGGCGCGCACGACCAGCACGGCGCTGGAAATAGATTCGGCCAGCTTTAGCGATTCGGGTTTATCCAGTGGATGAATCACCAGGCCTACTTTATCCAGCGGGATAAGCGAAATTTCCTGGTGCCAGACGCCCGTATCGACCTCGCCCTGAAAGACCAGACGGGGCAATAACGTAAAATCCACTTCGACATAGTCGTGTTCCTGCTCGGGAAACTGCGCTCTGGTTAGCCGCTGGTGATCGCTGGAGTGACAGTCAATCCCGACGCGCAGACGGCTAAGGCTTGCTTTATCGCCCCTTTCGACCACCACCAGGCTGCCCGGCCGGTAGTAGCTGCCGCTACCCACCTCAAACCTTTCCCAGGCCTGCGACTGTTTCTCCGTCAGCAGCATCTGGGCCGAACCTGAAGAGAGCAAAACGATATCCGCTTCACCGCCTTCAAGCGCCGCCAGACGTGAATGCGCGCCGCGTAAATAGCTGGCGGTGGCCACCACATCCCACTGGCTGCATTGTTGCGCAAAGGCGCTGGCAATCTGTGTTGCTTCCTGGGAACCACGCGGCGGCAGAAGGATATGCACGGGCGGCATACGCGCCGCATCCCAGAGCAGCGAAAAGTTCCAGGAGACCACGAAGGTCCCCTGATGACCGCGGGAAACAAGGTCGACGGCACCGGTTTTTTTCAGCTCCTGCAGGGCTTTTTGCACCGTGCCGGAACCGATTTCCAGCACCTCCTGGAACCAGGAGGTAATGGGCAAACGGCCACCCAGCCCGCGTGAGATAATGGTGCGGGCAATAAAGGCTACCGGGGAAAGCTGCTTAACATTATCAGTAATGACCGTCATTGTTTCCATCAACTCTTATCATTCCAGAAGCCGTGACGCCTGCTCAACGCTTTGATTTTCATGCACCACCGCATTTAATGCGCGGAGAACACCGGCCGGATGCTGCGCACGGAAAATACGTCGTCCAAACATCACTCCTTTCGCGCCTGCCTGCATTGCGTCTGCTGCCAGCTGCAAGGTTGCGTGCGGATCTTCACCACCGGCTCCGCCTGCAAGCAATACCGGAGTATAGCAAGTGCTTGTTACGGCGGCAAAATCATCCACAGATCCGGGCCAGAGCGCTTTCACCAGATCGGCGCCGATATCCGCCGCGATACGGCAATACATGCTCATCACCTTCGCGCTAAGCGCATCCGGATCAATGCCTTCCAGCGCGGAGCGCGGCTCGATAATTAACGCAATGCCGTGGCGTTCACAGTCGCGGGCAATTCGCGTATTGCGGATAATTTCCGCCTGCTCAAGCGCCGTATCTTTCTGGCCCAGATACATATAAGTCATCACCGCATCGATACCACAGGCCGCCACCTCGCTGATGTCCGCCAGCTGCGCCAGTACGCCTTCGGATCGCCCGTCTTTGCCCGGCGTGTAGATACCGCGCGCATGGTTCTTCCAGTCAAGGTGCAGGACAAAACCGGGCCGGTCGCGCCCCACGTAAGTCTTTTCGACTAACGGAATCATCCCCGGCGAGACCATCACCCCATCGGCACCGCGTAGCTGAGCAAATACCGATTCAATTTCATGACGCGTTTTCAGGCCGGATGGCGGACCAGCCATCACGCCGTGCGATGCCGCGACGACCACTGCACACCCTGTTTCCGGGCGCAAAATACGACCTAACCGAACAGCTTTTCCGGTGCGGGAATCCATGTTGATCTCCTTCACAAAGTTGTCAAAACGGTTTAAATGCAATTTGCAGCTTTCTGCAAATTGATCGTATATTAGCCTTCAACACGATGTCAACGAATTATGCCCTGTGTAAATTGACCCAACGATTTTAGCGGGGAATCCCTTAAAAGTTGTGCAGAAGGAGTAGGTATGTCCAACGTTTTCCAGCTGGTTGCCGCACTGAAAAAAATCGTGCCTGAAAAGCAGGTGTTAACCGATACGGATTCGCTTCAGGCATCCAGCCATGATACCTGGCCGCTGTCCACCAAACTCAGACGTTTAGGTTCCCATGAATATCAGGCGGATGTTGTGGTGAAGGTCACTCAAGAGCAACAGATTCAGCAGATTCTGGCGCTGGCGACGGAGAACGATACGCCGGTGACGCCGCGGGCCCTCGCCTCCTCCGTGACCGGCCAGCCGCTGCCAACCCGAGGGGGAATCGTGCTGGATCTCAGCGAAATGGCGCAGAACAGAGAAATCAATACCACCAATATGACGGTGGAAGTTTCCACCGGCTATAACGGCGGCAAGCTTGAAGATGAACTTCAGCAGATGGGCTGGACGCTGGGCCATTCGCCACAGTCGCTGTATCAGTCAAGCGTGGGCGGCTGGCTGTCTACGCTTGCGACCGGGCAATTTTCGTCTTACTACGGCGGCATCGAGGATTTAATTACTGCGTATACGGTTATCCTGGCCACCGGCGAAAGGGTTCGTCTGAAAGCCTCTCCTCGCGCAGCGATGGGCCCGGATTTACGCCAGCTGTTTATCGGCGCGGAAGGCACGCTCGGCGTCGTCACCTCCGTCCAGCTCAAAATGTTCCCGCTGCCCCAGACGCGTCTCTTCGAAACCCTTGAGCTGCCCTCCGTTGAGGCCGGTCTGGAAATTATGCGCGAACAGGCCATGGCAGGCTTACGCCCTTTCCTTCTGCGCCTGTACGACACGGCTGAAGCTCGCCACGCCATGCAGAACCCGGCGCAGGCTAAACCAGTGATGTTTCTCGGTACCCAGGGCGTTGACGCCGTAGCCCACGCGGAAATGGACGCCTTTATGAATATCGTCCGCCGTCACGGTGGGCAATCGCTCGGAACCGAAGGCGTGCTGAAGTGGATGGACCGGCGCTTCGATTTTTCAACGGTGGAAAAACTGCTCGACAGCACCGGCGGCTTTGCCGAAACCATTGAGGTCGCCCATACCTGGGAAGGCATCGCCGGCCTGTATCATGATTTAACCGAAACGCTCAGGCCGCTGGCCGGTGAGGTGCTGTCGCACTTCTCCCACGTCTATCCGCAGGGCACGTCCATGTACATGATCCTGCTCGGGCATGAAGAAACCGACGAAGCAGCGGTTCAGAAACTTCGTCTCGTCTGGCGCGAAACCATGCGTGTATGCCTTGAGCACAAGGCGGAGCTGTCCCATCACCATGGCGGCGGGCTGGTACGCTCTCCTTATGCCCGCGAGTCGCTTGGGTCTGCGCATCTGCTGCTGCGCCGGGTAAAACACGCCCTCGATCCGAACGGCATCCTTAATCCCGGCAAACTGGGGCTTTAACTGAGGGCAATCACGATGTGGTTTCTCGGCATTGATATTGGCACAACGCATATAAAAATTATCGGCCTCGGCCAGGAAGGCACCCTCCTGCCGGTGAAGAAGTGCCGCACGCCCGTGCTTTGTCGGGACGGGCTGACATTTCATGATGCGGACGCGGTGTGGCAGACCCTGTCCGCATTAATCGTGGCGTACGCAAAAAACGAGGCGAAAGCCTGTGGGCCGCTGGCGGCGTTATCCGTCGGCACCTTTGGCCAGGAGGAGTCGGTAGCCGTGAACGCCCGCGGGGAGGTTATCTACCCTTCTCTGGCCTGGTGGGAAAACTATCCGCAGGCGGCGCTTGCGGACGACACGCAACAGTGGCTGGACAGCCGGGAGCACTACGCTATTTCCGGTATGCGTTCGCGCGCCAATCAAACTCCGGAAAGGATTAGCTGGCTGCGCAAGCACCGCCCGGACCTCTGGGAGCAAACTTCGCAGTGGGTCGACTTCGGCAGCTATGTCGCCTGGCGTCTGACCGGAGAGTGGCGCGCCAGCAGCTCGCAGGTCACCCATTCTCAGTGCTTTGACCTCCGTTCGATGCGGGCCCACGAGCCTACGCTTGAAAAGCTAGGACTCTGGCCGGAGCTTTTCCCGAAAGTTGCGGACACCGGCGAGTGCTGCGGGGAAATTAACGCGGCAAGCCTTCCGGGCGTCGCGCTTTGCCCCGAAGCCTGCGTGTTTATCGGCGGCCACGACCAGATAGTGGGCGCATGGGCGGTTCAAAGCCGCCAGCCTACCCACGTTTTCGACTCTATTGGCACATCCGAATACCTGATGGTGCTTACGCCCCATTTCCCGGATACCGCCACCGCCTGGCAGCTGGGCGTGGATATCGAACGCACCTGGCAGCCCGGCGAATACGTGATGGGCTGCGCAACGCCCTCCGGCAAAATCGTTCAGACGCTCGCGGAGCTGCTCTACGAGGGCGACTACGACAGGCTGTTTAGCGATCTGCTTCTGGAAGGCCGCGCGGCGGAACTGTCGGTCACTTTCGATGAAGACGAATCCCAGGGGCTGCTTTCGCTGCACCATATAAACGCGGGCGTGCAGGCGGCGGATCTTGTCCAGGCCACGCTGAACAATATCGCCGACCGTACCTGGCTGCTGCTCAATCATATGTGTGAAATCGG
>NZ_RCAA01000050.1:184295-189364 GCF_003628475.1 Enterobacter sp. R1(2018) | reverse complement strand
CTATCGCCCGCGAAAGCTGGCTTATCACCACCCATCAGGAGGATCGCCTGTGAACGTGATTATCGCTTCGCTGAACACCGCCATAGAACGCCTGCTGCTGGTAGAAAACCAGCGGCCCGGAAAGGTGCACCGCCTGCTGGATGATAAAACGCTGGCGGGTGGTAAAGGGGGAAATGTGGCAAGGGTGCTGCTCCAGCTTCGTCATCATCTGGACAACGCGCCTTCCCCGCTGCTGGTGGGTTTTCTGGGCGGCGCAACCGGGCGCCTTTGCCGCGAGCTGCTGGAGCAAGAGAAGCTGGCCGGACGCTGGTGCGAAATCGCCGCCAGTACACGCATTTGTGAAGTGGTCACCGAACTGGTTTCTCCCCAGCTTGCCAGCGTGTATAACGCCGCCGGGCCGGAAATACGAACGGAGGAACTCGCCTCGCTGCATGACGCGCTGGCCGAAGAAATGGAACGGGCAGGCGCGCTTATCTGCACCGGCTCGCTGGCAAAAAACATCATGCCGGACGAGTACGGCCGCTGGATAGCGCTTGCCAAAAAGCGTGGCGTTTTAACCCTACTCGATACCCACGGCACGGCGCTGTTAGCGTCCGCGGCAGCTTTGCCTGACATCATAAAAATCAACCGCGATGAGCTTGTGCAGGCCAGCGAAATGTCGGGAACCCACCTTCCCGATGCCTGGCTTATGCAGGGCGTTCGATGCGTGATTATCACCGATGGCCGGGAACCTACGCTGGCGCTGACGCCAGAGGGCAACTACGAAATCACTCCGCCGGTGGTGGACACCCTGAGTTCGGTTGGATCCGGTGATGCCTACTGCGCAGGGCTGATCGCGAGCCTGCTCGCAAGGCCCGATGCAGCCTGGAAAGAGCATCTTAGGCTCGCCGCCGCCTGCGGCGCATCCAACGCCGCAAGTCCGACGGCAGGCCTTGCCGGAGACGTTTCACTCGCTGAATTACAACAACGTTGCACGGTTCGCGCCGTGTAACTCCTAACGCCACTCGCCTGTTAACGGAGAGTATTATGGTCAGTCATGCACACGTCACTGCAAAAAATGCCTGGATGCGTAACGTTCTGTTGATTTCATTCGTTACCGCCGTCGGCGGATTTCTCTTTGGTTTTGATAACGGCAGCATTTCCGGCTCGGTTGGCTTTTTGCAAAGCCGGTTCGCGCTTGACGCGGACGGCATCGGCTGGGTTACGTCATCCATCATTATCGGCTGTATCATCGGCGTGGCGCTGGCGGGCCCGCTTTCGGACGCCATCGGCCGTAAAAAAGTGCTGCTGCTAACCGCGCTCATCTTTATCTTTGGCGTGCTGGGCCAGGCGCTGGCGACCTCCGCCGACATGCTGGTGTGGTATCGCATTCTGGTCGGCATTGGCATCGGGGTTGAAACCACCATCGCGCCTCTGTATATCGCAGAGGTTTCACCGGCCCATATTCGCGGGCGACTGGTCTCGCTTAATCAGCTGTTCAACTGTATCGGTAACCTGGCGATCTTTTCGATCGCCGCCGTTATCGCAAGCCAGGCCAGCGAGGCCTGGAACATTGAACACGGCTGGCGGGTAATTTTCGCCACCGGCATCGTCCCGGCCATCGTCTTTCTCTTTCTGCTGATAAAAGTACCGGAAAGCCCACGCTGGCTGGTCCGCAAAGGGCGTCATGACGCAGGCTTGCAGGTGCTGCGCAAGATTAACCCTGACGAGAACACCGCCAGAGAGCAGCTGGAGACAATTAAAACGGCTCTGCAAAGCGAAAATCCTTCACGCCTGAGTGAACTGCTCAAACCACGCCTGCGTAAGGCGCTGATCGTCGGCTTCGGCGTGGCGCTGTTTCAGCAAATCACCGGTATCAACGCCATCTTCTACTATGCGCCGGAAATTTTTAAAACGGCGGGCGTGGACGTCAGCGGCGCGATGTCCTTTACCGTGCTGATTGGCATGATGCTGGTTGTTTCGACGCTGGTTTCAATGTGGATTATTGATAAAGTGGGCCGTCGCACCCTGCTTATTTTTGGCTCAGTGGGTATGGCCGCGACGCTTGGTGCCATCGGGCTGCTTTTCCGCTCGGACGAAACGCACACCACCCTGCTGCTGATCTTCATTCTGGCCTACGTGGCGATCTTTGCGGTTTCCTACGGCACCGTCGCCTACGTCATCATCTCAGAGATATTCCCTATTAACGTACGCGGCATTGCGGTTTCAATTGCCACCTTCGCGCTGTGGGGCGGGAACTTTTTTGTATCAAGATTCTTTCCCGTTCTGGTGGAAAATATAAGCGCGGCCAACACCTTCTTTATTTTCGCAGGCATCGCCGTCGTTGCATTAATTTTCGTGCTGACGAGAGTGCCTGAAACAAAAGGCAAAACGCTCGAAGAAATAGAACTGGAAATGCACATTAAATAAAAACGTTCTTACCGAAATCAATAATTATAAAAAACGCAAACCCTACAACGCTCAGGAGAAAATCATGAGACCTGGAAAAGTATTGCATCCACAAATTGCCGCCGTATTAGCAAGCCTTGGACACGGGGATATTTTGCTGGTCACCGACGCGGGTGCCCCGATCCCGACTGATGCACAAAAAGTCGATCTTGCTTTTTGCGCCGGCAGCGTGGACCTGCTGGAAATATTGCGCGTCCTGCGTCAGGAGATTTTTGTTGAGAATGTGATCTTTGCCGATGAGGTTCCGGAAAGTAACCCGGTACTGATGGCAAAGGTAACGGATATATTTACCGGATCAGGAGCCGACTTTACTTTAATGCCGCACTCACGGCTGGTGGCGGAAATTTATAAGAAAGCCAAATTTATTATTCGCTCAGGTTCGCTGATGCCGTGGGGTAATTTTGCGTTGGTTGCCAGCACCGATCCGGATGCCTGGTTTGACAACACCATGAAAATTATTCCTGAGTACGTAGAAAGATCCCAAAGGATTAAACACAACGCGATTCCACGGATAATGAAAGCCAACTGACGGGTATAAACCATGAATAAGACATATTCCACAAGCTACCGGCTGTCGCTGATTGCCTCGCTTGCCGGGCTGCTGTACGGCTTCGACTCCGCCGTGGTGTCCGGTGCAATAGCGCATATCAGCAAATATTTTTCTCTTGATGCGATGGGCACCGGCTGGGCGGTATCTTCGGTTGTTCTTGGTTTTATGATTGGCGCCTTCAGCGGCCAGTTTATTAATAACGCCCTGGGCCGAAAAAAGAGCTTAATCATTACCGGATTTTTCGTCTTTATCGCGGGCATTTTTACCGCCTTTCCGTACAACTTCACTATGTTTATTTTATTCAGAATCATCGGCGGTATTGGCGTCGGATTAGGATCTGCAACCGCGCCGGTCTATATAGGCGAAATTTCAGCGCAAAAAATTCGCGGCAAGGCGCTGGGCTTTTATCAGATGATGATCGCCTTTGGCATTCTTAGCGTTTATCTGGTCAACGCCCTGGTTGCCAGCTGGATAACAGATGCAGACTGGGGAACAAACTATTCCTGGCGCTTTATGCTGGGGGCCATGGCTCTTCCCGGCTGCCTGTTTATGATCCTCGCATTCTTCCTACCGGAATCCCCCCGATGGTTGATTAATAAAAGCAGGGAAAGCGAAGCCGAAGAGATTATTAACCACATTAACGGCAAAGGATTCGACAGCAAAAAAGCCATCGTAGAAATAAAACAATCTTTCCGAAACGAAAATACTTCAGCACAGAAAGAGTCACTGCTGTCTGGCAAGTACCGTCGCGTCTCTTTTGTGATTCTGGCTATGGCGCTGCTGGCCAATCTTTGCGGTATTAACGCCGTTTTATATTACGGCAACGTTTTGTTTGAAAATATCGGTATCGCCAGCGAAAAAACGGCTTACTATCAGCAGATAGTTGTGGGTATTGCATTCTTTGCCGCAGCGGTATGGGCCGTCTATAACGTTGAAAAATACGGCCGCAGAAAACTGCTGATTATGGGATCTTTTGTCTGTTTCGTGTCCATCACGCTGCTGGGTATATTAATCCTGATGGGGGTGACCAGCCTCTTTATGCTGGCGCTGATGATTATTTACATCCTGTTTTTTGGCGGCACCATCGGCCCTATTTTATGGATAATCATTCCGGAACTGGCGCCGAATATTCTGCGTGACAAACTGATGTCCTGGGCTACGTTTCTTATCTGGACGGGCAGTTTTATCGTCTCGCAAACGTTCCCCATGTTAACCAATAGCGCAACGCTGAACGCGATATTCAACGGCAGCTTCCCGTTCTTCCTGTACGGCCTGTGCTGCCTGCTGTGGTTTTACTGAACGTCTTTTTTGTCACCGAGACAAAAGATAAATCCCTTGAGCAGATCAGCGCAGAGATGTGTGAGAGTACCTGACCGCCCGGCGCGGACACCGTAAGCGATCGCCTTGCGCTGAATCAGTACAAGGCGATTTTTAAAAACAGAAACCTACCACACCTTCTCAGCGATCTTCGTCACCAGACGCACCTTGTCCCACTGCTGGGCAGGCGTCAGGCTGTTGCCCTCTTCGGTGGACGCAAAGCCGCACTGCGGGCTGAGGCAGATCTGATTAATATCAACAAATTTCGCCGCTTCATGAATGCGCGCCTGAATCTGCTCGGGGTTTTCCAGCTCGCCGTTTTTGGTGGTGATAAGCCCCAGCACAACCTGCTGTTTGCCCGGACGCACAAAGCGCAGCGGCGCGAAATCGCCTGAGCGGTCGTTGTCGTATTCAAGGAAGAAAGCGTCAACGTTCACGGTGCCAAACAGCACTTCGGCTACCGGCTCGTAGCCGCCTTCTGAAATCCACGTCGAGCGGAAGTTACCGCGGCAGACGTGCAGGCCGATGGTCAAATCATCCGGCTTGCCTTCCAGGGCTTTATTCAGCACGCGGGCATAAATTTGCGCCAGCTCATCAGGATCGTCGCCGCGCTCGCGGATCTCTTTGCGCTGCGCGTCTGAACACAGGTACGCCCAGACGGTATCGTCCAGCTGCAGATAGCGGCAGCCCGCTGCGTAAAACGCCTGAATCGCATCGCGCCAGGTTGTGGCGAGGTCGTTAAAATAGTCGTTCA
>NZ_RCAA01000050.1:179765-184285 GCF_003628475.1 Enterobacter sp. R1(2018) | reverse complement strand
ATAGCGTTACGACCGCCGCGAAAATGCAGCACGCTCGGGCTTGGAATGGTCATTTTCGGCAGCGCGTTACCGCTGACGCTCTTCAGGAAGCGAAAATCTTCCAGCATTGGGTGCTCGCCAAAAGCAATTTTGCCGACAACGCGCACGCCATGGGTTTTAGTTTGCACGCCGTTAAACTGAATACCCTGCTCCGACTCGTAACGCTCAACGCCCTGCAGGCCGTCAAAGAAATCAAAATGCCACCATGCACGGCGGAATTCACCGTCGGTCACCACCTGCAGGCCGCATGCGCACTGCTGCTCTACCGAAGCGCGAATGGCTTCATCTTCAACTTTACGCAGCCGATCCGCGGTGATGTCGCCGGCGGCAAACTGCAGGCGGGCTTCCTTAATGGCGTCCGGGCGTAAAAAGCTTCCGACGATATCCGCGCGGAACGGGGCGTGATTGCGATGCTGCGTATTGTGCGACATGTGAATTCTCCTGATGACCCGGCCAGTTGATTTAGCAGAGTGATAGTTCATTATTCGAATTTTAGCCATCTGGATGGCTATTTATTGAAAGGAGAATGCCATGCCGCCACCGGGCGGGCAATCGAAGAAAATTCAACAGGCGTGAAAATAATTCATGTTGTTAAAACCATGTAAATTTAAATATTGATCTACATCACACTCTGCCGTTAAATACGGTGTCCCGTTTTTGAGTTTCCTCACCATGATTGTTCGCCCGCATAAGCACTGGTTTACCCGTCTGTTCGTCTGGCACGGCTCCGTTCTGGAAAAAATCTATTCGCGTCTGCTGCTTAACCTGGCGCTGTCGGTCGGCGTAATTTTCTTCCTGCCCTGGTATGAAACGCTGGGTATCAGGCTGACGATGGCGCCCTTCAGTATCCTGGGCGTGGCCATCGCTATCTTCCTCGGCTTCAGAAACAGCGCCTGCTACGCACGTTTTAACGAAGCGCGTTTGCTGTGGGGACAGCTTGCCATTACGTCACGTTCACTGCTGCGCGAGGTAAAAAGCCTGCCCGCGGCGCAAAACGATGAGATTCGCTATTTTGTCAACCTGCAGGTGGCGTTCTGCAACTCTCTGCGCCTGTCCCTGCGCAAGTTGCCGGTGGAAGATGCCCTGCGGCCCTGGCTGCGCGAAGATGAGCTGGCATGGGTAACGGCAAGCCATGCGCCCCACAACCGTATATTGCTGCTGATGGGCAATTGGCTGTCAAAACAGCGCGTGAACGGCACGATTTCCGATGTCTTGTGGCGCAGCCTGGATAATCATCTCAACGAGCACTCCGCGGTAGCAGGCGGCTGCGAACGCATCACCAGCACTCCGCTGCCCTTCGCTTACACCCTGATTTTACACCGTACGGTATACCTGTTCTGTATCATGCTGCCCTTCGCGCTGGTGCAGGATCTGCACTATATGACGCCTTTCCTGTCGGTCTTTATCTCCTATACTTTTATCTCGCTCGACAGCCTTGCAGAAGAGCTGGAAGATCCCTTCGGTGTGGAAGACAACGATCTGGCGCTGGATGCCATCTGCAACACCATCGAACGCGACCTGCGGGATATGAACGGCGAAGATAAGCTGCCAGAGAAAATGACGCCTAACCGGCACTATCAGCTGAGCTAGGCGGCAGGCCTGTGAAGGCGAATATTAACCATTCGTTTTCATCTTCTCTTGAATTATGGGCGGACGCGGCTTTAAACTAGTTAGATATCTAACTACTGGCCGCCCCGCTGTGGATTACGAAAACCTCACTTTTTCTCACCTGCTCCATCTCACCGCCCATCACTGGCGGCTCGCCGTTGACCGTCGGCTCAAAGAGCTCGGCATGAGCCAGGCCAGCTGGGTAGCCGTTTCGGCTATCGCCGGCAACGAAAAACCGCTTTCACAAAAGGAGCTGGCTCGTCAGCTTGGCGTTGAGGGCGCGACCCTCGTGCCGCTTATCAATCGCCTTGTCGAACAAAATCTGGTGCAGCGCATTCTCACGCCCGAAGATAAACGCGTGCGCCTGCTGGTGGCGACCGAACAGGGGCAGGCGCTTTATCAGAAAGTTAAGGTGGTTGCCGATGAGCTGCGCCAGGAAGTGCTGGCCGCCATCAGCGAGGAAGAGCAGGCCGTTACGCGCAACGTGCTCACCCGCCTGCTCAAAGCCGCCGAGACGAAATAATGCGCCTGCCAAAAAGCGATCCCTATATTCAAAGACAGTGGCAGCCGCATGAAAAACCGACGCTGCTCGGCTCTCCTTCCACCCCTATTCACCCGACGGGCAGACGTATCGCCTACGGTCTGGTGGGCCTGCTGGTGTGTCTGACCGGGGCGCTGGGAAATGCGCTGGTGACGGCGAACCTCAATAATTTACAGGGAACCTTTGCCGCCTGGTCTAACGAAATCGCCTGGCTGCCCGCGGTGTATGTGATGACCAACGCCTCCATCAACCTGCTGCTGGTGAAATTCCGCCAGCAGTACGGACTGCGGGCGTTTACCGAAGGCTTCCTGGTGCTGTATGTGCTGGTCACCTTTTTCCACCTGTTCGTCAACGATCTTAATTCGGCGATCATGGTGCGCGCCGCCCACGGCATGGTCAGCGCGGCGCTGAGCTCGCTGGGTATTTACTATCAGGTACAGGCGTGGCCGGCAAAGCATCGTCTCAAGGCGTTAACCATCGGCGTTACCGGCTCAGCCCTGGCCATTCCTATGGCGCGCCTGTTCTCCTCCGAGCTTCTGCAGCTCAACGAATGGCGCGGGCTCTATTTTTTCGAGCTGGGGCTCGCTCTTGTTTCCCTCGCCTGCGTGCTGGCGTTGAAACTGCCGCCAAGCGATCGCAAAAAGGTCTTTGAGAAGAAGGATTTTCTGACGTTTATCCTGTTTGCGCCAGGCATGGCGCTGCTGTGCGGCGTGCTTTCGCTTGGGCGTATCGACTGGTGGTTTGAAGCGCCGTGGATCGGCTGGTCGCTGGCGGCAGGCCTGGTGCTTATCGTCGCCGCCATTACCTTTGAGCATAACCGTAGCAATCCGCTGTTGAATACGCGCTGGCTATCGAGCGGAAGTATCGTGCGCCTCGGGCTTATCATGGTGCTTATTCGCATCGTTCTTGCGGAACAGAACACCGGCGTGATTGGCTACCTGCAGCTTATCGGTCTGCAAAATGAGCAGATGACCAACCTCGCCTGGGCCATTCTTGCCGGGATCGCCTGCGGCATCGTTGCCAGCTGCCTGACGATTGATATGAAAAAGCTGGCGCGGCCGATTGTCATTTCGCTGGTACTGATGATTATCGCCTCGCTGATGGACAGCCAGTCCAATAATCTTACCCGCCCGGCCCAGCTGATGCTAAGCCAGTTTCTGCTCGGCTTTAGCAGCTCATTCTTCCTCGCCCCGGCGATGCTGACGGCGATTGGCAGCGTGATTGCCGAACCGCGCAACCTGGTGAGTTTTTCGGTGCTGTTCGGCATGAGCCAGAACCTCGGCGGGCTGCTGGGCTCCGCTATTCTCGGCACCTTCCAGACCTGGCGTGAAAAGTACCACTCCAGCCTGCTGGCCGATCAGCTCACGCTCCTTAACCCAATGGTCAACGAGCGCGTCAACCAGTACAGCCAGCTTTACAGCAGCGTGCTTAATGACGCCACGCTGCTTAATACGCAGGCGCTGCTGCAGCTGCAAAGCGTCGCCACTAACGAAGCGAACGTGCTTGCTTACAACGATACTTATCTCCTGACCGCCGCTATCGCCACCTGCACCCTGCTGTGGATTTTCGTGCGCCTGTTGCGCCTGAAGCTGGCGGCCAGAAAACAGTTAAAAAATACCATGGAGCCGCAATGAGCGAACAAGGAACCACGCCGGAACAAAGTCCGGAGCAAAAAAACCTGCGCATAGTGTCAATTTTTAGCGCCGCGGCCATAGGCATCGTTGGCGTGCTGGTGATTCTCTACGCCTGGCAGTTGCCCCCCTTCACGCGCCACGTTGAATCCACGGAAAACGCCTACGTGCGCGGCATGACGACCTTTATCAGCCCGCAGGTGAACGGCTATATCACCGCGGTAAACGTACAGGATTTCCAGTATGTGAAAGCGGGCGACGTGCTGATGACTATCGACGATCGTATTTACAAACAGCGCGTTCACCAGGCGCAGGCGCAGGTGGCAATGAAGCAGGCCGCCCTCGCCAATAACCAGCAGCAGCGCCGCAGCGCCGACGCGGTCATTAAGAAAAATGAGGCCGCGCTGAAAAACGCTCAGGCGCAGGCCAGGAAATCCCAGCTTGATTTACGTCGCGTGGAGGACCTGACCTCCGACGGCTCGCTTTCGGTACGTGAACGCGATGCGGCAAGAGCCAGCGCGGCGCAGGGCAATGCGGATATCGAACAGGCGGCCGCCCAGCTGGAAATGTCCCGCCAGGATCTGCAAACCACCATCGTTAACCGCGGCTCGCTGGAAGCAGATGTGGAAAACGCGAAAGCGGCGCTGGAGCTGGCGCAAATCGATCTGCAAAACACGCGGATCGTCGCCCCGCGCGACGGT
>NZ_RCAA01000050.1:172914-179715 GCF_003628475.1 Enterobacter sp. R1(2018) | reverse complement strand
CGCTGGCGAACGAGAAATTTGACGGGCGCGTGGAGAGCATTTCTCCGGCGACCGGCGTTGAGTTCAGCGCCATCTCGCCGGATAACGCCAGCGGCAACTTTGTCAAAATCGCCCAGCGTATTCCGGTGCGCATCGAAGTACTCGGCGAGGCGGATAAACGCAGGCGGCTGCGTCCGGGCATGTCGGTTCAGGTACATATCGACACGTGGGAGAAAAACCAATGAGTCCGCTGAAGTTTTCCTGTCTTGCCGCAGCGCTGCTGCTGGCCGGCTGCCATTCCACTCAGGTTCAGCAGGCTAAACCAACGCTTGAGATCCCCGCGCAGTGGCGCGACCAGGTCGGACCGACGTCGGCGACGGAAGGTTTCTGGTGGCGTAACTTTCACGATTCGACGCTTAACGGTTACGTGGATGAGGCCCTGCGTTTTAACAGCGACGTGCTGACCGCCCGCGAGCGGGTTAACGAATATCAGGCCCGCGTACAAAGCGCGCAGGGCGCGCAATGGCCTACGCTCGATGCCGGACTGAACGCCAGCCGCAGCCGCTCGCAGTCTGCCGCCACCGGCCTGCCGGTCTACAGCGATCTTTATAAAGGAAGCCTGAACGCCAGTTATAACGTCGATCTGTGGGGACAGTACAGCAGCGCGACGCAGGCCGCGCAGGCCAGCCTGGAAGCCCAGAAAGCGGCCGCGGCGGCGGCAAATCTGACCGTTGCCTCATCCGTCGCTTCCGGCTACGTCACCCTGCTTTCTTTGGATGAGCAGCTTAAAGTGACGCAGGCCACCCTCACCGCTCGCGAGAATGCCTACCGGCTCGCCAGACGCCAGTATGAAGCAGGCTACAGCTCCCGGCTGGAGCTGATGCAGTCGGATTCTGAATACCTCGCCACGCGCGCGCAGATCCCGCAGCTGCAGCACCAGATAGCCCAGCAGGAAAATGCGCTCAGCGTACTGATCGGCAAAAATCCTGGCGCGGTAGCGCGCGGCGGCGAATTCGATCGGCTCACGCCGTTGAAGCTTCCCGCGCAGCTGCCGTCAACGCTGTTAAACCGCCGTCCGGATATCGTCCAGGCGCAAAGACAGCTGCTGGCAACGGACGCCACCCTTGCCTCGTCCCGCGCGCAGCTGCTGCCCTCGATTAACCTTGTGGCGTCCGGCAGCCTGCAGGACAGCACGCTTTCGCAGCTTATCGATAATCCTCTGCGCCTGTGGAGCATCGGCGGCAGTATTCTCGCACCGCTGCTGAATCGCGAAGCGCTGAATGCCCAGGTTGACGTCGCGATGTCGCAGCGTAACCAGGCGTTATACGCCTATGAAAAAACGGTGCGCAACGCCTTCAAAGAGGTGAACGACAGTATCGACGCCATTGAGCGCCTGCAGGAGCAGCTCGTTGAACTGCAGGCGCAGGAAGGCGTGGCCGAAGAGACGCTGCGCATCGCGCAGAATCGTTATCGCAACGGCTATTCTTCTTATCTCGATGAGCTGGATGCCCAGCGCACGCTTTTCTCTACGCAGCTCAGCGTGGTACAGGTGAAAAATAACCTGCTGCTGGCGCAGATCGATCTTTACCGATCTCTCGGCGGGGGCTGGAGCGGGTTGTAGCGGTAACTTAAGCAGTTTATATCGTTTGACGCTACGCTTACCCGACCTACAAATGCATAAATCGTAGGGTGGATAAGCGCTGTGTCATCCACCTTTGTTCTGTTGAATAAAATTCCGGAGTTGTGCAATGCAAAAGCTTTGGTCAGAGGTTGATGATTATCTTGTTCGTTCCCTGATCCCCCACGATCCCCTTTTTGACAGAATTCTCGCCAACAATCATGCCGCTGGTTTGCCCGCTCACGACGTAGCGCCAAACCAGGGAAAATTTCTGCAACTGCTGGTGCAAATCACCGGCGCAAAAAACATTCTTGAGATTGGCACGCTTTGCGCGTAGAGCTCGGTCTGGATGGCGCGGGCCCTGCCCGCAGGCGGCAAACTCATTACGCTCGAAGCTGATCCGCACCATGCGGAAGTAGCGAAGAAAAATATTCGGCTGGCTGGGTTTGAAGAAGTCATCGAACTGCTTGTCGGCCCGGCCATCGATACTCTGCCACGGTTAGCAGACCGCGCGCCTTTTGATGTAATTTTTATCGATGCCGATAAGCCCAGCAATCCAGTCTACCTTGAATGGGCTTTGCAGTATTCAAGATCCGGCACGCTTATCATTGGCGATAACGTAGTACGCGATGGCGAGGTGACTCATCCAGATAGCGACGATACGCGGGTCCAGGGAGTGAGATCTTTTATCGAGCTGCTGGGCGAAAATCCGCGACTTACTGCCACCGCATTACAGACGGTAGGCAGTAAAGGCTGGGATGGTTTTACGCTTGCGCGGGTAAACGACTAACCGCTATTAATTGGGGTTATAAGCCGGAACCCCAGATTTTTACGGGAGGTATTATCCCTCTGTGGCACGCCCCTCAAAGAAATGATCCGCCAGGGCCAGAATTCGGGGATTATGCGTAGTAATAAGCACGGTAGGACAGTATTTACGGATGTATTTTATAATTTTTATGGCCATGCCTTCACCTATGGAAGCCGTGGGTTCATCCAGAACAATAACCTTTGTTTTCCGCGCCAGTGCGCGCGCTATGCATATCCTTTGTATTTCTCCGCCGCTCAGCCCACCACCCTGCTGATTAATATTGCGCTCAAGGAAGCTATCTTTGTCTTCATTTCTTTCACCAGTGATTAACTCAAGAGCTGTCAGCATATCAAACAACTCATCTTCAGAAGGTGTACTATCCGTCCCGTAAAGAATATTCTCACGAATAGTTCCCTGTATCAGAACTGCTTTTTGCGGAACAACAGCCACCTGTTGTAGAAGAGCTGAACTCATGCTGCAATCAATCTGAACTCCCTTAAAATATATCTCCCCTTCTGAGGGCGATTCTAGTCCAAGCACATAACTAAGCATGGTAGATTTACCAAAGCCTGAGGGGGCTGAAAGAGCAAACATATCTCCTTCTCTCACTTTGAAGTTCACCCCACTAAAAAGTGTTCGGCCATCTATAAACGCCCCCAAATTTTGAATATCAAAAATATATTCTGCTCTATCGTCGAACGTTTTGGTGTCACAGGCAACGCCTTCTGGAAGCTCACTGATATATTCCAGAAGTAATTTCAGGTAAACGACCTGACGCTGTATATCAATGCATGATCCTGCAACCATCCGCAATTGAAAGGTTAGCATCCCGATATAGCCTACAATCATGATAAAATCACCCGTCCCAATATGGGACGTTTCTCTGAAAAATACCAAAACCAGTACTGAAACGGCCAAAAGAGCACCTACAACCGCTGCCTGAAGCGATAGCAGGAGTCCCATTTTTTTATTTGTTACCTTAATTTTTTTTATATAATGATTGAGTTTTCGCTGGCGAGTAATTTTTTCTTTTTGGTGGGCAACATTTACACGGATATCCAGCGGCATTGCGAGTCGCTCAACTGTATAAGCATAAACGCTGTTCTGGGCATTCATTATATCTGTATGTATATGTCGGCTGAGTACAGCAATGCTGAAAGCCAGACAAATCATCCCTATTACTGAAAATGAGAAAATGAACGAGTAAATCAAGCCCAGCGTTTGATAAAGGAAGAAAATAGCCACACCAATTTCAACAAACACGGGAATCATTGTCCAGAAAACGGATATTGTTAATGCACTAAAGGATTGAGCTCCGCGTTCAATATTTGCCGTCAGAACAGCAGGGTCGAAGGCCCTTTGCTTTCTAAAGCTGACGGAAAGCAGAATTTCCATCGCTTTGCTGATAAGGACAGCATCAGAGCGAGCCAGTATGCCTGCGGAAAAGATCCCCTTAATATTTTTCAACACCTCTGTCACCGTCCAACAAATTGCGTAAATCGTGGTGATCCAGAAGAACGTCGAAAATATTCCTTTTGATATAATATAAGCTTCCGCAGTCCTTTTAAGAAGGTAAGGAAGGAGCGCACTTAAAACAGAGGTCAAAATGAAAAGCAATGATACGCTTATAAAAGATACGGTAAAAGAGGGGTACAGCATACCTATCAGCCGGTATGCTGATGAGTATGTCAGACTTCCTGATTTTAATTCACTAACTAAAGATTTTAGTTTCATCATATCACACTGATTATTGGCGTTAGTTTAGTCCGCAAACTCTCTTCATCTGAAATCACATTATTGTCTATTTCAATCCAGGCATGGGAAAGAAAATCATAGCGCTGAAAGCCGATAAATAATGCTGGCTTAATATTTCTATAAACCAGCATATCGAACAAAGTGAGAGAAAATTCAAGGCATCTTACTTTTCCAGGCAGAAACGGAGCGGCCTTCTTAATACTCTGACTCAAGGTTTCTGCTATAAATTTTTTTCTGGTAGGGGAATATGTGGAGGTATATTTTCTGCTCAGTTTATGACGGCAGTTATTCAAACAACCGTGAAGGCCGCCAGTTTGTAGACGTTTGCGAACCATGCTTAATCTGAAAATGGCTTCTGCTATATAAAGAAGCCTGGCAGGAGGCGCATTTTTATTCGCATTGCTACTCCACGTCAGCAGGCCGACTCCTTGTGGTGGTGAGGAGCTGTTCGATAGCCGTACACCAGGATCTGTTGAAATAAGTCCCGTTTGGCTTAAGTAATTACCAAGTGAATTATCTATGCCGTTTCTCATGTAATCCATTAACAGTTTTGTTTGCTTTTCGGAAAGAAAAATATAACGATCGGATATTTCATCAAGAATAGTGACTTCATTATTAATATTAGCATGATGAATATGAGGTTTTTACTTCTTTAGATTGCTTTTTCATATTTGTCCCTTAATGAAAATTAAAATAAAGAACGTTAGGTTGGCTATTGATGTTTCATAACCACAACTAACATAAACCCACCTAACCGCAAGCGTCAATGATAATAATTACCATTTTCATTGCAATTCAGGTTATGAACTCTTATTTCAGATTTTTCTATCGTTCTTGTTTAGGTTACTAACCGGAGCCGCCGTACCGATGAGCCCATTGATATTCTGAGAGATGAACTGGTCATTAAGCTTATTTGCTGCCGGTGGGCCGGTAATACCAGCTGGTTTACTTTTCGATGCCTTTTCCTGTCGGCTTTTTTATTTTATCGGCGTGGATATTTCAGCCATCTGCCTGGCGTTTTAGAAGCACTGGGGATCAGAAATTGATTGTACATGTCGTGTAGTACGGGAAAGGAATTGCGAAAGGCGAAGAAAAAAGTCGGGAGGCGCTGCGCTCACCCGACCTGAAAATATGTAAATCTTAGAATGAATAAGCGCAGCGCCAGCCACCGCTTTTAGCCCGCAATCTGCTCCATGGCCTGCAAAATGCGCTTGTCGGAAATCGGATACGGCGTACCCAACTGCTGCGCGAAGAAGCTCACGCGCAGTTCTTCGATCATCCAGCGGATTTCCTGCACGTCCTCATCTTCGCGGCGTTTTGGCGGCAGCTTGTTCAGCCACTGCTGCCAGGCCTGCTGCACCTGCTCCACTTTCAGCATCTGCACGCGATCGCGGTGCGGATCGATAGCCATTTTCTCCAGGCGCTTTTCAATCGCCTGCAGGTAGCGCAGCGTATCGCCAAGGCGTTTGTAACCGTTGCCGGTAACAAAACCACGGTACACCAACCCGCTCATCTGCGCTTTTACATCCGACATACCAAGCGCCATGGTCATATCCACGCGCCCTTTCAGCCGTTTATTGATGTTGAACACGGCGGTGAGGATCTGTTCGACCTGCTTCGCAATATCCACCACGGTGTCGTTGAGCTCCGCGCGCACCTTCTCATGCAGGGCGGCAAAACCCTCTTCCGTCCACACCGGTCCGCCGGCCTGGGCAATCAGCTTATCCACGCCGCAGGAGATACAGTCGTCGATTAGATCCAGCACCTTGCCGTACGGGTTAAAATACAGCCCCAGCTTGGCTTTGTTCGGCAGCTTTTCATGCAGATATTTAATCGGTGAAGGAATATTCAGCAGCAGAAGGCGACGTAATCCGCGCCACATGGCCTGCTGTTGCTCAAGCGGGTTATCAAAGAGCCTGATCGCTACGCTCTCTTTTTCATCCACCAGCGCCGGGAAAGCCTTCATGCGGTAATTGCCGCGTTTTTGCTCATAGCTTTCCGGAAGCGCGCCGAAGCTCCAGATATGCAGCCCGCTTTGTTCGATACCGTCGTCGGCTACCGCGGAGAGCGTTTGCTGAACCTTATCTTTCAGGCCGCCTTTCAGTTCGCTGAGATCTTTGCCTTCCTTAAGTTTTTTATTGTGCTCATCAACCACGCGGAAGGTCATTTTCAGGTGATCGGGCACCTGTTCCCAGTGCCAGTCTTCCCGGTCGATGGTGACGCCCGCCATGCGGCGGAATTCACGCTCTAAGCTGTCCAACAGCGGCAGCTCGAACGGCGTGGCGCGGCCTAAAAACGCTTCGGCATAGTTTGGCGCAGGTACAAAGTTGCGGCGCACCGGTTTTGGCAGCGACTTAATTAACGCGATGACAAGTTCCCGACGCACGCCGGGAATTTGCCATTCGAAACCGGCTTCGTCGACCTGGTTTAACAGCGGCAGCGGAATATGCACCGTAACGCCATCGGCATCGGCCCCGGGCTCAAACTGGTAGGTCAGACGCAGCTTGAGGTTGCCCTGATGCCAGAAGTTCGGATAGTCCAGCTTGCTGACCTGCTCCGCGCCCTCTTTTATCAGCATGCTCTTTTCGAAATTGAGCAGGTCCGGCGTTTCTTTGCTGACTTTTTTCCACCAGCTGTCGAA
>NZ_RCAA01000050.1:157025-172831 GCF_003628475.1 Enterobacter sp. R1(2018) | reverse complement strand
TCGTCGTCCACAAGAATGTCGCGGCGGCGGGATTTATGCTCCAGCTCTTCCACTTCATTACGCAGCTTTAGGTTTTCGCGGAAGAACGCGTGGCGCGTCTGCCAGTCCCCTTCGACCAGCGCGTGGCGGATAAACAGTTCGCGACACAGCGCCGGGTCAATCTGGCTGTAGTTAACGCTACGCGCCGCAACGATCGGCAGGCCGTAAAGCGTGACTTTTTCGGTTGCCATCACCGCGCCCTGCGATTTCTCCCAGTGCGGCTCGCTGTAAGAACGTTTAAGCAGGTGCTGGGCCAGCGGCTCGACCCACTCCGGATCGATACGCGCGGCGATGCGTCCCCACAGGCGACTGGTTTCCACGAGTTCGGCAACCATCGTCCACTTTGGCGGCTTTTTGAACAGGCCGGAGCCCGGAAAGATAGAGAAACGTGCGTTACGCGCGCCGGTGTACTCCTGCTTATCGACATCTTTCTGGCCGATATGGGAAAGCAGGCCGGTAAGCAGCGCGCAGTGAACCGAGCGGAAATCCGAAGGCTCGCTGTTGATCGGCAGCCCCAGCTCTTTGACCACCTGGCGCAGCTGGGTGTAGATATCCTGCCACTCGCGCACGCGCAGGTAGTTCAAGTAATCCGTTTTACACAGGCGGCGGAACTGGTTCGACGAGAGCGCCTTTTGCTGCTCGCCCAGGTAGTTCCACAGGTTCACATAGGCCAGGAAATCAGACTCTTTGTCATGGAAGCGGCGGTGCTTTTCGTCCGACGCCTGCTGTTTGTCCATCGGACGCTCGCGCGGATCCTGAATGGAAAGCGCGGAGGTAATAATCATGACTTCGCGCACGCAGCCAAATTTCTGCGCTTCAAGCACCATACGCGCCAGGCGCGGATCCACCGGCAGCTGGGAAAGCTGGCGGCCTGAAGGCGTCAGTTTATAAACGCTGTGGTCTTCGTCGCTGGTAATCGCCCCCAGCTCTTCGAGCAGGCGCACGCCGTCCTGAATATTGCGCTTATCCGGCGCCTCCACAAACGGGAAGGCGGCGATGTCGCCCAAGCCCAGCGCGGTCATCTGTAGAATAACGGACGCAAGGTTAGTGCGCAGGATTTCCGGATCGGTAAATTCCGGACGCGACAGGAAATCATCTTCCGAATACAGACGAATGCAGATGCCTTCTGAAACGCGTCCGCAGCGGCCTTTACGCTGGTTAGCCGAGGCCTGGGAAACCGGCTCGATCGGCAGACGCTGCACTTTGGTGCGGTAGCTGTAGCGGCTGATACGCGCGGTGCCCGGATCGATAACATATTTGATGCCCGGCACGGTAAGCGAGGTTTCCGCCACGTTGGTGGCCAGCACGATGCGGCGCCCGGCGTGCGACTGGAACACGCGATTCTGCTCGCTGTTCGACAGGCGCGCATACAGAGGCAGCACTTCGGTGTGAGGCAGATTCAGCTTGTTGAGCGCGTCGGCGGTATCGCGAATTTCACGCTCGCCGCTCATAAAGATCAGGATGTCCCCCGCGCTTTCGCGGCCAAGCTCGTCGACGGCGTCAAAAATGGCCTGCAGCTGATCGCGATCGGTGTCGTCCGCCTCCTCCACAATCGGGCGGTAGCGTACTTCAACCGGATAAGTGCGGCCGGAAACCTCGATGATGGGCGCGTTATTAAAATGGCGCGAGAAACGTTCCGGGTCGATGGTCGCAGAAGTAATAATGATTTTCAGATCGGGACGACGCGGCAGAAGCTCGCGCAGGTAGCCGAGCAAAAAGTCGATATTCAGGCTGCGTTCGTGCGCCTCATCGATGATGATGGTGTCGTACTGCATCAGCAGGCGATCCTGCTGGATTTCCGCCAGCAGAATACCGTCGGTCATCAGCTTGACCATCGTGTTCTCGCCGACGTGGTCGGTAAAGCGCACCTTGTACCCGACGCAGCCGCCCGGCTCGGTTTGCAGCTCTTCCGCTATACGGTTCGCGACGGTACGCGCCGCCAGGCGACGAGGCTGGGTATGGCCGATAAGCCCTTTTACGCCGCGCCCAAGCTCCATACAGATTTTAGGCAGCTGGGTTGTTTTGCCCGAGCCCGTTTCCCCGGCGACGATTACCACCTGGTTATCGCGAATGGCCTCTAAAATGTCATGCTTCTTCTGGCTGACCGGCAGATTCTCCGGATAGACGATCTTCGGGCGCGCCGCTTCACGCAGCAGAACTTTACCGGCTGCGGCGTCAATCTCCTGTGCCAGCGCGTCGAACACCGCCTGCTGGGATTCAGGATTTTTCACCTTCTTCGCGCCGTGAATACGCCGTGAAAAACGCTGGCGGTCGCGCAGCATCAGGTTTTCTAAGCGGGAAGATAATGAGGTGACTGAAGGTTTTGTATTTTGCATAGCGTCGTCATCATGGCAGGGCACTGCCGGAAAAGTCTTTTGCGTGAATTGTCCGTAGATTACCACATCGTATTCCCCAACGCCTTGTTCAATAAAATCGAACATAGAGTTCGATATATTGCGCTATCACTGCAATCGGATTGTGAATACATTAGCTGTCAGCGAACGGGCAATCTGTCCGAATGACCAAAAACAAAGGAATCACCCATGAGCAAAGTATTAGTTCTTAAGTCCAGCATCCTCGCAGGCTACTCTCAGTCTAATCAGCTTTCCGACTATTTTGTTGAGCAATGGCGTGAAGAGCATACCGCTGACCAAATCACCGTACGTGATTTAGCGGCGAATCCTATTCCGGTGCTGGACGGCGAGCTGGTCGGCGCGCTGCGCCCAAGCGACGCGGCCCTGACGCCACGCCAGCAGGAAGCCCTGGCGCTGTCCGATGAGCTGATCGCCGAGCTGAAAGAACACGACGTTATCGTCATTGCCGCGCCGATGTATAACTTCAACATCCCTACCCAGTTGAAAAACTACTTCGACCTGGTAGCCCGCGCAGGCGTCACCTTCCGCTATACCGAGAAGGGGCCGGAAGGCCTGGTTACCGGCAAACGCGCGGTGGTGCTGACCAGCCGCGGCGGTATCCATAAAGATACCCCAAGCGATCTGCTGGTGCCTTACCTGAACCTGTTCCTTGGCTTCATCGGTATTACCGACGTAAACTACGTGTTCGCTGAAGGTATCGCCTACGGTCCGGAAGTGGCTTCTAAAGCGCAAAGCGACGCAAAAGCGGCCATCGACAACATCGTTACCGCTTAATTTATAAAAAGATTCAACGGGGCGGCGAAAGCGATTTTGCCGCCTTTTTTATTCGCTTTAGCTGAGCCGGAACGCCATAACAACAGCCGGCTAGCGTCTTTCGCCATACCGCCAAATTTTCTCCGCATAACGACCCACCAGCGCCAATGAGACCCCAAGGATCAGGAAGAAAATAACTTTATTGGTACTGTCCCAGAACATCTCGAAATAGCGGGTATAAAGGTTGATACCGAGGAAAGTGATGCCAAAGCCGCGCAGCATTGCGTCATCCTTTTTCAGGCTTATCCAGAGGCAGGCAATAGCGGCCAGCGCAAAGAGCAATGACCAGTGCAGCAACTCCATTTGCCGCACGCTTTGCCAGATATCGAGGTCATAATTGCCGAATATAGACAGGATCCATAGCGCGATAAACAGATATAACAGCCCCATCGCTTTACTGGCGTTAAACAGGTTACGCTGCCATAAAGGCCGCTGCAGCAAATAACAGGCGGCGAGCAGCACGCCGCCGAACAGCACAAAACGAACGGGATAATTCATGCCGAGCCAGTAAGCGCCCCAGCCGGATGCATAGCCCGTTTCGGTGCCGAAATAGCCGCCGAGAGCAAGTAAGAAAAACGACCAGATAAGAGCAGAGCGATATTTGTAACCGACAAAAGCATAGATCGCGCATCCGAGCAGAAATAACGGTCCGACGCGCCCGCTGCCGTTATCCAACCCCAGTCCCAGCTGCCAGATACCCGCTGCGGTAAATACCACGCCGAGAAACAAAATAGCTTCGCTGCTGTAGTTTTTATCCGGCGAATGTTTATGCCGCCGAAATCCATGGAAATAAAAGGCGGCGGCAATAATAAATAAAACCAGCGCGCGTGGAAAATAGCCAATATTAAATAACAGCGCCATTAAGTATTCATCGGCGAAAAAACTGCCGAGGGCAATAATTATACAGGCAAGCGAGATCCAAAATGCGTAGCGGCTAAGACGCTGCCAGTCGAAAAGCCGGACAGAGAGGTGGTTTTGCAGATGCTCACGCTGCCGGGCGTCTAACGCCCCCTCATCCTGCCAGCCTTGCAGAACGCGCTGTATGAGACGCTCTTGCTTGCGGGTAACTTTCATACCGGATTTCCTTACCTTGTCATTCACGCCAGCTTATCGCAGCCCGGCCTGAAAGCCGACTATCCCAATTGCGGAATTTATGGCTATGCTTAGGTCAATTTTAGCCCGAGGAGAACAACATGCAGGACTGGAACCCGGCGCTTTATCTGCAGTTTGAAGCTGAACGCACCCGCCCGGCGGCGGAGCTGGCGGCGCGTATCAATCATCCGTTTGCCGCACAGATTTCTGATCTCGGCTGCGGGCCGGGCAACAGCACCGCCCTGCTGCATGAGACCTGGCCGGATGCGGTTATCACCGGCCTGGATAACTCTCCCGCCATGCTGGAAAAAGCGCGGGCGGCCCTGCCGGACTGCCGGTTTGAGCAGGCCGATATCGTCCAATGGCGGCCCGCGGTTAAGCAGGATGTAATTTACGCCAACGCCTCTTTGCAGTGGCTCGGCAACCATCGCGATCTGTTTCCCCATCTGGCCGCACAGCTTGCGGAAAGCGGCGTGCTGGCGGTGCAGATGCCGGACAATTGGCAGGAGCCGACGCATGCGCTGATGCGTCAGGCGGCGGGCGAGCTGGGTCAACCGGCGGCAGGACGTGAAGCGCTGCTGGCGCCCGGCGAATATTACGATCTGCTGACCGAAGCGGGCTGCCGGGTGGATATCTGGCGCACCACCTATTTCCACGTGATGCCTTCGCACCACGCCATTATCGAATGGCTCAGTTCCACCGGTCTGCGGCCCTTCCTTGCCGGGATGGACGCCATTCAGCAGGAAGCTTTTTTGCAGCGTTACCATCAGCTTTTACAGCAGGCCTATCCGACGCAAAAAGACGGCAACGTGCTGATGCTGTTTCCCCGCCTGTTTATCGTGGCGCGCAGGGCCTAAAGCGATGCGCCCTGCCGGCGAAGCGTTTCTATATCCTGCAGGGGCGCGGCCCCGAACGAGCGGCGGTATTCGCGGTTAAACTGCGAGGGTGACTCATAGCCAACCTGCCAGGCGACGGTCGCGACATCCCGATCGCCGGTCAGCAGCAGGCGGCGCGCTTCAAGCAGCCGTATCTGTTTCTGGTATTGCAGCGGGCTCATCACGGTTAAGGCTTTAAAACGGTGATGTAGGCTCGAAGCGCTCATGCCTGTGCGCTTTGCCAGCTCCTCTATTTTTAGCGGCTTAGCGAAGTTTTCTTTGATCCACGCCAGCGCCTCGCCCACGCCTTTGCCCTGATACCAGGCCAGCGTCTGTTTCCAGAACGCGGCCCCGGCAGGCGCCGTGACGAGTCGATAGAGGATCTCCTGCTTGATAAGCCTGGACAGCGCGGGTAAATCCTGCGGCGAATCAAGAAGTTTAACCAGGCGCAGAAAGGCGTCCTGTAACGATTCGTCAGAGTGGGCTACCCAGGCGCCGGTATCGCTGCCGTCGCCATCCGGTAAATTGATCTGCAGATCGACTATCAAATCAGCAATCTCTTTACCGTTAAGCTCGATGCGCACGCCATAGTAGGGCTTATCTTTGCAGGCGCGGGTTACCTGACCGGAAACGGGCATATCCACCGCCGCCAGCGAGTAGCTTCCCGGCCCATACTCGCTGACGCATTCACCAATCAGCATTTTCTTCTCGCCCTGCAGCACCATGCACATTGAGGGCTTTAACATGCCGCGATTGAGCACGGTAGGCTCGCTTATGCGCACAAAGCTCAGCCAGGGCAAAGCGGTGGCAAGATCCTGCCCGGCCGTTCCGCTACGCTGGTAGTGCCGTGCTGCGTGCGCGCAAAGTTCGGTGATAATGCGGCTCGCGGGCCGCTGATGCTCTGGCATATCACTGTCCCATAATAGCTTTGGGTTCAAGATATCCTTCCAGCCCAAAGGTGCCGAATTCGCGTCCCAGACCGGACTGCTTAAATCCGCCAAACGGCGCGTGTGGTTCATCGTAAACGCCGTTAATAAACACGCGCCCGGCAATTAACCGCTCGGCGATAGCCCGTACGCGACGCGTATCTTTGCCGCTGACATACGCCTGCAGTCCGTAGACGGTGTCGTTGGCGATCTTAATGGCTTCTTCGTCGTCGCGCCAGGTGATAACCGACAGCACGGGGCCAAAGATTTCCTGCTGCGCGATGACCATCTCATTACGCACGTTCACGAATACCGTCGGACGCACGTAATAGCCGCGATCCATGCCCGCCGGGCGTCCTTCGCCACCGCATAAAAGCTGCGCGCCTTCCTTAATGCCTTGACGAATATACTCCTGTACGCGCTGGTATTGTCGGGCAGTTACCGCCGCGCCCACGTTCTGCCCCGAAACGAGTTGATGAATATGCTTCAGGATTTGCTCTTTCACCTCTTCGAGGCGATCTTCGTGCACCAACAGTCGCGTGCCTGCGATACAGGCCTGGCCGCTGTTCCAGGACATCACCTGCAGCGCGAGGGGAATCGCCTGCTCAAGGTCCACGTCATCAAGCAGAATATTGGCGGATTTACCGCCCAGCTCCAGCGTCACGCGCTTCATGGTATCGACCGCGCCGCGGGCAATGGTTTTACCCACGGCGGTGGAGCCGGTGAAGGAAATTTTCGCCACGTCCGGATGACGCGTTATTTCCGCGCCCACCACGTCGCCGCGTCCGGTAACGATATTAACCACCCCTGCCGGCAGCCCCGCCGCGTGCAGACATTCGGTGAAAAGCGCGGTCTGCTGCGCGCTCAGTTCGCTTGGTTTAATCACGGCGGTTGAGCCAGAGGCGATAACCGTCGAAAGCTTGGTGGCGATAAAACCGTAGTTGGCATTCCACGGGGTGATTAAGCCCACCACGCCAAGGGGCTCCATCACCACGCGGGCATTACCGATCTGTTTTTCGAACGGGAACTGCGCCAGCACGTCACGCGTCTGGAGAAAGACCAGAGACGAGCGCTTTACCGTACTCTCAGCAAAACCCTGCGGACAGCCGTATTCTGCGACCATCGTGGCGATAAGCTCTTCTTCGCGGGCTTTAACCGCATCGTGCAGCCGCTGGAGCCAGGCCATGCGCTGTTCGCGGCTGGCGCTACGCATGAGCGGGAAAGCAGCTTTCGCCGCGGCAACCGCATGTCGGGTATCGGTCTCATCGGCAAGGCGCACGCGGGCGTTCATTTGTTCGGTGGAGGGGTTGATAAGGTCAAAAAGCTCGTCGCCGTGCGGGGTGACAAACTGCCCGTTGATATAGATTCGATCGATAATTTTCATGGTGAGCTCCGGATATGTTTGACCGCCTCAGTGTCGCCTGAGGCGGTCACGATCCTGTAGCTCAATGCTGTCTGATGATTGCACGATCCTGCAAACGGGCGGATCGTTTTAACGTGAGGCGAGCTTTTAGCGCTCGGGGCGCCGGTACAGATACCAGATGCCGGCCAGCAGGCAAATTACGTAGCCAAACATTTCCGTGCCCTCTTCAACCATGTTTTTAACCAAGCGGTTGTAGCCGTCAAGCATCAGCTCTTGCCATAGCTGGTGCATTCCGAACAGGCGCGAGAAAACCAGTACGCACAGCAGGCCGGAAAGCATCATGCCGTAAGCGGGATGGCGCATAAACGCCGCCAGGCCTTCCAGGGCTTTCTCTTTGTTGCTCAGCGCATAGCCGAGGCAGGCAAAGGCGGTAAACAGGGCGAACCAGACCCAGGAACCGTGGGCGAGCGCATCGAAGGCGAAATCAAGTTCGCGGATTAACATGCAGCTGAAAAAACCGCCGATTAAGACGCTGCTGTGACGTCGTGAAGGCACCTTTCTGGCATGGCCAAAAAACAGCAGCGCGAGGATCAGCAGAATACTTTCCTGGGCAATTTCAGTGAAAGAGTTTTCACGGACAAAATCGTGAAACCAGATGACGTCGCTAAAAAGAATTAATACGCCTGTGGCTACGGCGAATGCGCAAGCCACAGCCAGAAGCAGGCGTTTCAATATAAAAGGAATATGCATAAGTCTTATAAATTATAAAAGGATAATTATGCATTATATTTATAACATAAAATTCACCATCCGTGCTTTGCCTCTTTATTAAATGGCCGCAGACAGCGCCCGGCGGCCTTCTCAGACACCGCTAGCGGCTGGCGATATATTGCAGGCGGCGGTTGCGCAGCGCGTCATAACACCAGTTATAGATAATCGTATAAGGCAGGAAAAACAGAAAGAAACCTGCTTCAACCATCAATGCTTTCAGCAGCGAAATATCCAGCATCCAGGCGGCAAGGGGCAGCCCGATTAAAATAAATCCGCCTTCAAACCCCAACGCATGGGCCACGCGCAGCGGCAGCCGACGTTTGCGCCCGAGGGGGAAGATTTTATCGAATCCGGCGTTATAAATAATGTTCCATACCATTGCTACGGTAGAAAGCATGATAGCGAGTGCGCCCATCTGGAACAGGGGCTTATCCATCAGCCACGCGGCCAGCGGCGCGCAGATGCCGATGGCGATAATTTCAAAACCGGCCGCATGCAGGAGGCGTTCCACAAGGGATCTTTTTTGCGGGTGCATACTTATTTACTCCAAAAGTGTCTCTGTCCTGCCTATTCTCATCGTAATTACTGATACTATAAAACGAGTAACCATCTATAAAAGCGATAGATATGCGATATTCTCCCGAATCCCTGGAGGCCTTTTTGCAGGCCGTGGAAAGCGGATCCTTTTCGGCCGCCGCCCGCAGGCTGAAGAAAAGCCAGTCCACTATCAGCACCGCGATTGCCAATCTGGAGGCGGATCTCGGCATTTTGTTATTCGACCGGCAAGGTCGTCAGCCGGTGCTGACGCCGCAGGGGCTGCGGGTTTTGCCCTACGTGCAGGCAATCATTGCCGCCGGCGAAAGGCTTGATGAAGTCTCCGTACGCCTCGCCGGCAATATCGAACCACGCCTGAGCTTTGTGCTTTCGGACCTGTGGCAAACCTCGCACCACGAATCCATTCTTAAGCGTTTTTCGGAACGCTTTCCGGATATTGAATTTGAATGCCTGATAGCCGAAGACGAAGACGTTATCGATTTGATTCAAACCGGGCGGGCGCACGTCGGCGTTCTGCGGGTGCAGGATAGTTATCCGGTAGAGGTAACGGCGGCGCGCCTGCAGGTGGGCGCGCACATGTCGATTTATATTCATCAGCAGCATGAGCTGGCCGCCCTGCCGGCGGTAGAAATGGAAAAGCTGCGCACGTTTCGCCAGCTGTGCCTGAAAACCTATAAGGATGCGACGCCTGTCAGGACCAGCGGCCCGACGTGGTCCTCGCCCTCTTTGCTGATGCTGCTCGAAATGGCGGAACAAGGTTTCGGCTGGGGAATTTTACCGCGCTGGCTGGTGGAGCAGTTCGGCCACGGCGTGCTGCAGGAGTTAAGGGTCGCGGGCTGGCCGCAGCTTATTGACGTGGACGTAATATGGTCGAACAAAGTTCCACCCGGCGCGGCGGGACGCTGGATGATAGATCAATTACGGGCGCAGCAGGCATAGGGATGAACAGGCCGCTATGTGGTACACTAACCTTCCCGGAGATTTTTTACCATGAAGTCAGACGACACGCTGGACTGGTATCCCGCCCAGCTTCCCCCGGTCAAAATCATTCTTGGCAACGCTATCCTCGAAGTCAGCAAGTCAGGCCGCCCGATCAATACCCGCACGCTGCTTGAATATCTGCAGGTCATGCAATCACAGCAAAAACGCCGTGACGATAAGGTCGCTATGCAGACCGCGATCGAGGTTTTACGCGATAACCAGAGATTGCACGGCAGGAACTGAACAACAGGCGCGGATCTCCTGTCCGGCGAGGACATTTTTTAACCAGATGCGTGGTATGATGGCGTTCGTCCCGTAAGAGGTACAGGCCATGTCATTCCTCGCTGATGCATTGAATCGTATCAATGACAAAAACACCACCACCGTTACCTGCCCGCAGTGCGGCAGTAAATCTAAACAGCCAGCCGGCAAAATTCAACGCGGTCAGGCGATGCTTTGTCCCGCCTGCAAAGCGCTGTTTGTTATTGCTCGCTAATTTTTGCGCTCAGCGCAGGCATAAAAAAACCACTGCCTGAGCAGTGGCTTATTCACAACAGAAATCAATGAATACCGAGACGGTATGCATGAGAGATCTCTTCGCGCAGTTCAAGAGAAGTCAGTTCCATCAGATCGGCAAATTCCAGTTTGAGTTGGTTGAACCGAATCAGGTACTGGGCTGGCGTCAGGCTTTCTTCTTCCCGGCGGAGATACTCAAATGCAAGCGTGGTTGGGGTTATGTCAGAATTCATTGCAATCCTCGGTCTGTTAATGATGAAAACAGACCAAGGATACCACGAATGGGCTGCTCAAAAAACCAGCAATACATTCACCCGGTGGTTACTTTATCTTTTCCGGCAGGGTAATGACCCACAGCTCATTTAGCGACTCCGGCTTCCCGAGCGGTTTGAGAGTAATTTTCGTGGCGACCTCTTTTCCCTGCAGGGTGAGATGGCCTTTGCCGTCCACTGCATAATCATCAGCGCTCTTGCCCTTGCTATCCGGCTTGTCCAGCACCGCCCGCAGGCCAAAATCATTGTCGTTAATCACCGCTATAGTCCGCTCGTCGATCAGCGTCATCCCTTCCGCTTTTTCCTGCTGCCAGCCCAGCCTGCGTAAATCAACGAGCTCTTTTTTCACGGCAAGCCTGATGCCACGGCTGCCCAGGCCCTGCGCATCGTCAAACTCCGGGGCTTTTTCTTTATCAAAGCTGGTCAGATCGCTGGCCGCGGAAAGGTCGACCACGTAAACCAGATTGCGCATCGCTTTATTTTTGTCGCCGCCCTGCTCGATTAACAGAAGGCGGTTATTATCCAGCGCCACGATATCGCCGATTTTGGCATCTTTGGCTTTTTTATAAGCATCAGCGTCAATCGGATAGCCATACATCGCGGTTTTACCGCTTGCCGGATCGATACTTACCAGGCGGGTGAATAACGCGCTGTTTTTACTCTTGCCGTCAATATCCAGCGTGCTTTGTACCGCGGCGATAATCCGCCCGTCCGGCATGCGGGTTATGCCTTCAAAGCCGCGGTTTGCCTGACGCCACTTAATAATATTGGGCAGGCCGCCGGCAACGCCCTGCTCGCCCTGTTCCGCCTGCGGACCGTACTTCTTGAGGATTTTTCCCTGCGCATCGACGTTGATGATAAACGGGCCGTATTCATCACACAGCCAATAGCCGCCTTGGCCATCCGGCGTAATCCCTTCGGTATCCAGACCGCGCTTGTCGGCCGGCAGCGTACGTAAAGCGTCATCCAGCGCGATTTCATTGGTGGCGCCAATCAGCCCTTCCGGCAGCGGCAGGCCGCTAATCGGCCCCTGCTCATCATGCAGGGCGTGCGCATCGATAGCCTGCGCTTTACCGTTGCCGACGCGAATCGTCATCAGCAGCGGCGTAAATTTTGGGTTAGCGAAAATTTTGGATTCTCTGTCGCCCGCCTTTGGCGAATCCGCATTAGGCCCGCGGTCGGTAACGGTGGCGAAAATCAGATCGCTGCCGTCTTTGCCGACAAATTGCAGACCGGAGCCCACGCCAACCGGTAAGCCGTTCGGGAATTCAGCGGCATAGGCGCCCTTATATTCCACGCGATCGCCCTGCGGAAAAGTGACAACGTAACGATCAACCTGCGCGTCGGCCGCCAGGCCCGCCAGAGGAAATAAACAGGTGAGTAAAAGTGCTCTTGGTTTTAATGTCATGTTTTTACACATCCTTTGATATGAAGACTCCGTTTTATAAAGTAAACAGGTGACACAAATATGACGCTGCCTGGTTTATCCCCCGCAAGATAAATAAACCTTCCATGATTTTTGCCGATATTAGCAGTAAGCCGCAGTGATTCATCGCGGTCATCTGCGTTAGTAAATGAGAATGTTCTATCGATCTAAGGATCTTTCATGTCAGTCAGGCGTTTTTCTATTTTAGTTTTCAGTACGTTACTTTTAATCTTTTTAGCAAGCACGGCTTCAAACATCTGGTCTCTGACCCGCAGCAACCAGTCGCTGGATAATGTAAACCGGGAAATTCGCGTAGTGCTGTCGGTTATCGATCCCATTAACCATAGCCGTACCCTGCGCGTGCGGGCTCTTGAGGCGATGGAAGAGATGCAGCGCGGCCGTACCGAACAGGCGCAGCAGGCGCTCGAAGGCGCAAGAACGGTGCTGGGCAAAACTAACGCCGCTTTCCAGGCTTATCTGCAGGCGCCGAAACAGCCGGGCGAACAGCCGCTGGCCGATGCCTATAAAGCCGCCTTCCTGGCCTATCGCGACCAGGGTTTGCAGCCGCTGCTGAATGCGGCCTCCGCCAATGATAAACAACGCGTGAATGACCTGGTGACCCTGACCATTCCGGCGCTCGATCGCCAGTACGAAATTACGCTGGATAAGCTTCTCGCCTTCCGCGAGCAGTACGCCCAGCAGCTTAATAAAGACGCACAGTCCAGGTTTAGCACCAGCCTGCTGGTCATCGCCTTATTCGCGGTACTCTTTATCGCCATTCTGGCGGGCATTTATATGCTGCTGAAAACCCGCCTGCTTAATAAATTAGACAACGCCAAGAACCACTGCAGCGAGATTGCCAACGGCCAGTTGCATACGCCAATTGTGGCAAACACTCATGATGAAATCGGCGACATGATGCGGGTGCTGGAGAAGATGCGCCAGTCGCTGGCGCATATCATCGGCCAGGTACGCGAATCCAGCCAGACGGTTGCCTATGCCTCCGAAGAGATTGCCGCGGGTAACACCGATCTCTCGTCCCGCACGGAAGAACAGGCGGCCTCGCTGGGTGAAACGGCGGCCAGCATGGAGCAGCTGACGGTCACCGTGCGGCAGACCTCCGAAAACTCTCGTCAGGCGAATAATCTCGCAGACGGGATGCTGATTGCCGCCAACGACGGAAATACCATCGTCGAAGAGGTGATTAATTCGATGCGCAATATCGAATCCAGCTCCGGCAAGATAGACAGCATCATCAGCATTATTGAAGATATCGCTTTCCAGACCAATATTCTGGCGCTTAACGCCGCCGTGGAAGCCGCGCGCGCCGGGGAACAAGGCCGTGGATTCGCGGTTGTCGCATCTGAGGTGCGTAACCTTGCCCAACGCTCTTCGGTGGCGGCAAAAGAGATTAAAGATCTCATTGAGCTTTCAGGCGAGCAGGTCAACCATGGCAGCACGCTGGTCAATAAAGCGGGCGAAAGCATGCAGCGCATTTCTAAAGCGATTAAGGAAGTGACCGCGCTAATGGAACATATCGCCGAGTCTACCAGCGAGCAAAGTACCGGTATCGAGCAGATTAACCAGGCCGTGGTGCAGATGGATGCCGTTACCCAGCAGAACGCGGCTTTGGTCGAACAGGCCTCTGCGGCGGCGATGTCGCTCAAAGAGCAGTCGCGGATGCTTAACGAAACGGTGGCGGTGTTTAAACTCGCCTGAGGTTCCTCCCTCTCCGTTGCGGAGAGGGAAGTTTTTTAGCTTACAGGCCGCGATCGCCTGTCCACTCCGCCAGCGCGGCATCGTTTTGCAGCAGCTGCCAGGCCTGGGTGACCTGCGCGGGTATTTCTACATGGGTGATGAAATCCCGGCCTTTTGGGCCGTAGCCCTGCGCATCGTTTCTGATACGCGGCAGCTCGCCGAGTATCAGCGAAATATAACGCGCAACCGGCCATAATCCTTTTTCATCCGCGATAAAGCGGGTAGCGCGCTCATCGCTGGCCAATACCGGTTTGAAGCCGGGCCAGCTGCGCCACTGAGGCTGCCTCGCCTCTTCCTGCCATAGGCGTTCAAAGGTTGCCGCAGTACGGCGCTGCATGGTCGGGTCCTGCACCAAAATCACCCGCTGCGGCGCAAGCGCATGTTCGCTCATAACCTGCTTTGCGAAGCGGGCATTTTCGCCGCAGTTTGTCGATTTCTCTTCGGTAATGACTTTATCCGCCGGGATTTTCCAGAAGGTTGTTGCTATGTCCTTCAGGATGGCGGCTTCGGCTCGTCCCGTGGTCGGCAGGACGTTATAGCGTGGATGGGCGGCAATGGCGCCATATAAAAAGGTGGTTGAGTGCCCAAGGCCGCCGGTAATCAACAGCGGCAGTTCGCTGCCCGCCGCAAGTTCGCATGCGGCGTCAATGGTGGGGATAACCGCATTGCCTGCCAGCACAATAAGCTCGGCATCATCCGCCTGCGGCGGCCTGGAAAAATCATCGCGGGCCAGCCACTGCCCTAAGATGTTAATAGCCTCAATCGTCGTTGCCGGTAAGGCCGGGAAAGCTGGTGTCAACATAACCCCTCCATGTCAAAAACCAACGGGCATGGTATATCAACACGGACTGGCATCGTATCAGAAGGTGCCTAAAGGCAAAGCACGCGGCAGGGCAAGGATAGCGCACCCGGCTTAACGGTCAGCTTCAACTTCCTCCAAAACTATACGTTGGTGTGTCTCAGGCCTTAATCGGTGAAAATGTGACACAGAATGTGATACAGACGAGGCACACTAACGGCTGTTCCATCCCGAATATCTTAAAGCTTGCTAACCGCTACTGCCTTCATGTCAGACTACTTCAGGCGGCCTTTTATGCCGCAGCAAAAAACACCCTCAAAAGTGCGTAGTACCTTGCGAAAGTCAGGTTCGCTGGCTGATGAAAAACGTAATGTGTTTGAGTCCAGGCAACTGCTTGATTTCACTTTTTAAACAAAACTCTGACCCGTTATTTGACAGATTCGGTCATCAGGCACCTTAGTAGCCAGTTTTAGTTGACCACTACATGTACAGCAAAAGTTTCGACATAGCCGTCAGTGAATGAATTATTGCCAAACATTCACAAAGCAAATGATTCAAAACGCAGTTTCATTTATGGAGGAAATTGCTTTCCGGTAAAGGGCATTATTTATACAATAAATGTCGTATGAGAATTAATTCATTGTGAGCAGAGGGACTTATGCCGCAACACACTAACGACATCACGCCTGAAATTCGTGAAACCCATTCACAACCGCCGTACGACGAGGAGCTTTCAGCACTCTGCGACAGCCAGACACGCAAAGAACCTGAAGAAATTAACAGGTGTGAAGCAAATCGCTCTGTAGCTTATCTCTTTCGGCCCGCCGTCGTGGGAAGCCTTACCCGAAACGGTGAAGTAATCCGTCATGTATCAGGAACCAGTACAGCTGGCGGGTATCGAATGGCGCGAGCAGGAGATAAAGTGATATACGCTGACGGCAGGGAGGCCAAGATTATTTCCGGTGCAGATAAAGCGCGTGTTATGCAGGGAGCATCTGTGGCGCTTGTTGGCAGTATGCCCGATAACGGCGATGAAATAATCTTCCCACCACAATCCAGTTTTAAACGGGTATTTCGCGAAGGTCGCGAACTCCCGGAGGGATGCTTGACCATGCCGGGGAGTAAGCACTGATGGGGGTTAAGGGATACTATTTATTCAGAGGCGATAAGACACGATGTGGTGGTGTTATTACTGAAGGATGGAGCGACCATCAGCATTTTGGGAAGGATATGTCCTGCGAAGGA
>NZ_RCAA01000050.1:144509-157015 GCF_003628475.1 Enterobacter sp. R1(2018) | reverse complement strand
ATGCCCAGACTGCGAAGAAGAAAACAGGCATCGACGCGGGTTTTGCAATTCTCCCCTGCGGTGGCACTACAGAAGCCTGGCAGCGCCTGCTATTCACTGAGAACCCACCCGCGGGAGCCAAAGAACTATTTGTAACCCTGAACGGCCCAGATGAAAGATACAAAGCCGGTTCTATTATGCTGGTGGTTGACCCTAATAAGCAGGACAGCGAACAAATTGCACATATGAAAGCCGCGAAAGCGCGAGTTGATGCAGCGTTAGCCCCTCTATCCATTCAGCAAGCCAACTTTCTCTACAAGCACAAAGACACCATTGAAATGTTCGCCGCTGCCGCCAGTACAGCAAGCGACACCTATGGATACGCAGGGCAAGCTACTGAAGCCGTAAAGGGCTATTTTGAACAGGTAGAAAAAATTCTCGTCGAGATCGAGAAATCCTACAAAAATCAGTACATCACCAGCGGCACGCTGATCGGTGAACAATTCTTCGTTGAGCGCCGTCGCCTGTTCGGTCAACTCGACAGCGTGCTGAAGATGTTCATGAAGCATCGTTTCATGTTCAACGAATACACCGACCTGAAAAACGCCCTTGGTCTGTCCAGCCGCTCAATCACCCACCGGTGGAACGAAACAGGCGTCAGCGATATCGACGGTTATGCAACACACATCGAAAAGCTGGCGAAGTACGTCAAACTGATGGAAACAGCCGGGAAGATAGGCCTCGGTCTATCCGCTCTGGATACCGCAGCAAAAATTACTGAAGCCTGCACCGTGGGGCGAGATTGTGCGAAAACGTCGTTTACTTCAATCGGTGAGTTTTCCGGTAGTTTAGCTGGTGGTGCTTTGGCAAGCAGGATTATCCAAGGTGGTGCTGCAAATACGGTCTGCGCACTGGTGCTAGGTGCTGCAACCATAGAAGCTGGAGGTGCCGGGGCACTACTTTGCACAATCGGTGTAAGTGGAGGGATAGCGTACGGAAGTGATAAAGCATTATCAGCTATTGGAGAATATTCCGGCGAGGTAATTTATGAGGCAATCGGCAATGATTAGTACCCCAGACAAAGTCTTTCTCGTTACTGTCAGTCTCGGTTTGGTTTCTATCATAGCCAGTATCATAGCCTCACTCCTGAACAGGAAGCGCTTTAAAGAAGTTTGCCAACTGTACAAAGATAAGTACGGTAGTCTGCCCGATGCCGTATTGCTGTTTGAGAACGTTAAATCACTATACTTCAAAGGTGCATACGGCATAAAAACACAGTTCATATTCATGCCTCTGCTGTGGAACCGTAGTTCTATTCTGACCAAAAACGATGACAAGGAATTCATCCGTGGGCTACCCAAACGAATTATCAGACCATTCTATTTAGAGGCATACCTTGGTCTGGTTAGCATCGTATTTTTTGTCATTGCAGGGCTTTTAATGCTGGCGATTAGACACGGCTGGGTTTAAGGCGCTTCACTTGGTGGGCTTTACTCTGAGAAACAAAGTGGGATACGGTCCGTAATACACGACAACCCGAGTGCCTCAGATGCCTTGACGTATGGTTGAGCGCACCCGGCTTATTGACCGGGCACGCTTGAAAGGATTAAACGCTTGGCTGTTCCGCAGGCGGGGTTACTTCCTCAGGCTGAACTTCTTTAAAGCGAGGCTTGCTCTTGGTTACGGCATATTCCACCGCCTTCGCACTGCCGGCCGTGGTGGTCAGTTTCACCGGTTCCACGCTGACTTTGCCGACTAACGATTTCGCATAGCCGCCAATCTGGTAGGTCCCTTCCGGCAGGCGAAGCGCCACGCTTTCGCCGACTTTCAACGCCGCGGCGTCTTTACCGTCCACGGTAATATACACGGTGGTGCCGTCGTCGGTACGGGTCCAGGCATGTTCAACGGTGACGAGCGTAGGACCGGTAGTAAAGTCCGCCGTCGGCTCGCCGGTAACAGGTTTTGCACAGCCTAAAAGAGAAAAAGCCGCGAGTGCGGTCAGGGTGAAACGATAACTCATCAATTAGTTCCTGCGGGAGTTCGGTTATTTTTCTGTCATCCAGCGCATAAAGCTCTTAGCGCCCGATGAGCGATTAAGCTCGGCTTCGGCCGCCTCAAGCTTACGGCTCAATGTTTCACAGCGTGAAGCATTATGCTGGCTATCGCTGAGCGCCTGTTCCAGCGCGGAACGGAGCTGCGAGGCCGCGGCTTCAGCATTTTCTTTAGCGCGAGCGTAATTCTGCGCGGTTTCGGCCATCTCGTCCAGAGAGCAATGCAGACTGAGAATTTTCTGGTCCAGCTCCGCTGCGGCCAGACTGCTGGCTTGGGTCTCGCTGCGTTGTTCGGTAAGGCGGGTTTCCAGCCGCTTATTTTTTTGGACAAGCTCGCTGATTTCGTTCTTTAACACGTTGATATAGATTTGATGCGCCTGCAACGCCTGTTCGTAGGCTCCGCGCGCCGTCTCGCCCTGCGCGTCCGTTTCCTGCAGCCGTTGTTTAAGCGCGGCAATCTGCTCCTGCAGTCCCTGTACCGTTTCCACCAGGGCGTTGCCGTTTTTGACCAGCTCGCTGCGTAACTGGCGTTGGTTATCGATATCCTGCTGCATGGTTTCATGCAGCTGGGCCAGCTCAGCATTGTGCGTTTCTTTTTGCGCGGCGAGCCGTTTTTGCAGGTCGAGAACGCGTTCTGAGAGCGCCTGATTCGCCCTGCCTTCCGGCGTCAGCAGAACCTGCTCTTCCATTTTGCGCTGCAGGGTTTCGCGCAGCAGAGCCAGCTCCTGATAGTGATGGTCACGCTCGCTCTCAAGGCTCTTTTGTAGCCCGGCTATACGCGCTGAAAGGCGCTGTATGTCAGCCGGCGGCACGGTATTTAACCGCGCTGCGGCCAGCTCGCCCTGCACCTCCGCAAGCCTTCTGAGCGTTTCAGGATTGTCCTGATAAACGGTTTTCGTTTTGCTTTTGCCGGCGACGGCTTTGAGTTCGGCGCGCAGCTGCATAGCCTCTGCCTCGGCAGCCTTCAGGCGCGCCAGGATCCCAACGTCATGGCTGCCAGGCCGGTTAAGGTTTACCCCGCACAGCGCCTGCTCGATCTCATACTGGATCTCGGCCTTGCTGCTGTTTTTCATACGATTGCATGCGCTGGCTAAAAAGCTGGCCGCCTCGTTGACATTCTCTGTCCCAAAGGCCTTTTTAATCAGATTTTGAATTATGCTCACAACAGCGTGTTCCTGTTAGCAGGTGTCGTTGAGTTTCCTGGGCCACGACGGAAAAACGGATAAGCTTCCCTTTTGCCAGCTTATCCGTAGATTCCTTTACTATATACAGTTATTTAAGGCGACCAGCCAGATATGCCGCCCTCACCTTACCGCGATTGGTTCGAAAATTAAAAAGTCGCCCAGTTATCGTCGCTTTCGGTCGCCGGAGCGGGTTTAAACTTCATGACTTTAGCGACCTCAGGCTTTGGGGCCTGCGCGTGGGAATGCAGACGAAAAATACCCACGGCGGCGGTCAGGCGCGCAGCCTGCTCTTCCAGCGATACGGCCGCGGCCGAAGCCTCTTCCACCAGCGAGGCGTTTTGCTGCGTTACGTTGTCCATCTCGTTAATAGCCTGGCCGACCTGCTGAATGCCCCGGCTTTGTTCGTCGGAAGCGGCGGCGATTTCCAGCATGATGTCCGTGACGCGCCGCACCGCGTCGACCAGTCCGTTCATGGTTTCACCCGCATGAACCACCTGTTCGGAACCCGAATCAATTAAAGAAACGGACTCGCTAATCAGGCCTTCAATTTCTTTGGCGGCCTGGGCGCTGCGCTGCGCCAGCGTGCGGACTTCGCTTGCTACCACCGCGAATCCGCGGCCTTGTTCACCGGCGCGCGCGGCTTCCACGGCGGCGTTAAGCGCCAGAATATTGGTCTGGAAAGCAATGCTGTTTATCACCGCGGTGATTTCGGAGATCTTTTTCGAGCTGGTGGAGATATTGCTCATAGTTTTCACCACGCCGGAGACAATCCGCCCGCCGTCGCTCGCTTTTTTCGAGGCGTCTTCCGCAAGTTTGCTGGCGTGATGGGCGTTATCGGCATTCTGTTTTACCGTCGCCGTCAGCTGTTCCATACTGGCCGCGGTTTGCTCAAGCGCCGCCGCCTGCTCTTCGGTACGCGAAGACAGATCCGTATTGCCGGCGGAGATTTCGCTGGTTCCCTGATAAATGGCCTCAGCGCCTTCGCGCACCGAACCCACCGTTTTTACCAGCGCAGACTGCATATCCTGTAGATGCTGGCTAAGCTTGCCGATTTCACTGCGTCCGCAGGGCTGCTGCGGAAGCGTTAAGTCTCCTTCGGCGATGTGCTCGATACGGGATGCGGCCTGCTGTAACGGCCCGATAACGACGTGGCGCAGCAGTACAAACGTGAAAATGGTCATAAACAGCGCCACGGCAAACGCGCCGGCCATAATGATAACGCTCAGCCTGGTGCGCGCCTGCGCTTCGGCGGTTAACGCCGTTGCCCTTTCGGTACGAATAGCGACCGCTTTGAGCATTACCGCTGCGTAATCGGCATCAAGCTTGCGAGCCGCTTCGTCCTCATGCTTGATAATTGCCTCGAACATGCCGTTTTTAGCAAATTTGATCATCGGCAGCATGCCCTGAGTAACATACGCTTCGAAACGCGCGCGCAGATCGGCATCCAGCGCTTCGTCCGCCGGGGTTTTAACGCGCCGTTCCATATAGGCGTTGAATCCTTCCTGCGCCTGCTTGATGCGTTTTTCCGCCTCGGCGATATTGAGTCGCATATCATCCATTTCGCCGACGCGAACGGCCGATCCGGCGTGGATAATATTTAACCGCGCGGTATGCAGATGGCTTGAACTGTCAGAGAGCCCCATCCTCACGTGAATTTCTTCCGTGACGTCCTGTAAGGCTTTATCGCTCTGGATTAAGAAATAGCTCGCCAGCGCGATACACAAGGCAAATAACACCAGAATCCCACCGAGAATGGCGCTAAATAACGGGACCAGACGGATGTGATGCCAGAAATTTACTACACCATGCCGGGAAAGTGTTTTTGTGGCCATGTCGTGGGTTCTCTTTGTAGAAAAGAAGTGTAGGAACTTCATCGGCCCGGCAGACCAAATCATTATTGTGCAGATGCAGAAGTGTGGGCCAAGTAACAAATAACCTACGGAAAGTTAAGCGCATCACAAATAATGAAACGCCCATTCATTTTAATTTTCACCTACCGTACCGGTACGTAAACTTTAACCGGTTAATACCGAGGACATCGGACGACTTAATGTCACTTTAGCGCGTTATAATTGTGCTCATAAAAAACTAAACGGACAGGCAAGCCGTGGCGAAACATAGGGTGACCCGACCAGACGAAATCGAAATGAAACGTCGGGCCTGGCAACAGGCGCGGTGTGCGATACTAAGCGCCCGGCCTGAAGTGCCTCCTCAGGCTCCTCCGTGTACGCTTTATGAAGAGTTGGCCATTGGCTACCATATTCGCCAGCTCGCCAAACTCGAACGCTGGTTCGCCGCCCAGGGCCTGCCGGTGCCCGAGTAATACGACGCTGCCGCCAGGCTCCCTTTCCCTGATCGGCACGGATTTGGCTATCGCCGCCCGCCATCTCCTTAAACCCTCTTCCGCGCTTGTACTCTTTTCGTTAAAGAGGAGTAAACTGGGTGTAATTATTTGCGCAACAAGATGCCCGCACGATGAAATTTAAATCTGCTATTAAGCCCTATCACGCCGCTGCCGGCGGCTGGGGTTCCCTCGAAGCCACCACTCGTTTCGTTATCGACAGCAAACACGCCCTGAAAAATTTGCGCAACCTGATGCGCATGAACAAAGCCCGTGGATTTGACTGTCCGGGATGCGCCTGGGGAGATGACAACAAGAGCACCTTCAGCTTCTGCGAAAACGGCGCCAAGGCCGTGACATGGGAGGCCACGCGCCGCTTTATCGACGCCCGGTTTTTTGCACAGCACAGCGTCAGCAAGCTGTATGCGCAAAGCGACTATTTTCTTGAGTACCAGGGACGCCTAACCGAACCGCTACGCTACAACGCCCATACCGATCATTACGAACCCATCGGCTGGGATGAGGCCCTGGCACTGATTGCGCAACATATCCACGCGATGGATAACCCGGATCAGATGGAACTGTACACCTCCGGGCGCGCCAGCAACGAGGCGTCGTATCTCTACCAGCTTTTCGGACGTATGGTCGGCAGCAATAATTTTCCGGACTGCTCAAACATGTGTCACGAAGCCAGCGGCAGCGGCCTGAAACGCAGTATCGGCGTAGGGAAAGGCACCATCCGGCTCGACGATTTTGATAAAGCCGACGCGATATTTGTGTTCGGGCAGAACCCTGGCACCAACCATCCGCGTATGTTGCACAGCCTGCGTCACGCTGCGGAAAACGGCGCGCAGATAGTTACCTTCAATACGCTGCGTGAGCGCGGGCTGGAAAAATTTGCCGATCCGCAAAAACCACTGGAGGTGGTGACTCCGCTTGCGGGCACCATCAGCACCCGCTATTACCAGCCAAATCTCGGCGGGGATATGGCCGCGGTGCGCGGCATGGTGAAGGCGCTGCTGGAAACCCATCGCGAGCGGCTGGCATGCGGTGAAAAAGGGATTTTCGATGAGCAGTTTATCGCTGAACATACCCATGGCGTAGAGGACTGGTTCGCTGAAATCGATAGCACGAGCTGGCAGCATATCGCGCGGCAGTCCGGTTTAAGCGAGCAGCAGCTGCGCGAGGCCGCCGCCGTCTGGCAGCAGGCCGAACGAGTGATTTGCACCTGGGCGATGGGCATCACGCAGCATAAGCACTCTCTGAATACGGTTCGCGAAATAGTCAACCTGCAGCTGCTGGGCGGCCATCTTGGCAAGCCGGGCGCCGGACTGTGCCCGGTGCGCGGGCACAGCAACGTGCAGGGCAACCGCACTATGGGAATCGACGAAAAGCCGCCTGCCGCGCTACTTGATGGTCTGAGCAAGCATTTTGCCTTTGAACCCCCGCGTCGCGTCGGACATAACACGGTTCAGGCTCTGGCCGCCATGCTGCGCGATGAGGTTAAGGTGCTGATCGCCCTGGGCGGAAACCTGGCCGCCGCCGCGCCGGATAGCCCGCGTACCGAAGAAGCGCTGCGCCGCTGCGGCCTGACGGTGCATATCAGCACCAAGCTTAACCGCAGCCATCTGGTGCCGGGCCGCGAAGGCTTGATTCTGCCCACGCTCGGGCGCACCGAGGCGGATATGCAGGCCACGGGCCGCCAGTTTATTACCGTGGAAGATTCGTTCAGCATGGTGCATGCCTCCGAAGGGATCGGCAATCCCATTGCCCTTACCCAGCGTTCAGAAACGGCCATTGTGGCGGGCATCGCCGATGCCGTACTGGGCAAGGATAAACTTGACTGGCTGGCGCTTGCCGGTGATTACAATCTGATCCGCGACCATATCGCAGCGACCATTCCCGGCTTTCAAAACTTCAATCAACAGTGCGAAAAGCCCGGCGGATTTTATCTGGGTAACGCTGCGGCACAGTTGCGCTTTAATACGCCGAGCGGCAAAGCCGAGTTTAGCGCGGCGCCGCTTCCCGCTTCGTTGTTTGGCGATCTGGACGCGCCTTTTGCCCTGCAGACGCTGCGTTCGCACGATCAGTACAACACCACGATTTATGGCCTGGACGATCGTTACCGCGGGGTTTACGGCCAGCGGGAAGTGCTGTTTATCCATCCCGACGATCTGGCTGAACTCGGTTTGCGCGATGGCGACCTGGTGGATATCGAAACGGTGTGGAACGACGGCATTACGCGCCGGGTCAGCGGATTCAAAATCGTGCCTTACGACATACCGCGCGGTAATCTTGCGGCCTACTATCCGGAAACGAACCCGTTGGTTCCTCTGGCCAGCGTCGGCGACGATACGGGTACGCCAACCTCAAAATCTGTGCCGGTAAAAATCAGCCCTGCGGCCCCTGCACCAACCCGCCGTATTGCGTAAAATCCGTATCGGGTGGCGCCTGTTCACCCGATTTACGCCCTTCCAGCCCTCGCTGGCAACGCATGCGCAATAAATGCGAGATTTCTCATTAACAACTTTGCAATATCATAACGACGGATTATGATAGCCGCAGCATTCACCATTTGGTTCGTTACCGTTTTCACTTTCGCCTGAAAGTGTCATAACCCAGCGCCAGATGCGTTCATGTTTACCCCAACCGGTACAAATTAAGGCGATCTCTCGGCAAAGAGAGACGCCGTTGCATGTGTAGTTTATGGGACATCGTCAGCACTATGTTCCGACAGGAGAACGTTTATGGTAAGTCATACTCCCCCACGCGGCCTCGCACTGGCGCTGCTGTGGGTTCTCGGCGGATTAATGGCCTCATTGGTCTCGCCATCGGCATCGGCGGAGCTTATTTAGTCTCGCTGGGCGGCAGCTGGTATTTCCTGCTGATGGGCATCGTGATGCTTATTTCCGCCGTCTTGATTTTCAGAAAAAAAGTCTCCGGGCTGGCGCTTTACGCTCTCGCCTTTATCTGCTCGGTCTTCTGGGCAATCGGCGACGCGGGCATGGATTTCTGGCCGCTGTTTTCGCGCCTGTTCACCTTTGCGGTGCTGGCGTTCCTCGCGGCTATCGCCTGGCCGGTGCTGCGTGCGGCTAATAGCGCCGCTGCGGTAAAAAAAGGGCCGGCTTACGGCATCGCCGCTGTTCTGGCCGTGTGTATGCTGGTGAGCGCAGGCTGGATGTTTGTTCCGCAGGTGCAGGTCGCCGCGACCGAAGAGGTGCCGGTTAAACCTGTTGCCGCCGGTGAAGCGCAAAAAGACTGGAAGCACTGGGGCAACACCACCCATGGCGATCGCTTCGCCGCGCTGGATCAAATTAATAAAAACAACGTTTCCGATCTTAAAGTCGCCTGGGTTGCACACACCGGCGATATTCCGCAAAGCAACGGCTCCGGCGCGGAAGATCAGAACACGCCGCTACAGGTCGGCGACACGCTGTTTGTCTGCACGCCATACAGCAAGGTGCTGGCGCTGGATGTGGATTCCGGTAAAGAAAAATGGCGCTTTGACAGCAAGGCCACCGCGCCAAACTGGCAGCGTTGCCGTGGCTTAGGCTACTTCGAAGAAACTACCCAGCAGGCGGCCGCTACGCTTGCCACCCCGGCTCAGCCAGCAGCCTGCCCTCGTCGCCTGTTCCTGCCGACCACGGACGCGCGTTTGCTGGCGATTAACGCGGATAACGGAAAACTGTGCGAGGACTTCGGCGATCGCGGGACCGTGGATCTAAAAGTCGGCATGGGCGAAGTTAAACCAGGCTATTACCAGCAAACCTCCACGCCGCTGGTGGCGGGAAACGTGGTGGTAGTCGGCGGCCGCGTGGCGGATAACTTCTCCACCGGCGAACCTCCGGGCGTGGTGCGCGCCTATGATGTTCACACCGGCAAGCTGGCATGGGCATGGGATCCGGGCAACCCCGCGATTACCGGCGTACCGCCGGAAGGCCAGACCTACACGCGCGGTACGCCGAACGTATGGTCGGCAATGTCCTATGACGCGAAGCTGGGCCTGATCTATCTGCCAACCGGTAACGCCACGCCGGACTTCTTCGGCGGCACGCGTACCGCGGAAGATGATAAATACAGCTCTTCCATCGTCGCCGTCGACGCCGCAAGCGGACAGGTGCGCTGGCATTATCAGACCACCCATCACGATCTGTGGGACTTTGACCTGCCGTCGCAACCGCTGCTTTATGACCTGCCGGACGGAAAAGGCGGCACCACGCCGGTGCTGGTCCAGACCTCCAAGCAGGGCATGATCTTCATGCTTAACCGCGAAACCGGTGAGCCGGTGGCGAAAGTGGAAGAGCGTCCGGTGCCACAGGGCAAGATCGAGGGCGAGCGCTATGCAAAAACCCAGCCCTATTCCGTCGGCATGCCGATGATCGGCAACGAAACGCTTAAAGAATCGGATATGTGGGGCGCAACGCCGATCGATCTGCTGATGTGTCGTATCGAGTTTAAAGGGATGCGTCATGAAGGCGTCTTTACGCCGCCGGGGCTTGATCGTTCGCTGCAATTCCCAGGCTCGCTGGGCGGCATGAACTGGGGCAGCGTCTCTGTCGACCCGAACAACAGCCTGATGTTCGTCAACGATATGCGCCTGGGCCTGGCGAACTATATGGTGCCGCGCGCAAACGTGGCGAAAGACGCAAGCGGCATTGAGATGGGCATCGTGCCGATGGACGGCACGCCGTATGGCGCGATGCGCGAGCGCTTCCTGTCGCCGCTGGGCATTCCGTGCCAGAAACCGCCGTTTGGCACTATGTCCGCCGTCGACCTGAAGTCCGGGAAAATTGTCTGGCAGGTGCCGGTCGGCACGGTGCAGGATACCGGCCCGTTAGGCATCCGTATGCATATGCCAATCCCCATTGGCATGCCGACCCTGGGCGCGTCGCTGTCCACGCAGTCCGGCCTGCTGTTCTTCGCCGGTACGCAAGATTTCTATCTGCGCGCGTTCGATACCGCGAACGGCAAAGAAATCTGGAAATCCCGTCTACCGGTTGGCAGCCAGTCCGGGCCGATGACCTACGTATCGCCGAAAACCGGTAAGCAATACATTGTGATTAACGCAGGCGGGGCGCGACAGTCTCCTGACCGTGGCGATTATATTATTGCTTATGCGTTGCCGGATAAGCCGTAGCCGTCCGTTTCCTCCTCTCCTGCGGGAGAGGAGGAAAACCTGCTTAATTAATCTTGCCTAAAAAATCGCGCTTGCCTAACGGCACACCGGCATGACGCAGGATGTCGTAGGCGGTGGTGAAGTGAAAATAGAAGTTCGGCACCGCAAAGGTGAAAACAAAGCTGCGGGCGGTAAAATGCAGTTCGTGCTCGCGGGCTTTGACCATAATCGGACGCTCGTCGTCCCCTTCCAGTTGCCCATCCGTCACGCTTTCCATCCAGGCTATCGTTGCGGCGATTCGCGCCTGTAACTCAGCGATGCTCGTTTCCGTATCCTCCATCACGGGTGCTTCTACGTTCGCAAGCCTTGCGACCGCACGCTTAGCCATATCGCTCGTGACCTGCACCTGACGTGCCAGCGGGAACATATCCTCCGCAAGCTTTTTGTCCAGTAAATCTGCTTCGCTGGCGCCGTGCTCCTTTGCCCAGACCGAGCCTTTCTCAAGAATGGCGCTCAGATTGTGCAAACCCTGAACGAACTGCGCTTTGGTTTCGCTATACAATGACATTGCAAATTCCTTAATTATTACAAAAAGGTGGAAAATTATTTAACAATGTATTAACTTCAAAAACGTTCCTCTGAAGTTAGCCTTAGTGTTTATTCGCTTATTTTATACTGCACTCTGCAACCCTCGGTAGCCCTGTTACCGAGGGATTTTCTTATGCGATTCTGCGGCCCCGCGCCGCCGTGTAGTCAGGCGAAGCTGAACCCCTCATCTGCCCAGCCGGTTATGCCGCCGATCATCATTTTGACCGGACGTCCCAGACGCGCCAGTTTCAAAGCCGCCCGGTCTGCGCCGTTGCAGTGCGGACCGGCACAGTACACCACAAACAGCGTATCGGCGGGCCATTCACTCATCCTTCTTTCGTTAATATCACGGTGGCGAAGATGCACAGCGCCGGGCAGATGCCGACGGGCAAAAGTTTCCGGCGATCCCACCACGTGCAGCAGGACAAAATCCATCTCCCCTTCTTTTATCGCCGAATGGACATCAGCGCAGTCTGTTTCAAGATTAAGACGCTGCAAAAAATGGGCGGCGGCAATTTCCGGCGCGGCGGCCGGGTAGTCGGTTACATAGCTCATAAGTCATCTCCTGTGATTGAGCCACCACTATAGGGCCGCGTCGCCGGCTTGACAGGTGGCAGGAATGCCATATAGCGTGCAAATCATGACAAACAGCCCTGCGGATGCCGCTGTGCAGAATCCATTAGTGATTGCTTTAGCCTACGACGGGCTGTGCACCTTCGAATTCGGCGTTGCCGTAGAAATCTTCGGGCTGGCGCGTCCGGAAATGGGCGAGAAGTGGTATCGCTTCGCCGTGGCGGGTATCGACAAGGGCGAACTTCGCGCAACGGGCGGCATTCGACTGGCGGTAGACGGCGGCCTTGAGCTGCTGGCGCAGGCTGGCACCATCATCGTGCCGGGCTGGCGCGGCGCCGATGCGCCCGTGCCGGCGGAGCTTTGCGATGCGCTGGTCGCCGCCCATCTTCGCGGCGCGAGGATCCTGTCCATCTGTTCCGGGGTGTTTGTGCTGGCGGCCGCGGGTTTGCTCAGGAACAGACAGGCCACGACGCACTGGCGGTACACCGATTTGCTTCAGCAACGCTATCCCGATATTCAGGTTACGCCGGACGTTTTGTATATCGATAACGGCAACGTGCTGACCTCCGCCGGCAGCGCCGCGGGCATCGATTTATGTTTACACCTGGTAAGGCGTGATTACGGCAGCGCCGCGGCTAACCTCGTCGCTCGCCGACTGGTGGTTCCGCCCCACC
>NZ_RCAA01000050.1:142302-144493 GCF_003628475.1 Enterobacter sp. R1(2018) | reverse complement strand
TCGCGGCCGCGACGGGCACCACGCCGGCCAGATGGCTGTTAGCCGCGCGTTTGGCCAAAAGCCGGGATTTACTGGAAAACAGCGCCCTGTCCATCGAGCAGATTGCCGGGCAGGTCGGGTTCGGCAGCGCAGCCACCTTGCGCCATCATTTCCGCACGCAGCTCGCCACCACGCCTGCCGCTTACCGTAAAACTTTTACCTCGCCAGAATAAAATTTACCGGCGGTTAGCCTTTGTTTAAATTTCGTCCGCTATGATGTTTCCACTCTGAGGAGTCAATTTCAATTAACGAGAGGTATTTCTATCGAAATGCGCAAACGCAAGGAGTAATTATGCTGGGAAATATGAACGTATTTATGGCAGTGCTGGGACTGATAGTTTTTTCCGGATTTCTTGCCGCTTATTTAAGCCACAAATGGGATGACTGATGAACGGTGATCTACCCCCACCAACCGTGCCCCTCGCAGATGCAAATCTCCGGGGGGCATTTTTTTGCGCCGACGGGCGAAAAAAAACCGCCACTCTGGATGACGGTTGAAAGCTGCATGGATAGATTTTTATTATTCGGTCAATGAAACCCCGCGGGCTGTAGCTTTTTACTTTTGCATAAGTCTCATCACGCCTCAAAATAGCCTTCTTTGGTTCAACACCGCTTAAACAAGCCGTCAAAATATGTTTTCAGGGCAGCTTGTGATACGCGCCATTCGCAACCATTCTTATCGTGTTACGTTTGCACATCATTCGACAGACTCTTTTGGGTAATGATACGTTTATGCGCTATTACAAAGATGGTTCTACAAGTGGAGAAGTTATGCGTAAGTCGAAAGTTGTATTGCTCTCAGTCCTGCTGATGGGGTTGCCCGTCGCTTTTTCCGCGCAGGCTTACAGTGAACCCGCGCCTGCCGCCGCTCCGAAAAGCGATGCCAACGCCTCGTACGAGCTCAAAGAGTTCTACGCCGACTATAAGCATTTTGCTATCGGCGATATCGCGCCGGATCTGTACCGTACCAAGCCCTATCAGATTGACGCCTGGCAAATCAGGCATCTGCCGGCTCCGGAGGCAGGCAGCCACTGGACGTATATGGGCGGTAACTATGTGCTGATTACCGATGCTGAAGGCAAGATCCTGCGGGCGATGAAGGGCGATATTTTTTACGCGCACTGATAATCTTAATAAAACCGCGTTAAAAATAAGACCACCGCATTTTTATGACGGTGGTTTTTTATATTAAGAATCATCTCAGGATTAATTAACGCGCAATAATGAAGAAATTGTGAAGCGTTATTTTTTGGGTTTATTCTGGTTGTTCGCTTTTTACGTTTGCCGATAATTGCACACAGGTTAATAGTGAAAACGGTACTTTCCCATGAAAAAATGTGCATTAATTCTGACCAGCCTGATGATAGTTTTTTCTTTAAGCGGGTGCATCTGGCACGACGGTTATCACCACGGCGGCGGGCATCATCACCACCACTACCGTTAAGCGTACTTAAACCCCGGCATGCCGGGGTTTAAGGTTATGCACCGCGCAGCGCTTTAATTTTAGAATAGCCGTATTCAAAAATGAGATCCGTGGTGCACATAAAGACAATGACATCGCCCGACGCGCATTCCGCAAGGGCGCTGTTTAATTCCCCATCAAAATCTCTTGTCAGCTGCGGCATCAACATTTGCATATCGCCCGGATAGTCCTCGTCTTCATCTGCCGGCATATGTTCAATCTGTGAACCACGCACAACATAAATCAACACTTCCTTATCGTTAAAGGTGACGGGCGCGCGCAGATGCTTGCCGACAGGATGCTTTGCCATAAATTTACCTTCATTACGTTAGCGCGAGGAGTCGCGATATGGCGCAAAATATACCTGTCAGAACGTCTCAGGTCATCCGACAAATAGCCCGGGTGTATGAATAGCGTACATTTTTTCAGGCTGCCCGCCCGTTTTGGCCCTCTCCTGGTCAGGAGAAGGCCGTCGGCATTTTAATATTTTGCCACCGTAGCTTTTGCGCCGTACTCACGTAACGCAAGATAAGCTTCGGTAACCTGCTTAACGAACCGCTCGTTGGCCGGCAGATCTTCGCCAAAGATAGTTTTCAGCCCCAGCAGCGCCTGCACTCGCCCTTCGCCTTCCTGGCCTGCGGCCACCGCCTGCTCGATAGCGGGCAGGAGCGGATCGCTGACTTCGATTTT
>NZ_RCAA01000050.1:141839-142260 GCF_003628475.1 Enterobacter sp. R1(2018) | reverse complement strand
CGCATCCATCCCGCCACGCCCAGCGCCAGCAGGTCGAAGCGACCGCCGTTTGCAAGATGCCAGCGGATAGAGTCCAGCCAGCGCTGCGGAAGCTTCTGGCTGCCGTCCATGGCGATTTGCCAGGTACGATGCCGCAGCGCCGGGTTGCTGTAGCGTGCGATCAGCGAATCCGCATACTTGCCCAGATCGACGCCCGTTACTTTTAGCGTCGGCGCCTGCTCCTGCAGCATCAGCGCGCGCGGTACGACGGAAATGTTCATCCTGCATGCAGTCAGAAATATGCTGATAGCCCGCCAGATAGCCGAGATAGGCCAGGTAAGAGTGGCTGCCGTTAAGCATGCGCAGCTTCATCTCTTCATAGGGCAGAACGTCCGCCACCAGCTCGGCGCCGGCTTTTTCCCACGCCGGGCGCCCGGCGACA
>NZ_RCAA01000050.1:127146-141829 GCF_003628475.1 Enterobacter sp. R1(2018) | reverse complement strand
CCCACTGGCGGAACGGCTCGCAGGCCACGGCCGCCGGATCGGCAACGCCGGTCGCCTGCGCCACCTGAGCGAGGGTTTCCGGCGTCACGGCCGGTACGATGCGATCGACCATTGTTGACGGGAAGGTGACGTTGGCTTTGATCCAGGCGCCTAATTCCGGGTCGACGGCGTCGGCATAGGCCGTCACCACATTGCGGGTTACGTGGCCGTTTTCCGGCATGTTATCGCAGGACATGACGCTGAACGCCGGCAGGCCGGCCGCTTTACGACGCGCCAGCGCCTCGACGATTACCCCAGGCGCGGACTGCGGCTGATGGGGATTTGCCAGATCGTGCGCGATAAACTGGTGATCCAGCAGAATCTTTCCGCTGGCGGGAGCATGGCAATAACCCTTTTCGGTCACGGTGAGAGAAACAATGGCCACCTCCGGCTGCGTCATAGCGTCAAATATCGCTTCCAGACCATCTACCTGGGCATGAAGCGCTTTTTTCACCACGCCAACCACGCGGCACTGCCAGCCGTCGGCGGACATTTCAGCCACGCTATATAGGTTATCCTGCTGCCTGAGGTCGGCAATCTGCTGCTCGCCGCCGATCAGGTTGACTTCACAATAGCCCCAGTCGCTGCCCTGCTCCTGCGCCAGGATATCGGCATACACCGCCTGGTGGGCGCGATGAAAGGCGCCGAAGCCTAAGTGCACGATGCGTGGAACAAGCCTGCTACGATCGTATTGAGGAACGATAGCTTTTGCGGATAATAGTTTGTTTTCCATTTTAAAACTCGCTGTTAAAAGGGTGTCAGGAAAGCGACAGACTACCTGCGGCGGCAGTCTGCTTGTTGATTCAGGTTAATTTTCGGCCATTTGGTATGACAAAAAAATCAAAGTTGTATGATAACTCACAGTCTATGCCTCGCCGTTGAAACGTGGTAATGGACTCGCGGCTCCCCGGGCGTTAACGTCCTCTTCGCACCAGAGCTTGTCGTAGTCGTAGCCCGTTAAATCCTCCACGACCCTGCGCGTTTGCGCATCAACGTCTTTTTTCGCGCCGTGCGCTTTTAGACGCTCAACTTCATCGACAAAAATCCTGTGGGTGCGTTTGTTCAGATGGAACGTCAGGGCCTGCCACAGCGCCAGAATCAGCAGGCCAGCCGTACCGGCAAACAGCAGCGTGGCAATCATATTGACCGCGCTTTCCGGCTGCGCCTGGCTGCCTTTAACAAATCCGCCGGCCTGGAGTAAAACGCCGACGATAAAGGTCGCAATGGCCACCGTCGTTTTACGGGAGAAAGTCATTACCGCGGCAAACAGCCCTTCGCGGCGCTGACGGGTGATCATTTCGTCGATATCGGGAATAAACGGGAAGACGTTCCACGGCGTAAACTCCAGTACGCAACGGCCAACCTGGTAGACTGCCGCCAGAATTACCAGCAGCGTAACCTTATTGCCGCCCGGGAACTGATAGACCATAAACAGTCCGACCAGGCACAGCATCATCAGGCTGTAGGCAAAGACGTACAGGCGAGACGGGCCATATTTAATGATGGCCATGCCCGCAAGCAGCGTCACCGGCAGGCCAACGATGCTCATCGAAAGCAGGGTTCCAGCCAGCGAGGAAGAGACGTTCAGACAGTACACGCAGAAGAAAACGAACACCGTGTTGTAGATATCTTTCGCGGTAAAGGAGAGTAAATAGATCGCCAGATGTTTCCTGAACGCCCTGACCTTAAGCGTGGAACCATAGTCTTTAAATAAGCGGCCGAGGGCAATAAATTTGGCCAGCAGGGTTGTGGCCTGGCCTGGCTTTTCAAGCTCGACTAACATTTCAGGCGTTAATTCACGCTCCCAGGTTACTTTCCAGGAGATAAACACGCACAGCATAAACAGCACCGCGAAGACCACGCCGTTAATTAAATAGGCGTTGGCATCCTGTTCGCCGAAGTAGTTAATCAGCAGGCCTGGAATAAAGGTCGCTAAAAACGTGCCCAAAGCGGAAAAGAACATGCGGCAGGTTGAAAGCTTGGTACGGGAATTAAAGTCTTTGGTCATTTCTGACGGTAAGGTTTCCCACGGAATAAGCACCATCGCCGCGATAATTTCAAACGCCAGATACACCGCCAGATAAAAGCCAAAGTTCATGCCGTTTACCCACAGCAAAGCGTAAACCAGCATTAACGGCGCGCCGATCAGCAGGAAGAAACGACGGCGGCCAAACTTCTTGCCTAAATAATTTTTATAAAAATGGTCGGTGAAGCTGCCCATAAACAGGCTAACGATGGCATCAACGATACGCGCGATAGCAACAATCGAAGCGGCCTCAACCGGCGACAGGCCCACAAAGGTCGTGTAAAAGAACAGCAGCCAGGCGCCTATAACGGTAAAAGCACCGCCGCCCATAATATCCGTAACGCCATAACCAATCCCGACCGGGATAGTTATTTTTCTGTTATTTCGAGCCATGTTAATTCAAATCCTCGCAACGGCGTCATTAAAAACCGAAATAGTTTTCGGCATTGTCGTGACAGATATTTTTTATCATGCGGGTCAGTATTTCCGGATCGTTGGGGACTTCCCCCTTCTCAACCCAGCTACCGATAAGATTGCAGAGGATGCGGCGGAAATAGTCATGCCGTGGATAGGAGACGAAGCTTCTCGAATCGGTCAGCATACCGATAAAGTTCATTAATAATCCCTGGTCCGCAAGGGCATTTAGTTGGTTTTCCATGCCGCGCCGCGTGTCGTTAAACCACCAGCCGGAGCCGAACTGAACCGGTGATTTAACGCCTGCTTCCCCGGACTGGAAGTTCGCTATGGCGCTGGCGACCACGTCGTTATCACGAGCGTTCAGGTTATAAATAATGGTTTTTGGCAGGGTATTGCGCCGGGACATGGCATCCAGCAATCCATTTAAATGACGCGCCAGATGGTTTTGATCGTTAATGGAGTCAAAACCCATATTAATACCGAGCGCATCGCGCATCGCGGTATTATTGTTGCGTATCGCGCCGAAATGGATTTGCATCGCCCAGCCGCGCTGCTTGTACTCACGGGCCAGCATCAGGAACATGGCGCTATCGAAGCGGGCCTGTTCCAGAGCGCTCGCTTTTTCACCCCGCCGCTTTTTGTCAAAAATCTCCGCCAGGGCGCTTTCATCCGCCGGCTGGTAGTCAATTTCCTGCGGGCCATGGTCGGAGATGCGGCAGCCCGCCTCGTGGAACCAGTCGATACGTTGCGCTATCGCCTGGTTAAAATCGGCAATGCTGGAAATCGCGCTGCCCGTAAGCTGTGAAAGTTTGCTGATAAACGAAGTAAATTCGTCAGGCTCCGTCGCAAAAATCTCATCCGGGCGGAAGGTCGGCAGTACTTTGGTGGCGAAATCTGAGGCCTGCAGCAGACGGTGGTATTCCAGGGAATCAAGCGGTGAATCCGTAGTGCAAATGACTTCGACGCGAGAACGGGTAATTAAGGCCCGCGGTTTAAAATCATCCTGCTGTAAAAGCCTATTACAGTGGTTCATCACTTCGCGCCAGTTTTTACTGTTTAAGGTGCCCTCAAAAGCAAAATACTGGTTTAGTTCAAGATGCGTCCAGTGATAAAGAGGATTACCAAAACAGGCCTCTACCGTTTCAGCCCAGGCCTGAAATTTTTCTTCCGCGCTTGCCGTACCGGTAATTTTACTTTCCGGAATACCGTTTGCGCGCATTGCTCGCCATTTATAATGATCGCCCGCCAGCCAGAGCTCGCTGATATCCCTGAATGGCTTATTTTCATAAATATCTTTAGCGTTTAAATGACAGTGGTAATCAATAACAGGCTGTGACTTTGCCACATCCAGATAAAGCTGAACGCCAATATCATTACCGATCATAAATTTATCGTTAATGAAACTCATGCTAACCCCTTATTACTCTGCCGAGCAGAATTAATTTCATAAGGTCTGGAGGGACCCAGACCCTATAAGGAAAAGTAACGGTTATAATTATTAGCAGGTGAATTTTAATTAATAGCTACGCACGCCTTTTACTATGGCCGAAGCGTGTTTAACTTCGGCTGCGTCTTCTGGTTCGCTAAGGTCGCGGTCTTTTACTTCCGGCATTATAATGGCTGAAATCAAACCGATTGCTGAATAAGCAACCATCATCACTACAATGGGCCACCAGGCATCGGTCATAGTGACGAAAATCCCTGCCAGCACGGGGCCCAAACCCTACGGCGATTAATCCTCCTGCTTCTTTAGAAATTGCCATCCGGGTAAAGCGATTACGCGAGCCGAACATTTCCGCCATGGTGATATTTTCCAGCGCGAATAACCCCAGCACCGCCACGTTATGAATAATGATAATGGAGGCCATGATCACACTCACATCGTTACTCTTATCAACAATCAACGAGATCATCGGCCAGGCGAGAACGATCGAAGAAACGCTGACGATAATATAAGGTATCCGGCGGCCGATCTTATCCGACAGCCAGCCCAGCAGAGGAATGGTGATAAAGCCAATCACCGAACTTATCATTAACGCATCGGTCGGTATCGCTTTCTCAAACAGCAGCGTCTGGACTAAATATCCGGCCAGGAACGTCTGAATTAAACCGGAATTCCCCGCCTGACCAAAACGCAGCCCGGTGGCCAGCCAGAATGATTTGCTGGTAAACATGGCGCCCAGGGAATGCGTTTTATCCGCCGCAGCCTTTGCCGCCGCGGCGTTTTCCGCGTTATCGGAAACTTTCTCGAAGACGGGGCTTTCCTTAAGGTTCATGCGTAGCCAGATGGCAAAAATCATTACCACCACGCTTGCGAGGAACGGCACGCGCCAGCCCCATGCCAGCAGTTCTTCTTTCGACAGCAAGAAAAACATCACCGCCCAGATGGCCGTTGCCGACAAGGTGCCGCAGTTGGTGCCCATCGCAACCAGCGAAGAGATAATGCCGCGTTTCCCTTTTGGCGCATATTCCGCGAGCATCGTCCCGGCGCCGGATATTTCCGCCCCGGCCCCAAGCCCCTGAATCACCCGCAGCAGCACCAGTAATAATGGCGCGAAAATACCGATTTGCGCGTAGGTCGGCAGCACGCCGATTAACGTGGTGCAGACCCCCATCATGGTAATGGTGATAAACAGCACTTTTTTACGGCCGATGGTGTCTCCCATGCGGCCAAAGAAGAATGCGCCGGCTATCCTGGCAATATACCCGGCCCCGTATGTTCCCATCGCCAGAATAAGCGCCATGGCCGCCGACTGTTCCGGGAAAAAGACTTCATGAAAGACCAGGGCTGCGCCCAGCGAATAAAGCTGAAAGTCCATAAATTCCAGCGCGGTGCCAAGCCAGCCGGATACCGCCGCTTTGACCAGATCGGCGGTGCTTCTTTCCGGCTGTGCCGTATTTATTTGTGCAGATATGTTCATATTTCTGTTCTCGAATTTGTCGTTGTAGGGACAGCAAATATCTGGCTACAGAATTTGAAGCTTAGAATTTCAATAAAACCTTACAGCACAGCTTTTGATCCTTTTCGAATATCTCCATCGCCTCTAATACCTGTGTATAAGGGAACTGATGGGTAATTAATTTCTCCGGCCGTATTTTTTGCTCGGCCATCCAGCCGATGACCTGCGGGAATCTATTACTGTTCAGGCGCGAGCTGTAAATGGTGAGTTCTTTGCTGGTAATCGCCTGCTGGCTGAGCACGCAGGGATCCGCTGAGAATCCCATAATGCCGATACGTGCGGCAGGCGACGCAAGGCTAATGGCCTCCGGTAAAATGGATGGATGACAGGCGGCGTCAATAATTAACGTCGGACGGATATTGAGCGCTTCCAGCTCGCTTTGCAGATTGAGATGCGCATTATTGATGACGCGGTCCGCGCCGTTGGCTTTTGCCATCGCCAGGCGCTCTTCGATACGATCGACCACGATAATTTCTTTCACGCCGTATACGCCGCGCAGCGCCTGAATGGTGGTCAGCCCCATCGGCCCGGCGCCGTAAATCAGGGCGGTATCCAGCGGGCCAGGATTCATCTGGCTACAGATGTTGGCCGCGATGGTAAACGGCTCAATCATCGTGGCTTCGTTATCCGGGATGCTGTCCGGCACGCGATGGGCGTTTTTAGCCGGTAAGGTGACATATTCGCTAAAGCCGCCGTCGCGATGCACGCCGATAACCTGAAGTTCAGCGCATACGTTCGGACGTCCGACAGCGCACGGATAACAGCTGCCGCAGCTCACTACCGGATCGCCAACCACCCGCTCACCAATACGCGACGCATCCACGCCTTCGCCGACGGCGTCGATATGGCCGAAAAACTCATGGCCAATGACGCGGGGATATTTCGCGAACGGGTTGTGACCGCGATAAATATGAACGTCTGAGCCACAAATTCCCGCACTCGCGACACGAATACGCACTTCGCCGGCCCGTGGTTTACACTGCGGGCGATCTTCAATAACCAAACTACCCGGTTGTTGAATAGTGATGCTTTTCATTTTTAGTTCCCCTGATATTAACCTGAGCGGCTAAAACCGAACCGCAGGTATTAATGTTTATGCCATTCCTGATATTCTTTTTTCAGTCGCAGCGGTGCTGTTTCCGGCATGGTAAGCAGGCCAATTATCGAAATAATGCCCAGCACAATGACATAGGTAGCCAGGCCGTAATAATGCCCGCCGGTCATCTGCAATATTTTCACCGCCACCAGTCCCAGTACCCCGCTGCCGATTAACGAGCCGATCTGCCAGATTAGCGCGATGCCGCTGCAGCGAATATGCGTTGGGAAAAGCTCTGGGAAATAAGAGGCCTGCGGCGCATAGCACATGCTGTGGCCGACGCTGAGCACGAGGATCATAACCAGCTGCGTTAACCAGAAGCTGTCGTGATTAATCGCCAGGAAGAACGGCACAATTAACACTACCTGCAATAACGCGCCGATAATATAAACGGGCTTGCGGCCAACTTTGTCACACAGCGCCCCCATCAGAGGAATGGCGATTATCTCAAGGACGATAGCGACAATCATGGTTTCCATTAAAATATTGGCGTCCAGATTATTAGCCTTGCCGTACGCCAGTACGATAACGGTAAACATGGCAAAGGTGCAGGCTTCGATTAATTTCGCACAGACGCCTTTTACCACGATGCCGGGAAAATCACGGATAACCTCAATTAACGGGCGCGACTCTTCGGCTTTGGTTTCACGTATCTGCGCAAAAACCGGAGACTCGTCGATTTTCAGGCGGATAAATAAGCCGACGATGACCAACAGCAGGCTTAGCAGGAAAGGAATTCGCCAGCCGTAATCCATCATCGCTTCCGGGGACAGCGTGGCGTTAAGCAGGGCAAACAGCGCCAGCGGTAATAAAAAACCTACCGGTGCGCCAATCTGCACCCAGCTGGCAAAAAATCCGCGTCGCGACGGTGCGGAGTATTCTGCGGTCATCAGTACGGCCCCCGCCTGCTCTCCTCCCACGCCAAAGCCTTGCAGGACGCGGATGAGAATTAAAAGTACCGGCGCCCAGATGCCAATTTTTTCATAGGTTGGTAAAAGACCGATGCAGAATGTCCCCAGCCCGACAATCAGGATGGTGATCACCAGCGCTTTTTTCCGCCCGACTTTATCGCCGATATGCCCAAACACAATGCCGCCTAAAGGACGGGCGAGAAAACCAACCGCGTAAGTGGCGAAGGCCGCGAGGGTGCTGATTAACGGATCTTCGCTGGGGAAGAATAAGTGGCCAAAAAAGAGCACGGCCGCGGTGCCATAGGCAAAGAAGTCATAATATTCAGCTGCGGTACCGATGGCAGAGGCCGAAGCGACACGTCGAATAACTGGCGTATTATCTACTTCATTTTTTATATCAACTGAACTGACCATAATCTTATAACCTTTCTTTGTAGGGTTAAGTTAACCGCCGTCCCTGGCCGTGCTTTTTTATAGTTTTACCAGTTCCACAGGGTGCCATCTTCCAGACGGGCGACCGGCAGGTAGGCGGGCTCATACGGATATTTCGCCGCCAGCTTCTCGTCGAACTCGATGCCCAGTCCCGGCTTATCGCCCGGATGCATATAGCCGTTATCGAACGTCCAGCTATGCGGGAAGACCTCAAGCATCTGCTCGGAATAGCCCATATACTCCTGCACGCCAAAGTTCGGCACCCACAGGTCAAAGTGCAGCGCGGCCGCCATGCAAACCGGCGAAAGATCCGAAGGCCCGTGGGAACCGGTGCGAACCTGATAAAGCGAAGCAAAGTCGGCGATGCGGCGCATCCCGGTGATGCCGCCCGCATGGGTAATGGTGGTGCGGATGTAGTCGATGAGCTGCTCTTCGATAAGCTGTTTGCAGTCCCAGATGCTGTTGAAGACCTCGCCTACCGCGATCGGCGTGACGGTGTGCTGGCGAATCAGGCGGAAGCATTCCTGATTTTCCGCAGGCGTAGGATCTTCCATCCAGAACAGGCGATGCTCTTCGACGCTTTTACCAAAGCGCGCCGCCTCAATAGGCGTCAGACGGTGGTGCATGTCGTGCAGAAGGTGTTCGTTAAAGCCAAACTTGCTGCGCACGGCTTCGAACAGTTTTGGCGTGAAATCGAGATATTTTTCCGTGGACCACAGCTGCTCTTCCGGCCAGTGCCCTTTTGTTGCCGGCTCGTAGGCCAGCCCCTTGCCTTTGGACATGCCGTAGGTGGTTTTCATGCCCGGCACGCCGCACTGCACGCGAATCGCTTTGAAGCCCATCTCTTTATGACGCGCGTAATCTTCCAGCACGTCGTCAATGGAATGGCCGGTGGTATGGCAGTAAACCATTACCCCTTCACGGGATGCGCCGCCCAGCAGCTGATATAACGGCATGCCCGCCGCTTTCGCTTTGATGTCCCACAGCGCCATATCCACCGCGGAAATAGCGGACATGGTTACCGGGCCGCGACGCCAGTAGGCGCCCTTATAGAAGAACTGCCAGATATCTTCAATACGATGCGCATCGCGGCCGATCAGCTGCGGGCATACATGATCTTCCAGATAGGAGGCCACCGGCAGCTCGCGGCCGTTTAAGGTGGCATCGCCCAGGCCCGTCAGCCCGTCGTCGGTGGTGATCTTCAGCGTGACAAAGTTACGCCCGGGACAAGTAACAAATACCTCTGCCTTAACAATTTTCATTCTGCTTTCCTTACTACGGATGATTTCCAGGAGCGACAATGGGAATGAAATTACCCCTGACCCATCTACCATACAAGTATATTTAAATGATTTTGACGGACTGAGTCACACTTTGCGTGTGACTTTTGCAGAAGAAAACATTGAGAAAGTGAGGAAGGAAACGGACCTGCGGTAAAAAATCAGGAGCGGCCCCAGCCGGCAACGATGATCAGCATGCCGCAGAAGGCGACGGCGGCCCCGAGCCAGTCGTACATGCTCAGCCTGACGCCGTCGACAATGCGCAGCCAAAGCAGTGCGGTAACGACATAAACCCCGCCGTACGCCGCATAGACGCGTCCGCTGGCGGCAGGATGAAGCGTTAAAAGCCAGACGAATATCGCCAGCGAGCACGCCGCCGGCAGCAGTAATAACGGCGAGCCGCTACGCTTAAGCCATAGCCAGGGCAGGAAGCAGCCGATTATTTCAGCAAGGGCGGTAGCAAAAAACAGCAAGGTTGTTTTGATCATATTGAACTATATCTGGGATAATAGTGACTAACAGGCGCACCCAATGGCGCACCGGCTTCACAAGGGTAGGTGTAGAGTTGAACTGGTGCTTCACCCTAAAAGGAAACCGCAATGAATACAATCCTTCGCATACGTCTTTCCCGGGCCATTTTGCCCGTAGCGTTGCTGCTAGGCGCGTTCGCTCTGGCCCAGACGGCACATGCTGAAACCAGCAAGCTGATTATCGAGTCCGGCGACAACGCGCAAACCCGCCAGCATGCCGCGATGGAAAAAGAGCAATGGAATGACACGCGCTCCCTGCGTCAGAAGGTTAATAAACGCGTAGAAAAAGAGTGGGATAAAGACGATGTGGCTTTCGATGCCCGCGATAACTGCCAGAAAAGCGCCAACCTTAACGCTTACTGGGAGCCAAATACCCTGCGCTGTCTCGATCGTCGTACCGGCCGCGTAGTCGCGCCTTAATCTTCCTCGTAGTCCGATAAGGCTTCTGCAGCAGAAGCCTTATTCATTCAGAAAGGAATCCGCATGAATAACGAACTCAATATCAAGCTGCGCCCTCTTGAGCGCGAAGATCTGCGCTTCGTTCACCAGCTTGATAACAACGCAAGCGTAATGCGCTACTGGTTTGAAGAACCCTATGAGGCATTCGTCGAGCTGTCGGATCTGTACGATAAGCACATTCACGACCAGAGCGAACGCCGCTTTGTGGTGCAGTGCGAAGGCGACAGAGCGGGGCTGGTGGAGCTGGTTGAGATTAACCATGTTCACCGGCGCGCCGAGTTTCAGATAATCATCTCCCCGGAATATCAGGGAAAAGGCCTGGCAACGCGCGCTGCAAAACTCGCCATGGATTACGGGTTTTCCGTACTGAATCTCTACAAGCTCTATTTGATCGTTGATAAAGAGAATGAAAAGGCCATCCACATCTATAAGAAGCTCGGCTTTATGGTGGAAGGCGAGTTAATCCACGAGTTTTTCATCAACGGCGAATACCGCAATACGATTCGCATGTGCATTTTCCAGCAGCACTATCTGGATACGCACAGGACGCCGGGCACTATCCTGAAGCCGACGGCGCAGTAGCCGCGGCCCCGGCAGGTTTTATCAATAGTAATCGATAGTATTTTTGATGACGTAACGCGTGATGGCCGGCGGCGTAACGCTGTCGTCCGTAATACTCAGCGCGCAGGAGACGGGATTGAAATGCGCGTCGTAATCACAGCTTTGAGTGGATTTCCCAACCGGCTTATCGTTTAAGGTGCTGATCGACGTGTAATCGAGCCTTTTCTTTTTATCGCTGCCGGTTTGCGCCATCACGGCAAACTTTGACGCTTTCGCAGTGGTGGTTTTGCCCGTCGGGTAGCCGTCCGTATCGTACAGGTAGTCCACCGACACGTCTTTGCCATGAGCTTTCACTACGAAGCCGTTGTCATCGGTATCGTAAGTGACCGCGGCGGCAGGCAGCTCCGCCAGCTGGCATTTCCCCTGCAGCTTGACGCGTTTTTCACGGCTTACCGCATCCAGATAGTAGTTGGCGTCAAGCACCAGCGCCGCGCCGGTATTGTTTTCGATATCGTGAAACTCAAGGGTGTCAAAGCAGCCCTCCGCCGACATGGAGCCCACAACGCGTTTTACCACCTCACCCTTTTCGTTCATTAACGTCTGGCTAAAATCTTTTACCGGGCCGCGCAGCGGATCGAAATCAAACTCGTTGGAAAAGCTCGCCATCTCCGGCGTAAAGGCCTGCGGCGCGTCGTTGTTATCACACCCGGTAAGGCACGCCACCAGCGAGCTAAGGATAATGATTTTCTTCACGTTAGTTCTGTTCTCGTCCTGGAATGTTCTGACATGTTATAAGCAAATACAGCTGTTTACGCCAGAGGTACTATTCTTAGAGGACATCCTCAACATAAGGAAGAGAAGATGAAAAGATCCTTTTGGGTAACCGCGCTGCTGCTGGCGGCTTCCACGCCGGCGCTGGCCGCGCAGACCTCTTGCGACAAAGTTAAGGCCGACATTCAGCAAAAGATCATTAATAACGGCGTGCCCGAATCAGGCTTTACGCTGACGATTGTGCCAAACGATCAGGCGGATAAACCTGATGCCCAGGTTGTGGGACATTGCGGCAACGACACGCAGAAGATCCTCTATAGCCGCACCAGCAGCGGCAATGAAGCGGTCGGTAACAGCGCTACGCAGGACGCTCCGCAAAACGAACAGCAGCAGTAACCTCCAGGGCGCCTCGCGCGCCCTCACTTTCCGGCCTTTCCCTGCGCTTATCGCCCCTTCATTGACGGGTGTTAATAAGTCATCTCTCCAGCCAGATACAATTCGGCCCAACGATAAATGCAAAGCAGAACCTTTGCCGGTCAGAAATAAGGAAGAGAATGATGCCATCTCAGGAGTCATCAAGACTTGCGTCTGTCGCTCTCACGGGACGCGTGCTGGGCGTGCTGTACCGCCAGGATCCGAAAAGCCAGGACGCGGCGCCGCTTTATGCCGCCCTCGCGGATCCGCTGTGGATCGAACAATGGCCGGTGCAGTCGCCTGAGCTTGCCGATGTCGCACAGCGCATGGCGGAAGGCATTGCGCATACGCACGAACCGCTTAGCGACGCTTATCAGCGGATATTCGTTGGGCCGCACGCGCTGCCCGCCGCGCCCTGGGGCTCGGTCTATCTTGATAAAGAAAACGTGCTGTTTGGCGACTCCATGCTTGAGCTGCGCCGGTGGATGCGCGAGAACGATATCGCCCACCAGCTGGAGCAAAACGAGCCGGACGATCATATAGGCATATTGTTGATGCTGGCGGCATGGCTTGCGGAACAAGGACAGGAGCAGCGCCTTGAAGAACTGCTCGCCTGGCATCTTTTGCCGTGGGCCGGCCGCTTTCTTGAGCTGTTTACGCAAAACGCCGGACACCCTTTTTATCAGGGCCTGGGCGAGCTGACTCGCCTGACGCTTGCCGACTGGCGCGCAGGCATGCTGATGCCGGTTGCCGTTAAAGAGATTCATTACTGAAAACGGGTGGATAACGCGCCTGCTTATCCACCCGGCTGTTTCCTTTGCGCTTTTCGCCCCCTCTATTCCCTGCCAATAAGTTACACTGTCACCTGATAAAAATATTTTTAAGACAATTCTTTACGATACGCAGTCAAGCGAGGCGGTATAAGGGCCGCCAATAATTCATGCCATGAATCATTTGGCAGTGAATGATTATCCTGACTGGCATCCTCCCCTGCACGTTGCTATAGCTTTCAACACCCTGCCGACACAAGGCATAACAACAGGCGACCGTAAGGTGGCTATAACGCGTGCAACAGGGAGACACACCGCAATGCAAAACGCACCCTTCGTAAAACGTACCCTTTTGGGTGCTCTGGCGCTGATCCTGGCGCTCGGGCTGCTGGTCTGGGGTATCGGACCGGAAACCATCAGGGCACGTCAGGTCGATTTAGTTTATCTCGGGCAACAGCATCTGATTCTGGTCTTCAGCTCTATGGCGCTGGCGTTGCTGGTCGGCATTCCGAGCGGCATTCTGCTAAGCCGTCCCGCGGCGCGGCGCTGGGCTGAATACGTGATGCAGATCTTTAACGTCGGCAATACGCTGCCGCCGCTGGCGGTTCTGGCGCTGGCCATGGTGATTATCGGCATCGGCGACAAGCCGGCGATCGTCGCCCTGTTCCTGGCTTCATTATTGCCGATTGTGCGCAATACCTACGCCGGACTGTGCGGCGTTCCCCCCTCGTTGATTGAAGCGGCGAACGGTATCGGCATGACCAAATGGCAGCGTCTGCGCCAGGTGGAATTCCCGAACGCCTGGCCGGTTATCCTGTCTGGCATCCGCATCGCCACGGCGATTAACGTCGGCACCGCGCCGCTTGCCTTCCTGATTGGAGCGAGCAGCTACGGCGAGCTTATTTTCCCGGGCATCTATTTGAATGACTTCCCGACGCTGATTCTCGGCGCGGCGGCAACCGCCCTGTTCGCTCTGATTCTCGATATTGCGTTAGCCGGGCTGGGCCGGGTTTTAAGCCCGCACACCGCGAAATAACAATAATAAGGAGCGTTGAATGAACCCCTTTAAACATCTGCTGGCCGCGTTTGCCGCCACTACGATGCTGGCCGGCGCCGCGCAGGCCGCGCCTATCGTCCTTGCGACCAAAAGTTTTACCGAGCAGCATATTCTTTCAGCCATGACCACGCAGTATCTGACCAAAAAAGGTTTTAAGGTTACGCCGCAAACCAATATCGCCACGGTGATTTCCCGCAACGCCATGGTCAACAAGCAGGTTGATATGACGTGGGAATATACCGGCACCTCGCTGATTATTTTTAACCACATCAACAAACGTCTGACGCCGCAGGAGTCCTACGAAACGGTTAAGAAGCTGGATGCGAAACTGGGTCTGGTCTGGCTTAACCCTGCGGATATGAATAACACCTACGCCTTTGCGATGCAGCGTAAGCGCGCCGAAGCAGAGCACATCAATACCATGTCGGAGCTGGTGGCGAAAATCGAACATATCCGGCACACCGAGCCGAAAAAGAACTGGATGCTGGGTCTGGACCTGGAGTTCTCCGGACGCAGCGACGGCATGAAGCCTCTGCAGGAGGCCTACAATATGCCGCTGGATCGGCCGCAGATTCGTCAGATGGATCCGGGTCTTGTGTATAACGCGGTGCGCGACGGCTTTGTCGACGCCGGTCTGGTTTACACCACCGACGGCCGCGTGAAGGGCTTTGACCTGAAGGTGCTTGAGGATGATAAAGGCTTCTTCCCGAGCTACGCGGTGACGCCGGTTGTTCGCAAAGACACCCTGGCGGCAAATCCGGGGCTTGAAGAAGCGATGAACACGCTCTCCGGCCTGCTCAACAACGACGTGATAACCACCCTGAACGCCAGGGTGGATATCGACCATGAAACCCCGCAGCAGGTCGCCCGCGAATTCCTGCAGCAAAAAGGCTTGCTCTAAGGAGGCATCATGGACACGTTGCACTACATGATTGATAACGCCGGTTATCTCGGCAGCCT
>NZ_RCAA01000050.1:126780-127136 GCF_003628475.1 Enterobacter sp. R1(2018) | reverse complement strand
TTTTAATCGTCCGCCATAAATGGCTGGCAACGCCGGTGCTGGGCATCGCCACCATCGTGCTGACCATTCCGTCCATCGCGCTGTTTGGGCTGATGATTCCCCTCTTCTCGCTGATTGGTCAGGGAATCGGCGTGCTGCCGGCTATCACCGCCGTCTTTCTTTATTCGCTGCTGCCGATCGTGCGTAACACGCACACTGCGCTGGACAGTATTCCGCCGGGCCTGCGTGAAGCGGGACGCGGCATCGGCATGACTTTCTGGCAGCGTCTGCGCTGGGTGGAAATTCCGATGGCCCTGCCGGTGATTTTCGGCGGCATCCGCACGGCGGTTGTGATGAATATCGGCGTCATGGCTATC
>NZ_RCAA01000050.1:125091-126756 GCF_003628475.1 Enterobacter sp. R1(2018) | reverse complement strand
GGCGGCCTGGGCCTGTTATTACTTAATGGCATCGGCGGCAGCGACATTCGCATGCTGATTGCCGGTGCCGTCATGATTTGTGTTTTAGCTATCGTACTGGACTGGCTGCTTCATCGCCTGCAGCTGGTACTGACACCGAAGGGGATTCGATAATGATAAAACTGGAAAACCTCACCAAACAGTTCGTTCAGAAGAACGGGCAGACTTTTAACGCGGTTGATAACGTCAGCCTGAACGTGCCCGAAGGCGAAATGTGCGTACTGCTCGGCCCTTCCGGCTGCGGTAAAACCACTACCCTTAAAATGATCAATCGCCTGATAGCGCCAAGCAGCGGCAATATCCTGATTAACGGCAAGAACACCAGCGAGCTTGATACCGTCACCCTGCGCCGCAACATCGGCTACGTTATCCAGCAAATCGGCCTGTTCCCGAACATGACTATTGAAGAGAATATTACGGTTGTGCCGCGCATGCTGGGCTGGGAAAAGGCCCGCTGTAAGGAGCGCGCCGCCGAGCTAATGAGCATGGTCGCGCTGGATCCGACGAAGTATATGAATCGCTACCCGCGCGAGCTGTCCGGTGGGCAACAGCAGCGTATCGGCGTGATTCGCGCGCTGGCCGCGGATCCTCCGGTTCTGCTGATGGATGAGCCTTTTGGCGCCGTCGACCCGATCAACCGCGAGGTTATCCAGAATGAGTTTCTGGACATGCAGCGCCAGCTGAAGAAAACCGTAATGCTGGTAAGCCACGATATCGACGAGGCGCTGAAGCTGGGCGACCGCATCGCCGTCTTCCGTCAGGGGAAAATCGTCCAGTGCGCAAGCCCGGATGAACTGCTGGCGAAACCGGCGAATGAATTTGTCGGCTCTTTTGTCGGCCAGGATCGCACGCTCAAGCGCCTGCTGCTGGTGCAGGCCGGCGACGTGACGGATCAGCAACCGACCATTACGGCGCGGGCCTCGACTCCGCTGCCGGAGGCTTTCGCCACCATGGACGACAACGATATGCGCTCGATTACGGTCGTAGACGGCGCGGGCAAGCCGCTGGGCTTTGTGAAGCGCCGGGAGGCGCGCGGCGCGACGGGAGTCTGTGCGGACATCCTGCATCCGTTCCGCGTGACCGGACGCGCGGAGGAAAACCTGCGCATCGTGCTGTCAAAACTCTACGAGCACAACATGGTCTGGATGCCGATTACCGACGAGGAAGGACGCTACAGCGGGGAGATTTCGCAGGACTATATCGCCGACTACCTCAGCTCGGGCAAAACGCGCCGCGTACTGAATATTCATCAGCCGTAAAAAATCAACCCATACTCGTCCACGAGTATGGGTTTTCTTTCGTTAATCCCTCGCACCGCTCGTGATCGCCACAATATCCTGCGGACGTAAGCGGATCTCCGCCGCGCGACGATGCGCCTGCATTCCTTCCGTACGGCTCTGGCGAACGGCAGGTTCGGCCACCGCCGCGATGCCCCGATCGTCAATCCACTGATGGGTGCAAATCTTCACGTAGGCGCCGACCCACAGGCCGCCGGTGTATCGCGCCGCGGCCATGGTCGGCAGCGTGTGGTTGGTGCCGCAGCATTTATCGGAGAACACAACGCTTGCGTTCTGGCCGATAAACAACGAGCCATAGTTGCGAATCTTGCCGGCGGTGGCGTGCGGA
>NZ_RCAA01000050.1:119128-124833 GCF_003628475.1 Enterobacter sp. R1(2018) | reverse complement strand
ATCGCATCCCGCCACCACCGCCGGCACGATGGACATTACCGGCGCGGACAAAATGGGATACCGCCCGCCCGGCACATAGCAGCCGACTTTCTGGATCGGAATAATACGGTGCCCCAGGTGCACGCCTGGCAGGGTTTCTACTTCCAGCGGCTTCATGGTTGCCAGCTGCGCCTCGGCAAATCGCTTCACCTGAGCGATGGCGAACTCGCTGTCCTTGCGCGTTTGGGGATCGAGATCCGCCAGCGCGCCGGCAATTTCGCTTTCAGAAACCTCAAAGTTCTCCGGCACGGTATTGTCGAACTTTGCTGAGAAGTCGCGCAGCGCGGCGTCGCCCTGCGCCTTCACCTGGTCAATAATAGCGCTGACCTTGTCCGTCAGCGCCAGGTCCGCCTGCGTATCCTGACCCTGCGGACGTTTGATAAACTGCACGTCGCCTTCGTTAATCGCGGCCATTCCTTACTCCTCCATTTGACCCAGTTTAATTTGCGCCAGCAGCGCCAGATGATCGTAAACCACCCATTCGTCGACAATTTTGCCGTTCACGATGTGGTAGTGAGACATGCCCATGACAAACAGCCGTTCGCCGGTAGGTTTGCCCAGCTCGCCGTAGCCAAGATGATGGCCTTCCATAATCCAGCGCACCGCAACCTTGGTTCCGCCTTCCTCGCAGGGGTTGGAGCAGATGTGCTGCGGCATCCACGCCCCGTCCGGGATCATGCCGATCAGCGCCAGCGTCTGGTGAATAACCGCCGCCTGGCCGTACAGCTCTTTCATTAACGGGCCGTGCCACTGTACGTTCGTTGCGTAAACGTCTTTAATTTTGCCCAGCATGCGGCGGTTGTAGATTTCGTGCAGCCAGCGCAGGCACTGTTCCTCAATATCCGTATGCGCGATAGAAACGTCGCACGCCATTTCCGGCGGATACTGCCCCAGCATACGGCCGTTTTCACCGATGTCCGTGACGCGGAAGCCTTTATCAAACTGCTCTTTCGCCATCCCATAGGCTACCGCATCGGTATCCAGGCCGAGCTGCTTCATCATCGACATGTTGTCGCTGACCACCCATTCGCGATAGATTTTATTTTCGTGAATCATGCAATCCGCCACGGTGCGCGTCACGAAAGTGCGGTTGGTGGGTTTACCAAGGTGGCTATATTGCGTATGGCGGCCGGTGCCGGTAACCAGATGCGAGGTATAGAACCCGTCCACGTCGTTACCGTTCCAGATAACCTGGGTCGCCATGCCGCGGCGTTCCGGGAAGGCAATCAGACGCTGTAAAGTATCCTGCACCACCTGCTCGCGGTTATACATGGTGCCCAGCGCGTTATATAAAACGCAGTTATGCGTGTAGTGGGTGTAAATTAATCCTACGTCGCGTTCATCCCATATTTTATGCGTACAGCGCACGATGTAATCGACAATATCGGTATAGCAATCATCAAACCCTCGCAATGACTGCACGCGCGGCCTTTTTTCAGGCACCAGGTCGATAAAATCGCGGCGTTCCACCTGTAATACAGGTTCGTCACGGGTGGATTTGGCATTGTTTTTTTCAGCAACTACCGGCGTTTTATTTGTCGTTTCAGTTGAAGACATATAACCTCCTGCGTTCGATGAATGCGCTGAGAATTACCCGGCACACGGTATTTAGGATGTAATTACCCCTCGCCCGGAACTGGCGATAATGCTTTTCTTTTATGCGGACAGCACGATCCCCTGATAAATTAATTACCCTTATCAGATGATTTATTTTTCAGGGGGAAGGTCTCCCCCTGATATTAATTAAAAATTTGTGACCAGATGGCTAATTCGTCAATGCCGAGATATTCGCGAATAATTAAGCCGTCGCGTAGTTCAAGCTGGCTGATGCCGGTAATGGAAATGGGGCGACGTGTCGGCGCGCCGAATTTGCCGTAGCCATCATGCCAGGTTAACAGTGACCAGCGTAACGAAAGCCGGACGGGTTCGTTGGCGTCACGACGGACAATCAGGTGATGCAGCTGCGTTTCGCAGTCGGCAAACGACGCCCGGTAGCCTGATAAAAATGCCCCGATATCCTGCTCGCCGGTGCGCAGGACGTGAGCCGGCCCGTGCAAGGTAGCCGCAGGATGATAAAGCCCGGGCACCACGCCGCTGTTACCGCCCGCCCACATAGAGAGGTAACGCTCCACCAGCCCTGCCAGCGGGCCGTCAACGTCGTCGCCCTCCGGCCCTCCCACCCAGCGCGCGTCAAGCTCTTCCGCGGGCGTATTTTCCAGACCGAGCTCCCGCCGGGCGTTCGCCAGCTGCTGTGCAAAATCACGCACGTTAAGCCCGATTTGCGTCGCTATTGCGGCGCGATCCTGTAAAAGCCACTCCTGCCGTACCGCGCCGTCGGCGCAGATTCGATCCGCCCAGGTGCGAACCCACACTGATTTACCGCTCGGCTTGCCGAAAAAACCTTCCCCCTGATGCTGAATACAGGCCAGGGTGCGCTGCGCAGCATAGTACTCAAAGCCCGGCGTATGGCTGCACAAAATATCTTCGGTCAGCACGGTGCGCTGAGGGAAGCTGTGCATGGCCTCAAGCGTAAGCCGCATAAACTGAGAAAGATCGTTAAGCTGCTTTTCAGGCGTCTGGAAAACCACCGGCGTGGCGTAAAAGTCCGCCAGCTGGCCTATGTCTTTTTGCTCCCACACCACGTGGGTCAGCGTCAGAATAAACTGCTGTATTGAATCAAACTGAGGGCTAAAGCCCGGCAACCTGGTCATTCAACCTCCTGCGGCTGGAACAGAGACAATCCGTCTTTTTCGACCACGCCAAAATGCGGACGCCGGGCCGAATGGCGTACCACCAGAGCGCCGGGCACCACCACCTGCTCCGGCTTAATGCTTTCGCTTTCGATCTGTTTCATCAGCAGCGCGATAGTCGCGCTCACCATTTCATCCACCGGCTGTGAAGCGGAGGTCAGAGCGTAAGAGGGCCAGCCGGACGGGCCGGTGTCGTCATACCCGATGACCGAGACGTCTTCGGGAATGCGCAGGCCAAACTCGTAGCGGGCAATGTCCATCACGGTAAGCGCCATATGGTCATTGGCGGCAAAAATGGCATCCGGCGGCTGCGGCGAGGAAAAGAGCTGGCGAGCGGCGCGGGCGGTTTTTTGCGCATCGTAATCCCCCTGCACTACCCGTATATCCTCAATGCCTTTCCCCTGCAGAAGGTTCACAAAGCCGTTCTGCCGCGCCTGGTTAACCGACGAGTCCGCCAGTCCGGCGACATAGGCAAAGCGCCTGTGCTCGCCGGCGAGTAAAAATTCGGCTATCTGGCGGGCGGCGGCTTCGTTATCGGTATTCACGCTCGAGGCCACGCCGTTTTCTTCGCTGCGGTTAAACAGCACCACCGGAATGCCCGCGGCCAGACACTCCTCGGACAGCTCAATCGACAGCGACACCGAGGCCAGCACGATGCCGTCGACCCGGTACTGCATGATTTGGTCGAAAATTCTGTCCACGTTGCCGTCACGGTCACCGACAAACAGCAGCAGGTGATAGTTAAGCTCATCCAGCTTCTGCGCCAGCGCTTCCAATACCTGCGGATAAAACTGGTTGTCGAAATAGGACATCACCACGCCGACGATGCGCGAACGTGCGGTGTTCAACGAGCGGGCAATAGCGTTGGGCCGATAGCCAAGCTCGCGAGCGGCCTTAAGTACTTTTTCACGCGTGGCGGGCGAAATACTCGCCCCCGGCGTGAAGGTGCGCGATACCGCCGATTGTGACACCCCGGCGATTTGCGCCACCTGCTGTGACGTCACGGGCCCAAAAGTCTTACGTTTCATTGTCGCTGTTCCTTATCAACATTCCCGCTATGACACATCTGAAATAAAAACAGGCGCTTGCAGCAGTGTAACGGACCGCGAGGGGAATACCAGTGCGGCCATTTTCACCCCCCGCTGGAATGTCTGTTTTTTATACTTACACCATCTTTGCATGCGTATGCAACCGCCAAAATTATTTTTTTCACATTTACAAACTCCGCCTTTACAAAACTGAAACCTTTTCGTAACTTCAACGATTGAATACGTATGCATAGAAAACAAAATACACCGTCAGTTTTACCGGCGACAGCGGGTTCAGACCTAAAAATACAGCCGGTTAATGCCGTACTTGATTGGTAATAACCCATTAATATTTAAGAGGTTCATCACCATGTTTCGTGCCCTTTTCCGTCGATCCGAAGTCAGACTCTTTTTTACTATCAGCGTGCTGTTTTACATCTGTATCCACAGCATTGACGCCTTCCTCGCCCCGATGCTGATTAGCGAAGGGATGCAGCCGGAGGTGGTGGGAATGATCATGGGCGCCAGCGGGCTTGCCACCCTGTTCGTACGCTTTCCGATTGGCATTCTTTCGGATGTGGTAAAGAGCCGGAAGATATTTATCCAGTTCAGTCTGCTGCTGCCGCTGATCACCTGGCCCATCGCCTATCTGCATCCGAACGCCACCACGCTCTACCTCGCTAAAGCCGCGGATGGCTTCACCGCCGCCACCTGGGTGCTGTATAACATTCTGTTTATTCGCTATTTCGACAGGAAAGACGCGCCCGCCGCCGTCGCCCTGCTCGCGCTGGCCGGGCCGCTGGGCGTCTTCCTCGGCAACTGTATTGGCGGCGTGCTGATCCACTTTTTCGACAAAAACATTGGCTACTTCGTCTCCAGCGTTTCAGCGCTGCTGGCCCTGATCCTCACCACCCGCATTAAAGAAATTCACGATGCCGCTCGCGCGCCCACTCTCAAAGCCTGTATTGCCGGCGCAAAGCGTCAGCTGGGCGACGGCTCCGTCTGGCTTATCGGCCTGCTGGCTACCGTGGTTATTCTGGTGCCTTTCGCCACTCGCGACACCTTAACGCCCATATACGCGCAGCAGCTCGGCGCGAAGGCGGGTATTCTTACCCTGCTCAGCAACCTGCATCTGATCTTCTACGCGCTGGCTATCGCCCTGTGCAGTTCGGTGTTCTATAAACGGCTTGGGCTGGTTAATACGGCGATGCTCGGCATTTTCCTGCAGCTGGTATCCACCGTCGGCGTGCCCTTTACCAGCAATATGTACCTTATTTACCTGCTGCAATCCGTTGGCGGCTTTTCGTTCGGCATGGCCTTCGCGGTATTTATGTCGCTGAGCGTGGTGAATACCGTCGAAGACGAGCAGTCCACGCGAATGGGGCTGTTTCAAACAATTTATTCCTGCGGCATGTTCGTCGGTCCGGTATTAATGGGCCTGATGCTCCAGCATATTAATTTGTCCTCGGGCTATTTATTAATTGGCGTGCTGACATTTATTGCAATGTTATTAACTCCGCTGGCGGCCCGCAGCGTAAACCAACGGCAAAATAAAATGGCTGCCTCGCCCACGGCGGCAGGAGAAATAGCCGCGGCGCAAAATTACGGCAATAAAGCCTAAGCAATCCGACCTTATTTAATTTAACAGCGTCACCTCCCGTTTATTCGGGTGGGCAAGGCGCGCGTATACAAATAACGGAGAACATCATGGCGCACTATTTAAAAAGTAATAAATATTTATCTGAACGTCAGCGGGCCGATATTTTCTTGCGCCGCTGCGACAAACTCACGGCGTTCTGCGCAGTCTTAAGTTCCGCCACCGACGTAAAAGAGGCTGGCTGATGCTTACCCTTCCCTCTTCGCCTGATTTCCGCCTGGATAACCAGCG
>NZ_RCAA01000050.1:118338-118937 GCF_003628475.1 Enterobacter sp. R1(2018) | reverse complement strand
ATTATTCATATCTCTTCGCAGATGGGGCACGTCGGCGGCCCCGAACGCAGCGTTTACTGCGCGTCGAAATTTGCCCTCGAAGGGCTGACCAAAACGATGGCGCTGGAGCTGGGAGAAGCGGGTATCCGGGTCAACACCCTGTGCCCGACTTTTATCGCCACCGAGCTTTCCCGGGCCAGCCTGTCCGACCCGGAGTTCAGCCGCTACGTGCTGGACAACATCAAGCTCAGGCGCCTTGGAACGCTTGAGGACGTGATGGGACCCGTCGTGTTTCTCGCCTCCCCGGCGGCGGCGTTAATTACCGGCGCCGCGCTGCTGGTTGACGGCGGATGGACGGCAACATGAACCCATCCACCTCTGCTTTTCCGCTACTGGATAACCACCGCGCTCCGCTGATTTTACTGGGCGGCACCCTGTGTAATCACCGCCTGTGGCAGCCGGTCATTAACGCGATGAACGTCAGCAGCGTGAGCAGCCTTACCCTCAGCGGCGCCGCCTCCGCGCCCGCGCAGGCCCGGCAGTTGCTCAGCGCTCTGCCGCCGCGTTTCTGCCTGGCGGGATTTTCCCTCGGCGCTATCGTCGCATTGCAGATGCTGGCG
>NZ_RCAA01000050.1:117524-118227 GCF_003628475.1 Enterobacter sp. R1(2018) | reverse complement strand
CCCGCCAGGGGACGGGAAACTGGCTGAGCGCAACGATGTGGCCGCGCTATGTCGCCCCGGCGCATCTTGATGACCGGGCATTGCATACCACTCTTGCTCAGATGGCCGACGAGTGCGGGAATGAAACTTTTGCCCTGCAAACGGAAATCGCCATTACCCGCGCCGATAACCGCGCCGCGCTGGCGGCATACAGCGCGCCGACGCTAATCCTCAACGGCGGCTGCGACGGTATCTGCACCCCGCAACATCATCTTGCCGCGGCGGAAGCTGCGCCGCACGCACGCTGGATAACCTTGCCGGACAGCGGCCATTTTCTGCCCTTAGAAGCGCCGCTTACGGTGGCCGATGCCCTGCGTAACTGGATAAAGGAGACACTCTAATGAGAAGCAACACGTTAAAGGCGGCCTTTCGCCGCCAGCAGCCGATTATTAACGGCTGGCTCGCCATCCCTTCCGGCTATAGCGCCGAGATTGCCGGGCATCAGGGCTATGATTCGGTCACCGTCGATATGCAGCACGGCATGATTGACTTCGCCAGCGCGCTGGCGATGCTGCAGGCCCTCTCCGCCACGCCGGCTCTGCCGCTTGCGCGGGTTAACAGCAACGATCCCGCGCAGATTATGCGCCTGCTGGATGCCGGCGCGTGGGGAATTATCTGCCCGATGGTTTCCACTGCGGAACAGGCACAGCAATTCGTCGCCGCC
>NZ_RCAA01000050.1:113045-117514 GCF_003628475.1 Enterobacter sp. R1(2018) | reverse complement strand
GCCGCTATCCGCCGCTCGGCAACCGTTCATTCGGTCCGGCAAGGGCGCTGCTCTACGGCGGCAAAGATTATCCCCAATATGCGAACGACGAGATTCTCACGCTGGCAATGATTGAAACCCGCGAAGGGCTGAATAACCTGGATGCGATTCTGGCAACCGACGGGCTGGACGGCGTGTTTATTGGCCCAAACGATCTCTCGCTAACCCTGACGGGCAGCGCCAGCGCGGAGTCGCAGCATCCGGAAATGCTTGCCGCCGTAGAGCTTGTGCTGGCGCGCAGCCGCGAGCATAACAAGCTCGCCGGCATCTTCTGTACCTCCGGCCAGGCCGCAGCGGACCGCCTGGCGCAGGGCTTCAGCTTTGTCACCCCCGCCAATGACGTTATGCAACTTGGCCGCGCCGCCCGCGAAGCTATCGCGCTGGCGCGGGGTGAAACACCGTCCGCCAGCGGCACATCTGGCTATTAAAGGAGGATCAACATGCAATATGTAACACTGACACAGGAAGAGGCGCGCCGCCGTCTGGTGCTTCCGGAAGACCGGGTCTCCTGCAGCGTGGCTTTTATTGACTGTAAGCTGCCGGGCTCGCACCTCAAGCAGAACTACTCTTTTATCGGCCCGGGCGTCACCCAGTCCGCGTCGCAGGTGGTGAATATTCCCGAGGCGCACGGCTTTAACATTGGCGCGGCGGCCATGCCTAAAGGGGTGACTAACAACCTGCACCTGCACTTCACCGCCGAGGTGTTCCTTATCCATGAGGGAAGCTGGCGCTTTCGCTGGGGGGCGAACGGCGAGCATGAAGCAGAACTCAGCGCCCCGGCCATTCTGTCGATCCCGACGTGGATTTTCCGCGGCTTTACCAACGTCAGCCCGCAGGAGACCAGCGGCATGGTGTTCACCGTGCTGGGCGGAGACAACACCGGCGGCATTATCTGGCACCCGTCAATTCTTGAGGCCGCCCGTGAATACGGACTGTACCTGAGCCGTGACAATATGCTGATCGACGTGGAGGCTGGCGATGCCCGGCCCGCCGAAAGCGAGCTGCTGCAGCCGCTGGCTCCTGAACATATCGCCGCTTTACGCGATTATTCCGTTGAAGAAATGAAGCGCCGAGCGGTGACAGGCGAACAGCGGCAGTGGTCAAGCCAGGCGCTGCTGGACGCTATTTTGCCCGGCCACGGCGCGCAGCTGGCGCCGGTTATCGGCTTTGGCATTTCGCAGGATCGCAACAGCGCGCCGCCGATCGTTAATCCCCACGGATTCTCCGTAGAGTGGCTGCGTATTCAGGATGGCCACCGCGTCGGCCTGCACTGCTGTCCGGATATTCAGGTGCTGATGGTGTTTAAAGGCACGCTGGAGGTGACCTATAACCGACAGGAAGAAGAAGTGACGGTTATCGCCGTGGAAGGCTCCGTTATTTCGGTGCCGGGCGGATGCTGGCGGCGCTACCGGGCTGTTGAAGGCGAAATGGAGGCGACCCTGACCACCCGCGGCGACAGGCGTAAACAGCTTTACTGGGATCGCGGCGTTATCGAGCAGGCGCAGGAGTATGACCGCTGTATCGATCCCGATGGCTACGTGGCGATCGCCAGTATTTTACCTGCCACGGCGCGGCGGGCCGGCGAAAAAATCGCCCGGCCAGAATAAAGGCGTTTGATGCGCTGCGAGGATCCTGCCGACCGCAGGATCCTCCTTCCGCCTGGCGGCCAGGTGCTTTCTGCCGCTTGCGAAATATTAAGCGGTTACACCTATATTGAGCCGGGATAGATCGATGTAGTGCGCAAGCTCGCGCTGTTCGGCGCGCGGCAGGTACGGCAATTCGCCCACCAGCGGACCAGGCAGTTTTTTGCACAGCACGTCAATAATTTCGGCGTAATGGGCAAGGCCCGGATTTATTCGGTTCGCCACCCAACCCACCAGCGGCAGGCCGTCGTTGGCAATGGCCTGCGCGGTCAGCAGCGCATGGTTGATACAGCCTTCCTGAATGCCCACCACCATCAGCACGGGCAGCTGTTCCTGCACCACCCATTCCGACAGCGGACGCAGGTCGTTCATCAGGCTGCGCCAGCCGCCGGTGCCTTCGACCACGACGTGATCGGTCTGGCCCGACAGGCGCGACAGACCGTCGGACAGCAGCGTGTAGTTGATGGGGCAGCTGTGGTTTACGCTGCTTTCCTCTTCGCTCAGGGCGATGGGGTTAATAGCGCTGTAAGGCAGGGTCAGCGACGAAACGCTTTGCAGAACCAGCGCATCTTTATTACGCAATCCTTCTGGCGTTTCTTTGCTTCCTTTGGCTACCGGCTTATAGCCGACAACGCATTTGCCACTGGCGGCCAGCGCCTGCAGCAGGGCACGAGACACCACCGTCTTGCCGACCGCGGTATCGGTACCTGTAATAAAGAAACGCTTAAGCATGGTGACTCCCGGGGTAGTACGCAAAAACTAGTTAGAAATTTGAATAATTCAGTTCCGGAAGTCTAAAAGAAGAGTGGATTGACCAGATTGAGATAGCGCAATTTTTAGTGGATCAATGAAAATGATTATCCTTGCAGCAGGCGAATCAGTAACGAACCGTTATACATTGCGTCTTTTACCAGCGCCGCGCCCGCCATAGTGCCGCGGTGGTTGTACTGGGTGCTTTCGACAATCATATGCTGAGCGTAGGCCGGTAAAGCCTGCTGACGGATGCAGCTCGCAATGGCCGGATGGAGAATATCCGCCGCGCGATTCAGCGGCGAACCTATCAGAATCTTTTGAGGATTAAACAAGTTCACCATAATGGCGAGAATACGCCCTACGTTCACGCCGACGCCCAGAATAATATCTTTGGCAAGAAGATCGCCCTGCAGGGCCGCATCGCAAAGGGACTCTACCGTCAGAGGCTGTTCGTGCAGCATTGAGCCCATCGACTGGTTCATGCGCAGCTGGGCCAGCTCCAACACGCTTTCTACGCTGGCGATGGTTTCCAGACAGCCGTGGTTGCCGCAGTAGCAGCGCTTGCCGTAGGGATCGACCTGCGTATGGCCAATCTCTACCAGGCTGCTGCTGCCCGCGTGCAGCAGGCGGCCATCGGTGATGACTCCCGCGCCCACGTTATGATCGATAACCACCTGAATAACGTCGCGCGCGCCGCGGGAGGCGCCAAACAGCCCTTCGGCCATCGTCCAGGCGCTGATATCGTGCTGAATAAAGACCGGCACGCCGGTATGGTTTTCCAGCACTTCCCCCAGCGGCATATCGCAGACGTCATAAAACGGCATACGGTGCACGATACCGCGCACCGTATCGATTATGCCCGGCAGGGTAATGGCGATGGCGGTCAGGCGTTCGAGTTTGTCCTGATGGCGGATAAAAAATTGATCCACCTGGCTGATAACGCGTTCCAGCAGGGGGCTCGGGTCTTCGGTCGGAAGTGAAAGGGTATCTTCAACGATAAGCTGGCTGCTAAGATCGTGCAGGCCGAGCGAAATTTCGCCGCGGTTAATACGTACCGAAAGATAGTGCCAGGCCTCCGTTTCGAGCATTAACCCCACCGCCGGACGGCCGCGGCTGCCGGGATCCTGGATTTCCGTCTCCTGGACTAAATGCGCTTCGAGCATTTCGCGCACGATTTTAGTAATGCTGGCCGGAGCAAGCTGCGCCAGACGAGAAAGATCGATACGCGATACCGGGCCATGGCTGTCGATGAGGCGGTAAACCACGCCCGCATTCGTTTGTTTAATCTGATCGATATGGCCCGGTTGGCTATCAGCAACCACGTGGTACTCCCTTTATTTTCGCGCTTCGAAATAAACTTTCGGCTATGGTGAAACACTTCAAGCGGGGTAGTCAAATATTTACGTAGGGTTGTGATTTACCGCACATAATAGACTGGTTTTACGTCTATTTTAGCCCACAAGTCGCCTCGGTTAACAGCTCGCTGATACGAAGCGCGGCGTTTGAGAGCTCACGATGTTTAGGCCACACCAGCCACATTTCCGACTGAGCCTCCCGCTCCTGCAAAGGCAGCCATACAACGTCGCTGACCCGCACACGCTTAAATGAGGCGGGCAAAATCGAAACCCCAAGCCCTGCGGATACCAGACCGATAATGGTCATCGCCTCCCCCACTTCCTGGGTGATATAGGGGGAAATACCGAAACGGTGCAGCAGGCCGAGAATATCGTCATACAGGCCGGTGCCGACGTGCGGATCAAAGAACACGAAAGGCTCATGCGCCAGATCCTGAAGAGAGAGAGCTTTGCGCCCGGCCAGCGGATGATCGCGGTGCACCATCGCCAGCAAAGGCTCGCGCAGCACCAGCTTCCACGCCAGCGTATCCGGCAGGCGCGTATTGCGCATTAGCCCCAGATCCAGCTCGCCGTCGTTAAGCGGCGCGATTTGCTGGCGGGTATTGATTTCACGCATCTGAATATGCACGTCCGGGTAGCGTTTCCTGAACGTTGACAGACTGTCCGAAACGCCTTTCAT
>NZ_RCAA01000050.1:108367-112949 GCF_003628475.1 Enterobacter sp. R1(2018) | reverse complement strand
ATGCAGCTCTTCCGCCACCGCGACGAAATAGCGCAGATGCCGTAGTTCGATATTCATATTTTAAACATATCAATTGAGATTATTAATATATTAGACAGAACATTCGCCGTTTTCTACTCTGGGGTAACGCAGGCAACAACACATCGTTTTAAGGATTGATTTTGAGCCGTACATCCTCCGTCAGCTCCGCTCCGGCACGGGAAGTTGATGATAGTATTTCTGTCAGGCCGGCAGCGGGCGCCTATATTAAACGCGGTTCGCCCCAGTTTATGCGCGTCACCCTGGCGCTTTTCTCCGCCGGTCTTGCCACCTTCGCTCTGCTTTACTGCGTGCAGCCCATTTTGCCGGTGCTGTCCCGTGAATTTGGCGTCTCGCCCGCCAGCAGCAGTATTTCCCTGTCGATCTCCACCGCCATGCTCGCCACAGGCTTACTGTTCACCGGGCCGCTTTCCGACGCCGTCGGCCGCAAGCCGGTGATGGTGACCGCTTTGCTGCTCGCCTCCTGCTGTACGCTGCTTTCCACGATGATGACCAGCTGGCACGGCATCCTGCTGATGCGCGCGCTGATCGGCCTTTCCCTGAGCGGCGTGGCCGCCGTGGGCATGACCTACCTTAGCGAAGAGATTCATCCGAGCGTCGTAGCCTTCTCTATGGGGCTTTATATCAGCGGGAACTCGATAGGCGGCATGAGCGGACGCCTGTTAAGCGGCGTACTTACGGATTTCTTTAGCTGGCGCGTTGCGGTGGCGGCGATTGGCTGTTTTGCCCTCGCCTCCGCCCTGATGTTCTGGAAAATTCTGCCGGAATCGCGCCACTTCCGCCCTTCTTCGCTGCGCCCTAAAACGCTGTTTATTAATTTCCGACTGCACTGGCGCGACGAGGGGTTGCCGCTGCTGTTTGCCGAAGGCTTTTTACTGATGGGGGCGTTCGTTACGCTGTTTAACTACATCGGCTATCGCCTGATGGAAGCCCCGTGGTTCTTAAGCCAGGCGGTGGTTGGCCTGCTTTCCGTCGCCTATCTGACCGGCACCTGGAGTTCGCCGAAAGCCGGGGCGATGACGGCGAAATTTGGCCGCGGTCCGGTGATGATTTTTTCAACCGGCGTGATGCTGCTGGGCCTGGTGCTCACCGTCTTCTCGCCGCTGGCGGTGATTTTCGCCGGCATGCTGCTGTTCTCGGCCGGCTTCTTTGCGGCGCACTCCGTCGCCAGCAGCTGGATCGGACCACGCGCGAAACGCGCCCGAGGCCAGGCTTCTTCGCTTTATTTGTTCAGCTATTACCTCGGCTCAAGCCTTGCGGGCACGCTGGGGGGCCTGTTCTGGCATCGGTTCGCCTGGTACGGCGTCGCCGGTTTTATCGGCTCGCTGCTGGTCGTTGCTTTACTGGTCGGAAGCCGTCTGCACCATCGCGTGCGTTAACCGCCGTCGGGCCTCGTTTTTATTAACGCTTTTTGCTATTTTCGCTGCGTTAACAATACTCACGAGGCCCTATGGAAAAGCAAAACTATAACCATCTCACCCGCACCTTCCAGCGCCTGTCCCGCTTCGGACACCTTTCGGCCATCGCCGGATGGGATATGTTTACCCACATGCCGCCAAACGGCAGCGCAGCACGCGGTGAAGCGCTGGCCGAGCTGAGCGTGCTGCAGCATCAAATTCTGACCGATAAAAAAATCGCTACGCTGCTGCAGGCCGCCGCGCAGGAAGATCTGAACGACGTTGAGCGCGCCAACCTTCGTGAAATGACCCGCCAGTATCAGGAGGCCGTGCTGCTGCCGGAATCGCTGGTCGAAGAAAAGTCGCTGGTAGGCACCCGCTGCGAACACGGCTGGCGCACACAGCGTCCGGCCAACGACTGGCAGGGCTTCGCAGCCAATCTGAAAGAAGTGGTTCGGGTCAGCCGCGAGGAAGCTCGCCTGCGTGCAGAGGCCAAAGGGATTTCCCGCTACGACGCGCTGCTGGATATCTACGAGCCGGGCATGACCAGCGCCAGGCTCGACGTGCTGTTCGGCGACCTGCGCAGCTGGCTGCCGGATTTGCTGCAAAAGGTAGTGGAAAAACAGGCTAAACAGCCGGCCATCGTGCCGAGCGGCCCCTTTGCTACCGCAACCCAGCGCGAGCTCGGCCTGGAGGTTATGCAGCTTCTTGGGTTCGATTTTAACGGTGGTCGTCTGGACGTCAGCGCGCATCCTTTCTGCGGCGGCGTGCCTGAGGATGTTCGCATCACCACGCGCTACGATGAAAACGACCTGATCTCCTCGCTGTTCGGCGTGATTCATGAAACCGGGCACGCCCGCTACGAGCAGAATCTTCCGCGCGAGTGGCTGGGCCAGCCGGTTTCCCACGCCCGCTCCACGGCGATTCATGAATCGCAAAGCCTGTTCTTTGAAATGCAGCTTGGCCGCAGTAAAGAGTTCCTCAGCCTGCTGCTGCCAAAAATTATTGCCCGCTTCGGCGCGCAGCCCGCTTTTGAAATGCACAACTTCATCGCCGTGAATCAGCGTGTTGAGCGCGGTTATATCCGCGTGGATGCCGATGAGGTGAGCTACCCGGCGCATGTGGTGCTGCGCTATGAGATCGAACGGGCGCTTATTGAAGGGGAGATTGAGGTAGAAGACATTCCCGCGCTGTGGGATGAGAAAATGCAGCGCTGGCTGGGGCTATCCACCAGAGATAACTACCGTAACGGCTGCATGCAGGATATCCACTGGACGGACGGCGCGTTCGGCTACTTCCCGTCGTACACCCTGGGCGCAATGTACGCAGCACAATTATTCAACGCCGCAAAACTTGCGTTGCCGCAGCTTGAAAGCGATATCGCCGAAGGAAACTTCACCGCGTTGTTCGACTGGCTAAGCCAGAATATCTGGCAGCACGGCAGCCGCTTTAGCACGGCGCAGCTGATCATCAATGCCACGGGCGAAGACCTTAACCCGTTGTATTTCCGCAAACATTTAGAAGCCCGCTACCTGTAATGCCCGGCGCCGGGAACATCGATTTCCGGCGCTTTCATGCTCCCCGCGCCCCTTTGTACATTCCGTTACACGCCGATACCAATCACTCACTGAAGGCAAAGAGCGACAAGCCTATAGTTCATCTCAACGGCCCCGCAGTGGGGTTCACACACAAACAAATTCGAGGATGTCGAGATGAATAAAGTATTAGCTCTGGTTGTTGCCGCTGCTATGGGTCTGTCTTCCGCTGCTTTCGCTGCTGACACCACCGCGACGCCAGCGCCTGCTGCTACCGCTGCCGCTCCGGCTAAAGCGCCAGCTAAAACCACCCATCACAAAAAACACAAAAAAGCCGCTACCGAGCAAAAAGCTCAGGCTGCTAAAAAGCACCACAAGAAAGCGGTAAAAACTGAAGCAGCAAAACCTGCTCAGAAAGCCCAGGCCGCTAAAAAGCACCACAAAAAAGCGACCCACGCTGCGACCAAACCAGCTGCACAGCCAGCAGCATAAGGCAAACGGGGCAATCCCGGCATTAAAGTCCCAATGAAAACACCCGGTTCGCCGGGTGTTTAGTTTGATGACAGACACTAAAAAAGCGTGTTTTTTGGCGTCTGGGGCAGACCAGAAGACGGCATCCATGGTAGATACAGGTTGGTATTTCACCATCCGGGGTGCAACGATCATTGTCAGTCATCCTGCGCCCGGCTCGCCGGGTGCTTACTTCTGGAGTCCGGGTGATGTTGCGACGCTACAGTTTTGAAATCATCCTTTCGCTGCTGATTATCTGCGGCATTATTACCTTCAGCTTCTGGATTTAAAGGCGTAGTACGCTGTTTTTACTCCCACTTTCGGCTCGACCCGTCTATAGTTACCCCATTCATCGGGTTTATACAAAAATCATAATTAATCGCCCCACAGAGAGTGATATGCGCAAAAAAGTTGTATTGCTGTTAGGAGCTTTGTGTCTATTACCGGCACTGACCCACGCGGATGACGATAGCGCCGCGGAGGTGAAAACGTTGTTTTTTGGCAACGACGACCGCACCCACGTCAACGAGCCTGCTCATGCCCCCTGGGACGCCATCGGCCAGCTGGAAACCGCCAGCGGCAATTTATGCACCGCCACCTTAATTTCACCTCATCTGGCCTTAACCGCCGGACATTGTCTGCTGCAGCCTCCGGGGGGCAAGCCCGACAAAGCCGTCGCCCTACGCTTTATCTCCTCGAAAGGAAAATGGCGTTACGAAATTCATGATATTGAAGGCCGGGTGGAAAGCACCCTTGGGCGGCGTTTAAAAGCCGACGGCGATGGCTGGATTGTACCGCCCGGCGCGGCGCCGCACGATTTTGGCCTGGTGATTTTGCATAACCCCCCTTCGGGCATCACGCCGCTTCCCTTATTTGAAGGCGACCGCGACGCGCTGACCGATGCGCTAAAAGCGCACAACCGTAAGGTGACGCAGTCCGGCTATCCGGAGGATCATCTGGACGATCTCTATACGCATACCGACTGCGTGATAACCGGCTGGGCGCAAAAAAGCGTTCTGTCGCACCAGTGCGATACGCTGCCGGGCGACAGCGGTTCGCCGTTGATGCTGAAAACCGCTGACGGCTGGCAGCTGATTGCCG
>NZ_RCAA01000050.1:95790-108239 GCF_003628475.1 Enterobacter sp. R1(2018) | reverse complement strand
AAACCCGCCCCAGAGCGCATAGGCCACGGAAAGCTCGATGCCTTTAACCGCCTGCGCCAGCGCGCTAAAAGCCGCAAGAACCGCCAGCAGCGAAAGCGCGCCGTAGAGCGGACGGCGGAAGCCGTCGGCATGCTTAAGTAAAATGTTCGCCGCAATCTCCAGCACGATGGCGGCCAGTAGCCAGGCGGCGTGGATCCATTCAAACGACGGCATGGTCACCTCCCCGGCCCGACTGCTGCCTGCGCGTCTTCTTTGCGCCGGTGCCTGATTTAATCAACACAATACCCATTACCAGCGTGGTTAAGCCGATAATTTTCAGCGTTGAAATCGACTCGTCAAATAGCACGACGCTGAACAGCGTAATAAATAAAATACCGATCCCTTCCCACATTGCATAGGCCACGCCAAGAGCAATACGTTTAATAGAGAATGAAAGTAAAATATAGGACAGGGAAATCATTGCCAGCATGAAAATATAACCCAGGTTATTATCACTCACGCTTGACCATTTCATCGACAAGGTGCCGGTAATTTCTGCGGCAATAGCCAGAGCTAATAAAATCCAGTAAATCATGGTTTCTCTCCTGACAGAGAAAATAACGATGCGGCGGTTTGTCTTATTCGTTACAGGATAAGAAAACCGAAAAAAATAGCGGGTAGCCTTGCAGTGCAAGGGATGCGCGCGACGGCGAGATCAGGAGAGCGGAACTATAGCGCGTTGCGCCAGTGTTGTTCACCGGACAGGGAGAAAGCGGAAGGGAAAATAATCGGATGATTTGTCAATAACGTTTTGAACAGCTTGTTCGTAAACATAATGTCCATAATATTCACAACTTATCCGCGGTGTTGCTTCTCATCAGTTGCGGATAGTAAATTGTCCTCAGCAGTAAAACACGGCAGATTTGTACCATATTTTACCTGCCGTCCGCCTGCCCTTTTCATTTCTTTACGTTGCCGTTTAAAAAGCTATTACGTTATTTTTTGCGCTATAAAAATTAATTAGCGGATAATTTACAGGCGGAGAACTGGCGATAAAAACATCACGTCCCTGCTGAGGGGCATAAGGAATGCGTAAAAGGTGTGAGCCCGGTCAAAAATCCAGCTTCTCACAGGGATCTACATAGAATCCCACAGAGTTATCCACCGATTTTGTGGATAACTTTTGCAACGCCCATGCGCGGCGAAGGCATGGGCGAAGGCAGATACTACATGCTGTAGCCCGGCTTTTTAGCCAGGGTATCAAGGGCGGGCTTAATCTCTTTGTCGTAGACGTCCTCTTTCCAGCGATCCTGTTCAACCGGTATTAACGCCACCGAAAGCGAGGCGTCCTTCGAGCCAAAATGCTTTTTAACCACGTCGCTTAGCTCTTCCGCCAGGGCCTGTTTTTGCTCCTGCGTCAGCTCGCGCGGGAAATGTTTAACGGTGATATGCGGCAAGGGTGTTCTCCTTAGGGATAATAAAATTGTCATTAACGGGCAGGGTACTGCTCAGGCAATAAATTAAACGCGGCCGCAAAGGTTTCAAAGTCGATACCGTGCTTCACCGAATCCAGGCGCAAACCGAAACGGGACTGCAGCGCCTGATAAACCGCGGCCGCGTCGGTCAGCTCCTGCTTTTCGCCACCGGCGCTCAGGCGGCGGTTATTGAGCGTGACAGCGCTTCCGTCTTTTACGTGCAGGCTAAGCATCAGATGATGGCGGAAATGCGATGCCGGCCAGGTGGAAACATAATGGTTCGCGACTTGGTAATCGGCGAAATACTGCGGCTGCAGATCGAACCGGTAAAGCGGCAACCACTCGCCGTCTTCGCGCAGGCTGAGCAGATAATCCTCCTCCACGCGCGTCAGGCGATAGACGCCGTGCGGGGTCTTTTGTTCGCTGTCGGTTTCAAAAAGCAGCGGGGCGGTTAGCGTTTTACCGCCGAATCCCACGTCCGCCAGCCAGCGCTGCCGGCCAAGCGTTACCAGCAGCAGGCGATGCGTGCGGGCTGGCATCTGTTCCGGGCGCGTCATCAACACCCGCGCCGCTAAATCTTCTACCTGAAAGCCGATCTCCAGCAGCGCCCGGCGCAGCAACGCGTTTTGCTCGTAGCAGTATCCGCCCCGCCCGGCGGTCACCAGCTTTTCGAACACGCTGTCATCGTCGAGCAGGATTTTGCGCGCCAGCAGAACATCCAGATTTTCGAAAGCAATAGCGCAGGTATGCAGCAAATGCAGCTGCCGCAGCGTGTGCAGATCCGGCGCGTAGCCGCCCGTTAAGCGGATACGCGCGAAGTAGGCGTTCAGGTCAAAGGCCACAGAATGAATTCCGTTACGATGAAATTCATAACACTATAATGCATTGCTTTAACGTCATATGATCGATGGTGCGATCACAGTAGCTCATTGCGGCTCAGCACTTCCTGCAGCTCTTCACGTCGGCGCACCTCCTGCGCGATAGCAAACAGCTTCGGCGTGTTTTTTTCAAACCATGCCTGCCGCGGTCGCCAGTCGATCATCGCCGCGGGGTACGCATCCAGCAGGCTAATCTTTTCACCAAATAGGTAAGGACCGCTTCCGACCTGGTTTTCCATCCACAGATAGAGCTGTTCGCGATAATGATTCGTGCTGGCGAGAAGCTCATCGGCGCCGCTTTGCGTCCAGCGCGCCGGATTATCGCCGTAGGTAAAGGTGGGATAGACGTTGGCGACAAACCAGACCAGGAGCCGGTAAAACCGCTGGCGTTCAGACGTGTCCGCAGGCGGTGCCAGCTCGGGATGCCTGTCCAGCAGCATCAGGGCGATAGCCGCGCTTTCGGTCATCACCGAGCCGTCTTCAAGGGTCAGCGTCGGCACCTGGCCGAGTGGATTGAGCGTTAACAGCGCATCGCGTTGCGGACCCGGATCTTCAAATCCCGCCACGTTTTTCCACTGATAAGCTTCGCCTGTCAAAACAAACATGATTTCAACAATCGCCGAGCCGCATCCCGGCGCACCGTAGAGTTTGTACATGATGTTCTCCGGTCTAAAGTGATTAAGTGTAGAATACTCCCGGACTTTAAGAGCGATAAGGAAACCCGGCATGAAACCCAAATCAGTGACGCTTTACGATGTGGCGGAATATGCCGGCGTTTCCTACCAGACGGTGTCCCGGGTAATTAATCAGGCAAGCCACGTTTCCGAAAAAACGCGGCTGAAAGTCGAAGCGGCGATGTCCGCGCTCAATTACGTTCCCAATCGCGTGGCGCAGCAGCTGGCCGGAAAACCAAGCCAGACCCTCGGCCTTGCCACCACCAACCTGTCGCTGCACGCCCCTTCGCAAATCGTAGCCGCTATAAAAATCCAGGCCGGGGGCATGAATTTCAACGTGGTGATCTCCATGGTTGAGCAGCCGGGGCTTGCGGCCTGTAAAGCGGCGGTGAACAGCCTGCTATCGCAGCGCGTAGACGGGCTGATTATTAATATTCCTCTCGAAAACGAAGATGCGCAGGCGGTACAAAACGCCTGCGGCAGCGTGCCGACGCTGTTCCTCGACGTCTCTGCGGAGCTGGACGCCAATGCCATTATTTTCGACTCCTGCGCAGGCGCACGCCTGGGCGTGGAACACCTTATCAACCTTGGACATCGCAGCATCGCCTTGCTCAGCGGGCCGCAGTCCTCCATTTCGGCGCGCCTGCGTTTTGAGGGCTGGCAGCAAACGCTGGCCGCGCACGGGCTGAAGGCGGCTGCGGTAATGGAAGGCGACTGGAGTTCGCTTTCAGGCTATGAACAGGTTTCCCGGCTACTGCGCGAGGGAAAAACGCCCGGCGGGATCGTCGTCGCCAACGATCAGATGGCGCTTGGCGCGCTGCGCGCCCTTGCGGAAGAAGGTCTGGCGGTGCCGACGGATGTCTCCGTCGTGGGCTATGACGACACCGAAGACAGCGCCTGTTTTATCCCGCCGCTTACCACCATCAAGCAGGATTTCCGCGCGCTCGGCAAAGCGAGCGTCAATCGCCTGGTTGAGATGATTCATCGCCCCGGCGGCCAGCCGCTGCCGCAGGTGCTGCCCGTCACCCTGGTTGAACGTAAAACCACGGCGGCCCCCAGCGGAAATCCACCTTCGGCTAAGGCGCTTGGCGATGCGCTGGCCGTGCTTGCGCGTCAGGTAGCAAGACTGCGCCAGGTTTGAGAGGCGCGTCACCTAATCCCGCCCTGCTGCTTTACAGCCCCTACTGAAAAAATCATATTACCCCTAAATTGTGAGCGCATCGCAAATCAATCAAGGAATCTGAGATATGATCAAAGCAGGCACCCAGGCTTCCACTCTTGCTTCCGTACTGGCCCGGCGCGACTGGGAAAATCCGGCCGTAACCCAGCTGAACCAGCTCGCCGCCCATCCACCTTTTGCCAGCTGGCGCTCTCCCGATCGGGCGCGGGAAGACGCGCCGTCGCCGAGTGTGCGCTGCCTGAACGGCACATGGAAATTCAGCTACTTTGCCCGCCCGGAAGCCGTTCCTGAAAGCTGGGTTGAGCAGGATCTTTACGGCGCGGACGACGTGCCGGTTCCTTCCAACTGGCAGATGCTGGGTTACGACGCGCCGATTTACACCAACGTTACCTATCCGATCCCGGTGAATCCCCCTTTTGTGCCGGAAGACAATGCCACAGGATGTTATTCGCTCACATTCAACATCGACGCGCAGTGGTTCGCTGCAGGACAAAGCCGTATTATCTTTGACGGCGTCAATTCCGCCTTTCATCTGTGGTGTAACGGCAGCTGGATTGGCTACGCGCAGGACAGCCGCCTGCCGTCGGAATTTGATCTCAGCGAGGCGCTGCGGCCCGGCGAAAACCGCCTGGCGGTGATGGTGCTGCGCTGGAGCGACGGTTCCTATCTGGAAGATCAGGATATGTGGCGCATGAGCGGCATTTTCCGCGACGTCACGCTGCTGCATAAGCCGCCAACTCATCTCAGCGATCTGCGCGTGGTCACTCGTCTCAATGAGGACTTTACCCACGCCTGGCTGGAAACGCTGGCGGTGATTCAGGGCGATGAGCAGGATGCGCAGGTATGCGTCCAGCTCTGGCAAGGCGACCAGCTGGCAGGTGAGAAACAGCAGCCCATCGGCAGCGATATCATTGACGAACGCGGCGCCTACAGCGATCGCGCGACGCTCCGCATTCCCCTGGAGCGCCCGCTGTTATGGAGCGCCGAAACGCCGAATCTGTATCGCGTGGTGGTGGTGTTGAAAGACAAGCATGGCGCGGTGATTGAAGCCGAGGCCTGCGACCTGGGTTTCCGTCAGGTAGAGATTTCCCAGGGCCTGCTAAAGCTTAACGGCAAGCCGCTGCTGATTCGCGGCGCCAACCGTCACGAGCATCATCCCGAACACGGCCAGGTGATGGACATCGACACCATGCGCCGGGACATTATGCTGATGAAGCAGCATAACTTTAACGCCGTTCGCTGCTCCCACTACCCTAATCATCCGCTGTGGTATCGCCTGTGCGACCGCTACGGTCTGTACGTGGTTGACGAAGCGAATATAGAAACCCACGGCATGGTGCCGATGAACCGTCTGAGCGACGATCCCGCCTGGCTGCCGGCGATGACCGAGCGCGTTACGCGCATGGTGCAGCGCGATCGTAACCACCCTTCGATAATCATCTGGTCCCTCGGCAATGAATCCGGCCACGGCAGCAATCACGATGCGCTGTACCGCTGGATAAAATCCAACGACCCCACGCGTCCGGTGCAGTATGAAGGCGGCGGCGCCAACAGCGCGGCAACGGATATTATTTGTCCGATGTACGCCCGCGTCGACCAGGATCAGCCTTTTCCCCAGGTGCCGAAATGGTCAATTAAAAAATGGATCGGCATGCCGGATGAAATCCGTCCGTTAATTCTGTGCGAGTACGCGCACGCCATGGGCAACAGCTTTGGCGGCTTCCATAAATACTGGGCGGCCTTCCGCCAGCATCCCAAGCTGCAGGGCGGTTTCGTCTGGGATTGGGTGGATCAGTCGCTTATCAAACGCGACGACAACGGCCAGCCTTTCAGCGCCTACGGCGGTGATTTTGGCGATAAGCCTAACGATCGTCAGTTCTGCATGAACGGCCTGGTGTTTGCCGACCGCACGCCGCACCCGGCGCTGTATGAGGCTCAGCAGGCACAGCAGTTCTTCCAGTTCTCTTTGCTGCGCGAATCGCCGCTGCAAGTCGAGGTCACCAGCGAATACCTGTTCCGCGCCAGCGATAACGAACGCCTTATCTGGACGGTGAAACAGGAAGGCAGGCCGCTGGCGCGCGGCGAAGCGCTGCTGAATATTCCTCCGCAGGGTAAACGACGCATCACTCTTGATGATCTGCCGGAAATCACGCGCGGCGGCGACGTATGGCTGACGGTGCAGGTACAGCAAATCGAAGCCACCGCCTGGTCTGAGGCAGGGCATATCTGCGCATGGCATCAGTGGCAGCTGCCGGGCGTGCTGGCCGTGGCGGAGCAAAACGCCGGAGGCGAAGCGCCGCGGCTTGAGGTTACCGACGACAGTTTTGCGATTCGCCAGCGAAATCACCGCTGGGTCTTCAGCCGTGAGACGGGCCTGCTGACGCAGTGGTGGAAAGACGACCGAGCCGCCCTGCTTTCGCCTCTGCAAGACCAGTTCTCGCGTGCCCCGTTGGATAACGATATCGGCGTCAGCGAGGCTACGCGCATCGACCCTAACGCCTGGGTTGAGCGCTGGAAAGCGGCCGGTATGTATGAACTGGAAGCGAAACTGCACGCCTGCGAGGCGCAGGCGCTGGCGGATGAGGTGCTGCTGCGCACGGTTCATCGCTGGACGTATCAGCACAAAACGCTGTTTGTCAGCCGCAAAACTTATCGCATCGACGACCAGGGAGAGCTGCATATCAGCGTTGATGTAGAGATTGCTTACGGCACGCCGCCTCCCGGGCGCATCGGGCTGACCTGTCAGCTGGCAGAGAGTCACCCGAGCGTAGGCTGGCTTGGTGCCGGACCGCACGAAAACTACCCGGACCGCAAACAATCCGCGCTGTTCGATAAGTGGGAGCTGCCGCTGGAGGAGATGTACACGCCCTATGTTTTCCCGACGGAAAACGGGCTGCGCTGCGACACGCAAAGGCTGGAGTATGGCGAAAACCTATGGCGGGGAAGATTCCATTTCAACCTCAGCCGCTACAGCCAGCGGCAACTGCGTGAAACCTCGCACCGTCATCTGCTCTCTGCCGAACCGGGCAGCTGGCTGAATATCGACGGCTTCCATATGGGCGTCGGCGGAGACGACTCCTGGAGCCCCAGCGTTTCGCCTGAATACCTGCTTACCGGGCAACATTATCACTATGCGGTGAGCTGGACGCGTCGTTAGTCCTGCCGGGCAGGCATCGCCAGCCTGCCCGCCTTTCCGCTGCCGCTAGCGGGTAAGCCGGAAGCTTTCGTCAATCAAATCGAGCACGTCGCCGTCCGGCACCTTATCCAGCAGAACCGTCACCCAGTGTTCTTTATTCATATGGTAGGCGGGCAGAATACCCGGCTGCATTCTTAGCGATCCCAGCAGCTCCGGCTGAACTTTGACGTTCATCACCTCAAGCAGCGAGGCGCCTTCAAGCCCCAGCTTTTGCGCTGTGATACGATAAACGAGCGCGAACCATTTCTTTTTGAATTTATGCCTTAGTACCGCGTAGTCGCTGTTATTCCGCCACGGGTAGTCAGGCTCGACCTGATATTTTTCAAACACGGCTGCCAGGAGCGCTTCGCGTTTCATCGGCCATTTCTCCTCCTCACCCTTTTCCAGATGGCAAAGTTAACACACCCTGCGGCGATTTCGATTAACGGATGATTTCAGCTCCGTCACGGAACGCACGGCAGGCTTTGCGTTGATCTTCATTTCCTGCCAGGATTCATCGCCGAAATTTGCCATGTCCGCGATTTAACAAACTACAGGACAGGCGTTTTCGGCGGGCAAACATTTAAGGCAAGCAGAAACAACACGGGAATATCAATGAAAACAACGCAAAAAACTGAGGCTGAGCATCGCGCCGCCAGAAGACGCTGGCTCAACTCTCACGATTCCGGCTACCACAAGGCGATGGGCAATCGCCAGGTACAGATGATCGCCATCGGTGGCGCTATCGGCACGGGGCTGTTCCTCGGTGCGGGCGCGCGCCTGCAGATGGCCGGCCCGGCGCTGGCGCTGGTCTACCTGGTCTGCGGCATCTTCTCCTTCTTCATTCTGCGCGCGCTGGGTGAGCTGGTTTTACATCGTCCTTCGAGCGGCAGCTTTGTCTCCTACGCCAGGGAGTTTCTCGGCGAAAAAGCCTCTTACGTCGCAGGCTGGATGTACTTTGTTAACTGGGCGATGACCGGCATTGTTGATATCACGGCCGTCGCGCTTTATATGCATTACTGGGGCGCGTTTGGCGATGTGCCGCAGTGGGTGTTTGCCCTCGGCGCGCTGGCGATTGTCGGCACCATGAACATGATTGGCGTGAAGTGGTTCGCCGAAATGGAGTTCTGGTTTGCGCTGATTAAAGTGCTGGCCATCGTCGCCTTCCTGGTGGTGGGAACGGTGTTTCTCGGCAGCGGCAAAATGCTCGACGGGAATACCACTGGCTTCCATCTGATAACCGATAACGGCGGCTTCTTCCCGCACGGCCTGCTGCCCGCGCTGGTGCTGGTGCAGGGCGTGGTGTTCGCCTTCGCCTCCATCGAACTGGTGGGCACGGCGGCGGGCGAATGCAAAGATCCGCAAAACATGGTGCCAAAGGCCATTAACAGCGTTATCTGGCGTATCGGCCTGTTTTACGTCGGCTCCGTGGTGCTGCTGGTGCTGCTGCTGCCGTGGAACGCCTATCAGCCCGGCCAGAGCCCGTTCGTCACCTTCTTCTCGAAGCTGGGCGTGCCTTATATCGGCGATATGATGAATATGGTGGTGCTGAGCGCCGCGCTTTCAAGCCTGAACTCCGGCCTCTACTCTACCGGACGAATCCTGCGTTCCATGTCGATGGGCGGTTCCGCGCCGAAGTTTATGTCGAAAATGAGCAAGCAGCAGGTGCCTTACGCCGGGATTCTGGTCACCCTGGGGATTTACGTTATCGGCGTGGTACTGAATTACTATGTGCCTTCGCAGGTGTTCGAGATCGTTTTGAACGTCGCGTCGCTGGGGATTATCGCTTCCTGGGCCTTTATCGTGGTCTGCCAGATGAAGCTGCGTCAGGCCATCAGGCAGGGCAAAGCGGACGAGGTCAGCTTTAAGCTGCCGGGCGCTCCCTTTACCTCATGGCTCACGCTGCTGTTCCTGCTGAGCGTGCTGGTACTGATGGCCTTCGACTACCCGAACGGCACCTGGACCATCGCCTCGATTCCTTTAATCGCCGTGCTGCTGGTGCTGGGATGGTTCGGGGCGCGTAAACGCGTTCATGAAATCGCAGGCGAGGTTCACGAACACCACGAAGAGGCACATCCTGCCAACGTGGAGATTCGTAATAGTTAATATGCTACAGGGCGGATAATCTCAGGATCATCCGCCCCTTTTTCTTTACCGGACAATTGTTATGACGGCTGTACAAGAATACGTCCTGCTGCTGGATGAGCATCTGAACATTTCAGGCACTATGGAAAAATCGCTTGTTCACACCAACGCAACGCCTCTCCATCTGGCCTTCTCCTGCTACATTTTTAATGCCCGCAACGAGCTGCTGTTGACGCGCCGCGCCATTGGCAAAATCGCCTGGCCGGGCGTCTGGACCAACTCGGCCTGCGGCCATCCGCTGCCGAACGAAACCCTGCCCGACGCCGTAATACGCCGTTGCTATTACGAGCTGGGAATGAATATTGAGACGCCAACGCTGATTGACGAGTCGTTTCGTTACTGCGCAACCGATGCCAGCGGCATCGTGGAAAATGAATACTGTCCGGTCTTCTTCGCCCGCGCCGCCTCAGGGCCGCTGCCGAATAAAAGCGAGGTCATGGACTTCAGCTGGCTACCCGTTGAGCAGGTTTTAGCCGGCGTTAACGCCATTCCCGCGGCCTATAGCCCGTGGATGGTCGCTCAGCTGCAACGGCCGATGATTAAGGCGGCGCTGATAAAGCAAATAGCCCCGTGAAATTTCTTCGCGGCGAAACGGCCTGAATCTCCAGCCAATTTCGCCGGCGCCAGCTCGAAGTAAGCTAACTCCTGCCGCCCCTTCCTTGCGCTTAGTTGTTCTTTCACCAACACTTATCCTTAACGTAAAGTGCCTTTACGGTTTTCAAACTTTACACATAAGTATTAACATACAGCGCAAATGTTCCAGATGGTTCGTCTGGACGCTCGCCCTTCTCACCTGATGAAAATTGCCCCGATGAAAATGACGCAACACGGAAAGTCCACGCTCCCCCTTTTACTGATCCCTGCCCTGACGCCATGGGCCGCGCCTGTTTTCGCCGCGGATACGCCAAAATCCAGTGAACAGACGATGGTGGTCACCGCCACGCCCGGCGGCATATCCGAGCTGGATACCCCGGCCGCCGTCAGCACGGTCAGCGGCGAGGATATGCGCCAGGCCACGCCGCGCGTTAACCTTTCCGAGAGCCTCAGCAGCGTGCCGGGTTTGCAGGTGCAGAACCGCCAGAACTATGCGCAGGATTTACAGCTATCGGTACGTGGATTCGGCTCGCGCTCTACCTACGGCGTGCGCGGCGTGCGGATGTACGTGGATGGCATTCCCGCCACCATGCCGGACGGCCAGGGGCAAACGTCCAATATTGATATCAACAGCGTCGAAAGCATCGACGTGCTGCGCGGTCCGTTTTCGGCCTTATACGGCAACTCCTCCGGCGGCGTGGTCAACGTCAATACCACGACCGGCACTCAACCGCCGACCCTTGAGGCGAGCACCTGGTACGGCAGCTTCGGCAGCTGGCGCAACAGCGTCAAAGCCACCGGCGCGACGGGCGACGGCACTCATGCAGGCGACGTGGATTATGCCGTTTCCGCCTCGCGCTTTACCACGCACGGCTATCGCGACCACAGCAGCGCCCAGAAAAACCTCGGCAATGCGAAACTCGGCGTGCGCCTCGACGACGCCAGCAAGCTGACCTTCCTGTTTAACAGCGTGGATATCGATGCCAACGATCCGGGCGGATTAACCGCAGATGAATGGCGCGACAACCCTACCCAGTCGCCGCGAGCGAACCAGTACGACACGCGTAAAACCACCCGCCAGACCCAGGCGGGCCTGCATTATGAACGCCAGCTTACGGCCAGCGACGACCTGAGCCTGATGGTTTACGCCGGCGAGCGCGAAACCACGCAGTACCAGTCGATTCCCGTCGGGCCGCAGCTTAGCCCGACCCATCCGGGCGGTGTGATCCAGCTTTCGCGCCACTACCAGGGGATCGATTCCCGCTGGACGCACCGCGGCAACCTGCTCTCCGTGCCGGTCAGCTTTACGACGGGTCTTGATTACGAAACCATGTCCGAAAAACGCAAAGGCTATGAGAACTTTGTGGTGGAGAACGGCGCTACGGTGCTGGGCGAAAAAGGCGACATTCGCCGCAACGAACGCAACTTAATGTGGAACCTTGATCCTTATCTGCAAACCACGTGGCAGTTTACCGACAAACTTAGCCTGGACGCGGGCGTGCGCTTTAGCTCGGTTTATTTCGACTCTAACGATTACTACATTACCGGCGCGAACGCGGATGACAGCGGCGAGGCGAGCTATCACAAGTGGCTGCCGGCAGCCTCGCTGAAGTATGCGGTAACCGACGCGTGGAACCTGTATGCTTCGGCGGGACGCGGATTTGAAACGCCGACCATCAACGAGCTTTCCTATCGCGACAACGACCAGACCGGGCTGAACTTCGGTCTGAAACCCTCCACCAGCGACACCGTGGAAGTGGGCAGCAAAACTCGCGTGGGCAACGGGCTGTTCACCGCCACGGTATTCCAGACCGATACCGATGACGAGATCGTCACCGATCAGAGCAGCGGCGGACGCACAACCTATAAAAACGCCGGCGAAACTCGTCGTCGCGGCGTTGAGCTTTCCCTCGACCAGCAGTTCGCCTGGGACTGGCGTGTGAAAATGGCGTGGACCTATCTGGACGCGACCTATCGCACCAACGTCTGCGGCGAAGAGAGCTGCAAAGGCAACCGCATGCCGGGCATCGCCCGCAATATGGGCTACGCCGCGCTGGAGTACGCGCCGGAGGAAGGCTTCTACGCCGGTGCCGACGTGCGCTACATGAGCGATATCCAGGCCGATGACGCCAACGACGCGACCGCGCCGACCTATACCGTCGCCTCGCTGAACAGCGGCTATAAATTCCACATTCAGCAAAGCTGGCTGCTGGACGTCTGGGGACGCGTCGATAACCTGTTCGACCGCAGCTATGTCGGTTCGGTCATCGTCAATGAAGGTAACGGCCGCTTCTTCGAGCCGGCTCCGGGCCGCAATTACGGCGTGGGCGTAAATTTGAGCTATACGTT
>NZ_RCAA01000050.1:90298-95697 GCF_003628475.1 Enterobacter sp. R1(2018) | reverse complement strand
CCCCGCCGCAACATCTGAATGTAAGTCGAATAAGCGCAGGCGCTACCCGACAAACCTATCCCGATGTGCCCGTCATCTGCACGGTTAGCCACCGATAGATCACCGCCACCACATAGTGCTGCTGTTCGGCGGTAAGAGCCGTTCCCGCCGGGATATTGTGCCATTTAGCAAGGCAGCCGCGACAGCAGGTGGCGGTGGCGTGCTGGGCGATAAACACCGGATGACCGCGCATCGGCGTTTGCTTACCGTCGTTTTTGGGCTCGGCGGGAGCAAGTCTCTTTGCGATAAAATCTTCCGCATGGCGGGTAATGGTTTCCGGGCCTTTATCGATGCAATACTGCCGCTCTTTGGGGCCAAGGCGGAAACGCATGCGAAACGAGGAGCGCGCCAGACGCTGGAAAACAGGATCAAGATCGGTCACTGGTCACTTCATGCTGGTTTTAAACGAAAGCACATTCTTCCCCTTTTCGTGTCCGCATAGCAAGCAGATCGCTTAAAAGTGACGTTGTCACTAACATCCCCCTTGCCCTTTTTCTCCTCTGTCCGCAGGCCACTGATCCGGTGCCAGGGCTGTGTTTCAGGTAAATCCTTATTCTTTTCAACATATTGAAATAATTTTTTCGCAAGCGTCTTGATCGCATCCGGGGTTCAACGATACTGTATATAAACACAGTAAATTGTGAGAATCCATATTAGCGCTCAACTATCAAACCGAAGTTGAAAGCCTGGCGATTCTCCCGCGGTTCAGTGAAGGATGACAAATGGCCAGAATGGGTTCATATGGTAATACCGCGCAGGATTACATTGAGAAAGGCATCGATCTCAACGAGCTTTGCATCGCTCATCCTGCTGCAACCTATTTTGTCATGGCGACGGGCATGTCCATGGCTGACGCCGGGATTTACGAAGGCTCGTTGCTGGTGGTGGACCGAAGCCTGCGGGCGAAACACGGCGATATCATCATCGTCTCCCTTGCCGGCGAGTACAAGGTGAAAAGGCTGTGCACCCACCCTGTGGTTCAGTTGCTTGCGCTTAATCCGGCGTTTCCCGCCGTCGTGCTGCGCGAAGGCGGCGACGAGCTGGAGATTTTCGGCGTGGTAACCTTCAGCATTAATGGCCTGCGTTAATGTTTGCCCTGGTCGATGTGAATTCGTTCTACGCAAGCGTCGAGACGGTATTTCGTCCTGATTTAAAAGGACGCCCGATCGTCGTGCTGAGCAACAACGATGGCTGCGTGATAGCCCGAAACAGCGAAGCAAAAGCGCTCAATATCCCCATGGGCGTTCCGTATTTCAAAATGCGTGCCCTGTTTGAACAAAATAACGTGGTTATTTTCAGCAGTAATTACACCCTGTATGCGGATATGTCCCAGCGGGTGATGACGATTCTGGAAACCATGGCGCCCTCCGTTCAGGTCTATTCCATCGACGAAGCCTTCATTAATCTTCAGGGGCTCAGCCATGGCCGGGATCTGGAGGCCTTCGGGCGCGAGGTAAGAGCAAGGGTACTTCAGTGGACGGGCCTGACGGTTGGCGTCGGTATCGGGCCGACAAAAACCCTCGCCAAGCTTGCAAATTATGCGGCCAAAAAATGGACGCAAACCGGCGGCGTGGTCGATCTCTCCCTCGTCGCGCGGCAACGCAGGCTAATGAACCTGGTAGACGTCGGAAACGTATGGGGAATCGGGCGGAAGCTTTCCAGGAAGCTAAAAGAGATGGGCATTGAGACGGCTTTGCAGCTTGCCGATACCCCGACCGCATTAATCAGAAAGCACTTCAGCGTGGTGCTGGAGCGCACCGTGCGGGAGCTGCGCGGAGAATCCTGCTTCGACTCAGAAGAGCCCGCGTCTGCGAAACAGCAGATCGTCTGTTCACGCTCGTTTGCCGACAAAGTGAGTGAATACGATCTGGTACGGGAAGCCATTTGCAACCATGCCGTACGGGCCGCAGAGAAACTGCGCGGAGAGAATCAGTACTGCCGCCACGTTTCCGCATTCGTTAAAACCAGCCCCTATAGCGCCGGCGAAAGCTACTACGGCCAAACGGCGGGCATTCATATTCCCATTCCAACCCAGGACAGCCGCGATATTGTAGCCGCCGCAACCCGCTGTCTGGATGCGGTGTGGAAAGAAGGCTACAGATTTCAAAAATGCGGCGTGATGCTCGGCGATTTTTACAGCGAGGGGATCGCGCAGCCTGACTTTTTTGACGAGTATCAGCCGCGCGCCAACAGCAGTCAGCTGATGGCGGTGATGGATTACATCAACCAGAGCGGAAAAGGCCGGATCTGGTTTGGCGGCCAGGTCGTACAAAAAAGTTGGCAAATGAAACGCCAGATGCTTTCCCCCGCCTACACCACCCGTTTTAGCGATCTGATGCGCGTTAAGATTCAGTAACTAACAGCCGATTAGCCGTTCAGAACAGATCTCGCCCCTCCCGATAATGAGCGCCTTTCATAACAGTATTCAGACTACGGGAACAACCCCGACGCCAGCGCCGACTATTATTAAATGTTCGTTATAAAAATTTGCGCGGTGCGTAGCGGAAAGCGTCCGCTTTTTGACTGGTTTAACTTTCAGAATACTGGAGGCCTGGTATGAGCAACCTGGGCAACAAAGCTAATAAAAGCCGCCTGCACGAGACGGACGGCATCACGAACGGTAATCACAACGCAAAGGACGCTGAAGAGCATCACCTGAGCCTGACGAGACGGGATCTGGTGAAAGCTGGTGCGGCAACGGCGGCCGTGGCGGCAATGCCTCATGCCCCCGCCTTTGCCGCCGGCGAAACGCCCGTTACTCCGCCGCCTGCAAGGGTCCGCCTGACGCTGAAAGTGAACGGCGAGGACCGGCAGCTGGAAGTCGATACGCGTACCACGCTGCTGGATGCGCTTCGCGAGAATCTGCATCTTACCGGCACTAAAAAAGGGTGCGACCATGGCCAGTGCGGCGCCTGTACCGTCCTCCTGGACGGCCGCCGTATCAATTCATGTCTGACGCTTGCGGTGATGCATCAGGATGCCGAAATCACCACTATCGAAGGCCTTGGTACGCCGGACCATCTGCACCCCATGCAGGCCGCTTTTGTAAAACATGACGGCTACCAGTGCGGCTACTGCACGCCGGGACAAATCTGCTCGTCCGTAGCCGTGCTTGAAGAAATTGAAGCCGGCATTCCAAGCCACGTTACCCTCGATCTGGTGTCGCCTCCTCAGGTCACGGCGGATGAAATACGTGAACGAATGAGCGGCAATATCTGCCGCTGCGGAGCCTACTCCAACATTCTTGCCGCTATTGAAGACGTAGCCGGGGAGCAGAAATCATGAAAGCCTTTACCTACGAACGCGTGAAAACGCCTGCCGAGGCGGCGGCAAGCGCCCTGCGAACCCCCGGCGCAAAATTTATTGCGGGGGGCACCAATCTTCTCGATCTGATGAAGCTTGAGATAGAAACGCCTGCCCATCTGATCGACGTCAACGGCCTGGCGCTGGATAAAATTGAGCCGACCGACGAAGGAGGGCTTAGGATCGGCGCGCTGGTGCGTAACACCGATCTGGCTGCGGATCCGCGGATACGCCGCGACTACGCCGTGCTTTCGCGGGCGCTGCTCGCCGGTGCCTCAGGACAGTTGCGCAATAAGGCAACTACCGCCGGTAACCTGCTCCAGCGCACGCGCTGTCCCTACTTTTACGATACTAATCAGCCCTGCAACAAACGGCTTCCCGGCAGCGGCTGCGCGGCGCTGGAGGGATTCAGCCGGCAGCATGCGGTCATAGGCGCAAGTAAAGCCTGTATCGCCACCCATCCCAGCGATATGGCCGTCGCCATGCGTCTGCTCGATGCCGTCGTGGAGACGGTTAACCCGGACGGGAAAACGCGCAAAATTCCCGTCGCGGATTTTTACCTCGCGCCGGGCAACACGCCCCATCTTGAAACCGCTCTGTCCGCAGGTGAACTGATTACCGCCGTCACCCTGCCTCCGCCTTTAGGCGGCACACATATTTATCGCAAAGTACGCGATCGCGCCTCTTACGCCTTCGCCCTGGTTTCCGTCGCCGCCATCGTGCAGGCCGACGGGAGCGGCCGCGTGGCGCTGGGCGGCGTGGCGCACAAGCCCTGGCGGCTTAACGAGGCCGATGCGGAACTGACGCATGGCGCCCAGGCGGTTTATGAGCGGCTGTTCGCAGATGCTCATCCAACCCGGGAAAACGAATACAAGCTGGTACTGGCGAAGCGTACGCTCGCCTCTGTACTGACCGAAGCGAGGGCCTAAGGCGATGAAATTTGATAATCCAGCAAAAGAGAATCCAATCGACCGGCTCAGGGTGGTCGGCCAGCCCCACGATCGTATCGACGGTCCGCTAAAAACCACGGGAACCGCCCACTATGCCTATGAATGGCATGACGAGGCGCCCGACGCGGCCTATGGCTACATACTCGGTTCGGCCATCGCCAGGGGCCGCATCAGCTCCATTGATCTGCAGGCCGCCCGCAAGGCGCCCGGCGTGCTTGCCATCGTTACCGCCGATAACGCCGGTCCGCTCGGTAAAGGGGAAAAGAACACCGCGACCCTTCTGGGCGGACCGGAGATTGAACACTACCATCAGGCTATCGCCGTGGTCGTCGCGGAAACTTTCGAACAGGCCTGCGCCGCGGCGGCGCTGATTCAGGTTGACTATCATCGTGAACAGGGTTCTTACGATCTTGCCCGGGAAAAACCCACCGTCACCACGCCACCTGAAAGCACGCCGGACAAATCGACGGGCGATTTCGCCAGCGCCTTCCGGACGTCGGCGGCGCGGCTTGATGCCGTCTATACCACACCCGATCAGAGCCACATGGCCATGGAGCCCCATGCCTCAATGGCCGTCTGGGAAGGGGATAAGCTTACCGTCTGGACCTCTAATCAGATGATTGACTGGTGCCGGAAAGATCTGGCGGCCACGCTGAAGCTGTCCGTGGAAAAGGTACGCGTGATTTCGCCTTATATCGGCGGCGGCTTCGGCGGAAAGCTGTTCCTGCGCAGCGACGCGCTTCTGGCGGCGCTGGGCGCACGCGCGGTGAAAAGGCCGGTGAAAGTTGCCCTGCAAAGGCCGTTTATTCCGAACAATACTACGCACCGTCCGGCAACCATCCAGCATATCCGCATCGGCACGGATGAAGCCGGGCGGATTACCGCCATCTCCCATGAAAGCTGGTCGGGCAACCTTCCCGGCGGCGAGCCGGAAACCGCGGTTCAGCAGTCCGAGCTTCTTTACGCCGGCGCTAACCGCCATACCGGGCTGCGGCTGGCGGAGCTCAATCTGCCGGAAGGCAACGCCATGCGCGCGCCCGGCGAAACGCCGGGCCTGATGGCGCTGGAAATCGCCATCGACGAGATGGCCGAGAAAGCCAGAATCGA
>NZ_RCAA01000050.1:89870-90276 GCF_003628475.1 Enterobacter sp. R1(2018) | reverse complement strand
GATACCCAGGTCGATCCCGCCCATCCCGAGCGTTTTTTTTCACGGCGTCAGCTGATTAAATGCCTGCGCACGGGAGCGGAGCGATTTGGCTGGAACAGCCGCAGCGCCAGGCCGGCGCAGGTGCGGGACGGCCGCTGGCTGGTCGGCACAGGCGTTGCGGCCGGCTTTCGCAACAACCTGGTGATGAAATCCGGCGCGCGCGTTCATCTTGACGCCGGGGGCACGGTGACGGTTGAAACCGACATGACGGATATCGGCACGGGCAGCTACACCATCATTGCCCAGACCGCGGCCGAAATGATGGGCGTACCGCTGGAAAAAGTGGTGGTGCGTCTGGGTGATTCCGACTTCCCGGTTTCTGCCGGTTCGGGCGGGCAATGGGGAGCAAACACCTCAACGGCGGGGG
>NZ_RCAA01000050.1:76529-89860 GCF_003628475.1 Enterobacter sp. R1(2018) | reverse complement strand
GTATGCGGCCTGCGTCGGGCTACGCGAAGCGGCGGCGAAAAAGCTCGGTTTCGACCCGAACGAGGCGGTTTTCGCCGATGAGCAGATTCGCTCAGGAGAGCGCAGCGCTCCGCTTATGCAGGCTGCCGCCGACGGGACGCTTACCGTTGAGGACAGCATCGAATTCGGCGCACTCGATAAGGAGTACCAGCAGTCCACCTTCGCTGCGCATTTCATTGAGGTCGGGGTGGATGTGGCAACCGGCGAGATCCGCGTTCGCCGCATGCTGGCCGTATGCGCCGCGGGCCGGATCCTTAATCCTAAAACGGCGCGCAGCCAGGTTATCGGCGCCATGACCATGGGCGTAGGCGCGGCGCTGATGGAGGAGCTGTCCGTCGATACGCGGCTGGGATATTTCGTCAACCACGATCTGGCCGGCTACGAAGTACCGGTCCATGCCGATATTCCCGAGCAGGAGGTCATTTTCCTCGACGATACCGATCCCGTTTCGTCGCCGATGAAAGCCAAAGGCGTAGGCGAGCTGGGTTTGTGCGGCGTAAGCGCGGCCATCGCCAATGCCGTTTATAACGCCACCGGCGTGCGGGTCCGGGACTATCCCATCACGCTCGATAAGCTGCTGAGCGGTTTGCCGGTCGAGATTTAACGGCCTGCCTGTGATAACGGACCGTACCAAAGTTCACCGGAGGACAGATAAGCTATGGCGCAACAATCTTCCCTGATCAAACAGGCTGATGACGATTTACTCACGCCCAGGCAGGCGTTTTTAACCGACAACGGCGTTGAGGTTCTGCGCTTCGCGGCCAAAGCCGCTGCCGCAGGCGTCGCCGTCGCCCTGGTGACGCTGGTTGATATCCGCGGCGGCGGCGCGCGCGCGCCAGGGGCGCAGATGGCCGTAAGAGAAGACGGCTTATACTGCGGCTTCGTATCCGGCGGCTGCGTCGAGGCCGCCGTCGCCTACGAGGCGATGGAGGTTATCGACACCGGAAAAGACCGTATGGTGGTTTACGGCAAGGGATCGCCCTGGTTTGACATCGTTCTGCCCTGTGGAGGCAGCATTACCCTGAGCATTCACAAGCTACGCTCCGCCCGGCCGCTGCTGGCTGTGCTGGATGCTCTGGATCGACGCCGCTCAGCGGGCCTGCGCTATAACCGCAGCTCACAAACCCTGCAATGCATTGCGCCCGCCACGAAAACGGGCTGGAAAGAGGCGTTTTTTGAAATCGCCTATCAGCCCTGCGCTCGCGTCATCGTTTATGGCCGTTCTATCGAAGCTGAGGTCACCGCCGGTCTGGCGAGGGCCGCGGGCTATGAGGTGTACGCCAGCGACGGCACTATGCTGCAAGCCTCCTCCCCGGATATCGATTCAGATACGGCTGTCATCCTGCTCTATCACGATCTTAACCGGGAGCTGCCTGTCCTGCAGGCCGCGCTGGCCGCAAGGCCGTTTTACATCGGCGCGCTGGGCAGCAGGCGAACCCACCGCGATCGCATGCAGAAGTTATCCGAGCTTGGCTGGTCTGAACAGGACATCGACCGCATCAGGGCGCCGATAGGGATTTTCCCGAAAGCGCGCGATGCGCACTCGCTGGCCCTTTCCGTTCTGGCCGAAGTGGCCGCGACGCGCCTCAACGGTGCGGGCGATAAAGAGAAAACGAACTGATGTCTTCACCTGTGGTGATTATCCTGGCGGCGGGAAAGGGGCAGAGGTTTCTCGCCTCCGGGGGGACGACGCACAAGCTGGACGCGCTTCTCAACGGGCAGCCCGTTCTGTGGCACGTGCTGCAGGCGGTAAAATCGTCCGGCCTGGCATGGCATCTTGTGAAGCCCGAGGGCGGTACTCGCGGTATGGGAGACTCTATCGCGATGGGCGTTCAGGCGACCGCAAACGCAGCGGGCTGGCTTATTCTGCCCGCTGATTTACCGTTAATCCGCCCTGCTTCACTGCGGCGCGTCGCCGATGCGCTGAGCAGGAAATCCGTTGTTGTGCCGCACTATCGCCAGCGTCAGGGGCACCCGGTTGGATTCCGGCGGGAGTATATTGATTCGCTTACCGCCCTTTGCGGCGATGCGGGCGCCCGCGAAATCGTGCAGGCTTCACGGCTGTGCGGAAAGGTGCTGGATCTTTCGCTCTCCGATGCCGGCGTCGTGCGCGACATCGACGCGCTGTCTGATTTATACCTCGCCCGCAGACTGCTTAACGCCCGGGCAAGACGCATGTCCGGTTGATGAATATTTATAAGTTGTTCGATAATCTACTGAGGAAATGAGTAAAATTTGCATTATTCTTTCGTCGATCGTTTTTGACTCTAACAGGATGCATTATGGCTACAGTGGACCCCCGGCAGCTCGCCAAACGTATTGATACGGTACTGGATATTCTGGTCGGCGGCGATCAGGCCTCGGCGATGAATAACCTGGAAATTTTGAAAGCGGAGTTATTGAGCATCGCCAATGGCGAAGAAACGGCCGACAGCGATTTGAAAAAATCGCCGTGGGAAATTTAAGCGCTTCGTTGGAAAAAGGGTGGATGGCGCTGTTGCTTATCCACCCTATAAAACCTGGCTACAGCGTCAGGGAGCCAAAAGCGCCCTGCCAGTCTTTTTCAAAGGTTGCGATGGCGGCGTTAACGGCGGGCGTGGTCAACATCTGATCGGCAACGTCAACCGGTAACGTCACGGCCTCGCAGCCGGCCAGCAGGCATGACATCGCCTGATGCGGCGTGCGGAAGCTTGCGGCCAACACTTTGGCATGCGGCGCATGCAGCGTCAGCAGCTGCTGTAAATCCTGCACCATCTGAATGCCGTCGCCGCCCTGGGCGTCCAGGCGGTTTACATATGGCGCGACATATTCCGCTCCGGCCAGCGCGGCCAGCAGCCCCTGGGCCGCGCCGTACACCGCCGTACCCAGCGTAGGGATCTCCAGCGCTTTTAACCGTTTCATCGCCGCCAGGCCTTCCACCGTGGTCGGCACTTTCACCACCAGGCCCGGAACGCGGCTGGTCATCAGCTGCGCTTCACGCACCATTTCTTCGGCATCTGCGGCAATAACCTGAGCAAATAACCTGCCCTCACCGCCCAGCGCATCCTGCAGCGCCGGCAGCACTTCCCAAAGAGATTTTCCCTCTTTAGCGATAATAGAGGGATTGGTCGTCACCCCCTGCAGCGGCAATACCCGGGCTAAGCGCTTAACGGCAGCTACGTTGGCCGTGTCTAAATACAGTTCCATAAGCTCTCCAGATTCGTGTCAGATCTCATTGTCGCCATCATAGCTTCGTCTTCCGATCTTTAGCTGATCGATATCAATAAAACTTTCATTCGAAAGTAATTTAATTTGCGAAAGAAAGATGAGGGCGAAACTATGCTTTTTAATATCCAGCGTTACTCCACGCACGACGGTCCGGGCATTCGAACCGTCGTGTTCCTTAAAGGCTGCTCGCTCGGCTGTCGCTGGTGTCAGAATCCGGAGAGCCGCTCGCGCACGCAGGATATTTTATTCGACGAGCGGCTTTGCCTCACGGGCTGCGATCTGTGCCAGCAAGCCGCCCCGCAGATGATTTCTCGCCTTGATGAAAAGCTGATTATCGCCCGCGAAAAGCTTAATGAAGTTCACGTAAACGCCCTCGCCGACTGCTGCCCGACCCAGGCACTGACCGTCTGCGGCGAAACGCAAAGCGCCGGCGCCATCATGGAAAAGGTGCTGCGGGATAAACCTTTTTACGATCGCAGCGGCGGCGGCATTACGCTTTCCGGCGGCGAACCTTTTATGCAGCCCGACATGGCGCGTACTTTATTGCAACGCAGCAAGGAGGCCGGGATTAATACCGCCGTCGAATCCTGTCTGCACGTGCCATGGAAGTATATCGAACCTTCTTTGCCTTATCTGGATCTGCTGCTCGCGGACTTAAAGCATGTGGATAAGGCGCGCTTTCATCAATGGACCGACGGCAACGCTGAACGCGTGCTGGATAACTTCCGTAAACTGGCCGCGCGCGGCGTGGAAATGACCATTCGCGTACCGCTAATACCCGATTTTAATGCGGATGAGCAATCCATTCGCGCCATCAGCGATTTTGCCGCCGACGAAATCGGCGCTAAAGCAATTCATTTTTTGCCCTATCACACCTTAGGTATCAACAAATACAAACTCCTGAACGTTCCCTATCTGGCGGCGCATAAGCCTCTCGACGCGCCCGAACTGCTGCATTTTGCCGCGCAGTACGCCAGCCAGAAAGGAATGACCGCCTGGATTCGAGGATAACCATCATGACTGAACTCAACCTGAATTTTCTCAGCCCGCGCATTCAAGCCCATAAAGAAGCGCTAATCCACATCGTCAAGCCGCCGGTTTGTACCGAACGCGCGCAGCACTACACCGCCGTTTATCAGCAGCATCAGGATAAGCCGCTGCCTGTTCGGCGCGCGCTGGCGCTGGCTCATCACCTGGCCGAGCGCACTATCTGGATCAAACACGACGAGCTGATTATCGGCAACCAGGCAAGCCACGTGCGCGGCGCGCCCTTCTTCCCGGAATATACCGTGGGATGGATTGAAACCGAGATCGACGAGCTCGGCGATCGACCGGGCGCGGGCTTTTCCATTACCGCTGAAGATAAAGCCGTGATGCATGAAATCTGCCCGTGGTGGCGCGGCCAGACGGTGCAGGATCGCTGCTACGGCATGTTTACCGACGAGCAAAAAGCGCTGCTGGCAACGGGCATTATTAAAGCCGAAGGCAATATGACGTCGGGTGACGCGCACCTCGCGGTGAACTTCCCACGGCTGCTGGAGCTGGGGCTTGACGGCCTGCGCGAAAAAGTGGCCGATCGCCGCGAGCGTCTGCACCTCACCGACTGGGACGATCTGCATAAAGAGCAGTTCCTGAAAGCGATTGATATTACTTTCGCAGCCTTAAGCGACCATATCCTGCGTTACGCCGCGCTGGCGAAAGAAATGGCGGGCAAAGAGACAAGAGCCGCCCGTCGCGATGAGCTGCTGGCGATGGCGGAAAACTGCGAGCACATCGCTCATCAGCCGCCAAAATCTTTCTGGCAGGCCCTGCAGCTGAGCTACTTCGTGCAGCTGGTGTTGCAGATTGAATCCAACGGTCACTCCGTGTCGTTCGGTCGCCTGGATCAGTATCTTTACCCGTGGTATCGCCGCGACGTTGAGCTTGAGCAGACGCTTGGCCGCGAGCAGGCGATTGAACTGCTGCAAAGCTGCTGGCTGAAGCTGCTGGAGGTGAATAAGATCCGCTCCGGCTCGCACTCTAAGGCATCCGCCGGCAGCCCTCTTTACCAGAATGTGACCATCGGCGGGCAAAGATTGCTTAACGGCGAAGCGATTGACGCGGTAAACCCGCTTTCTTATGCGGTGCTGGAATCCTGCGGCCAGCTGCGTTCCACCCAGCCAAACCTCAGCGTGCGTTACCACGCGGGAATGAGCAATGACTTCCTCGACGCCTGCGTACAGGTGATTCGCTGCGGTTTTGGTATGCCCGCCTTCAATAACGATGAGATTGTGATCGACGAATTCATCCGGCTGGGCGTAAGCCGCGAGGATGCCTATGACTATGCGGCGATTGGCTGCATCGAAACCGCCGTCGGCGGCAAATGGGGCTATCGCTGTACCGGTATGAGCTTTATCAACTTTGCCCGCGTGATGCTGGCAACCCTTGAGCATGGCCGCGACGCCACCAGCGGTAAAGTTTTCCTGCCGCAGGAAAAGGCGCTTTCGCAAGGTAATTTCAACAGCTTCGATGAAGTGATGGCCGCCTGGGATGAACAAATCCGTTACTACACGCAAAAATCTATCGAAATCGAATGCGTGGTGGACACGGTTCTGGAAGAAAACGCCCACGATATCCTCTGCTCCGGGCTTGTGGATGACTGCATTGAACGCGGTAAAAGCATCAAGCAAGGCGGCGCGAAATATGACTGGGTTTCCGGTCTGCAGGTGGGCATCGCCAACCTCGGCAATAGCCTGGCGGCGGTGCGTAAACTGGTCTTCGAACAGGGCGCGATAGGCCAACAGCAGCTGGCTGAGGCGCTGGCGAATGATTTTGCAGGCCTTAGCGGCGAACAGTTACGCCAGCGCCTGATTAACGGCGCGCCTAAGTACGGCAACGACGAGGATGAGGTGGATCTGCTGCTGGCCCGCGCTTACCAGACCTATATCGACGAGCTTAAGCAGTATCACAATACCCGCTTTGGCCGCGGGCCGATTGGCGGCACCTATTACGCGGGCACGTCGTCCATTTCCGCTAACGTGCCTTTTGGCGCGGCGACCATGGCGACGCCTGACGGACGTAAAGCAACGACCCCGCTGGCGGAAGGCGCGAGTCCGGCCTCTGGCACCGACAGGCTGGGCCCGACCGCGGTAATCAGCTCCGTTGGCAAGCTGCCAACCAGCAAAATTCTGGGCGGCGTGCTGCTGAATCAGAAGCTGAATCCTTCCACGCTTGATAACCCGCGCGACAGGGAAAAACTGATGTTTATGCTGCGGACTTTCTTCGAGGCGCACAAAGGCTGGCACGTGCAATACAACATAGTTTCGCGGGAAACGCTGTTAGATGCAAAACAACATCCTGATAAGTATCGTGATTTAGTGGTACGTGTGGCAGGTTACTCGGCATTCTTTACAGCCTTATCTCCGGACGCGCAGGATGATATTATAGCCCGAACAGAACACACACTTTGACGACTCTGGCGGTGGCTAAAGCCACCGCCGATAATTGGCTGACATGAATTCCAGACAACAAATTATATTACAGATGGTGATCGATCAGGGCCGCATAAGCGTGACCGATCTCGCTAAAACCACCGGCGTTTCCGAAGTGACTATTCGTCAGGATCTCAACCTTCTGGAGAAGCGTAACTATTTGCGTCGCGCCCATGGCTACGCCGTTGTGCTGGAAAGCGACGACGTTGAAACCCGCATGATGAATAACTACGCGCTGAAACGTACGCTGGCGGAATTTGCAGCAACGCTTGTCAACGATGGTGAAACGTTATTTATCGAAAACGGCAGCAGCAACGCCCTCCTCGCCCGCACGCTGGCGGAGAATAAGCGCATTACGCTGATTACCGTAAGCAGCTACATCGCCCATCTGCTGAAGGACACGGACTGCGAGGTGATTTTACTGGGCGGCATTTACCAGAAAAAAAGCGAAAGTATGGTCGGCCCGCTAACCCGGCAATTTATTCAGCAGGTGCATTTCAATAAGGCCTTTATCGGCATCGATGGTTTTCTGCCGGAAACGGGCTTTACCGGCCGCGATATGATGCGCGCGGACGTGGTGAACGCGGTGCTGGAAAAAGGCAGCGAAGCTATTATTCTGACCGACAGCAGTAAATTCGGCGCCACCCATCCCTATACGCTCGGGCCAATCTCACGTTTTAGCCGGATAATAACCGATGACGGACTCAGCGAAACCGCGCACCAACAGCTGCGCAACAGCGGTCTGCAGGTCGATATCGTCGAGCAATTCCCTTTGGGCTAATCTCCTTATTTTCAGCGCCGTCTGCCAATGGCGCAGACGGTTCTGCTATCAGATTTATCCTGCGCGGTAATTAAGACTTTTTACCTGTCTTAATTTCCAACAAAAATTAGAATATTTATTAGCGATATAACAGGAAGTGATAATCACCCGCGTTATCTTTTAGGTCTGTATCGCCACTAAGTTTCACGGCAACTCCGCTTAAGCCACTATACTTACAGGGAGACTTGTATCCGTGAATCAATTATTCAGGAGAAAGTAATATGACCTTAAATAACAAAAAAATTGCTGCTGTTATGCTGGCTCTTACCGTTGCTATGTCCCTGAGCGCATGCTCTAACTGGTCCAAACGCGATCGTAACACCGCGATTGGTGCCGGTGCCGGTGCCGTAGGGGGTGCAGTATTATCTGATGGAAGCGCGCTGGGTACGCTGGGCGGCGCCGCTGTCGGGGGTATTATCGGCCACCAGGTCAGCAAATAAGGCAGGATGTCCGCAAAAGCTTTCTGCATCCTGATAAATTAATAACGTTTCGACTTTCAGTTCTGGCAGCAGCGATAAAAAAGGCCACGGTAAATACCGTGGCCTGATTATTTGCCTCGCCGACAGAAGTTAGCCGCCCGCCAGTTTTACTTTCATTCCTTTGGCTTCCAGCAGCGATTTAATCAAATCGCGCTTATCGCCCTGAATTTCGATTACGCTATCCTTCACCGCCCCGCCGCATCCGCATTTCTTTTTCAGCTCGGCCGCTATGGCCGCAAGCCCGGCGTCATCGGCATCAATGCCGCTAATCAGGCAAACGCCCTTGCCTTTGCGTCCGCTGGTTTGCCGCTGGATGCGCACAATGCCGTCGCCCTTAGGGCGTACGGCTGCGGTTTTCGGTTCGTCGATACGCCCTGTTTCCGTGGAGTAAACCAGGCGGCTGTTATCATCTTTCATTGTTTATGCATCCTGTTTTAGCGAGGCACGAATATCACGTAGCGTTTGCGCCGGATCGGCCGATTGGGTGATCGGACGCCCAATTACCATGTAGTCAACGCCCGCCGCCTGCGCCTGCACCGGCGTCATAATGCGGCGCTGATCGCCCGCATCGCTGCCCGTCGGACGAATGCCCGGCGTGACGAGTTTAAACGCCTGGCCCAGCTCATTTTTGAAACGTACCGCCTCATGGGCCGAGCAGACGACGCCATCCAGACCGCAATTCTGCGTCAGACGCGCAAGGCGTTCTGCGTAATCCGCAGGACTTAAATCGATACCAAGATCGGCTAAATCGCGGGCCTCCATGCTGGTAAGCACGGTGACGGCGATCAGCAAAGGCGCATCCTTCCCAAACGAGCTTAAAGCTTCGCGGGCGGCGGTCATCATGCGCGCCCCGCCGCTGGCGTGAACGTTCACCATCCATACGCCGAGCTCAGCCGCTGCGGCTACCGCGCGTGCGGTCGTATTCGGAATGTCATGGAATTTCAGGTCGAGAAAAACGTCGAAACCGCGCTGCTGGAGGTCATTAACAAACCCCGGGCCAAACAGCGTGAACATCTCTTTGCCCACCTTCAGGCGGCAGTCCTGCGGATCAATCCGGTCGACAAATGCCAGCGCGCTATCGCGCTTGTCGTAATCGAGGGCGACGACGATGGGTGAATCGGTGGCAACACGGGAGGAGGAAGATGCGCTTGAATTCATGACTAAACCTTCTGACTGTTGGGCACCAGCGCGGCGCGAAGATAAACGGCAGCATTCTACCCGCCGGGCCGATAAATTTACAGTTGCTATTGCGCCCTGCTAAGCGATGAGTGCTCGATGCCTGAATGTGGTAAAAAACAAAAACTATAAGTATGTTGTAACTAAAGTGCGGGCTTTTTTAAAAAGCAGCGCCGGCGCGCTGCTTATTGGCCGTCCAGACCGCGAATGGGTTTAACCGTCGACCAGGCCCGGCAGGATGGACAGTGCCAGTACATGGTAAAAGCGGTAAACCCGCACTTCTGGCAGCGATAGCGCGGCTTGGTGCGCACCTGCTCGCCGACCATGTCACGCAGCACAATCAGGCTCTCTTTCGCGCGCCCTTCTTCCGCTTCCTGTAGATGATAATCGATCAGGCGATGGAATACGCGCATCGTTGGATGGCGCTGCAGCTGGCGGTTGATATAAACCTGCGCAATGTCCGCGCCTTCTTTTTGCTCCAGAATGCCGGCCAGCATCAGCTCCGCCACGGCGCCGGTGTTCTCTTCCACGCAGCGCTTAAGGAAAGTTTCCCACTCTTCCGGCTTATTGAGCTGCTGGAAGCAAACCTGCAGCATTTCCAGCGTTTCGCTGACCAGTTCGCTGTCCTGGTCGATAACGCGCTGTAGGGTTTCCACAGCTTTGGCGTATTCGCCTTTCGCCATAAAGATGCGCCCCATCATGATGGAGACGCGCGCGCAGTTTTTATCCGCCGCCGCCCCTTTTTTCAACAGGGACATGGCGCGGTCGAGATCGTCACTGCTCATTAGCTGCAGAGCAAGCTCGCAGTAAAAGTGGGCAATTTCGGTGCGCTGTTTGTCTTTGCCGAGCTTCACCAGGCGTTCTGCGACGTCGATGGCTTTCTGCCAGTCGCTGATCGCCTGATGAATTAACAGCAGCTGCTGCAAGGCGCCGATGCGGAAATCTGTTTCATCCACCAGCTGGGCAAACATATCTTCAGCCCTGTCGTACAGGCCGGCGGCCATATAATCGCGGCCTAGCTGCTGCACGGCCAGCAGCCGCTGTTCGTAGGTCAGCGAGGCGCTTTCCATTAAGGATTGGTGAATGCGAATGGCGCGATCGACTTCCCCACGCGAGCGGAAAAGATTGCCCAAAGTGAGATGCGCCTCAACGGTGCTGGTGTCTTCTTTGAGCATATCAAGGAAGAGATCGACCGCTTTATCCTGCTGGTTAGACAGCAGGAAGTTTACCCCGGCGACATAGTCCCGCGACAGGCGATTCGCTTCCTGCTGTTTATTTTGATACGCACTTCTGCGACCCATATACCAGCCGTAAGCGGCGGCCACGGGCAACAACAGAAACAGCAGTTCCAGCATATCCGGTTATTCCTTCACGGCCGGAACTGTGGTGGTAGCCGGCACGACGGGATCCGTTGCAATCTGTTGCTCAAGGCGCTTAATTTTACGCTCTGCGCGCGCAAGCGAGAGACGCACGCGCAGCCAGAACAGGCTGCAAATGAGCCAGCCGATGATAAAACCTGCAGCAAACAGCGTCGCCAGCAGCGTGGAGACCCGATATTCGCCCTGAGCGAGCAGGTAATTAAAGTTCACTACCTGATCGTTTTGCGCACCTAAAGTGACGGATACCACAAAGATCGCTAGTACCAGTAAGAAAATGAATAAATATTTCACATTACTTCCCGTTATGTGGTCGTACGCGACGGTTATGCCCTAATGCTGTTCAACGGTATAAATTACCATTTCCGGGGAGTCCGGGGAATCCATTAGCGACGTCCAATTCATAAGAAATGGGGCTTAAATCAATAATCTCAAGGCGCGTCGTCTCTTTCGGCTATTTCTTCAGCTTCCTGGACAGGTACAGAAAGCGGGCCGCAGAATTTTTGCGCCAGCCAGCTGGCAAGCGTCACCAGCAGCCAGGACAGAAGCGTGGCGACAATTAAATCGCGCGGCCAGTGCATGCCAAGTAAGAGCCTGCTCGCCATGACGCCGGTGGCCCAGACCAGCAGCAAAACTATGGTAAATATGCGTCGACGCGGCCATAGCAGCCCAACGCCCAATAATGCCCAGCTGGCGGCAAACATCGTATGTCCTGAAGGAAAGGCAAAACCCGTCTCTTTTTGCCAATGCTTACGCAGCCAGGCGGGCACTTCGCTATTCTCAGCCAACTGGCTTTTTACCAATTCGCCGCGCTGCTTGCGCTTTAAATTGTAGAACTCATCGGTGGGAACATGCTGCGTTTTTTCAAGCCACACCACGAAAGGACGAGGTTCCTGTACCCGATCCTTGATAACCGATTTCACGGTTTGCCCGATAAGAATCGCCGCGCCGAGGATGACAAACAGCATCACGGCGGCTTTAAGTCGAAAGCGCAGACACCACAAAAACCAGCCGCACAGCGCAACGTGGGTGATGATTCCCCAAGGCTGCGTAACGGTTTCGGTTATCCAGTACATCGCTTTTAACCAGGCGCCGTGGCCGCCCGGCGTCCACTGCCAGCCCGAAAGCCAAACGGTTAACGGCATAATTAATAGCAGTCCTGCACCTGCCGCGGTTCGTTTTGCTATAGCGCGCATCGCACCTCCTTAAAAGACAAAATCGCTCAAGGATAACTGAAAAAGTGCACGGGGGGATAAACGGGTACATCGGCAAAGAGTAAAAATAGCTTTCCGCCCAGCCAATTAGGCGAAGCGTTCTGCGTTGTGGCAAAATAGCCAATAATAATTGCACAGGCCAGAAAACTGGCAGGCGCCCGCGGGCGTCAAAAATAAGTACGTGGAGAATCACATGCAGCTTAAACGTGTGGCAGAAGCCAAACTGCCAACCCCATGGGGCGATTTCCTGATGGTGGGTTTTGAAGAACTGGCAACCGGACAGGATCATGTCGCCCTGGTGTTTGGCGATATTAGCGGAGATGAATCCGTTCTGGCTCGCGTCCACTCCGAATGTCTGACGGGCGACGCATTGTTCAGCCTGCGCTGCGACTGTGGTTTCCAGCTTGAAGCCGCGCTGTCGCATATTGCCGAAGAAGGCCGCGGCGTGCTGCTTTATCACCGTCAGGAAGGGCGTAATATCGGTCTGCTCAATAAGATCCGCGCCTACGCCCTGCAGGATAAAGGCTACGATACCGTAGAAGCCAACCATCAGCTGGGTTTCGCCGCGGACGAGCGCGATTTCACCCTCTGCGCGGATATGTTCAAACTGCTGGGCGTGGATGCGGTTCGTCTGCTGACCAACAATCCCAAAAAAGTAGAAATCCTCAGCGAAGCCGGGATCAATATCGTTGAACGCGTGCCGTTAATCGTGGGCCGCAATCCGAAGAACGCACACTATCTGGATACCAAAGCGGCCAAAATGGGCCACCTGCTTTCAGAGTAACGATCGCCCTTCCGCAGACGCTTTTTGTATCGCACTGTATCCGGCGACGGGTTGCATACACGCCCTTGCAAAAAGCGTCCTTCTGCACATATTTCCCGTACATTGCGATGCTGAGATATCTCCGCCATTTTCACACTTCGGAGATATATCGCAATGTTTACCAGACTCGCTTCCGCAACCCTCGCTTTGACTCTCTCTTTGGCCACCGTTTTCGCCTGTCAGGCGCAGGCGGCCGGCACCGATTACTCCGCCGCCTTCCTTCATCCCCGGCATATCAACGCTGGCGTGCTGAACGTCAGCTATGTGGATATCGGCCCGAAAGACGGGCAGCCGGTGATCCTGCTGCACGGCTGGCCCTATGACCTGCACAGCTATGCGGAAGTCGCGCCGGCGCTGGCGAAAAAAGGCTATCGCGTTATCGTGCCGGAAAACCGCGGCTTCGGATCCACACGATTTATCTCCGCCTCCACACCGCGTAACGGCCAGCCCTCGGCGATGGCGAAAGATGTGGTGGATCTGATGGACGCCCTGAAGATCGGCCAGGCGGTATTTGCCGGCTACGACTGGGGCGCCCGCACTGCGGATATCGTGGCGGCGCTGTGGCCGGAACGGGTTAAAGCGCTGGTCTCGGTCAGCGGCTACCTCATCAGCAGCCAGCAAATTGGTGAAAAACCGCTGCCGCCGCAGGCGGAGCTGTCATGGTGGTATCAGTTTTACTTCGCCACGCCGCGCGGCGCGGCCGGCTATGCGCAAAACACACACGACT
>NZ_RCAA01000050.1:45747-76423 GCF_003628475.1 Enterobacter sp. R1(2018) | reverse complement strand
CCCGCCGCAGGAGGCGCCGCAGAGCTTCGCGAAAGCGGTGGTGGATGCCGACCATCTGTAAGATAAAAAGAAGCGCGGCTGTTCAGGGCCGAACGGCTATGCTTTTTCAGTACCTTTTCCCATTACGCTCAGGAGTTCCCGGTGGAGCACATTGATCTCATTCTGGTCGTCGATGATGACCGGGACATTCGCGACCTGATCGTCGACTATCTCATCAAGTCCGGCTATCGCGCCGTCGGCGCCGCTAACGGTAAGGAGATGCGGGCCGTGCTGGATAAACAGCCCGTCGATTTAGTTGTGCTGGACGTCATGATGCCCGGCGAAGACGGCCTGACGCTGTGTCGCCAGCTGCGCAGCGGCCGACATAAGGACCTGCCCATCCTGATGCTGACGGCGCGCAATGAAGATACCGATCGCATCCTGGGGCTGGAAATGGGCGCCGATGATTATGTCGTTAAGCCCTTTGTCGCGCGCGAGCTGCTGGCGCGGATAAAAGCGATTCTGCGCCGTTTCCGCACCCTTCCCCCTAATCTGCAGATAACCGAAGCCGGGCGCATTATCGCTTTTGGCGACTGGCGGCTGGATACTTCCGCCCGTCATTTGATTAATGACCGCGGCGTGATTGTCGCCCTGAGCGGCGCGGAGTATCGCCTGCTGCGCGTATTTCTCGATCACCCGCAGCGCGTGCTGACCCGCGATCAGCTCCTGAACCTCACCCAGGGACGCGATGCGGAGCTGTTTGAACGCTCAATAGATCTCTTGGTCAGCCGCGTGCGCCAACGCCTTAACGAAGATGCCCGCACGCCTGCGTATATCAAAACCGTGCGCAGCGAAGGCTACGTTTTTTCCATGCCCGTCGTCATTAAAGAGGCCAGAGAGTGACGCTGTGGCCGCGCTCGCTGTTAGCCCGCCTGACCATCATCGTGCTGGCGGGCCTGCTGCTGGCTAACGCCTTAAGCCTGTCGCTGGTGATGCTTGAGCGAATGCGCAGCGCCCGCAGCGTGATGCTTGGCAACCTGGAGTATGACGTGGCGACGAGCGTGGCGATCCTCGACAGGCTGCCCGCGGCAGAACGCCCGGCCTGGCTGCCGAAGCTGGCGCGGGGAAATTATCATTATATTCTTGGGCCAGGCGCGCCCGGCAGCACGCCTGCGGACAAAGTTTCCCGGGACGCCATCCGTTCTCTTAACAAAACCCTTGGCGGTCAATATCAGCTAAGGTTTAGCAGCGTAGCGGGCCCTGTTTCGCATATCCAGGCTCATATGGTGCTGGGCGACGGCTCGCCGCTGACGCTCGATCTTATCCCCCATATGCCACCCGTTGCGCGCTGGTTGCCCATCGTCTTTACCTTCCAGCTTATTCTGGTGGTGCTTTGCGCGTGGCTTGCCGTACGGCAGGTTATCCGGCCGCTGATGCGTTTTACGCGCGCGGTAGAATCGCTGGAGCCTGCAGTCGGCAATCTTCCTGCCATGCCAGAGCAGGGCCCGTTGGAGGTACAGCAGGCCGCGCGGGCGTTTAACAGTATGCAAAGGCGTATTCAGGGCTATATCAGACAGCGCTCGCAGATCCTCGCCGCCATCTCGCACGATCTACAAACGCCGATCACCCGCATGAAGCTGCGCATCGAGATGGCCGAGGAGCCTGCGCTACGCGACAGGCTGATGCAGGATCTGGACGATATGACCCAGTTGGTGCGCGAAGGCATTGCCTGGGCGCGTTCGTCAGAAAGCCTCGAAGAGCCGCTGCTGGCCATCGAACTGCATGCTTTTATCGACAGCATTGCCTGCGACTATCTGGACGTGGGGAAAAGTGTGCGGTTTATGCAGCCGGCGGGCGTCTTCTCGCTGGCCGCGCGCCCGCAGGCGCTACGCAGGGTAATGACCAACCTGCTGGATAACGCGCTAAAGTTTGGCGGCAGCGCTGAAATTACGCTTAACCATCCGAACAGCCAGTCGGTGACCATTAGCGTAGCGGATGACGGACCCGGTATACCGGAGGACGAACTGGAGGCGGTGTTACAGCCGTTCTACCGCGTAGAAAGCTCGCGCAACAGGAGCACCGGCGGCACTGGCCTGGGGCTGGCGATTGCTGCGCAACTGGTCGGCCAGTCGGGAGGTAAGCTGACGTTAAGCAACCGCGAAGGCGGAGGACTGCAGGTCAACGTCACTTTGCCGGTCGCCTGATTGTATCTGCGTGTATCCTGCCGACGGGCGGATAAAGGCGCTGACAAACCGGCTGCTTTATGAAACATCCCGAACACAACGGGCGGTTGTAATGATCGCGCTACCCCATAGCGCAGTAAACGTCATTCACCCCTTCCGCATTCGTGAGGTTTCCTATGTTTCTTCTCATTGCCTTTCTCGGCGGCGGCATCAGCCTGCTGAGCCCCTGCACCTTACCCGTGATTCCCCTGCTGTTTGCCGGTTTCGGCGGGCGAAAACGCCACCTTACCGCCCTGCTGTTGGGTATGGTGGCGATGTTCAGCGCCGTCGCTATGCTGGTTACCCTGGCCGGCGACTGGGTTATCCGGACCACGCTTGTCGGACGTTGGCTGGCGCTGATTTTGCTGGCCGTCGCCGCCCTCACGCTTATCTTCCCGCACCTCGCCGCCCGGCTGCTGCACCCGGCGGTACGGCTGGGCAACGTCATTAATGACCAGAGCTATCGCACGCAGGGCGCTCTTTCCGCTTTTCTGGCGGGACTGGCCGTGGGCCTGCTGTGGTCTCCCTGTGCCGGGCCGATTCTGGGAGCGATACTTGCCCCGGCGCTTGCAGGCAACGCGTCGGTCAGTACCGGGCTGCTGCTGGTCGCATACGGCAGCGGCTGCGCCGTGATGCTGGCGCAGCTGTGGTTTTGCGGAAAGCAGATGCTGACGCGTCTGCGGACGAAAAGCACGTTTATGGCGCGGCTGCGCCAGCTCGCCGGAGCGGTAATGCTGGCCTCTGTTGCCTTCACCGCCGCCGGCATGAACAATCTTTTTCAGGGGCCCAACGGTCTTGCGGACAGGCTTGAAGAGAAGTTACTGAACTTCGCCCCCACCGCGCGTCCTGAGGTTAAGCTGCTGCCCGTGGCGCAGCCTGTACCTGCCAGCGCTATCCCTTCGCTGGCGGGCGGAACCGCCTGGCTCAACGGGACGCCGGTCACGCCCGGGTCGCTGCAGGGAAAAGTAGTGCTGATCGATTTCTGGACCTTCGACTGTATTAACTGCCAGCATACGCTGCCGCACGTGCGCGACTGGGCGAACAAGTACAAAGATCGAGGGCTGGTGGTGATTGGCGTGCATACGCCGGAATATCCCTGGGAAAAAAATCCGCGTGCTGTTAAAAATGCTGTGGATAAATGGCAGCTGCCGTATCCGGTAGTGACCGATAACAATTACCGGATCTGGAACGCCTTTGGAAACCGCTACTGGCCCGCCCACTATTACTTCGATGTGCAGGGCAAGCTGCGCTACGCCGCTTTCGCCGAGGGAGATTATGCCAGGCAGGAGCAGGTTATTCAGACCTTGCTTAAAGAGGTGCGAACCTGAAGCGGCATCCGCAACAACGTTTAAACATCCCGCTAAACGGGCTTAAAAAAATAAAGGCAGATTTCTCTGCCTTTATCGTTGCCAAATGTCGTTGCTTGCCAGCCGCGGTCGTTATTCCTACTTCAGCATATTACGGATGACGTAATGCAAAATGCCGTCGTTGCGGAAATAGGTTAATTCGTTGCCGGTATCGATACGGCAGCGGCACTCGATCACCTCCTGCCGGCCGTCGCTATGTGTCAACGTCACCGGTACGGTAGCGCCCGGGCTGAGGGCGTCGAGCCCGGTGATATCAATGGTTTCTTCCCCGGTCAGCCCCAGCGTTTTGCGCGTTACGCCCTGCGGGAATTCCAGGGGCAGAATCCCCATCCCGATAAGGTTAGAACGGTGAATACGCTCAAAGGATTCAGAGATAACCACCCGCACGCCCAGCAGACGCGGCCCTTTCGCCGCCCAGTCGCGGCTTGAGCCTGAGCCATATTCTTTACCCGCAATCACCGCCAGCGGAATCCCCTTCGCCTGGTAGCGCATCGCCGCATCGTAAATCGACATCACCTCATCACCCGGCAGCAGGCGCGTCATGCCGCCTTCCACACCGGGCACCATCTCGTTACGAATACGGATGTTGGCGAAGGTGCCGCGCATCATCACTTCATGGTTGCCGCGGCGCGAACCGTATGAGTTGAAGTCTCTGCGCTCAACGCCGTGGTTTAGCAGATAGCGCCCCGCCGGGCTGTCGGGCTTGATGCTGCCCGCAGGCGAGATGTGGTCGGTGGTGACCGAATCGCCCAGCATCGCCAGCACGCGTGCGCCATGAATATCCTGCGGCGGCTTCGGCTCCGCTTCCATATCATCAAAGAATGGCGACAGGCGAATATAGGTGGAATCGCTCTGCCAGCCGTAGGTATCCGAACGGTCAACCGCGATATTTTTCCACTCCGGCGTGCCTTCGAAGACCTCCGCATACTCTTTGTTGAACATTTCCGTAGAAACTTGAGCTACCGCGCGGGCGATCTCCTGGCTGCTTGGCCAGATATCCTTCAGATAAACCGGATCGCCCTTGCGATCGTGCCCCAGCGGATCGGTTGTCAGGTTGACGTTCATATTCCCCGCCAGCGCATAGGCGACTACCAGCGGCGGCGACGCCAGCCAGTTGGTTTTCACCAGCGGGTGAATACGGCCTTCGAAGTTGCGGTTGCCGGAAAGCACCGCGCCCACGGTCAAATCGCCTTTTTTAATCGCCAGCTCGATGGGATCCGGCAGCGGCCCCGAGTTGCCGATACAGGTGGTACAGCCGTAGCCGACCAGGTTAAAGCCCAGCCCGTCCAGATAAGGCGTCAGCTTGGCTTTGGCGAGATAGTCTGAAACGACTTTCGAACCCGGCGCCAGCGAGGCCTTAACCCACGGCTGGCGCTTCAGGCCAAGCGTGAGCGCTTTTTTCGCCAGCAGGCCCGCGGCCATCAGCACGCTCGGGTTAGAAGTATTAGTGCAGGACGTAATGGCGGCAATCACCACCGCGCCGTCCGGAAGCTGGTATTCACGCCCACCCATCGTGTAATCCACCGGCGCGCGATCTTTTTGCGTGGCGTTGATTTCCAGTTCGTTACTGGCGTGAAAGGCTTTCGGAACCTCCCCTAACGGGACGCGGTCCTGCGGCCGTTTCGGGCCGGCGACGCTTGCTTCCACCTCATTCATATTCAGAGCAAGGGTGCTGGTAAAGATCGGCTCATCGCCGGTATTGCGCCACATGCCCTGCGCTTTGGCATACGCCTCGACCAGCGCAATCTGGTCTTCGGTGCGCCCGCTCAGACGCATGTAATCAAGCGTAACGGCATCAATAGGGAAGAAGCCGCACGTCGCGCCGTATTCCGGCGCCATGTTGGCAATAGTGGCGCGGTCGGCCAGCGGCAGCGAATCCAGCCCGTCGCCGTAGAATTCGACAAACTTGCCGACGACGCCGTGCTTACGCAGCATCTGGGTGACGGTCAGCACAAGGTCGGTTGCGGTAATCCCCTCGCCAAGCTTGCCGTCGAGCTTAAAGCCGACCACGTCAGGAATAAGCATGGACACCGGCTGGCCGAGCATCGCCGCCTCAGCTTCGATACCGCCCACGCCCCAGCCCAGCACCCCCAGGCCGTTGATCATCGTGGTATGGGAATCGGTGCCCACCAGCGTGTCCGGATAAGCGACCAGCTCGTCGCCCTGCATTTCGCTCCATACGGCTTTGCCAAGGTATTCCAGGTTGACCTGGTGGCAGATACCGGTGCCCGGCGGCACCACGCTGAAGCGGCTGAACGCCTGCTGGCCCCAGCGCAGGAAAACGTAACGTTCGTGGTTGCGTTCCATTTCCAGGCGTACGTTTTCTTCGAAGGCGTCGTCATCGCCGAAATGGTCAACGGTCACGGAGTGGTCAATGACCAGGTCAACGGAAGACAGCGGATTGACTTTGGCGACGTCGCCGCCGAGGCGCTTGACGGCTTCGCGCATGGCGGCTAAATCCACCACGGCCGGCACGCCGGTAAAATCCTGCATTAATACGCGCGCCGGGCGGTAAGCGATTTCACGATCCGCATGGGCGTTTTTCAGCCAGCCGGCCAGAGCGTGGATATCATCTCGGGTAACGGAATCTTCATCCTGCCAGCGCAGCATGTTTTCGAGTAAAACTTTTAGCGACTTGGGTAAGCGCGTGATATCCCCAAGTTCCTTTGATGCCAGCGGCAGGCTGTAGTAATGATAGGTTTTATCTAGCGCCTGAAGCGTGTCCTTACTGGCCTCTCGCAGGGTTAACGACATAGCTCCTCCTTAATTCCAGGGATAGCGATGCCCTGATTAAATTCAGGGTCACTGTTAAAGATAACACATACATGTCGTAACGTTTTGATAACAACCCGAATTGATAAATGGGCGTTAAAAGCGGTCGGCGGGGGAAATGAAAAACGCCCCGGCATAGGGCACGGGGCGTTTTGAGATTAATTAACCAGGGTTGCGATCAGCTGCGCCCAGAACACTACCGAAACGGTAAAAGCGCCGAGCCATGACCAGTATTTAATACTGCAGTGGTTTATCATAAGCATTACTCTTTATTTGCGATATGCAATCTGGCTGACTAAATAATCAGTCCCCAGGAATAGTGCTGTGCGTAGTTATTAAGTAGTACGTTGTTAACCGCAGCGAATAAAAAAGTGTGATGCACCGCAAGTTAATTAAACGTAAATAAAATGAGTAATTATTGTTTTTTGTGATCGTCGACAGTCATCAGATCGATAAAATCCTGCTGCTGTTTGGTTAGCTTCCAGGAGGCTGGCATTTGGGTTTTATCCCTTTTCAGGTCCTGAACCGGCTTGTCATCCTGGTGAAACATTTTTTTTGACTGCACGACCTGCCCAGGCGTTGCCATTTTTAGCTCCAATAGCGCCAGGCTAACAGCGCAACGACCAGCCAGAACAGGCCTGAAACCAGAAATACCGCCAGCCAGGCTTTGCGTTTAAGCTCAGGATCCCTTTGCGGTTGTTCACTTCCTGAAGGCATTGCTAACCTCATACAATCGACACCACTTATCATAAACTTGTTAACAATCGTTATAAGCAATCGTACGTTGGGATTAATCCTAAAGAAACTCTAGCGCAAAAGCCAGCAAATTTGCTCACTGTTTACAAGAAAAGATTTAATCTTTTGACATGAAATAAATTATTGAAGTGTCTCATTTGCGCTGCGGTTAATTATTATCTACGCCTGTCTCATAATAGAGACAGATTAACCATCGTTATAATAAGGATATGCCGGAGCGGCGGATATAAAACGGGATGAGAGTAATTCTTATTTATTCGCGAGGTTTAAAAAAACGGTATCTTCCCCAGGCGGAGAAGATACCGCATAGAATTATTTGGCGGGTAATTTAATATCTTTAAACATCGCTTCGATATCCTCATTGGACCTTAAGGCCACGGCGGTATCGACCACGTCACGCGTCAGGTGCGGCGCGAAGCGTTGAATAAAATCATACATATAGCTGCGCAGGAAGGTACTGCGGCGGAAGCCGATTTTGGTGGTGCTGTGGCTGAACACCCCCTGCGCCTCGATACGAACCAAATCGGGATCGGAGACGGGATCGACGGCCATGCTGGCAATTACCCCTACTCCTAACCCCAGGCGCACGTAGGTTTTAATGACGTCCGCATCGGTTGCGGTAAAGACGATACGCGGAGTTAAACCGGCGCGGTTGAACGCGGTATCCAGCTCAGAACGGCCGGTAAAGCCGAAGGTATAGGTAACCAGCGGATACTGAGCCAGTTCCTCGATGGTGACGGTTTCCTTCGAGGCCAGCGGGTGCTCCGGGGTGACGACGATCGAGCGATTCCAGTGATAGCACGGCAGCATCACCAGATCGTCGTACAGATGCAGCGCTTCGGTGGCGATGGCGAAATCCGCATTGCCCTTAGAGACCGCTTCCGCAATCTGCGTTGGCGACCCCTGATGCATATGCAGCGAAACGCGCGGGTAACGTTCTATAAAGCCCTTGATTACGCCCGGCAACGCATAGCGAGCCTGGGTATGCGTCGTGGCGACGTATAAAGAGCCTTTGTCCGGCCAGGTATGTTCACCGGCAACGGATTTAATGGCGTCGACTTTAGAGAGTACTTCGCGGGCAATACGGATAATCTCCTGCCCGGCGGGCGTGACCTGAGTAAGATGTTTGCCGCTGCGGGCAAAAATCTGAATACCCAGCTCATCTTCCAGCATACGCACTTGTTTACTGATGCCCGGCTGAGAAGTGTAAAGCCCTTCCGCCGTCGACGAGACGTTAAGATTGTGGTTGACCACCTCAACGATATAACGAAGCTGCTGTAGTTTCATGACTTACCATCCAGGTCAAAACGCCCCCAACGCAGGCGGTACGGGGAGTAAGACGATATGAGATTAAAAAGGATATGCGCTTAAGCCACTATATCAGTTATATCTTCTCTGTATAGATGGGAAGAAAAAATAATAAAGAGGTTATATAAGAAGATAGAAAAAAACCGGAGCGCGGGCCCCGGTTTCAGATGGTTAAAGAAGGTTATTTCTTGCCTTCAACCCATTTTCCGTCGATGAAGAAGGCGGACCAGCCGGTCGCTTTACCCTCTTTTTCTGAGGAAACGTACTGCTGCTTAGTCTTGCGGCTGAAGCGGACGACGGATTTATTGCCTTCCGCATCCTGCTGCGGCGCGTCGGCCAGGTAGCGCAGTTTTTCCGGCAGACGGTCACGGAAGCGGTAAAGCTCTTCGACTAACGGCGCGCGGGTTTCACGCGATTTAGGGAAGGTGTTAGCCGCCAGGAAGACGCCCGCCGCGCCGTCGCGCAGAACAAAGTAGGCATCCGATTTTTCACAAGGCAGTTCCGGTAACGGAACCGGATCTTCTTTCGGCGGAGCTACTTCGCCGTTACGCAGGATCTTACGCGTGTTCTTACAGTCATCGTTGGTACAGGCCATGTACTTCCCGAAGCGCCCCATTTTCAGGTGCATTTCAGAACCACACTTCTCACACTCAACGATTGGGCCATCGTAGCCCTTGATGCGGAACTCGCCCTCTTCGATTTCGTAGCCGTCGCAGGTCGGGTTGTTACCGCACACGTGCAGCTTGCGTTTGGGATCGATGAGATAGCTGTCCATCGCCGTGCCGCATTTGGCGCAGCGACGTTTCGCGCGCAGCGCGTTGGTTTCCGCGTCATCGCCCTCAAGGACGTTGAGCACTTCGTTTTCCGGCACCAGGTTAATGGTGGTTTTGCAGCGCTCTTTCGGCGGCAGCGCATAGCCGGAGCAGCCCAGGAACACGCCGGTGCTCGCCGTGCGGATACCCATCTTGCGCCCGCAGGTCGGACAGTCGATGCTGGTGAGCACCATCTGGTTCGGACGCATGCCGCCCTCTTCCGGATCCTGCTCGGCTTTCTCAAGCTGGCCGCTGAAGTCGCTGAAGAATTCGTCCAGCACGCCTTTCCACTCGGCCTGGTTGTTAGCCACCTGGTCGAGGTTGTTTTCCATCTGCGCGGTAAAGTCGTAGTTCATCAGCTCGCGGAAGTTTTCTTCCAGGCGATCGGTGACAATCTCACCCATTTTTTCCGCGTAAAAACGTCGGTTCTCCACGCGTACATAGCCACGATCCTGAATAGTGGAGATGATGGACGCATAGGTAGAAGGACGGCCGATGCCGCGTTTTTCAAGCTCTTTTACCAACGACGCTTCGCTAAAGCGAGCCGGCGGTTTGGTAAAGTGCTGGCCCGGGGTCAGTTCAATCAGCGACATCACGTCGCCTTTATTGACCGCAGGCAGCGTACGATCTTCATCGCCTTTACGCAGCGCAGGCATGACCTTAGTCCAGCCGTCAAAGCGCAGGATACGGCCACGCGCTTTCAGACGGTAGTCGCCCGCTTCCACGGTTAAGGTCGTGGAGTCGTACTGCGCCGGCGTCATCTGGCAGGCAACGAACTGGCGCCAGATAAGCTGGTAGAGTTTCTGCGCGTCGACTTCCATATCCTTTAAGGATTCGGCAACCACGCTCACGTCGGATGGACGAATCGCTTCGTGCGCTTCCTGTGAGTTTTCCTTGCTTGCATACTGGTTAGCGTCGGCCGGCAGATACTTTTTACCAAAGTTCTCGTCGATATAACCACGCACCATGCTCACCGCGTCCTGGCTGAGGTTGGTGGAGTCGGTACGCATATAGGTAATGTGGCCTGCTTCGTACAGGCGCTGCGCCATCATCATGGTTTTTTTCACGCCAAAACCAAGACGGGTGCTGGCAGCCTGCTGCAGCGTAGAGGTAATAAACGGCGCACCGGGCTTGCTGCTGGTCGGTTTATCCTCACGTTCAAGGAGGGTATAACGCGCTTTTTCAAGCTCGCTGACCGCAGCCATGGCCTGCTCGCGATTGACCGGCCGGAACGGCTTATCTTTGTGGTGGCTTACCTGAACCGGAAGGCTGTCGCCCGCCGGAGTGGCCAGGCTTGCGTCGATTTCCCAGAACTCTTCGGGAACAAAGGCTTTAATCTCACGCTCACGCTCGACGACCAGGCGCACGGCAACGGATTGCACGCGTCCGGCGGAAAGCCCGCGGGCGATTTTTTTCCACAGCAGCGGCGAAACCATGTAACCCACCACGCGGTCCATAAAGCGACGCGCCTGCTGGGCGTTGACTCGGTCAATATTCAGTTCGCCCGGCTTTTCAAAAGCCTGGCGGATAGCGTTTTTGGTGATTTCGTTAAACACTACGCGGCTGTAGCGCGAATCATCACCGCCGATCACTTCCCGCAGGTGCCAGGCAATGGCCTCCCCTTCGCGGTCAAGGTCGGTTGCGAGATAGATATGGTCGGCTTTTTCAGCAAGGGATTTCAGTTCTGAAACCACCTTTTCTTTGCCCGGCAGCACTTCATACTGGGCTTCCCAGCCGTGCCAGGGATCGACACCCATACGATTTACGAGCGCGCCGCGTTCATCCTTTTTGACCTTTTTGGTCGTTTTGGCGGAGGCAGAGTCAGCGCTCTTCTTGGTGGTTGATCCACTGGTCGGCAAATCGCGGATATGACCCACGCTGGACTTAACCACGTAGTCATTGCCGAGATATTTGTTGATCGTTTTGGCTTTTGCCGGGGACTCAACGATGACGAGAGCTTTACCCATATTCACCTTTACCTAATTTAATTCATCCAGAATACGTCGCACGCAGTCTCATTCTCCCGCTTGCGGTGCGCCTTTTTTATATTGCGACAGCATCAAAGGAGATCAACTCTTTTTTCAAAACACCGGGCTGAAAGCCGTGCTAACGCAGGTGATTGAGTTACCGAGTTTTTCGTGCAGGTGACATAGCACGACGGAAGTTTGGTTGAATGTCAAGCAATTCCGTTGCCAGATTTGCGAAAGCGTCACACTCTACCTGATAAAATCCGATACGCAACTTTATTAGCATGCAATACGCATTCCCGCCAGCACGGTTAACTTTTTTATCGGCCCGCAGTTTACAGGGAGATATTGCCCCTGGGGCTCGTGTGGACGTACACTAGCGCCAGTTTTTTGGAGGAGACAACATGCAAACTACAACTCAGCCTGTCGACCGCGAAACGCTGCTGGCCGAGGCCAATAAAATCATTCGCGAACATGAAGATTTTATCCACGGTATGGAGGCCACGGGCGTTGAGCAAAAGAATGGCGTGCTGGTCTTTCGCGGCGAGTATTTCCTTGATGAACAAGGCCTGCCCACCCCGAAAAGCACAGCGGTGTTTAATATGTTCAAGCACCTCGCCCACGTGATGTCCGAGAAATACCATCTGCAGGACTAAAACAAAAAGCGAGGCCACAGGCCTCGCTTTTTAAACATCTATTTACAATAGCGGCTTTTCTCCACGTTGCCACCAGCGAAGCAACAGGCGATCGAGACTGTTTGCCGCGCTGCCGGTAAATCTTTCCATCATTTTTTTACGCCGGGTAAAGCGTACGCCGATGACCTCGTGGTTTTTCATCAGGCCAATCAGCAGATCGTCGCTGGTGCTAACCTCATCCACCAGTCCTTTTTCTTTTGCCTGCACGCCATACCAGTGTTCGCCTGTAGCCACGGCGTCAATATCCAGCGCCGGACGCATTTCATGCACGAAATGCTTAAAGAGGTGATGGGTTTCGTTCAGGTCTTCGCGGAACTTCTCGCGCCCCTGCTCGGTGTTCTCGCCAAACAGCGTCAGGGTGCGTTTGTACTGCCCCGCGGTGTGCAATTCCACATCGATGTCATTACGCTTTAACAGGCGATGGAAGTTCGGCACCTGGGCCACCACGCCGATTGAGCCAATAATAGAAAACGGAGCGGCAACGATGCGGTCCGCCACGCAGGCCATCATATAGCCTCCGCTGGCTGCGACTTTATCAACGGCCACGGTCAGACGAACTTTATGTTCGCGCAGGCGCTGGAGCTGCGACGCCGCAAGCCCATAGCCGTGCACCACCCCACCCGGGCTTTCTAAGCGCAGCAGGACTTCATCTTCTGGCTTAATCACCGCCAGCACCGCCGTTATCTCTTCACGTAAAGATGTCACTTCGTGAGCGTCCATACTGCCTTTGAAATCCAGCACGTAAAGGGTGGGTTTGTCAGAGCTGGTAGTTTCGCCGCGCCTGGCGCGCGCCTTAGCCTGTTTTGCCTCCAGTTTGTGCTTTTTCTTCTGGCCTTTATGCCACAGCTTTTGCTGATGATCGTCAAGACGCGCGACCTGCATCTCCTCGCGCATCTCCTGATACTGTTCGCTTAAGTTGGTCAGGCGCAGCTCGCCGTGATGATGCTTTTTACGCTGGGCAACGTTGACCACAATAGTGACAATGGCCGCTATCGCGACGACAACCGTGACGATTTTGGCCAGAAACAATCCATAGTTCGCAATAAAATCCACGTATTCCGCCTTAATTTCAGAGCATTAATCATAGGGTGAAGTGTACCCGAGCGGGCCCTCCACGTCTGCATGCAACTATAAATGCTGCGCGGCGGCTTCCGGCACGAATTTAAGCCTGCGAAACCTTTGCAAAATGTTAACCAGCGGGAATGTCTCCCGGCGGCCGATTGAAATGCCCCTCCCTTTCAGGCATAAAGCCCTGTGTACCAAAAACCACGAGAAATAAGACGTGAGCAGCCTTTGCATCGCGCGAGGAGTAAATTTTGCATTATCAACCGAAAACCGATTTACTGCGAAACCGCATTATTCTGGTCACCGGCGCCAGCGACGGCATTGGCCGCGAAGCGGCGCTGACCTATGCGCGTTACGGCGCGAACGTTATCCTGCTCGGGCGTAACGAAGATAAGCTGCGCGCCGTGGCGCAAGAGTTAAACCATCAATCCGGGGGCACGCCGCACTGGTTTACCCTGGATCTGTTGACCGCCACCCCGCAGGATTGCGAACGGCTGGCGCAAAGGATTGCCGGCCTGGTGCCAAGGCTTGACGGCGTCCTGCATAATGCAGGAATCCTCGGCGATGTGGTGCCGATGAGCCAGCAAGATCCGCAAACCTGGCAAAACGTGATGCAGGTAAACGTCAACGCCACCTTCTTCCTGACCCAGGCCCTGCTGCCCCTTTTGCTGAAATCCGACGCGGGTTCGCTGGTCTTCACCAGCTCAAGCGTGGGCCGCCAGGGCCGCGCCGGATGGGGCGCCTACGCCGCATCGAAATTTGCCACCGAAGGCATGATGCAGGTGCTGGCAGAAGAGTATAAGCAGCAAAACCTGCGCGTGAACTGCATCAATCCGGGCGGTACGCGCACCGCAATGCGGGCCAGCGCTTTTCCAACCGAGGATCCGGCCAGGCTCAAAACGCCGCGTGATTTAATGCCGCTCTACCTGTGGCTGATGGGCGACGACAGCCGTCGCAAAACCGGCATGAGCTTTGATGCCCAGCCTAACCGTAAACCAGGAATTTCCGAATGAGCGACGATCGTTACCAGCAGCGGGCCCAGCGCCAGAAAGAAAAAGTTGACGCCCGCATAGAAGCGGCCCAGCAAGAGCGCGGCATTTTGATTGTGTTTACCGGCAACGGGAAAGGCAAAACCACGGCGGCGTTTGGCACCGCCGCCCGCGCCGTCGGCCACGGTAAAAAAGTCGGCGTCATCCAGTTTATTAAGGGCCAGTGGCCGAACGGCGAACGGAATTTACTTGAGCCGCACGGCGTGGAGTTTCAGGTGATGGCGACGGGCTTTACCTGGGAGACGCAGAACCGTGAAACGGATACCGAGGCATGCCTGGCCGTCTGGCAACATGCCAGGCGCATGCTGGCGGACGGTGCGCTGGATATGGTCATTCTCGATGAACTCACCTATATGGTCGCCTATGATTACCTGCCGCTGCAGGAAGTGCTGGATGCGCTCCGGCAGCGTCCTGCGCAGCAGACGGTAATTATCACCGGCCGCGGCTGCCATCGGGATATTCTCGAGATGGCCGATACGGTCAGCGAGCTGCGTCCGGTGAAGCATGCCTTTGACGCGGGCGTGAAGGCGCAGATTGGAATTGACTACTGAACGTCCGATATCATCAGGTGGATAGCGCTAAGCGCTTATCCACCCTATTTACGGAACCAACGGTAGGTCGGGTAAGCGCTTAGCGCCACCCGGCTTAAATCACTGCTTCACTTCGCAGTGGCTTATCATCCGCCATTTACCCTGGATAAGCTGCGTCTCGCCGCTCAGGATTACCGTGCCGCGGCTGCGTATATCTCCGCTTGATGCCCCGATTTGTATCTCAAACTCGCCCGGCTCTACTACGCGCTGCCCGTCGCGGCGGGTGAAGCTGAGCATATCGGTTGGCACGATAAACGTCAGCTCGGCGCTTTCTCCCGGCTTAAGATGGACGCGCTGGAAGGCTTTTAGCTCCCGAACCGGGCGCACCATGGACGCCACTTTGTCATGGACATAAAGCTGCACCACCTCGCTGCCCGCGACGGCTCCCTTGTTGGTTACGGTGACACTCGCGCAGACGTCTGCGCCCTGACAGGCAACCGTGGCGTCCTTCAGTTTTAAGGCGCCGTAGCCGAACGTCGTCCATGTTTTGCCATAGCCAAACGGGTAGCGTGAGCCGAAATGGAAGGCGAACGGCGTGCCGCCGCTTTTTAGTTTGTGATTGTAGTAATAAGGCATGGCGCCCGCGCTTTTCGGCACCGACACCACCAGGCGTCCTTCGGGTTCCGCTAGCCCCGTCAGCACATCCGCAACGGCGTGCCCGCCTTCCTGGCCGGGCGCCCAAGCCAGCAGCAGCGCGGCGACCTTATCTTCCTGCCCGCCGAGGTTATAAGGGCGACCGCCGGTCATCACCACCACCACCGGTTTGCCCGTCGCCAGCAGTTCGTTAAGCAACTGCTGCTGCACGCCCGGTAGCGCCAGGCTATCCGTATCCGAGCCTTCGCCAACCGTACCGCTCTGGAACAGGCCTGCCAGATCGCCCACGCAAAGCACCACCACATCGCTTTGCTGCGCCGTTTTTACCGCCTCGGGGATCAGGCTCGTATCGAGCGAAACCGGCGACTCCTGGATAGGTTTTCCGCCGCTGTCGCCGGGGAAGACCGGCGCGCCGGCCATGCGTTTTTCAATAATATGGCAACCTTTGGCATAAAGAACGCTGTCGCGGCCAAGGCGTTCGCGTAAAGCCGCAAGCGGCGTGACCACCTGCGAGGTTTGCTCCAGCATGTCGCTGATGATCAAATGCACCGGAAAGCTGTAGCCGCTCAGCAGCGCCAGAGGATCGTCCGCGGTCGGTCCTATTACCGCCACGCGCGGCCTGCCTTTCAGCGGCAGAGTGCCGTCGTTCTCCAGAAGCGTAATAGAACGGGTCGCCACTTCGCGCGCAATCTGCAGCGTGGATTCGCTTTGCAGCTCGACCTGATTTTCATCCGTATAAGGCCGTTCAAACAGGCCAAGACGGAATTTCTCTTTCAGCACGCGGGCGACGATTTCATCCACCTTTTCCATCGTGATTAATCCGCGCTCGACGGCCTGCGCCAGGTGGCGGGCGCAGTCATCTTTCGGCAGTTCGACATCGAGACCTGCATTAAACGCCAGCGCCGCCGACCCGGCCGCATCATGCGAAACGCCGTGATGCTGATGAAGGAGGCTTACGCCGCCGTAGTCCGCCACGATCAGCCCGTCGAAACCCCACCGCTCGCGCAGGACGGTGGTAAGCAGGAAGTCGTCTGAGTGTCCCGGCTGGTTATCGATATCGTGATAGGCAGGCATAACGGAGCCGGCGTTGGCCAGCTTCACCGCCATTTCAAACGGCAGCAGAAAAGTATCGTTCAGCTCGCAGAAGCCGAGATGCACGGGCGCATGATTGCGCGCGCCTTCGCTGAACGAATGGCCGACATAATGCTTAAGCGTTGCCAGCAGATCGCGATCCTTGCCCTGCAGGCCTTTTACATAGCGCGTAGCCAACACGCCCACGAGCCAGGGATCCTCCCCGAAGGTCTCTTCCGTACGTCCCCAGCGCACGTCGCGCGAAACGTCCAGCACCGGAGCAAGCCCCTGATGACAGCCGGCAGAGCGCGCTTCCCTGCCAATCGCGGCGGCGGCGCGCTCGATCAAATCGGGATCCCATGTCGATCCGTAATTAAGGGAAGAAGGAAAAAGCGTGGCGTCTTTACACAGTAAACCCACCAGGCACTCTTCATGAAAAAGCGCGGGAATACCAAGGCGGGTCTCTTCAACCAGGGTTTTCTGCAGGCGATTGGCCGCCCGCACGCCCTCTTTTGCCGCAACGATGTGCGTCCCGAGCGGACGGGTAATTTGCCCGATGCCCAGCTGTAAACGCTCGGCAAGCCCCGCCTGTTCCGTTACGCCCGCAAACTCATCGCTCAGATCGGTTCTCTCACGATGATTGCCGTCGCTCGATAAAATCAGCCAGTAAGCGTGCATCTGCGCGAACTTTTCTTCCGGCGTCATACGTGAGAGGAGATCGGCAACGCGTTCGTTAACCGGGCGGTGGGGATCCTTATAAATAGCAGACATACATTACTCCTGTGTAACGGGGGCAAGTGAGGGTTCGTCATCGCGAAGCTGGCGCCTGGCGGCAAGCTCGCTGGCGATGCTGTAGACCTTGCGGCTGTTGAGTTTGTAGATAAGCAGCAGCACAGCCATGGCGATAAACAGCACCGAAGGGATAAGGGTGAACAGCGCGTTGATGGTGCTTAGCACCGAAGCCGACTGGGTTGCCTGATTGGGCAGATAATCGACCATGCCGAGGATCCACCCTACCACCGCGCCGCCGAGAGCCAGACCGAATTTAATGGCAAACAGCGCGGTGGAAAACACCAGCCCGTCAAGGCGACGGCCCGTGCGGTGCTCTTCATAATCCACCACGTCGGAAAACATCGTCCACTGCAGCGGCGTGGTGAGGTTCTGGATAAAGCTGAACACCAGGTTAAGCGCAAAAATAAGCCAGACGGCCGTTGGGGGAATAAAGAAAATCGCCGTGGCGAAAATAACAAAAGTGACAATAGTCCACTGATACGCCCGCACGCGATCGAACTTGCCAAGTAAACGTTCCGAAAGCAAAGCGCCCAGCAAAGAGGCAATCATGCCCGAAACGATAAAAGCAAAAACCAGGTCCGGGCGTAATAATACATACTTCACGTAATACATGGTGGCGGAGCCGCGGGTGACCACCGCGGTTAAAAGTAAAATATTGAACACGAATACAATTCGCCACTGGCTATTTTTCGCCAGTAATTTTAAATCGCCGGCCATAGAGCCCGAGGTGTCATTACGCGGAGAATAGCGTTCTTTAGTCATGGCAAAACAGCAATAAAATAACCCTACGCCGAGCAGTCCCATTAAACTCATGGCGTAAAAATACCCTTTTTGCAGGTTTCCGCCGCCCAGCCAGTCTACCAGCGGCAGCGCAATAACCGTGACGATTAGGCCGCCAATAAACGACAGGGCAAAGCGCCAGGACTGAATGGAGTGCCGCTCGCGTGGGTCGAGCGTCAGCGCCCCCGGCATTGCGCAATAGGGCACGTTTATCGCTGAATAGACCACGCTAAGAATGCTGTAAGTGGCACAGGCATAAATGATTTTTGCCGTTGGGCCGACGTCCGGCACGTAAAAGGTGATCAGGCAGCTTACGCCAAAAGGAATAGCAAACCACAAAAGCCAGGGACGGAAACGGCCGTGTCTGGTCTGCGTACGGTCTACCATAGCGCCGATACAGGGATCGATAAAAGCATCCACCACGCGCACCACTAAAAACATGGTGCCCATGATAGCCGCCGGTAGGCCAAATACATCGGTATAAAAATAAGCAAGGAATAACGTCGCGGTTTGCCAGACTAATGCGCTGGCCATATCGCCGAGGCCATAGCCAATTTTATCTTTGGTACTGAGAACAGAAATGGCGTTCATTATTATTGACCTTATTTGTAGGGCACAAAATAGTTCAACTTTCCGCATGAGGTCTTGCGGCATTTATTTTCCGCCCTCAGTATTGGTTAACTCACGCAAAGACAACAATTGTCGAATTGCCCAGACAAATTATGATTTTTTGCTTTTTCTGATAAATGTGACGAGGTGCAAATCCACGGACGATAAAATGTAAGCAGCCCGCCAGTAATGACGGGCTGAATAATGAAGGAGATATTACCAGCTATAGCTAACCGTTGCGGTCATCGTGCGGCCTATACCGTAGAAGCAGGCGGAGTCGGAAGCGCAGGAAGCGACGTATTTCGTGTCCGCCAGGTTATTAACGTTAAGCTGGACGGCGGCTCCTCGCAGGCTGCCGTTCAGCTCGCTCGGCTCATAGCGCAGCATTGCGTCATACAGATCGACGGAGGCTACCTTAAAGGTGTTTTGCGCATCGCCATAGCTGGTGCCGATATAGCGCATCCCAACGCCTGCGGTCAGGCTTTTCAGCGTTCCGCCCGGGAAGGTGTAGCTGCCCCAGGCGGAGGCCATATGCGTCGGGATGCGGGCCGGGGTTTTCCCTTCGGTTCCCGCCACCGTAGTGCTGACGTTTTCCGCGTCGGTGTAGGTGTATGAGCCAATCAGGTTGATGCTGTCAAACAGCGCGGCGTGGATTTCCGTCTCCACGCCTTTCGAGCGTACTTCTCCTGCGTTTTCAAACCAGCCCAGGCTGCTGTTGTAGGTTGACACGTTGCTCTGGCGCAGATCGTAGAGCGCAAGCGTCATAAAGGCGTTTTCAACAGGCTGATACTTAAGCCCCGCTTCGGTTTGCTTACCGGTTGTCGGGGCAAAAGGCGCAACGCCGGGAGCGCGGTTGGTTTGCAGATTCGGCTCAAATGAGGTGCTGTAGCTGACGTACGGCGAAAAGCCGAAATCAAAGGCGTAAAGCAAACCGGTGCGCCAGGTGAATTTGCTGTCGTTCTGCTGCACCGTAGAGCCGTCCTGATTGTCCTTAGTACGCACTTCCGACCAGTCATAGCGCCCGGACAGCAGTAGCTGCCAGTTATTCCAGCTCATCTGGTCCTGCAGGTAAACGCCGGTCTGGTCGAGGTTCTGTTGCTCATCCGTCACCAGGCTAAAGGTGCTTTCATCTACGTGGATGCCATAGGTCGGATTCGGCCAGTAGATATCGTACTGAGAACCCATACCGCGCCAGAACCGCTGGCTATCGTTGCTTAATTTGTAATCCAGGCCGCCGAGTACCGTATGCCCGACGTCGCCGGTATCAAACTGGGCCTCAAGCTGGTTATCGATCCCGAACTCGTCCGTGTCGCGAACTTCATGCTGAGCGCGACGCGCAAGCGTCAGGTCGTTAACCGAGGTGGCATAGACGAGGTAGCGGTACTTTTGTTTGATGCTGGCGTAGCGTGCGTTCTGGCGGAAGGTGAAGACATCGTCAAAGTCGTGTTCAAATTCATAGCCCACCATCGTCTGTTCCCGCCACGACTGGTCGTAGTCGGGGTCGCTGACGTTAAAATCCAGCGGGATGTAGCCCGCGGAGGTTTCGGTAACCAGGCCTGCTTTCGGCAGGAAGTTACGATAGCCCGCATCGGGATCTTTCTGGTAGCTGGTCAGCAGCGTAAAACGCGTCTGGTCATTCGGATACCAGGTTAACGCCGGAGCGACGGCCATGCGCGTTTCTTTGTAATCAGAAACCTGGTTGTCCTGAGTGCGGGCAATACCGTTTAAACGGTAAAGCACGCGGCCATCGTCGCTTAACGGACCGCCGAAATCGAACGCGCCCTCGGCCAGATTATTGTTGCCGGTCCGCAGTTCAACCTTGTGAACGGCTTCGTGCGTCGGGCGTTTGCTGGTCATACCGATCAGCCCGCCCGGGTTCACCTGGCCAAACAGCACCGAGGCGGGTCCGCGCACCAGCTCTACCCTTTCAAGCAGCCAGGGATCGACCGTACCCGTTTGCGAGGAAGCCGTGGCGCCAAAGCTCAGGCCGTCGAGATATTTCGGCACGTAGCTGAAACCACGGACGAATACTTCGTCGTTACGGTTGGAGCTTCCGCGATATTCGGTGAAAACGCCCGCGGAATAACGCAGGGCCTGTGAAACGGAAGTAACGTCCTGCGCATCCATCTGATCGCGGGTGACGACCGAAACCGACTGCGGCGTTTTCACCAGTTCCGCCGTCGTTTTAGTGGCGGAGAGCGTTTTGGTTGCGACTATGCCGCTAAAAGGCGCGGTCGGCTCTTCCGACACCTTTCCGCTTACCACCATCGTCTCTTCGGCGGTACGCGCCGTTTCAGCCCATGCACCGTCGCTCATGCCCAGCACGGTGAGATTCATCAGCCACAGGCTATGCGTTATCTTATTATTTTTAAAAAACATTTATTACCGTCCCCCCTACGTCGAAAAAACCTTTCAATGAATCGTTTTGTGATTAACTGTTACGTTTTGTCATACTTGCAACGGATTCGGATGTTATTGCAAATCATTACCATTTGCATTAGCGTTTCTTAAATTTTTTAACACTTGCTGATGGAAGCTGATGAATCAAGCCTGGGTAGGATTAATGTTGGGGTTATGTTCGGCGTCCGCGACGGCCGCAGAATGTACAGCTGGCGCTTTGCAGGGAGAACTGGAGGGGAAGTTTGATGCCAGCGGGGAAATCTGCTTTTCCCTGCCCTCGCTGGGCGAAAACTATGCCAGCGCAACCCTCGCCGGCGCGCGCGATGCAAAGCTGTTGGATACGAAGGGCTATCCGTGGCGTGTGCTGGTAGAAGACGGCCCGACGGATGGCCGACACGCTCTGCTTTTTGCCCTGCCGGTAAAACGTGAATCGACCCTGCTGCTGCGCGGCGAACCCGGCACCCGCTGGCAGTTCAAGTGGCAGATCCGCGAAACCCGCCCGCTGCTCAAAGAGCAGGCGCTTGAGTCGGTAAGCCCCGTGTTGCAGGAGCTGCAAAGAACGCTGCGCAACGGCGGCACCACCGACGTATTCTGGCAAAGGAGGCAGCAGGAAGGCACTCCGCTGGTAGAGAACCTGGATGCCGACCACAGGCGGGTAACTTTCCTGTGGCGAGGCGCGCGCGGCAACGCTTTTATACTTGGCTCGCCCGCAGGCGATCACGACCCCCTGTTCCGTCTTGGCCAATCCGACGTCTGGTTCCGTAGCTATGTGGTGCCGGCGGATACGCTGATGCAGTATAAGCTGGCGCCTGACGTGCCCGTAATCGCCGGTACCGCCCGCGACCAGCGCCGGGCGATTCTGGTGACGGCCCAGGCCGATCCTCTTAATCCTTTCGCCAGCCCGGCGTTAAAAGCGGACCGCTGGAATCGCTTTTCCCTGCTGAATCTCGCCGCTGGCCGTTACTGCACCCCGCAGGCAGCCCGCCAGCCGATACGCAACGGCTCTTTGATTCGCTACCAGGTGGACAGCAAAACGCTCGGCAACAGCAGGGAGGTGGCGCTCTATCGTCCGCGTTCCGGCCAGCCGGTACGCTGGTCGCTGCTGGTGTTTGACGGTAAGACCTATCAGGATCGCTACAGGCTTGCCAACGTGATGGACGGGCTGATTGCACGGCACTCGCTGCCGGCCGTCAACATAGTCTTTATCGACAGTCTCGATAACGAACGCCGCCAGAAAGAGCTGCCGCCGAACGCCGCCTTTGCCGATTTTATGGCACAGGAACTGGTGCCGTGGCTTAAAAATCAGGGCATCTCCGCCCCTGCGCGGAAAACCATCGTTGCGGGCTCCAGCTACGGCGGTCTCGCCTCATCCTGGGTTGCCCTGCGCTATCCACACATTTTTGGCAACGTGCTGAGCCTTTCCGGCTCTTACTGGTGGGCGCCAAAGGGCGAGGAAGCAAGCTGGCTGACCCGCGCGTATCAACGCTCCTCCAGGCTGCCCATTCGTTTCTGGCTGCAGGCCGGTCGTTTTGAAACGCAGGGACCGGACGGGGGGATTTATCTCAACACGCTGGAGTTTGAAAAGACGCTGCGCGGCAAAGGCTATGAAGTGAGTTTCCACCCGTGGTCAAGCGGACATGATTATGCGGCATGGTGTGAGGCAATGGTGACGGGCGTGAAGGATTTGGCGGGACGCCGATAAATAACCTCCCTCGCCCCTTAAGGCGAGGGAGAAAGCTTACTTTTTAATTTCAGCCAGGCTCAGCCAGGTTTGCACCACGGTATCCGGGTTCAGGGACAGGCTGTCGATCCCCTCTTCCATCAGCCAGGCGGCAAAGTCCTCGTGATCCGACGGACCCTGTCCGCAGATACCGACGTATTTACCCTGTTTCTTCGCCGCTTTGATGGCCATCGACAGCAGCGCTTTTACCGCGTCGTTACGCTCGTCAAAGAGTTCGGAAACCACGCCGGAGTCGCGATCCAGGCCTAGCGCCAGCTGCGTCATATCGTTGGAGCCGATAGAGAAGCCGTCAAAGTACTGCAGGAACTCATCCGCCAGCAGGGCGTTGGACGGGATCTCGCACATCATAATGATTTTCAGACCGTTTTCGCCGCGTTTGAGTCCCTGGCGCTCCAGCTCTTCCACTACCGCTTTCGCCTGCGCGACGGTACGCACAAACGGCACCATTACCTCGACGTTGGTCAGGCCCATTTCGTTGCGCACGCGTTTCATGGCGGCGCATTCCAGCGCGAAACAGTCGCGGAAGCTGTCCGCCACGTAGCGGCCGGCGCCGCGGAAGCCCAGCATTGGGTTCTCTTCTTCCGGCTCGTAACGCTCGCCGCCCACCAGGTTGGCGTATTCGTTAGATTTAAAGTCGGACAGGCGCACGATCACACGCTTCGGCCAGAAGGCCGCACCCAGCGTCGCGATCCCCTCCGTCAGGCGACCCACGTAAAACTCAACCGGATCGTCATAGCCTTTCATCATTTCACGGATTTCGTTTTGCAGCTTCGGCTCCTGCTGATCGAATTCCAGCAGCGCGCGCGGATGCACGCCGATCATGCGGTTGATGATGAACTCCAGGCGCGCCAGGCCCACGCCTTCGTTCGGCAGACAGGCGAAGTCAAAAGCGCGATCCGGGTTGCCGACGTTCATCATAATTTTCAGCGGCAGATCCGGCATGGTATCGACCGTAGAGCTTTTCACGCTGAAATCCAGCAGATCCTGATAAACGTAGCCGGTATCCCCTTCCGCACAGGACACCGTCACGTTCTGGTCGTCCTGCATGCGTTCGGTAGCGTCACCGCAGCCTACCACCGCCGGGATCCCCAGCTCGCGGGCGATAATCGCCGCGTGGCAGGTGCGTCCGCCGCGGTTGGTAACGATGGCGGCCGCTTTTTTCATGATCGGTTCCCAGTCCGGGTCGGTCATGTCGGTTACCAGCACGTCGCCGGGCTGGATACGGTTCATTTCGCTGATATCGTGGATCACTTTCACCGGACCCGCGCCGATGCGATGGCCGATAGCGCGGCCTTCCGCAACGATTTTACCCTGCGAATGCAGGTGGTAGCGTTCCATCACCTGGCCCTGGGAACGCACGGTTTCCGGGCGTGCCTGGACGATAAACAGCTTGCCGGTATGGCCGTCTTTGGCCCATTCGATATCCATCGGGCGACCGTAGTGTTTTTCGATCTGCACCGCCTGCTTAGCCAGCTCCTGCACTTCTTCAGGCGTAATGGAGAAGCGGTCGCGGTCGGCCTCGGGCACGTCCTCGATACGCACCTGCTTGCCGTGTTCCTGACTTGGGGCGTAAACCATGCGGATCTTTTTCGAGCCCATGTTACGGCGCACGATGGCAGGTTTATCGGCCGCAAGCGTCGGCTTATGAACATAGAATTCATCCGGGTTAACCGCGCCCTGTACCACCATTTCACCCAGACCAAAGGCCGACGTGATAAATACCACCTGGTCGAAGCCAGATTCGGTATCGATGGAGAACATGACGCCGGACGAAGCGAGATCGGATCGCACCATACGCTGTACGCCAGCGGAGAGCGCCACGCCGCGGTGATCGTAGCCCTGGTGCACACGATAGGAGATGGCGCGGTCGTTAAACAGCGACGCAAAAACGTGTTTCACCGCTATCAGTACCGCATCGTAGCCCTGAACGTTAAGGAAGGTTTCTTGTTGCCCGGCAAAGGACGCGTCCGGCATATCCTCTGCGGTCGCCGAGGAGCGCACCGCAAAAGAGGCGTCAGCATCGTCGGCGGAAAGCTGTTCATAGGCATCGTGAATCGCTTTTTCCAGCTCCGGCTGGAACGGCGTGTCGATAATCCACTGGCGGATTTGCGCGCCGGCTTTGGCGAGCGCCGACACGTCGTCAATGTCCGTTTGATCGAGCAGTTCATAAATGCGCTGGTTTACGCCGCTCTGGTCGAGAAACAGATTAAACGCCTCGGCGGTGGTGGCGAAACCGTTCGGCACGCTGACGCCCATGCCGGAAAGGTTGGTAATCATTTCACCCAGGGAGGCGTTTTTCCCCCCGACCCTGTCTACATCATTCATGCCGAGTTGGTTATACCAAAGCACCAGCGGTGACGAGCCATTATTGGACATCGAAACAATCCTTTTATGAAATATGAGTGGGCACAAGCATTTCCTGACTTCTTATTTAGCCTGGCATATTTGGCTGTCTGAGTGAAACGGTTGAATCGTTCAAGCAAAATAAAAATATAATTTTTTCGGATAGTTTCCCGAAAAACCTAAACCATTGATTATCCATTTAATCCGTAGCATCGGGAGGGTTACTGCACCGCTGATTTTTTTGAACCACCCGGTTCATTAAAAATAAAAACGTCATTTCATTTTGAAATTGCGACAATGGCTATCACGGAATGCGTTGTTTTAATTTATGCTTTATAAAATTAACCTGAAGCGCAGGAAACCAGAATGGATAACGCCGTAGACAGACAGGTATTTTATATTTCCGACGGTACCGCCATTACCGCTGAAGTGCTCGGCCACGCGGTAATGTCACAATTCCCGGTGTCTATCAACAGCATCACGCTGCCGTTTGTGGAAAACGAAAGCCGCGCCAAAGCGGTAAAAGAGCAGATCGACGCCATTTTTCAGCAGTCCGGCGTCAGGCCGCTGGTTTTCTACTCCATCGTGCTGCCGGAGGTTCGCGACATCATTTTGCAAAGCGAGGGATTTTGTCAGGATATCGTGCAGGCGCTGGTGGCCCCCTTGCAGCAGGAATTACGGCTGGATCCCACGCCCGTCGCCCACCGTACCCACGGCCTTAACCCCGGCAACTTAATTAAATACGACGCCAGAATCGCCGCAATTGATTACACGCTCGCGCATGATGACGGTATTTCCATGCGCAACCTCGATCAGGCGCAGGTGATTTTGCTGGGCGTCTCCCGCTGCGGTAAAACGCCCACCAGCCTGTACCTGGCGATGCAGTTTGGCATCCGCGCCGCCAATTACCCTTTTATCGCCGACGATATGGACAATATCCAGCTGCCGGCCGTGCTGAAACCGCTTCAGCATAAACTGTTCGGCCTGACGATTAACCCCGAGCGCCTCGCCGCCATTCGCGAAGAGCGCCGGGAGAACAGCCGTTATGCCTCAATGCGCCAGTGCCGTCTTGAGGTCGCCGAAGTCGAAGCGCTGTTCCGTAAAAATCAGATTCGTTATCTCAACAGCACGAATTACTCCGTCGAAGAAATGGCCACAAAAATCCTTGATATCATGGGCCTGAATCGCCGCATGTACTAAGAAACTAGTACACAAGGCGGATATTATCTGTCAGGATAGGCGGATTGCGGTGCCGTTATACCCTTTGTGTGGTTGAAATCGACATAAATTGGTTTATCGTGATCGCCATCACTTCCCGGCACTTTCGCCGAGCAGAAGACAAAATTTCTGAGACATACAATGAACAAAACAGATGAACTGCGAACAGCGCGCATCGACAGCCTTGTTACACCTGCGGAACTGGCCGCCCGTTTACCGGTGTCGCCAGAGGTCGCGCAAAATGTTATCGCTTCCCGCCGCCGCATCGAAAAAATCCTCAACGGTGAAGATAACCGCCTGCTGGCGATCGTTGGTCCTTGCTCTATTCACGACCTTGATGCGGCGATGGACTACGCCCGTCGCCTTGAAACGATGCGCCAGAAACACGGCGATCGTCTTGAAATCGTTATGCGCACCTATTTTGAAAAACCGCGTACCGTGGTTGGCTGGAAGGGGCTGATCTCCGATCCGGATCTGAACGGCAGCTACCGCGTTAACCACGGCATCGAACAAGCCCGCCGCCTGCTGCTGCAGGTAAACGAGCTGGGCGTGCCGACCGCCACGGAATTCCTTGATATGGTGGTCGGCCAGTTTATCGCCGATTTAATCAGCTGGGGCGCCATCGGCGCGCGCACCACCGAAAGCCAAATTCACCGCGAAATGGCCTCGGCCCTTTCCTGTCCGGTTGGTTTTAAAAACGGCACCGATGGCAATACCCGCATCGCCATCGACGCTATTCGCGCCGCGCGCGCCAGCCATATGTTCCTCTCGCCGGATAAAAACGGCCAGATGACGATTTACCAGACCAGCGGCAACCCGTTTGGCCATATCATCATGCGCGGCGGAAAGCAGCCGAACTACCACGCGACGGATATCGCCGCGGCCTGCGATAACCTGCAGGAGTTTGATTTGCCTGAGCAGTTGGTCATCGACTTCAGTCACGGCAACTGCCAGAAGCAGCACCGCCGCCAGCTGGAAGTTTGTGAAGATGTGTGTAATCAGATCCGCAACGGTTCGCGCGCCATCGCCGGCGTGATGGCGGAAAGCTTTATCCGCGAAGGCACGCAGAAAATCGTGGCCGGGCAGCCGCTGACGTACGGCCAGTCGATTACCGACCCCTGCCTGAGCTGGGAAGATACCGAAACCCTGCTTGAGATGCTGGCCGACGCCGCGGACAGCCGTTTCGCACATTAAAAATTCGCTCCTTCTCCAGCCGGGGAAGGAGCAAACGCCTCACGCCGTTCAAAATTGATCCATTCACAAATTTCTCACAAATAACGCTTGCTGCTGAAACATAGTTTATTGATAATGATTATCATTGTTACCTTTATTATTATTTGTATACAGAGTGGATCGTATGGATAAATCCTTCACCCCTGCTGCCCCTCAGCCCCGGGCTGAAACCCGCCAGATCGACAGTAAGGCATTGCTGGGCTCTGACGGTCGCGTTGTGATTGTTCACGAAGGCCAGCAGTATCTGTTACGCCAGACCCAGGCCGGGAAACTTATCCTGACCAAATAAACCAAAAATCCTTTCGCAAGCCACCCAGGTTATCCCCAGGCAGCCAGCGCTTTTCGTTTTTCCTTATGGAGAGTTGCGCTATGCCATTTTTACACACGGCCGGATTCCGCCTGTCGGTTCTGACTATCGCGGTGTTCACCGCCCTGCCCGCCAGCGCCAAAGAAGACCAGGTTACCGTGGTCGCTACCGGCAACGTTCGCAGCACTTTCGACGCGCCGATGATGGTCAGCGTTATTGACGCCGATACGCCGGAAGGGCAAACCTCTTCTTCCGCCGCGGACATGCTGCGCAAAGTGCCGGGCATCACGCTTTCGGGCACCGGCCGCACTAACGGCCAGGACGTTTCCATGCGCGGTTATGACCGCCGCGGCGTGCTGATGCTGGTTGACGGCGTACGCCAGGGGACGGATACCGGACATCTGAACAGCACCTTCCTCGATCCGGCTTTGGTGAAACGCATTGAGGTCGTGCGCGGTCCCGCAGCCCTGCTTTACGGTAGCGGCGCGCTGGGCGGCGTTATCTCTTATGAAACTGCCGATGCCAGCGATCTGCTTTTCGAAGGCCAAAACAGCGGCTATCGCGTGTTTGGCACGGGCGCAACCGGCGACCACAGCATCGGTATGGGCGCCAGCGCCTTTGGCCGCACGGACGATCTTGACGGCGTGGTTTCCTGGTCAAGTCGCGACCGCGGGGATATTCGCCAAAGCGACGGCGAAACCGCGCCCAATGACGAAAATATCAGCAACTTCCTGACCAAAGGCACCTGGCGCATTGACCCGGCCCAGTCCCTTTCAGGCTCTCTGCGCTATTACAACAACGATACTCAGGAGCCGAAAAATCCGCAGACCACGGACGAGAATGCTTCGAACCCCATGACGAATCGCTCGACCATTCAACGCGATGCCCAGCTGAAATACCATCTTGGCCCGCAGGATAACGACCTGCTCAACGCTGACGCCACCGCCTACTGGTCAGAAGCGCGTATCAATGCCCAAACGCAGGTTGACGGCGGCGAATTCCGTAAGCAGACCACCAAAGGCGGCAAGCTGGAAAACCGCAGTCGCCTGTTTAACGACGGCTTTGCTTCCCACCTTTTGACTTACGGCGGCGAATACTATCGCCAGGAACAGCATCCCGGCGGCAACACCACCGGCTTTCCGCAGGCGAAAATCGATTTCAGCTCCGGCTGGCTGCAGGATGAAATCACCCTGCGCGATATGCCGGTTTCCCTGCTCGCCGGCACGCGCTACGACAACTACAGCGGCAGCAGCGACGGTTATGACGATGTGAACGCGGATAAATGGTCATCCCGCGGCGCGATTTCCGTCACGCCAACCGACTGGCTGATGCTGTTTGGCTCTTACGCTCAGGCCTTCCGTGCGCCGACCATGGGCGAAATGTATAACGACGCCAAACACTTCTCTATCGGCAGCTTCTATACCAACTACTGGGTGCCGAACCCCAATCTGCGTCCTGAAACCAACGAAACGCAGGAGTACGGTTTCGGGCTGCGCTTTGACGACCTGATGCTGGCGAATGACGGCGTTGAGTTTAAGGCCAGCTACTTTGATACCAACGCGAAAGACTACATTTCCACCACCGTGGATTTCGCCAAAGCCACTACCATGTCCTACAACGTGCCGAACGCCAAAATCTGGGGCTGGGACATGACGGCTAAATACACCAGCGATCTGTTCAGCCTTGACGTGGCCTATAACCGTACCCGCGGTAAAGACGAGGATACCGGCGAATGGATCTCAAGCCTGAACCCGGACACCGTCACCAGCGTACTGGATATCCCCGTCGCGCAGAGCGGTTTCTCCCTCGGCTGGGTGGGCACCTTCGCAGAACGCTCAACGCATATCAGCAGCAGCTACAGCGCGCAGCCCGGCTACGGCGTGAACGATTTCTACATCAGCTATCGCGGCCAGCAACGGCTGCGCGGCCTGACCACCTCGCTGGTGTTCGGTAACGCCTTCGATAAAGAATACTGGTCGCCTCAGGGCCTTCCACAGGATGGTCGTAACGGCAAAATATTCGTCAGCTACCAATGGTAAGGAGCATCTATGACTCAAATTTATGACGGCTGGCTGCGGCTCAGGCAGCAGCACCCTAAAAAATATGCCCGCGATATTGCAAGGCTGATGAACGTCAGCGAGGCCGAACTGACCCACGCCCGCGTCGGGCACGATGCCTGGCGTTTAAAAGGTGAAATCCGCGACGTTCTGGCGTCGCTTGAAAGCGTGGGCGAAACCCAATCCATCTGCCGTAACGAATATGCCGTGCATGAACAGGTTGGCCGCTATGAGAACCAGCATCTTAAAGGACATGTAGGCCTGGTGTTGAATCCGCGCGCGCTGGATTTACGCCTTTTTTTGCACCAGTGGGCAAGCGTCTTTCACATTCGCGAAGCCAACGCGCGCGGCGAGCGCCAGAGTATCCAGTTCTTTGACCATCAGGGCGATGCGCTGCTGAAGGTTTACGCCACGGATAACACCGATTTCGGCGCCTGGGGACGAATGCTGGCGAAGTTTATTTATGCGGACAATCCGCCCCTGCAGCTGAAGCCGGCGGAAGAAATCGTGATGACGCCTGCGCCGGACGCCCGCCAGGTAGAAGCTGAATGGCGCGCCATGCGCGACGTTCACCAGTTCTTCGGCCTGCTTAAACGCCACCAGCTTACCCGCCAGCAGGCGTTTCGGCTGGTCGCTGACGATTTGGCCCGGCAGGTGGATAACGTCGCCCTGCAGCAGCTACTGCAGATGGCGTTGCGGGACCAAAACGAGATCATGATTTTTGTCAGCAACCGCGGCTGCGTGCAGATCTTTACTGGCGTCATCGAAAAAATTGTGCCGATGGACAACTGGATCAATATCTTCAATCCGCAGTTCACTTTGCATCTGATGGCCAACGCTATCGCGGAAAGCTGGGTGACCCGTAAGCCCAGCGGCGATGGGTTTGTCACAAGCCTCGAGCTGTTCGCCGCCGACGGGACGCAAATCGCCCAGCTTTACGGCCAGCGCA
>NZ_RCAA01000050.1:44700-45616 GCF_003628475.1 Enterobacter sp. R1(2018) | reverse complement strand
CTTCCGGATATAGGCTATATGCGCCAGCTTAATGCGGAGGGCATTCTGGCCATGCGCCCGGATCTGGTGCTGGCGAGCGCGCAGGCGAAACCTTCGCTGGCGCTGGAGCAGGTTGCCGCAAGCAAGGTGGCGGTGGTGACGATTCCGGCGGAGAACTCGCTCAGCGGGATTGAGAACAAAATCGCGGCGGTGGCAAAAGCCGTGGGCAAAACCGCTCAGGGCGAAGCGTTGCGTAAAGAAGTCGACGATAAGCTGGCCTCTGTTCCGACGGGGCAGTTGGCGGTAAAAGTGCTGTTCATCATGAGCCACGGCGGCATGTCGGCAATGGCCGCCGGGCAGCAGACGGCCGCCGATGCCGCGATTCGCGCCGCCGGTTTGCAAAACGCCATGCGGGGATTTAACCGTTATCAGCCGCTTTCCCAGGAAGGCGTTATCGCCAGCCGGCCGGATCTGGTGCTGGTGACGGAAGACGGCGTTAAAACGCTGGGCGGAGAGGACAATGTCTGGGCGCTGCCGGGCCTTGCGCAAACGCCTGCGGGTAAAAACCATCAACTCCTGGTCGTGGACGACATGGCGCTGCTGGGCTTCGGCCTGCAAACGCCGGATGCCGTCCTTGCGCTGCGTAAAAAAGCGGAGCAGCTTCCGTGATGCGTCGCCCTCTGCCGCGTCAGACCTTGTGGCTGCTGGGGCTTGCGCTGCTGGCGCTGGCGCTGGTTGCTACCAATCTTGGCGCGATGCGGCTTTCCATCGCCGTACTGTGGCAGGCGCACGATGAGGCGCTGCGTCATATCTGGCTTAACATCCGCCTCCCGCGGGTGCTGCTGTCGGCGCTGGTCGGGGGCGCTCTTGCCCTGTCGGGCTGTGTGATGCAGGGGCTGTTTCGCAACCCGCTTGCGGATCCGGGTTTGCTCGGCAT
>NZ_RCAA01000050.1:18464-44600 GCF_003628475.1 Enterobacter sp. R1(2018) | reverse complement strand
CGTACTGGCGCTGTATGCGCCCATGCTGGCGGCCTTTCTCGGCAGCCTTGCGGTGACGCTGGCGATCTTTTTCCTCAGCCGCAAGGGCAGCCAGAGTCTTTCACGGCTGCTGTTAGTGGGGATCGCTATTAATGCCCTGTGCGGCGCGGCGGTTGGCGTACTTTCCTGGATCAGCAACGACGCTCAGCTTCGGCAGCTCTCCTTATGGGGCATGGGTAGCCTTGGCCAGGCCCAGTGGTCGACGCTGCTTGCCACGGCGTCATTTATTCTTCCCGCCTCGCTCGGCATCGCTTTTCTTGCCTCGCGCCTCAACCTGCTGCAGCTCGGCGACGAAGAGGCGCATTATCTGGGCGTGGACGTGAAACGTACCCAGCAGCGGCTGCTGATCCTCAGCGCCCTGCTCGTCGCGGCGGCGGTGGCGGTAAGCGGCGTCATCGGCTTTGTCGGGCTGGTTATCCCGCATCTGGTCAGAATGTGGCTGGGGGCCGATCACCGCTGGCTGATCCCAGGCTCGGTGCTGGCTGGCGCCATGCTGCTGCTGATTGCGGATACCCTCGCCCGCACGATGGTCGCCCCGGCCGAAATGCCGGTGGGCTTGCTGACCAGCCTGCTCGGCGGCCCGTGGTTTTTAGCGCTGATTTTTCGTCAACGGAGGGAAACTGATGGCTGATGCTTTACAGGCCCGGCGCGTCTCGCTGCAGGCGGGAGATCGTCTGCTGCTCAGCGATGTTAGCCTCTCGCTCAGGCCCGGAGAAGTTGTGGCGCTGATCGGCCCCAACGGTGCGGGTAAATCAACCCTGCTGCGGGTGCTGACCGGTTATCAGTTGCCGGACGGCGGCAGCGTAAGCCTTGCACAACGCCCGCTTGATGAATGGTCGAACGAAGCGCTTTCACGCCAGCGTGCGGTTATGCGCCAGCGCAGCGGCATGGCTTTTAGCTGGGCGGTCGAAGAGGTTATCGCAATGGGACGCGCGCCGTGGCCGGCGAAGGATACCCGCCGCGTCGTCAGCGAAGTGATGGCGTTAACCGGCTGCGATTCGCTTGTCGGACGCGATTTTTGCCAGCTTTCAGGCGGCGAGCAGCAAAGGGTACAGCTGGCGCGCGCGCTGGCACAGCTCTGGCAGCGCGGTCAACCGCACGGCTGGCTGTTTCTCGATGAGCCGACCTCCGCGCTGGATCTTTATCACCAGCAGCATATTTTGCGTTTGCTGCGCAGGCTGGCGCTGATGGGCACGCTCTCGGTTTGCGTCGTGGTGCACGATCTGAACCTCGCGGCGCTATGGGCCGATCGCATCATCCTGCTGCATGAAGGCAAGGTGGTGGCCCAGGGCTCGCCGCAGGAGGTGCTCACCGAAAAAACGCTGACGCGCTGGTATCAGGCGGAGCTAAAGGTGTTCAGCCATCCTGAACACCCGGCGCCGCAAATCTGGCTGCAGCAGTAATCAGCTTGAACAGCTTACTTCAAGGCGTTTGCCCCAGACCGGAGGACGCTGGATTAGATCCCCTTCCCTTTCTGCAAACGGCTGGCTCAGCGCCGCATGCAGGCGCGCCAGCTCGCTTATATCGCCCTGCTCGGCGCCGCTAATCGCACGCTGCGCCAGCCAGTTGCGCAGCACCAACGAAGGATTGACGGCCTTCATGGCTTTTTGCCGTTCGGCGTCATCGAGCTGCTCCGTTTGCAGCCGCTCGCGATAGCCTTTAAACCAGCTGTCGAAGCTTGCGCGATCGATAAATTCATCCCGCAGCGGCGAGTTCGCATCATGCTGTTCCGTCTGGCTGAGCATGCGGAATGTACGGGTATAATCGCTGCGTTCTTTCGCCATCAGGGCGAACAGTTCGGTCAGGATGGCGTTATCCGCTTTTTGTTCGGTACTGAATCCCAGCTTAGCGCGCATCTGCATGCCGAAAGCGCGCATCAGGGCGAACTGATAATGGTCGAGCGCCTCGTTGAGCTTATCCACCGCAATAAACGGCGACAGCGACTGCGCCAGACGCTGCAAATTCCACAGGCCTACGGCGGGCTGGTTATCAAAAGCGTAGCGTCCCTGATGATCGGAGTGGTTGCAGATATAGTCCGGCTGGTAGTCATCCAGGAAACCGTACGGACCGTAATCCATCGTCAGGCCGAGAATCGACATATTGTCCGTGTTCATAACGCCGTGCGCGAAACCAACGCTTTGCCAGTGGGCAATCAGCTTTGCCGTGCGTTCGACGACATCCCGGAACCAGAGTTCGTAGCGTTCTGGCTCCCCCACCAGCTCGGGCCAGTGATGTTCGATAACGTAATCCGCCAGCTGCTGAACTTTTTCCGGCTGGCGGCGGTAATAAAAGTGCTCGAAATGGCCGAAGCGCACATGGCTTTCCGCCACGCGCAGCAGCATTGCGCCTTGTTCAGTGGTTTCACGCTGTACCGGCGTGTCGCTGGTTACGATGGTCAGCGCACGGGTAGTCGGAATACCTAACGCATGCATCGCTTCGCTGGCAAGAAATTCACGGATGGTCGAGCGTAGCACGGCTCGCCCGTCGCCCATGCGTGAATAGGGCGTGAGGCCCGCGCCTTTCAGATGCCAGTCAAATTTGCGGCCGTCTTTAAGCTGCTGTTCGCCCAGCAGGATACCTCGCCCGTCACCAAGCTGGCCTGCCCAGACGCCAAACTGATGTCCGCTGTAAACCTGGGCTAAGGGCTGCATGCCGGGAAGCAGCGTTTCACCGCTCCAGATGCCGGTGTGCGCGGCATCGAACAGCGAGGCCGGCAGACCGAGGTCGTCCGCAAGCTGGCGGTTGTGGTACAGCAAACGCGCATTGTGCAGCGGCGTGGGTTTAAGCTCGCTATAAAAACCGGGCAGTTCATTACGCCAGCTGTTATTGAACACAACGGCGTTGAATACGGAATTATCAGTCATGGGTCCTCCTGACTGATAGTGTAGTGGCTTCACGGCTATTTAAATACGGTGGGCTTGCAGGGTCTTTAAGGCGACAGCCCTGCTTGAGGCAGCAGTAAGTCCGTTAACGACTCCGCCGGCACCGCCGGCCAGAGGTTGCCCTGCATAGCTGTGAACCTCAGCACGCGGGCCTTTGCCCGCGACTCTTCATCATCAATGCCCGCAATTAGCAGGGCGCGGCAGAACGGTGATATCTGATCCGTAATGGCCTGCATAAAAGGAGTAAACGAGCTTTCGTGGATTTGCTTATGGATAAACCCTTTATCGAGCATAACCGAGCTGAACAAGCCGTCGAAAATTGGCCTGGTGGTTGCGATACCGGCGCCGAAGTTGCCCAGCGCCAGCGGGAAAAGCAGGCCTAATTTCCGCAAGCGCGGATTGTCATCGCCAAGATTTAACTCTTCAAAACTCTCGTTAACCATTAGCTCAATGAAAGGCAGCTGGCCGATGCGCTTAATTAAGCACGGCTGTGAAAGAATAGCATCGGCGATATGTTCATTTATATTTATCCACGCCGGGCATTGCTGCGCCATAAAGAAATGCTGACAGCTTTCAAGTAATGATAACTTTTCACAGAACAATGTTAATTCCTGTTCCGCCGTTATATGAGGAAGCACAAGCTCCGTCGGAATACGCACCGGGGCATCATCACCGACAAAATTTGTGATTAATTCGACGCCAAAAAGATCGCCCTGTGGCAAACGCATGGGCAGAAAACAGAAATGCGCGCGATAAACAATATCCAGTGAGACGATCATATTGCCAGCCGTGATTCTACAAGGGGGAACGGCATCGTCACGCGATGAACGTCCAGCGTTAGCCGGATTGATTTTACTCTCATTAATGTCACCTTCATCCCTGAAGCTTTATGAAATTTACCTTAAGGTATTTATTCAGCTTATCCTGGAAGCCCCATTATGGCTAGTTTTACTGAACGCTGCGTACCGAGTCGCGATGGATTATCAAAGGGGTGAAAGTTTGCAGCTCGCAATTTTCATCCAGTAATTTGCGGATGGCGAATCTGGCCATTTCACTAATCGGAAAATGTACGCTGGTTAATGCCGGGCGCACAAAGGCCGCTCGTTCTCCACTGTCATAACATATAAGGGATATATCCTGCGGAATGCGCAAACCGCATTCGTTAATAGCCAGCATTGCGCCGATCGCCATTTCTTCATTACAGCAGTAAATAGCCGTGGGCCGCGTTTTTTTAAGCAAGCCGGCGATCTGCCAATGGCCGCTTGGCATATCATATTCGCCTTCGAGCACCGCCATGGGCGCCAGGCCCGCCTGCCCCATGGCGTCTAAAAATCCCTGCCGGCGCAATAAGCTGGAGGCGCGGTTAGATGGCCCGTGCAGACAGGCGATTGCCGTGTGTCCGCCGTCGATAAAAACCTGAGTCGCAAGCCGGCTGGCCGCGCGATGGTCGAAAATTACGCAGCGCTCTTCAAGCCCCGGTATTTCACGATCGAGCACGATAAATTTATGCCCCTGCCCGGCCAGCTGCAGCAGCTTCTCGTCCTCCAGCGCGCGAACATGCAAAACCAGCCCGTCGCAGCGCAAATTATACAGCCGCTGCATGGCGTTCAGCTCTTTATCCGCAAAGTTGCGCCCCTGCGTAACGAGCAGTTGCTTGCCGTGCCGCTCCGTTTCGCTCTGTACGGTATCCATTAGCGCACCGAAAAACCCGCCGCGATAGGAAGTGGTGACCAGGCCGATAGTATTGCTTTGACTCGAGGCCAAAGCGCGGGCCGCCGGATTGGGGGAATAGCCCAGCTCGGCGATAACCGCTTCCACCCTGCTGCGCGTCTGGGCTTTAACGTTGGCGTCGCCGTTGACCACTCGTGATACGGTGGCGCGGGATACGCCTGCGCTTGCGGCAACGTCTTCCAGAGTAACCATGAAGATCCTTAACGGGAAATCGGGTAACAACTTTTTGATATTACCTGATATACGGCACGGCGCCTGGGTTAGCCCCGGAATTGCGGAAGGAAGTCACGCTTTAAAAAAGAGCAGCGGCTGGCCCGTGCGGGCCAGCGTGAAGGCTAGATGCGGCGCGCCTGCCAGAATTTTTTGCGCCAGTAGACGTTATCAAGAGAAGAGCGCATGACTCCCCTGCTGGTGGAGGCGTGAATAAACTGATTGTCGGTATCGTAGATGCCTACGTGCAGACCGTTTTCTCCGTAACCCGTTTTAAAGAACACCAGATCGCCGGGAAGCAGATCGTCTTTATCGATTTCGGTACCGATTTTGGCCTGCTGGCGCGTCTCCCGCGGGAGCTGTAAATCAAACTGATCGCGGAAGGTGGTGAGCACAAACCCGGAGCAGTCAACGCCGCGTCGGCTCATGCCGCCGTAGCTGTACGGCGTGCCGCGCCAGCCGCTGAGCTGGTCGTTGAGTTTTGCTATTACCGTTATGGAGTCAGAAAGCCGGGGATTGGGCGGCGGCGCATGGTGGCTACACCCTGCGAGTATCAGACATGCCACTACAAGAAACCATACGCGCATTTTCAGGCGGATCCTCACCCGTTTTATTATTGGCAGTAATTTAGCGCCTACCCATAATTTGATGCAAGTTTTACCCTCCGGATAGGGGGGTAATCAGCATACTGTGCCCTTCAATCTGCAGGCGACGAAAATGCATATTGTAGGCGGCGGCTAAATGCTGCGGTAAAAGCACCTCGTCCCGGCAGCCCTGGGCGATCATCTTTCCCGCGCGCAGCAGCCAGACTTTATGGGCATGGCGTAACGAATGGTTTAAATCATGGCTGCTCATGACCACGGCGACGCCTGCCTCACAAAGCCTTATTAACTCCCTGTCGAGCGCCGCCTGCTGCGCGACATCCAGACTGTTCATCGGCTCATCGAGCAGCAGCAGCCGTCCTTGCGGATTGACCTCAGGATCTATCTGCAGTATTACCGCGGCCAGCCGCACCCGCTGCCACTCGCCGCCCGAGAGCTGGTTCACGGGGCGGTTGAGCTTATCCGTTAGCCAGAACGCCTGGGCGATGCGCATCATTGCCGCTTCGGCCTCAGGCGCAGCCTGATGCAGCTGCAGGTAATGCCACACCGGCATGGCGAAAGGAGGCAGCTGCTGTTGGGCAAGGCAGGCACGGATTTGCGCCAGCGCTGACGACGACCACTCATTTAGCGCAAGCTCGTTCAGCCTGAGCTGCCCTTCTCCGGCAGACAAACCCGCCATCCGCATAATAAGCGTGCTTTTTCCGGCGCCGTTTGGCCCGACAAGATGAATCAGCTCGCCGGGATTAACCGCGGCGGTAATGGGCCCCAGCCTTCCCGCGACGCAAACATCCTTTAACTGCAAAAGCGACATGGTTTATTTCGCCAACGCCACTTTGATGGCCTCCATCACGATCGGATCTTCAGGGGTCATATCCGGCGAGAAGCGCTGAATAACGTGACCATCGCGTCCGACGAGGAATTTCTCAAAGTTCCACAAAATATCGTCCGGATATAAAGGCGCGCGCCCTTTGCTGCTCAGGCGCTCGTAGAAACCGCTGCTTTCCGGCGCCACTGCGGTCGGTGCCGCGGCCACCAGCTTCTGGTATAGCGGATGGCGGTTTTCGCCGTTCACATCCAGTTTGCTGAACATCGGGAAGGTGACGCCATAGGTGGTGCTGCAGAAGGTTTTAATTTCTTCTTCACTGCCCGGTTCCTGGCCCAGGAACTGGTTGCAGGGGAAAGCCAGCACGGAAAAACCTTTAGGCTCCCAGGCCTTATGGATATTCTCAAGCTGCTCATACTGCGGGGTCAGGCCGCACTTCGATGCCACGTTCACCAGCAGCAGCACCTTTCCTTTCCAGCGCTCAAGCGTGGTCGTCTCGCCGTCAATCGTTTTGATTTCAGTATTCAGAATGTCTTGCATAGCGTCCCCTTAATGAAAAAGTACGGCGTTGTCACCCGCAAAAATAAGCATAGCCTGCTAAGCTAGCGCCCGGCCTTTAATAATAGCCAGATAAAGAAACAAAATGCTAAATCTTTTGGCTGACAACTATTTACAGAAAATCCAAAGCATTAGCTAATGCCATTACCACATGAGTTGACATTGTCAACTGACATCGCCTTATGCTATCGTTACCGGCATGCACACTGAATTGATCGATCTACTGCGAACGGTTGCGGGCGTTTTTCAAAAACGCATGCAAGAGCAAATCGCCGACAATGATTTTGGTTTGACGGTTTTCCAGGCTCGCCTGATTAATATCATCGGACGAAATCATGGCATCTCGCAGCTTAATCTGGGGCTGGCTACCGATCGGGATAAGGCGCAGATAGCTCGTGCCGTCAAAGAACTTGAAGCCTTTGGCTTCGTAGTCCGCAGTACCCGCGCTCCGGACTGGCGAACAAAATGCCTTACGCTGACGCCTGAAGGCAGGCGAATACATGCCCACCTGAAAGATATTCGCAGCCAGCTCGCGGCCGACATGCTGCGCGGCTTTTCCGACGAGGAGAAACACGCTTTACAACTGAGCCTGGAAAAAATGGTCGCTGCGTTTCAAAACTAGCTGCCGACCAAAACGCAATTTACAACTCCCCCGCCACCACACCCTATGGAACAAAGCATTATTATGAAAAATAAAACCCGGCAGACGTTGATGCTGCTCAGGTTGAGCATTCAGTTCGCTATTGCGCTGCTGCTCAGTTTCGTTATTACCCTTATCAATTACGGCTATACGGAAGGATTTATCCTGAACTGGGCTAAGGGATTTTTCTTCGCCTTCATTATTATCCCGCTGGCATTGCGGCTTATTCCTCTTATAGCGAAGTGCCTGCGTACCGTCCTTGGAGGCCGCTCTGTTTTTGTCATTCGCTGTGCGGTTGCAGTTTGCGTCGCCTGTATGATGGAAGGAATTATTTCGTTTGCGGTTACCGTCGCCCAGCGGGGGTTTGAACCAGGCTGGCCGATAGTCTGGGGCATCGCATTCCTGAAGGCGCTGCCGGTTGGGCTTCTCATAGGCTTTACCATGACCTTCATCGTTCAGCCCCGCATGCAGAAGCTGGCCGTTTCCGGATAAGTAACTTCTCTGCCCTGCAGGCTTTCGCCGGCTGTATATTTGCAAAGGTAAAACGATCGGTTTACCTTTATGAGTATGAATAAACGACAAGACATCCTGCAGGCCGCTGAAAGACTTTTTTATAGCAACGGCTTTCACGCCACCAGCACTGACCAGATATGCAGCGAGGCGGGCGTATCAACGCGCACTTTTTATCGCTATTTCCCCTCCCGGGAAACGCTGACTTTATGCGTGATGGAGGCGCGTCAGGAACGATTTTTCGCGCAGCTTCTGCCTCCACAGCATCCGCAAGCGGTGAGCTGGCTTTTTAAAGTGCTTGAGCAATGGATGCGGGAACAGGGCGCGCTGGGGTGCCTCTTTGCCAAAGCCTGGGGAGAGTATGCGCAGCAGGATATTATGCTGGCTGCGCAGGCGCTGGATTATCGCTATGCGCTACGCGAATACATTGCGGCCTGCGTAACCCATTGCCATAGCTCTTTAAATGAGGCGCTGGCTAATGCTATCTGGATGCTGTTTGAAGGTGCGGTTATCTCTGCTCTGATTATGGGTCCCGAGGCAGCCGTCCAGGCTGAACATGCGGCGAGCGCTTTAATGCGCGCCAGTGAGAGAAAGCCGTGAAGGCTTCCTTTGCCCTTGGTCTTACCGGCTTCTCGCTGATTGCCGTCACCTATGGCATGGCGAGGTTCTCCTGGGGGCTGATGATGCCCACCATTGTAAAAGACGTTCCCTTTTCTCCCTATGTTGCGGGAATGATTGCCGCCTGCAGTTATATAGCCTATTGCCTGTCAACGGCAGGCGCATCGTTTTGCGTGATAAGGTTTGGCCCGCGATTACCTGCCGTCATTTCCGCCCTGTGCGCGGCGACCGGCCTGTTTCTGCTCGCGTATTCTTTTTCTCCCCTTATGCTTGCCGGCGGGCTTTTTATTGCCGGGCTGAGCTCCGGGCTGGCATCCCCTTCTCTGGCAGGCGCTGTCGCCCGCAGCATTCCTGAAAAGCAGCAAACGCTGGCGAATACCGTCATCAATGCCGGTACCAGCGCAGGCATCATACTGTCCGTGCTTGTCCTGCTGATTGTTCCCGGCGGATGGCGTATCGCCTGCGTAATTTTTGGCGTCCTGGCGCTCCTGTGCCTGGTGCCGGTTATTCGTTACCTGCCCGGCGGCCTTGATGACGACGCGGAGAAAAACGGCTGGCGTGAAATCTTTTTGAGCAGGCCAATGCAGCGTCTTGCCATTATTTCATTCGTCAGCGGAACAGCCAGCGCCGCATGGTGGAGCTTCGGGCCGGAAATATTGCATCATCATTCTGGCGTGGACAGTTCAACCACCGGCGTGCTGTGGATGATAAGCGGAGGCGCGGGGATTTTTGCCGTGCTGACAGGCGCCGTGACCGCTTTCATCGGCATGCGGCAGCTCTACCGCCTGTCACAATTCTTTATGGCGGCGCCGCTTGTTTTGTTCGCATTCAGCGAGAGTTTCTCAGGATGGTTATTCCCGGCGGTAGCGCTCTGCGGAGCGGGCTACGTCATACTCTCCGGCGTGCTGCTGGTCTGCGCAACGTCGGCTGCGAAAAAATCGCCGGCCTCCGGGGTAACCGTTGCTTTCTTTATGCTGGCCGCAGGTCAGATAACAGGGTCGGTGGTTTTTGGCCAGCTGTATGCCGCGGCCGGAGCGACCATCGCGCTGACGAGCTTTGCCGCGCTGTCCATCATGATGATGTTTTTGGTGCCGGCAGAGTAAACTTCAGCGATTACAGCGGGTTCAACGGCTGGCCTTCAACAATAGCCAGATAAATACCGGCGCGCCTAACGTCGCGGTGACCACGCCTATCGGCAGTTCGGCGGAAGTGAGCGCCAGGCGAGCGATAATATCCGCGCCCAGCAATGTACCGGCCCCGGCAAGCGCGCTGGCGGGCAATAAAATCCGGTGATCGGTCAGCCCTTTCAGGCGCAGCATATGCGGAATAACCAGGCCGATAAACCCGATTGCTCCGGCAAGGGCAACGCTGACGCCCACCAGCCAGCCGGTGGCGATAACCAGCATATTACGCCATACCCATACCGACAGCCCTAACTGACGGGCGGAGATTTCCCCCAGCGCCATCAGGTTCAGGGGCGCGTAGCTGCGGCACAGCCAGAGCATCACCGGCAACAGCGTCGCCATCAGCCACCACTGGCTCCAGTCCACCCCGCCAAAGCCGCCCATCATCCAGTACATGAGCTGACGTAAATCGAGGCTGCTGCTGAAATAGACCGCCCAGGTCATCAGCGCGCTACAGATAATCCCCAGCGCCACGCCCGCCAGCAGAAGACGGCTGGTGGAAAGATGACGACGGGAAAAACGCAGTAGAATAAGCGTGATAAGCAGCGCCCCGACGATGGCGCACACGCCCAAAGCCCAGCCGGGAAGCATGCCCTGTCCAAGCACCACGCCTGCGATAAGCGCAACGCCTGCGCCATTAGAAACGCCGAGTAAACCGGGTTCGGCAAGCGGATTTTCAAACAGCGCCTGCATAATGGTGCCGGAAACAGCCAAAGCAGCGCCGACTAACAGAACGGCAAGCGTGCGCGGCAGGCGTATCTGCCAGATAAAAAGCCGCGCCTCGTCGCTCAGCCACTGCTGCGGCGCAAACCAGCGATCGCCCGCGCACAGGCTCAGTACGCCCATGCCGATCATCGTTAACAGCAGGATGATGAGCCATAAGCGTTCAAGACGGCGTTGTCGGGAGACGAAAGTGAGCATTCGGAAGACGGGTCCATAGAGTCGCAGCCAGGCCGCTGATTTTACGAGGAGTTTGCCCGCAAGGACAAGCAAAGAAAAAGGCCGCGGATGCGGCCTTTTTGGTTAACTCAGGTTACTCGTCTTTTGGCGACGCGTTTTCAACCCGACTTTTTAACTTCTGACCAGGTCGGAAGGTCACCACACGACGAGCCGTGATGGGAATATCTTCACCGGTCTTCGGGTTACGCCCGGGACGTTGGTTTTTATCGCGTAAGTCAAAATTACCAAAACCTGATAGTTTAACCTGCTCGCCGTTTTCCAGAGCGCGACGGATCTCTTCGAAAAACAGCTCTACCAGCTCTTTAGCGTCTCGTTTGCTAAGCCCAAGCTTATCAAACAGATATTCTGACATTTCAGCTTTTGTAAGCGCCATACGTTCAATCCCTCAATGATGCCTGGAATCGCTCTTTTAATGCCTCTACGCATTTTGCAACGGTAGCGGCAATCTCCTCTTCTTCGAGTGTACGGCCGGTATCCTGAAGGATAAGGCTGATGGCCAGGCTCTTATAACCTTCGGCTACGCCCTTGCCACGGTACACATCAAACAAGTTTACGCCAACTACCTGATTTGCGCCAACTTTCTTACATTCGCCCAAAATATCTGCTGCGGGAACGTTTTCAGCAACCACCACGGCGATGTCGCGACGGTTGGCCGGGAAGCGTGAAACCTCCTGCGCCTCAGGCACCGCGCGGTCTGCGACCTTGTTCCACAGCACTTCAAATACCAGCGTACGGCCATTGAGAGAAAGCTTACGCTCAAGCTCCGGATGCACAACACCAATGAAACCAATGCATTCGCCATATAAATAAATGGCAGCACTTTGACCAGGATGCAAGGCCGGGTTGCTCGCCGCGCGGAATTCAACGTCGGAAAGCTTACCCGTCAGATCGAGAACGGACTCGAGATCGCCCTTCAAATCATAGAAGTCGACGGTATTGCGCGCCAGATCCCAGTGTTCTTCATAACGGTTGCCGCAGATGGCGCCAGCCAGCATAAGATCCTGACGGATGCCGAGGTCTGCCTGAGTATCAGGCACAAAGCGCAGGCCCGTTTCGAAGATACGCACGCGGCTTTGCTGACGATTCTGGTTATAAACCACCGTGCCCAGCAGGCCGGTCAGCAGCGACAGACGCATGGCGGACATATCGCTGGAAATCGGATTAGGAAGAATCAGATTTTCTTCGCCCGGGTGCAGCAGCTGCTGGATCTTAGGATCCACAAAGCTGTAGGTGATCACTTCCTGGTAGCCTTTATCCACCAGCATGGTTTTCACGCGCTTAAGGGACAAATCCGCTTCGCGGTGGGTGCCCATGACCAGGCCTGCCTGCACCGGCTCATCAGGAATGCTGTTATAACCGTAGACGCGCGCAACTTCTTCTACCAGATCTTCTTCAATCTGCATGTCGAAGCGCCAGCTCGGCGCAACGGCCGTCCATTGATCCTGACCGTCGGTCACTTCACAGCCCAAGCGACGCAGGATATCGCCAACCTGCGCATCTTCAATATGATGGCCAATCAGGCGATCCAGTTTGCTGCGACGCAGGGTAATGGTGGCAGGTTTCGGCAGATGCGCTTCGCTTGTCACATCGATAACCGGCCCGGCTTCGCCGCCGCACAGTTCGATCAGCAGGCGAGTCGCACGTTCCATCGCTTTATATTGCAGGGCTGGATCCACGCCGCGTTCATAGCGATGGGAAGCGTCGGTATGCAGACCATGGCGACGGGCGCGGCCGGTGATGGACAGCGGGCTGAAGAAGGCGCATTCAAGCAGGACGTTGCGGGTTTCATCGTTCACGCCAGAATGCTCGCCGCCAAAGATACCGCCCATGGCCAGCGCTTTATTATGATCGGCGATAACCAGCGTATCGGCTTTCAGCCTGGCTTCATTGCCGTCCAGCAGGGTCAGGGTTTCATTCTCTTGCGCCATACGCACAACGATGCCGCCGTCGATACGGTCCAGATCGAAGGCGTGCATTGGCTGGCCAAGTTCCAGCAGCACATAGTTAGTTACGTCGACAACCGCGTCAATGGAGCGAATGCCGCAGCGGCGCAGCTTCTCTTTCATCCACAGCGGGGTTGGCGCCTTAACGTTAATGCCTTTAACGACGCGGCCCAGGTAACGCGGACAGGCCTCGGCGGCGTCGACGCGAATGGAGACGGTATCGGTAATAGTCGCCGCCACGGGCGCCATGTCCGGCTCGTTTAACGGCAGCTTGTTCAGCACGGCAACGTCACGCGCCACGCCGATAATGCCCAGGCAGTCGGCGCGGTTTGGCGTCACGCTGATTTCGATGGTGTTATCGTCAAGCTGCAGGTATTCACGGATATCCGTACCGATCGGCGCATCCACAGGCAGCTCAATAATGCCGTTATGGTCGTCGGAAATACCCAACTCGGAGAATGAGCACAGCATGCCTTCAGACGGCTCGCCGCGCAGCTTAGCCGCTTTGATTTTGAAATCGCCGGGCAATACCGCACCGACAGTCGCCACGGCCACCTTCAGGCCCTGACGGCAGTTTGGCGCGCCGCAGACGATATCAAGCAGGCGATCGCCGCCGACGTTAACTTTTGTCACGCGCAGTTTGTCTGCGTTCGGGTGCTGGGCGCACTCAACGACTTCGCCGACCACTACGCCGTTAAAGCTGCCTGCAACCGCATCTACGCCGTCAACTTCAAGACCGGCCATGGTGATTTGATCGGAAAGCGCTTCACTGCCGTTGGCTGGATTTACCCATTCGCGTAACCAGAGTTCACTGAATTTCATTGGCTATCCCGCCCTTATTTAAACTGTTTGAGGAAACGTAAATCATTTTCGAAGAATGCGCGCAAATCGGTTACGCCGTAGCGCAGCATGGTCAGACGCTCCATGCCCATGCCGAAGGCGAAGCCGGAATAGACTTCCGGATCGATACCGACGTTACGCAGCACGTTTGGGTGCACCATGCCGCAGCCCAGCACTTCAAGCCACTTGCCGTTTTTACCCATTACATCCACTTCCGCGGACGGTTCGGTAAACGGGAAGTAGGACGGACGAAAACGGATCTGCAGGTTTTCTTCAAAGAAATTATTCAGGAAGTCGTGCAGCGTGCCTTTCAGGTTGGTAAAGCTGATGTTTTTATCGACGATCAGCCCTTCCATCTGATGGAACATCGGGGTGTGGGTCTGATCGTAATCGTTACGGTATACGCGGCCCGGGGCGATGATGCGAATCGGCGGCTGCTTGTCTTTCATGGTACGGATTTGTACGCCGGAGGTTTGCGTACGCAGCAGACGGGTGGCATCGAACCAGAAGGTGTCGTGATCCGCTCGCGCCGGGTGGTGGCCTGGAATATTCAGCGCGTCGAAGTTATGGTAGTCATCTTCGATTTCAGGGCCGGTTGCCACGGTGAAGCCAAGCTCGCCGAAGAAATGCTCAATGCGATCGATAGTACGGGTCACTGGATGCAGCCCGCCGTTCTCGATGCGGCGCCCAGGCAGAGAAACATCGATGGTTTCCTGTGCCAGGCGAGCATTCAGCGCAGCGCTTTCCAGAGAGGCTTTGCGCGCGTTCAGGGCTTCCTGCACCTGCTCTTTAGCTTCGTTGATTACCGCGCCTGCTGCCGGACGCTCTTCCGCCGGCAGTTCACGCAGGGTGGTCATCTGGAGGGTCAGGTGCCCTTTCTTCCCTAAATACTCGACGCGTACGCTATCTAACGCGGCAACATCCTGGGCCTCGTTTATGGCGGCCGTTGCCTTGGCAACCAGCTCTGCGAGATGTGGCATGGTATTCCTCTTATGCCGGCATAATTACCGGGGTAGTTTGTCTGTATTCAAAATACGATATGCAAAAAAAAAGCCTCCACAAAGGAGGCTTTCGGCGCTGTTTTTCGTTTCTTTTCTTACGCGCAAAGCCCCCGGTTTCAGGCGCTAAAGTAAAAAAAGAAACGGAAAATAGCAGCATTCATGCTTGCAGTTACCTTAATTGACGATATTCGTTCTGCGTATTCAAAAGGCTCAGGCGCGAAATGTCAATAATTTGATTGAGTTAGAAATTAAAAGAGGGAGACAAGCTCCCTCTGATAACTGGCTTACGCCAGAGCTGCTTTCGCTTTTTCAACCAGGGCAGAGAATGCCACTTTGTCGAAAACTGCGATGTCAGCCAGGATCTTACGGTCAATTTCAACAGAGGCTTTTTTCAGGCCGTTGATGAATTTGCTGTAAGAGATACCGTTCTGACGAGCTGCAGCGTTGATACGTGCAATCCACAGCTGGCGGAACTGACGCTTACGTTGACGACGGTCACGGTAAGCATACTGACCAGCTTTGATAACAGCCTGGAAGGCAACGCGGTATACGCGAGAACGCGCACCATAGTAGCCTTTAGCTTGTTTGAGGATTTTTTTGTGACGAGCACGTGCGATTACACCACGTTTTACGCGAGCCATTTAGCTCTCCTGTTCTGTATTCTGAAATTTATTAAAAAGTTTGCTTATGCGTACGGCAGGCACGCGACTACCAGGCCCAGATCCCCTTTGGAGACCATGCCTTTCGGACGCAGATGACGTTTACGCTTAGTAGACTTTTTAGTCAGAATGTGACGCAGGTTAGCGTGCTTGCGCTTAAAACCACCACCGGCAGTTTTTTTGAAGCGCTTAGCGGCGCCGCGTACTGTTTTAATCTTTGGCATTTAATTACTTTCCACTTCGCATTGTTAATTAAACGAACCAGAAGGCGAACAAAACCAGCGAGACGTAAGCCCCGCCGGAATCGTTACTTGAGTGCCTTACTGTTTCTTCTTAGGAGCGAGCACCATGATCATCTGGCGGCCTTCGATCTTCGATGGGAAGGATTCGACTACTGCCAGTTCACTCAGATCGTCACGGACGCGATTAAGCACTTCCATACCGATCTGCTGGTGAGCCATCTCACGACCGCGGAAACGCAGCGTGATCTTAGCTTTATCACCCTCTTCCAGAAAGCGAACCAGGCTGCGGAGTTTTACCTGGTAGTCGCCATCGTCAGTGCCAGGTCGGAATTTGATTTCCTTAACCTGAATAACTTTTTGCTTTTTCTTCTGTTCCTTAGAAGATTTGCTTTTTTCGTAGAGGAACTTGCCGTAATCCATAATGCGGCAAACAGGCGGTTCGGCATTAGGACTGATTTCAACTAAATCAACCCCAGCCTCTTCGGCTTTTTCTAAAGCTTCATTCAGACTGACAATACCTAGCTGCTCGCCGTCTAGACCTGTTAGACGAACCTCAGTGGCACGAATTTCTCTGTTAATGCGATTAGGACGCGCCGGTTGAACTCTTTTTCCGCCTTTAATACTTTATTCCTCCAGTTGATTTAGATTGCGGCTGCGGATCTCTTGCTGCAGCTTTTCAATCAATTCGTTTACGTCCATGCTTCCCAGGTCTTTGCCACGACGGGTACGAACGGCTACTTTGCCTGCTTCGACCTCTTTGTCGCCACAAACCAACATATAAGGAACACGACGCAACGTGTGTTCACGGATTTTAAAGCCTATCTTCTCATTTCTCAAGTCTGCTTTTACGCGAATGCCTGCATTTTGTAGTTTACGGGTCAATTCGTTAACGTAATCAGACTGCCCATCGGTGATATTCATGACCACCGCCTGGACCGGAGCAAGCCAGGTTGGGAAGAACCCTGCGAACTCTTCGGTGAGAATACCGATAAACCTTTCCATGGAGCCTAAGATGGCGCGGTGAATCATTACCGGCACCAGACGCTCGTTGTTTTCGCCGATGTACGACGCATTTAGGCGCGCAGGCAGGGAGAAATCGAGCTGTACAGTACCGCACTGCCATGCGCGATCCAGGCAGTCATACAGGGTAAACTCAATTTTCGGCCCGTAGAACGCGCCCTCGCCCGGCTGATATTCAAACGGGATTTCGTTTTCCTGAAGCGCAACGGCCAGGTCAGCTTCCGCACGATCCCACATTTCGTCGGTACCGATGCGTTTTTCCGGACGGGTAGACAGTTTTACGACGATTTTTTCGAAACCGAAGGTGCTGTACATGTCATAAACCATGCGAATACAGCTATTCACCTCTTCGCGAACCTGATCTTCAGTACAGAAGACATGGGCATCGTCCTGGGTGAAACCACGTACGCGCATCAGGCCGTGCAGCGCGCCTGACGGCTCATTGCGGTGACAGCTGCCGAACTCGGCCATACGCAATGGCAGGTCGCGGTAAGATTTTAGACCCTGATTGAAAATTTGCACGTGACCCGGGCAGTTCATTGGCTTAATGCAGTACTCGCGGTTCTCGGAAGAGGTGGTGAACATCGCATCTTTATAGTTGTCCCAGTGGCCGGTTTTTTCCCACAGCACACGGTCCATCATGAATGGGCCCTTCACTTCCTGGTACTGGTATTCTTTCAGCTTGGAACGCACAAAGACTTCCAGCTCGCGGAAAATCGTCCAGCCGTCGTTGTGCCAGAACACCATGCCCGGCGCTTCTTCCTGCATATGGTACAGGTCAAGCTGTTTGCCGATTTTACGGTGGTCACGCTTGGACGCCTCTTCCAGACGCTGCAGATAAGCATTGAGCTGTTTTTTATCCGCCCATGCTGTGCCGTAGATGCGTTGCAGCATTTTGTTGTTGCTGTCGCCGCGCCAGTAGGCACCGGAGGTTTTCTGCAGTTTGAAATGGTGGCAGAAACGCATATTCGGCACGTGCGGGCCGCGGCACATATCAACGTATTCTTCATGATGATACAAACCAGGCTGGTCATCATGGCTGATGTTTTCATCAAGGATGGCAACTTTGTAGCTTTCGCCGCGGTTGACGAAAGTTTCGCGCGCTTCGTGCCAGCTCACTTTTTTCTTGATGACATCGTAATCTTTCTCAGCCAGCTCATGCATACGCTTTTCGAGCAGCTCAAGATCTTCCTGGGTCAGGGTATGGTCAAGGTCGACATCATAGTAGAAGCCGTTGTCGATAACCGGGCCAATCGCCATTTTAGTATGCGGCCACAGCTGCTTGATAGCATGTCCCAGCAGGTGCGCGCAGGAGTGGCGGAGAATTTCCAGGCCGGCTTCATCTTTAACAGTGATGATGGCAAGTTTGGCATCGCGATCGATAAGATCGGTCGCGTCAACCAGCTCACCGTCTACGCGGCCTGCGATACAGGCTTTTGCAAGACCCGGACCGATATCAAGTGCTACATCCAGCGGGCTGACAGCATGGTCGTAATGGCGTTGGCTGCCATCAGGAAGAGTAATAACAGGCATTATAAGTCCTTATTTGCAGTGGTGACCCACACGTAAGATCACATGCAATTTTATAGAGTTTAAATAAACCAGCCGGTTGGGATGGGTTGAATGCTTCACTCTGCAAACTGTGTACTTAATACTTGATGTACCCGCATCCGCCTGCTGATTACACCCGGCAATAGTACACGTCATTGATGGAGGGATAAAGGAGACAAACGTTTCTTTCAGGCGTATAGGCTAATAAACAGGCTTATGTGACAGATGGACATAACGATGATATTTTCGTTTTCATTACCCGTCTTATGATTACAAGCAGCAAGGAAATGTAATGGATCTTTTTGATGAGTCTTATGAACGTCATAAGCAGACTGTCGGCAGTCAGGAAGCGCGCTGGAATGCCTGGCTGAGCAAGCACCCTTTGGTGCTGGTCGCCGTGGCGTCGGTGACTATTTTAATTATTTTACTTGCCATGCATTTCTCATGACGACATAAAAAAGCGGCTTTTACCCGCAGCCATTATAAAAGATGGTTAATCTTATTTTAAATAAGATAAAAGAGCAGATATAAATAACAGCTATTGCCGCATTTAAAAAATTAAGCCGGGACCAGGCCCGGCTGTAAACATTACATCTTATAACCGAGGGTAATCGCGGTTTTTCTGTCAGTGTGCTCAGGAGCGGAATCCGGTGGGTTGGAGTTCCAGGTCACGTTATAAGCGACCTTCAGCCCGAAGTGCGCGTTAATGGCGACTTCAAGACCGGTTTCCGAGTTGACCGTCGTATCTTCGCTACCCAGCACGGAAACGCCCTGGATAAACTTCGCGTTATCCGTCAGCTGCCAGTTATAGATACCGGAGGCATAGCCCAGCGCCTGGGTTTCATGACCGCCATCGGTATACTCGTCGTAACGGACACCCGGACCAAATTCAAGACGGAAGCTGTGCACCGGGCCGCTCAGGAACTGACGACCGTAACCTGCGGTCAGGATATCGCGCGCCTGATAACCGTTAAAGCGGTCGGTTAACCAGCTTGCCTGTCCAAACAGGTAGTCGCTGTCCGTCACGTTATAACGACTACGGCCGCCGGCAGAGTAAGTCTCTGAAGAGCGCTCGTCGTTAGAAGAGGTATTGTTGGCATTACCCCAAATGGACCACGCGGTGGAGTTGCCATACCAGGTCATATTGGTATTAGCAGTCAGCGTTGAACTTTTGGTATTGCCGGACTGGGCGAGATAGCCCGCGTTGAGATTGCCTTCAAAAGGCTTTTTCGCGGTGCTTGGGTCATCCATGACAGTGAAAACCGTAGTATCTGCAACTGCAAAGTGACTCAATAGCGCACTTCCGGTCAGCAAAATTGCAGCCGGTACTGTCTTAACAAGCTTCATTTATTAATCCGTACGACAAAAAAAGAAACCACCAAGGTTCCGGAATCTTCCCTGAGGATCAAATCTTTATCTCTCAAGAAAGGTTACAAATTATAAAAAAGCCAGAATAACATAGCAATGGATTCTTATTTCATTTTTTGAATAAGAAGGCTCTCAAAACAGCTTTATTTTCATATAGATAGCCAGCGCTTGCTTTTTGGCAATTAATTGAAAAATCATGGGGTTATTAAAAAATCCTTCTTCCTGAATGGTGCTAAGCTCTAACTATTCATTAAAAAGGAGGATTCATGGCCAGTATCTATACGCTAACGCTCGCGCCCTCTCTCGACAGCGCCACCCTCACGCCACAGATTTATCCAGAAGGTAAATTACGCTGCACCGCGCCGGTATTCGAACCCGGCGGCGGCGGCATAAACGTCGCACGCGCTATTTCACACCTTGGCGGAAAGGCTATAGCTATTTTTCCCGCAGGCGGCGCCACGGGTGAACATCTCTGTGCCCTGCTGCTTGATGAACAAGTTGCGATTGATACCGTCAAAACGCATGACTGGACGCGTCAAAACCTGCATGTGCATACCGAAGCTACCGGCGAGCAGTACCGCTTTGTGATGCCCGGCGCCACGCTCACCGATGATGAATTCCGCCGCCTCGAAGAAAAAGTGCTGGCCATTGAGCCGGGCGCTATTTTAGCGATCAGCGGCAGCCTTCCGCCGGGCATTGACGTCTCAAAGCTTTGTTCGCTGGTAAAAGCGGCGCAAAAAGCCGGCATCCGCTGCATTATTGACACTTCCGGCGAAGCGTTAAAAGCCACCCTTGATATCGGCAATATCGAACTTATTAAACCTAACCAGAAAGAGCTCAGCGCGCTGGTTAATCGCGATCTTACCCAGCCTGACGACGTCCGCCAGGCCGCGCAGGAAATCGTAAAGAGCGGAAAAGCGCACCGCGTCGTGGTGTCTCTCGGCCCGCAGGGCGCTTTGGGCGTGGATACCAGCGGTTACGTGCAGGTCGTTCCCCCGCCGGTTAAAAGTCAAAGCACCGTTGGCGCCGGCGACAGCATGGTCGGGGCGATGACCTTAAAACTCGCCGAAGATGCGCCTTTATTGGATATGGTACGATTTGGCGTGGCCGCCGGTAGCGCCGCGACGCTGAATCAGGGCACCCGCCTGTGCTCGCGTGAAAACACCTATAAGATTTACGATTACCTGCGCAGCTAATCTCTGCCCTCTTCGCGAGGGCCATTCCGCTTTATCATCCCGCCGGGCTAAAAGCCGCCATTTCAGACAGATGAACTATGCTAAAACCTTTGGGATAACAATGAGGTGAACCATGAGTAATGGAGACATTGTGCGCTATGTCATCACCGTTAAATATAAAGAAGAGGGCCTGACCGATATCAATGAACTCAATAACTCCCTGACTCGCGGCGGTTTTTTACTCACGATGAGCGATGACGAAGGGAAAGTTCACGAGCTGGGCACCAATACTTTTGGCCTGATAAGCGCGCTGGACGAGCAGGAGGTGGCCGAACTGGCAAAAGGACTTGGGCAGGTTGCCCTTGGCGCCGAGCCGGAAGTCACCGTCACGACATGGGAACAGTGGGAAAAGTCACCGCGGTGACAAATCATTTCAATTCCTGGCCGGGATGTGCGTTGGTTCCTGTTTTTTACCCGGTTATAAGTGCAAGCTAATGATCTACCAGAGCAACTGGGGGGAAATATCATGTGGCAAGCCATCAGTCGTCTGTTAAGTGAGCAGCTGGGAGAGGCCGAAATTGAACAACGCACGGAGCTTCCCGGCGGGGAGATCCACGCGGCGTGGCGGCTGCGTTATGCCGGTCATGAGATTTTCGTCAAAAGCGACAGTCGGGAAATGCTGCCTATATTTACCGCCGAGGCCGACCAACTTGAACTTCTTTCCCGCAGTAAAACCGTTCGGGTACCAAAAGTCTGGGCGGTAGGCAGCGACCGGGATTACAGCTTTCTGCTGCTTGAGTTCCTGCCGGCTAAGCCGCTTGATGCGCACAACGCTTTCCTGCTGGGCCAACAGCTGGCGCGTTTGCACCAATGGAGCGATCAGCCCCAGTTTGGACTCGATTTTGACAACGATCTTTCCACTACTCCTCAGCCTAACGCCTGGCAGCGCCGCTGGTCGACTTTCTTTGCCGAACAGCGCATCGGCTGGCAGCTGGAAATGGCGGCGGAGAAAGGGATTCACCTGGGCGACATAGACATGATTGTCGATTTCGTTCATCAATCCCTCGCCTCACACCAGCCGCAGGCGTCGTTGCTGCATGGAGATTTATGGTCGGGTAACTGCGCGTTGGGGCCTGACGGGCCCTTTATTTACGATCCCGCCTGCTACTGGGGCGACAGAGAATGCGACCTGGCAATGCTGCCTTTGCACAGCGATCAGCCTCCGCAAATTTACGATGGCTACCAGTCTGTCTCCCCTCTTCCCGCCGGTTTTCTGCAGCGCCAGCCAATCTATCAGCTCTATACGCTGTTAAATCGCGCCATTTTATTCGGCGGGCAGCATCTGGTTAACGCGCAAAAAGCGCTGGAACGCGTGCTGGCAGTCTGAGTTTGCGATTGAGTTAAGCCACTCTGAACAGGAGTGGCTTTCTGCTAGATAAAGCCCAGCAGCGAGAAAAAGAAGTAGCCAGCAATAATGACAATCACCGGCAGAACGTACAGAGGGAATATCTGCAGTAAAATCGTATGGCGGGGCACCACGATTCTGGCATCAAGCTGCGCCCTGGTTAACCCTTCCGCCCCTTTCGCCTGCTCCAGAATCAGCTGATCCTCAACCCCTTCGCGCAGAAATTTCGCCTGACGGCTCATGCGCGCGCCCGAAGCCTGTAGCGCAAGCGCGACGAAAATCAGCGCGTAGATAATCCAGAACAGAACGTTCGGCTGCTGGTGAAAGTCCGGCTGCGGCGAGTTGTACCAGAAAAAGTTAAGAAATGGCGTATTAAAACGCATCATCTCAATCATCACATGGGAGAAATCCAGCATAACGGCATTGATGCCGGGCTGTTTTTCACTGTGTTCATACATGAATTTCAGCAGTGAAATTAATGTTGAAATCACGGCCGGGATGAAAATCACCCAACCGGCCACGCGTTTTAGTACGGCAATGCGTCCAGCTTGTTGATACGTCATTCTTTCCCCTTGGTTTAGACGTAATTTACCTGCACAAAGTCTACCTTGTCTCACGGCATTTCGCCTGAGCTTTGCGGGCGAAATTCATAAAGCGGTGGCAACCCGCGGCTTTTCCCGCTATTGATAAGAGCAACTTTTTAAAATGAACGCTGACAGGAGTCCGGATATGGCCGACACGCGCCAGGTTTTAGCTGCGATTTTTGATATGGATGGCTTACTGATTGATTCTGAGCCGTTATGGGACGAGGCGGAGTTAGAGGTGATGGCCAGCATCGGCGTCGATATTACGCGCCGCAACGAGCTGCCCGATACCCTCGGGCTACGCATCGATCTGGTCGTCGATCTGTGGTTTGCCCAGCAGCCCTGGAACGGCCCCACCGTTGCGGAAGTGACCCAACGCATTATTACGCGCGCCATCAGCCTTGTTGAAGAACGCCGTCCGCTATTGCCGGGCGTGCGTGAAGCCATTGCGATCTGTAAAGCTCAGGGGCTTAAAGTGGGTCTGGCATCCGCCTCGCCGTTATCTATGCTTGAGCGCGTGCTGGAAATGTTTGCCTTACGCGAGCACTTTGACGCACTCGCCTCGGCGGAACATCTGCCCTACAGCAAGCCTCATCCGCAGGTTTATCTGGATGCCGCCGCGAAGCTCGGCGTCGATCCTCTGACGTGCGTAACGCTTGAAGATTCGGTCAACGGGATGATCGCCACCAAGGCCGCTCGTATGCGCTCCATCGTGGTGCCGGCAGCAGAAAACCGTGGCGATCCGCGCTGGTGCCTGGCCAATGTGCAGCTTGAGTCGCTGCTTGCCCTTTCAGCGAGCGATTTGCTTGGCTGATGTGACGGGCGGATCGCTCCGCCCGTGATAAAACCCCTGCCCCAATTATTGAAACACCATTTCAATAATATTTGTAATTCTGCCCAAGCCTACCTATCCTGAGAGGACACGCGCCGCGCGCGCTTAACGTCCACGGGGTAGCTATGATTCTCAACGCTTTTAATTTGCAGGGCAAAGTTGCTCTGGTCACCGGATGCGACACCGGCCTTGGCCAGGGAATGACCGTCGGCCTTGCCGAAGCCGGATGTGACATTATCGGCGTGAATCGTAAAATTCCGCACGACACCGCGGAAAAAGTCCAGGCGCTTGGCCGCCGTTTCACCGCCCTTCAGGCGGATCTGAGCCAGCCAGATATTATTCCCGGCCTTGTCGAAGAAGCCTTGGCGCGCATGGGAAAAATCGACATTCTGGTGAATAACGCCGGCACGATTCGCCGTGAAGACGCCCTGCAGTTCAGTGAAAAAGACTGGGATGAAGTAATGAACCTGAATATCAAATCCCTGTTTTTCCTGTCGCAGGCCGTGGCAAAGCAGTTCTTAAAACAGGGCGGCGGCAAGATTATTAATATTGCCTCGATGCTTTCATTCCAGGGCGGCATCCGCGTCCCGTCTTATACCGCATCGAAAAGCGCGGTGCTGGGCGTAACGCGTCTGCTTGCTAACGAATGGGCGCAGCACAATATTAACGTTAACGCTATCGCTCCCGGTTATATGGCAACTAATAACACCCGGGAGCTGCGTGACGACGAAGCACGGAGCAAGGAAATTCTCGACCGTATTCCCGCGGGCCGCTGGGGAAAACCAGAGGATCTGCAGGGAGCCGCGGTGTTCCTTGCTTCAGGCGCCTCCGATTATATTAACGGCTATACGATTGCCGTTGATGGCGGGTGGCTCGCGCGCTAAAAGCATCGCCGCCGGTTTTTTCTGGCGGTGATAAAATGTTACAGCGTCACCTCTTCCGTCTACTGTACAAAATGCCTATACTGGATGAATCGACAGTTCTCATCCAGGTAGTATCATGACGGCGGAAGGTCACCTGCTTTTTTCTGTAGCCTGCGCGGTATTCGCTAAAAACGCCGACCTCACGCCCGTCCTGGCGCAGGGTGACTGGTGGCATATCGTGCCGTCTGCTATTTTGACCTGTCTGCTGCCGGATATCGACCATCCCAAATCCTTTCTGGGCCAGCGGCTGCCCTGGATATCTAAACCCATTGCCCGCGCCTGCGGCCACCGCGGCTTTACCCATAGCCTGTTCGCCGTGTTTGCCGGCCTCGCCCTGTTCTATCTGAAGGTGCCGGAAAGCTGGGTGATTCCCGCGGATGCATTGCAGGGCATGGTGCTTGGCTATTTAAGCCATATTCTCGCCGATATGCTGACGCCCGCGGGCGTGCCGCTGCTGTGGCCCTGCCGTTGGCGCTTCCGCTTCCCTATCGTCAGACCGCAAAAAGGCAATCAGCTGGAAAGGTTCCTGTGCATGGCGCTGTTCGGTTTAGCGGTATGGATGCCGCAGGGTTTGCCCGAAAACAGTGCGGTTCGCTGGTCGTCGCAGATGATAAATTCTTTGCAAACCACCTTTAACGGTTTATTAAATCACCATCTGGAACAATAAATAGACGAAATAGTCCATTTCGTAATAATCCATTCCGTTTGAATATAAGTGATCGTCGTCTCATCTGATACGCTTTGCGGCATAAAGGTGGGCGTAAGCTCATCCGCTTACAAAAAATCAGGAGATACGGGATGAATTTTCCACTTATAGCGAACGTTATCGTGTTCGTTGTTCTGCTGCTGTTGCTGGCGCAAACCCGCCATAAACAGTGGAGTCTGGCGAAGAAAGTACTGCTCGGCCTGGTGGTGGGCGTGGTGTTCGGCGTCGCCCTGCACGCCGTTTATGGCGCCGACAGCCAGGTGCTTAAAGATTCGATCCAGTGGTTTAACGTCGTCGGTAACGGCTACGTACAGCTGCTGCAGATGATCGTTATGCCGCTGGTATTCGCTTCTATCCTTAGCGCCGTGGCGAAACTGCACAATGCGTCTTCGCTGGGGAAAATCAGTTTCCTGACCATCGGCACCCTGCTGTTCACCACGCTGATTGCGGCGCTGGTCGGCGTGCTGGTCACCAATCTGTTCGGCTTAACCGCTGAAGGTCTGGTGCAGGGTACGGCGGAAACCGCGCGCCTGAGCGCCATTGAAACTAACTACGTAGGCAAAGTGGCGGACCTGTCCGTGCCGCAGCTTATCCTCTCCTTCGTACCGAAAAATCCGTTTGCCGACCTGACCGGGGCGAACCCAACTTCAATTATCAGCGTGGTTATCTTCGCAGCCTTCCTGGGCGTCGCCGCGCTGAAGCTGCTTAAAGACGATGCGCCGAAAGGCGAGCGTGTTCTGGTGGCTATCGACACCCTGCAAAGCTGGGTAATGAAGCTGGTCCGTCTGGTTATGCAACTGACGCCTTACGGCGTGCTGGCGCTGATGACCAAAGTGGTGGCAAGTTCCAACCTGCAGGACATCATCAAGCTTGGCAGCTTCGTGGTGGCGTCCTATCTGGGCCTGGCCATTATGTTCGGCGTTCACGCGCTGCTGCTTGCCGTTAACGGCGTAAGCCCGCTGAAATACTTCCGCAAGGTATGGCCGGTGCTGACCTTTGCGTTCACCAGCCGTTCCAGCGCGGCAAGCATTCCGCTGAATGTTGAAGCGCAAACCCGCCGTCTTGGCGTGCCGGAATCTATCGCCAGCTTCGCCGCCTCTTTCGGCGCCACCATCGGCCAGAACGGCTGT
>NZ_RCAA01000050.1:4159-18374 GCF_003628475.1 Enterobacter sp. R1(2018) | reverse complement strand
CGCAGGCGTTGCCGGCGTAGGCGGCGGCGCGACCTTTGCGGCGCTGATTGTGCTGCCGGCGATGGGCCTGCCGGTTACGCTGGTGGCATTGCTGATTTCCGTCGAGCCGTTAATCGACATGGGTCGTACCGCGCTGAACGTCAGCGGCTCCATGACCGCCGGTACCATCACCAGCCAGTTAATGAAGCAGACCGATAAAGAGATTCTGAACAGCGAAGAAGAGATTGAGCTCGCCCATCGCTAAAGATGACTGAAAGATAAAAGGCCGCAGATTCTGCGGCCTTTTTTTATATTTCGTTTTCCTGGCGAACCTGCGTCGCCCAACGCTGCGCGGCCTCAGGCAGCGTAAAAGCCGGCGACTGACGGAACGCATCGCCTACCAGCACAAAAGCCACATACTTATTCTTCAGCAGCCATACATCCTTGAACCCTTCTACCCGCCAGGCGTGCGACGGCGGCGCAGGTTCAACGCGGGGCTGATAAGTGATAACGGGGCGGGTATTGGGTTGGCGCAGTGGTTTCATAGGCAATGACGTTCGAAGCAAGTTAGTGAATAACATCACTATGATAACGGATCGTCCGGCGCTCGTCGCCTCCGCAGGCAGAGTTAACACGTTGTTCTATAGTTAGAGGGGTTTGCTCTAATAACAACCTGGTTAAACAGCTGCCAGAAAAGGAGAAGAGTTCAATGTCGAAGCAAGATAAAAAACCGCTTAGCCACAGCGCACCCGTTCATGACGCCAGTGAATCCAAACCGGGGATGGATTCACTTGCGCCGGAAGATGGCTCTCACCGCCCCGCTCAGGAACGCACGGCCCCGGGCGCACAACCTACCGCGGCGGGCAGTTTCAAAAGTCCGGATACCTCAAACGAAAAGCTGAAAACACTCGATAAACACCGTAAAGACGGCGAAAATTTCCCGCTGACCACCAATCAGGGCGTACGCATTGCCGACGATCAAAACTCCCTGCGCGCCGGTACGCGTGGGCCTACGCTTCTGGAAGATTTTATCCTGCGGGAGAAAATCACCCATTTCGACCATGAGCGTATCCCCGAGCGTATTGTTCATGCCCGCGGCTCTGCTGCCCATGGTTTCTTCCAGCCCTATAAAAACCTGTCCGATATCACCAAAGCGGATTTCCTCTCCGACCCGGATAAAATCACGCCGGTATTTGTGCGTTTTTCAACGGTTCAGGGCGGCGCAGGCTCCGCTGATACGGTACGCGACATCCGAGGTTTCGCCACCAAATTTTATACCGAAGAAGGTATTTTCGATTTAGTTGGCAACAATACGCCGATCTTCTTTATTCAGGACGCGCATAAATTTCCGGACTTCGTCCACGCCGTAAAACCGGAGCCTCACTGGGCTATCCCGCAAGGGCAAAGCGCGCACGATACCTTATGGGACTATGTCTCGCTGCAGCCTGAAACCTTGCATAACATCATGTGGGCCATGTCCGACCGCGGTATTCCTCGCAGCTATCGCACCATGGAAGGCTTTGGCATTCACACCTTCCGTATGATTAACGCCGAGGGAAAATCTACTTTTGTCCGCTTCCACTGGAAACCTGTGGCCGGCAAAGCCTCGCTGCTGTGGGATGAGTCACAAAAACTTACCGGACGCGATCCGGACTTCCACCGCCGCGATCTGTGGGAATCTATTGAAGCCGGCGACTTCCCGGAATACGAACTGGGCCTGCAGCTAATCCCTGAAGAAGACGAATTCAAATACGATTTCGATCTACTTGACCCGACGAAACTGATCCCTGAAGAGCTGGTTCCGGTGCAGCTGGTCGGCAAAATGACCCTTAACCGTAACCCGGATAACTTCTTCGCCGAGAACGAACAGGCCGCGTTCCACCCCGGCCACATTGTTCCGGGGCTGGATTTCAGTAACGATCCGCTACTGCAGGGGCGCCTGTTCTCCTATACCGATACGCAGATCAGCCGTCTGGGCGGGCCAAACTTCCACGAAATCCCGATTAACCGTCCGGTTTGCCCTTACCATAATTTCCAGCGCGACGGCATGCATCGCATGGATATCGACAGCAATCCGGCTAACTACGAGCCGAACTCCATTAACGACAACTGGCCGCGCGAGACGCCTCCGGGTCCAAAACGGGGCGGCTTTGAAAGCTATCAAGGACGTGTCGAAGGGCATAAAATACGCGAACGCAGTCCGTCGTTCGGCGAATATTATTCTCATCCACGGCTGTTCTGGCAGAGCCAGACGCCGGTTGAACAGCAGCATATCGTCGGCGCCTTCAGCTTTGAGCTTTCTAAAGTGGTGCGTCCTTACATCCGTGAACGCGTAGTGGATCATCTCACCCACATCGACATTTCGCTGGCCCAGCAGGTTGCGGAAAATCTTGGCATTGAGCTTTCTGATGAACAAATGCATGTCGCTCCGCCAAAAGACGTAAGCGGGCTGAAAAAAGATGCCAGCCTGAGCCTGTATGCCGTGCCGACCGGCACCGTTAAAGGGCGAGTCGTGGCCATTTTGCTAAGCGAGAACACCAAAGCGGCGGACGTGCTGGATATTGTGAAGGGGCTAAAAGCGCAGGGCGTGCACGCTAAGCTGCTGTTCTCAAGAATGGGTCAGATCACCGCGGACGACGGCTCTGTCGTACCAATTGCAGCCACTTTTGAAGGTTCACCTTCCGTAACCGTGGATGCGGTAATAGTCCCCGGAGGCGACTTAAGCTCAATTCTGGACAGCGGCGACGCGGCTTATTATCTGCTGGAAGCCTATAAGCATCTTAAAGTTATTGGCCTTGTCGGCGACGCCCGTAAGTTTAAGGCAAAATTAGGCATTGACGATCAGGGTGAAGAAGGCGTAGTGGAAGCCGATGACGCATCCGGTAATTTTATGGGTGAATTCCTGAAATTACTTGCCGCGCACCGGATCTGGAACCGCAGTAATAAAGTTGCTCATATTCCAGCTTAAAAAAATGGGCCATAGCCAGCGCGCTTATGGCCTTTTATTTCTACTTTAGATTTTTATTTTATCGTGCAGAAATAAAAAAAGCCCGAGTACGAAATAATCGTACTCGGGCTTTTCTTTTTGTGTACGTTAACTGCTCCGGGCTAACCCATCTTCGCTATCGTAACGTAACACAGTATTATTTAGCTGTTATTACAGCGCGACCACGTTTGCCGCAGCAGGGCCTTTCGCGCCGTTTTCAACGGTGAACTTCACCTTCTGGCCTTCTTCGAGGGTTTTGAAGCTGTCGCTCTGGATGGCGGAGAAGTGCACGAACACGTCTTTGCTGCCGTCATCAGGAGTGATAAAGCCGAAGCCTTTATCAGCGTTAAACCATTTTACTAAACCAGTCAGTTGGGTAGACATAGATACTTCCTCAAAAAAAATTTTATCGCTACGTTGTAGCACCATGGTCTGAGTGTCAGAATAACTTATGGGCTTTAGGAGAAGACTCACGGAGAAGAGGTATCTAAGGATAACGCTTGAACTGAGAACTGCTTTACTAAAATGCTTTACATAAGGTCTGATGAACAAACCGAGAACGCTATTAACGCACGATGCTATTTTTTAAGCAAGCCTGATTTAGCGATATTCTCAAGAAAGACATTTCTTTACTTTCACAGCTTAAATAGCGAAGCGTAAACCGGCATAAAAAAACCGCCTGCGAACAGGCGGTTTTTTAAAATTGAATTATTTATTAGCGGCCTGCGGATCGGTATCGTATTCCGCACAGCTCTGATAGCCGGAATTCAACACATGGCCGGTGTCATCAAGCGCGACGAAATAGGTTTCAGTTTTACCGTCACGTTGACCCAGGATATAGGTCTGACAGGTACCACGAGCGTGGATCATTGTCACTTCCGACGAAGGTTTACCCGCTACCTGGCGTACCTGCTCACGACTCATGCCTTTCTTCACATCTTTCACGACCGGCGTGGCCACCTGATCTTTAGTACGATCGTAAGCGGTACAACCCGCCAACATAGTCATTACGGCCGCTGCACTTAAAATTCCTGCGAATGTCTTGTTCATATTATATCCTCGTTTTATCGCTATATTGCTTGCGCGTGTAGGATAAGCCTGGAATATAAAAGAACATTTTTCAACTTGTTAGCGGAAATGAATGGAAATTAGGACAATTGGCTATAGTTGCCCTGCCAGCCCTGAATTGTTCTAAATCCCAGCGGTCAGCAGCCCCGCAGGGGTGATGAACCTTGTCGTTTTAGCCACAAAGGGTTAGTTTTAACCTGTCTGTTTTTTTGCTGCCTGCGCGTTGCAGGTATACCGTAACCGGAGGGGTTAAATGGCTCTGCAACAAGAGATTATTCAGGCGTTAGGCGTAAAACCACAGGTAGATCCGCAGCAGGAAATTCGCGTCAGCGTCGATTTCCTCAAGGCGTATCTGAAAACCTATCCGTTCATTAAAACGCTGGTGCTCGGCATCAGCGGCGGCCAGGACTCCACACTCGCAGGCAAGCTCAGCCAGACGGCCATCAGCGAACTGCGCGCGGAAAGCGGTGACGAGAGCTACCAGTTTATCGCCGTACGCCTGCCGTTCGGCGTGCAGTTTGACGAACAGGATTGCCAGGACGCCATCGCTTTTATTCAGCCCGATCGGGTATTAACGGTGAATATTAAAGCCGCCGTGCTGGCCAGCGAAGAAGCGCTGCGCAATGCCGGTATTGAACTGAGCGATTTCGTCCGCGGCAACGAAAAAGCCCGCGAACGCATGAAGGCCCAGTACAGCATCGCCGGCATGACCAAAGGCGTGGTGGTCGGCACCGACCATGCGGCCGAAGCCGTAACGGGCTTCTTCACCAAATATGGCGACGGCGGCACCGACATCAATCCTCTCTTCCGCCTCAACAAGCGCCAGGGCAAGCTGCTGCTGAAAACCCTGGGCTGCCCGGAACACCTCTACCAGAAGGCGCCGACGGCGGATTTAGAAGACGATCGCCCTTCCCTGCCGGATGAAGCGGCGCTGGGCGTCACCTATGAAAATATCGACGACTACCTGGAAGGTAAGCAGCTTGACGGTGCTATCAGCGCCATCATTGAAGGCTGGTATACCAAAACGGAACATAAGCGTCGTCCGCCGATCACCGTGTTTGACGATTTCTGGAAAAAGTAAGCCCCCTTCCGGGCGGATAGCGCAGGCTTATCCGCCCCGCTTTTGAGAGACACATGGACAGTTCTTCCCAACGCGCAACCCTTTTTGGCCTGCTGGCTATCATTCTCTGGAGCACCTCCGTCGGGCTGTTGCGCAGCATCAGCGAACACTTCGGACCCGTTGGCGGGGCGGCTCTTATCTATACCCTTAGCGCGCTGTGTCTGTGCCTTGTACGCGGCCTTCCCAGAATTCGCGAAATGCCGCCATATTACCTTTGGACGGGCGGCGCGCTGTTTGTCACCTATGAAATCTTCCTTGCCTTAGCTATCGGCCTTGCGCACAGCCGCAGCCAGTCTCTGGAGCTGGGGATGATTAACTATCTTTGGCCCAGCCTGACTATCGTTCTGGCTTTGTTTATCAACCGGCAGCGCGCGAGCCTTTGGCTGTGGCCGGGGCTGGCGCTTTCTCTGGCCGGCATTATTCAGGTAATGAAGGGAGAGGGCGACTGGTCGCCCGTGCAGATGTGGCATAACGTTCTGGATAACCCTCCGGCCTACGGCCTGGCGTTTGCCGCCGCCCTAATCTGGGCGCTCTACTGCAACCTTACCCGTCGCTGGAGCCAGGGGAAAAACGGCGTCTCGCTGTTCTTCTGCGCGACAGCGCTGGTGCTGTGGGGGAAATATGCTTTCGTCAGCGAGGCGCCGTTGCACTTTACCTTCTCCGCCTCGCTGCCGCTGTTGTTTATGGGCGTTTCTACGGCCATTGCTTACTCGGCATGGAACTTTGGCATCCAGCGCGGAAACATGACGCTACTCGCTACCGCCTCCTACTTTACGCCCGTGCTTTCTGCCTTTATCGCCAGCCTCTGGCTGGGTCTGCGTCCCGGCTGGTCCTTCTGGCAGGGCGTGGCGATGGTGGTGGCCGGTTCGCTGATCTGCTGGCTCGCCACCCGACGCTACGGATAAATTGCGGCTTTTTTGCGCTTCGTATCCCTGATAGACTGTACAGGCAACCAGTACTCAGGAGCTAAGAAGTGGTAAGGCGTGTCAGCGCACCGCGCATGCAGTTTGAAGCAGCAGCAGTTTACGAATATCCCGAACATCTCCGCCCCTGGCTTGAGGATTTACCCAAAGCGTCAGGGGTGTATATTTTTCATGGCGAAAGCGACGTTATGCCGCTTTATATCGGCAAGAGCGTCAATATCCGCAGCCGCGTGATGTCCCATTTCCGCACGCCGGACGAAGCGGCCCTGCTGCGCCAGTCCCGCCGCATCACCTTTATCCGCACGGCGGGCGAGCTGGGCGCGCTACTGCTGGAAGCGCAGATGATCAAAGAGCAGCAGCCGCTATTTAACAAGCGTCTGCGCCGCAACCGCCAGCTTTGCTCGCTGCAGTTTGCGGGTGGCAAACCCCAGGTGGTGTATGCCCGCGACGTCGATTTTTCAAAGCAAACGGGGTTATACGGCCTGTATGCAAATCGCCGCGCCGCGCTGCAAACCCTGCAAACGCTGGCGGATGAGCATCAGCTTTGTTATGGCCTGCTCGGGCTGGAAGCGCTGAGCGCCGGGCGGGCCTGTTTCCGCGCCGGGCTAAAACGCTGCGCGGGAGCCTGCTGCGGCAGAGAAACCGTCGACGCGCATCATCAGCGTTTCCTGGCCGCCATGGAGCGTATCCGGGTGATGTGCTGGCCGTGGCGGGGCCCGGTCGGGCTAAAAGAGGCCGGTCCTGATATTACGCAGTATCATATTATCGACAGCTGGTTTTATCTGGGGTCAGTAGAAAATTTAGCGCAGGCGAACAAGCTTGGTGCGCCGCCAAAAGGCTTCGACAACGACGGCTATAAGATTTTGTGCAAGCTGGTAATGAGCGGAGATTACGAAGTGGTGGAGCTTTCACGCCCCACCGCTTCCTAGCAGGTTACTTCACCATCGGCAGCTGTAGCTGATGGTCACGAGCGCAGGCAATCGCGCTTTCATAGCCTGCGTCCGCATGGCGCATGACGCCGGTTGCCGGATCGTTCCACAGCACGCGTCCCAGGCGTACATCGGCCTCCGGCGTGCCGTCGGCGACGATCACCACTCCCGCATGCTGCGAAAAGCCCATCCCCACGCCACCGCCGTGGTGCAGGCTTACCCAGGTTGCGCCGCCTGCGGTGTTCAGCAAGGCGTTGAGCAACGGCCAGTCGGAAACCGCGTCTGAGCCGTCCCGCATCGCCTCCGTTTCGCGGTTTGGTGAAGCGACGGAGCCGCAGTCCAGATGATCGCGTCCAATGACCACCGGCGCTTTCAGTTCGCCGTTACGCACCATTTCGTTGAAGGCCAGCCCGGCCTTGTGACGTTCGCCCAGCCCCAGCCAGCAGATGCGCGCGGGCAGCCCCTGGAAGGCAATGCGCTCCTGCGCCATATCCAGCCAGCGATGCAGGTTGTGATTATCCGGGAAGAGTTCTTTTAGTTTCGCGTCGGTTCTGGCGATGTCCTGCGGATCGCCGGAAAGCGCCACCCAGCGGAACGGTCCCTTGCCTTCACAAAACAGCGGGCGGATATAAGCCGGAACAAAACCCGGGAAATCGAACGCGTTTTCCACGCCTTCGTCAAACGCGACCTGCCGGATATTGTTGCCGTAATCTACCGTCGGCACGCCCATCTGCCAGAAATCCAGCATCGCCCGAACGTGCGCCGCCATGGAAGCGCGGGCCGCCTTCTCAACCGCTTTCGGCTGCGCGGTACGCTCCTGCTGCCAGCGCTCCACCGTCCAGCCGGCCGGCAGATAGCCATTCAGCGGATCGTGCGCCGAGGTCTGATCCGTGACGATATCAGGCCGGATGCCGCCCGCTTTCGCGCGTTTCACCAGCTCCGGCAGAATCTCCGCGGCGTTCCCCAGCAGCCCTACGGAGATCGCCTTTTTCTGCGCGTTGGCCTCCTCCATCATGCCGAGAGCCTCATCGAGCGTGGTGGCCTTGTAGTCCAGGTAACGGGTACGCAGACGGAAATCAATGCGCGACTCCTGACATTCGATGGCCAGCACCGACGCTCCCGCCAGTACGCCTGCCAGCGGCTGCGCGCCGCCCATTCCGCCCAGCCCGGCCGTCAGTATCCATTTCCCTTTCAGATCGCCGTTGTAATGCTGGCGCCCCGCTTCCGCAAAGGTTTCAAAGGTGCCCTGCACAATGCCCTGCGCGCCGATATAAATCCACGAGCCCGCCGTCATTTGCCCGTACATCATCAGCCCGGCCCGATCGAGCTTGTGGAAATGATCCCAGTTAGCCCAGTGCGGCACCAGGTTTGAGTTAGCGATTAACACCCGCGGAGCATCCGTGTGCGTGCGGAAAATACCCACCGGTTTGCCGGACTGCACCAGCAGCGTTTCATCCGCTTTGAGCGCGCGTAGCGAGGCAAGGATTTGCTCGAAGCACTCCCAGTTACGGGCGGCTTTACCTATGCCGCCGTAAACCACCAGATCTTCCGGCCGCTCAGCGACGTCCGGATCGAGGTTGTTCTGAATCATGCGATACGCCGCTTCGATCAGCCAGTTTTCGCAATGCAATTCCGTGCCGTGTGGGGCACGTACCGTGCGGGCTACCGCCTGTTTTACAGTCTCAGTCATTATGGCTCCCGGTATCAGGCCGAAGTAGAAGGAAGGAGGTTAACGATGGCCGCAGGCCAGCTGTCACTTGCGCCCCACTGGCGCATCCGCTCGATATCCGGCGCCAGCAGACGGTCTTTTTCCAGGAAGGCCACGCGCTGACGAATGCCGCTGAAAATCTCTTCCACCAGCGGGGAGCTGCGCAGCGGACGCGCAAACTCCATGCCCTGCGCCGCCGCCATGGCTTCAATTCCCACCACCGCGGCGGTGTTGAAGCACATGGCGCCAAGACGCCGCGCAGCATAGGTCGCCATCGAAACGTGATCTTCCTGGTTGGCGGAGGTTGGCAGGCTATCGACGCTGCCCGGATGGGCAAGGGATTTGTTCTCTGAGGCGAGCGCCGCGGCCGTAACCTGGGCTATCATAAATCCTGAGTTAATTCCGCCCTCTTTTACGAGGAAAGGCGGCAGGCCGGACAGGCCCGTATCCAGCAGCAAAGCAAGGCGACGCTCTGAAATCGCCCCGATTTCCGCGATGGCCAGCGCGAGAATATCCGCCGCAAACGCCACCGGTTCCGCATGAAAGTTGCCGCCGGAAATGACTTCGCCCGTATCGCAGAACACCAGAGGATTATCGGATGCGGCGTTGGCTTCAATCTGCAGTACGCGCGCCGCGTGGCGCAGGTTATCGAGGCAGGCGCCCATCACCTGCGGAACGCAGCGGATGGAATAGGGATCCTGTACCCGCCCGCAGTGCTGATGAGAATCAACGATCTCGCTTCCTTCAAGCAAAGCGCGCACCGCGGCGGCGACGTCGATTTGCCCCTTCTGCCCGCGGGCCTCGTGAATGCGGGCGTCGAAAGGCTTAACCGAGCCTTTAATGGCCTCCAGCGACAGCGCGCCGGCCACCAGCCCGGCGGCAAAAACTTTTTCGCCTTCGAACAGCCCGCGCAGCGCCAGCGCCGTAGAAACCTGAGTGCCGTTAAGCAGCGCCAGGCCCTCTTTCGGGCCGAGCACCAGCGGCTCGACGCCCGCCTGCTGCAGCCCCTGAGGCGCAGGAATTTCTTTACCGTTCACGCGCACGTTACCTTCGCCAAGCAGCATCAGCGAAAGATGCGCCAGCGGCGCGAGATCGCCTGATGCGCCCACGGAGCCTTTTTCCGGGATAACCGGCATTACACCGGCGTTAAACAAGCGCAGCAAATTGTCGATAACCTGCAGCCGTACGCCGGAATGGCCGCGGGCAAGGCTGATAACCTTGCTTGCCATCACCAGACGCACCACGTCATCGGGCAGCGCTTCCCCCAGCCCCACGCTATGCGACAGCACCAGGTTTCTTTGCAGCTCGGCAAGTCGATCCCGAGGGATAGTGGTTTGCGCCAGTTTGCCAAAACCGGTATTAATGCCGTAAACCACATCGCCATGGTTAACAATGGCCTCTACCGTTTGCTGAGCGCGCTCAACGGCTTCAGCAGCCTGCGGGTCAAGCTCCAGCGTCACGTCGCCATGATAAATATCGCGCAGCGTCGCAAGCGAGACGTGGCCGGGCTTAAGGGTACAGCGCTTTTTTTGCATCGACATGTTTATATCCTGATGGCAGCAATTCATAGGAACATATAGAGTTGTATAGACAACTTAACTAATAAACCAAAACGTCCGCCAGTCGGTCATAGGTAATTTTTATCGAACAGTGAGCGGGATCGCGCTTACAACGCAAATGATTAAGGACAAAACATGTCTGCATTAGAGCCTCTGGAACAATTGCGTTCCGCCATCAGCGATCTTCCCGCGCCTATTTACCAGCGGGTGAAACAGGCCATCATCGGCCAGATTCGCGGCGGAGCCTGGCTGCCGCATCAGCGCGTGCCGTCGGAAACTGAACTGGTGAGCGCCCTTAACGTCAGCCGCATGACGATTAACCGCGCGCTACGCGAATTGACCAGCGAAGGCTGGCTGGTGCGGATGCAGGGCGTGGGGACTTTTGTCGCCGAGCTGAAAGGCCATACGGCGATGCTGGAGGTGCGCAGCATTGCCGAGGAGATCGCCGCGCGCGGCCACCATTACCGCAATTACGTGGTGGCTTTAGAACAGGTCGCGGCCAGCGCAGAGCTTGCCCATGCGTTTTCCGTGCAGCCCGGCGAGCCGCTGTTTTACTCACAGATGGTGCACTACGATAACGACGAGGCCGTGCAGCTTGAGACGCGTTACGTCAATCCGGCGCTTGCGGCAGACTATCTGCGCCAGGATTTTCGACTGTTTACGCCGCACCACTACTTAAGCCAGGTGGCGCCGTTGACCGCCGGAGAGCATATTGTCGAAGCCGTGCTGGCAGATGAGACGCAGCAGGCGCTGCTGGAAGTCACGGCCCGACAGCCGTGCTTGTTGGTTAAACGACGCACCTGGCACCATGCGCAGGTAGTAACCGTGGCCCGGCTGCTGTATCCGGGCTCGCGTTATCAGCTGGTCGGCAGCTTTACCGGACAGTGATTACAGATAGGTTATCTCACTAAACAGCAGTTGCCCTTCAGATTTCAGCAGGCGCAGCGTGTGACGCCCGTTTTGCCACCATGCGCCCTGATCCGGCGAAAGCAGCTTATCTTCCAGCTGCCATTCGCCGTTCAGCACATAAACAATGCCGCCGCGCGGAGCGAGCGTGGTAAAGGTGCGATCGGCAACGCGTACCTTCGCCTGGCAGCGGTCGCGGCGCGTCATTACGTTGAAGTCCATCGACATACCGTGCGTCAGCTCGGCCTTCACCACCTGCTCGCCCGCAAAAGAAAACGGCTGATAGCGCCTGAGCGTGTGACGAAACGCTGTCCCGGCATCGAGAATCACATCGCCGCCCTCAAGCAGCGTAATCACCCTGTCAATCTGCGGGAAGGCAGAAAATTCGCCGCTGCTGGCGATCGAAGCAATGCTTGCGCGCCAGTTAAAATCACGGGTTGCAGGCGGAAAGCAGCAAATTTCACGGGTTTCCCCGGCGCCGTTACGCCATAAGCTGACCGGCACTTTCCGTATATCGAAGAATTCCATCACTACTCCTGAAGGCTGCGCATCACCTGCGCAAAGTGTGTAAAGCTCTGCTCATCGAGCGGGTGCTGCCTGTCAGTTATCACCTGCCTTCCAGCGACCCACACGTCTCTTATCTGTTCCTGCTGTCCGCCAAACAGCCAGCGGTTTATCAATGCGTAATCGGTAATATTCGCCAGCCACGAATCCCGTTCCAGCACCAGCCAGTCGGCCCTGAAGCCCGGAGCAATGACGCCCATTTGCACGCCGCAGGCCTGCGCGCCGCCGACCGCCGCCTGCCGCCAGAGCACTTCCCCCACCTGCGGCAGCTCAGGCAAAACGATTCTGTTACGACGGCGATCCCTGAGGCGCTGGCTGTACTCAAGCCAGCGCAGCTCTTCTAACGCATTAACCGAAACGTGGCTGTCCGAACCAATTCCCCAGCGCCCGCCCTGGGCGATAAAATCAGCGGCCGGGAAAATGCCGTCGCCAAGGTTTGCCTCGGTGGTTGGACACAGGCCCGCCACCGCACGGCTTTCGACAATCTGCGTCACCTCATCGGCCGCCAGATGCGTGGCGTGGATCAGGCACCAGCGTTCATCCACCGCGAACCGGTTATACAGCCAGTTGACGGGCCTCTCGCCGCTCCATGTGAGGCAGTCATCAACCTCTTTTTCCTGCTCGGCGATGTGAATATGCACCGGCAGACGGTAGTCGCTGGCCTCAAGGACGTCTTCCATTTGCTCCTGCGTAACCGCGCGCAGAGAGTGAAAACACAGCCCCTGATTAATGCGCGGATAGTGACGCAGCGCCTTATCCAGCGCCTGCTGCTGGCGCAAATAGCGGTCGACATCCTGAATGAAACGCTTCTGCCCGGCCTGCGGCGGCTGGGCGCCAAAACCGGCGTAGCTATAGAGAACCGGCAGCAGCGTCTGCCCGATGCCACTGTTATCGGCAGCAACAATGAGTTGCTGTAGCATCATATCGCCGGCGGCATAGGGTTTGCCGTTAACATCATGATGTAAATAGTGAAATTCCGCGACCTGGGTATAGCCGCCCTTGAGCATATCGATGTACAGACGCGTGGCGATGGCGCCAACCTGCTCCGGCGTAAGCTTCTGCACCATGCGATACATCAGATCGCGCCACGTCCAGAAGCTGTCCTGCGGATTGCCCGCCACCTCGGTCAGGCCCGCCATTGCTCGCTGGAAAGCATGCGAATGTAAATTTGTCATCGAAGGAATCACCACGCCGGGCAGCAGCGTTGCCCCCTCCGCGCTTGCCCCGACATCGATGCGCGAGACGGTCCCCTGCTCGCTGACGGTGATACGCACATTGTGCCCCCAGCCCTGTGGGAGCATCACGCTCGGTGCAAAAAATGCCGGCATAGTTTCGGTTCCTTCTTTTAACGGTGACAATGATTTAGCGACAAATCCGCGCCGACGCAAAAGAAATTTATCCCCACTCGCTCTGAGGACGGAAATTTTGTGTGGCGGGCAACAAATTAGTGCAACAAAGCCGCCTGTATAAGAAACGGCTGTTGATGAATTTAGCATGCTGTGCCAGGTTGATTGTCATTGTCTATACAACCCGATGCGGAGAACCTCATGTCCTCTCCTGTTTCCTGCGACAGCCTCTGGAGCGGCGCCACTTTTGTCACCATGCGAGAGGGGCAATACCATGCCGTTGAAAACGGCGCGCTCGCCGTACAGCAAGGAAAAATAATCTGGCTGGGGCCCAAAGACGCTATGCCGGACCTTATCGCCGCCGAACATCACCATTTTGACGGCGGCATCGTGATGCCCGGCTTTATCGACTGCCATACTCACCTGGTGTTCGGCGGCGACCGCAGCGCCGAGTTCGAAAAACGTCTCAACGGCATAAGCTACGCGCAAATCGCCGCCGAGGGCGGCGGGATAATCTCAACCGTGCGCGCCACAAGAGACGCGGGCGAGGACGAGTTGCTTGCCGGCGCCCGCCTGCGCCTTAAGCATCTGCTGGCGGAAGGCGTGACGACGGTCGAAATCAAATCCGGCTACGGGCTGGACATCGATAACGAAATCAAGATGCTGCGGGTTATCCGCAGGCTCGGCGAGCAGGAACCCGTAGAAGTTTACGCCACCTGTCTTGCAGCACACGCGATCCCGCCCGAATTTAACGGCGACGGCGATACGTGGATTGACGTGGTCTGCGAACAGCTGCTGCCGCGCGTCGCGCAGGAAAAGCTCGCCGATGCCGTAGATGCTTTTTGCGAGCATCTGGCTTTCAGCCCCCGGCAAATCGACAAAGTCTTTACCGCCGCGCGCGATCTCGGCCTGCCGGTCAAACTTCACGCCGAACAGCTTTCCGCGCTGGCAGGCAGCAGCCTTGCGGCGGGCTTCAACGCCCTTTCCGCTGACCACCTTGAATACGCAACGGACGAAGACGCCAGAGCGATGGCCGCCGGCAACACTGCGGCGGTGCTGCTTCCGGGCGCCTTTTATCAGCTGCGGGAAACGCAGCGTCCGCCGGTTGCGGCTTTCCGCCAGCACGG
>NZ_RCAA01000050.1:3312-4130 GCF_003628475.1 Enterobacter sp. R1(2018) | reverse complement strand
CGGCACCTCGCCTGCTTTATCGCTGCGCCTGATGCTGAACATGGCCTGCACGCTTTTCGGCCTGACGCCTGAAGAAGCGCTGGCCGGGGCGACGATACACGCCGCGCAGGCGCTTGGCATCCAGGCCAGCCACGGCAGCCTTGAGCCAGGCAAAATTGCCAACTTTGTGCACTGGCCCGTGGCGCGTCCGGCGGAACTTGTCTACTGGTTAGGGGGACAACTGCCTTGCACCGTTATCTATCAGGGGGTCAAACGTGAAAGCAGCTTATGAATTTTATGCCGGGAAACTGCCGCTGCTGGTCAGCATTCCCCACGCCGGTACAGAACTGACGCCCGAGATCGAAGCCGGGCTAAGCGACAGCGCGCGCCCGCTTCCGGATACGGACTGGCATATCCCAAAGCTGTATGACTTTGTCCATACCCTTGGCGCCAGCGTGCTGGTGGGCAACTATTCACGCATGGTTATCGACCTTAACCGCCCTGCAGACGACAAGCCGCTCTACGCGACGGCCACCACGGGCTTATATCCGGACACGCTTTTTGACGGCACTCCCACCTTTCAGGCCGGGAAAACGCCTTCCGCACAGCAGCGTCAATGGGCGCTGGAGAACGTCTGGCAGCCTTATCACCAGCGGTTACAAACGGAGCTGGGGCGCCTGAAAGCTGAACACGGCTACGCGCTGCTGTTTGACGCGCACTCCATCGCCAGCCGCATTCCGCGTCTGTTCACCGGGAAACTGCCTGATTTAAATCTGGGGACCAACGGCGGGCAAAGCTGCGATGAGCTGATTGAAGAGCATCTTGTGGCCTGCATGGCG
>NZ_RCAA01000050.1:181-3231 GCF_003628475.1 Enterobacter sp. R1(2018) | reverse complement strand
CCCGGGCCTACGGCAACCCGCCTCAGGGCGTTCACGCCGTGCAGCTGGAGCTGGCCCAGTGTAATTATATGGATGAAGAGGCGCCGTTCGGCTGGCGCGAAGACCGGGCCGGGCAGTTGCAGCCGCTGCTTGAACAGCTGATTCGCGCGATGCTGACGAGCGCGCGGCAGATTGAATAAATAAGAAAACCGCCGGTCCTGCCCACGGCGATTACGCTATTGTGGACAGGAGCGGCGGTCTTAAGTCAGTTGACCAGTTATTCCTGATCTACGGGCATTTTACCTTCATGCGCCGGACGTTCTGTCAGACGCTTCTCAAAATTAGCATTAAACTGCTTTTTCTGTTCCGGCGTCAGGATGTTGTAGATTTTGTTCTGGGTTTCCATATGGGCCAGCATACGCGCTTTGTTCTGCTCGGCCATTTTATCTACCTGCGCCTGGGCCTTAGCCTTGTCGAAGCTGTCGCTGGCAATAATGCTGTGCGTTGCGCGACGCTCTTCCAGCGATGGGCGCTCCATTTTACCGTGCTGCTCTTTCATGATGTCACGCACCTGCTGCTTCTGGGCGTCGGTCAGGTTAAGGTTTTTAAACATCATGTCGTGATGACCGCCGCGTGGACCTTTGTGATGCATCGTTGAGGCATCGGTTTTGGCCGCGGTAGTAGCGGTAGCATCTGCCGCGTGTGCCAGGTTCGCCGCGCCCAGAGCCAGAGTTGAAGCAACAAAGAGAGCTGTTAATTTACGCATATTGTTTTTCCTTTCTTGATTTCTGTTACGACAGGGTCTGTCGCGTTGACGAGATTGAGTTTACGGGGACTAGCGTCAAGGAGTCAGTCGTATTGGTAAAGCATTGAAAGTGTAAAAAACACTATTGCGGCAATTATGAAGAAAATAAGGATTAACGCGAGGTTAATTGCAACAGAATATATCAACCCGCTGATTTGGAAGACATTATGTAGAGAGTGTATAGTAATTTAGCTGCATGATAAAGCAGCAGCTTCAGATTATTCCGTAGAAAAATAAAAATGAAAAAAATCTATTAGCTTCCGTGCGGAAGCTAACGGTAATTATATTTCGCGCAGCATGAGTCCTGCCCTTAGTCCGGTCGCTACGTTGGGGTTAGGAAATAAAACAAACTCTTTGTCCTCTTTTACCACATAGCGCTTGTCGCCATCTTCTGCGAGCAGGGTATCTTTCGGAAACGCGGTGAAGTTTTGCGTTTGCGCGCTCATATGCAGCACGAAGGAATCAGAAAGCCGGGTAATCTGCTGCGCTACCTCATAACGCAGCGGTTCGCTTTCGGCGACGGGCACTTCCCCACCGATCAATAGCGCGAGCAGCGCCCGTTTCGTCACCTCGAACTGGCTGAGATCGTTCTCGCCGAACGGCTGCGCTTTACCCAGCTCCAGCGTGCAGCTTAGCGCCGTGAAGTGCTCGCTGCTGAAGTGGCTGAAGGTGCCGCCCGGCTCTTTGTGAAACACCAGCGCCTGAAGGCCTGCGCAGCCAAGCCAGGCAAGAAACGCCTCGTCATAGGGCAAAGGACGCGCGGGCAGGACGCCAAAGCGCGGATGGTACGAGCTGCGGATAGCGGTATGCATATCCAGATGCCAGAGAATGCTTTCATCCCCCTGCGACCAGAACAGCTCCAGCGCGTGTTCCAGGCGGCAGGCGCGCTGGGTTTCAATACTTTCCGGGAACTGCTGCCAGCGGCCGCCGAACATGCGATTCATATCGCTGTGCATAAAACGTTTATTGCTGCGCAGGGCGGCAGGATTACCCAGAATAACCAGCAGGCGCCACTGTAGCGCCAGTTTGCCGGCGATCAGATCGTCAATAAGCTGCGCGAGAATTTCTACCGGCGCAGTTTCATTGCCGTGGATCCCCGCCGACAGCACCAGCGCTTTGTCTACCGGCTGGTGCGGCGTGAGCGTTAAGATGCCTTCATCGCATAGTTGCCAACGCAGATGCGCATTTTTCCCTTCGCTTTGCCTTGGCGTTTTCCCCAGCAGGGTCTGCGCCAGAAAATCAAACATTGTGCCTCCTTGTTAACACTGGAACGGATAAACAGACCCTAAGTCTAGTATACGGGTCAGTTCATCGAGCGCTTCTCTTCCCTCGCGCAGCAATAACGGGTCGGCTAAATCAGCCTGCGTCAGGCGATCGCGATACCAGCGGTCCACCCAGCCGTTGAGCGTGGCGAACAGCGCATCATTCATCATCACCGCCGGATTAACCGCCTGCCGTTCCGCCTCGGTAAGCACCACGCGCAGGCGCAGACAGGCCGGACCGCCGCCGTTGGCCATGCTTTCGCGCAAATCGAACACCTTCAGTTCGCCAATAGGGTTATCCGCTTCCAGCAGTTCGTTAAGATAGCGCCAGACGCCCGCATGCTGACGCGCCTCTTCCGGCAGAACCAGCGTCATGCTGCCGTCGTCCCGGCTGAGCAGCTGGCTGTTGAACAGGTATGTTGAGACGGCGTCCGCCACCGAGACGCGCTCAGCCGGAACTTCCAGCGCCATAAAGCCCGACACTTTTTCACGCAGGGTGGTGTAAAGCTCCTGTTGATGTAAAAAAGCCTGTTCGTGGCAGAACAGCACCTGGCGATTCGACACCGCAATCACATCGTTATGGAAAACGCCCTGGTCAATAACCGCCGGATTCTGCTGCGCATAAACGACCAGCTCGGGATTAACCTGGTTTAGCCGCGCCACGGCCTGGCTTGCCTCCAGCGTCTGCCGGGCCGGATAGCGCGCCGGAATCAATCCGGCCTTCGCCTCTTCGCGGCCATAGACGAAAAGCTGCACGGACGGGCTGCCATACGCGCCGCCGAGGCGGTTATGGTTGGCCGCCCCTTCGTCGCCAAACATCGCCACCTGCGGCAGCGCGCCATGAACGGAAAAGTATTCTTCATTACGGAACATGGCGTGCAGCAGGCTTTCCGTCGTCGGCGCCTCGCTTGCCCGGTGGAATTTGTTGTTCAGGTTTGCCACCGTCAGATGCACTTTGCCGTCAAGGCTGTCCGCCGAGGGCGAAACGGTGGCGGCATTCGCTA
>NZ_RCAA01000050.1:0-109 GCF_003628475.1 Enterobacter sp. R1(2018) | reverse complement strand
GCTGGCGCAGCACCGGCACGTTCGGGCGCTCCTGCGGCGCAATCACGCCCTGCGGGAATCCCGCATCCGCCAGCGCCTTCATCTTCAGCAGCCCCTGTTTAGCGGCCAG
>NZ_RCAA01000049.1:24773-26689 GCF_003628475.1 Enterobacter sp. R1(2018) | reverse complement strand
ATGCCCGTCCATAATCTTGTATCCAGGCGATCGCCCTGATGCGCCGCCTCAAGCAGGCGTTTTGCGCCGACGCTCTGCGGTTTCTTCAGTCCGTAGGTATGGTGATTTTCTGCAAGGTTTTTGCGGGTCGTCTCGCGGATATGCTCCGCTTTTTCCCAGGCTTCAGCTTCAGTTTTGCCGAGGATCGGACGGAAGGAGATATTAAAACTGATATTCCGACGATGCTGTTGCGCCGCGGCACGAACGGTCTCCACCGTTTGACGCGCTCCGGCCAGCGGCTCGCCCCACAGGGCAAAGACATCCGCATGTTTTGCCGCGACCTGAATCGCTTCCTCGGATGAGCCGCCGAAGTAGACCGGCAGGCGATGCTGCACGGGTTTGATAGCGGAAAATGCCTGCTCGGCGCGGAAGAATCCGCCGGTATGATCGTAGGGCTCTTCGCCGTGCAGGCTGTTATTTAACACCGTCAGAAACTCGTCGGTGCGGGCATAGCGTTCTTCTTTATTCAGCCAGTCGCCGTCTTTGCGCTGCTCGGCATCGCTGCCGCCGCTGATGATATGCACCGCCAGACGGCCATCCAGCAGGTGATCGAGGGTCGCAAGCTTACGCGCCGCAAGCGTCGGGGCCACGAAGCCCGGACGATGGGCCAGCAGAAACTTCACGCGCGAGGTGTTGGCGCCGGCGTGGGCGGTCACCAGAAAACCGTCCGGTTGATCCGACCAGTAGCCCCCCAGAATGCGGTCGAAGCCCGCCTCTTCATGAGCCCGGGCAAAGCGGGCGATATAATCTTTGTCGAAAATCGGCCCGGTAGCGGGCAGGATTTCCGAGGCCAGGCGATGGCCTATCATGCCAAGAAATTGAATGCTCATTGCAGGTTCCTTATCGTTGTTTGTTTGCTCACCATAGCGGGCGACGGGGCCGGGCCGAAATGCGAATTCCGGCTATGCTTTGCCGGGATTAAGCTATGCCGGATTACGGATAACCAATTGCTTTTCCGGCATTTGGCGCGCCGCCTGAGGCTGGTAGTCTTTGGTTTTCAGGACGACCTGGAGCAAGCTATGTCCGTATCGCCATCCGCGCCTAACTACGCGCGCTTACGCCACTTCCTTACCGAGTTCTCACGGCTGGTGGAACATTTTCATCAGGAAAAACCGCTGCTGGAGAAAGGCCGTCGGCTCCTGTCCGAGCTGGTGCGCCACGACGACTGGCTGCCCGAATCCGCAGCCCTTGCCGATCCGCAGCGCTACCAGCAGCATCTGCTGTACGCCGATCCGCAGGGACGGTTTTCGGTGGTGAGCTTTGTCTGGGGGCCGGGTCAACAGACCCCGATTCATAACCACGGCGTCTGGGGACTTATCGGCATGCTGCGCGGCGGCGAGCGCAGCCAGTTCTACGCCAAAGTCAACGGTAAATGGGTGCCGGAGGGCGAGGCGGCGACGCTAAAACCGGGAGAGATCGAGACGGTTTCGCCCAATGCGCAGGACGTGCATCAGGTGAGCAACGCCTTTGACGATCGGATCTCCATCAGTATTCACGTATACGGCGCCAATATCGGCGCGGTTCATCGTCGGGTATTCACGCCCGACGGCGAGGAAAAACCGTTTATTTCCGGTTATTCGGGCGCTTTTTTGCCGAACATCTGGGACCTGTCTAAAGAGAGGGCGATATGAGTGAATTACGGCACTATGCACAGCTGCGCGCAGCGCTAATCAATAAAGAGGAGCTGGCGTTAATCGACGTGCGCGAGGAGGCTCCTTTTGCCTCCGGACATCCATTATTCGCGGCAAATTTCCCGCTCGGCAAGCTGGAGCTGGAGGCTTTCGCGCGCATTCCTCGCCGCACTACGCCGATTACCGTCTATGACAACGGCGAAGGGCTGGCCGTCAAAGCCGTCGAGAAACTAAAACAGCTTGGCT
>NZ_RCAA01000049.1:24010-24732 GCF_003628475.1 Enterobacter sp. R1(2018) | reverse complement strand
CGACGTCAACGCGCCGAGCAAAGCTTTTGGCGAACTGGTGGAGGCGAAGCGGCATACGCCTTCGCTCAGCGCCGAAGAGGTGCAAAATCTGCAGCGGCAGGGGGCCGACCTGGTGGTGCTGGACGTACGGCGTTTTGACGAATACCAGACGATGAGTATTCCAGGCGGCGTCAGCCTGCCCGGCGGCGATCTGGTGCTTAAAGCGCGCGCGCAGGTCAGCGGCCCGGAGACGCAGATCGTAGTGAACTGCGCGGGACGCACGCGCAGCATCATCGCTGCGCAATCGTTAATTAACGCGGGCATCGGCAATCCGGTTGCGGCCCTGCGTAACGGCACCATCGGCTGGACGCTGGCGGGACAGGAGCTGGAGCACGGCCAGCAGCGTCAGGCGCAGGAAAGTACCGGCGAGGAGGCGGATCGCATCGCGGCCTGGGAGCTGGCAACCAGCGCCGGAGTGAGTTTTGTAGCGTGGAGCGAATGGCAAATCTGGCAGCAAAACAGCGACCGCAACACCTGGCTTTTCGATGTGCGTTCGCCGGAAGAATACCGGGCGGGACATGTGCCGGGGGCAAGATCGGTGCCGGGCGGGCAGCTGGTGCAGGAAACCGATCACTATGCGGCGGTGCGGGGCGGCCGGATCGTACTGGTTGATGACGACGGCATACGCGCGCCGATGGCCGCATCCTGGCTGGCGCAAATGGGCTGGGAGGTCGCGGTGTTGG
>NZ_RCAA01000049.1:23433-23855 GCF_003628475.1 Enterobacter sp. R1(2018) | reverse complement strand
CCTGGCCTGGATAGCCGAGAACAAACCGTTGGTCAAAGGCCCGGAAGGCGAGCTGCATCTGCCGGAGGACCGTTATCGCCGCCCGTATGAGGGCACGGGGGTTCCACGCCAGGCAATGGAAGATTATCTGCAGTGGGAATACGGCCTGGTCGCGCAGCTTGAGCGCGATGGCACCCATGGTTTTCGGGTAATCTGATTCTCGGCCCTCATCCCGTCCGGCGATGAGGGCAGCCTGAGCGCAATGAAAAACCGCAACTTCAAAGCGCGCGCTGTTTTTACCCGTCCTTTCTGACTACAATAGCCGCCTTTCGCCTATCTACTTAAAAATGACGAACTATGCGCCTGCACGCTAACCATCTTGAATTACTCAGTCCCGCCCGAGATACCGATATTGCCCGCGAGGCTATTTTGCACGGCGCCGA
>NZ_RCAA01000049.1:15192-23345 GCF_003628475.1 Enterobacter sp. R1(2018) | reverse complement strand
GGCGCCCGCCATAATGCCGGCAACAGCCTGCGCGATCTGGCGGAACTGGTGCCTTTCGCCCATCGCTACGGCGCCAAAATCTTTGTCACGCTGAACACTATTCTGCACGACAACGAGCTGGAACCTGCGCGGCTGATGATTCACGATCTTTACCAGGCGGGCGTCGACGCGCTGATCGTTCAGGATATGGGCGTGCTGGAGATGGATCTGCCGCCAATTGAGCTGCACGCGAGCACCCAGTGCGATATCCGCAGCGTGGAAAAAGCGAAGTTCCTCTCCGACGTTGGCTTCTCGCAGATTGTTCTGGCGCGCGAGCTTAATCTGGAGCAGATCCGCGCCATTCATCAGAACGTTGACGCGACTATTGAGTTCTTTATTCACGGCGCGCTTTGCGTAGCCTACTCCGGCCAGTGCAATATTTCCCACGCTCAGACCGGTCGTAGCGCCAACCGCGGCGACTGCTCCCAGGCCTGCCGTTTGCCTTATACGCTAAAGGACGATCGGGGACGCGTAGTGGCGTTCGAAAAGCACCTTCTGTCGATGAAGGATAACGATCAGAGCGCCAACCTGGCGGCGCTGGTGGAGGCAGGCGTGCGCTCCTTCAAGATTGAAGGACGCTACAAAGATATGAGCTATGTGAAAAACATCACCTCATACTACCGCCAACTGCTCGATGAGCTGATGGAAAGCCGCACGGATCTCCAGCGCGCTTCTTCGGGCGTCACCTCGCATTTCTTTATCCCTTCGCCGGACAAAACTTTCCACCGCGGCAGCACGGACTACTTCGTTAACGAGCGCAAGATCGATATTGGCGCTTTCGATTCGCCGAAGTTTGTCGGCCTGCCGGTCGGGGAAGTGCTGAAGGTGGGCAAAGACCATCTCGACGTGGCCGTTTCCGAAGCGAATACGCTGACCAACGGCGACGGGCTGAACGTGCTGATCAAACGCGAAATCGTGGGCTTCCGCGCCAATACCGTCGAGAAAACCGGCAAAAACCAGTATCGCGTATGGCCAAACGAAATGCCGGATACGCTGAAAAACGTGCGTCCGCATCACACCCTTAACCGCAACCTTGACCACAACTGGCAGCAGGCGCTGCTGAAGACCTCCAGCGAACGCCGCGTGGCGGTGGATATGGAGCTTAGCGGCTGGGAAGAGCAGCTGGTGCTGACGCTGACCTGCGAAGACGGCATAAGCGTAACGCAAACGCTCGAAGGCCAGTTTGACGTGGCGAATAACCCACAGAAAGCCTATGACAATCTGCGTGACGGCCTCGTGAAGCTGGGCCAGACGATGTACGCTGCCCGTGCGGTTAATATCGTTCTGCCGGCGCCGCTGTTTGTGCCTAACGGCCAGCTAAACCAGCTGCGCCGTGACGCGGTCGATGCCCTTACCGAAGCGCGTTTGCAGCAGTATCAGCGCGGAACGCGTAAAGCCGTCCGCGTGCCCGCTCCCGTTTATCCGGAAGAGCATCTCACTTTCCTGGCCAACGTCTATAACCATAAAGCGCGCGAGTTCTACCAGCGTTACGGCGTCAAACTCATTGATGCCGCTTATGAAGCGCACGAAGAGAAGGGCGAAGTGCCGGTAATGATCACCAAGCACTGCCTGCGTTTTGCCTTTAACCTGTGCCCAAAACAGGCGAAAGGCAACATCAAAAGCTGGCGCGCCACGCCGATGCAGCTGGTTCACGGCGACGAAGTGCTGACCCTTAAATTCGACTGCCGACCGTGTGAAATGCACGTTATCGGCAAAATGAAAAACCACATCCTGAAGATGCCGCTGCCCGGCAGCATCGTGGCGACCATCAGCCCGGACGAGCTGATGAAAACCCTGCCGAAAAAAGCGAAAGGGTAGCAGCCGGCAAACAGGCCCCGCGTCGACGGGGCCGCAGAGTGCATAAATTGATCGATTTTTAAACGCCTGTTCCAGCAGGCGTTTTTTTTATGCGTCATGGTTAAGACATAGATAAATAATCTATGAGTTTTGTCATCTGGTCGAACAAGCTGTGGGAAATTAGTAGAGCAAAAAAATTACCGCAGGCGGCGACAAACACTATCTAAAGTTTGCGCATGCACTGCGGTAATTCACTGCTTTGCAACGCGATCTAAGACTCCTTAGATCGTTCCCTCACCCTGAAACCCAGGATAAAAAGATGACTGTGATAAACCAACCAACCTGCAAATTGTTTACCGATACTGCGCGCTTTACCCAGCTGTCGGGTTATTACGAAGAAGAACGCCGCACGGTATGGATGATGCTTCGCGCCCAGCCTCGCCCGTGCTTTAACCATGTGCTGATCGAAGAGATCATGAACATGAGTTATCTGGTACAGCGTTCGGGATTTGCCGTGGACTTCTGGGTAACCGGCTCGCTGGTCCCGGGAATGTACAACACCGGTGGCGATCTGGGCTTTTTCGTGGAAACCATACAGCAGGGTCGACGCGAGGCGCTACGTGCCTATGCGCGGGCCTGCGTGGACTGCGTTCACGCGGCCTCACGCGGGTTTGATACCGGCGCCATCAGCCTGGCGATGGTGGAAGGCAGCGCGCTGGGCGGCGGCTTCGAGGCGGCGCTGGCGCACCATTTCGTGCTGGCGCAGCGCGATGCCCGCATGGGCTTCCCGGAAATCGCCTTCAACCTGTTCCCGGGAATGGGCGGCTATTCGCTGGTCGCCCGGCGTTCAGGAATGAAGCTTGCGGAGGAGTTAATTTATAAAGGGGAGTCGCACACCGCGGAATGGCACGAGCAGCATGGACTGGTGGATCTCTTATTTGAACCCGATCAGGGCTATGTCGCTACCCGCACCTTTATCGATACTCTGCAACCCAAGCTGAACGGCGTTCGCGCCATGCTGCGCGCACGCCAGCGCGTGCTGCAGCTGCCGCGCGCGGAACTGATGGATATCACCGAGGACTGGGTGGAGGCGGCATTCTGCCTGCTGCCGAAGGATATCGCCTATATGGAAAGACTCGTGCAGCTGCAAAACCGTCATACCTCGACGGCTTTGCGTAAAGCCAGCTAACGCGCCGTTCTGACCTGATAGCGTTTTAACCATCGCTCGAATGCGGCAGCGGGCATGGGCTTAGCAAATAAGTAACCCTGCCGTTCGTTGACGCCATTCTTAGTCAGAAAGGCGTCTTCTTTCTGACTTTCCACCCCTTCCGCAATCACCTGCAAATTCAGCGCCTGTGCCACGGCGACAATCGCGCGCACCAGCGACTGCGAGACGGATTGCTTATGAATATCGCGCACAAACGCCTGGTCGAGCTTGATTGCGTCGATAGGGAAACGCGCCAGCTGCGACAGCGACGAATAGCCCGTACCGAAGTCGTCCAGGTGAACCTGCGCGCCCAGCTTGCTGAACTGCTGGATAACGGACAGCGCCAGCTCTTCGTTTTCAATCAGGCAGCTTTCGGTGAGCTCAACGTCGATAGGGCAGTATTCAAAGTCCAAATCTTTCAGCGCCTGTTTGAGATCGCTAAAAATAGTCTGATCGGCAAGCTGCCTTGCGGAAACGTTGACCGCCACGCGCAGGTTTATGCCTTTGTCGCGCCATTTCGCCACCTGCTGCACCACGCTTAACATCACCCAGCGCCCCAGCGGCACAATCAGCCCGGACTCTTCCGCATAGGAGATAAAATCCAGCGGCGGAATCAGGCCGCGTTCCGGAGACTGCCAGCGCACCAGTGCTTCCAGGCTGCGCACTTCGCCGCGCCAGGTGATTTTGGGCTGATAATGGATAACCAGCTGATCGTTTTCCAGCGCTTTACGCAGGTTGGTATCAAGCCACAGATATTCGAAGACGCGCTGGTTCATTTCCGGCGAGAAGACGCAAAACTTGCCGCGGCCGCTTTCTTTGGCGGTATACATGGCGGTATCCGCGTTGCGGATCACGCTTTCCCTGTCTTCGCCGTGCTGCGGGGCGAGAGAAATCCCCAGCGAGCAGCCGGAATACACCTCGATCAGGCCAATGCGGAAGGGCTGCTTTAGGCGGGTGAGAATGCGGGAAGACATGGCTTCAAGAGTGGCCTGGGAGGTATCGGTCGCCAGCACGATAAACTCGTCGCCGCCAAGCCTTGCCAGCACCTGGCCCTCTTCAAGACAGCTGAGGATCGCCAACGAAACGGCCTGCAGCAGCTGGTCGCCGAACATATGCCCGTAGGCGTCGTTCACCTTCTTAAAGTTATCGAGGTCGAGATAGACAATTCCCACCTGAGTTTCGCCGCGATTTTCTATGGCGGTGCTGATCAGGTCATGAATAGCGTTGCGGTTCGGCAGGCCGGTGATGGTGTCCGTATTGGCCAGCACGCGCAGCCGCTCCTGAGCGCGGCGCTCTTCGGTAATGTCCGTACCTGAACAGATCAGATAGATTTCATTTTTGCCGCTGCCGCTGTGGACGAATTTATTGCGAAACAAAAACAGGCGCTGGCCCTTGCGGGTTTTAATCCAGCGTTCGACTTCGTAAGAGTTGCCGTTGCGGAAAAAACCGCTGATATTGCGTCTTGAGGCGGCGGCCTCGCTGCGGCTCATAAAGAGTTTAAAAACGTTCTGCCCGATGACCTCGTGCTCTTTAATGCCGGTGTACTCTTCGCTGAGCCGGTTAAAGCGCTGAATATTACCCTGGCGATCGAGAATGACGATAACCGAGTTCGCTTCCGAAACCACCTGCTCGGCAAAAGAGAGCCCCTGCACGAGATCGCGCGCGACGGAAGGCGTGTCGTGCCACGCCGAGGCCGTTCCGGCCCATTCGCGCTTCGACACTTTACGCCCCACAAGATGGACGGGAACCTCGCTGCCAAACAAAGATATCGACATGGTGATGCTTGAGGTGATCACCGTCATCTGCCGAATTTCGTCAGCCTGATCCTGGCTTAGCGCAATCACCTGGCTGGTGTCTGCGCTTTCGTCGGCGGCGAGCTGCAGGGCGTTGCTGTCGGAAGGCAAACGCCAGTATGGGCTGGTTGTCCCTAAATAACGGTAAAGCAGGTTCTGCTCCAACTCGTCTTTCATGCTTTCTCCTGAACCGGTGCATGGCGCGTCAGTTTACTATTTATATTAGCAACATAAAGCCAGTGTTAAACAAGCGGCGACAGTTAAAAACCTGCAGATATATGTTAACCGTCAGAAAAATGAAGATAACTTGCATAATTTCTGAAAACGTTAAGGTCGAAGAGCGTTAAAAATTTTTTAGCGTTTCTTATTGGTTCAATATTGAAATTATAACTAAAGCAATAGGTTGTTGGTAGAGGCTAATGACAAACGGCAAAAAAGAGAGAACGAAAAGGGCAAGTTTAGAGCAACACAAAAGAAAAAGGCTGAAAATTTATTCAGCCTTTATGAGTATTTATACCTGATTTACGCCGCCGGTCTGGCGATAACGCTGCGCGTTTCCATGCGCACTTCGGCAATGGTCACATCAATAACGTCGGTAACCTTGTAGGCCACCTCGCCTTTAATCTGCACGGTGCCGTTTTCCTGACTGCAAACCAGCTCATCGCGTACGGCGTGGATGAACGGCGCGGGGATAAAGGCTACTGCGCCATTCTCAACCAGGCGCACGCGCATTCCGCCGCGGCTGACATCGATGATCTCAGCGGCGAAGCGCGTATCTGTGCCGGCTTTATCGTTCAGGAAGCGGGCGTACAGCCAGTCGCCCACGTCGCGTTCAGCCATACGGTTCAGGCGACGGCGTTCCGCCATCTGGACGGTGGTTTCGTCCTGCGGACGCGCGGCGGGCTCGCCTTTAATAATCGCTTTAAGCAGACGATGGTTGATCATGTCGCCATATTTACGAATCGGTGAGGTCCAGGTGGCGTAGGCTTCCAGACCCAGGCCGAAGTGCGGGCCAGGCTCGGTGCTGATTTCCGCGAAGGACTGGTAGCGGCGGATGCGGCTGTCCAGGAAACCTGTCGGCTGCGCGTCAAGCTCGCGGCGCAGCTTGCAGAAACCGTTCAGGGTCAGCACTTCCTGTGCGTCGACGGTAAAACCGTGGCCGGCAAGCATGTTTGCCAGCTGCTCGGTATTAGCCGGATCGAAACCGGTATGCACGTTGTAGATGCCAAAGCCGAGTTTTTCGCGCAGCACGATAGCCGCACAGACGTTGGCGGCGATCATGGCTTCCTCAACGATGCGGTTGGCGATGCGGCGCGGCTCGGAGACGATATCCAGCACTTCGCCTTTCTCGCCCAGCACGAAGCGATAGTCCGGACGATCTTTAAAGACCAGCGCGTGGGTATGACGCCACTCGCCGCGGCTCAGGCAGATGCGCTGCAGCAGACGGATCTGGCGGGCAATCTCGTCGTTCTGCGGCTGCCATTCGCCTTTCTCTTCCAGCCAGTCGGAGACTTCGTCATAAACCAGCTTGGCTTTCGATTCGATGGTGGCGGCAAAGAAGTGGATATCGCTGCCGATCGCGCCATCCTGCTCGATAACCATACGGCAGGCTAAGGCAGGGCGGGTAACGTTCGCGCGCAGGGAGCACAGGTCGTCAGACAGCTCGCGCGGCAGCATCGGAATGTTAAAGCCCGGCAGATAGTTGGTGAAGGCGCGGACTTTAGCGATGCCGTCGAGCTTGCTGCCTTCGGCGATCCATGCGGTAGGATCGGCGATGGCAACCGTCAGCTGCAGCTTGCCGTCCGCGAGCTCTTTCACAAACAGCGCATCGTCCATATCCTCGGTGCTGGCACTGTCGATGGTGACGAAGTTCAGGGCGGTTAAATCTTCACGCACCAGACCATCGTCAAGCATTTCGGTGGCGATGCCGTTTGGCGCTTCGCGCTCCAGGTTGTGACGGGACAGGGTAACCCACCACGGCGCGAGGTGATCGTCGCCAAAGGTGATGAACTGGGTCAGCTCGGCGTAAAAACCACGGTCGCCCTTAAGCGGGTGGCGTTTCATTTCCGCCACGGCCCAGTCGCCGTTCTGGAAATCATGCGTGCCGCTGCGTTCGGCACGGCACTGAATCGCGTCTCTTAATAAAGGATGATCCGGTACGATGGAAAGACGGTCGTCTTTCTTCTGCACGCGGCCCACGAAGCGGGTCAGGAACGGTTCGATAAGCTCTTCTGGCTCAGCGGTCTCACGGTCTTTATCCTTGTGGATCACAGCGCTGATACGGTCGCCGTGCATCACTTTTTTCATCTGCGGAGGCGGAATAAAGTAGCTTTTATTGGCGTCGACTTCGAGGAAGCCAAAACCTTTTTCAGTACCTTTTACCACGCCTTCGGCGCGAGGAGTCTGGGAATGCAGTTGCTGTTTAAGCTGCGCGAGCAGCGGGTTATCCTGAAACATATTGTTTAGTTTTCGTGGCCAAAAGAGCGGCTGACAGTTTTACGCGAATCCGTACTCTGCGGCAAGCGCTGTTTACCTCAAAAGCACGCCGAATTCAGGCGTTACGGCTGGCTTCCCAGCCCCACTTTCAGCCGGTTGAGCCAGCCAAACAGACCCGAACTGACCAGCAGCCGCAGCGCCTGGGAGGCGGAAAAACCCTGTTCCAGCAAGGGTTGAACATGGGCGGCGCTGAATCTGTCCGGCGCGCGGGTAAGCAGCTGAACGGCCTGGATGATGGCGCGCTCGCGGGGATGATTATGGCTCCACGCCTGCAGCGCTCTTTCGCCGTTGCGCACCGCGTCAGGCAGGCTGCTGTCGCCGCGCCACAGCTGCGCCGCTTCGGCGAAGCAGGCGGGGCTGCCGTTGATTCGCGCGGAAAGCAGCATCACCAGAGTTTGATCGTCGCTATGCGTCGGTGCGGGCTGCCAGAACAGGCGAATCAGCTGGCTTAGCGCCGCCAGCGCCGGCGCGTCATGCGCCAGCAGCCAGCCCATGCCGTGCAGCGGACGAAGAGGCTGGCTTACGCTCAACGCCTCAAGCTGTTCGGCCTGAGCATAACGCAGCTCCACCGGCGGCAAATCCGCAGCCCAGGCCGCGCCTTCGGCACAGAAGAGCACCGCCGGGGCGTCCTGCAGCATATCGAGTCCTGGCAGCCAGCGCACGGGCAGTCCCTGCAGCGCCTGCCAGACGGCCACGGCGCGAGCCTGAAAACCGATAAAGCCAATCAGCTGATTGAAGGTAATGATATCGTTGACCGACAGCCCAACCTCATCGAGCTGGGTGCGTGAATTGTTATCAATCAGCGTCGGCTGGCTGGCGAG
>NZ_RCAA01000049.1:5815-15182 GCF_003628475.1 Enterobacter sp. R1(2018) | reverse complement strand
GCGTCAGGCGACGGTTGCTCTCACGTGAAGAATCGGGCCCCGGCTGGGGCGCCAGGCGGGCCGCATAGTGATTGCAAAGCCTCTGCACGCCGTAAACCTGAGCAACGGTAAGGGCGGTGCTCAGGCGATCGTAACTGCTCAGCGTATGCATACGGGTCACGCTGACGCTTTCCGGCAGCAGCGTTTCGCTTGCGCTACGCGCAGCCGCTATCCACGTCTGTTCTTCGGCGAGCTGTTCTGGCGTTAATTTCAGGTCGATTAAAAAGCGGTCTGCGTGCGCGGCTTCGGGAACTAAAGGCAGCACATCTGCCGGACAGAGACTGGACTGGGTTTCATGATACCAGTGACTTTTGCCGGAAAAATGGCGTTGTTCCATGGTCGTTCCTTGGTCAAAAGAGTTAACAGGCCGATGGATTCGGGAGGCCTGGTTCGCTGCTTTATCCTGGCGCAAGCGCGGAAGGTGACAAAAGAATGATCGGTGATAATAAATATCGGAATGGTATATGGAAGGAGGCGCAGAGGGTGAACGGGGCGGGCGATTGCCCACCCCGAAACGAGCAAAATCAGTCTTTCAGTTCCAGCTCGTTCATGGCAGCGATGCTGAAACCGCCGTCAACGTGGACCACTTCACCGGAGATACCGGCGGACAGGTCAGAACACAGGAAGGCTGCGGAGTTGCCCACATCTTCGATAGTAACGGTACGGCGAATCGGCGTAACCGCTTCGCAGTGCGCCAGCATTTTACGGAAATCTTTGATGCCGCTTGCCGCCAGAGTACGGATTGGGCCCGCGGAGATGGCGTTAACGCGCACGCCTTCAGGACCCATCGCGTTCGCCATGTAACGCACGTTCGCTTCCAGAGACGCTTTCGCGAGGCCCATAACGTTGTAGTTAGGGATAGCGCGCTCTGCGCCCAGGTAAGAAAGGGTCAGCAGGGCGGAGCCTGGGTTCAGCATTTCACGGCACACTTTAGCCATCGCCACGAAGCTGTAGGCGCTGATGTCGTGAGCGATTTTAAAGCCTTCACGGGTTACGGCATTCACATAGTCGCCGTCCAGCTGATCGCCCGGCGCGAAACCGATGGAGTGTACGAAACCGTCAAATTTCGGCCAGCTTTTCGCCAGTTCGGTAAACAGCGCGTCGATGCTCTCATCTTCCGCCACGTCGCAAGGCAGAACGATGGAAGAGCCCAGTTCGGCAGCAAAACCTTCCACGCGGCCTTTCAGTTTTTCATTCTGATAGGTGAAGGCCAGCTCCGCGCCTTCACGGTGCATCGCCTGCGCGATACCGTAGGCGATGGACAGTTTGCTGGCAACGCCAGTGATCAGAATGCGTTTACCGGTAAGAAAACCCATAGCTTTGAATCCTTATAGTTTCTGCTAATTTTGTGGCCGTATAATCAGCGGGTTACCAATGATTAGTCACAATTATTCAACACTAAATTGAAATTATATCCCACTCACGCCGTGTTGTGTCACGTTATTTTTCCAGCCCGGCGCCGAGTGGCTATCGCATCGCCAGAGGTCGTGCCTGTGCTAGCGGTCTTTGCGCCAGGCATCCGCGGTCAAGGCTTCGCCAAAGTGGCTGGCGATTAAACGCCTGGTCAGCTCGTGAAGCGGAGAGGCCAGCACGTCTGCGGTGCTGCCGCGTTCGACCACTTCCCCGTGATGCATCACCATCACCTGATCGCTGATGTGCTTCATCATGCCGATATGCTGCGTCACATAGATGTAGGCGATGCCCTGTTTCTCCTGCAGTTCGAGCATCAGGTTGATAAGCTGCGAGCGCATCGACATATCCAGCGAGGCCAGCGCTTCGTCGGCGATTATCACCTTCGGACGCAGGATCAGCGCGCGTGCCAGACCCAAACGCTGCTTCTGGCCGGGGGCGAGCATATGGGGATAATAGCTGGCATGATCCGGCAGCAATCCTACCTGGCGCAGCGTCTCGACAATCCTTTTGTGGCGCGCCTCCGGCTCCAGATCGGTATTCAGGCGCAACGGGAAATCCAGAATCTGTGAAATACGCTGGCGAGGGTTTAGCGAGGTGCTCGGATCCTGGAAAATCATGCGGATGCGCTGGCTGCGGTAAGAATAGTCGCCGAAATGCAGCGGATGGTCGTCAATCAGCAGCTCCCCGCCGGTGGGCTCAATCATGCCGGCGAGCATTTTCGCCAGCGTCGATTTCCCGGAACCATTCTCGCCGATAATCGCCAGCGTCTGCTTCTCGCGCAGGGTAAAGCTCAGAGGTTTGACGGCCTCAAGATGCTGACGATGAAACAGTCCGGTTCGGTAGCGAAACGTCTTACTTAAATTGCGAACTTCCAGCAGGGTTTCGACCATTACTGACGCTCCATATTCAGCGGGAAATGACACGCGTAAAGATGCGTTTTCGCCCCGGTAAGCCGCGGGGTTTCAATGCATTTGCGCTGCGCATAGGGACAGCGAGGGCCAAGGCGGCAGCCAATCGGCAAATGTTCCAGCAAGGGGATCGCCCCCGGCAGGGTGTTGAGGCGGCTTTTATGCGGCATCGGGCTGCCGAAGTCAGGGATCGCGCGAATCAAAGCCTGGGTATACGGATGGTGCGGCGTTGCAATAAGCTCTTCGCTCGGCGCGCTCTCTACCGTTTGCCCGCAGTACATCACGTTGATTCTGTCCGCCCACTTGCTGAGCATCTGCAGGTCGTGGCTGATGAGCAAAATCGTGGTGTTGTTGTACTGATTAAGCCGGGTCAACAGCTTGAAAATTTGCGACTGCGTCGTCGGCTCCATGGCATTGGTCGGCTCGTCGGCGATCAGCAGGCGCGGCTGGTTGGCCAGCGCAATGGCAATCATCACCTTCTGGCACTCGCCGTCGGTCAGCTCATAGGGATAGCTGCGCAGCGCGTCCTTATGATCCTTGATCCCCACGCGGTGAAGCAGTTCGATGGCACGACGTTTACGCCAGCCGAAGCGTTTCCACCAGCGGCCTTTATAGGTCCAGCTCGGGATGTTCTGGGTAAGCTGTCGCCCAACTTTTTCTGACGGATCAAGACACGACTGCGGCTCCTGGAAAATCATCGAAACGTTATGGCCGACCAGACGGCGACGCTGGCGCGCGGTAAGGCGCAGCAGGTCAATATCGTCGAAACGCATGCGGTCCGCGGTCACGCGCCAGTTGTCTTTGGTCACGCCGCAGATGGCCTTGGCGATAAGGCTTTTGCCTGAGCCGGATTCGCCGACCAGGCCGCGAATTTCGCCTTCGTTGAGCGTCATGCTGACGCGGTCAACGGCCTTTACCCAGCCTTCGGAGGTCATAAACTCGATGGTCAGGTTGCGAATATCAAGTAATGGCATTATTGCACCCCCGCGTTGATAGCGCGGCGCAGGCCGTCGCCCAGCAGATTGACCAGCAGTACGCTAACCATAATCGCCGCGCCCGGAAGCATTACGGTCCAGGGCGCAACGTAAATCAGCTCCAGCGCGTCCCCGAGCATCGCTCCCCATTCCGGAGAAGGCAGCTGCGCGCCGAGATCCAAAAAGCCGAGCGCGGCGATATCGAGTATCGCCATCGACAGGGCGCGGGTAATTTCCGTAACCATAGTTGAGGCGGTGTTCGGCATCACGGCGAACCATAAAATATTAGGCGTTGAGGCGCCGTCAAGGCGAGCGGCAACGACGTAATCTTTTTCCAGCTCGTCATGCACCGCGCTGTATACCGAGCGTACCATACGCGGCAGCAGCGCCAGCCAGACGGCGAACATCGCGTGCGTGAGGTGCGGGCCGGCAAAAGCCACCACGACGATCGCCAGCAGCAGCGAAGGGATAGAAAGCAGCGTATCGAGAATATGGTTAAGCACGGCGGAGCGCAGGCCGTGCGTCGCGCCGGCGATAACGCCAAGCACCACGCCGCAGATAGTGGCGCCAAGCGTCACTATAAAGGCGCCGCCCACGGTGGGCGCGGCGCCGCTGAGCAGACGGCTAAGCACGTCGCGGCCTAAATCGTCGGTGCCGAGGAAGAAAGAGACCTCGCCATAGCGTGACCAGGAGGGCGGCAACAGCTGATAGCCAAGGAACTGCTGATCGAGGCCGTAAGGGGCAAACAGGCCGCCGAACACGCACAGCAGCACCAGCGCGCCGCAGCCGTAAAGGCCAATCATTGCCGAGGTGTCGCCGTAGAATTTACGCCACGTCAGGCGCAGCGTGCTCGGCGGCCGTTTCTCGCGATAGACGCTATCGTAAGGCATACCATTCCTTATGTTTCAGCGGGTTAGCCATAGCACCCAAAATATCGGAAAGCACGTTAACCACGATGACTAGCGAACCGATGACCATCACCCCCGCGGAAATCGCCGCATAATCCTGTTGACGAATAGCGTTAATAAGCCAGCGCCCAAGTCCCGGCCAGCTAAACACCACTTCGGTAATCATCGCCAGCGTCAGCATGGTGGAAAACTGCAGCCCAAGGCGGGGTATCACCGGCGGTAGCGCATTGTGCAGCACGTGGCGATGCAGAATAGTGAAGCGGGATAAACCGCGTGTAGCCGCCGCCTTAATATAGTTCTGGTCGAACACTTCGCTGGTGCTCAGGCGCATCAGGCGAATGACTTCCGTCATCGGGGCAACGGCAAGCGTAATCACCGGCAGCACTAAATGGCGCACGGCGCTCATGATCATCTCTTGACGATAGGGCGAGTCGGAAAGCCAGGCATCCACCAGCGCAAAGCCGGTCACGGACTTCACTTCATAGAGCAAATCGAAACGTCCGGAGACGGGGAACCAGCCCAGGGTGAGCGAGAAAAACAGCGTCAGCAGCAGGGCGAACCAGAATACCGGAATGGAAAAGCCGAGCAGTGCCAGGGCGCCAATCAGTTTGTCCTGCCATTTATTGCGCGTAATGCCCGCGAGCATGCCGGCAGGTATGCCAATCAGCAGCGCCAGGCCAAAGGCCAGCAGGCACAGCTCCATGGTGGCCGGGAAAACGTCGCGCAGCTGTTCGTTAATGGACTGGCCGTTAATGCTGGAGACGCCAAAATCCCAGTGCAGCAGGCTTTCAATCCAGAACACCCAGGCATTCCACAGCGATGCGCCCTGCAAAGGCGCATGCGGCGTAAAATAGTTCAGGCTAAAGCCTACCATCGCGAGGAACAGCAGGGTAATTAATAGCAGCAGTAAACGCCGCAGGGTAAAGATGATCATGGTTTTTTCACCTCTACGTCTTCACGGGACACACCGGCAAAGGACGCGTTGCCAAACGGGCTGAGCACCAGACCTTTGATGTCATAACGGTAGGCCTGCAGGCGCAGCGAAGAGGACAACGGCAGCACGGGAAGTTCCTTCGCCAGAATATCCTGCGCCTGGCTATAGGCCTCGATGCGCGAGGCGAGCTGTTGGGAAGCCAGCGCTTTTTGCAGCACCCGGTCGAATTCCGGGTCGCACCAGCGGGCATAGTTGGTTTGCGAACGAATCGCCGCGCAGCTCAGCATCGGCCGGAAGAAACTGTCCGGATCGTTACTGTCTGTGGCCCAGCCGGCCAGCGTCAGGTCGTGATTCATGTCCATCAGACGCGCTTCCTGGAAACGGCCTTCCACGGGCACAATTATCACCTTCACGCCGATTTGCGCCATATCGGCCTGAATCAGCTCGGCGGTTTTCAGCGGGCTTGGGTTCCAGGCTTGCGAGCTGGTTGGCACCCACAGGCGAAGCTCGAGATTATTGACCCCCAGCGCTTTAAGACGCTGGCGCGCTTTTTGCGGATTGTATTCGGTAATTTTAGAATCGCTGTCGTATGCCCATGACGCGCGAGGCAGAATCGACGCGGCGGTTTCTGCCGTTCCGTAATAGATAGACTGCATCAGGCGCTGGTTGTTAATCGCCAAAGCGAGCGCGTGGCGCACTTCAGGATTATTCAGCGGCGCTTTATTGGTATTAAAAGCCAGGTAGGCAATGTTCATGCCCGGCCGCAGGGTCAGGCGCAGGCGCGGGTCGTCGCGCAATATGGTTAGCTGGCTGGCGGCAGGGTAAGCCAGCACGTCGCATTCGCCGGTCAGCAGCTTCGATAAGCGCCCCGTGCCGCCCGAGCCCAAATCCAGCACCACCTGCGGCATCAGCGGTACGCCGCGCCAGAACTTAGGATTGCGCGCGAGGCGGATATATTGGCCGGCGCGGTACTCGCTTAGCTGAAACGGACCTGAGCCTACCGGCTGACGATCCATTAATTCCTGACGATCTGTTCTGGTCAGCTGCGCGGCGTATTCAGCCGACATCACCGAGGCGTAATGGGTCGCCATATGCCACAGAAACGAGGCGTCCGGCTTTTCCAGGCGGAACTCAACGGTATTGTTATCGAGTTTACGGACGCTTTTTACCGAATCCGGGAACTGAAGGCTGTCGAAATAGGGATAGTTTCCGCCGTTGACGTTATGCCACGGATGGTTGCGATCGAAAACGCGCTGAAAGCTGAACACCACGTCATCGGCGTTCATCGCCCGCGTCGGCTTAAACCACGGCGTGGTCTGGAACTGCACGTTCGGCCGCAGATGGAAGCGGTAGGTGGCGCCGTTATCCAGCACCTCCCAGCTTTGCGCCAGCTCCGGCACCAGACGATAGGTATAAGGATCCACATCCAGCAGACGGTCATACAGCTGTGCGGCAAGCGTGTCGACGGTCAGGCCGCCGCTCGCCATCTGCGGGTTAAAGGTGTTGACCTGGCCGTTAACGCAATAAACAAATCCGCTCTTGCGAATGTCGTCAGGCTTCTGGTCAGGCGTAGCCGCCAGCGCCACGCTGCTCAGGCAGCTCAGACTCAGTAAGAGGGAGGGGATAATTCCGCGCATAAGTTTTTGAGTTTTCAAAGGTGATAGGCAAAGTGTATCGCACTCTGGCCTTCCCCCCAAAATAAGTGGTGATGATCGGCAGTTTTCTGGACAGAGTGACGATAAAAGCGCCGGAAAACCTGGCTTTCAGGAAATATTTCCCGTCTGAATAAGATGCTTTTTCATCATCGCACGCAGCTGGTGATAGGTGAGGCCCAGCAGCTGGGCCGCGCGCCGCTGATTATAGTTCGCCTGCTGCAGGCTGTTTTCCAACAGCTGTTTCTCGCGTTCGTTTTGCCACTGCCGCAGATCGACAGGCAAAGCGGGCAGCGGCGAGGATTCAACGGCGACGACGGGAGCGCGACGGGCGAAAGGATCGAGAATCACCTCATCAACCGGCTCTTCGCTGGTGCCGTGGCGATAAACCGAGCGTTCCACCACGTTTTTCAGCTCGCGTATGTTCCCCGGCCAGGCGTAGCTGAGCAAAATTTGCTGCGCTTTTTCGGTAAAGCCGGGGAAGAGGGGAAGCTGCAGCTCCCGGCACATCTGAATCGCAAAATGATCGGCCATTAGCATGATATCCGGCTGACGCTCGCGCAGCGGCGGCAGGGTGACGACGTCAAAAGCGAGCCTGTCGAGCAGGTCGGCGCGGAATTTGCCCTCTTCGGCGAGTGCGGGCAGATCGGCATTGGTAGCGCACACCAGCCGGACGTTGACCTGTAAAGGCTGGCTGCCGCCGACGCGCTCAAGCTCGCCGTATTCCACTACGCGCAGCAGCTTTTCCTGCACCATCATCGGCGCGGTTGCCAGCTCATCAAGAAACAGCGTGCCGCCATCGGCGCGTTCAAAGCGGCCGGGGTGGCGCTTTTGCGCGCCGGTAAAGGCGCCGGCCTCGTGGCCGAAAAGCTCGGAGTCGAGCAGGTTATCGTTTAGCGCGGCGCAGTTCAGCGAGATAAAAGGCCCCTGCCAGCGGCGCGACAGAAAGTGCAGCCGGTTGGCGATCAGCTCCTTGCCGGTTCCGCGTTCGCCGATCACCAGCACGGGTTTTTCAAGCGGCGCGAGGCGGGAGACCTGCTCCAGCACCTCTAAAAAGCTGTTCGCCTCGCCGATCAGGTTATCTTTATGTTCTGCCATGATGAAATTAACCAACTATTGGTGAATTTCACCACTATAGTCTCCCTGCGTTGAGAGTCAAATTTAGCCATTTATTTAAAAATCAAACAGATAAAAAGTTGGCACGGCAATTGTATTATCCTTTTCGTGCAGGGTGCCTGGCACCTGAAATAATGACTAAAGAGGATTGAATTATGGGTATTTTTTCTCGTTTTGCCGACATCGTGAACGCCAACATCAACTCGCTGCTGGAAAAAGCGGAAGATCCGCAAAAGCTGGTGCGCCTGATGATTCAGGAAATGGAAGATACGCTCGTTGAAGTGCGTTCCACCTCCGCTCGCGCGCTGGCCGAAAAGAAACAGCTTTCCCGCCGCGTAGAGCAGGCGACGGCACAGCAGGCTGAATGGCAGGAAAAAGCGGAGCTGGCGCTGCGTAAAGATAAAGAAGATCTGGCCCGTGCGGCGCTGATCGAAAAACAGAAATTAACCGACCTGATCGCCACCCTGGAAGATGAAGTGGTGCACGTCGATGAAACCCTGGCGCGTATGAAAAAAGAGATCGGCGAGCTGGAAAATAAACTCAGCGAAACCCGCGCGCGCCAGCAGGCGTTAACGCTGCGCCATCAGGCAGCTTCTTCTTCCCGCGACGTGCGCCGTCAGTTGGATAGCGGTAAGCTGGATGAAGCAATGGCTCGTTTTGAGTCTTTCGAACGCCGCATCGACCAGATGGAATCTGAAGCCGAAAGCCACGCCTTCGGCAAACAGAAAAACCTTGATAGCCAGTTTGCCGAGCTGAAAGCGGACGATGAAATCAGCGAGCAGCTGGCGGCGCTGAAAGCAAAAATGAACGCCCAGGATCGCGGTTAATTTTTCGAACTGCGGCCGTGCGCGGCACGCCGCAGTCGACTGACTTGTAAGGAGTACACATGAGCGCGCTTTTTCTGGCCATACCGTTAACGATTTTCGTGTTGTTCGTCGCCCCCGTCTGGCTGTGGCTGCATTACAACAGCCGCTCCGCGAACGGCGGTCAGCTTTCACAGGGCGAACAACAGCGGCTGGCGCAGCTCACCGAAGAGGCGAAGCGTATGCGTGACCGCATTCAGACGCTGGAACAGATCCTCGATGCTGAGCACCCGAACTGGAGAGACAAATAATGGTGAATTCATTTTCCGGTCGTAAATTATGGCGTATCCCTGAGAAAGGGATGGTGAAGGGCGTTTGCGCAGGCATCGCGCAATACCTTGATGTACCAGTAAAGCTGATCCGCCTGATCGTTGTTTTATCCATGATTTTTGGTCTGTTTTTCTTTGTGCTGGTGGCCTATATCGCCCTGACGTTTATTCTCGATCCGATGCCGCACGGCGCCGGGGACGAAGTTATCCCGCCCAGCAGCCGCGATTTGCTTAATGAAGTGGATGCGCAGCTGGCGGAAGGGGAGCAGCGCCTGCGTTCGATGGAGCGCT
>NZ_RCAA01000049.1:0-5792 GCF_003628475.1 Enterobacter sp. R1(2018) | reverse complement strand
ATAACGTCAGACACCTTTACTTTACGTAGCCGGTTCCGTCAGCTTTAATTTTCTTACCGGGGGCAGCCGCCCCCGCCATCGTCTGGAGAAACCATGACCACATTTCGCACCGCGAGCCAGAAAGCCAAACCGGCCCTTAAAATCGCCGGGAAACTGGCGCTGCTCGTTGCCTTACGTTACGGCCCTGCAGGGGTGGCGGGATGGGCGGTGAAATCCGTTGCGCGTCGTCCATTGAAAATGCTGCTGGGGTTAGCCGTCGAGCCGTTGTTAGCGCGCGTGCTGCGCAAGGTGTCCGCACGCTACAACGGAAAAATAACCAAGTAACCTCCTTCCGCTGATTTTTTTCCTCCTCTTTGATTCGCTATTCACAAACCTTATTTATTACAATCGGTGAAGACAGCTTTCCCGTTAGTAGCAAACGGGCGCAACAAGGACGCAGATGAACAGAATCAAAAATGAGCTGAACGCTCTTGTGAACCGCGGCGTGGACAGGCATCTGCGGCTTGCGGTCACCGGCCTGAGCCGCAGCGGCAAAACCGCTTTTATCACCGCGATGGTTAACCAGCTGCTGAGCGTTAACAACGGCGCTCGCCTGCCGATGCTTGGCGCCGCGCGTGAAGAACGCCTGTTGGGCGTTAAGCGTGTGCCGCAGCGCGACTTAGGCATTCAGCGCTTCACTTACGATGAAGGGCTGGCGCAGCTCTACGGCAATCCGCCGGCCTGGCCGACGCCGACCCGCGGCGTCAGTGAAATGCGCCTTGCGCTGCGCTACCGTTCCAATGATTCCCTGCTACGCCACTTCAAAGACACTTCAACCCTGTACCTGGAAATCGTGGATTATCCGGGTGAATGGCTGCTGGATTTGCCGATGCTGGCGCAGGATTATTTAAGCTGGTCGCGCCAGATGACCGGTCTGTTGCAGGGCGACCGCGCCGCCTGGTCCGCTACCTGGCGTAAGCTATGCGCGGGATTAGATCCCCACGCTCCGGCCGATGAAAACCGGCTGGCGGCCATTTCCGAAGCCTGGACGGATTACCTGCTGCGCTGCAAGCGGGAAGGGCTGCATTTTATTCAGCCGGGCCGTTTTGTGCTGCCGGGGGACATGGCCGGCGCGCCTGCGCTGCAATTCTTTCCCTGGCCGGACGTTGATAGCTTTGGCGAATCGAAGCTCGCCCAGGCCGATAAAACCACCAACCTCGGCATGCTGCGATCGCGCTTTGACTATTACTGTGAAAAAGTGGTGAAGGGATTTTATAAAAACCACTTCCTGCGTTTTGACAGGCAAATCGTGCTGGTGGACTGTCTGCAGCCGCTTAATAGCGGCCCGCAGGCGTTCAACGATATGCGCCTTGCTCTGACCCAGCTTATGCAAAGCTTCCAGTACGGGCAGCGCACTTTATTCCGCAGGCTCTTCTCCCCGGTTATCGACAAGCTGCTGTTTGCGGCCACCAAAGCCGACCACGTGACCGTCGATCAGCACGCCAATATGGTTTCTTTATTGCAGCAGCTGGTGCAGGACGCCTGGCAGAACGCCGCCTTCGAAGGCATAGCCCGTGAATGCATGGGCATCGCCTCGGTACAGGCAACGCAAAGCGGGCTGGTGGATGTGCAGGGCGAGCAAATTCCTGCGCTGCGGGGAAATCGCTTAAGCGATGGCGCGCCGCTGACGGTCTATCCGGGAGAGGTTCCGTCACGCCTGCCGGGCAGCGCCTTCTGGGAAAAACAGGGCTTTCAGTTTGAACAGTTTCGCCCGCAGGTAATGGATGTCGACAAGCCGTTGCCGCACATTCGGCTGGACGCGGCGCTGGAATTTTTAATAGGGGATAAACTGCGATGACCGAACCTTTAAAACCGCGCGTCGACTTCGCACAGCCGCTGGAAGTGGAAAACGAAAAGGCTTATAAGGCGGCTCAGGCCTTCAGCGAATCAGAAGCGGGAAAGTTTACCCCCGCGCTGACGGTCCTTGATGAAGCGGAAGAAGAAAGCCAGGCCGAAGCGGTGGTGGAGGCGGCGCTGCGGCCAAAACGCAGCATCTGGCGCCGCATGGTCACCGCCGGGCTCGGGCTCTTCGGGATTAGCGTTGTCGCTCAGGGCGCGCAGTGGACGCACAACGCCTTCGTGACTCATGACTGGATCGCACTCGGCGGCGGCATCGCAGGCGGGCTAATAGTTGCCGCCGGCGTTGGTTCTTTAGCGACGGAATGGCGGCGTTTGTGGCGTTTGCGCCAGCGGGCGGAAGAGCGCGACGAAGCAAGAGAACTGCTCAGCAGCCACAGCATCGGCAAGGGCCGCGCTTTCTGCGAGAAGCTGGCGCGCCAGGCCGGGCTGGACCAGGGCCATCCGGCATTACAGCGCTGGTACGCATCGATACATGAAACGCAAAACGATCGTGAGATCGTCGCGCTTTATGCACAGCTGGTGCAGCCGGTGCTTGATGGTCAGGCCCGCCGCGAAATTAGCCGTTCCGCCGCGGAATCCACGCTGATGATCGCCGTCAGTCCGTTAGCGCTGGTGGACATGGCGTTCATTGCCTGGCGCAATCTGCGCCTGATTAACCGCATCGCTACGCTATACGGCATAGAGCTGGGCTATTTCAGCCGCATTCGCCTGTTCCGCCTGGTATTGCTGAATATCGCCTTTGCCGGCGCCAGCGAACTGGTGCGCGAAGTGGGGATGGATTGGCTGGGACAGGATATTGCCGCCCGCCTTTCGGCGCGTGCCGCGCAGGGGATTGGCGCAGGCCTGCTTACCGCGCGCCTTGGTATCAAAGCGATGGAGCTTTGCCGTCCACTGCCGTGGATGGAAGACGATAAGCCCCGTCTTGGCGATTTCCGTCGCCAGCTGCTTGTCCAGCTCAAAGAGACGATGAGCAAGAGCAAAAATAAGCCCGTTTCCTGACAATCGGGCGATGCCGTGACCGTCTGGCTTTACGGCACCGCCCGCATTCAGTCACTTATCTGTCAACTTTTCTTCACACATCTCTTCTGACCGGCAGGTATCTGGAGTATTATCACTGTACCCAATGATTCCGTTCTAAAGCGAAGAAAGGTCACCTCCATGCGTCTGGAAGTCTTTTGTGAAGACCGCCTTGGTCTGACACGCGAATTACTCGATTTATTAGTGCTGCGTGGCATCGATTTACGAGGCATCGAAATTGACCCTGTTGGGCTCATTTACCTGAATTTCTCAACGCTTGAGTTCGACTCATTCAGCAGCCTGATGGCTGAGATTCGTCGCATTCCGGGCGTAAAAGACGTTCGCACCGTACCCTGGATGCCTTCCGAACGCGAGCACCGGGCGCTGAGCGCACTGCTCGAAGCCCTGCCCGAACCCGTACTGTCTTTAGATATGAAAAGCAAAGTCGAGCTGGCTAACCCGGCAAGCTGCGCGCTGTTCGGACAGGGCGAGGATAAGCTGCGCAACCATAACGCGGCGAACCTGATTAACGGCTTCAATTTTATGCGCTGGCTGGAAGGCGCGCCGGCGGACTCCCATACCGAACATGTTGTTATTAACGGGCAGAATTTCCTGATGGAAATCACGCCGGTGCATCTGGACGGCGAAAATAATCAGCCGATGCTGGTGGGCGCGGTGGTAATGCTGCGCTCCACGGTGCGTATGGGCCGCCAGCTACAAAACATTACCCAGGCCGATACCAGCGCGTTTAGCCAGATAATCGCCGTTAGCCCGAAAATGCGCCACGTCGTCGAGCAGGCGCATAAACTGGCGCTGCTTAATGCTCCGCTGTTAATCGTCGGCGATACCGGCACCGGCAAAGATTTGCTTGCCCATGCCTGCCATCTGAGCAGCCCGCGCGCGCAAAAACCTTATCTGGCGCTCAACTGCGGTTCGATGCCGGATGATGTGGTTGAAAGCGAGCTGTTCGGCCACGCGCCGGGGGCTTATGCTAACGCTGTCGAAGGCAAAAAAGGTTTCTTTGAGCAGGCGAACGGCGGCTCGGTGCTGCTTGATGAAATCGGCGAAATGTCACCGCGCATGCAAACCAAGCTGCTGCGTTTTCTCAACGACGGCACCTTCCGTCGCGTGGGGGAAGAGCATGAGGTTCATGTCGATGTACGCGTGATTTGTGCGACGCAGAAAAACCTGGTGGAGCTGGTGCAGAAGGGCGAGTTCCGCGAGGATCTGTATTATCGTCTCAATGTGTTGACGCTCAATCTGCCGCCGCTGCGCGACCGTCCGCAGGATATTATGCCGCTTACCGAACTGTTTGTGGCGCGCTTTGCCGATGAACAGGGCGTGCCGCGTCCAAAACTGGCAAGCGATCTCAGTAACGTATTAACGCGTTACGGCTGGCCAGGCAACGTCCGCCAGCTGAAAAACGCTATTTATCGGGCGCTAACCCAGCTGGAAGGTTACGAGCTGCGTCCGCAGGATATTCTGCTGCCTGATTTTGATACCGCGAGCCTGGCCGTTGGGGAAGAGGCGATGGAGGGGACGTTGGATGATATTTCGCGCCGCTTTGAGCGTTCGGTACTGACCCAGCTTTATCGTACTTATCCAAGCACGCGTAAGCTGGCAAAACGTCTTGGCGTATCCCATACGGCGATTGCCAATAAGCTGCGGGAATATGGTCTGAGCCAGCGTAAAACCGAAGAGTAATTCTTTTAATGTCCCCCGTGAGGGGGACATGCACACCTTAAGCCTTCAGGGCTTCCAGCGCCGCAGCGTAATCCGGCTCGTTAGTAATTTCATTAACTAACTGGCTGAATATCACCTCATCATTTTCGTCGATCACAATGACCGCGCGCGCCGTCAGGCCTTTCAGCGCGCCTTCGGCGATGCCTACGCCGTAATCCTGCTGGAACTCAGGGTTACGCAGGGTGGACAGGGTGATCACGTTGCTCAGGCCTTCCGCGCCGCAAAAGCGGGACTGGGCGAACGGCAGGTCGGCGGAGACGCACAGAACAACGGTGTTATCCAGCTCGGTCGCCAGCTGGTTGAATTTACGCACGGACGCCGCGCAAACGCCGGTGTCGATGCTTGGGAAAATGTTCAGCACTTTACGTTTGCCCGCGAACTGGCTCAGCGCAACGTCAGAGAGATCTTTTGCCACCAGCGAGAAGGCCGCGGCTTTGCTGCCGGCCTGTGGGATTTGACCTGCAACCGCAACCGGGTTGCCCTGGAAATGAACGAGTTGTGACATGTTTAATTTTCCTTTTTACATATAATTAACGCCGCATGCAGTGTATTCCAGGATTCACCGGTTGAATATAAAAAACTGATACTGCACGTAAAAGTGTTCGCTCCTATACTGAGCAAAAATCCCCGTTGACAAGGTTAATAATGAGAACAGTTAAGGTTTATCAGGAAGCATGGCCGTTGCATACGCCCTTTGTCATCTCGCGCGGCACGCGCAGCGAGGCGGCCGTGGTGGTGGTTGAACTCGAAGAAGACGGCATCAAAGCCGTCGGGGAATGTACGCCTTATCCGCGCTACGGCGAAAGCGAGGCCTCGGTGCTGGCGCAGATCGCTACGATAATTCCGCAGCTGGAGCTTGGGATGACGCGCGAAGAACTGCAGCAGGCGTTGCCCGCGGGAGCCGCTCGTAACGCAGTGGACAGCGCATTATGGGATCTGGAGGCGCGCCGCAAAGGCACTTCCGTTTCGCATCTTGCCGGCATCGCATTGCCGGAGATGATAACCACCGCGCAGACGGTGAGCATTGGTTCGCCTGAACAGATGGCCGATGCCGCCGCGTTACTGTGGCGAAAGGGCGCACGTTTGCTGAAGGTCAAGCTCGACGATCGGCTGATTACCGAACGCATGGTAGC
>NZ_RCAA01000048.1:46229-58221 GCF_003628475.1 Enterobacter sp. R1(2018) | reverse complement strand
GGACTGGCCTTTGGTGATATCAAACAGCGGCTTAGTGGTTGGGTTATTAACCAGCACGGTGCGAATGGAGGCCATGCTCGGAATCAAATTGAATTTTTTCAGCTGGGCAAACGGGAAAGGACCGTGGTCGATAGTTTCCGCGAGTACAATGCTCTGGTCGGGTTTCAGAAGCGCGCTCTGCGCGCCCGCCGTTGGCTTAACAACCAGCTGCATGCTGCTGTGGAACAGGCCGCGGTGGTAATCCTGATAGCTCAGCGTCAGGCCGGCTTCCGGCGAGGCCCTGTTTAATTCGGCGTTGGCATTGCCAATCATCTCAGCCATGCGTCCTTCAAGCTGTTTACCGGTGTACCAGGCCGCGCCCGTCCACACCACGCCCAGCGCAACAATTACACCTACCGCAACCAGTGATTTTTTCATCGTGTCCTGTCCATTTTGAAGCGGCGATCAGACATCCCCTGACCGCCGAATGAAAAACGCCCGCAGGCGTTTTAGAAAACTATCGCTCTAAGCTTAGCAATCCACACATAAAAGATCAGTAAGTTACTTAAAATCAGAGCTTGTTATACACGCGGGCGATACGGCCCACGCCGCTTGCGGAAACCGGAGATTCGTTTGCCGCAATAAAAGCGGACTCGCCGGGCTTCAGAACCAGCTGCTGCTCGCCTTTGCTAAGCACAGTTTCACCTTCCACGCAGAAGATAATCGCGGCGCTATCCTGCGCCAGTTCGGCAGGCGTTGCGTTCAGGTCGTGTAAGGAGAACGCGAAATCTGCCACCGGGATAGGGAAGTCCAGCTCGCTGCCGTTTTGCTGCGGCTGCGTCAGCAGTTCGCCCGCGGGCTTTGGCTCAAACCTGACGTTGGCGACCAGCTCCGGAATATCGATGTATTTTGGCGTCAGGCCCGCGCGAAGTACGTTGTCCGAGTTCGCCATAACCTCCAGCGCCACGCCTTTCAGGTAGGCATGCGGGGTTTCGGCAAACAGGAACATGGCTTCGCCCGGCTGAAGTTTAACCACGTTGAGCAGCAGCGGGGAGAACAGGCCGCTGTCGTCGGGATAGCATTCGGAAATCACGCGAATGGTTTCCCACGGCTCGCCCTGCTGGCCGTTCAGCGCGGCTTTCAGTATGGCCAGCGCGCGGGATTTTTCTTCGCCCTGCATATTCAACAGGCTGGCGAACAGCTGGGCCAGGCGTTCGGCGCCGGGCTCCTGCAGGAAGTGGGCGATGGCGCCGTGCGCGCCGGCTACCGGCTGGAGCAGGGAGACAATTTCAGAGAATTCACGGAAGGCGTTCATGGCGAGGAACGGCGTCAGGGCGAAGACCAGCTCGGGCTTGTGGTTAGGGTCTTTGTAGTTACGCTCTGCTGCGTCAAGGGGAATACCCGCCGCGTTTTCTTTGGCAAAACCGATTTCAGAAGCTTCTTTGTTCGGGTGAACCTGGATGGAGAGCGGCTGATCGGCGCAGAGCACTTTAAAGAGGAACGGCAGCTCGCCAAATCGCCGGGCAACGGCCTCGCCGAGGGCGGCGTTCTGGTCGGCGTCAATCACCTCGCGCAGGGCGCGCGGCTGGCCGTCAACCAGCACTTTCGAACTGCTTTTAGGGTGTGCGCCCATCCACAGTTCCGCCATCGGCAGGTTTTGAGGATTCTGCACGCCGTAGAGATCCGTTAAGGCGGTTTTACTTCCCCATGCATAGTTCTGCACCGAGTTGATTAATTTTTGCATTATCAAGCCCTGTTGTAATGTAGATAAGATTCCGGCTATTAAACCAATTATCCGTGGGGAAGTAACCAGGGCAGCAAAAAGTCGTATTAGTCTCAGTTTTTGTTAAAAAATTGTGTAGCATGTCGTGATTCGATTTTTAACAAGGCGCAAGATGGCGCCCGAAGCCAGAATAATTAACGTAGCTGATGTCGTAAGTGAGAGAACAATGCCGAACAAAGCCTTTCATTATCAAGAGCCGTTCCCGTTAAAAAAAGATGAAACCGAATATTATCTGCTGAGCAAAGAGTATGTTTCCGTCTCCGAGTTCGAAGGGCAGGAAGTCCTGAAAGTTGACCCGCAAGCCCTCACTCTTCTCGCCCAACACGCCTTCCACGATGCCTCATTTATGCTGCGCCCGGCCCATCAGCAGCAGGTTGCCGATATCCTTAGCGATCCCGAAGCCAGTGAAAACGACAGGTACGTCGCGCTGCAGTTTCTGCGTAACTCAGAGATCGCCGCCAAAGGCATTCTGCCTACCTGCCAGGATACCGGCACGGCCATTATCGTCGGCAAAAAAGGCCAGCGCGTGTGGACCGGCGGCGGCGATGAGGCCGCGCTGTCGCAGGGCGTATATAACACCTACATCGAAGATAACCTGCGCTATTCCCAGAACGCCGCGCTGGATATGTACAAAGAGGTGAATACCGGCACCAATCTGCCTGCGCAAATCGATCTCTACAGCGTGGACGGCGCGGAATACAAATTCCTGTGCATCGCCAAAGGCGGCGGTTCGGCCAACAAAACCTATCTCTATCAGGAAACCAAGGCGCTGCTTAGCCCGGGCAAGCTGAAGGACTATCTGGTGGAGAAAATGCGCAGTCTCGGCACCGCCGCGTGTCCGCCGTACCACGTCGCCTTTGTTATCGGCGGCACGTCGGCGGAATCCACGCTTAAAACCGTCAAGCTCGCCTCCACTAAATATTACGACGGCCTGCCGACGGAAGGTAACGAACACGGCCAGGCGTTCCGCGACATTCAGCTGGAAGAAGAGCTGTTAAAAGAAGCGCAGAACCTCGGTCTTGGCGCCCAGTTCGGCGGCAAATACTTCGCGCATGATATTCGCGTGGTGCGCCTGCCTCGTCACGGCGCTTCCTGCCCGGTCGGCATGGGCGTTTCCTGCTCCGCGGACAGAAATATCAAAGCGAAGATCAACCGCGACGGCATCTGGCTGGAAAAACTGGAGCACAACCCGGGCAGATTTATTCCGCAGGCGCTGCGCCAGGCGGGAGAAGGCGAGGCGGTTAAGGTCGACCTCAATCGCCCGATGAGTGAAATCCTCAAACAGCTTTCTCAGTATCCGGTTTCTACGCGTCTTTCCCTGAGCGGGACTATTATTGTGGCACGCGATATTGCTCACGCTAAGCTCAAGGAGCGTATCGACAGCGGTGAAGGCCTGCCGCAGTACGTGAAGGATCACCCGATTTATTACGCCGGCCCGGCAAAAACGCCGGACGGATATGCTTCCGGTTCGCTTGGGCCGACCACCGCAGGGCGTATGGATTCCTATGTGGATCTGCTCCAGGCCAACGGCGGCAGCATGGTTATGCTGGCAAAAGGCAACCGCAGCAAGCCTGTGACCGACGCCTGCCATAAGCACGGCGGCTTCTATCTGGGCAGCATTGGCGGCCCGGCGGCGGTGCTGGCGCAGCAAAGCATCAAGAGTCTGACCTGCGTCGAATATCCGGAGCTGGGAATGGAAGCCATCTGGAAAATCGAAGTAGAGGACTTCCCGGCCTTTATTCTGGTGGACGACAAGGGCAACGACTTCTTCCAGAAAATTCACGCCTCGCAGTGTACAAGGTGCGTGAAATAAATCACTGAAACCGCCCGCATGGGCGGTTTTTTTATCGCTCAAAAGGAGAGACAAATGGCATCCAGTCGTATCGAAAAAGATTCCATGGGACCCATTGATGTTCCGGCAGACAGGCTCTGGGGCGCGCAAACGCAGCGCTCGCTTGAGCATTTCCGCATCTCTACGGAAAAAATGCCCGTGGCGCTGATTCAGGCGCTGGCGTTGACCAAGCGTGCGGCAGCCAAAGTGAACATGGATCTCGGCTTGCTTCCGGCGGAGCGCGGCAAAGCGATACTGGCCGCCGCAGACGAAGTGCTCGAAGGCAGGCATCCTGATGAGTTCCCGCTCGCCATCTGGCAGACCGGCTCGGGCACCCAAAGCAATATGAACATGAACGAAGTCCTGGCGAACCGCGCAAGCGAGCTGCTCGGCGGCGCGCGCGGCATGGAACGCCTGGTGCATCCTAACGATGACGTGAATAAGAGCCAAAGCTCCAACGACGTTTTCCCTACGGCGATGCACGTTGCAGCGGTTATCGCCGTACGCGAACAGCTCATTCCGCAGCTCAGGGTGCTCAAAGATACCTTGCAGGACAAAGCGGAAGCCTTCCGCGATATCGTCAAAATCGGCCGCACGCATCTGCAGGACGCGACGCCTTTGACCCTTGGTCAGGAAATCTCCGGCTGGGTGGCGATGCTTGAGCACAACCTTAAGCATATCGAGCAAAGCCTGCCTCACGTGGCGGAGCTGGCGCTTGGCGGCACCGCGGTAGGAACGGGGCTGAATACGCATCCCGAATATGCCGTGCGGGTGGCGAAGGAGCTGGCTGACATCACCGGCCAGCCTTTCGTGACCGCGCCGAATAAATTCGAGGCACTGGCCACCTGCGATGCGTTGGTCCACGCGCACGGAGCGCTGAAAGGCCTGGCTGCGTCGCTGATGAAAATCGCCAACGACGTGCGCTGGCTGTCGTCCGGCCCGCGCTGCGGCATCGGCGAGCTCGCCATTCCTGAAAACGAGCCGGGCAGCTCCATCATGCCGGGGAAAGTAAACCCGACCCAGTGCGAAGCCATGACCATGCTGTGCTGCCAGGTGATGGGCAACGATGTGGCGGTGAATATGGGCGGCGCATCAGGCAACTTTGAGCTGAACGTCTATCGCCCGATGGTTATTCATAACGTGCTGCAGTCGATTCGCCTGCTGGCCGACGGCATGGAGAGCTTTAACGAGCACTGCGCCGTCGGCATCGAGCCAAACCGTGACCGCATCAGCCAGCTGCTGAATGAATCGCTGATGCTGGTGACGGCGTTGAATACGCATATCGGCTACGACAAAGCCGCGGAAATCGCCAAAAAGGCGCATAAAGAGGGGCTGACCCTGAAGGCCTCCGCGCTGAAGCTGGGCTATCTGAGCGAAGAGGAGTTTGATGCCTGGGTACGGCCGGAAGAGATGGTCGGCAGCATGAAGTCTTAACCTTTGAGCGCCTCGCGGGAGGCGCTTTTTACTGCTCGCAATACAGATGCAGACGCGGGATCAGTAATCGCAGCGCCTGCGCCTCGGGTTTGTAGCGGTGACGAATATTCTCCGCATCGTAATTTAACAGCTCGCCTATTTCCGGCGGCGCCTCGCCGTTATCACGCTGACACAGCACGATCAGGGGCGAAGGGCAGGCGAGCTGCACCTGCTTTTGCCGTTCCTGATACCACACCCGCGCCACCGGCTGCACCTTCACCGGCCGCTTGATTTTCAGCTTTGCGCTCGCGGAAAGCATAGCGACGTTATTCATCTCCCGCTCGATTTGCGCGGCCCACTGTTCGCGCGTGTAAGGCGGCACGGCGCGGTTCGCCTTGCGGCTTTTATCCAGCATCTCCATAACCTCATCGCGGGTCAGATTCTTGATTATCTGCTTATTGGCCCAGCCAAAGCGCAGCGTGGTGGGGTTATCGATAAGGGAAAGGGTGCGGTAGGCGTTGAGCGTAATCAGACCGGGAAGATGACGATGCACCCACTCAAAGCGCTGCGCGCTCGCCAGACCTGAATCAACGCTGATAATCTTTTCCAGCGCGAGTTTGCGCAGGTTAACGCGTGCGATCAGTTCATTAATCTCCCGGTATTGCTCAGCGCTTACGCCGTAGCAAACGGCGCCGGGAAGGCGCACCGCGGCCTTGCTGCTGATTTTTTCCGACTGCTGCTGGATGAAGAGGCGGGTGAAGTGCGCAAGCGTCTTCTCGTGAGCATCCTTGCCGACCAGCTGCCTGACGTCGATCTGCGTCAGGGGCTCGTGCTCCTGGCCTTTTTCTATCGGCGGCAGGGTGAAGACGCGGCCAACCAGCAGGCGACAGGCAGCCAGCTGCTCCTGCAGCTGGTGCAGATCCCGCTCGAGCTCGCGGAAGGTGGTGGACAGTCGTTCAACCAGGTCGTAATCGGTCATTTTGCACCCACTTTAGTTACAACATACTTATAAATTATAACACAGAAAAGATCACCTAACCATCAGCGTCAACATCAGTCAGGCAGGCTAAAAAAAGCCTCAGGCAGCAGGCAGGGACGGTGCGCCGGAAAGAGCAACGGGCCAGCTAAAGCGGAAGCGAGCGCCGCCCAGAGAACCGCTATCCACGCTGACCGTGCCGCCCATAGCAACGGCAACGGAGTGAACAATCGCCAGCCCCAGTCCGCAGCCGCCGGTAGCCCTGTCCCGGCTTGGGTCCAGGCGCACAAAGGGCTGGAAAACATGTTCGCGTTCCTGCTCGGGAATGCCCGGCCCGTCGTCTTCAACCTGCAGCACGGCGGTTTGCGCATCGAGCCACAGGCTCACGCGCAGCTTTTGCTGGCTATAGCGAAGGGCGTTATTAATCAGATTGTCGATAACCCGCTCCATCAGGCGCAAATCAATCTGCCCGAAAATGCCGCTGGCGGGACACTCCAGTTCGATACCCCGATGGGGATGAATCAGGCGGACGTCGGCAATATGGCTGCGCAGCCAGTCCGGCAGATCGACCGGCGACAGGTGCAGGTCAGTCTGAGGGCGGTCGAGACGGGCATAGGTCAGCAGTTCATCAATCAGGCCTTCAAGCTGGCCGATATCGCGGTTAAGGGCCTGCGACTCTTCGCCGGTAAGGTTATCGCTCATTTCCAGCCGGTAGCGCAGGCGAACCAGCGGCGTGCGCAGTTCGTGGGCGATACCGTCGATCAGCAGCTTTTTACTGGCGATCAGCGCGTTAATGTCATCCGCCATCTGGTTAAAGGCGACGCCCAGGCGTTCAAAACTCGAGGCGCTGTCGAAATGAATGCGCTCGTCCAGATGCCCTTTGCCGAGCCGCTGCGCCGCGGTTTCCAGCTTCAGCATGTCCTGCCAGTGCGGGCGCATCCAGATGAAAACGGGAAAGGCGAGAGAGATGGCGATAAAAATCATCAGCGCGATATCCAGCAGGCGCATTTGATGCAGGAAAAACAAGTAGGGTATAGGGCCAACGGCCAGAACGTAGTGGCTGCGGGGAATGCGCTGGATAAACGTATATTCGTCGTCGAGGGCGACGATTTCGCCTTCGCGCAGATGGCGCGCGGTCATCTCATCAAGCTTGAATTTGCTCATCGGCTCGATGTTCAGCTTAAACGAAAGGTTAAGATCGAGGTCGTTAATGGTTTTGTTCCAGTCGCGGGGTGGAATTTCCCGCAGCTCGCTACGCATCAGGTAGAGGGAGCTTTTCATCAAGTCGTCCAGCGACTGACGACCCGCGCGCTCGGCGGTAAATTTATAGACCAGCCCGACCAGCATAGTCATCACCAGAAAGCAGACAAACAGCAGGAGATAAAACTGAATAAACAGCTTTTTCATTAAATATCACCGATAACACTATGAATTAATTCGTTGACCCTGGCTGGCGGGGCATTACAGGGCATGATCGTATCCGCCGATACGCTTATTGAGAAACGCAATGCGATCGCCTCCGGTGCATTTACCCACGCCGGGTAAACGGTGTAAACCATTTCAGCATTTTCATTACCTGTCCGTTTCGCTATACAGCCCTGGTTTGCGCCGGCTTCATTATTTCTGCTCAATTTTTGTTTAAAATGGCTGCCTAAGGTCAACCCGAGTATCCAACATGAAAAAATTCCAGCTCTATGTTGGCGGCGTTAACGACATCACCTACCGGTACGATATTCAGAAAACAGGTGATGCCTTTAGCGTTCGCATCTTCAATCTGGCCAGCAGGCAGCCTGTCGAAGATGGCGTTAAATCTCTTCGAAGCATCACGTCGCAGGATGTCATCGCCGAGTGCGTTTCGCACTACAACCGGCGAGCAAAAAGCGTCAAAGGTTTCCTCAGATGGCTGGGATTCCACTAACGCAGACCCCGGCTGAGTCCGGGGTTTTTTACGTCTGTTATAGATTTTGAAGGCCGCTAAAGCTGAAAAACGGCTTTTTATCAAAAATTACCGCCGGTTAAAACATCCATTCTTCCTCCTGCGCTCCGCATGACCTGACATAAGCCAGGGTTGAATCTCAAATATATTATGTTATAACGTAACAATTTGAGCGAAGCGATATACAGGAGAAAGTCACGATCATGAAGAACGCCGCTATTTTACTGGGACTGGGAGTCTTATTTAGCAGCTCGTATGCTTTTGCCCACGCACATCATCATGGTGCGCCCTTAACTGAGATAGAACAAAAAGCCAGTGAAGGGGTGTTTGACGATAAAAACGTTAAAGACCGGGCGCTCAGCGACTGGGATGGTATCTGGCAATCCCTGAATCCCTATTTGTTGAACGGCGATCTCACGCCGGTTCTGGAACAAAAGGCGAAAAAAAGTGGTAAATCACTTGCTGAAATGGAGGCCTATTACAAAACAGGTTACGCAACCGACATTGACATGATCGGCATTGAAAATAACGTTATGGAATTCCACGTCGGGAAAGAAGTGAACGCCTGCGAATATAACTACGTCGGGTTTAAAATCCTGAACTATGTCTCCGGGAAAAAGGGCGTCCGTTACCTGTTTGAATGTAAGGATAGCCACTCTAAGGCGCCGAAATATGTCCAGTTCAGCGATCATATTATTGGCCCGCGTAAATCCCAGCATTTCCATCTCTTTATGGGAAATGAATCCCAGGAAGCGCTGCTAAAAGAAATGGACAAGTGGCCTACGTTCTACCCCTACAACATGACCAAAGCGCAGGTAGTGGACGAAATGCTGCATCATTAACGAAATCAATGCCGCCCGGAGGCGGCATTTTTTCAGGCTTAACTTTCCCAGGCATGGGGAGCGAAAAGGTAGCCCTTATTGCGTACGGTTTTAATACGAAAGGGCTCGGTTGCGCTGTCGTAGAGCTTTTTGCGCAGCCGGGAAATGGCGACGTCCACGCTTCGGTCCATGCCGTCATAGCTTACGCCGCGCAGGTTTTTCAGCAGCGCGTCCCTGTCCATAATTTGCCCGGCGTGGGTCGCAAGCTCCCACAGCAAATCAAAATCCGCCGTAGAAAGCGCAATATTCTCGTCGCCGAGCGTCACCTGACGGTTCAGCGGATCGATGCACAGCGCGCCAAATCTCATCGCCTTATGCGGTTTTAACGCGGCCGGCGTGGTTTCAACGGTGTGCTGGGCCGAAATACGCTGGCGTAAATGCAGGCGCAGACGCGCCAGCAGCACGGCGGGCGGTGTGGTTTTCAGAATATAGTCGTTAGCGCCCATTTCCAGCGACAGAATATGGTTCATATCGCTGTCCAGCGAGGTGAGCAAAACAATGGGGCCATCCCACTGCGGACGCAGATCGCGGCACAGCGTCATGCCGTCTTTGCCGGGCAGCATTACGTCCAGAAGCACCAGATCGGGTTGCTGTTGTTTAATCACCGCTTCGGCGCAGTCGCCGCGGCTTTCGACGATCACTTCAATGTCGTGTTTACCCAGATAGGCTGCAATCAACGCGCCCACTTCAGGGTCGTCTTCCACATATACGATTTTGTTCATAACCCGGCATGTCAGGCAAAAGAGAAAACATACACTGAGCGAATCTATTACGCCATAAATCGCTGGTAAACAGATTTATCGAAGAGGGCGGCCGCCGTCCACCGCATGGGTGCGTCCGGTAACGTACCGGCTCGCCAGCAGATACTTCACCAGCGAAACGATCTCTTCTTCCCCCGGAGCAATCTTCATCAGCGATTTATTCAACGCCGCTTTGCGGTAGTGTGCGTCATCATGCTCGTTAAATAAAATCATCGCCGGGGCGATGGCGTTGACCTTTACTTCGGGAGCCAGCTTGCGGGCGAAAGAGCGCGTAAGGTTATCTAACGCGGCTTTACTGGCGGCGTAGGCGATATGTTTATCGCTTCCGCGTTCGACCACGTAGTCGGTGAAGTGAATAATGTCCGCGCTGGCGTGGCCGCGTCCACGTAGCAAAGGCTCAAGCAGATGGTTTAGCAGGTAGGGGGCATGGACATGGATTTGCAGCATGGCGGCAAGCGTTTCGCTATGCGCAACGGAGGAGGATTCAGCCTGCCAGGCGCTGGCGTTATGAATGATGGCGCGCAGGCCGTCGCAGTGCTTCAGCACGCTATCGGCGAAGGCCCTGATTCCCTCATCCGTGGAGAAATCGCCCGGCAGGCAAAGCGCGCCCGCCTGCTCGAGTTCGTCAATGGCGGAGTAGCGCGTCCGGAAACTGACGATAACAGGCTGCTTACGGGCCAGAAAATCTTTCGCCAGCGCAAGGCCGATGCGGCGTCCGGCGCCGGTAATCAGCACCGGCCGGGTGGCATACGCTTTATCCATTGAGGGCTTCTCCTTGCTGAGCTTATGTTCGGCCGTTATCTCACCAACATCCACGTCGCCGGGAACGCGGCGACCAGCATCCCGGCGATAATCGCTTTTTCCTGCACGTTGAGCTTGATTTCATGGCTGTGCGTGCTGCGCGCGTACATGAAAACAAGCAGGCCCGGGGCATACAAAACTACCGAAAGAAGCAGGTGCATCGGGCCGGACGCGTAAAGCAGCCACAGCCCGTAAATGCATGCGCCAAGGCCAACGGCCTGATGCAGCGGTCGCGTGGCCACTTTCAGCAGATAAGCGCCAACCAGGAAATAGGGCACGAGGATCATCTCGGAAGCGATGGTCAACAGCGTATTGTAATCGGAGCCCGTAAGCCAGATCAGCACCAGACAAACCTGCACGCTGATATTAGTCAGCCACAGCGACGCCGAAGGCGCGTTGTTTTTATTCTGGCGTGCAAAAATTTTCGGGAAAGCCTTATGCGTAGCGGCAAGGAAGGGCACTTCCGCGGCCATAATCGTCCAGCTCAGGTAGGCGCCGCATACGGAAACGATCAGGCCTGCGGCGATGATTACCTCGCCCCACGGGCCCATCATCTCCACCATGATGCCCGCCATGGACGGGTTACGCATGGCCGCCAGCTCAGGGCGGGCCACTACGCCAAGGGAAAGCAGCGTCACCAGCAGATAAACGCCCAGCGCGGCAATCACGGCAAGTAAAGTCGCGCGACCGACATCTTTTTTATTGCGCGCCCGCGCGGAAACAACCACCGCGCCTTCAACACCGATAAATACCCACAGCGTAATCAGCATGGTGTTTTTTACCTGTTCCCAGACCGGCACGCCTGTCTCCAGGCCGGAAAAGTCGAGGCTGAAGGTACGAAGCCGAAAGGCCATAGCGGCAAGTACGATAAACATCCCGAGCGGCAGAAGTTTGGCAAGGGTCGCGACCAGATTAATGCTGGCAGCCGTTTGCACGCCGCGCAGCACCAGCCAGTGAACCATCCACAGCAAGACGGAGGCGCCGACGATAGATTGCCAGGTATTGCCGTCGCCAAACAGGCGCAGCTCGGGCGTATCGGTAAAGAAGCTTAACGCCGAGAAGACGATAACCAGGTAAGAGACGTTAGCGATGACCGCGCACAGCCAGTAGCCCCAGGCGGAGCAAAAACCGATTAATTCACCGAAGCCTTCCCGGGCATAGGTGAATATTCCGCCGTCAAGATCCGGACGCAGGCGGGTTAGCACCAGCATGGCGAGCGCCAGCAGCAGAATGCCCGTTCCGGTAATAGCCCAGCCGATCAACAGCGCCGCGGGGCTTGCTACGCTTGCCATGTTTTGCGGCAGGCTAAATACCCCGGCGCCGAGCATTGAGCTGAGGACCAGTGCGGTTAACGCGGCGAGGCCAAGTTTCTTTTCCATAGGTGTCCAGTAAATGTGAGCAAGGATCCAGCATAATTATTATGCTTTGGCGCATAAAAATGGTGGATCACGCTAAGGCGCGGAATTTTACGGAGTGTAGACACTGCTTGCAATCAGATGCGCCGGAAATTGGACCAATCGCGCAAAAAGAGGCCATAAAAAAGGGCAGCGAAGGCTGCCCCGGAAAGTTTTTATCGTTTTATTTATAGAGGTCCGCGCTGATGGTCATGTTGCCACCGCGTTCCTGCCACT
>NZ_RCAA01000048.1:44085-46189 GCF_003628475.1 Enterobacter sp. R1(2018) | reverse complement strand
CACGTGATAGAACTTCGCCCCTTTTTTGGCGGCGCGCTTCGCAACCTGGTAAGACACTTCGGTCATGCCGCTGTAGTTGCCGGTAAACTTAATGCTGTCAAAGGGCACCATCTGGGCGGCGGTCACTTTGTTGAGCTCTTCAATTTTAGTCCCATCCGGCAGAGTGACAGTGTAACGTCCGCCTTTTGATGACTGGGTTTCAAAGAAACGGCCCACGTCGCTGCTTGGCATAGAAGAGGTGGCAACGCCCGGAATCTCCACTTTTGCAGCGGCTGCGCCACCGGCGGCAATCGCCGCTTTACCCGCCTCTGAGTTTGCAGGAATAGCGTCAGGGCTTTGCACTACGCGTTTTTTGGCATCGGCTTTATAGATGAAAGCGGTGATGCGCTGGTTGCCGCCCTGGTTTGCATCAACCTGGCGTACGATAAAGTAAGAGGCGGCGCCTTTTTGTTTAGCCGCTTTAGTAATGGCGTCGTTCACTTCCGGCTGGCTGCGGTAGAAGCCCTGTACGGTAACGGTATCGAAAGGTTCAAGCAGATAGGCCTGATCCTTTGGCAGCTCCATCACGCCATTGATGACGCGATTGCCTTCGGCTGCGGCTTTCGGCGCGTCAGCATGGAAAACATCTGCAACCACGCGCCAGTTGCCGCTGTTGCCGGTGTCGTTCAAATCCTGAATATAGAAAGAAGCGGCGCCGACGTCATCAGCACGGCGAGAGACGGCTTTAGCCGCATCGCTGATCGCCGTAAAACGACCCGTTACGATGATGCGATCAAAAGGTTTAAGAGAGGCCGCTTGCTCCGGAGTCAGTTCCTGCGCTGCCTGAGCAGACAACGCCGTCAGGGAGATAAGTGCTGACGCCAGAAGGGTGTTCTTGAGCTTCATAAAAATAATCCTTCGCCTTGCGCAAAATGAATACTAATACCGCATTCTCTGAAAGTTACCAGTAAGCGGCAGATTATGCATTGAATGAGGGCAACTGTCTGCGGCATTTTTCAAAGCGATGGCCTGCCGCTGCAGAATTTTCATAACTAAAAATTATATGTCCTGAATTTGCCTGCTTGACCAGTAAAAGTGATAAAGCTTACGACTTATTTAGTTAATACAATGTTAAAACTGGTATTTAACGCGGCGCAGAATCATGTTTTCCCGCTTCGCTTAAGCGTATTATCAGGTGTCAGCGATGAATTTTAGTTAAAAATAGCTACTTTAAGGTCTGGACACTGAGATTTTGCGGTAAAGATACAAATACTGCGATCGCGATGTGGATCACAGGCGTTATTTTCAGTAGGTTATAAAAAGTTTGTTACAGATGTATTTTTTGTTGAAGCGGTAACGGAGATGACGTTTGTCAGGGGTACAGACAAAGGGCATACGGTTGGCCGCGGCAACGTCTGACAAACCATCATAATAAACAGATGGAAGGGAATACTATGCGTATTGGTGTACCAAAAGAGCGGTGGGCCGGTGAATCCCGCGTGGCTGCCACGCCGAAAACCGTGGAACAGCTGCTGAAGCTGGGCTTTACCGTCGCCGTTGAAAGTGGCGCAGGCAAACTGGCGAGCTTTGATGATGAAGCTTTTGCGCAGGCGGGAGCCACCGTTACCGACGCCGCCGATGTCTGGCAATCTGACATTATCCTGAAGGTTAATGCTCCCCAGGAAGATGAAATCGAGCTGATGCGTGAAGGCTCAACGCTGGTCAGTTTTATCTGGCCGGCGCAAAATGCCGAGCTGCTTGAGAAGCTCGCCGCCCGCAACGTAACCGTCATGGCGATGGACTCGGTGCCGCGTATTTCGCGCGCCCAGTCTCTTGATGCTCTGAGCTCAATGGCCAACATTGCCGGCTATCGCGCTATCGTTGAAGCCGCTCATGAATTCGGCCGCTTCTTTACCGGACAGATAACCGCGGCCGGCAAGGTGCCCCCTGCTAAGGTAATGGTCATCGGCGCGGGCGTAGCAGGTCTTGCGGCGATAGGCGCGGCAAACAGCCTTGGCGCCATCGTACGCGCTTTTGATACTCGCCCTGAGGTAAAAGAGCAGGTGCAGAGTATGGGCGCCGAGTTCCTGGAGCTCGATTTTAAAGAAGAGGCGGGCAGCGGCGA
>NZ_RCAA01000048.1:40936-44030 GCF_003628475.1 Enterobacter sp. R1(2018) | reverse complement strand
TTATCAAAGCGGAGATGGAACTCTTTGCCGCGCAGGCGAAAGAAGTCGATATCATCGTTACCACCGCCCTGATTCCGGGCAAACCGGCGCCGAAACTCATCACCCGCGAAATGGTTGATTCCATGCAGGCGGGCAGCGTGATTGTCGACCTGGCGGCGCAAAACGGCGGCAACTGCGAATATACCGTAGCCGACAAAATTACCGTGACGCCAAACGGCGTTCGCGTCATCGGCTATACCGATCTGCCGGGCCGCCTGCCGACCCAGTCCTCGCAGCTGTACGGCACCAACCTGGTGAACCTGCTGAAACTGCTGTGCAAAGAAAAAGACGGCAATATCAACGTCGATTTTGAAGATGTGGTCATACGCGGCGTGACGGTTATTCGCGAAGGCGAGGTCACCTGGCCTGCGCCGCCGATTCAGGTTTCCGCTCAGCCGCAGGCGGCACAGCCAAAAGCTGCCGCTCCGGTAGAAGAGAAAAAACCGGCATCGCCATGGCGTAAATACGCGTTTATGGCGCTGGCGATTATTCTGTTCGGCTGGCTTGCTGACGTTGCGCCGAAAGAGTTCCTCGGCCACTTTACGGTGTTCGCCCTGGCCTGCGTGGTGGGTTATTACGTGGTATGGAACGTTTCGCACGCGCTGCATACGCCGCTGATGTCGGTGACCAACGCTATCTCGGGGATCATCGTGGTCGGCGCGCTTTTACAGATTGGTCACGGCGGCTGGGTCAGCTTCCTGAGCTTTATCGCCGTGCTGATTGCCAGTATCAATATTTTTGGTGGTTTCACCGTCACTCAGCGCATGCTGAAAATGTTCCGGAAGAACTAAGGGGTAACAAATGTCTGGTGGATTAGTTACAGCTGCATACATTGTTGCCGCGATCCTGTTTATTTTCAGCCTGGCCGGGCTGTCAAAACACGAAACGTCGAAGCAGGGCAACCTGTTCGGCATGGCCGGGATGGCGATTGCGCTTGTCGCAACCATCTTCGGGCCGGAAACGGGCAACGTGGTGTGGATCATCGTTGCGATGGTTATTGGTGGTGCTATCGGCATGCACCTTGCGAAGAAAGTCGAAATGACGGAGATGCCGGAGCTGGTGGCGATTCTGCACAGCTTCGTGGGTCTTGCGGCGGTTCTGGTTGGCTTTAACAGCTATCTGGATCATGCGCCGGGCCTCGAACCCGTTATGGAAAACATTCACTTAACGGAAGTTTTCCTCGGCATCTTTATCGGTGCGGTGACTTTCACGGGTTCAATCGTGGCCTTTGGCAAACTGCGCGGCAAGATCTCTTCTAAACCGCTGATGCTGCCGAATCGTCACAAGCTGAATCTGGCGGCGCTGGTGGTTTCTTTTGCCTTGCTGATTATCTTTGTCCGTACCGAAAGCGTCGGCCTGCAGGTGATGGCGCTGCTGCTGATGACCATTATTGCGCTGGTTATCGGCTGGCATCTGGTGGCTTCCATCGGCGGCGCGGATATGCCGGTTGTGGTTTCAATGCTCAACTCTTATTCCGGTTGGGCCGCGGCGGCGGCGGGCTTTATGCTCAGCAACGACCTGCTGATTGTAACCGGCGCGCTGGTGGGTTCTTCGGGCGCCATCCTGTCTTACATCATGTGTAAGGCGATGAACCGTTCGTTCATCAGCGTTATCGCAGGCGGTTTCGGCACCGACGGTTCGTCTACCGGCGAAACCGACGAGGCAGGGGAACACCGTGAAATCACCGCGGAAGAAACGGCAGAAATGCTGAAGAGCTCCAGCTCGGTGATTATCACTCCGGGCTACGGTATGGCGGTTGCGCAGGCGCAGTATCCGGTGGCGGAAATTACCGAGAAGCTGCGCGCTCGCGGGATCAAAGTGCGCTTTGGTATTCACCCGGTTGCGGGCCGCTTGCCGGGCCATATGAACGTATTGCTGGCCGAGGCGCGCGTGCCTTACGACGTGGTGCTGGAAATGGATGAGATCAACGACGATTTCAGCGATACCGATACCGTGCTGGTCATCGGCGCTAACGATACGGTCAACCCGGCCGCGCAGGAAGATCCGCGCAGTCCAATTGCCGGCATGCCGGTGCTGGAAGTGTGGAAGGCGCAAAACGTTATCGTCTTTAAGCGCTCCATGAATACCGGCTATGCCGGCGTGCAGAACCCGCTGTTCTTTAAAGACAATACGCAAATGCTGTTCGGCGATGCCAAAGCAAGCGTGGAAGCCATTCTTAAAGCGCTCTGATTTATCGTGCCGCTAAAAAACCGCCTCCAGGGGCGGTTTTTTTATTGGCAGAGAGGGGCAACGTCAGATCGTCGAGGCCGCCGCGTTAAGACCCGGCACGAGGATTATCTTGCGGCAGTCTTCCTGGCGCTTTTCAAAGATCTCATAGCCGCGGGCGGCATCTTCAAGAGGAAGATGGTGGGTCACGATTTCCTCCGGATGCAGATGGCCGCTTTCGATCAGCTTGAGCAGCTCAGGTAAAAACGCATGCACGTGGGTTTGCCCCATTTTGAAGGTTAAGCCTTTATCAAAGGCGTCGCCGAACAGGAAGCCATGGATAAAGCCGGCGTAGACGCCCGGCACGCTGACAATCCCACCCCGACGCACGGCGGCGATACACTGCCGCAACGCTTTACCGCTGCTTCCCTCAAGCTTGAGGTTGCTGAGCACCGTTTCGGTCATGCTGCCTTTAGCTTCAAAGCCAACCGCGTCTATGACCGCATCCACGCCGCGGTTTCCGGCGGTGTGTTCAATAATCCAGGCGGCGGCATCGTCGTTTTCGTCAAAATTAATCGGGATCGCGCCGTAGCGCTGCTGGGCGAAAGCGAGCCGGTAAGGATGATGATCGATAATAAATATTTTTTCCGCCCCGGCCAGACGGGCGCAGGCGGCGCTCAGCAGGCCCACGGGCCCGGCGCCAAATATCGCCACGCTTGAGCCTTGTTTTACCTCAGCATTTTTAACGGCCTGCCAGGCGGTAGGAAGAATATCCGAGAGGAATAAAACTTTTTCGTCGGCAAGATTGGTGGGAACTTTAAAAGGGCCGGTATTGGCTTTTGGCACGCGGACATATTCTGCCTGGCCGCCGGGTATACCGCCATAAAGA
>NZ_RCAA01000048.1:22522-40823 GCF_003628475.1 Enterobacter sp. R1(2018) | reverse complement strand
AGAAACAATCGCCGCAGGCGATGACAAAAGGGATAACGACTCTGTCACCCTTATTTACCGCCGTTACGTCAGAACCCGTTTCAACGACTTCGCCCATAAATTCATGACCGAAAATATCACCGTGATGGATGCCCGGGATCTTTCCCCGGTACAGATGCAGATCCGAACCACAAATCGCCGTTGCGGTGACTTTGAGGATGATATCGTCAGAGGCTTCGATAATGGGGTCGGGCATGTTGTCAACGCTAACATGCTTAGGGCCATGATAAGTAAGTGCTTTCATAGTTTGGCTTCATCCTCTCGAGCGTGATTAATAACGGAGCGACCTTAAAAAGGTAGCCTGGATTTTGTTTGCGCGGGTCGGATAAAGCTTATTCTGCAGAATAAAAAAGCATTTTCAGGATTTTGTATCATACTTAGATTCTGGCGAAATCAGGTAAAACCTCGATTATCAGGTGGCTGGCTGGTTAAGAAAATAAGCCGTAATTTTACTTCACGATTTATTTTTTTAAGCCTCGAGGTCAAGAGCGCCTTAATTTTTCTGGCCGTATTAAGAAAGATTAACTTTATCCATTTGCATTCCTGTATAGCTATATTTCTGATTGCAGGATTTATTTATTTTTTATCTGTCTGGCTAACCAAATGTTAGATAGAGGAGAAACCCAAATGAATTACACTGAAAATTATCATGACTGGTTACGTGACGCGCATGCTATGGAAAAACAGGCAGAATCTATGCTTGAAAAAATGGCATCAAGGCTTGAACATTATCCCGATCTTAAAGCACGCCTTGAACAGCATATTATTGAAACGCGCCAGCAACAGCAGCTGCTTAATGAAGTTATCGACAGAAACGGCATCTCTAACTCAATAGTGAAAGACGCGGTAAGCAAAATGACCGCCTTCGGGCAGGCCATGGGCGGGATGATGACCCCGGACGAAGTGGTAAAAGGCGCCATCAGCGGCTACGTCTTTGAGCATTTTGAAATAGCCTGTTATACCTCGCTAATCGCCGCGGCTAAGCTTGCGGGCGACCACGACGGCGCGGCGGTGTTCGCTAAAATCCTTGAACAGGAAAAAGCGATGGCCGAGTGGGCGATAACGCACCTTGCAGACGTCACGGAGCAGTTCATGGTCCGTTCAGACGCCCCGGATACCGAAGCCAAAAAATAGATTCGGTTGTAGTAATAAAAAAGCCCGTCGGCGTTTCCAGCGACGGGCTTTTGTCTATTCTGACGGCGCGTTAATCGTCTTCGTCATCGTCTAATTCGATGGGGGTCTGATATTCATCCGGCTTGATGACTAAAAGGTCGCAGCGTAAATGGTCGATGACCTGTTCTGCGGTGTTGCCGAGGAACGCGGCGGAAAGGCCCGTGCGTCCTACGGTGCCCAGCACGACGATCCCGGCCTGCAGGTGCTCGGCCAAATCGGGAATAACCTCTTCAGGCAGGCCCTTTTCGACGTGGGTCATTTTTTCATCGATGCCAAACTGCTGACGAATGGCCTTCATGGCCACCAGATGCTGCCCACGAATGGCATCGTTATAGACGCTTGGATCAAAATCAGGCAGTTCGATGGCGATATTGATTGGGGTAACGGGATAGGCGCCGACCAGATGAACCTCGGTGTGGTTGATGTCATCCGCAAGGCGAAGGGTTTCTTTGACTAACTTCTCGTTCAGGGCATTGTGATACTGCTCTTCGCTGGCAAGGTTTACCGCGACCAGCGCCTTACCGCCTTCCGGCCAGGGCTTCTCGTTCACCATCCACACCGGGCATGGGCATTTACGCAGCAGATGCCAGTCGGTCGGGGTGAAAATCACCGCCTCAAGCTTGTCATGCTGGTGGGTCATTTTCAGCAACAGGTCGTGACCGCCGCTGATGACTTCCTGAATAATCGCTTCGAACGGTCGGTTATGCCATACCACTTTAATTTCAATGGGCACGCCGGCTTCGATGTAATACTGGGCCTGTTCTTTAATCCAGGCCGCACGCTGGCTGATCACACCTTTACGCATAGCGGTGCGCTCATCCGGCGACAGAAGGGTGGTCATTTCATAGGAAAAATCATAGATCGGCAAAAACGCCTTAATTCTGCCGCCAATCCGTTGGTGCAAATAAACAGCACGCCGCAGGGCAGGTTGGTCGTCCTGATTGGGATCAATCACGACTAGCATGTTTTGATACTTTGCCATACAGGTCTCCTTACAACTGCTTAACCACAGTCTGTTAAGTAAGATTAACCTATAAGAAGAGAATGAAACAGGTGAGAAGCCGTTGCCGGATCAAAAACATAGAAAATATTAGCGATCCGGCAAAGGTCAGGGTTTATCAGGCGACGCTACGCGATTGACCAGCAAGCTGCGAGAGCAGCTCGATATTTTCAATCGTAATGTATTTGCCTTTTACCGCCAGCATGCCGCTTTTCTGGAAACGACCCAGCAGGCGGCTGATGGTTTCAACGGTTAAGCCAAGGTAGTTACCGATGTCGCCGCGGGTCATGGTCAGACGAAATTCGCGAGGCGAGAAGCCGCGCTGCGCGAAGCGACGGGAGAGGTTATAAACAAAGGCGGCCAGCCGCTCTTCCGCATTCTTTTTAGAAAGCAGCAGAATCATATCCTGATCGCCTTTGATCTCGCCGCTCATTAAACGCATCATCTGCTGGCGCAGATTCGGCATCTTGCCGGACAAATCATCAAGCGTTTCGAACGGGATTTCGCAAACCATGGACGTTTCGAGCGCCTGGGCAAAGCTCGGGTGATGCCCGGTGCCGATAGCGTCGAAGCCGACCAGATCGCCGGCAAGGTGGAAGCCGGTGATTTGCTCATCGCCCTGTTCGGTGATGGTATAGCTTTTAATGGTCCCTGAACGAATGGCGTACAGCGATTTCAGTTCGTCACCCGCTTTAAACAGGGTCTGTCCCTTTTGGATAGGCTTTTTACGCTCGATGATATTATCAAGTTGATCAAGCTCATGCTCGTTGAGCGTAAAAGGGATGCATAATTGGCTGATGCTGCAATCCTGACAATGGATAGCACAACCGCCAGACTGAATGCGTCGAATAATTCGCTTTTCAGGGATCATAGATATGCTCAGGCCGTAATTGATATTGGTCAATTTTAACATCTTTTTGCTGAGCAGGTAAGTATGGCGAAACCCCATTGAGAATATAATGATATTCAAAATGTAATTTTCATCGCCATCTTATTGATAAGATAAGGGTTATATAATTAAGTGCGCAATTTGCCGCCGCATTTATGGCTTAATCATCGCTTTGAAAACCCCAGGCTTGCCTACAGCAATAAATAGCCTTCATGCCGCAAAAGCCACTCTTTACGAGTTACGCCGCCGGCATAACCCGTCATTGTGCCGTTGCGTCCGATAACGCGATGGCAGGGCACCACGATACTCACCGGATTAGCGCCGTTGGCCGCTCCGACGGCCCGCGCCGCGCCCGCGCGACCAAGCTGCTCCGCGAGCTGCCCATAATGCATGACCTGTCCGCAGGGTATGGCGCGTAGCGCTTGCCATACTTCGCGCTGGAACGGCGTGCCGGCAGTGGCGGTCGGCAGATCCTGAATAATGCTCAAATTCCCGTCGAAGTAGTCGCGCAGCCTGTCGCTCATCCCGCCAGGATTTTGACTGCCGACGCGGCGGTAACCTTCGGCCCGATAGTGAATATCCAGCAGCTGCACCATACGGTCGCTGTGTTCTTCCCACTCCACGGCGCGCAGCCTGAACTGCTCATCGCACAGTATCCATAGCGGCCCAAGCGGCGTGGCAATCTTGTCTTCAAGCAGTGTCAGCATTATGCGCTCCTTGTTCATCCTCGCGCGGGTAAACCCCACCGGCCGCTAAGATATCATGCCGTCGGCTGAAGCCGCCAGACACCCAAAAAGAGTAGGTTAGCCTTAAAAATATTGTGGTATTTACCGCAGGAGTCCGTTCGATAAAAATATTCATTTCTTGAACAATCTTTAAATAGCAGCGGAAATAATTGGCGTCATACAAAGGCTATTTTAAATAGAGACAGGTATAACGATTGATTATGAAAAGAAATATGCGATCGTTTTTTACGCAGTATTTTCTCCCGCGCTGTATCAGGAAGCTCATTTTGTAGTCAACGCGCTTAATTGTACTGATCTGTCTGATAAATAAGCGGAAAGAAAGGAAAGAAATAAACCCGTTCGCTGTTAAAAAAGGGGGCCAGACGACATCAGTCTGACCCCAGTACACACAGCAATGCTTCCTGTTTAGACCCTGTTATATTCCTGTTACGGGCTACTGTTATTTATAGCCATTTCTGAAAAAAATGCATGATTATCCAGGTGATTAGTTTCACGCTTTTGCATATGCAATTTATTTCTTATTAAAAAGTGAAATAAAAATAACCTTATTGAACATTATTTGCACGTGGCGGCCGGCCCTTATTGAGGCTGCTGACATTGAGCACCGGCAGTTCGGCGGTTATAGTACACAGCGAAGACGAGCCAGGAGGACTTCCCATGAACCTTGACGACAAATTGCTGTTTCTCGACGCCATGGAGGATGTCAAACCGCTGAAAAACTGTACCAGCAGCCAGTGGCTCAAACCTGCTAAAGCAAAACCCCTGCAAAAAATCGACGCTGTGCAGCTCGATAACTTTCTGACGACGGACTATCTGGATATCGTGCCGCTGGGCACGCCGCTGGAATTTAAACGCGAAGGGCTGCAAACCGGCGTGCTCGACAAGCTTCGTCTGGGTAAGTACGCCCAGCAGGCGAGCCTCAATCTGCTGCACCAGCCCGTTGAGCAGTGCCGTCAGATGCTGTTTGCCTGGCTGCAACAGGCGAAACAGGAAGGGTTGCGCAACCTGCTCATTGTTCACGGCAAGGGCCGCGAAGATCGCTCCCACGCCAACATTGTGCGCAGCTATGTGGCGCGCTGGCTGCCGGAATTTGATGAAGTGCAGGCTTTCTGCAGCGCGATGCCGCACCACGGCGGCAGCGGCGCCTGCTACGTGGCGCTAAAAAAATCGCCTCAGGCGAGGCTTGAAAACTGGGAACGCCACGCGAAGCGCAGCCGTTAGCCCGGCATAGCTTTCCGAATCGAAGCCAGCAGAATTTGCGCGCCTGGCGATAGCGCGGCGTCCACGCGCGTCAGGATCCCAATCGGCTCTCCCGCGCCCTGTGCGGCAATCGGCAGGGCCGTTAGCGTTCCCTGACGCAAATCCTCTTTGACCGCGCCGGATGGCACAAACCAGACGTAGTTGTAATCCACGGTCAGCTGGCGTGAAAGCGAAGCGGAGAGCGTTTCGATGCAGGTCGCCGGGAGCTTGCATCCCTGGCTTGCAAGCAGCGTTTCGGCATTCTGGCGTGGAACCGTGCCCTGAGGAGAAACCACCACCGGCCACTCCATTATCCGGCTTAAGGTAATATTTTCCTGCAGGATAGGGTGGTCCGGACGCACCACCAGCTTTAGCGACTCGAGGAACAGCAGCTCGTAATTCAGCCCGGTCATCAGTTCCGGATCGGACATGCGGCCGATGCCCAAATCCAGCTCGCCGGATTTCAGCCCCGCCAGCAGCATGGTGTTGTTCATGGTGCCGACCTGAAGCGTCACATCGCTTTGCTGCCGGTGAAATTGTCCGATAACCGCGGGTAATATGCCCAGCGCTGCGGTAGGCAATGCGCCGATTCTGACTACGGAACAGGCCTGGTCATCTTTGCGGGTCAGGGACTGGCCGGCATGATTGAGCGCGTCAAGAACCTTGACGGCGTGAGTGAGGAACTGCTCCCCCATCAGCGTAAGCTGCGCCCCTAACCGCCCGCGATCGAACAGGCGCGTGCCGGTCAGCTGCTCCAGCTCGTTAAGGGTTTTGGAGAGCGCCGGTTGACTCAGATTAAGGGTTTCAGCCGCTCGCCCCAGTGTTCCCTGCTGAGCGACGGCTACGAAAGTGTGGAGATGGCGCAAGCGAATGCGCTGACTGAAAAGACCATTTTTTTCCATAAGCGATGTTAAAAACAGACCGGGCGCGGTGACAAGATAAGTTGTTTAATTATGATAACTTGCTAGCAAAATAACATTAACAATTATGTAATATCGCCTGCCGGCTTTACCTCGCCGCAGATTATATAAGTCGCGGTTAGCATTACTGATTTCGCACCGCTGTAAAGCAGATCACAAAACGTAAATTCTTCGCCCTGAGTGCCTTCCCAGACTCTACGCTTTCAGCAATATCCACTGGAGACACGACATCATGGCGAACAACATCACGGCTGATGAGATTCGGGAAAAATTTTCGCACGCAATGTCGGCGATGTACCAGCAAGAGGTGCCCCAGTACGGCACGCTGTTAGAATTGGTCGCCGATGTGAACCTCGCGGTTCTGGAAAACGATCCGGAGCTGCAACAACAGCTGGAAAACGCTGACGAACTGGCAAGGCTTAACGTGGAGCGCCACGGGGCGATTCGCGTCGGCAAAGCCGAGGAGCTGGCAACCCTTCGCCGGATTTTTGCCGTTATGGGCATGCTGCCGGTCGGCTATTACGATCTTTCGCAGGCGGGCGTGCCGGTGCATTCCACCGCCTTTCGCCCGATAGAGGATACGGCCCTGGCGCGTAACCCTTTTCGGGTGTTCACTTCGCTGTTGCGCCTTGAGCTAATTGAAGACGTATCCCTGCGCAAAAAAGCGGCGGCCATTCTCGCGAAACGAAATATTTTCACCCCGCGCTGCCTGGCGCTGCTTGATATTTATGATGAGCAGGGCGGATTGAATGAGGCCCAGGCCTGCGAGTTTGTCGAGGAGGCGCTGGAGACGTTTCGCTGGCACAGCCATGCAACCGTTGATGCGCAAACCTACCAGGCGCTGCACGATCAGCACAGGCTGATAGCCGACGTGGTCTGTTTTCAGGGCTGCCATATCAACCACCTGACGCCGCGAACGCTGGATATCGACCGCGTGCAGGCGCTGATGCCGGAGTACGGCATCTCGCCTAAAGCGATAATCGAAGGGCCGCCGCGCCGCGAATTTCCGATTTTGCTGCGCCAGACCAGCTTTAAGGCGCTGGAAGAGCCGATTTTATTTGCCGGTGAGCATCACGGAACGCACACGGCGCGGTTTGGCGAAATCGAACAGCGGGGCGTGGCGTTAACGCCGAAAGGACGCGCGCTGTATGACGAACTGCTGCTCGCGGCGGGCAATGGCAAAGACAACCTTAGCCATCAACACCACCTGCAGGAGGTGTTCAGCCGCCTGCCGGACAGCGATACGCTGCTGCGTCGTCAGGCGCTGGCCTATTTCCGCTATCGCTTAACGCCAACCGGGGAGATGCACCGGTCGGGGATAAAACCCGGCGACGATCCGCAGCTGTTAATCGAGCGCGGCTGGCTGGTGGCGCAGCCTATAACCTATGAAGATTTTCTGCCGGTGAGCGCCGCGGGCATTTTCCAGTCTAATCTGGGCTGTGAAGGGGGCACCCGCAGCCACGGCCATGCCAGCCGCGAGGCTTTTGAACAGGCGCTCGGGGCACCGGTCGCCAATGAGTTCGAGCTCTATCAGCAGGCCGAGGATCGCAGCAAGCGGCGTTGCGGTCTGCTCTGAACGCGCTACTGTAATGGAGTGTTAACAGCAAGGAACAGCAAATGAAACAGCCTGAAATGCCGTTGGTGGAAGTGGCGCAGGGCACGCTTGCCGGCACGACGGAAGGCGAATGCGTGGTTTTTCGCGGCATTCCCTTCGCAGCGCCGCCGGTCGGCGAATTACGCTGGCGCGCGCCCGTTCCTCCGGCAGGCTGGGAGGGCGTCAGGCTCGCCACGCAGTTTTCCTGCGCAAGCTGGCAAAGCCTGGAATACTGCAAAGCCGTGGGCGGCGGCGATCCGGGGCAGTTTTCTGAAGACTGCCTCTATCTGAATATCTGGACCCCGGCTGCGCGCGGCGAGGAGCCGCTTCCGGTGATGGTCTGGCTGCACGGAGGCGGTTATACCATCGGCGCCGGGGGGCTCACGCCGTATGACGGCCGCGGGTTCGCCTCGCGCGGCGTGGTGCTGGTCTCTGTCAACTACCGCCTCGGACACCTGGGATTTTTCGCCCATCCCGCCCTTGAAGGGGAAGACGCCACGGGTCCGGTATATAACTTTGCCCTGATGGACCAGCTACTTGCGTTGCAGTGGGTGCGGGAAAATATTCGCGCCTTTGGCGGCGACGCCGGTAACGTAACGCTGTTTGGCGAATCGGCCGGAGCGCGCAGCGTTCTCTCGCTTTTAGCCTCGCCGCTTGCCGGGGGGCTATTTCATAAAGCGATCGTCCAGAGTGCTTACACCCTGCCGGACGTCGATCGTAACCAGGCGCTGAGAAAAGGCATTTCGCTGGCTCGTCATTTCGGCCTACAGGACGCGACGGCGGAACAGCTGCGCGAGCTGCCGGCCGACGTATTCTGGAAATTAGAAGCGCCGCTGAACATCGGGCCTGCGCCCATTAGCGGCGACCGCGTGCTGCCGGAGCCGATGCTCGACACTTTCTTTGCGGGCAGGCAGCATCCGATGCCGATAATGATCGGCAGCAACAGCGATGAGGCGAGCGTGCTGAGCTATTTTGGCATCGACCTCGCCGGGCAAATCGAACGGCTGCGCCGTGAGAAACGCTTCGGGCTGGGACTGATAAAACTGCTTTATCCCGGCGTAAAAGGCGATAGCGAACTGGGGCGTCAGGTATGCCGCGATATGGCGTTTACCACCATGGGCTTTGTGGTGATGCAGGCGCAGCAGCGCATCGGGCAGCCCTGTTGGCGCTATTACTTCGATTATGTCGCCGAGGCCGAGCGCAAAACCTACGCCAACGGCACCTGGCACGGCAACGAAGTACCTTATGTCTTTAACACGCTGCGGCTCACTCCGCCGGCCAGCGAGTACGTGAACGAAAGGGATCTCGCCTTCTCCGCTAAAGTCTGCGACTACTGGGCGGAATTTGCCCGCGCCGCGACGTCGAAAAGCGAACAGCTTGCCGGCGAGCTACGCTGGCCCGCCTGCACGCGGCGCAAAGACAGAACGATGCTGCTGGGCGTGAATAAGCAGGCGCGGTTCAAAATAATCAATCGCTTTATGCGAACCCGCATGCAGCTGTTTAAACGCGTCATGAAGCACCACGTAAGCCTGGATTAAACAGTTCTGGTCATTCAACGAGTGGCAGGCAACAAAATTATTTTAGTTTTAAGGATAATGTGCCGCCTTTAAGCCCTGTATCAATGAATGATCTGGAGTTATCAGGTGTCAACCGTCTACTTTTATCTGCTGCTGGCTTCCGGCTACGGCTCAAACGTCTCATGGAACGTCACGCCGATGCCCAGCATGGAGATATGCAACCTCACGCTGGCGGAAGTGGTAAAAGGCATCAGCCCCGGTCTGAATTACGGCAGCGTTCCCGGACCATCGGGAGCAAAGTGTATACAGGTGGAAGGCAACTAAGGCCAACGGCCGCTTAGCCGCGCCCCATCAGCTTAGCGCCAGCAGACTCTCGCAGAACGTTTCCAGCCCGGCGGTTTTTTCACTTCCCTGACGCAGCGTAAGGCGGTAGCTCGCGCCCGTTTTCACGCTGTGTTCAAAAGGACGTACCAGCCTGCCCATGCGCAGATCTTCAGCCACCAGCGTTTCATCGGCGATGGCGATACCGAATCCCTGAATGGCCGCGCTAATCGCCAGATCCATGGTGTCGAAATGCTGGTTCTTAAGCATCGCGGGTTTTGCCGCCGGATAATCGGCCAGCCACAGCGACCAGTCCGTGCGGTCACGGGTTGGATGCAGGAAGGTTAAACGTTGCAGAGCCTCGGCCGACAGCGGTCCTGCGGGCATCAGGCTCTGGCTGATGACGGGCGTCAGAATCTCTTCAAAAAGCAGCGTGCCGGCCCTCGCATGCGGGCCAAAAACAATCGCCACATCGTAGGGTTCGTTTTTGAAATTCACGCCGTGTTCGACGGTGGTGGTGAGCGCGACCTGGATATCCGGCGCGCGCAGCTCAAGCTGGATGATTTTCGGCACCAGCCAGCGCATGGCGCAGGTCGGCGCCTTCAGGCGTATCACGCTCGGCTTATGGCAGGCGCGGTCGGCGACGTCGAGCAGCTTCGCAAAAGCGTTTTGCAGATCCGGCAGCAGGGCGCTTCCCTGGGGCGTAAGGTATAACCCCCGCGCATGACGCTCAAATAACGCAAACCCCAGCCACTCTTCGAGCGTGGCAATCTTCCGGCTAACGGCCCCTTGCGTCAGGCACAATTCTTTTGCCGCCCGGGTAAGGTTCAGATGCCTTGCGGTGACCAGAAACGCATCAACAGTATTAAGAGGGAAATTATGCCGCGCCATGTCGCTCTCCGCTGAGCCATGCATTTTTTGCATGGCTATTATGACAACAATTCGTTTGTCGTGGCAACCGCATCCGGATTGAATAGTTATGCAAATCGAGTCTTAACAGGAGCGGCCATGACTATTCATACCCCGGTTCAACATCGTTCAAAACTGCCGGATGTGGGAACCACCATTTTTACCGTTATCGGCCAGCTCTCGGCGCAGCATAACGCCATTAACCTCTCCCAGGGCGCGCCGAACTTTTCACCCGATCCTAAATTAATCGCCGGCGTGACCAAAGCCATGCTGGATAATCATAATCAGTACGCGGCCATGACCGGCCTCGTTTCGCTAAAGACGCTTATCGCCGAGAAAGTGGAGACGCTTTACGGCGCGCGCTACGACGTAAACGACGAGGTGCTGATCGCCGCCAGCGCCAGCGAAGGGCTCTATTCGGCCATCAGCGGGCTGGTGCATCCGGGCGATGAGGTGATCTATTTTGAGCCTTCGTTCGACAGCTACGCGCCTATCGTTCGCCTGCAGGGCGCAAGGCCGGTCGCCCTGAAGCTTGCGCTCCCGGATTTCACCGTCGACTGGGAAGAGGTGCGGGCGGCGATTACGCCTCGTACACGCATGATCATTATTAATACACCCCACAACCCGAGCGGGCAGATATTCAGCGCGCACGATCTGGAGATGCTGACGGCATTGACGCGCAACACGGATATCGTCATTTTGTCCGATGAAGTCTATGAACATATCGTGTTTGACGGCCAGCGCCATCACGGCATGGCGACCCATCCGCAGCTTGCCGAACGCAGCGTGATCGTCTCTTCGTTCGGCAAAACTTTCCACGTGACCGGCTGGCGCGTGGGATACTGCCTGGCGCCGGCTGCGCTGATGGATGAAATTTGCAAGGTACATCAGTTTTTAATGTTTTCTGCCGATACGCCGATGCAGTACGCTTTTGCCGACTACATGACCGATCCGCAAACCTATTTGTCGCTGGCGGCTTTTTACCAGCGCAAGCGCGATCTGATGCAGTCGCTGCTGGCGGATTCGCCGTTTAAGCTGCTGCCGAGCGCGGGTTCGTTCTTCCTTCTCGCCAGCTACGGGCATTTCAGCGATGAACCCGACAGCGAGATGGTGAAACGTTTGATTACCGAACAGGGAGTAGCGACCATTCCGCTCTCCGCGTTTTATACCGACGGCACGGATAATAAAATCATTCGTCTTTCATTTGCTAAAGACGAAGCCACATTACGGGCGGGCGCACGGGCGCTTTGCCAGCTGAAGCCACGTTGAAAAAGGGGCAGGTCGCCATGAAAAAAATCCATGCGCCAGGTTTGGCCGTTGGGACGTTCACTACTTTCTCCGGGTCGGCCGCGGCTACACTGCGCTACGGCGTTTTAGCGGTTGGGATGTTCGCAACTTTCTCCGGGCTGGCCGCCACCGAACTGCGCTACGGCGTTGAGGCGGAATATCCGCCTTTTGAAAGCCGTAACGCCTCCGGCGAGCTGGAAGGTTTCGATATCGAGCTGGGCAACGCCATCTGCAAGGCGGCGAGCCTTAAGTGCTCGTGGGTTGAAACCTCGTTTGACGCGCTGATACCGGGCCTGATGGCCAAGAAATTTGACGCCATCAACTCGGCGATGAATATCACCGAACAGCGGCGTAAAAGTATCGATTTTACCCAGCCGATTTACCGCATTCCTTCGCAGCTGGTGGGGAAAGCCGGTAGCGCCGTAGACGCAACGCCGGAAGGGCTGAAAGGCAAAACCATCGGCGTTCTGCAAGGCTCAATCCAGGAAACCTACGCTAAGGAACACTGGGAAAAGCAGGGCGTCACCGTTGTTTCTTATAAAGATCAGAATATGGCCTGGGGCGATCTGCTCAACGGCCGCATCGATGCGTCGCTGGTTATGTCCGCCGCCGGGCAGGCGGGTTTCCTGAGCAAACCCCAGGGTAAAGGCTTTGGCTTTATCGGCAAGCCGGTAAGCGACGATACCATCCTCGGCAGCGGCATCGGTTTTGGCCTGCGTAAGGGCGATGCGCAGACGAAGAAACAGCTGGATGAGGCGATTGAGAAAGTGAAGGCTGACGGTACGGTCACCACGCTGGCGAAGAAATACTTCCCCGGCATTGATGTCAGCGTGAAGTAACCCGCTTTTCCCTCTCCCATAACGGGAGAGGGACATTTCCTGTCATTTTTCAGTTCATTCCGGTTCAAATAAAAAAACTGCGTTCCTGAGCCAAATCCGGGCCGACAACCATTGGATTAGCGGCAAATTTTGTCTAGAGTGTGCGGTCTTAATGGTTGCAACAGCTTGCCGTAGTTCTGCTTGCAAAGCGGGACGAAATACATCGACATAAAAGGACGATTTCTCAGGCATGAACCGCAGACGTTTTATTAAGGCCTCTATGGCTCTCGCCGCAGCCTGCGGCACTCCGGCACTTGCCACTTTCTTCTCTCGCGCGGCTTTCGCCGCCGAATCTGATATTGCCGACGGCCGCACTACCGAGTTTGATTTTTCCGTGCTGCAGGCCATGGCCCACGACCTGTCGAAAAAGCCCTGGAGCGGTGCGCCTCGTCCGCTGCCGGATACGCTGGCGACGCTTACGCCGCAGGCCTATAACGCCATTCAGTACGATGCGGAACATTCGCTGTGGAACGGCCTTAATAACCGTCAGCTGGACGTGCAGTTCTTCCACGTGGGCATGGGGTTCAAACGCCGCGTGCGCATGTTCTCCGTGGATGCGGCCACGCATCTGTCCCGCGAAATTCACTTCCGTCCGGAATTGTTTAACTACAACGATGCGGGGGTGGATACCAGACAGCTCGAAGGGCAGATGGATCTCGGCTTCGCCGGGTTCAAGGCCTTTAAGGCGCCGGAGCTGGCGCGCCGCGACGTGGTTTCGTTCCTCGGCGCCAGCTATTTCCGCGCTGTAGACAACACTTACCAGTACGGTTTGTCCGCGCGCGGCCTGGCGGTGAATACCTTTACCGACCAGCTTGAGGAGTTCCCGGACTTCACCGCGTTCTGGTTTGAAACGCCGAAAGCCGGCGACACTACGTTCGTGGTCTACGCGCTGCTGGACAGCAAGAGCGTGACCGGCGCGTATAAGTTTATTATCAGCTGTGAAGAAAAACGCGTGGTGATGGAGGTGGATAACCACCTTTACGCTCGCGAAGACATTAAGCAGTTGGGGATTGCGCCGATGACCAGCATGTTCGCCTGCGGCAATAACGAACGCCGCATGTGCGACACCATCCATCCGCAGATTCACGACTCCGACCGCCTGGCGATGTGGCGCGGCAACGGCGAATGGATCGCCCGTCCGCTGAATAACCCGCAGAAGCTGCAATTCAACGCCTACCTGGACGAGAATCCGAAAGGCTTCGGGCTGCTGCAGCTTGACCATGAGTTCGCCAACTACCAGGACATTATGGGCTGGTATAACAAACGCCCGAGCCTGTGGGTGGAACCGCGCAACAGGTGGGGCAAGGGCAACGTCTGCCTGATGGAGATCCCTACCACCGGCGAAACCCTGGATAACATCGTCTGCTTCTGGCAGCCGGAAAAACCGGTGAAGGCGGGCGATGAGCTGGAGTTTAAATACCGCCTGTACTGGAGCGGGCTGCCGCCGGTCACCACTGAACTGGCACGCGTATATGCGACGCGCACCGGCATGGGCGGTTTCCCGGAAGGCTGGGCGCCGGGCGAGCACTTCCCGGACAAATGGTCGCGCCGTTTCGCCATTGACTTCGTGGGCGGCGATCTGAAAGCCGCGGCGCCGAAAGGCATCGAGCCGGTTATCACCCTTTCAAACGGCGAAGCTAAGCAGATCGAAATCCTCTACGTCGAGCCGTTCGACGGCTACCGCATTCTGTTCGACTGGTATCCCACCGACGATTCCACCGGGCCGGTAGATATGCGTATGTTCCTGCGCTGTCAGGGCGATGCGATCAGCGAAACCTGGCTGTATCAGTATTTCCCTCCCGCCGTGGACAAACGTAACTACGTCGATGATCGCGTAATGAAATAAAAAAAGCAAAAAAGCCCCGCGGGTTAACCTGCGGGGCTTTTTTACAGCGTCCGCGCATTACTCCAGCGGTCCGCCCATAATCGTTTCCCGCATCCCGGACAGCACTCGCTCACCGGTTTCGCTTCTCAGCTCTTCATACCAGCTATGGGTAACGGCCATGTCTTTGCCGTGGGTGACGTCGCAGCGTTTACGCGCCTTCAGGACCAGGTCTTTTACCCGATAAGCGCGCTTTTCCTGATAGCGCAGCAGGGCATCCTCAACGCCGAGCGAGTTGGTTTGCAGGGCGATAGCCAGCACGACGGCGTCTTCCATGGCGGCGCAGCCGCCCTGACCGATATCCGGCGTGGTGCTGTGCCCGGCGTCGCCCAGCAGGGCGACTCGCCCGCGCACCAGCTGCATAAAGGGTTCAATATCATGAATTTCTATGCGATTTGTGGTGTCGGGATCGATGGCGGCGATAAGCTTCTGCACCGGCGCCGCCCAGCCTGCGAAGTAGCGGGATAAATCAGCTTTTATCGTGGAGCGGTCTTCCGCCAGCCCTTTTGGCAGCGGCACGTCAAAAAAGAAGTAGAAGCGATTGCCGGCGACCGGCATCAGCGACACGCGCTTGCCTTCGCCCACGAATGTCGTCCACTGATTAGCCGGCGCGATGGCCTCATCGATCTCCACCAGCCCGTTCCAGTTCACGTAGCCCGCGTAGCGGCGCTCGGTCTGATGGCCAAGCACCCAGGGACGGATAACGGAATGGGTGCCGTCGGCGCCTATCAGCACATCGCCCTCGGCGACGTGGCCGTCTGCAAAAGTAGCCCGCACGCCGCGGCCGGAATCTTCGATATGCGTAACGCGCTTGCCGAAGTGAATATCTTCGCGTCCATAGGTATCAATCAGCATGTCCTGCAGCTCGGCGCGGGCGACAGGATAGGGGCGTTCGCCCACGCTGTGGATAAGCGGGTCGAGGCTAAAGCGCGTCATCGTCTGGCCGCGGACATGCTCCTGGTAGGCCATATAGTCCATCGCTCCCCCCAGCTTCTGCAGCGGCTCCTTCATGCCCAGCCAGTTAAGGCATTTCACGCCGTTGGGCCACACGGAGATCGCCGCGCCCACGGGTTTAATTTCCCTGACCGCCTCATAGACTTCCGTCGCAATACCGCACCGCTTCAGGGCAATGGCCGCTGAGAGCCCGCCGATGCCGCCGCCTATAATTAACGCTTTCATCTCTGTCTCCTTTTGGTTACAGAGAGGTAAAGCAACATTCGTACCAGAACTTTCGGGTCACAAAGGGCGCGGGTGAAACGATAGTTTCTTACGCATGCGGGAGACGGATGCTAAATTTTGGGGAGCCCAAAGAGTGCAGCGCTATTTTTCTGCACCATAAAACATCCCTTCCAGCTTCATGCCGTCCGGATCGAGGAAAAAGACCGCGTAATAATCGGGATAATACTCGTCGGCGGGATCGAAAATCGTCACCTTATTATCCTGCAGCCATTTTTGCAGATCGTCCACGTCCCGGCGGCTGCGCAATGCCCAGGCGTAATGATGAAAGCCGGGGTCGCCTTTGCGGTAGGGATGCTTTAAACCTTCTTTATCGGCCTGGCTAATCCACAGGCGGGTGGAGCCATTGGTCCAGCCCATCATGTCCGGATATTCATCAAGCACCTCAAAGCCAAGAAAGGCCATCAGTCCGGAATAGAAACGGCGTGAGACGGTGAAATCGCTGACGGAAATCACCAGGTGATCGACTGCGACGACGCGAGACATATGCTTTCCCCTTCTTAAAGCCTGTGCTAACTATAGACAATACGTCCATGACACCGGAGAAAGACTTTGCAAGAGGCTGAAAACTGGCAGGATGACGCCATCACCGTTAACGCAGACATTACGCTGCACTCCATTCACGAACGTTATGTTGATGAGCTTTTCGCCCTGGTGGTGCGCAATAAAGCCTGGCTGCAAAAGGCGATGGAGTGGCCGCAGTACGTAACCGGGGTTGAGGACACCCTCAAAATGGCGCAGGGGAATTACATTCTGCATCACCGGGGCTACGCGAAAATGTTTTTGATTTACCAGCAGGAAAAAATGGTGGGGGTCATCTCTTTTAACCAGGTGGAACCCACCAATAAAACGGCCTACATCGGCTACTGGCTGGACGAGGGCGCTCAGGGACAGGGCATCATTTCACAGGCGGTAGAGGCCGTTATCGCCAGGTATGCGGGCGAAGGCGCGGTCCGCCGTTTTGTTATCAAATGCATCGTGACAAACGAAGCGAGCAATCGGGTGGCGCAACGCTGCGGCTTTACCCTTGAAGGCCGTTTACGACAGGCCGAGTTTCTGAACGGCGAGTTCCATGACCAGAACATCTACGCGCGTATTCAGGCGTGATTAAAACACGCCGTAAAACGGTGTTCTGCTCACCCGCTGTTCGCCGTTAATATCCTTGATGCCGCGGATATGAATCATTTCTCCGTCAAGCCCGTCTATCGTCGCCCGGTCGTAGACCTGCACGTTATTTTCAATCAGCACGTTGCCGGTAACGCGCGCGCTGCCGTAAATCTGCACGTGGTTATCGAGCTGAACCGGGCCGCCGATGAGCGTTGCATCGTCAAAAATCTGCACGTGATGTTTTAACACGCAGTCGCCTTCGATCACCGCGTTGCCATAAACCTGCGAGGAGTAGCGAATCGTCGGGATCTGATCTTCTCCAGCGCCTGCAACAATGCGGGCGTTATCAAAGACGCGGGCGCAGTCGCAAATCCAGATGTTGTTATCCTCATTGCCCTCCAGCACGGCGTGGCCAAACACCTCGGCGCGGTGTTCGATAAAGGCGTTGCTGACGACGGCGTCGCCGTAAATCTGCGCCTGATGCACCACGCGGGAAGCGCTGACCCGCGCGTTACCATATATCTGCAGAAGCTGGTCGCGATCCGCCGTCAGGCCGCGCACGGCGATAACCTGGCTGCCGTTTACCACGCGCGCTTTGTCGCGAACAAAACACTCCCCGCTGATTAGCGAATTTTCCACAACGGCGTTTCCGGCCAGGTGAGCCTGATGACAGAGCGTAGAGGCGCCGCGGATCTGCGCGTTATCTTTGACGTCGGAGCCGCCAAAAACGTAGCTCTGGCTATCGTAGATCCAGCAGTCGCCCTGCTGGCTAAGGTTTGCCTCATCTTCCACCCAGCCGCCGGCCTGTCCGGCTTTGACATCGCTGAAGTCCCGAAGCGCGCGGATTTGCCAGAGCCTGACGTTTTGCTTTTCGCCGTCGAGGAGGTAGTCATGAAGCTGTGAATCCCCGGTTAACTCATATTTATTCATTCTTTCTTTCCGCCCCTTAAGACCCTGATTAAAACGTAGCAGGTAAATAGCCAGCGTGGCGTTCCGGCGGAGAATCGCATAAAATGCATCTCAAATACATTTTAAAAAATAAACAAAATGAGCAAATCAGAGGCGTCCACCATCATCAACCTGCCGGCCGGGTATTTCGGCATGGTGCTCGGGCTTATCGGTATGGGCTTTGCCTGGCGTTACGCCGCCAGCGTCTGGTTGGTCAGCCCGCTGCCCGGCGAAGCGCTGGAAATTCTTGCGGCAACGGTCTGGTTTTTGCTGGCATTGGCCTTTGCATACCGCCTGGTGAGATATCCGCAAACGGTGAAAGAGGAAATCCTTCATCCGTTAATGAGCAGCTTTGTCAGCCTTTTTCCCGCGACGACCATGCTGGTGGCCATGGCCGTTGCGCCTTACCTGCGGCCGCTGGCCATCGCAATGTTTGTCTTTGGCGTGGTGGCGCAGCTCGGCTACGCCGCCTGGCAAAGCGCGGGCTTATGGCGCGGCAACCATCCGCAGACGGCCACCACGCCGGGTTTATATCTGCCAACGGTCGCCAATAACTTTATCAGCGCGATGGCGAGCGGCGCGCTCGGCTATCACGACCTCGGCATTTTGTTTTTAG
>NZ_RCAA01000048.1:15483-22459 GCF_003628475.1 Enterobacter sp. R1(2018) | reverse complement strand
GAATTGCCCGCGCCGGTTCGCACCTCGTTAGGCATCCAGCTTGCGCCCGCGCTGGTGGCCTGCAGCGCCTATCTGAGCGTCAACGGCGGACAGACGGATTTCTTCGCCAAAATGCTCTTTGGCTACGGGCTGCTTCAGCTGCTGTTTACCCTGCGGCTGCTGCCCTGGTATATGGCTCAGCCGTTCAACGCCTCGTTCTGGAGCTTCTCGTTCGGTATTTCAGCGCTGGCGACCACCGCGCTACATCTCAGTCACGGCAGCAAGGGCGGTATTTTTACCGTTATCGCGGTGCCGCTGTTCATCTTTACTAATGTGATTATCGGCCTGCTGCTGGTGCGCACGATTATCCTGCTGATGCAGGGCAAACTGATTGTGCGTACCGCCCGGCCCGTGAAAAAGGAACTGTTATGACCTTAAAGTCTGAAAACTACTACAGCGAAAAATATGGTTTAACCCCGACCCATTCTGACGTGGTCAACGCCGCGACCCTCGTACCGCCGGGCAGGGCGCTGGATCTGGGCTGCGGTAACGGCCGTAACAGCCTGTATCTGAACCAGAAGGGCTTCGACGTCACCGCGTGGGACAAAAACCCGATGAGCATCAGTAACCTTAATCAGATTATTGCAGCCGAGGGGTTAAAAAATATCACCACCGATATCGTTAACCTGAACGCGCTGAAATTTGACGGCGAGTACGATTTTATCCTCTCAACGGTAGTGATGATGTTCCTTGAGCGCGACACCATTCCAGGCCTTATCGAAAATATGCAGCGCTGCACCAAACCGCGCGGCTATAACCTGATTGTGGCGGCGATGGATACCGAAGATTTTCCGTGTAACGTCGGTTTCCCCTTTGCCTTCCGGGCGGGCGAGCTGAGCAACTATTACCGGGGCTGGGAGCTGATTAAATACAATGAAGACGTCGGCCAGCTGCACAAAACCGACGCCGAAGGTAATCGTATCAAGCTGCGTTTTGCGACCCTGCTGGCGCGTAAGGCGTAAAAAAGCTTCAGACAGAGCAGCCCGCAAGGGCTGCCAGATTATTTAGCCGCCAGCAAACACAGCTTCAGCGCCACGTTATAAGAGGCCTCGAAGGACTTCAGCGGTAAAAACTCAAATCGTGAATGGAAGTTATGCGCGCCGGTAAAGAAGTTCGGCGTCAGCAATCCTTTTGCCGACAGCGCCGCGCCGTCGGTGCCGCCGCGCATCGGGATAACCTTCGGCTCGATGTTTAACTCGTCGAGGGCGGCGAAAATCAAATCAATCGCCCGGCGATCGTCAGTAATGGCGTTGCTGATGTTGCTGTAGGTGTCGCTGATATGGTAATCCACGCGGGCGGTAGGGTACTGCGCGGCAATTTTCTGCGCCACTTCGCCAATCTGTTTTTTACGCCGTTCGAAATTAGCCTGGTCGAAATCACGGATATTGGCCTTCAGCAGCGCTTCGCTCTGGGAGGCCTGCATGCCGTTAAACCAGATATAGCCTTCTCGTCCTTCGGTGTGCTCCGGCGTTTGCTGGCGATCGAAATGGCTCATGTAGTCCATCGCCATCAGCAGCGGGTTAACCAGCACGCCTTTGGCGGACATAGGATGGCTGGTTACGCCGGTAAAGCGCAGCTCGGCGTGGGCGGCGTTGAAGTTCTCATACACCACTTCCCCCAGCTCGCAGCAGTCGATAGTCCAGGCGAAATCGACGTCGAAGCGCGCCAGGTCTAACGCTTTTGCGCCGCACAGCCCGATCTCTTCATCCGGCACAAACGCCACCACGATATCGCCATGTTTATCCTCCGCGGTGAGATTCTCCAGCAGCGTCATTACCACCGTCACCGCCGCTTTATTATCGGCGCCCAGCACGCTGGTGCCGTCGCTGAAAATAATCTCTTCACCGGGATAGGCGTTGATTTCCGGGTGTTCGGCAGTGCGCAGCCAGATATCTTTCTGGGCGTTCAGGCACAGATCCTCGCCGGTAAAACGTAAAATCTGCGGATGAATATCAGGCGACAGGCCGACGTCGACGGTGTCGATATGCGTGATAAATCCTATCCGCGGCGCCCCCGGCACGTTGCCTTTTTTCACCGCCGTAACCGTTGCGTGTTCGTCGATAAGCACATTTTCCAGCCCGAGCTCGCGCAGCTCAGCCGCCAGTATTTTCGCCATCTCATGCTGGCCTGGCGTGCTCGGCAGCGTACCGGCGCGAGGGTCGCTCTGGCTGGTGACGGCCAGGTAGCGGAAAAAACGTTCGGTCAGCTGCGTAGAGAGCGGTGAGGACATAATGTTTCCTTATTGTTCAACGTTGTCTGTTGGCATTGTTAATTTAATGTTATTTATTAGGACGCTTAGTACAAGCTTTATTCGTTCAGGGGCAGGATAACCAACAGGAAGATAGCGATGAAAATAAAAATCACCACGCTTGCGCTGGCCGTTGCCGCGCTTGCAGCAAGCGCCGGCGCTGCGGCAAACACGCTGGTCTATTGTTCAGAAGGCTCGCCGGAGAACTTCAATCCGCAGTTGTACACCTCGGGAACCAGCGTCGACGCCAGCGCGGTGCCGGTTTATAACCGCCTGGTGGATTTTAAGGTCGGCACCACCGAACTGCAGCCGAGCCTTGCGGAAAGCTGGGACGTCAGCGAAGACGGCAAGGTTTATACTTTTCATCTGCGTAAAGGGGTGAAGTTTCAGAGCAATAAGTATTTCAAACCGACGCGCGATTTTAATGCCGATGATGTGATCTTCTCGTTTATGCGCCAGAAAGATCCGAAGCATCCTTACCACAACGTTTCTAACGGCAACTATTCCAACTTCGAAAGCCTCGAATTCGGCAAGCTGATAACCGCCATTGATAAGGTGGACGACAATACGGTGCGCTTTACGCTCGCCCATCCGGAGGCGCCGTTTATCGCCGATTTAGGCTGGTATTTCGCCTCCATCCTCTCGGCGCAATATGCCGACGCGATGCTGAAGGCGGGCACGCCTGAGCGCGTGGATATGGATCCTATCGGCACCGGGCCGTTTGAACTCAAGCAGTACCAGAAAGATTCGCGCATTCTGTATACCGCTTTCCCGGACTACTGGCAGGGCAAGGCGAAGCTGGATCGCCTGGTTTTCTCCATTACCCCGGATGCCTCGGTGCGCTACGCGAAGCTTGAGAAAAACGAATGCCAGGTAATGCCTTTCCCGAACCCGGCGGATCTGCCGCGCATGAGGGAAAACAAAGACATCAACCTGATGCAAAAGGCGGGGCTCAATACGGGTTTCCTGGCGTTTAACACCCAAAAGCCGCCGCTGGATAACGTGAAGGTGCGCCAGGCGCTGGCGCTGGCAATCAATAAACCGGCGATTATCGACGCGGTCTTCCACGGCACGGGTACGGCGGCGAAAAACCTGCTGCCGCCGGGAGTGTGGAGCGCCGACGACCAGCTAAAAGATTATGATTACGATCCGGAAAAAGCCAAAGCGCTGCTCAAGGAGGCGGGCTTTGCCAACGGCATGACCATCGATCTGTGGGCAATGCCGGTTCAGCGTCCCTATAACCCGAACGCCAAACGTATGGCGGAGATGATCCAGGCGGACTGGGCAAAAGTGGGCGTGAAGGCGAAAGTCGTGACCTATGAGTGGGGCGAATATCTCCAGCGCGTGAAAAGCGGCGAGCACCAGGCTGCCCTGATGGGCTGGACGACGGCCACCGGCGATCCGGACAACTTCTTCGGCCCGCTGTTTACCTGTACGGCCGCAAACGGCGGCTCCAACTCGTCGAAGTGGTGCTATCAGCCGTTTGACAAGCTGATTCTGGAGGCCCGCGCCGAAGGGGATCATGACAAACGTGCGGCGCTGTATAAGCAGGCACAGCAGGTGATGCACGACCAGATGCCAGCGGTAATGATTGCCCATTCGACGATTTTCGAACCGGTGCGCAAAGAGGTGACCGGTTATGAAATCGATCCGTTTGGGAAGCATATTTTTTATCAGGTGGACGTGAAGTAACCTTTCCCCAACGGCAAAAAGCCCTGTGGCACAGCGCGACAGGGCTTTTTTTATGCGGCGGACTTAGCGCTGCGTGGAGCCGCGAATCTTTAATTTTCCCGCCATCGTCACGTGCGTCGCGTTGTCTTCTCCCTGACAGAGATACTCAACGGCCATGCGTCCGAGTTCGGTATAGGGCAATTGTACGCTGGTAAGCTTTGGCGTTAGCTGATCGGCGATGCGCTGGTCGTCATAACCGGCTACCAGCACCTGCTGCGGCACCTGCACCCTGAGCTGGGCCAGCGCCTGATAGCAGCCCAGCGTCATCCAGTCGCTGGCGCAAAAAATGGCGTCCGGCGGCGTCGAGAGCTGCATCACCTGACGGGTGGCGCGCAGCGTTTCATCGATTTGCCAGTTAGTTTTGATAACCAGCTGCGGATCGAAGGGAAGGCCGGCTTTTTCAAGCGCCGCCCTGTAGCCGGCAAGGCGCTGGTGCGAGGCGTCCATCCAGTCGTCGCCGGTAATATGGGCGATGCGCGTGGCTCCCCGATCGATAAGATGCCGGGTTACCTGCAGCGCGTTCGCGTAGTCATCGGGTAAAAAAGTGGGCTGCAGAGGGTAGGCGCGGTCATAAACGTTGAGCAATACCGTAGGCAACGAAGTGCAGTGCTCAAAAACCGAAAAGTCGATGGCGCTGGTAATGGGCGAGGCGAGAATAATCCCGGCGCAGCGGCGCTGTTCCAGCTGTTTGATGATGCGCAGCGCCAGTTCGTTATCATCGCCATAGTCGTAAATGGTCAGCAGGGCGTCGTAGCGCCAGGCCGCATCCCGGGCCTGGCTTAGCGCGTCGACAAAGGGATCGTAGCTCGGCATGGCGTTTATCAGCACCGCGATCTCTTCCTGGCCTTCTGGCTTATGCGGCGCGGGAATTTTTTTATAGCCCAGCGCGTGGGCCGCGGCGATGACGCGCTGACGCGTCTCTTCACTGAGCTTAATGCTCTGCGCATTATTTAAAATTAACGATACCGTCGCCTGGGAAACGCCCGCCTCGCGAGCGACGTCGGTCATTGTAATTTTGCTTTTCTTTTCCATTGCCTTAGCCGTCTGCTGCCTTTCCGCGGGCACTATAACACAGCGTGCCGTTAGTCACCTTGCGCCATGGCGGGAATCGCCGGAGTGTGATCCCACCTGCATTTGCCGCATCGCGCGCTTGCGCCGAACAGCCCTGCTAATAAATATTAGCTAATAATATTAGTAATGAGGTTAAACGGAGGACCTATGAGACAGCAGTGGACCAAACAGCAGGCAAACGAGTGGTATCAGCAGCAGGGTTGGCTGTGCGGATTTAACTATCTACCGCGCACGGCGGTGAACTGGACGGATCTTTGGCAGGCGGAAACCTTTGACGCCGCCACCATCGATGAAGAGCTGGGATGGGCGCAGAATGTGGGCTACACCACGCTGCGCACCAATCTGCCTTTTATCGTCTGGCAGCATGACCGCCAGGGGCTGATGGATCGCATCGACGCTTTTTTGAGTATTGCGAAAAAGCACAATATTCGCGTCATGCTTACGCTGATGGACGACTGCGGCTTTTCCGGCGACGAGCCCTATCTGGGCGAGCAGAAAGCGCCGGTGCCGGGTAAACATAACAGCCAGGCGGCCGCGAGTCCGGGGCGCGATAAAGTCTGCGATCGCAGCGTGTGGCCGGAAATAGAGCGCTACGTACGCGACGTTGTGCGAACCTTTGCTAACGATGAGCGCGTGCTGGTCTGGGATCTGTATAACGAACCCGGCAACCGCGGCACCTTCGCAACCGGCGTTGAAGAGGTGCTTTATGATGAAAAGCTGGAGTCGTTCGCGCTGGAGTTAATGACCAAATCCTTCGAGTGGGCCCGTGATGAAAATCCTTCCCAGCCGTTGACCGTCGGCGCCTGGCATTTAAACCTTATCGATCACGATCAGCCGGAAGAGGAGTTTTTCCAGCATCCCGTCGACCAGGCCGCGCTGCGGCTATCTGATGTGGTGAGCTATCACGCCTATGTCCCGACCGCCAAAATGGTGCGGGCGATAAGAGTGATGGAACAGCTGGGCCGTCCGATTATGTGCACCGAGTGGCTGGCGAGGCACGTGGGCAGCAATTTCGAAGAGCAGCTGCCCCTGATGCACGCGTGCAACGTTGTGCCTTATCAATGGGGGTTGGCGCGCGGTAAAACGCAAACTTATCTGCCATGGCCGATTTATTTGAAAAAGCGCGAGGATTACGCCCATCTCTGGTTCCATGACGTATTTGACGAACACGGTATTCCATTCCGCCGCGCGGAAATGGAACTGGTGTCGCGTCTGAGTAAGACAGGGCTGCATCCCCGCGGCTAAATCACGATCGCATGCTTCATCATAATAATGTTTACCCCGGTATCCACTACCGGGGAATAAGAGGCTACTACGATGACAATGGCAATGAAAATTCCCGGGCGGGAATTATGGTCTTATTTTGGTTATGGTTTAGGACAGTGTTTTAGCTTTGGGCTGGTAGGTTCTTTTATTAACTATTTTTATACCGACGTGCTGGGGATCTCCGCGCTGGCGGCGAGCACCATCTTCCTGATTGCGCGCGCGTGGGACGCTATTCACGATCCGTTTTTCGCCAGCATTATGGACACCATGAATTCGCGCTTCGGCAAATTCCGCCATTTTATGCTGCTGGCGCCTTTGCTGATTACGGTCATGACCCTGGCGTCGTTTTATAATATTGACGCGCCGACGAGCACCAAAATTATTTATGCCGGGGTAACCTATATTTTATGGGGCACCCTGTATGCGATATCCGATATTCCTTTCTGGTCGATGTCATCGGTAATGAGCAGCGAACCGCGCGAAAGGACGAAGGCGGTAACCGCGGCGGTGCTCGGCGTCAACGCGGGCATCGCCTGCGCGAACATTTTCTTCCCGCGGCTGACGGCCTTCTTCGCGCCATACTCCAGCGACCACGGCTATTTTATGGCGGTGCTGGTCATG
>NZ_RCAA01000048.1:14677-15370 GCF_003628475.1 Enterobacter sp. R1(2018) | reverse complement strand
CCGCCGAGCCATGAAAAAGTCACCATCCGCGATACCTTCCGCAATCTGCGGTATAACAAACCGTTATTTTTCGTGCTGGCCGCCTTTTTCTTCTGCGTGCTGCACAATATCGCCAACGGCATTTATATCTATTTCTTTATCTACAATATGGGCGACGGCGGCCTGCAGGCGGCGATCGGGATCATCGGTATTATTGCGGCGCTTGCCTGCCTGCTGGCGCCGATACTGACGCGGCGTTATAAAAAACGCACTTTATTTATCGCCCTTTGCGCGCTGGATATTCTGGTAAGGGTAGTGCTGTGGTTCGTCGGCTATCACAGCCTGACCGTGCTGTTTATTCTGCTGGGGCTAAGCTCGCTGTTTGTCATGATGAGCAACCTGTTTACCTCCGCGATGATCGTCGACACTATCGAATATGCGGAATATCACTCCAATAAGCGCTGCGCCGCTATCACCTTCTCCGGCCAGACTTTTACCGGGAAAATGTCCGTGGCGGTGGGCGGGGGATTGATCGGCGTCTACCTGACGGCGATAGGCTACGTCCCGCAGGCGGCCACCCAGACCGAAAGCGTGCTCAACGGGCTGTTTTTCGGCATCAGCCTGCTACCGGCTATAGGCTCGCTAATCCGCATCGGCTTTATGTGGTTCTTTGATTTTACCGAGGATAAGCACGCGGAGGTCAGCCGCCTGCTT
>NZ_RCAA01000048.1:10775-14548 GCF_003628475.1 Enterobacter sp. R1(2018) | reverse complement strand
CAGATTATCCCAGATGCGGAAGAAGGGGTAATACATCACCAGCGAAATCCCCAGGTTGACGATTTGCAGCACCGAGCCGGAGATATGGCCGCCGGTGGCAAGATAGCCGCTGACCACAATCGGCGTGGTAAACGGTAGCGCAATACCCGCAGGCTTAGCCACAAGGCCCGTGGTCATCGCGACGTAAGAGACGATAACCAACACCACCGGCGTGAGGATAAAAGGCACTACCAGATACGGGTTCATCACGATTGGGATGCCGAACACCATCGGCTCGCTGATGTTAAACAGGCTGCCGGGCGCGGCGATTTTACCGAGCTGTTTCATCTGCGCGCTGCGGCTGCGGATCAGCATAAAGATAACCAGCCCCAGCAGGGCGCCGGTGCCGCCCGGCGCAATCCACAGATCATAAAATTGCTGCGTAATGATATGCGGGATCGGCAGGCCGTTCTGAAACGCCTCAAGGTTTTCCGACATATTGCTCAGCCAGACCGGGCGAATAAAGACCAGCACTATGGTGTCGCCGTGCAGGCCCAGCATCCACAGAATACCAATCAGCAGCACCGAGATAATCATCCCCGGCAGGGAGCCGCCGACGTGGCTCATCGGGATACCCACCAGTTCGGTTATCAGCGTATTGATATCGCCAAACGGCGTGGCTTCCACCAGCAAACGCAGCGCCAATACCACCGCCAGAACGCAAAAGCCGGGGATGAGGGCGAGGAAAGATTTCGCCACCGCCGGCGGCACCCCTTCCGGCATGCGGATAACCAGGTTGCGGTTATTGATAAAGCGGTAAATTTCAGTGGAAAGCAGGGCGATAAGAATCGCGACGAACAACCCCTGGCTGCCGATCTGTCCCATAGGCAGCACGCCTTTCACCAACTGCGCCGTGCCGCCATCCGCAGGCGTGAACATAATATGCTGCGGGATAGTCATAATGAACGCCACCAGCGAGACGGCGCCGGCGGTGAGCGGATCGATAGTGCGGTATTTTTCCGCCAGACGATAGGCGATACCGAAGGCGGAAATTATCGCCATGATGTCATAGGTGGCCTTAACCGGATACAGCACCTTTTCCTGCCAGGCGGGGCCGAACAGGTTGCTCATCATCTGCGCGTAGCCGGGCACCGGCAGGTAGGCGAAGATCAGGAAAAACGAGCCGATCAGCATAAACGGCATATTAAGAATGATACCGTCACGCACGGACAGGACATGCTTCTGCCCGGCTATTTTAAGCGCGGTGGGCAACACGTATTTTTCAATGATGGATTTGTTGACTGACACAGACACCCCCTGCCCGGGGCAGAGCCTGCCGACCGGGTATTATCGTTTTTTATTATTTCCGCCCGTAGCCGGGCAGTGCGCCAGAAACGTGGTTAGCCGCTAAACTGCGGCAGCCACGCTTTGTTGATGCTGAGCACCTCTTCGACCAGCGCCGAGGCCAGGTTTACATCCGCCACCAGCGGGTTAGCCACCAGCGCCAGCAGGGCTTTGCCCTTATCGCCGTGCACGGCCGCTTCAATGGTCAGGCGTTCGAAATCTTTCACCTGCTGCGTCAGGCCGTTCATCAGCGGCGGCAGCTTACCGAAGGCCAGCGGATGCGCGCCCAGCGCGTCAATCAGGCAGTTCGTTTCGATCACCGCGTCGTCCGGCAGGCCCTGAATTGCGCCATTGTTGGCGGTATTTACCACCATTTCAACGCCGAGGTTGTTATGCAGCGCATTAATGAGCTCCACCGCGACCTCAGAATAGAACGAGCCCCCACGCTGGCTGAGTTCCTCCGGCTTTTTATCAAGGGCCGGGTCGGCGTAAAGTTTAAATAAGGCCTCTTCCACCTTCATGACCTGCTCTGCGCGGGTTCCCTTGCTGTCGGCGTCAGCCAGTTCATCTTCAAGCATGGTGCGGGTTTGCCAGAAATAGCGGTGATAGGGGCAGGGAATGGCGCGCAGCGCGCGCAGCAGATCCGCAGGCCAGGGTATAGCCTTAATATTGTTCATCGAAAGCTGTTCGCCGTCGCACAACATTTCCAGCACCTCATCGGTAGCGTCTCGTCCGTCGGCGAGCACTTTATGCACCCAGACCATATGATTAAGGCCCGCGAAGCGCAGCGAAACGGATGAGTGCGGAAGGTTTAACATGTCGGCAATGGTATGGTGCATAGTGACCGGCACGTTACACAGGCCGATGATTTTCGCCCTGCTGTAGCGGGATACCGCTTCCGTGACGATGCCGGCCGGATTGGTAAAGTTAATAATCCACGCCTCGGGCGCGAGGCGTTCCACGCGACGTGCGATATCCAGCATCACCGGAATGGTGCGCAGGGCTTTAGCAAAGCCGCCGACGCCGGTGGTTTCCTGCCCCAGCAGCCGGTGGCTCAGGCCCAGGCGTTCGTCAGCCGCGCGAGCGGGAAGCTGGCCGACGCGCAGCTGCGTCAGCACGAAGCTGGAGCCGGCAATCGCCTCGTCCGCGTCAAAATGCACGGAGACTTTCACCGCCTCCAGTCCGTTGCGGTCCAGCATGCGCCGCGCGAGGCGGGCGATAACCTCGACTTTCTGGCGTCCCGCTTCCACGTCCACCAGCGCCAGCTCCGTTAAGGGCAGCGTGGCGTGGCGCCCGATCAGCCCTTCTATCAGTTCCGGGGTATAGCTGCTTCCCCCGCCAACGACGGTAATTTTCATCATGCTCTCCGTTTGCCTCAGGCCATCAGGGCGATGGCTTTATCCAGCACGCGATCGCCGCGCATGGTGCCGTAATCCATCATGTCGATAACCGCTACCGGCTTGCCAAGCGGTGCAGACAAATCGGTCAGGCGCTGAAGTTCAAACTGCACCTGGGGTCCCAGCAACACCACGTCGGCGTGGCAGAGCTGGCTTTCGATTTCGGCGACCGGATAAGCGTCAATTTCCACCGCCAGCGAACGCTTCGCCGCTTCCGCTCGCATCTTCTGCACCAGCATGCTGGTGGACATCCCTGCGGCACAGCACAACATGATTTTTTTCATCACAACTCCTTTTCTCTTTGAAAACATATTTCATACATTAGCCGTGTCACGCAGCATGTATGAAAATTATTTTCATGAGTGTGATCGCCGTTGGATTATCACAAAAGCGGATGATAAGAGTGGGAAAATGTGATCTCAGCGAAAAAATAGAATTTTTTCAGTGTAACAACGCCGCAGAATTGCGACCCCGGCCGGCAGCTGATTGAAAAATAATTTCAATAATCTATGATGATGAAACGAGCCGTCGCCGCTGATTAAAGGAAGCACCCCGTTATGGATATCGTTTATCAACTTGTACAGGGCATGTCCGGCCTGCCCGCGCAGGAATCCCGGCTGGCGCGCTTTTTCCTTGAGAATTTTGCGCAGGTCCCCGAGTCGACCATGGAAGAGCTTGCGCTCAAGGCGGGGGTAAGTCCCGCGATGCTGCAGCGCTTCGCCCGCAGCATCGGCTGCGACGACATTAATGATTTTCTGGGCAAAGTCCGCTACCAGCAGCAGGACAGCAGCCCGCAGCCCTGGCCTGGCGCGACGGGCATCCTGGGCGACGCCACCTGGGTTGAACCGGGCGAACTGCAAAAGCTGGCGACCCATGCGGGAATCGGCCGCGACATCGTGGAAAGGTTTTCCCACTCCACCGGCAAAGAGAGCGGCGGCGATATCCTCAGCCAGATACGCGCGCGCCTGAATGAATTCAGCCAGCAGGAGTCCCGCGTGGCGCAAACCATTCTTGACGACGTGGGGTTTGCCGCCTCGGCAACTATCGATCAGC
>NZ_RCAA01000048.1:6007-10697 GCF_003628475.1 Enterobacter sp. R1(2018) | reverse complement strand
GCGGCAACGCATATTTTCAGCGCCGGCGCGGCAGATACGCCTTTTGCCAGCGAATTGCAGTACCGCCTGCTTACGCTTGGCTATCCAGCCAACCTTTGTCAGGACGCCGCGCTGATGTCTATTACCGCATCGATGCTGGGAGCAGGGCAGGCGCTGGTGATTTTTTGCGCCCACGCAGCGGAAAATGCCTTATTGGCCGCGGTGCACCAGGCGCGGCGCAAAGGCGCGCAGATAATTATTATCGGCCAGCAGGCGGGCGCGCTCGTTCAGCAGCAGGATATTTTGCTGCCGGTAACCGATGCCCGCTACGGCTATCTGCTAATGATTGATTTAATATGTGAAAGCCTGACCAGGGGATAAGCGTCGGGCGAGAAATAATATCTGTTAACTTTCAAATACGTGGTAAAGACCGGCAAGGTTCGTTACGCGGAACTTTAAATAAATATTGCGCCGGTAATGGCTAATCGTTTTTCCGCTTAAGTCCAGATACCTTGAGATCTCTTTATTCTTTTTGCCGGAAATGATGAAAGGTAAAACCATCGACTCCTGGCGGGTCAAGTTTTTCTCTTTTTCGGTGCTGTACCAACGCATGTTTTTAGTCATGGTGAACCTTTGCTTTCCCGAGTGAAGATAAATCAGGCAGTGCGTTAATTTTTTTATCGCATAAATATAGTCGATGGTGAAATCGGAAACCGTATTGATGAGAATGTTGTCTATGGTGTTATCAAAACAGGTATCTTTTGTAATAAAAATAAAATAGCTGCTGGGATTTTTTAATTTAATCTCCATCAGGTTAATCAGCGTTTGTATGTCAGGCTGGCAATAATCGACGACTATAGCTTTTGATTTCGCGACTATTTTTTTGTCAATGCCGCGGGTTTCTTTGACGAAAACAACCTCTGAAAATGAATGGTGCTCTTTAGCGATATCTTCAGCGAGCATGCAGAATCCGATTCTGAAATATTCGCAGGAGGACAAGACGACGACCATATTCCCTTACCTTGTAAACAGTTCTCTATAAATACAAATAACCTGAAGGTCAGATTCAGGCAACTCAGAATATGGGCCGGGATTATAAGAAAACTCCTGGATAAAGAGAGACAAATTGTGCGATCAGGGTTATTTAAATTGTTTTATTTCATTCATATTAAAAATAATTACTTACAACAATTTACTAAGATAAATCTCAGTATGAGGCCAAAGATCTTAAGACGCTAAATTTCATCTGTCTGTTATTGTTAAAACAACTTCAGGCAGGGCGGTATATTCAGCCTGAAATGCTAATCAAGTTGATAGAGATGTTAATTAGTTGTCATGTAAATCGTCAGCGTTATTCTACGATATAGGAAGGTTTCTATGGATAAGAACTTTCGTATCAGCCAAATCGCCAAAAGCGTTGGGGTTGTTTTTGGCAGTAGCTTATTAATGCCCGGAATGAGCATTGCAGGCAGCTGCGTAAACATTGAAGCAAACGGAACATGCGGGCTTCAGGAGTCTGAAGTTACCACTCATCTTTCGCCAAAACCTACCGCGTGGTATTTCATCACGCCATCTCAGAATGCAGTCCTCACCGAGGCTGCGAAAAAACAAAGCGTCTATTTCGCCAGCGGCACCTCACATCGAACGGCAAATGATTTGCAAAGTCTTCTTATCGACGGCGCAAACTTGTCCGGCCACTACGTCAACGCCAGCAAGGAGGGCTCTGCGAGCATTACTTTGGCGAATAATGCCTCGGTAGACTGGCTGGAGGCGGGCGGTGCAAATACCCATATCGCTATCCTGGTGGATAATTCCACTCTCAATGGCGCCAAAGTCGATACCGACTACGATGGCAAAGGCACCCTTCCGGCCAGTAAAAATTACGCCCGCGGGACGGCAATTTATTTGTCGGTCACCGACGGCGGCAACCAAAAAATTGACCTTGTTAACGGCAGCGAAATTAACGGAAGAATTGTCACCGGCGGTGCCGGAAGCCATGAAATGAATATTGATAACGCTCAGATCAAACGGGGCGGAATCCTTATCTATGGCGCGCCAAACGACAATACGGTTGCGCTAAAAAACGGCTCGATTGATACCACCAACGCCGTTATCAGCACCGCTGATGCCATCGCCATCTCGAATTTTACCGACAGCGGTAAAACCAATGCCGTTTCCCTGGATAACAGCCAGCTTACGGGGACGCTGTTAATCGACAGCGCTGGCGGGATTAATCATGTTCAGCTTGTCGACAGTTTGGTTACAAGTACCACTAACGCCGACGGTAATGCTATTGCCGTTTTGAATAGTAAAGACGCCGCTTTAACGTCCGACGGCAGCGAAATTATCGGCAATCTTGATTTAAACGGCAGCAATCGGGTTTCTGCCGATATTAATGCCACGCGCCTGGCGGGCAATCTGAATCTTAACGCCGCCGTGCAGACGGCTTTGTCTGTCACGCAGTCGACGGTCAACGGCTCTGTCAATGCGACAGCCGGCGCCGTTACTATGAATATTACCGACAGCTCGGTAACCGGCGATGTGGTACTGAATAAAGGCGCCGTACAAAGCGCCGCCGTAACGTTAGATAATGCGCTGGTGGGAGGGCATCTGTACGGCAGCGGCGTTAATTCCACCCTTACGCTTGCGCAGACCATGACGCACTTTAACGGTGATAAATTTAGTGGATTCAACAGGCTGAACGTCAACGGCACAACGTCGCTGATTGGCGGTTTCACCGATAATAACGTCGGCGATACGCTTCAGGTTAGCGGCGGCAGGCTGACGGCGCCTGTCAATTTAACGCACGGCGCTTTGGCATTTAACGGCAGCCGCATCCTGGCGGATACCGTCGCGCTCAGCGGCAGCTCCAGCCTTGCGTTGAACAACGGCTCGCTGCTTGAAACCCGTTCGGCCCAGCTGTTTAACCACTCCGCCCAGGCCGCTAGCCCGCAAGGTTTTAATGCTACCGGATCGCGCCTTGTGTTGAACAACAGCACCCTTGCCCTGACCGACGACACCTATCAATTAGAGTATGTTAAATCGGTTAATGCTCTGCTCGGCGACCATACGGGCAGCGCGCTGGTCATGATGGGCAAGCTGCGGGATGCGGCACAAGCGATCGGCACGGCAACCGTAACCGATGCTGCCACCACCGGTGCCGTATTGGCTCAGGTTGAGCTGACGGCGGATAAGAATAAGCTGCTAATCGGCAGCAGCGTTGCGCCGACCGGCGAGCATATCGCTGTACAAAACGGCTTTGGCGCCGCAAGGCTTACGTTTGGCGGCGCGGGGCAGCCCGAGGTGCAAATTGTCGGCGGGCAATCCTTAACGCTGACCGGGGCGCTGGGTGGCGCACTGGTGAACGTTGACGGAGCGCCAGATGCCGTGGTGAATATCAAAGTGGACGAGGGCGCACTGAACCTGGGCACGCGAGCCACCGGCGATACCAGCGGAACTTTGCATGGCGTGGTGAACGTGGCGGACGCGGGCGCAATGAATGTAATGGCGGGCGAGTATACCTTCACCTCCGGCCGCGATTCTGCCAGCGTGGTGAGCCGCGGCCTGGTGCATATTCATCAGGACGCCGTCCTGAACGCCGACGTAGCGCTGCAGGATCGGGGCCAGCTAACGGTAGGCGGGGCGTTAAACGCGGGCACGCTTACCGCCGGTCACGATGTGCAAATCACCGTGGGGGATGTGAATAGCGCAGGGTCGCTGATCGTCAAGCACGCTGATTTGCAGGGCGCGAGGGTATTTATCGATCCGGTGTGGAACAGCGGATCGGCCATTAGCGACGCGTCCAAAGTTTTGCTGGGCGGCCAGCAGGTGAATGGCCGTCTGACCGTAGGCCAGAACTCCCTGCTGGTACTGGGCGACACAAGCCCAGATGCGGCGCATAAAGCCTTTGCCGAAACGGGGCTTGGCTGGGCGGAAAATGGCATTACCGCAGCCGTAGCCATCGGCGCGCCTCAATACCTGAAGGGGGGCAACGGCGGCCTGCGCGTCGATGGCGCGTTAACTTCCGCTTCGGTGAATAAAGACGCCGCGGTCAACCAGGCGGTGTTCGGCGAACGCTCGCTGCTGATGGTAAAAGGCGCTGATATCACCGGTACGCAAGCGGCGCTGAATACGGACGGCGGCACGCTTAACGTTGCTGACTCTGCCGCGCTGTACGTGGCCGATGCGAAGGCGGATGCTACCTATAACATCGCTCAGGGCTTTACGGATGTGCAGATGAAGGCGCACAGCTGGCAGGGCGATAATTTGATTATTAACAAATTACTCAATGCCAACACTCAGGAGCACAACGGGGTCGTCTCGGTGACCACTACCGCGAAAGACGCGCAGGACGTATTACCCGGCGTGGTGACGGTAAACGCTCTTAACCGCATGATGAGCGACGCGAGCAACTCGCTGACCAGTCCTGATGCCGGTATTCGCTTCCTGTCCAGGGCAATTGAAAGTCCGGACGCGCAGGTAAACGAGGTGGTGAAAACCGTCAACAGCGCCGCACAAATGGCCATCGCAGCCGGCGTACAGAGCAGTACCCTCGCCACCGGTATGGCGGCAAAAGATGCCATCCTTGAGAGAACCTCCATCGTTAACCGGGATGCAAAGAATGACGAGGATCGGGCGAACGTCTGGGTACATGCGCTGTACGGCGACCAGCGCTCCCGGGATTTGCAGGCGGGCAGCATAAGCTACGGCT
>NZ_RCAA01000048.1:2171-5997 GCF_003628475.1 Enterobacter sp. R1(2018) | reverse complement strand
ATGCTGGGCGGGGACGTGGCCTGGGAAAGCGCGGTCGGCAGCATGATGAGCGGCGCCGCTTTCCACGCCGGTAACGGTAAATCCAGCTCCAGCGGCGATTTCAATGAAACCCGTAACCATTTCAACTTCTGGGGCGTATCGCTTTATCAAAACTGGACAACAAACGGCTTTAACGTGACGGGTGACATCGGGTTCAGCGCCACCAATAATGACCTCAACCAGAAGCTGCCGGGCTGGATGAACTTTGGCAATGAACTTAAAGGATCCGTTGACTCGCAACTCTTTACCGCAGGCATTACCGGCGAATATCTGATAGCGACCTCCGCTGTGGATATTATTCCCTATGCGGGGGCGCGCTATAACCAGCCTATCGTGAAAGGTTTCGAGACGAAAAATGGCGATAATCAGGCGGTTTTGAAAACGGATAAGGAGAAGCAGAACATCTGGCAGTTCCCGGCCGGGGTGAAACTGAATAAAACCTTCGCGCTGGATTCCGGATGGGCATTAAGCACGCAGGCGGATATGGCGGTCATTGCTTCCGCCGGCGATACCCAAACCAGCAACCTTGTCCGTGTTGCCGGTATCAACGCTTCCGATAAGGTATATGCGGACGTAACGGATAAAACGTCCTTTAACGGCCAGGTTGGCCTCAAGCTACAAAAGGGCAATATGCGCTGGGGAGTGGGATATAACCTGAATGCTTCTGAGCACAGCACGGGGCAGACAATCAGCGCCAGCTACAGATTAACTTTCTAAAAGCTATTATTTTTAACCTTGTTAATTTACGGGGCCGTTAAAAAGGCCCCGATTTTTACTGCGTGAACATACCGGATCGCTGCTTCTTAACGCAACTGATTAGCTCGGCGTGCGATAGCGACCCGTTAAAAATTCCAACCTTATACTATTTGATTTCGCCACATGGTTTAGCCAGATTCTGTTTGCTATAACTGAAGGGCTCCTATGCAAATCACAGGGATTCAAAATGCGTACTTCCATTATTTTTAAGGCAGCGTGCCTGACCGGCCTGCTTGCGCTTGCGGGCTGTTCTTCATCCGTGACGGCTCCGGAAAAATACTCTGGTTTTTTAAAAGATTACTCCGGCCTGCAGGAAACAAAATCCGCGACCGGTAAAACGGTTTTACGCTGGGTCGATCCCGATTTTAAAAGCGCTAACTATGACAAGCTGGTTTATAACCCTCTTACTTATTATCCGGTGCCTAAGCCAACGACGCAGCTTGGCGCGGACACGCTGGATAAAATCCTGGCCTATGCCAACGCTCGCTTAAAAGCCAGCGCCGAGCAGCGAATTCAGTTGGTAAGCAAACCCGGGCCGCGCACCCTGATTTTCCATGGCGCTATTACGGGCGTGGACAGCAGCAAGCAAGGGCTACAGTTCTATGAGGTTGTTCCCGTGGCGATGATTGTTGCAGGCACACAAGCGGCAACCGGTCATCGTACAATGGAAACCAACCTTTATTTTGAAGGTGAACTCATTGACTCATCAACGAATAAAGTGGTGATGAAAGTCGTTCGTAAAGGTGAAGGTAAAACGGTAAGCAACGAAAATACGCCGATTACCGCCGAGTCGCTGAAAAACGTTATTGATGATATGGCAACCGATGCTTCCATGTTTGAGATTAAATAAATCGAATAAATAAAAAAGGGAGCTTCGGCTCCCCTTTTTTATGCGGTTTTTTTAATCCAGAATTTAAACGTTCCAGGCTTTGAGAACATCACCAGATTGCCGACCAGAATCATCATAAGGCCTGCTACCGCGTTGACGTGCCAGACGTAGCCTTCATAAACCGTTGAGAGACTGAGCGCCACCAGCGGGAATAGTAACGTGCTGTATGCGGCCGGGCCTGCGCCGATGCGGCCAACCAGCGTGAAATAAGCGCCAAATGCGATGACCGATCCGAATATCGCCAGATAGAAAAGCGAGCCGAGATAGCGGGCGGTAAATTCAGGCATAAACGAGTCGCCGCGGATCAGCGCAATGGCGGCCATAATCGCCGCGCCGTAAAACATGGCGTAGGTATTGGTCGACAGGGTTTCAAGCCCGCGGCGCTGATGCCGCGCGCTAATCATATTTCCCAGCGAAAAACCGAAGGTTCCCAGCGCGCTAAGCCCGATGCCCAGCAAAAGCTCCGGCGCCAGCTGCGTTGCCGCCAGATCGCGCCAGAAGAGGGCGATAACGCCGGCAATGCCGAGCGCCGCCGCAGGCAGCAGGTTCGCATGCGGACGCTGGCGGAAAAACAGCATGCCGTTGAAGGCGTTAAACAGCACCGCCATTGAGAAGATAACCGACTCAAGTCCCGAGCTGATGTACGCCGCGGCATGGTAAAAGCAGAAGAAGTTAAAGCCGAACACGCAGGCGCCCTGAAGCAGGCAAAACAGATGATCGCGCAGGCTGATGCGGCGTAAACGCCCCAGCGCGAGCAGCACTGCCAGCATCACCACTGCCGCTACGGCAAAGCGCCAGAAAATTGAAACCGGCGCCGACACTACGCCCTGCTGCATATAAATAGCAAGCCAGGTCGTTCCCCAAATCACCACCACCAGAATATAAAGTACCGCGTTCATCTTGTTATCCCCTCGTCGAACAGAGGTGTCAGTTTGCCGGTAACTATCAGCCTTTGCTTTCACCGTCCTGCGCGACTTGCATAATCTTGCGCATTTTTTTGTTTCCGTCAGGTTAATGGCTGGTAACCCGCAGCGCCTCTACTTACACTAGCGTTCTGGCCTCTTAAGCGATATACGACCCATGACCCAGCGGTATCTTGCCTTTGAAAATCTGCGTAAGCATAACGCCCGTCTGAACGATAGCGTGCGGCTCGGCTCGGGAATTCAGCTGGCGGCCTGGTCAAATCATAACGATCGCGTCACCCAGCTTAGCGATCACCATACGCTTAGCCTGTATATCAATAACGGGTACGAAACCTACCAGAAAACGTCGAGCGGCTGGAAAAACGGCGGCGGCCCGGACAGGTTTTGCCTGATGCCGCAGGAGAGCGAAACCACCTGGGATATCCGTAACGATTTCTCTTTTGTGCATCTGTACTGCACGGATGCGCATCTGCGCCATATTGCGGAGCAGGTCTGGGATCGCAGCCCGGCAAGCCTGCAGGTCAACGAAAAGATTTTCGCCGAGGATCCGCGCATCACGCAGCTTTATCGGCACTTTTTATTGAGCAGCAGCTGGCAGCAAAGCGCCAATCATATGACGTTAAGTACCGCCTCGACGCTGCTGCTGACCCATCTGGTGCAGAACTACAGCAGCGTGCAGTGGCGCCTGCCTGCGGTTCGCGGCGGGCTGGCGCCGGTAGTGTTGCGCAATATTCAGGCCTGGATAGAGCAGCATCTCAGCGAACCCTTGACGCTTGCGGATCTGGCGCTGGAGGCAGGGTTAAGCGAATTCCATTTCGCCCGCATGTTTAAGCAGTCGACCCGGCTGGCGCCACATCAGTATGTTATGCAGCGGCGTATGGCGCGGGCGGAAGCGCTGGTGCGCCACACCTCTCTTTCGCTGACGGAGATTGCGCTGTCCTGTGGATTCAGCTCCGCCAGCCATTTCAGCAACCGCTTTAAGGCGGCGATCGGCATAACGCCTTCGCAGCTACGTGCGGCGAGCCAGTGAGAAGGCGGCGTAGCAGATCCCACCGGCAACCAGCCCCCAGAAAGCCGACCCTATTCCCGCAAGCGTAAGCCCCGAGGCGGTCACCAGGAAAGTCACCATCGCCGCGTCGCGCTCCTGCATAGGGTTTAGCGCCTGATGCAGGCTGCCCGCGATGGTGCCCAGCAGCGCAAGTCCGGCAAGGGTATGGAT
>NZ_RCAA01000048.1:0-2161 GCF_003628475.1 Enterobacter sp. R1(2018) | reverse complement strand
AACAACGCTGAAATCGACCCGCCAAAGATCCCGGCCAGCAGATAAAAAACGCCGGCCGCGGCGGCAGACAGCCAGCGTTTAGCCGGATCCGGATGCGCTTCAGTCCCCTGGCATATCGCAGCGGTTATCGCCGCAATGCAAATGGAAAAGACCCCAAAAGGCGCAAGCAGCAGGGCGATGGCCGCGGTAACCACCATCAGGGGCGAAACAGGAACGTTGTAGCCGGAGGCTTTCAGGGTCGCCACGCCGGGCGCGTTTTGCGACGCCATAGTGACAAGGAAAAACGGCAGCCCGATACCTAACAGGCTGCGAAACGAAAAATGCGGCGCGGTGAATACCGGCAATGCCACGCCCGTTGTCGAAAAGCCTTCGCTTTTAAATTCTCCCGTCACCAGGCAAATGCCTAAGCCCGCGGCCAGCGCCACGACCACCGTGTAACGCGGGGCATAAATCTTTGCCAGCAGCCAGCCTGCCAGCATCGTCCCGCACAGCAAAAAGTGACCCTGTAACGAAGAAAAAGCATCCAGACCAAAGCGAAAAAGGACCCCCGCCAGCATCGCGGCCGACAGGGTATGGGGAATAAGGCGCATCAGGCGCGCGAACAGGCCGGTTGCGCCGCAAATTAAAATGAGCGCCGAGGAAAAGATAAATACGCCAACGGCTTCGTTTAAGGTACTGCCGGGTAAACTGGTAGCGAGCAGCGCCGCGCCGGGCGTCGACCAGGCGGTAAGCACCGGAGCGCGATACCACAGCGTCAGCGCAAGCGTGCTGAGGCCCATACCGATGCCGAGCATGGTCAGCCAGCCTGCAATCTGCGGTGCCGCGGCGCCGGCGGCTTCTGCCGCCTGCCAGATTATCGCCGCTGAGCTGGCGTACCCCACCAGAACGGCAACAAAACCCGCAAGCACCGTAGGCAACGGAACCGAAAAGGCGCGCATAAACTTCCCTCTGTGCGTTATAACGTCCGTCGGACTATAGCATCGTGCGTTATAGCGCACAAGGCGCTATAATCCGGCCGTTAATGAGGAGAAAAAGATGGATATTGCCGCCCATTTAAGCGCGAAATTAAAGGCGCTGCGCCAGGCGCGAGGCTGGAGCCTGACGCTTGCCGCCGAGAAAACCGGCGTGTCGAAAGCCATGCTCGGCCAGATAGAGCGTAATGAGTCCAGCCCGACGGTGGCCACCTTATGGAAAATAGCCACCGGCCTGAACGTGCCGTTTTCGGTCTTTCTTGCTTCGGGTGACCCCCCGGAGCGGCCGGTATTCGATCCGCAAAACAGCGATATGGTTGTCGTCCCGCTTTTTCCTTACGACGCGCAGCTACGTTTTGACCTGTTTTCCATCACCCTGGCGCCAGGAGCGCTGAGCGAATCATCCCCGCATGATATCGGGGTCATTGAACACGTGACGGTTATTAGCGGCGCGCTGGATATGCGGATTCAGGGGCAGTGGCGCACGCTAAGGGCGGGAGAAGGGGTGCGCTTCGCGGGTGACGAAGCGCACAGCTATCGCAACGCTGGAGAGGAGCGAACGCATTTCCATTCGCTGATTCACTATCCCTGATTCGTCACCTGAAAAGCGTGGCTGAAGGTCGGGGTGACCTGAATCGTTTTGGGCAACAGGCTGCTTGCATGGTAAAAGTCAGCGGTTTGCTGCTGCTGGGTTACCGTGGCGTCGTTGATGGTCTGCCAGACGGAATGGCGGCGTTCAAACGACAAACGGGCTACGTCTTCCGGGAAGCCGATGATCTTCGCCAGGGTTTTGCCGTACACGTCCGGATGCTGGTTCGCCCAAATCTGCGCGGCGTTCAGACGTTGCAGATAATCAGCGATAGCGGCTTTTTTCTCGCCGTCCCCCAGCGCGGCGTCGGTTGCGGCAAGAAACGTATTGCCCGACCATAATCCGCGCCCGTTCACCGCCACGCGTAGCTTATCCACGCTTTCCGCATAGGCGGTATAGGGTTCCCATGTCGCCCAGACGTCCACCGAGCCCTGAATCAGCGCAAGCTTAGCTTCGCTCGGCGGCAGGAAGCGGAAAGTGACGTCTTTTGCACTAAGTCCTGCGGATTCCAGCGCCTTAAGCGCCACGAAATGGCCGATTGAGCCGCGGTTGGTGGCGATGCTTTTGCCTTTTAAATCGGCGGCGGATTTGATGGGGCTGT
>NZ_RCAA01000002.1 GCF_003628475.1 Enterobacter sp. R1(2018) | reverse complement strand
CTGGCAGGCTTCCTGGATTCTTACATCCCTGAGCCAGAGCGTGCTATCGACAAGCCGTTCCTGCTGCCAATCGAAGACGTATTCTCCATCTCCGGTCGTGGTACCGTTGTTACCGGTCGTGTAGAGCGCGGTATCATCAAGGTTGGTGAAGAAGTTGAAATCGTTGGTATCAAAGACACCGCGAAATCCACCTGTACCGGCGTTGAAATGTTCCGCAAATTGCTGGACGAAGGCCGTGCCGGTGAGAACGTTGGCGTTCTGCTGCGTGGTATCAAACGTGAAGAAATCGAACGTGGTCAGGTTCTGGCCAAGCCAGGCTCCATCAAGCCGCACACCCAGTTCGAATCTGAAGTGTACATTCTGTCCAAAGACGAAGGCGGCCGTCATACTCCGTTCTTCAAAGGCTACCGTCCACAGTTCTACTTCCGTACAACTGACGTGACCGGTACCATCGAACTGCCGGAAGGCGTTGAGATGGTAATGCCGGGCGACAACATCAAAATGGTTGTTACCCTGATCCACCCAATCGCGATGGACGACGGTCTGCGTTTCGCAATCCGTGAAGGTGGCCGTACCGTTGGTGCTGGTGTTGTTGCTAAAGTT
>NZ_RCAA01000047.1:30096-43196 GCF_003628475.1 Enterobacter sp. R1(2018) | reverse complement strand
ATTTAATATATTTAATATATTTAATATATTTTCAGAAAATAGACTTCTTAAAGATTTTGTAAAGCATAATCATTAATTTATTGCTATGTAATAATTGTAAAAAGCCTCTTGATAGAAGCGATTTTCACTTCTTACACTTGATTATTTTTCTTTCCTAATCGTTGATCACGTTCTTCATCTAACTTTAATTGGGTAAGTAGAAATTCGTTTTCCGGTTCATATTTTAGCAACTCCCGCATTACATAGTTTAAAGTACTTTCAAGTGACTCAATGTAACGCAGTACATCGCCATCAATTAAGCTGTTGATATGGCGTAAATCGTTATCTGGTAGTACTTCAATATTATTATGTGTAAATCCTTTTACTGTTTATGGTATTTAGTACTTTGCTACGTGATCTGGAACATTTAGAGCAGATAGCAAAGTACCATTACGGTTTGTGGTTAGTTCCAAGCAAACATTTGCGGTGGCTCTGGTAGTTCGTCATACACTGACCTGTAGCCTAGAATGTGTAAGCACTCAATCAACGTATAGATGTACATATATTCATAGCATTCAGTGTAACCATCTGGCATAGCGTAGCGGTTGATACGTGCCCTATATGGCGAACTTACATCATGAATAGTTTGTTCATCATAGAAGTACCCTTTAGATTTATTGTCATGTCGGAACAATCTGTACTCTGAATATTCATAATGTTCATTCCTTGCTGATAGTTCCTTACGGCGGCGTAGGATCTCCCCTGTATAACCAAGTTTTACAAATACCTCTCCGGTATGTTTGTTCTGTACTTTTACTAAGTATAAGAATTGTTGTTTTTCCATTTTGGATTGTCCTCATAATGAGGGCAATAAATAGTACGCTAACACTAGGGCGGTCTTCGGACTGCCTTTTTTTATTGCCTTTAGTTTGTTTTTGATTGTGGGTAACTGATAACGTTAGCCATACGCTTTTCTTGATCGTCAATCGCACGTAACGTACTGCGTAGGATCTCGTATGGGGTTACATCGTCTAGTACTTCGGTTTTCTTGATTTAATCAAATATTTCTTTGATTGTCACTGTTGCCTCCTGCCGTTTGATTTAGAAGTATATGAAAGGAAAAAATGTACGCAGAAAAAGATCACTATTATATAGAATAATTATTGTTTTTTCTGCGTACAAAACCCATCAGGCCGCCATACTTAGGCTTAGGAGGCGTTCGCGGATCGCGTTTGCCGTCTTGTCAGTGCTGGCGTTGAATGATTCGCTAGGTGCTGGCTGTTCAATCTCAAATCCAGTTAGGTTTGTATACTTCACTGGATATACCTGATAGCGATCCATACCTTTCCAATCTAAGTACGCTCTGAATACTGCGTTTGTTTCTTTACTGATTCGTTGTTCTTTCCTTTTACCTAGAGTAATGTAACGATTGATTATACGTGCTTCACAACCATCTTTAGCTACTAGTTGACCACCACGCCATTCAATAACTTTTCTCCATTCTTTATTCTTTCTCATTTCGGTTTCATCACCTTGAAAGAATTCAGTTAGAGTAGTTTTGATTGCTATTCCTGAAAGTACTGCCATATCTAGTACAGTCAATGTATCATCGGGGTAATCTGTCGCAATATAACGTAGAATTTGGTTTCTAATGTTCGCATGATGATCTACATAGTTGAAATCAGGCCAAACACGCTTTCTAATAAACTCTTTATCTTCAACCATTCCATTTACTACAAGTTCAATTTGTTCACGTTTCAATCCTTTCTTTAGTAGGGTATTGATACTATCAACTACATAATCATATTCTTCATCACCAGCATACTCAAACTTGCCAGTACGGAAACTTTCCGTAATTGATTTGATACGATCATTACGTTCTACTTGTTGCTGTTCCTTCATTGCTCGTTTCCCCTCTTTGAGTACTTCAGCAACTACAGAATCACCAGAAACTAACTTACGTGGATTTACACTGAAATCATAACTCATCATACGTTCAGCAAATAGCACAGGATCTAGTACAGCTTGCTTCTCTCTATGTGAATAGTATTCAGCATCAATAGAAATCAAGTTTACAATGAATGAATCAGATTCTTTATCATATTTCAAATGACTACCTTTCACTTCTTCATGATAGGCACTACGAAAATATTCCCTGTACTGTTCTGTGTTATCTTCAGACTTATAGAAAGTATTGATTACATCTGCGAATCTTTGAGCACTAGCAGTATATCCAATGATATCAAAATCACCCAATTCACGTACTTCTGTGTTTGGGATGAAGTAATGAACATGCTTCACATATCCTACATTACGGAAACGATTTGAAAACTGTTCAATCACGTCTGGATCAGTATGTCCAAAAATGAATACATCTACTTCATCTTGAACATCTTCAATACTTAGACCTTCACGAATTGAGTTAGTACCGAAGATTACCGACCATTGATTACCCATCCTGCGAGTACGATAAAGTTCAAGTACATCATCATTTGCTTTTTCATCAGCATTAACTACTAGAGCATCATCACCATAGCGTTTTGAAAGCTGATTACATATGGCCTTATCATTGATTAGTACGAGCTTCTTACGTCCGTTGTCTTTACGTGCGTGTATAAACGTTTCAAACGCCGCTAGACCGTTTTTATCATAGATATAGGTATCTAGTACCTTCATTGCTTGCTGTGGCTTGTAGACGTTATAGAAGCGGTCTAAATTGATACATGTAATGTATTCTGGTTCGAACGTTCCCGACATTAGGATCACAGAATGGTAATACTTGAATACACTTATTAGATCCCTGATTGCCGAGGCTTTATAGTTGTAATCCATGTATAAACCATGTGCTTCATCCACCACTAAGGTACGTGTACTAAAGTATGACTTATCAAAGGTACTGTTTACCTTGATTACTCGTGCTTGCCATGTATCAATATTGTTAGCACCTTTATCAATCTCACTCTGTTTGATTGCGATGAATGGTACTGTGATATCTACATTTGGCATATGGATAAAGCTGGTAGTTTTACCAGTACCGACTGATGAATTTAGACCAATGATACCACTATTGAAATCAAACTCTTTTATGAAATCACTGATTTATTCACCAGATTCCAATGTAAGTTGTTTTGTATAGCTCATATGAATGTCCTTATTGTTATTCGCGTTACTTCCTGTAATCGCGTCTACTTATCGTAAGGTTAGTAGACAACCTATAATACTTATCTTACTCTCCCGTAATCATTGACATATTGATCAAGTATTGAATAGCACTACTAATAGATTTTGCTTTACCATCATCCACTAGTTTTTGAATGTGTGCCGCTTGTGTTTCATTGAGGCGTACACCAACGCTTACCGATTTCATTTTTTTCCTTTTATATGTTTAACAAATTCATCAAAATTAAAACCATAAAAGATCCCCACGAATGGGGATTCTTTAATTACAGGAGTTTTAAGGAGGAATTTATATGTATACAACTATTTAGTACTTTAATCCGTACAAAGGTATACTTCGTAATAGGTGATCGTTTCGACTCGATCAGCTACATGTTTATTTATTAATTTGCGATGTGACAGCTATATTATATCACATTAATTTTGTTTGTCCCAAGTTTCGCCTTGACACCCTACATTATACCGTGGAAATCAGCGGCGTTCCAAAAATCTCTCAATTTTCTTTTGAACCATTGGGATCTTAAATGGAAGTAGAAGTACTACAAGAATCATAAAGAATAGATTCAGTACTATGAACATTGGGAAAAGTACGAACATATAGAATACTGTAGCGAGTATCTCAATTAGAAAGTTAGTCATAGTGTGTTTTCTCCTGTATCTGACTATGTGAAGTATTTAGTAGATACTGGATAAAACATCCCATAATAAAAAAAGCCCGCGAAGGGGCTTGTGTCACTTGCGAGGCCAAAGTCTAATGATTAACCAACCAATACCGCACATTAGGCCAATACTAAGTATCATATTCATATACGGGTTAATTCACATACCAATAATCCTCTTCAGTACTAGTCAATCCATTCGATCTGATCTTCGTTCAGTTGGTATGCAAACTCATCTGGCTCTCTTCCAACCATCATTGTGGTTATATAGTATAGTAGATCATCTATTGTTTTAGTTCTACTTGCATACAATACCCATGCATTACCATTAGATTCTACCTTGAAAACAGTTTTACCGTCCTCTCTTACCTGATAAGTACGTTCTTTATTTTTTTCTGATATGGCTATTTCACTAATCAACTTGCCACTGTTATCGGTAATCAGGATATGCTTAAGTACTTCCCTATGGTATGTAATGTCATAAAGATAGTATGCACCCAATAAGCTAGAATCCACTCTATAGCATTTAACAGAAGATATTACTTTAGCTATATGCTCGTTAGCCTTACGTCTAAGTACTGTATTGTCTTGATTAGTAAGTTGCTCAATATCATATGTGTAATTCAAAGTAACTGCTTCACATTGATTTTCAATCGAGTTAATCTTTGCAATCAGTTCATCCTTTTCTAAAATGCGTTTCCTCTTAAATTCCATTATTGCAAACAATTCACTTTCATCATTTGCACTTTGAACCTTTTCATTTAGTAATGCTATTTTTCCATTCACATCAGAAAGTAATCGTTTCAAGGTATCAAGTGACTGATTACTTTTCTCATCACCATATATTTCATCAAGGTTCAGATTTTTGATATGTTGTAAGAGTACCTTCTCACTTTCAAAGTACCGTAACATCTTTGAATTACACTTTTCGTCTTTTGTACGTTGCCTGTAACAACGTAAGTATTGTCCACCATTAGACATGGATTGGACAATCATTGGACTACCGCACTCATGACATTTAGTTAGTCCATTGAAAAGGTTTCTTTGTTTAGTAGTTGTACTTTTTTGCTTTTTGGAAGAAACATTCCTATCCATCATTGATTGTACTCTTGAAAAGAGATCATCATCAATCACTACTGGATAGATACGCTTTGCATTATCGTTAGCTTCTTTCTTTATTTTAATGTTCTCTAAGATCCGCTTTTCAGCATCACTAGTACTTTCATTATCTTTTTTGGGTATGGTGGCGTACTTACCAACAAGGTAGCCATTAAGCCGACGATCACGCAATTTGTTGTAAACCGTAACGGTATTCCAGCCTTTGCCGTTGTACCTCTCCCCTTCTTTGTTCAGAAGATTCACGATCTGAGTTACACCATAGCCATCACGGTATAACTCAAAAATTTTTGTAATTGTCTGTACTTTCTGAACATCTAATTCATAAGACTTCTTATTCTGACTTAATGACAGCCAATCAGGGGTATTGTTGTTAAGAGCAATACCAGTATCTACAGAGTCTTTTTTACGTTTTTGCCATGACTTCTTACTGATACGAGCCTTACGTTTCGATTCTTGGTAAGCACGTTCAATGCTCGTTGATAGAGTGGACAGTTTATGGTCAAGCTTGTAGCTGTAGATTTACCCTGTCTCAACTTCAACAATGTCAATGTTACGCTTGATCAGGAAAGTGAATTCATCAATAGGCATCGTAGCCCTGTTTTCTAGAAAATCTGTCAACACTTTCGATTAGCAAACAACCCTCTGTAATCTCTCCTGACCTTACACGTTCCTTGAATCGCCCCAATGACCCCTTCGTGAAGTTGTGCCCGGCATACCCGCTAAGCCCTTTATCCGAATCCAGTACTTCATGATTGTTTGGATCAAGTTGATACCCTAATTCCGCAGGCAGTTTAGCGTTTTCAAGGAAGTCCATGACAGTACTGATTTGCCTGTCTAAGCCAAAGGCATCAACCTGTTGCATGCTTGATACCCTACTATAAACATACGCTTTGACAGTTCGCATTCAGGCACCTATACATTTGATAAACCTAATCATTGAGAAACACATTATGTCTGATAAAGAATATGTATTCTATAGTACGCTGGAAGAAGCCATTGATGCCGCACGAGAATTATTCCTCGCCGACCACCCGGAGGTGGATGAAGAGACTGCCAACGTACAGCAGCTCAATATCCAGAAATATATTCTGCAGGACGGCGATATCATGTGGCAGGCGGAATTCTTTGCCGACGACAGCGAAGACGGTGAATGTTTACCTGTGCTGAGCGGGGAAGCCGCGCAAAGCGTCTTTGACGGCGAGTATGAGGATATCGAACTGCGCCAGGAATGGCTTGAGGAAAACACGCTGCACGAATGGGATGAAGGAGAGTTCCAGCTGGAGCCGCCTCTGGATACCGAAGAAGGACGCGCCGCAGCCGATGAATGGGATGAACGGTAACCGTTACTCGTAAGGGCCGTGGCTGGCATCGATGGGCAGCAGCAGAGTGTCGAAGACCAGCGAGAACGGCAGGTCCAGCACCGTGATATACCGCCAGGCGCTATCACGCACGTCCCACTGCACGCCGGGGTAATACTGATTTCCATGTCCCTGCCCCGGCACCGCACGGCTGATAATACTGCCGCAGCCGCTCAGCAAGCAGGCCACCATAATGACGACTATCGCTCTTAACAATGCCTGTCTCCTGTTTTGTTCCGGCTGAGTATAACGATCTGTAGGATGAGCGCAAAAAAATGCCGACCCGGAGGTCGGCATTTCAGGGTTTAGCGGACGGCGCTAGGCTTACCCGACCCGTTTTTTCTCTCAGCTAACCTGCTTGACCGGTAAGGCGGCCGGATTCAGCGTCAGCGTTTGGTAGTTATCCACCCACGAAGAATAACGCTGCGGGTTGGACCAGACGCGGTAATGCAGGCGAGACATGGTCACCGGGTCGCTAAGCAGCACCAGGCGACGGTCGCGGTTAAGCTTATCCGGCGTTTCGTTTAGCGCCTGCTCGACGTGACGATCGCGGGCGATCTCAAGGACCTGGCTTGCGCGGTGACGCGCCGTTGCCATTGCCGTTGCCAGGGCGTTAAACGACGGGTTAAACACCGCGTGCATAAACCCATCTTCCAGCGTACGGCTGCGGTTGAGCTTCAGGTAGTTGTCGGTATCCACCAGCACCTGCGGAGGAGAATACTCTTCCGGGATCAGGAACAGCTTCCAGCGTTTAGTACGCAGGCCCACCGTGGCGCGGCTGGAAATCACCGAAACAAACGGCGAGAGGATCAGCGAGAACACGATTGGCGCAAGCCAGAACAGGAAGCGCAGATCCAGCCACGCCATTCCCACCGCCCAAACCAGGCCCAGCAGCAGTTGAGAACCGTGCCGCATAAACGCCTCGCCCCACGGAGTGGAGTCGTCGTCGCGCTGCGGGGAGTTCCAGACCACTTCCCAGCCCAGGAACGCGCTGACCACGAACACCGTGTGGAACAGCATACGCACCGGCGCCAGCAGCACTGAGAACAGCACTTCAAGCAGCAGGGAAAGCGTCACGCGCAGGAAACCGCCGTACTCTTTCGAACCTTTGCACCAGATAAGAATGATGCTCAGCAGCTTAGGCAGGAACAGCAGCACCATGGTCGATGCGAACAGCGCAATCGCCAGCTCCGGACGCCACTGCGGCCATACCGGGAACAGCTGACGCGGCTGCAGGAAGTACTGCGGCTCGGTCAGGGCATGCACCACCTGCAGCGCGGTGGACAGCGCCAGGAACATAAACCACAGCGGCGCGGACAAATAAGACATAACGCCGGTCAGGAATACCGCGCGGTGAACCGGGTGCATACCTTTAACCAGGAACAGGCGGAAGTTCATCAGGTTACCGTGGCACCAGCGGCGGTCGCGCTTTAGCTCGTCCAGCAGGTTCGGCGGCAGCTCTTCATAGGAGCCCGGCAGATCGTAGGCAATCCACACGCCCCAGCCCGCGCGACGCATCAGCGCCGCTTCCACGAAGTCATGTGACAGAATCGAACCTGCGAACGACCCTTCTCCCGGCAGCGGCGCCAGCGCGCAGTGCTCGATGAACGGCTTCACGCGGATAATGGCGTTGTGGCCCCAGTAGTGGGACTCGCCCAGCTGCCAGAAGTGCAAACCTGCCGTAAACAGCGGCCCGTAAACGCGCGTCGCAAACTGCTGGCAGCGCGCATACAGCGTGTCCATTCCGGACGCTTTCGGGGAAGACTGGATAATCCCGGCGTTCGGGTTCGCTTCCATCAGGCGCACCAGGTTGGTCAGGCAGTCGCCGCTCATCACCGAGTCCGCATCCAGCACCACCATATAGCTGTACTGGTTGCCCCAGCGACGGCAGAAATCATCGATGTTACCGCTCTTGCGTTTTACGCGGCGGCGGCGGCGGCGATAGAAGATTTGCCCTTCGCCCTGCACTTCGCTAATCAGCTCCATCCAGGCTTTTTGCTCGGCAACGCAGATATCCGGGTTGTAGCTGTCGCTGAGGATGTAAACATCGAAATGCTGCTGCTGGCCGGTGGCTTTCACCGACTCCCAGGTCGCCCGCAGGCCGGCAAATACGCGATCCACGTCTTCGTTGCAGATAGGCATAATCAACGCGGTGCGGTGCTCCGGGTTGATAGGCTCATCTCCAACCGTCGAGGCGGAAATACTGTATTTGTCTTTGCCCATCAGCAGCTGCAGGAAGCCCATCAGCGCGGTCCAGAAACCGGCGGAAACCCAGCAGAACAGCACGGCGAAGAGGATCAATATGCCGCTTTGCAGCACGTACGGCAGCAGCTGCATAAAGGAGACCCACAAATCCTGGCCTACCATATCGGCAGGATTGATCAGCGCCCAGCCCTGGTACGGCAGAATGGTTTTCATATACCAGGTGGCAACCACGGTCTGGGCAAGGGTGAGGATCAGCAAAATGTAGCGGCGGATGGTGCCGACGGTACGCCATTTCTGCTCGGCCTCAGCCTCCTCTTTTGACAGATAGCGAGGATTAACCTCGCGCCCACGCAGGCGGTCCCAGAAGCGCCCGATAGGGTTGGTGCGCCATGGATCCGGGAACATGGAAGAACGCGTCGCTTTCGGCATCGCCTGGAGCTGCGTACGGCCTTCGTCATCTTCGATCAGCTGATCGCCGCCCAGCGAATCCGGCCAGCTCGCCTTAAGGCGAGCTTTTACGGACGCTAAAGGAGAATCGTCGGCGCGATCGTAGTGGCGCACCGGCGTATCAAGCGCTTCATGTACCGCTTGCAGATCGGTGTGCGGAAGAGCCGCCTTCTCGGCGGCCGTCAAGGGAAGTGCCTCAATATAGTCAGGCGCGGTATCAGTAGACTTATTCATTAGCAGGTAACTGGTAGCTCCAGGTTTCACTCAGTGTCTGATCGCCATTGACCAGGGCCGCACGCATTTCGGTCGGCTTCTTGTCATCTTTGACTTTCACACGCATTGTCAAACGCCAGCCTTTGGTGATCGGGTTGTAGCGCACCTGGCTGTCAACGATTTCGCCGTTATCACCAATACTGGTCTGCGCGGTTACCGGGGTATCCTGCGGCAGTTTTTTCATAGCCGCGCCGGTGTAATCCAGCACAAATGCGGTGGTGCCATCCGGCTGACGAATAAGGTTCGACTGCTTCACGTCACCGGTTGAACGGCGAGTCTGCGCAACGTACGCGTTATCCGGCGCGTGCATTTTGTCTTCATCGCGGCTGAAGGTGATGGTGTATTTAAAGTTCATCTCTTTGCCCGCCTCCGGAAGCTGATCCGGGGTCCAGTAGGCAACGATGTTATCGTTAGTTTCGTCGTTGGTTGGGATTTCCACCAGCTCAACGCGACCTTTGCCCCAGTCGCCCTGCGGTGAAATCCACGCGCTTGGACGCTGATCGTAGCGATCGTCCAAATCCTCAAAGCTTGAGAACTGACGGCCGCGCTGCAGCAGGCCGAAGCCCAGCGGCTTTTCGGTAGCAAAAGAGCTCACCGCGAGGTGTTTCGGGTTATTCAGCGGACGCCAGATCCACTCGCCGTTGCCGGCATGGATAGACAGGCCGTTGGAGTCATGCAGTTCAGGACGGAAGTTGGTGGTCGGCGACGGCTGGTTCGGCCCGAAAAGGAACATGCTAGTCAGCGGCGCTACGCCCAGCTTGCCCACTTTATCGCGCAGGTAAACTTTCGACTGCACGTTGACTACGGTGTCACGACCGGGGGTGATCACAAAGCGATAGGCGCCCGTTGCACGAGGGGAGTCCAGCAAAGCGTACAGCGTCAGCGTTTTCTCGTTAGGTTTTGGTCGTTCAATCCAGTACTCGCGGAAACGCGGGAACTCTTCGCCAGACGGCAAAGCGGTATCAATAGCAAGACCGCGCGCGGAAAGACCATACACCTGCCCTGCGCCAATCACGCGGAAGTAACTCGCCCCGAGCATGCTGACGATTTCGTCGTTTTTATCTTTGCTGTTGATCGGATAGAGCACTTTAAAGCCGGCAAAACCAAGATCTTTTACGGTGTCTTTATCGTGTTTCACATCACCGAAATTAAAGTAGTCCGGGCTGTATTTGATCTTATGAACGGCGGTTGGCGTCACTTCATTGATGGCCACCGGCGTGTCGAAATACATACCCTGATGGTAGAATTCGAGCTTAAACGGGGTTTTTAAATTGCTCCAGTAGGCTTTGTCGTGGTTGAACTGGATCTGCTGATAGTCCGCGTACTTCATGTCGCGAAATTGCGAAGGCAGATTGCTTTTCGGTGCTTCGTAGCTTTTGCCCGCTAATGTTTTCGCCTGTTTTGCGACATCATCGATAGTGAAGGCCCAAACCGTAGTGGTATAAAGGGACAACATCACTGCAACGCCCAGCCCACACATTTTCATCATTTTTGGTTTATGTTTCATATTAACCAGCACATCCCCCTTTGTGTGCTTAAATCAATCCAATCCATTTTAATGGAAACTTCTGCTTTCCGACAACCAAATACCCGCTTTGTTCAGCATGCCGGCTCAGGCTTTAAGCAAAAAAAGACAACTGCTTACGCTTTAAGACGCGACCGGAAGACAGAATGTCACGGTTAGTGTAGGGTTGCCACGGAAAGTCATCCAAATTAGCCGTAGAGCCTGCAGGATAGCTATCTTAAGGATAAGACGATTAGTCCGATAATGTCTGGAGTATTATGAGTAACACACCTCAGCAACGCGAATTTTTCCTGGATTCCATCCGGGCCTGGTTAATGTTATTGGGCATTCCGTTCCATATCTCATTAATCTACTCAAGCCACAGCTGGCACGTAAACAGCGCCCTGCCCTCATGGTGGCTTACCCTGTTTAACGACTTCATCCACGCCTTCCGGATGCAGGTTTTCTTTGTTATTTCAGGTTACTTTTCCTACATGCTTTTTTTGCGCTATCCGCTTAAGCGCTGGTGGAAGGTACGCGTTGAGCGCGTCGGCATTCCGATGCTTACGGCGATACCTTTACTTACGCTGCCGCAGTTTTTAATGTTGCAGTACGTGAACGGTAAAGCGGCGAACTGGCATACGCTAAGCGCCTATGAAAAATACAATACCCTGGTCTGGGAATTGATTTCTCATTTATGGTTTTTACTGGTCATGGTGGTATTAACGACAGTTTGTCTTTTTTTGTTTAAAAAGATGAACCGATACGTTACGCGGCATAAAGAAAATACCAACGCGGCATTTTCGTTAGGAAGACTCTCAATTTTATTTCTTGCCTGCGGGATTTTATACGGGGCTATTCGCCGGACCATCTTTATTATTCACGCGCCGTTATTAAGCGACGGATTGTTTAATTTCGTGGTGATGCAAACGCTCTTTTACCTGCCGTTCTTCCTGCTCGGCGCGCTGGCCTTTTCCCGCCCGAACCTGAAGGCGTTATTCACTACCCCCTCGCCAGGGTGCGCCGTTGGCGCAGCGCTGGCCTTTGTCGCCTACCTGGTGAACCAGCGCTACGGCAGTGGCGATGCGTGGATGTATGAAACCGAAAGCGTAATAACCATGCTGATGGGGCTGTGGATGGTCAACGTGGTGTTTTCGCTGGGCCACAAATTGCTCAACTTCCACTCGCCGCGCGTGACCTATTTCGTGAACGCATCGCTGTTTATCTATCTGGTGCATCACCCGTTGGTGCTGTTCTTCGGCGCCTTTATTACCCCGCATATCGCCTCAAATGCGCTTGGGTTTATCGCCGGATTAATATTTGTCGTCGGCATCGCCATCGTGCTTTACGAGATTCATCTGCGCATTCCTTTATTGCGCTTCCTGTTTTCCGGCAAGCCGCAAAATAGCGCGCCGAAAGCGGCGAAATCCGTCTGATAATATCCCGTCTTTCCTGATGGCCCGCCTTTAAGCCATCAGGAGAGCGAAGCGTTATAAAAGCCACTCCACCGGCAGCCGATATACCAGACGCACCAGCACGCGCTGCCAGAAGCGGGTATGCGGTTCTTTTTTCCAGACGCTTTCCTTGCCGTCGTTATTCTCCACCCAGTTCACCCGGCCCCAGCGGTCAAGGCGCAGCGTCCAGGCGGCGTCCCGCTGGCTTTGGCTAAAACGCTTATGGATATCCTCAGCAAGGGTGGAGCTTTCGATCACAAAGCCCATTTCGGTGTTGAGCATCGCGGAGCGCGGGTCAAAGTTAAAAGAGCCGATAAAGACCTGCTGCTTGTCGACGCTGAAGGTTTTTGCATGCAGGCTCGAGCCGGAATTGCCGGTCAGCCCGCGGTCATGCGGAACGTTGCGTCCTTCATGCTGCGGCTTTAATTCAAAAAGCTTTACCCCATGGCGCAACAGCTTCTTTCGCCAGCGCGCGTAGCCTGCATGTACCGGCGCCACGTCGTTAGCGGCAAGGGAGTTGGTCAGGATGGCGATTTTCACCCCTTTGCGAACCAGTCCCAGAATCTGCGCGATCCCCGCGCGGGTGGGCACAAAATAGGCGGAGATAATGTCTATTTCCTGCTGCGGCTCCCCAATGACCTTCAGCAAGCGTTGCGGCAGCATCGTATGGTTACGCGCCCTGCCCTGACCTTTACGCGGATCGTCGCTTAACAGCCGGGTTTTAGCCCAGTACATTTTGAGCGTGCGGGAGACCAGATGAGTGGCGAACTGGCTGGTGGTCAGCCGGTCGAGATAGCGGCGGGCGATAGGATCGTCTTTCCATTCCTCAGGCAGGCTTATGCGCTGCTGCAGCGTCTCTTCGTCCATGTCCAGAACCTTATCCAGCGTCGAAACCGACTGGCAGTTCCAGTAGCGCTCAAAATCC
>NZ_RCAA01000047.1:26705-30022 GCF_003628475.1 Enterobacter sp. R1(2018) | reverse complement strand
CGCCCGCCGATAATCGTTGTCTCGCCGTCTACGGTGAAGCTTTTGTTATGCATCCGCCGGTTCAGGCGGGCGAAATCCGTCAGGTAGCCAATGGCGCGAAACAGGCGAAACGAGAACGGGTTAAACAGGCGGATTTCAATGTTCGGATGCGAATTCAACAGGCGCAGCGTGTCATCAAGGCCGTTGGTGTTGTTATCGTCCAGCAGCAGCCGCACGTGCACGCCGCGCTCGGCGGCGGTCAACAGGGCGCTGAACAGCAGCCTGCCGGACATATCGTCTTCCCAGATGTAATACTGCACATCCAGCGTTTTCTCCGCCATGCCGCACAGCATGTAACGTGCGGCGAACGCGTCCAGGCTGTCTGCCAGCGTGTGTATACCGCTAAGGCCGGGATGCTCGGCCGTCGTCGGTGTGATTGCCCTTCCCAGGCGGGTAGCGTGATCCTTCTGCATATTAAAGCTGGGCAAGATATTGCTGATAGATGCGGGTGTTTTCATCGTCAAAGCAAACGAAAACTACTTCTTCAGGTAATGGCCTGATACCGATGTATTTATAAACCACGTCGACGGCAATACGCGCGGCCTGCTCCTTAGGATAGCCGTATACGCCGGTGCTGATGGCAGGGAAAGCTATGGTGCGGTAGCCGTTTGCCGCCGCCAAATCCAGGCTGTGGCGATAGGCCTGCTCAAGCAGTTCGGCTTCGTGATGCGTACCGCCGCGCCATACCGGCCCCACGGTATGAATAATTGCTTTTACCGGGATATTTCCGGCTTCGGTAATCACCGCGTGGCCGGTGGCGCATTCGCCCTGCTGCTGAACAATCAGTTTACAGGCCGCCAGCAGCGCGGGGCCCGCCGCGCGATGTATGGCGCCGTCCACGCCGCCTCCGCCCATCAGAGATGAGTTGGCCGCGTTCACAATGACATCTACAGCGACCTTTGTGATATCGCCCTGAACTACCGATATTCGTTCACTCATTGGGAAACCTCCAGTTAGTCTTTGATAATAGTCTAAACTTACCCGGCAACCGTCGTATATCGCTTACTGTCCGTGTTTAACGCCGGCGGTAGTCTAAAAAAGCCCCAACAGATCGATTCATCTTACCTTTACAGGCGTCCCCTGGGGGATTTTTCGCCTGGCTCCGACATGAAATTGACCGCATAACAAGCGATTAAGCTTGCTATCGGGGTTAACTTTCAAAAAATTCAGCTCATTGCAGGAGTAGGTTTATGGCTAGTGAAGCGCAGAAAGTCGGGCTGGTCCCGGTGATGTTAATGGTGGCGGGCAATATTATGGGTTCCGGCGTATTTCTCCTGCCGGCAAGCCTTGCCGCCACGGGGGGAATCGCTATTTTTGGCTGGGCGGTGACCATCATTGGCGCCCTGTCGTTATCCATGGTATACGCCAAAATGTCCTCTCTCGACGACAGCCCCGGCGGCTCTTACGCCTACGCCAGACGCGCGTTCGGTCCCTTCCTCGGTTATCAGACCAACGTGCTTTACTGGCTTGCCTGCTGGATAGGCAACGTGGCGATGGTGGTGATCGGCGTCGGCTATTTAAGCTACTTCTTCCCGATGCTGAACCAGCCCTGGCCGTTAACCGTTACCTGTATCGCCATCCTGTGGCTGTTTGTCGGGCTGAACATCCTCGGGCCTAAAATGATCACCCGCGTGCAGGCGGTGGCAACGATTCTGGCGCTTATTCCGATTGTCGCCGTGGCGGTGCTCGGCTGGTTCTGGTTTAAAAGCGACACCTATATGGCCGCCTGGAACGTCAGCGGCAAAGGAACCTTCGGCGCGATACAGAGCACGCTGAGCGTCACGCTGTGGTCGTTTATCGGCGTGGAAAGCGCATCGGTGGCCGCTGCGGTGGTTAAAAATCCCAAACGTAACGTGCCTATCGCCACCATCGGCGGCGTGCTGATTGCGGCCGTGTGCTACGTTCTCTCAACGACCGCCATCATGGGCATGATCCCCAACGCCGATCTGAAACTGTCAGCCTCGCCGTTTGGCGATGCGGCGCGAATGGCGCTCGGACCGACCGCCGGAGCGATTGTGTCGTTTTGCGCCGCGGTCGGTTGTCTGGGCAGCCTGGGAGGCTGGACGCTGCTTGCCGGGCAAACGGCAAAAGCCGCGGCGGACGACGGCCTGTTCCCGCCGATATTCGCCAGGGTGAATAAAGACCAGACGCCGGTCGCCGGACTGTTAATCGTCGGCGTCTTAATGACGATCTTTCAGCTGGCGAGCATCTCCCCGGACGCCACCTCGCAGTTCGCCATCGTCTCTTCCGTATCCGTCATCTTCACCCTTGTGCCCTACATTTATACCTGCGCCGCGCTGATGCTGGTCGGCCAGGGGCACCTGGGCAATCAGCGCCTGCCGTACCTGTTCCTGACGCTGATTGCGTTTGTCTACTGCATCTGGGCGGTGGTCGGTTCGGGCGCGACGGAGGTGATGTGGTCGTTCGTCGCCATTATGTTTATTACCGCGATGTACACGGTGAACTACAACCGTCGCCATAAAAACCCCTACCCGCTGGATAAACCCGTGGTTAACGATTAACAGGAGCCCGACATGCTAGATTTAGGCACGCACCAAAAACGTAAAATACTGGTGGTCGACAGCAGCGTTCAGGACGTGAATACCGCGAACGGGCGGGCTATCGCCGAGCTGATTGAGGCGCTTGAAGAGAACAACTTCGCGGTTATCTCCGCCGTTACCTTTGAAGACGGGATAGCGACCGTCACCTCGGACGCCTCGCTGTGCTGCATCTTTGTCGACTGGACCTCCGGCGGCAACGACGACGCCTCCCACAGCCAGGCCTTCGCCCTGCTGCAAACCATTCGCCGGCGCAATAAAAACGTGCCGGTGCTGCTGATGGCGGAACACTCCTGCATCGACACTCTGACGCTGGACTCCATGCGGCTGGTAAATGAATTTGTCTGGATGCACGAAGATACCGCCGAATTTATCGCCGCCCGCGCCCGCTCGCTGATCCAGCGCTACTACGAACAACTGCTGCCGCCGTTCACCCGCGCGCTGTTCAGCTACACCATGGAAAACCCCGAGTACTCCTGGGCGGCGCCGGGGCATCAGGGAGGCGTGGCGTTTACCAAATCCGCGGTGGGACGTGAATTTCTCGACTTCTTCGGCGAGAACCTGTTCCGTACCGATACGGGCATAGAGCGCGCGGCAATGGGCTCGCTGCTCGATCACAGCGGGCCGATTAAAGCCTCGGAAATTTACGCCGCGGAAGTGTTTGGCTCGCACCGCAGCTATTCGGTGCTCAACGGCACGTCGGGTTCCAACAGGGCCGTG
>NZ_RCAA01000047.1:23085-26642 GCF_003628475.1 Enterobacter sp. R1(2018) | reverse complement strand
AACTGCCACAAATCCATCGAGCAAGGGCTGGTGATGACCGGCGCCCTGCCGGTTTATTTCATCCCCACCCGCAACCGTTTCGGCATTATCGGGCCGATTCCAAAGCGGCAGTTTGCGCCGGAAAGTATTCGCCAGGCGATAGCGGCTAACCCATTAAAACACGAAGTGGTCAGCGATAAACCCGTCTATGCGGTGGTCACCAACTGCACCTATGACGGCATGTGCTATCACGCCGAGGCCGCGCAGGATCTGCTGGCGCAGAGCGTCGATCAGATTCATTTCGACGAGGCCTGGTATGCCTACGCGCGTTTCAATCCGATGTACAAAAGCCGCTTCGCTATGCGCGGCGATCCGAAGGATTTTGACAGCAGCGGCCCGACTGTTTTTGCCACGCATTCCACGCATAAACTGCTCGCCTCGCTTTCCCAGGCTTCATACATTCATATCCGCAACGGGAAAAAGCCGGTGGAACATTCGCGCTTTAACGAGTCGTATATGCTGCAGGCCACCACCTCTCCGCTGTATGCGATTATTGCCGCCAATGAAATAGGCGCGGCGATGATGGACGGCGGCCAGGGCGAAGCGCTCACGCAGGAGGTGATCAACGAGGCGGTGGATTTCCGCCTGGCGCTGGCGAAAGTTCAGGCGGCGTTCGCCAAAAAAGGGGAATGGTTCTTCTCGCCGTGGAATGCGCCCACCGTCACGGATAGCGAAGGTAACGAAGTTCCCTTTGCCAAAGCCTCCCGCGAGCAGCTCACCACCGATCCGAAATGCTGGACGCTGAAGCCCGGCGACGCCTGGCACGGCTTCGAACAGCTCGAAGATGACTGGTGCCTGCTGGATCCGATCAAGGCAGGCATTCTGTCGCCGGGCATGGGCGACGACGGCAACCTGCTTGAAAGCGGCATTCCGGCGGCGATGGTTACCGCCTACCTGGGCGAACGCGGCATAGTGCCGTCCCGCACCACGGACTTTATGGTGCTGTGCCTGTTCTCTATCGGCGTGACAAAAGGGAAATGGGGCACGCTGATCAACGTCCTGCTGGAGTTTAAATCCGACTACGACAACAACACGCTGCTCAAGCGCTGCCTGCCGGACTTAATCAGCGCGGACGCCGCGCGTTATTCAGGCATGGGGCTAAAAGACCTCTGCGATGAGATGTTCAACTACATGAAGACCAGCCAGATGGACAAGCTGCAGGCCGCCGCCTTCGGCAATATTCCCGTGCCGTTCAAACGCCCGCGCATCGCCTTCCAGCAGCATATGGCCGGCATTGCGGACCATCTGCCGATAGACCAGCTTGCCCACCGCGTCTCCGCCGTCGGGGTTATTCCTTATCCGCCGGGCATTCCGATAGTGATGCCCGGCGAGAGCTTCGGCGGAGCCGATGAGCCCTGGCTGAAATACATTCGCAGCATTGCGGAATGGGGCGAGAAATTTCCCGGCTTTGAGAAAGAACTGGAGGGCGCCGAGCTGATAGATGGCGTTTATCATATCTGGGCGCTGAAGGAGTAACGCAGGATTTCAACGGGCGGCGCGCAGCCGCCCGACGTGCCTTCCCGAAAAAATAAATCAGAAATCTACCGACACGGACAGCTTAAGCGTGCGCGGATCGCCCTGCGTAATATAGGTGCCGCTGTCGTCTACCGACGCCCAGTATTTCTCGTTGGTGACGTTTTCTACGTTAGCGCGCCAGGTCAGCGTCTGCTCGTTCACCCTGGTGCTATAACGCACGCCGAGGTCCAGGCGGGTCCAGCCATCCAGCTTTATGGTATTCGTCGCGTTAGCGTACTGTGAGCCGGTGCGTGTAACGGTTCCGCTGGCAGTCAGGTTTTGCACCCAGGGCAGATCCCACTCGCCGCCCATCGTCACGGCATAGCGCGGCACGCCGACGGCGTCGTTGCCATCGTTAACGCCACCTGCGGTTTTACTCAGTTCAGGATTCATCCACAGCGCGCTGCCCAGCAAACGCACGCCGTAGACGGGCTCGCCAAATACGTTTAGCTCCATACCGCGATTGCGCTGTTCGCCATAAAGGCCGTAAACGTTGCTGTCGTTCACCATGCCGACCGGCTTTTTGATTTCAAACAGCGCAAGCGTACCGCCCACGCGACCAAAGTCCATTTTCATACCGACTTCGTTTTGTTCAGACTGCACAATGCCGACCACCTGCCCGGCGTTATTCGCTTTGCTGCTGGCCGCAGGCCCCGGCTGCAGGGCTTCAATATGGTTGGCGTAGAAAGAAATATACTGCCAGGGCTTTACCACCAGGCCGTAAACCGGCGTGACCTTGAAGGCGTCAAACCGCGTCGCGGGCGTTTCCAGGCCCTGATAATCATAGTTACGCACCGTCACATCCTGGCGACGGGCGCCCAGGGTCAGCAACACGCGCTCATCCAGCGCGGAAAGCGTATCGGAGACGGAAACGCCGGAGGCGCGCGTGCGGCTACGATCGTGCGGATCGTCCATATTCCCGCCGCGATAAAGCGTTGCCGGGTAATCAATCGAGGCAGGATCGTAGATATTGATGGCGTTGGTTGAGCCAGACATGGTGTAGGCCGCCCGGGTTTTTCGGTACACGCCTGAATAGCCGAGGTTAACGCTGTGGCCGATCGCGCCCGTGTCGAATTTGCCGCGAATACCGGTCATGCCAGAGAAGCTGTCGGCAATGTAGCGGGTGCCGAGTCGCGTAATGCTGGCGTTGCCCTCGTCATCAAGCAGCTTCGGCAGGCTGTATTCGCCCCGCTCGTCGGTGTTATTGCCGCCGACGCCGCCATAAAAGGTCCAGTTATCCAGCACGTCATATTCACCACGCAGCGCGGCGAAACGCGTGGACATATCCGAATAGACCCATCTCTGGCTGTAGTTATCCTTGTTATCCGGCACCTCCGGCATTTCAGTGATGGCGCCGACGCCTAAACCAATGCGCCCGTTATGCACGGTCGATTTCTGCCAGCCGGCGTCCAGCGAGCTACGCAGCCGCTCGCCTTTATAATCCAGGCCCAGCGTGGCGAGGGTGGTGCGGGCTTTTTCTTTATCGATAGCGGTTTCGCCTTCGCGGTGCAGCACGTTCACGCGTGCGCCAAACTGTTCGCTATCGCCGAAGCGGCGGCCCGCGTCCAGGGAAGTGCCGATTTGCGAATCCGAGCCGTAATCCACGCCTAGCCGAGTCAAGGGTTCGCTATCCGCGCGTTTCGGCTCGACGTTAACGGACCCGCCCACGCCCGTGCCGCCGGGCGGTACGCCGTTCAGAAAGGCATTCGACCCCTTGATGATTTCTACGCGCTCCGCAAGGTTCGTCGCCACAATCTGCCGGGGTAAAACGCCGTACAGTCCGCCCCAGGAAACGTCGTCGCCGTCAAGCTGGAAGCCGCGAATGCGATAAGATTCGGCGAAATTGCCGTAGCCGCGCACCGCCTGCACGGTGGCATCGTTGCGGATAACGTCGCTCAAGGTTGTCGCCTGCTGGTCTTCAATCATCTTCGCGGTATAGCCGATGATATTGAACGGCACCTTGCCCGCATCCTGCTCGCCAAGCAGCCCCAGCCGCCCGCCGT
>NZ_RCAA01000047.1:22337-23022 GCF_003628475.1 Enterobacter sp. R1(2018) | reverse complement strand
TTGGCGGACCCGGCGGCATCGCCGCTGGCGGCAAACGTCGGAAACGCGGCCGCGCTAAGCACTACCGCAAGCAGACGCGGGCGCAGGCGCGACTGCGAAGGATCTGTGGATGGCATAAGTAATTCCCTGTCAAAAGATAATAATGAGAACGCTTCTTATTTTGCGCATGATTATCGTTTGCCAGTCGGGATTTGCAAGGAGAATTGAAACGGCATTTCTCAGCGGAGGCTGAGCGCGGGGGAAAATTGCGCGGGAAAAGGCTTAGTACCGCAGCAGGCGATAAGCGTGTTATCCAGGGTGAGATGAGTCAGATAGCGGCCCGGCGGGCAAAGCGTGGCCAGCGGGAGATCAAGCGAGGCGATTTGCCAGACCGTTCCGCCCTGCTGTTTAAGCACGGCTTCGTGGGCGGTCCAGAGTTTCCAGAATGCGGGAAGCTGCTCGTCAGCCGGCAAGGCGGCCAGCCACTCATAGAGCCTCGGGGCAAAGCTGTGCTGCGCCACCGCCAGAATTTTCACTCTCGGGCGCAGCCACTCGATATCGCACCCCACCGCGTCTTCCCCCGTCAGCACCGCCACCTTGCTCGCGCTATTGCTGATATTAAAATGGGGCAGCTGCGGATGCCAGGGCTTGCCGTTCGGGCCAATTTCAAGTTTCGGCAGCGCCTCTTGCTCTAAAAGCATCGCCA
>NZ_RCAA01000047.1:9492-22279 GCF_003628475.1 Enterobacter sp. R1(2018) | reverse complement strand
CGGCGACAGCCAGCGTGCGATCTGCGCGTCGTCGCTCAGACGCGCGACGTCACCGTATGCCAGCCGGTATGCCATCACGGCCAGCGACGCAGAACGAGCGAGGTATTGATGCCGCCGAAAGCAAAATTATTGCTCTGCACAAACTCTGTCTCCAGGCGACGCGCGCTGCCCATAATATAATCGAGCTCGCCGCAGGCCTCGTCGGGATGACGCAGGTTCAGCGTTTCGGCAAACCAGCCTTCGCGCATCATTTCGATACTCATCCAGGCCTCCAGCGCGCCGCATGCTCCCAGCGTATGGCCCAGATAGCTTTTCAGCGACGAGATCGGCGTACCCGCGCCGAACACGGCGGCGGTGGCCTGGGTTTCCGCGATATCGCCGCGGTCCGTCGCCGTACCGTGCGCGCAGAGGTAGCCAATATCGCCTGCCTCAAGCCCGGCGGAACGCAGGCCGCGCTCGATGCAAATCTGCATTGTCTCCTTCTGCGGCTGCGTGATGTGCGCGGCGTCACAGTTGGTGTGAAAGCCGACAATCTCCGCGTAAATCTTCGCCCCGCGCGCCTGAGCGTGTTCGAGATTCTCCAGAATCAGCGTCCCGGCACCTTCGCCGATCACCAGTCCGTCGCGCTGCCGATCGAAGGGCGACGGCGTGGTATGGGGACAATCGTTGCGCTGGCTGGTGGCAAACAGCGTGTCGAACACGGCCGCTTCCGACGGGCAAAGCTCTTCGGCTCCCCCGGCGACCATCACGGTCTGGTAGCCATGGCGGATGGCCTCCCAGGCGTAGCCTATGGCCTGGCTGCCGGAGGTACAGGCGCTGGAGGTCGGGATCACTCGCCCGCGCAGGCCGAAAAACAGCCCGGCGTTAACGGCGGTTGTGTGCGGCATCATCTGCACGTAGGTCGTACCGGTGATATTACGGGTGTGCTTTTCGGTGAGCATGGTGGCGAATTCGCTTACCGGCCCGGTACTGCCCGTTGACGATCCGTAGGCGATGCCGGTATCGCCGCTGGTTAAAACAGGATCGTCCAGTAAACCGGCCTGAGCAAGCGCAAGCTCGGTCGCTCGCGTAGCCAGCAGGGAGACGCGTCCCATGGCGCGAATGCGTTTACGGGTATAGTTATCCGGCAGCGTAAAATTATCGGCCGGCGCGCCGAGCAGCGTGTTCAGCCCGTCGTAAACCTGCCATTCCGGCATGGCGCGCACGGCGTTTTTGCCCGACCTTAAGCCGGTGGAAACGTCCTGCCAGCTTTCACCGAACGCGGTCACGCCGCCCATTCCCGTCACAACCACGCGGTGAATCACAGCATACCTCCGTTGATGGAGATAACCTGGCGGGTTACGTAGCCGGCGGCAGGAGACATCAGATAACGCGCAAGGCCGGCGACCTCTTCCGGCTGACCCATGCGCTGCAGGGGTATGATACGCATCGCTTCTTTAAGCGCGGCCTCTTCCATTTCAATCATGCCGGTATCGATAAGCCCCGGCGCAATGCAGTTGACGGTTATCCGGCGTTTTGCGAGCTCGACGGCAAGCGCTTTCGTCGCCCCAATAATGCCCGCTTTCGCCGCGCTGTAGTTGACCTGGCCGCGATTGCCCATCAGCCCGGAAACCGACGACAGCGTAATAATGCGCCCGCCGTCGCGCAGGCCGATCATCGGCATCACGCAGGGCTGGATAACGTTATAGAAGCCGTCGAGATTGGTGTGGATAACGCCGTCCCAGTCGTCTTCGCTGAGCGCCGGAAAGGCGCCGTCGCGCGCCACGCCCGCGTTATTAACCACGCCCCAATATGCGCCGTGGGCTTCTATATCCGCCTCAAGCGCCGCGCGGCACTGCGCCCGATCGCCGCTGTCGAACTGCATCAGCCGGCCCGCGCCGCCCTGCTCTTCAATAAGAGTAAGCGTTTGCTGTGCGCCTTCTCCGTCACGGTGGTAATGCACCACCACGCTAAAGCCGTCAGCGGCCAGCCCGCAGGCAATCGCCCGCCCGATGCCTTTGCTGGCGCCGGTCACCAGTACTGTTCTTGTCATAACTGCTATCCCATAAGGTTGCTGACAAAGAAGGAAAAAGCGTAATTTTTCCTTCTTTATGGTTATCAGCTGAAAATCAATCAATTGATTTTCCGTGTTTTTTAAATGACGGCACCCTTTAGTTTTGTGACGCCGGAAGGTTTGTCATTAGACTCAATTAAACCAGGTGTTCTAATTCGTTTTTATCTGGTTGATAGGTATTCACCCGCCCACTTGCCATCAGGTGGTTATCCGCGAGGATCTCGCCTTCGAAACTGCCTATTTTCTCGTCACGCATTAACAGCGTAACCTGACAATCCAGCAGCGTATTGGCCGGGAATTTGCCTTCCGGGCAGCGCAGCCCGCGTCCGCCCAGCAGCATGCCAACCCCGACCGACTCTTCGCCCGCGTTCATCGTATGCCAGCCTGACCATACGCCTATGGTCTGGGCGATAATCTCAATGGCAAACCAGCCGGGCAGCGTGCCGTCTTCCGCCAAAAAAGGCGCCAGCACGCCGTCTGCGCTGACTTTAACCTGGCAATGGGCCGTTTCCCCGGTGACGGCAATAACCTTGTCCAGCAAGCACATCGGCGCTTCATGGGGCAAATAGCACTGCGGGGCAAGATAATCAGTCACGGGCGGCTCCAAAAATCAGGGCGGCGTTATTGCCGCCAAAAGCAAAAGAATTAGACAGCATTACCGGTTTGTAATCAGCCTGCGGCGCGGTGATCAGACCGCAGGGCGGAAGGCCAAGATCCTGCGTTGATTCGGTAAAATTCTGCGCCGGCAACGGCAGGCCGCGCGTCAACATTAAATAGCAAAGCGCCGCTTCACAGGCGCCCGCCGCCCCGAGCGTGTGCCCGGTGAGATGCTTAGTCGAGCTGCAGGGCACGCTTTCGCCAAACAGCCGGTGGATGACTCTGGCCTCAATCTCATCATTTAAGCGCGTTGCGGTGCCGTGCATATTGATATAACCGATATCCGCCGCGATTAAATCCGCCTCCTGCATAGCCATTTCAATAGCGCGAACCGCGCCTGCGCCTTCGGGATGCGGAGCCGACATATGCCAGGCATCGGACGATTCCCCCACGCCAAGCAGCTGCACCGGCCCCTTGTCACGGCTAAGCAGTATCAGCGCCGCCGCTTCGCCGATGGTGATACCGTTACGCTCGGCGCTGAATGGCTGGCAGCGGCGCTCGCTTAAGGATTCAAGGCTGTTAAAACCGTTGATCGGCATGCGGCTCAGGGTATCCGCGCCGCCGACGATCGCCACATCCGCCATGCCGGACTCAATCAGCCGACGGCCGGTGATTATCGCCCGCGCGCTGGATGAACAGGCCGTGGAAATCGTCAGCGCCGGGCCGAAAAGCCGCAGGTATTCGCTGACAAAACGCGAAGGATCGCCCAGCTCCTGCTGGCCGTAGTGATAAGTTTCGTTGCTCCCGCTCACCCGACGATCGGCTTCGTCCAGCCCCGAGGTGCTGGTCCCCATCACTACGGCTACGCGATCTTGTCCGTAACGCGCGATAGCCTCATCCACCTGCGGCTGAATTTGCGCAAGCGCCGCCAGCAGCAGCCGGTTGTTGCGGCTGTTATGCTGCGCAAGCGCAGCCGGCATAGCGGGCAAATCGCCCGTCACGCGTCCGACCCAGCACTCGCCCTGCTGCAGCCAGCCATCCTTATCCGGCCCCATGCCCGGCGCAAGCCCGGCCACCAGGTTGCCGGCAATTTCATCAGGCGTATTTCCCATCGCGTTGAGCATGCCGACGGCGGTTAGTGAAATCATGATGCGTTATCCAGATGTTGAATCGCTATCAGGTAGCCAAAACGGTGATGCTGAATGCTCACCGGCTGGCGGCCGCCGTCTCGGGTCAGATACTGAATCGTCTCGATAAGCTCGTTATTCTCATCGCGCAGTTCACGACGCGAGTCGATATCGTTCAGCGTCCAGCCTTTTGGCAGCTGCGGCTGCCAGGCGGACAGCGGCCAGTAGCTGAGCATAATATCCGCAAGCACCTGGCTTGCCGGCGGCATTTCCGGCAGCGTAATGGACTGCTCGGTTTTCACGCCGTTGCCGTCATAGGTAAGACGGAATAAGCGGATCCCCAGCGGCGACAGCCCGGCCAGCATGATTTTCCGGCTGTCGGCGTTGAGCAACACCATCAGCGACTGCGTTTTGCCTTTTACCCGTGCGGTCAACAGCTGTTGCTGGCTGATAGTCGGCGTTATGCCGGGTGCGGGAAGCGTTATCAGCGTGCCCGGTTTGAGCCAGGCCTGCGGACGGGTGGGATCCTGTTTCGGCGTGCCGCAGGCGCTCAGCAACAGAGCGCCCGACAGCAGTATCGCGGTGCGTAATCCGATCATGAATTTTCCTTTTCATGGGCGGGCAAAGCCAGGGGCGCGGTCAAAAACGCGCAGAAGATCCCACAGCTCAGCACAATCCCAAAGCCTGAAATAGCCTGGGTTGCGCTCAGCACCAGCATCCCCAGCGTAAATAAAGTAGTCAGTAAGGCAACGCTCACCGCCAGCATCGACGTCAGCGGCGTGCCGCGCGGATTGCTGAAAAATATCGTGTAGTTAATCCCGATGCCCAGCACCAGCACCAACGCCAGCAGCGAGAATAAGTTCAGCTCGTGTCCGCTGAAGGCTAAGGCGGCAAGCCCGCCGCCAAGCGATAAAACCGAAGGCACGACGTTGATTAGCCCACGCCTGAAACCCAGGCGCAGCATGTAGGTTATGGCGATCGCAACGACGGCCGCGGCCAGCAGGCCCGCCAGCAGCACGCGGTAGAAGCCGAAAAGCGCGTTGAAAGCGCTTTTGCGATCCACCCAGCTGACGCCGGGCATTTTCGCCGCAAGGGCGCTTAGCGCCGCGCCGTCATGCACGCCGCTGACCGGCACCAGCGCGCCGCTTTGCCCCCCGGCAAGCGACAGCCACAGCAAACGCCAGCCGCTGCTGATAACGCTTTGCTGCCAGACTTCCGGGGTGACCGGCATCGGCCGTAAATCCGGCGCGCTCAGGGTAAGGCCCGTTTCCGCCAGCCGCTTTTGCAGCGCCGGCGCCGCCTCACGCAGCAGGCTTAAATCCGCCTGCTGGCGTTCAAGGGAAGAAAGAGGCACCAGACGATAGCCATCGATAACCTTTTGCTTGCGCAAGGCTGCCAGCTCCGGCGCCAGCTTTTCAAGGCGCTGGAGAGTCTGTTCCGCGCTGCTGCCGTACACCACGAACCATTTCTGATCCATCCCCTGCCCGGTCAGCGCGGTAATGTTCTGCTCTTCGTGCAGCAAATCCTGCGGCAGGGCCTGCAGGGTGGAGATATCGTCATTCACCCGCAGCATCGCCAGGCCCGCGACGCTGATAGCCAGCAGCGTCAGCGGAACCCCAAAGCGCACGAATTTAACATTCTGCCAGGCCGCAAGCCAGGCGGAAAGGAACCGCTTACCGGGCGTAGGACGCACCGGCAGGCCGCGCACCGCGTAGGGATAGCAGCAGATCACCGTCAGGCAGGAAGCCGTCAGACCGCTGGCGGCGAAGACCGCAAGCTGACGAATGCCGGGGAACGGCGCGAGAAGCATCATTAAATAGGCCAGCACCGTGGTGCCCAGCGCCAGCAGCAGCGCGGGCAGAACCTTGCGCAGGCTGGCCAGGGCCGAGCTTTGCGCACCGTGAACCATGCGCTCGGTGAGGTAATAAAGGGTGTAATCCGCCGACACGCCGACAATGCCCAGGCTCATCACCAGCGTCATCAGATGCAGCTCGCCAAAGCACAACAGCGTTATGGCCGTACCGGCAAGCGCGCCTACGCCGACGGAGGTCACGCACAGAATGAGCGGACGGATCGAGCGAAACACCAGCAGGATCAGCAGCAGCACGCCAACGATCGTCGCCAGGCCCAGCGTGGACACGTCGTGCTTTGCCTGCTGGCTGGCGTAATCGCTGTAAAACAGCGTGCCGCGCGACATCACTTTAGCCTGCGGGAAGCGCTGCTCCAGCTCATGCTGCAGCGCCCGGAGCTGGCTTACCGTCTCCCGCCCGCGCTGCATATCAAAGGATGAGTCTTTCAGCTCGCCGTGCAGCATATACCAGTAGCGTCCCTGCCCATCTTTCGCCACCAGCCAGCCGTCGATCATGCGTAGCTGGCTTGCGCTTTGCTGCAGCGCAAGCTGAGAGCCACGTACCAGCATCAGCGGATCTCTGGTCAGCTCCCTGCCGCTAACCCCGGAAAACGCCGAGTAAAGCTGGGACAGCACCCACTGCGCCTGGGCTTCTCCGCCGTTTTGCAGGCGGGCGCGCGTTTGCTCATCCACCAGCCCGTTACGGTGTTCGAAGTAAAACTTTCCCCACGCCTGCTGGCTGGCAGCATCCAGCGGCCCTTCAACCTTCGTCAGGAAGGACTGCTGCCGTAACCGCTCCTGCCACCACTGCGCCACACGCTCATCCGGAGAGGCGCCGGGACTGACCAGCCAGAGCATTTGCCTGTCGAGCCGCTGCAGAAAACCCGCCTCTATGTCAGGCGGGATCTTCCCCAGGCTTTGGGCGGGCAAAAGCGACAGCACGCTGCTGTCGAGCCTGGACCCGGGCAATAGCACGCAGAGAATAATCGCCAGCAGCGCCACCGCGGCCAGCCAGCTCCAGCACAGGCGGCGATGCCATTCAGAAAACGAAACGCTGCTGCTCTTCATGGGTCAGTTTTCGCGGCTCCGGGCGGTGATGGCTAAAGGTGATTTCGGTGAAATCGCCCTGGGTATCGTTAAGCTCAATGCGGTTGAGGAACTTTTCGCCCTGCAGGGTGATGGTGCTAAACAGCTTGTCCAGCGGCGTGGTGGTTGGCGTTAAGACTAACTGCCACTGCCCTTTCCCGAGATCGGTAAAGCGGCTGGTAAAGTTCTCGTCCAGCACCTTGCGGTCGGCCTGGAACAGCGCGCGCAACAGATGGTTGAACTGGAACATCTGCGGGTTGCTGTCGGCGGTAATCACCTGTGGCGCCTGGCTGCCCATCACCTGCACCATATGGCTGTCATCAAGGATGAGGGTCATGGGAAAAGGATGCTGCTGTTGCCACCACAGGCCCTTACTTTTGGCGATCAGCACTTCCCCGCTGGAGTGCAGAGGCTGGGTCATGCCGCTAATCTGTCGCTCCTGCTGGAAGGAGGCGCGAACAACCTGCTGTTCGGCAAAACGGTGCTGCACGTCGTCCAGCGTAAGGGCGCTCGCGGCGCCGCTTACCAGCAGGGCCGCGGTCAGTAAAAGTTTTTTCATGGCTTAATCCCCATGCGTTCGAATAAGACGGTCGGAGAGACGTAACACATTTCTCCCGTCGCGGCGTCAACCGCCACCTGAACGGTGTAACCCGTGGTGGTACGTTTCCCGCTGGCGGCATCCGTGATTTGATAGCCAATCTTTAAGCGGTTTTCGTATTCCAGAACGCTTGCCCGCACCAGAATTTGCTGCTCAAAGGTCACCACGTCGCGGTATTTCACCCGCGTATCCACCACCGGCCAGACATAGCCAGAGGCTTTCATCGCGCGATAGCCGTAGTTGAACTGGTCAAGCAGCGCTTCACGCGCCACTTCAAAATAGCGAAAGTAGTTGCCGTGCCAGACCACGTTCATCGCGTCGACGTCATGAAAAGGCACTTTAATACTTACCTCAGCGGTAAAGCGTGGGTCGCTTAACATCCTGACTCCAGGTCTTTTGGCAGCTGCCAGAAATCATAAAAATTAAACCAGTCGAGCGGCGAGCGCAGAGCGTAGGCCTCAAGCCGTTCGGCATAACGATCGACGGCCTGCTGTAAAGCCTGCTGGCGCGTCGCTCGCGGCAGTATCAGCGGGTCGGCAAAAGGCTCAGCGTGGATGCGCAGTTTGCCCTGCTCACGCAGCACCATCATTAAAACGATTGGACAGCGTAACGCGGCGGCGAGAAGAAAAGGCCCCTGCGGGAACGGCGCTGGCGCGCCCATAAACTGGCTCCAGCATACGCGCCGATCGCCCCCGCGCTGCGTGTTAACCGCGATTCTGTCGCCGACGATGGCTACCCACTCGCCCGCATCAAGCTTATCCTGCAGCATCATGGCGGTTTCCGGGCCAATATGCGTGACGGGCAATAAATTCACCGCCGCCTGCGGTGCGATTTCTTCTACAATTCTGCGGAACCGCTCGGCGTGATCGGTGAACACCAGGGCGTTGATCGTCAGCCCCGCATCCACCTGCGCCAGCGCCCGGCTGGCTTCGATATCGCCAAGATGGGCGGCCAGGATAAGTTTCCCGCAGCCTGCCTGCGGTTGCAAAACGTCGCGGCTGCCGGGGGCAAAGTTAATATCGCGCCCCCATTTGATATCCCCTCGCCAGGCCGCGATTTTGTTGAGCATCGCGTCGCCAAACCGTAAAAAGTGCCGGTAGCTATTCAGGCCTGCGGGCAGCGCGATTTGTTTGATTCGCGCCTGTTGCCGCACCCGCGCCAGCCACAGTTTTGAGGCCCGGCGCTGCGATCCGCCGGTCAACCACATCCAGGCCACGACAGGATACAACAGCAGCGTAAAGGCTCCACGACCCATAATTTGATAGATGCGCAGCATCAGGCGCATCCCCGCCAGCCCTTTTCTCTCCGGCATTTTCGCCCAGTGCGCGGATTTGCGGCGACGGGAAAGAAGCGCAGGAATGCGCGGCAGCATGCCAAAAAACAGCCGCGTATGCATCCATGAGATGCGCAGGTTGTCACGCAGGGCGTCGAAATGCGACAGGCCGTCCGGGGGATAGGTCACGCGGGTGCGCAGAAAGCGGCTGTCCACGCCGGACCAGTACAGACGCACCATGATTTCGGTATCAAAATCCATTCGCTTGCCCGGCGGATGTCGCGCGATGACCGCAAGGGAGGAAGCCACGGGATAGACGCGGAACCCGCACATGCTGTCCTTAAGCGAGAAAGACAGCGTTTCGACCCATACCCAAAAATGGGTCACGTAGCGTCCGTACAGACGAGCTTTGGGCACCGAATCGTCATACTGCGGCTGGCCGGAGATCAGGCTTTGCGGGTAGCGCCGCGCTTCATTCAGAAAACGGGGAATATCTTCGATACAGTGCTGTCCGTCGGCATCCAGCTGCACGGCATGGCTGAAACCCGCCTGCCGGGCCGCCTGCAGGCCGGCGATAACCGCCTGGCCTTTTCCGCTATTGGTCGCCAGGCGCACCAGCGTCACGCCGACGTGGTTTGCCGCCAGAAGATCCAGCTGCTGCGCCGTTGAACGATCGCTGCCGTCGTCAACAATAATGCACGGCAACGAAAACCGGGCCAGACGCGCGAGCACGCCGGGCATAGCCGCCCCGTGGTTGTAACAGGGGATCACCACGCACGCGCGGAAATCTGCCTGGGCTACGGTCGGCTCTTCAATCACGGACATAGCTTAATTTTTCCGCTGCTGACCGGCTGGCGCGCGTCGTCTTTAAGCTGGAGATATTCAAAGCTCAGCAGGCTACGAGCGGCATCCCAGCGCAGGTTCAGCTCAAGCAGGCTTTCGGGCAGTACCGGACGCTGGAACTTCACGCTGTCAATCGCGCAAAACCGCATGCCGGGGGCGAGCTCTGCGCCGTAGGCCATCACCCAGTCCACCTGCGCCACGCCGGGAAGCAGCGGCTGCGTCGGGAAGTGGCCGTCAAACCAGCTCAGTTCTGCCGGAATACGCAGCCGCAGGCACAGCTGGTTTTCCCCCGGCCGCGTGCAGCGCTCTTTAATGGGTTTCATCAAATAATTCCTGTAGTTGTGTCCAGGCCCGCTTGCTCTGGCTGTTGAGCGGAATGCTGTCAACGAGACGCCAGTAACGCGGGATGGCTACGGGCTCAAGCCACTGGCGAAGCGCGTCTCGCCACTGTTTTTTATACCCGGCAGGCAGGTTAACGGAGCCATCAAGCACCACAACGGCGCCGGGCGTAACGCGTCCTGCGCGTACAATCGGCACCACGGCCGCATCTTTGATGCCCGGCAACGCCGTCAGGCGACGTTCGATTTCGCTAAGAGAGACGCGTTTTTCTTCAATCTTCACGATGCGGTCACGGCGGCCTAAAAGCCGGAACGCACCTTGCGAAGTGAAGGCCAGATTATCATCGAGCGGGCACTCGCCGCCGTTAATTAAAGGGGAACGTACGGACCACTGCTCTTCGCGGGCGATAAATTCCACCTCCGGAAAAGGCCGCCAGGGCGGTGCGACATCATGATGCCTGCGCCAGGCGAGCACGCCCGTTTCCGTGGTGCCGTAAATTTCGCACACCGCCTCGCCAAACCATAATCCGGCTCTTTGCGCCGTTTCGTCGTCCAGCAGCCCTGCCGCCGAAACGGTTTTACGACACGGCGGCGCCGGCAGATTGACATCAAGACGCTTCAAAAAGGCCGGGCTGGTGATAAAAAGCAGCGGATGGCTCGTCAGCGCCGCCAGCTGCTCGGGGAAATGAATCATCGACGCGTCGCAGGCCAGGCCCAGCGTCATGGGCAGCATAATGCGAAACGTCAGGCCATACATATGCTGGTGGCTGACCGATGCCGCGACGCGGCAGTTCTTCACATCCTCGCCCCAGAGCTGCGCCAGCCAGGCGCTCTCCTTATCCAGCGCGTCGACCGTTTTCAGGATTTGCGACGGTGCGCCGGTTGATCCGGAGGTGAACAAAATCACTCCCGCGTCACGGGGAACGGGCGGCAGCTTTTGCGGCGCCTGAAGCGGCAGGTCCTGCGGATTAATAACCGGGCAGTCGAGCCTGAGGGGCAAATCGGTTAACACTCCGCTAAACGAAGATTGCTGTTCGCGCAGTTGAGTTTCCCGGCAGTGGCCGGGCATGAGCGGTGTTTTCCCCGCGTGCAGGGCGGCGAGAAGCGCGACGATAAACCAGTAGCTATTATCAAAACACAGCGCCCACCGCTCGCCGTCAAGGGAGGCCAGCCTGCTATAAAGCTGCTGCACATCGCGCTCAAGCATCGCCTGCGTCCAGCACCTGTCAGCTGAAAACGCCACAACATGATCGGGATGGCGGGCCGCGCTAACCCATTCGCCCAGCGGCAGAAAATTATTCATGATGTTGTTTTACGCGCTGGCGCACCAGCCATTCACCGGCGAACAGCGCGCCCATCAGCAAATAGCTGAGCATGCCGTTCCACAGCGTCCAGAGATGAAGGCTGCCGTGCAGGCAGGTCCATAGCGAAACGCCGCCGTTAACGATAAAGAATCCGCACCACAGCCAGGTCACGCGACGCGTGTAGCGTACCGCCGCGGGAGAAAGCTCGCCCTCGCGCCAGCGCGCCAGCCTTTCAATAAGCGGCATGCGGCTTAGCAACGAGCCGCCAAACAGGGCGAGCATCACGATATTGACCGCCAGGGGATACCACAGCAGCAGCTGCGCCTCACGCAGCAAAACGCTCGCCAGCGTCAGGGCTATTCCTACTCCGGCCAGGCCTTGCGCCGCACGGCTCAGGGCCCCGGTTTTACCGCGAAGCGCCGCCAGACGCAGCACGAAACACAGCGCCAGCAGGGGCAGCAGAATATGTAAATGCGGGTAGGACAGCGCCAGCCAGACAGCAAAAGGCCAGCCTATAACCGCCAGTCCGCCTGCGATACTCAGCACGTTCACCGCCCGCTCGCGCATCAGGAACCCTGTTGCAGCCGCTCTACAGCCTCTACAACATCCTGTACGGTACGCACCGCTTTAAAATCTTCCGGTTTAATCTTTTTGCCGGTACGTTTTTGCAGGTGTACCACCATGTCTACGGCATCAATGCTGTCGAGATCTAAATCTTCGTAGAGGCGCGATTCAGGGGTGATAAGCGCGGCGTCCAGGTCGAACAATTTAACCAGCAGCCCGGTCACTTCCTGATAAATATCTTCTTTATTCATAACTTGCTCGTTCTTCAATCATTCAGGCGTCGTGCGCCGGATTAAGGCTGACGATAAAAGCAGCCAGCGTTGCCACAGAGTAAAAATGTTGCCGCATGGTTTCGTTTTCAGCGGATAACGTCACGCCATAACGTTTTTTTACGCTCAAACCCAGCTCAAGAGCATCAATGGAGTCAAGCCCCAGGCCATCGTTGCCAAACAGGGGCGCCTCGCTGTCAATGTCGTCCACGCTTATCTCTTCAAGGTTCAGCGTGTCGATTATCAGTTGTTTTATATCGTTTTTTAGGGAGTCCATATTTGCTTCCGGGTCTTAACGAGAATCAGGAACCAATTCCTGACGTAAATAATTGCTCAGGCGACGCGCCGCCAGCGCCGGGGCATTGTCCTGCGCCGTGACAAAATCCAGGCTCTCTATTCGCCTTTGTACCGAAACCTTAATCATCGGTTTACGCGCCGGAATTTGATACCAGCGGCTTTGCTTATCGAGATAACGCTGGTCGCAATAAATGTGTACCAGACGCAGAGGACAGCCGCTGCGAACAGCAATCTGCGCCGCCCCGCGCTGGATCGCCAGCGGCTCTCCGGGGCGCGTTCGCGTGCCTTCGGGGAAAATCAGTATCGTCTCCCCCGCCGTCAGCCGCCGTTGGCTTTCCGGCAGTAAAGTTTCGCCCTGGCTGTTAATTAAATAATCCGCCGCGCGAATAACGCCTCGGAAACACGGATTATTAACCAGGCCTGCTTTAACCAGACAGCCAATTTCGGGGGCCTGGGAAGCAATAAAAACATAATCCAGCAGCGTGGGATGATTCGCAACGATCAGGCAGCCTTTATCGCCGCGCAGGTTTTCCACGCCGCTGAACTGATAATCAAAAACGCCCAGAAAGCGTCCGATGCGCAAAAATAA
>NZ_RCAA01000047.1:8845-9383 GCF_003628475.1 Enterobacter sp. R1(2018) | reverse complement strand
CACAGCAGCGAGAGCGCAAGGCCGCCGCTGCCAAAAAGGATAAACAGCCAGCCGGTCATCACGACGCGCCAGCACCAGTTGAGGCGCTGCGGAAGTTTGCGCCACATCAGCTGCGGCTCCACTGCCACAGCAGCCTTTCCCCGCCAAGCGTGAAATGCGGCACTCCGCCAAGCCAGGCGTGTAAGAAACAGAGGCTCTGCGGCAGAGGGGCTACATCACGATGCGCGTCGGGGACGCTTTGTGCCTGCAGATGCGAACCTGCTTCCAGCACCAGCGCGACGGCGTACGGAAAGGTGGGCGGCTCATTTGCCAACAACGGCTGATAAAAATCGGGGATGGCGCCGTCAAAATCCACCAGCAGCACGCGTTTATAGCCCGCATAAAGAAAGGTGGCCGCTTCGACCAGCGCCTGTGCGAAAGTATCCCGGCCGGCGGATACGGAAGATGAAACTAAAGGTAAGCCGGCGGCGATAGTGGTATTGCCAACCGCCGAATTGTGTACCGACATGGCAAAATCCGTAGGCGAGACTGGCTGTTG
>NZ_RCAA01000047.1:0-8734 GCF_003628475.1 Enterobacter sp. R1(2018) | reverse complement strand
GGCGTCTACCGCCAGGCGGCTGCCCGCCGTCAGACGACGCGCGGTCATCATAGGTAAATGTGTGCATCTGGCGATTGCGGCTGTCGCATCGATTATCGGGGACGCTTTGCCCCACGCCAGCCACTGCGCGGCATCGGATAAGCCGGGGGCGCAGGCCTGCCAGTCGACAAGGTTAAACGCTAACTTCATTCTCGCTACCATCATTCATATGCTGCAGCCCGCAGGTATAATATTTTATATTGTTGCGGGCTATGGAATAACTCTCAATCCGGCTGGATCTCTCTTAGTGAAGATTTTTCGCCGCGGAAATTTGCAATGGCGCGGAATAGTAACAAAACCTGGGCTGAAATAAATCAGTAGGCGGAAAAACTCATCGCCGCCTTACTTATCAGCCCCCTGGATTTACTGATAGGTGATATTCACCACGGCCAGGCGATGCTGCGAATCGAGGTAGTGAATATCAGTGTGTATCAGGCTGTCGCTACGTACAGAATCGTTGGCAAGCTGGTCAAGCGCAACGGTGAAAGTTGTTGGTATACCTTGCTTATAGCAGGAAAAAGTAACCTTCTGGTCCTGCGGCGTAACGCCACATCCCTCTTCAACAATGGCCCCCTGAAAATGAATTATCCCGCCATCCGCGTTGGCCGGCGACAGGGGCGAGAGTATCGCGAATACAGCAGCACAGAGAAACTTCTTAAAAGTGTTTTTTATCACGATCTGTACTCCTCATATGTCGTCTGTAAGAAAGTTATCGGCAGATAACCCAATCACTACAGTTAAACATTGGTATACAGACGAAATAATCACAACAATTCCATTACACAATTTAAACAAAATAGCAAAGTCAGATCCTGCCCGGCGGCGCCCACTGCTGCTGCAGATTAATGTCTTTGCCATCCGTAAGGGTGACGGTGAGAATGACGCTATCACCGGGTTCGATATTCAGGCTCAGCCTGGCTAACTTTATTGGTTTATTCGCTTTTATCGCGACGGTGGAACGCTGGCTGCTGGTGCTTTGTCCGGCCTTGCCAGAACGCATGGCCGTCAGTTTTATTGAACACTGGCAGTCGGTAGTCAGGGTGGCGACGGGTTCAATGGTGTAAATATTGCCCTGTTGCCGGGTGTCAAAAGTGAGCTGATTTGAAAGCGCTGCCAGCAAAATTAATGTATGCATATCTTCCTCCCAATAAAAAACAGGGCCGTGGCCCTGTTTTTTATAGCGCAGTCTTACTATTAATGCTGGTAAGCATTTGCATAGTTACCCCAACCAACCTGGGTAACTGCAATAGTTGAGTTATCAGCAGTTTGGGTAGTGATCGCGGTGTTTTTACCACCCTGAGACTGCACAACAAAGGTATCAGAATCAGAAGCGCCAGACTGATTTGCTTTCACATAGTTATTGTAGCCAAATGATTTAATATCAATTGATGCATCTGGAGACGATCCCTGATCGGCAAGCGCAACGTTATTCACACCTTCCTGATAAATACTCAGGCTTTCATTACCCTGACTATGCTGTGGGTAATGACCGGCCATAGCGCTACCGGAAATAACTACCGCTGCTAATGCTGCCACTTTGAATAAATTCATGGTAAAACCCCCATCGGATTGAGAATGTAAGCCCAAATAGTTGGTGAATTATCGTTGGATAATACGAACCGCCATTTGTGACTGTTTCTGAACAACAACTGCTGTTTTTTGCGTACCAGTCTGGATAATACTTGCTTTATTTCCAGAACCTTTCTGGATAATTAAAGCGCTATTACCAGAATCAGTCTGCTTAATATCCGCATCGTTCGAACTACCCGTTTGCGAAATATAAGCAAAGTTATAACTCCCTGATTGATCGACATTTGCGCGGTTATTGCCTCCATACTGCGAGACGGCCGCAATTTGCCGGGTCCCTTTTTGATCGACATCGGCACTATTACTAACGCCCTGCTGACCAATGATGGCTGCCTGATTAAAAGAAGCTTTGCTTAATTCATTAACTGCAAAGTTATACTCTGAAGCAGCAAGGTCGAAACCTGCTGACATTACATAACCAGGCGCACCCAGCAATGCTAACACCATAAATAACGATCTGTTTTTCATGTTGTCACCCTGGACCTGGATGCTGCCAGGTAAATATGCCAAAATTCTTTCATTGTTAACACAAGCGATAAGAAGTTATTGCTGCGTTACGGAAGTGAGTATGTCCTTCGAAACATTTAAAATATCTCACCCGCACGTTGTATTTTTATATCCATAGTCATGCCAAAGCATGAGTTATTTAAAAATACCGATAATAGAAGAATGCTTTTCACAAAAATCTCGATTACCCAAAAAAACCGATAAGACCAGCTATCCGTTGGCCTTCCTGTGCTGAAACCGAGATATCACCAGCAAAATTTCAGGAATTAATTGAGAGGTCTGTCACCAAGACACTTTTTTTAAACGAAGCGGTAAACCTGATAGACAGAACCGAAAATTACATATGTTAAAATTCGATAAACATTAAAATTTTTTAAAATAAGTCATATATATCAATCAAATAAATGTATTTGTGTGACTTTTAAAACTATGCAAATTAATTAAGATGTACAACTTTATCATCAATTTTAAATAGCAAAAATTTCCTTGTGACACATTTTAATATCTTCAGTTACATTATGTAACATCTTTAACACTTGCTTTAAGATTACATCCCGCTAGATTGAATTCAGCAGTAACCATTTTATTTAACACAATGTCAGCCGTATCAATGTGCGTGTTTGGCAGGTGTTTTATTTCACACACAGCAGTGCAGCACTTATCAGTACTTCTGGGGAATTAACTTTCTGTTAATTCAGCTGATAGTGCATAAAAATCAGATGGAGTTTCATCATGTTTAATGAAGTCCATACTTTAAATAGTCATACCTTGTTGTTGATCACCAAACCTTCGCTGCAGGCTTCGGCTTTATTACAACACTTGAAATCGTCTTTGGCTATAAACGGGAAACTTCATAACATTCAACGCTCTCTCGATGAGATAGCTGGAAATGTTCTGGTGTTATTCGATATGGTTGAGGCGGATAAAAAGCTTATTAGCTACTGGCAGGATAACTTAAGCCGCAAACACAGCAGCGTTAAATTACTTCTCCTCAACACGCCTGAAGAGTATCAGTTCCGCGAAATAGAGAATTGGCCTCATATTAGCGGCGTATTTTACACCTCAGAAGAAGAGCCGCGGGTCGTTGAAGGCATTCGCGGCGTCATGGATGGCGAATGTTATTTCTCGCAAAAATTAGCCAGTTATCTTATTAATCACTCAGGCAACTATCGCTTTTACAGCTCTGAGTCTTCTTTGTTAACTCACCGTGAAAAGGAAATCCTTAATAAATTGCGCGTGGGCGCTTCCAATAATGAAATCGCCCAGTCGCTATTTATTAGCGAAAACACGGTAAAAACGCATCTTTACAATCTATTCAAGAAGATAGCCGTTAAAAACCGCACTCAGGCGGTTTCCTGGGCAAACGATAATCTCAGGCGATAGGGCTATGAAATTACAACCTGCTTTACTGCTGGCGACAGTATTACTGTGCGCTTCCGGGGGCGTTCGCGCCGTAGAAGTGGAAATTCCCGGACTGTTGACGGATCACACCGTTTCTTCCGTGGGACATGATTTTTACCGAGCCTTCAGCGACAAGTGGGAAAGCAGCTTTGTTGGAAACCTGACTATAAATGAGCGACCCAGTGCCCGTTGGGGAAGCTGGATAACCATTACTGTCGATCAGGATGTTATTTTTCAGGCTTTTTTATTCCCTACAAAACGCGACTTCGACCGCAACGTCGATATTGCACTGGCGCAAACCAATGAGGCAATTAAACGTCGGCAGGTAGACAAAGTATTGTTGAGCACCGGTGATTTAACCCACGATGAATTCTAGGAGGCTGTGATGCGTATAGCTTATGCAGTTGTTTCCCTGCTGGTTTTTACTCCGCTGGCATGGGGCGGAAATATGACGTTTCAGTTTACTAACCCGAATTTTGGCGGTAACCCAAATAACGGCCCTTTTTTACTTAACGAGGCTCAGGCCCAGAACTCCTATAAGGATCCCAGCTATAGCGACAACTTTGGTATTGAGACCCCATCCGCTCTGGATAACTTTACACAAACGATTCAGTCACAGCTGCTGGGCGGTTTGCTTACCAATATTAACACCGGAAAACCGGGGCGCCTGGTAACCAATGACTTTATTGTTGATATTGCCAATGCCGACGGGCAGCTAACGATGAATATTACCGACAGGAAAACCGGGAAGACCTCAACGATTCAGGTCGCGGGCTTACAAAACAATTCTACTGATTTTTAGTGGGTTTAAATAATCAAAAAGTATTTAAGGATAAACATCATGCAGCGCTTTTTTCTCATCGTAGCAGTGTGTTTATTAAGTGGTTGTTTAACCGCGCCACCTAAAGAAGCTGCGAAGCCTACACTCATGCCTCGGGCCCAGAGCTACCGCGATTTAACGCATTTGCCGGAAGCTGCGGGAAAACTGTTTGTCTCGGTATATAACATTCAGGATGAAACAGGTCAGTTTAAGCCTTATCCGGCGAGTAACTTCTCAACCGCCGTACCGCAAAGCGCCACCGCGATGCTGGTTACCGCGTTAAAAGATTCACGCTGGTTTATACCGCTGGAACGTCAGGGATTACAGAACCTGCTCAACGAGCGCAAAATTATCCGCGCGGCCCAGGAAAACGGCACCGTTGCGGCCAATAACCGCCAGGCTCTGAAATCGTTAGTGGCGGCAAACGTCATGATTGAAGGCTCGATCATTGGCTATGAAAGCAATGTGAAATCAGGCGGCATAGGGGCGCGTTACTTTGGTATCGGCGGCGAAACGCAATACCAGCTCGACCAGATTGCCGTCAACCTGCGCGTGGTTGACGTCAGCACCGGCGAGGTCATGTCTTCGGTTAATACCAGTAAAACAATTTTGTCTTATGAAGTGCAGGCCGGGGTGTTCCGTTTTGTCGATTACCAGCGCCTGTTAGAAGGTGAAATTGGTTACACCACGAACGAACCGGTAATGATGTGTCTGATGTCAGCTATCGAGACGGGCGTTATTTACCTGGTTAATGACGGTATCGATCGCGGCCTGTGGGATTTGAAAAATCCGGGCGATAAAAAGAACCCGATACTGGTTAAATATAAAGAAATGTCGGTGCCTCCGGAAGCCTGATAGCCTCCGGGAAATAAAAAACCAGCCTCGGCTGGTTTTTTTATTCTGTAATAGCCGCAGCCCTTCTGGATTTTCGCGCCGCAAGCCACAGCCCGCTGTTCTTCATCGCATAGCCAAACGCCAGGCCCAGTAATAAAGATGGGAGAACAAGATGCCATTCACCCTGATTAGCAAAGGTGGCACAGGCGCCGATAAAGGTGCCGGGCACGAAAGACAGCAGTACATGACGAGCCTGAATGCACATCAGGAAAGCCACCACGCCCGTGACGACATAGCCAAGGATTTCCAGATGCGGGGCCAGCGCGCTGCCGTGAATTATCACCTGCGCCCAAAGCACGCCGCTGCATAAAGTGCAAAGCGAGATAAACAGCCCCTTAAGGCCGCCCTGTGGGCAGGCAAAATAAGCCGTGCAGCCGAGAAAACCAGCCCAGCTGAGTAAGCCAAGACTTACCGCTACCCAGCCCCAAAGGCCTGAGAGGATACCGGTCGTCAATGCGAGAGAAATGAGTATGTTCATGGCGGCGTATCATAGCAGAGCCTTTCGGTTCAACCACGATCTGCCGCACACTTTCTGAAAGAAACGATGGTTTATTGCACGATAAATGTGATTTTCATCACTATTTATTCCTCTTCCGACTCCTGGAGCTCATCGCGCATCGCCTGGATGGCCTCACGGCTGATTGCCGCAAGCGTGCGGTAAAAAGCGGTAGTCGCATGGGCCTCGACTTTGCCGAGGAAAGTTCCGCACCACGGCAGCAGATACTCATCGAACAAAGCTATCTGGGCTTCGTATTCATCTTCCTGCGACTGATCCTCCAGCCAGGAGGCGGCCAGCAGTAATGTGCCAAAGTGATCGGCCGGCGTTTCGGCAAGCGGCATGCCGCGCTCTTTCAGAAACTCGCGTACGTCTCCTTCATGGCTGTCCTCTTCCCACGCCGAGCGGAATGGCGGAACGCTGCACTCGTCGCCGACGAAAAGCGCGTTGTAATCCGCGGCCAGCAGCTGCGGATCGCAGCTTTGCTGCAGCCGGGCCAGCAGCTCGTCCTGCTCCAGAGGCCAACTTGCCGCCAGCTTCCCTTCGCGGATCATCGTCAGCAGCGGCACCAATAGCGGGTCCTGCGGCTGACGGTAGAACAGCGATCCTAAAATACGGCAAATAATTGAGAACTCATTCATGCTAACAATCCATTCAGGGGTAGAAATTAAAGCGCGGCAAATTCGGCGACAGGCGCCATGCCGCGGGATTCAAGGAAATCTAACAGGCGGCGCGGCGTAACGTTCAGAATGCGATCTTCCGGGAATTCCACTTCCGCAAGAACCTTACGACACTCGTCAAAATCGCCCAGGCTGAATGCCGTATGGGAATCAGAGCCCAGCGATAGCCAGCCGCCCGCATCACGCACCGCAGCAGCAATGGCGCGACAGTTTGGTCCGCTCCCTTTGCGGGAATGCGTAAAGGAAGAGTTGTTCAGCTCAAGCGCGACATTATATTTAGCGGCAGCCTGAGCGATGGCGGGAATATCCACCGGGAATTTAGGGTTGCCGGGATGGCTGATGATATGTACGTCGCCTGCGGCCATGGTCGCAATCATCGCTTCGGTATGCGTAGCTTCATCCTGCGGCGGAAAAACGGGCTCGTGAAAACCGGCGATAATCAAATCGAGCGCGTCAAGCATCGGCCCCGTGCAGTCGATCTCCCCGGCGGTATTTTTAATATTCGCTTCAATGCCGCGCAAAATGCCAACGCCGTCGACCACACGCGGCCAGATGCGCATATTCACAAAGTGCCAGTAGTGTGGCGCATCGGCCATATCAGGGCCGTGATCGGTAATGGCAAAAAGCCTGATGCCTTTGCTTCTGGCAATGGCGATGTAATCGTGAAGGGTGCTGTAGGCGTGGGTGCTGGCGACGGTATGCATATGCAGGTCAACGGGGTACATAACTCTCTCCTTTTCTCTCTTTCCCGCAAGGATAGCAGTTATCGCCGTTGAATTTTAGCCCGGCCGCCCGGCCGGGCTCGGGTTTAATAACCGTGCTGCAGGGAAACTTCGCCCGCGGGCTTTTCACCTTTCTCAATCTGGCGAATCGTTCTGGCGATATAAGCCATGGCCTCGTCCGGGCGCGTAACCGCTGCGATATGCGGCGTGATCGCCACGCGAGGATGCTTCCACAGCGGGTTATCAGCCGGCAGCGGCTCCTGAGAGAAAACGTCCAGCATCGCGCCTTTTAATTTACCGCTATCAAGGGCGGCCAGCAGATCGGCCTCCACCAGATGAACGCCGCGCGCCAGGTTAAGCACATAGGCTTCGTCCGCCAGCTGCTCCAGCAGCCCCGCGTTAATAATGCCGACGGTTTGCGGCGTGTTCGGCAGCAGGTTGATAAGCACGCGAGTGCCGTTCAGGAAATCGCCGAGCTGCTCCGTACCCGCGAAGCTTGTTACGCCGGGATACTCTTTTTTGCTACGGCTCCAGCAGCGCACCGGGAACCCCCACGCATTCAGGCTTTCCGCAACTTTGCCGCCGAGCACGCCAGCGCCGAGAAGGCCGATGGTAAAGTCTTCGCGTCGGTAATCGTCAAGAGGCTGCCAGTTTGCCTGCTGCTTCTGCGCCTGATAGTCATCAAAACGTCTGAACCAGTGCAGCACCTGGCTGACCGCATACTCCTGCATCTGCAGCCCCATGCCCGTATCTTCAAGACGGAACAGCGGCACGCCGGCTGGAAGCATATCGGGATGCGCCTTTAATTTGCTGAGAATCGAATCCACGCCTGCGCCAAGCGCGAAAACGCCCCTGAGCTCTTTACGGCCCGCCAGCATTTCCACCGGGGGATGCCAGACCAAAGCATAGTCAGCAGGTTGATTATCGCCCTCGCGCCACTCACGCACGCGAGCCTCAGGGAGCTGCCGTTGCAAACCTGCCAGCCAGGATGGGGTATCAAATGTTGGGTGATAGAAAATAATATCCACGCTTCCTCCTTTTTTTCCAGGATTACGCGAAACGTGAATCATTTCAAGCGCTAAATGTAATAAAAAACAGCGACGGCTGCTGTTTTAAAAAGCAAGTTGTTTGAAGTTTGTCTAAACGCGCTGAATTTAATGAAAAGTGCATTGACGTGATTAACGCTTTTCCCTACATTAGCGCCCGTTCCAGCAGCGCTGGAGCAACAATATGGTGAGGTGTCCGAGTGGCTGAAGGAGCACGCCTGGAAAGTGTGTATACGGCAACGTATCGAGGGTTCGAATCCCTCCCTCACCGCCATATTTAAAGAAGAGCCCGCATTTATATGCGGGCTTTTTTTTCGCTTAAAATTCATCATCGCTCAAGGCTTAACCGAACAGGCTCGAATGTAAAAATTACGCTTGACCGAATGGAGCTGACTCCCTATAGTAGCGCCCCGTTGCCCCCGTAAGCGGGTGACAAAAACAATATGGTGAGGTGTCCGAGTGGCTGAAGGAGCACGCCTGGAAAGTGTGTATACGGCAACGTATCGAGGGTTCGAATCCCTCCCTCACCGCCATATTTAAAG
>NZ_RCAA01000046.1:74076-93307 GCF_003628475.1 Enterobacter sp. R1(2018) | reverse complement strand
GTTTTCTTATAAACGTTGCTACTGTGACCACTGGGTACTGAATCGCCCCGGCTTAGGTAGTCATCTTTCGAGTTTCAAGTGATAACTGCCTATATACCAAGAGGCATTAATTGCCCCCCGTAGGGGCGTACTAAACACCTAATAGATAGTCTCTCCCCGTTCTAAACCTTCTAGAACCATAGAGAATAAGGAAAAGCTTGCAACTATTACTTAGCCCCCCACAGGATGGGGATAAATGTCAACTTCTGCTTCTCGCTTGTTGCCGACTGTCAGGTTGAATCGTGTTCTAACAGAGAACACAGCCAGATCAAGTCTAAACCAATACATCTAAAGGGATGAGCGGACTCTTTGCCGCCCGCCCTGCAGCCTGCGAATTTTCCTGGCATCAAATACCAAGAAAATTCGCAGGGGGAATAAAGCTTTGCTGTGCCCACAGACCTAAAAGGTTAAAACCACACTCCTTTGCAGCTTCCTCCCCTTACCCTCAGGCTTTATCCATCAAATAACGATGCGCTTTTGATGCCGCACTAGCGGCTCTGAAAATATAGCGTTTGTCATTTTTCAGTGCTTTCAGCCAAGAAGCAATATAGCTTTCGTGCTGGACGTCTCCGACAATCCCCAAATCCGCCATCAGGAACGCGCTTCCCAACTCGGCGATCAACTCCTCAAAAGCATAATCCTCACTGCCAAATTTCCCTTTCATCTCGCGATTCAAGCGGCTTTTGCCACCACTCCAGTGCACCAGTTCATGCAGTCCGGTGGCGTAGAAATTGGCGGCATCAGAAAAAAGGTAACGCTCCGGCAACCAGACTTCATCGGTTGAGGGGCGGAAAAAGGCGTTTTGTCCTTTCTCAATGATGTTTGCGCCGCTGCTCTGAAAAAGATTTTCAACCTGAGGCAAAGGCTCGAACGTCTCAGCGGTACTCACAGTCTCAGCAACCAGTGGCAGACCATCGATCTGCTGAACGTTAAAAACGATGAATGTTTTGAGCATCGGGATATAGTCGATTTCCCCGGCATCGTTTTCCTTCTCCAGCGTGGAATAGAAAATAGCGGTTGTGCCGTGCTCCCCTTTGCGCACCTGCCCGCCTTCCGCTTGCGACTGTTTGTAGGTCATCCAGCGTGAATCGCTGAATCCTTGTTCTGACGCACTACCCCACAACAACATGATATTCATCCCACTGTAAGCAGTACCTGTCGCATAATTTGAAGGTAATCCTGACATACCAGGTACGCGCTGCCACGGGCAGGACCACGGTTTAACGCCTGCTTCAAGTGCAGAAATAATGTTGTCAGTGACAGTCTGATAAATATTGGTTTTGGAAAATTTCGTTTTTGAGGAGCCTGACTGCTTCAGCGGGGATACGCTGGTCGCCGCTGCGGTGTTAGGGGCGCTAGTCTGGGTATGCAGGGAAATAGTCATGATTTTTTCTCCATCAGTGATGTGATTTTCGTCTTCGTATCGCCTGACGGTTCGCTTTCACGGCATCGTTCTGTCCTGCAAGGGCGCAGCATGCGTGCCATTTACCCTTGTGGGACGGGTTGTGTTGGGAAACGATTAACCGGAAGCGAATATGGAAACGAAAAAGCACACAGGAGAAAAAAACGGGTCCTGTACGAGAGCGTAGCGCCCCTTGGTTCGCAGCAGTGAAATGGTTTTGTGTTTTTTGGGGGGGTTATAGCGGTTTAAGGAGTTTAGGCATATGGTAATTTTGTCGGAGCCAACTAAAACTGGTCTTAGCTTCAAGGTTTTCCAACATATTTTTTATTGCATCAGGTGTGATTACTATCGCTGGAATCGTCACTGAGTGTACGGCAGCCTAAATTCTCTAGGCTTGCTAAAGACCATACCCATTAACAACTATCTTTAAGGGTTATATGAGTGTACTGCAGAATGGCGACCGTATTATTAACAACAAGTGAATTCACTAATCAATTCATTGGATAACTTGGACTGAGGGAGGAAGTAGAATGAAGCTTGAAGCAATTCGGTTATCTGGTTTCCAGTCTTTTGGCAAAGAACCAACCGAACTAGGCTTGGAAGATGTGACTTATCTCATTGGACCTAATGGTTCAGGTAAAACAGCAGCACTTCAGGCTTTATGTCGACTTTTTGCGTTTGATCCAACATTGCGTCGTGTCCAGCGATCAGATTTCCATGTCCCTTTTGATGAAGATGAAGTTCCTCCTGAGAGACAGTTGTGGATTGAAGCTGACTTTCTGTTTCACGAACTTGCGGAGGACGAGGACAACAGTACCGTGGCTCCTCATTTTGGTCACATGCGACTTGATGAGCCAGAAGGTGTTCCACGTGTGCGTTTTCGCCTCACTGCAACTATGGGAATGGATGGGGATATTGAGGATAACTTAGTATATGTTTTGGATGTCAATCCTGATAGCTCTCCTCAAACCACAGCTCAAGTAACAAGGGCAGAGCGTAATAATATCCAAATTCACTATTTGCCAGCCAGACGAGATCCTGCAGACCATATTGCTTACGGTGCGAACGCATTACTCGGACGTTTGCTTCGTGCAGTACGTTGGGATGATGAGCGTACAGCGATTAAGGAATTAACCAACCAGATAAGCGAAAGCCTAGCAGCTAACCCCTCCATCAATGCTTTCAGTGAAAGTTTGAAATTAACCTGGGCAACCCTACACAAAGGCAAATTTTTCTCTGATCCTAAAATTACATTTGTGGCTTCAGAGATTGAAGCATTGCTACGACATTTATCGGTTTCATTTACTCCCGGCCATGATGGCTCGCTTGTCGATTTTTCTCGGTTGAGCGATGGTCAAAAATCGATGCTTTACCTTTCTCTTGTTCTGTCATCTCAAGCGATCGGTAGAGCTGTGCTCGCAGAGGAAAATGTTACATTTGATCCCGACAAGTTGCGCCCTCCGTTTTTTACGCTGGTCGCAGTAGAAGAACCGGAGAATAGCCTTTCTCCCCATTACTTGGGACGTATTGTCAGTGCCTTAAATACCATGGCAAAGTATATTGATGCGCAAGCCTTAATTGCTACTCATGCACCATCAATGTTGCGAAGAGTTGATCCTAAGTTTATACGTTACCTACGACTTACTGAGGAAAGAAAAACACGAGTTACGTGTATCAAATTGCCACCTAAAGCAGATGAAGCACATAAGTTTGTGAGAGAGGCTGTACAAGCATTCCCTGAGATTTATTTCTCACGCTTGGTTGTGCTTGGCGAAGGGGATAGTGAAGAAATCGTACTGCCGCGTTTGCTCCAGGTAAAAGGTACTCCTGTTGATGAATCAGCCATTACGATAGCACCGTTAGGTGGAAGGCATGTAAATCATTTCTGGCGGTTGCTTTCCGCACTGCAGATTCCCTATCTGACTTTGCTTGATCTGGATGTAGCTCGGTATGGCGCAGGATGGGGGCGAATTAAATACGTTAACGATCAGCTTGCTGCATTTGAGCCGGAGAAAGTACTTCCTACCGAATGGAAAATCACAAGATGGAATGATGATGCTACGCCAGTTAGAACTCACCATTTTTTTGATAAAGGCACTCAAGACATTTTTGAAGAACTTGAAAACAGATCTGTTTTTTTTTCCTTTCCCATGGATTTGGACTTTTCCATGTTGCTAGCCTATCCCGAAGCTTATGGAGTTGAAGAAGAGGAGCCGGATGAGTCAACAATAAAAGCAGTACTTGGAAAAAACTATAACAATGTTTCTCAATATAGTGTAGATGAACAGAGTTTGTTTGCTACTTACCATCAACGTTTTACATTAGGTAGTAAGCCAGCCGCACACATTGATGCTTTAGCGAAACTAAGCGACAAAGAATTAATTGCGAATATACCAGAGTCGTTGAATAGGTTAGTTGATGCCGTTATTGCCAAACTTGGAGAATTACCTGAATGATTCCTATTGAAGCATGGCAACCCGCCGATGGATTAACGCTGGAACCAAGTGCAAAACGAGCAGCAAAAGCCCGTAAACGTTGTTTAGCTCTTACCGCTGGACCTGGCGCAGGTAAAACTGAAATGCTAGCTCAGAGGGCGGATTTCCTATTACGGACAGGCACATGTCGATATCCGAAGCGGATTCTGGCTATTTCCTTCAAGGTTGATGCCAGTAGAAATTTAAAAGAGCGCGTCGAACGGCGCTGTGGTACAGACCTTGCCTCCCGTTTCGACAGCTATACTTTCCATGCATTTGCCAAGCGAATAATCGATCGTTTTAGACCAGTGCTGCAGGGAAGAGATGCATTGAATTCCGGCTATACGATCGTTGAAAAGAAAATCGGTATATCTAGCACCCAAATAGAGTTTAGCGATCTTGTTCCATTGGCTATCAAGATATTGAAAAACTCAAAAATTGCCCGCAATGCAATTCGTCAGGCTTACAGCGATATTTTTCTTGATGAGTTTCAGGATTGTACAAATTTGCAGTATGAATTAGTTAAGCTTGCTTTTCTAGGGACTAAAATCCGCCTCACTGCTGTAGGTGATACTAAGCAAAAAATCATGGGTTGGGCGGGAGCAATGGATGGAATTTTTCAAACATTTACTAATGATTTTAATGCAGTACCACTAAACATGTACCGTAATTTCCGATCAAAACCGCAATTACTAAGAGTTCAGAATGAAATAATTCGGGATCTTGATCCGATCTCTGCCATGCCAGATGAACAACTGAATGGTGACGAAGGTGAGATTCATGTCGAGAGTTTCGGAAACAGCCAAGAAGAAGCGATTTATTTGGCGAATATTATTAATAACTGGATCAATAAAGAACAATTACCACCAGCAGAGATTGCTGTCTTAGTTTCTAAACAGTTAGATCTCTATGCTGACCATCTAATGATGGAGCTAGGATTACGTGGTATTCCATATCGAAATGAACAGCAAATGCAGGATATTACTGTCGAGCCAGCTGCACGTTTAATCGTAGATTATCTTTCATGTCTCTACGGCAAGCGTGAACCTAAGGCTTGGATCCGTTTGATGAATCAGTTGATTCCTTTTGCCGATGAAAAAGTACAGTCCAGTGCGCGAAAGGACCTTGATCGTTTGTTAAAAAAACAACGTAAAGAAGCAGCTAGTGCTGAACAGCTTGATTCACCTTTTTCTTGTTGGTGGAAGTTTGTGAAGGCGTTTTTAAAGCATATTGGCTCTGATACGATCGTAGCCCTATCACCTGATTACGAATCCCACAAACGCCTACAGGAAGTTTTTCGTGATACCAAAGCACGGATTGAAGAGTTGCTTAAAATTGAATCAGATTTGCCGAAAGCGCTTGGGCGATTTACGGATGACCAAGCAGTCCGGATTCTGACCATTCACAAAAGCAAAGGACTAGAGTTCGATTCTGTAATTATAATGGCAGTTGAAAACGAGATTTTCTTTGGTAACCAAGATGAGAGTCGATGTGCATTTTTCGTTGGTGTTTCACGTGCGAAGAGACGATTGGTATTAACTCATGTAGACGAGCGACAACGTCCTGTTAACGCCAAACGTTGGGATGTTCACAGGACCGCTCAATCTGAGTATTTTAGTTATGTTACACCGTTTATAACAGCAACAATAAAGTGAAGAATTCAGATGCCACATTGATTAATTTCATAAGATTGATCTTATTGTTTAACTCGCAGTTGCCATTCGATTTGCTTTCGAGCGGTTGAAATAATTTGATTGAATAACATAATGCTCACCTCAGGTTCTCGATTACTAATAGGAAAGTCAGGAGAACGACTTCCACCTACAAGCAAAACCTTTATAGGTAAATCCACATATTTTAACAGTTCATGTCTATAAGCTATAGCTTGAACATAGTCTCCGTGGTTGAGTGCATGATCTGGGCGCTTGAATTCAATAAGCAAGTATTGACCACTCAAACTTTCATTCAAAAGCAAATCTGGACGTTTGTTGGCTTTATCTCCGATATATGATTTTCCTACTAGATCCTCTATTTGACGTCGCAAAGTAATATTTGAGCTAAAAAGAGAATATTCAGCACCAAATATCCAGAGATTCTTCTCTAGAGCTTTATGCATTATTGATTCAGTAGTTGATTTATCCCGTACAATCGAATCTAACTGATCAAGAAAAATTCTACGACCTTCTGCTTGTTGAACAAGAAAGGCCATGTCAGCAAGACCAAAATCGTTTAAACGCTCAGCTATACCCGCAACATCCGAGGGCATAGCTTCTCCAATATGCTCCAACAATATGCGATAGTCAGAACTCTCCATTGCTTCAAGCAACACATTTACAACTAACTCAACTTTGCTTTCCGGTTCTCCATAATATTTGTCAAGGATCTTTTTGATTGCCCGATCAGCAAAGGCACGCTTATATTCGGGAAGAGAAGATAATCTGGTGAGTAGTGTTCTTTTTAAACGTGCTTGTGCTAATTGTATTTCACGGCGATACTGCTGCTCATAGGCCATTCGCAAAATTGGTTGAACATAGCTTTCAACCGCTTGTAAGAGCTCGCTATTTTCAACCGTTGCATCCCACCCTGCAGTGATATGATCTCGTAGCCCATCAGCCTCAATTTCACCATAAAGTTTGCGCAGTAGTTTCGATGGGAAATCCTCTGACTGATCCAGACCAAAGAATCTTGGTCGTCCAACAGACTTTCCATCGACACGTAGTGTCACACCCGGCTGACGTAATCCAGCTTTAGCATCACTGATAGTGAAGCGCAGTTTAACACTACCAACATTTGCAAGTTCGCTCTCAAATTCTGCGTAATTACCCGATACATCATCAACATCTAGGCATTTGTCATTAACATTGATGGAAAAATCGTCTTGACGTCCGTAATCCTGTAGTAGGATTTGACGTAGTTTATTAGCATCGGGAAAACTTAGGCCCTGATGCAGTTCACTCAGGGTAATCGTTGTTCCATGCTGGTTGATATCACATGAATCACTGTGCAGGTCGATATTTAGCCTCTCAATATCATCTACCTGCGAAAGCTCGTCCAAACGCAATATAAAGCGGCACATACGTCCACGAGCTCGGGTTTCAAGAGTCATGACTGATGCAGCCATCAAACCAGCAAACTTACCTATACCCTTTCGCCCTTTAACCAATCGATTTTTTAAGGCGGTTCGTTCGCCGCGATGTGAACGTCGGTCAGTTGCAATGAATAAATAATGTCGCCTCAATTCCTCTTCAGTCATGCCAGTACCATTATCTTTAATGACAATGGGGTCACCACTAAGTGGCTTAGGGAGTATGATTGTGACACCTTCCGCATCAGCATCCCATGCATTGTCTACGAGCTCCTTCAATGCACGTTCAGAGGACGGGTATTCCTGACTTAATAAAGTGGCAATACGAGAATCAACCTGAAATCTCAAATGAGACTTACTCATATCAAAACCTCTCTGACCGATAGTAAATAAAACCTGAATGCTACATTTTCTTTACAACTCACATTTACTTTGCTTATGAAAGCTACGAAAACACATTCGATTCACCATAATTTTAGAGACATTTTTGATATAAAATCATCGCATTACAAGTTAAATCTAAATTTAAGATATGAACTACGTAATGTGAGCAGCATAAGACTGTTAGCATAATAATGCTTATAACATAACCGCATGCAACATGCCGATAGAAACGAGAGCAGCTATGACGAGACTGGCAAAAGATGAGCTACAAAACTTGGAATATGAGTCGGGTGGTTATTTTCGACAGCCATGGAGTGTTCTAAAACAGAACCCGACAGCACAACTACCTAGCAACCAGCTTTGTAAGTTGGCAAGATCGTGACAGAGATCAAATCTCTGCTTTAAATTGTTATCTCTTAGCATTGAAAATAAGTCTATCAGTCCACATTGAAAAGACGGGTATTTGCCCTGATAGATAATGAGAATAAAATGGCTGAACAATTTGAATTAATTCCTCGAGTTGAAGAAGGGTCGATTATTCCTCAACGCATGAGCGATGGCTACATTAACGCAACAGCCCTATGCCAATCTGTCGGTAAGACGTTCTCAGGCTATAAATCTAGCAAACTAGCCTCTGACTTTATTGCTGAAATGACGAAGCAAACTGGGCTATCTGAAGCACAGTTAATTCACTCTATAGTAGGAGGTAACCCGAAGCTACAGGGCACTTGGGTGCACCCCCAGTTAGCTATTAATTTAGCTCAATGGCTTTCACCGAAATTCGCAGTAAAAGTAGCCCAATGGGTTTATGAATGGTCTCAGGGGCAAGTCAAATTTGCCACTCCCTCCCACCTTCAACGATACACTCGTAACAGACATAAAATCCCTCACACTCATTTTTCGATGCTAAACGAGATCACCCTGAGTTTGATCGCCCCTCTCGAAATTGCGGGCTACACTCTTCCAGATAACATGATTCCCGATATATCAGAGGGAAGAATGTTCTGCGCTTGGTTAAGAAAGCACCGAGATATCGAGCCAAATACCTTTGGTACCTACAAACATGAGTACATGGATGGACGCGTAGTAGATGCGAAACTCTATCCAATAGAACTCTATGGTGATTTCCGTCGACATTTTCACGAAGTATGGCTGCCACAAAAAGCCCCTGAATACTTTAAGCAGAGAGATTCTTCAGCTTTAGAATATCTTGAAGTTCTACTGCTCCCTGCCCCTCATTGACAATGTGGTCGATAAAGAGCCAAAAATTATAACTATCATGGATCAAATATGGTGGTCATTCTGCTGGTCTTGACAGAAAGATAATTGAGGTTTAGCTTAGTTATTAGCCAGTTACTGGCAAAGGCGATCCCAGTCAGAGGAGCCATATTTAAGAAGCCCGCTTAAGGAAACTTAAGCGGGCTTTTTGCTTTTCAGTCTTTTTACCGCTGCCCGGACGCTTTTATACACCGACGCAGGAAGGCCCGCAGGCCTTCTCTTGCGGATCTACTTCAGCGCAATGCGCGCCACGCTGTCCGGTCCTTTAGTCGAGCTGTCTTCGTTAAACGCCTGTTTCAGAGAAACGTACAGCGTTTCACCGTCCGCTGAAACCAGCAGGCTGTTCGGGCTGGTATCGAACGACCAGCTGTTTTTTACCGCATAGCTGGTGGCATCCAGCTGCAGCACTTTCTTCGACTCACGCTGGCTGATGTAAATCTCATTGCGTCTGGCGTTGAACTTGATGCCCAGCGCATCCCCTTCGATACGTTTAATGACTTTGCCGGTATGTATATCCAACACCAGCGTGGTTTTAGCTTTGGAGTCGTCGGTGACGAACAGGCGGCCGGTGGTCGGATCTTCTGCCATGTTCAGGAACAGATACTCTTTGCCGTCGCCCGGCGTCCAGCGCTGCTCGATTTTATGGCTGCGCGGATTGATGACCACAATTTCTCCCCCGCCGTTGGCGGCATAAATGCGCCCGGTCAGCGATGAATAAATAATGCCCGTCACCCATTTTCCGGCGTTTTTAATGGTGGTTTTGACCTTAAAGGTTTTGGTGTCGATAACGTTAATGAAGCCGGGATCGGCCACGCGGCCAACGTACAGCTCGTTGCCGTGCAGCAGCATCTCGCGCGCGCCAACCGCATCGCCGTCTTTATCTTTACCGCCGCCCAGCGCCAGGCGTTGCAGCACCTTGCCGCTTTGCGCATCCACTTTGGACAGGGTGCCGTCCAGCGAATTAGTGATGTAGAGAGTGCTACCTTCGTCATCAATCACCATTCCGAAGTTTTTCAGATCGGTATGGGTTTCGCCTTTGGTCGCAAGGGTTGCCGGGTCAAGGCGATACAGCACCCCGCCGTTCACGTCTTTAAAGCCCTGCGCGCTGGCAACGTACAGCGCGTTGGCGGCAGGCGAATACGCCATTTCATACAGCCCATCGCCTAATACACGCTGCGTTACCGCCTGAGCAACCGCTGGTTTCGCAGCCGCCGTTGGCGCTTCCGCTCTTTTGGCTGGCGCCTGACAGGCCGTCAGACTTAAGGCGGCGATGACCGCTGCGGCAACCGCGGCTTTACGCGAACTGAAAAACGATTTCATGCTGAACTCCATCAATGGATGAAAGGTTCCCGCGAGGGCTGGCCGCGCGGAAAGGCCGAAGAAAGAATGAGAATCATACGCATTAACGAAAACTAAGCAAATCAACGCCCATGAACGCCGCGCCATGAAGCCTGCGTCAATAGCGGAAAACGCCCCGACCTTCATCGCCACCCCTCTTTTTCGCCCGTTTTTCATGCTTATCAAACGAAAGCCTCAGCGTTCAAGCCACCGAAGAAGTGGCTAACCTAATGATTAATATTATATTTACAAATATTTACATAATTGAATGAAACCTTTTTAGAATTATTAAAGCAAATGATTATCATTAGCCTTCTCAATTTATACGCTTCTCTCTTCATGCGCTTCGCGACGGCAGATTTTTTCCTGCTGTTTCGGTATCGCGCTTTCATAACAAAAGAAGCGATATCACAGCAGAGCACGCTTATTTTCACGGGAAATATTATGTCTTTGAATCGCAGGGAAACTCGCGCAGGAGCAGCTGCTTCTGGCATCCGTAAAACGTTCACGGCGTCGTCGTTGGCAATGATCATACACGCCCTGCTCAGCCCGCTTCAGGCGCAGGCAAGCGAAACCAGCACCGCTTCGGCTACCGATAATAGCCAGGAGGTTATGGTGGTGGATGCGTCCGCCAGCGACACGACCGAAGACGAGCAGCAGGACTATCAGGTAAAAACCACACGCGCCGGCACCAAACTGCTGCTGACGCCGCGCGACGTGCCGCAGTCGGTCAGCGTGGTAACCCAGCAGCGTATGCAGGATCAGCAGCTGCGGACCGTTACCGATGTGCTGAATAACACCACCGGCATCACCAGCAACCTGGTCGATAGCGAACGTTCCGAGTACTACTCACGCGGCTTCAAAATTACTAATTTTACCTTTGACGGCATTCCCACTTCGGTTGGCGACGCGTGGAACTATGGCGATGCCGCTTCGGATACGGCTATTTATGACCGAATCGAAGTGGTACGCGGCGCAACCGGCCTGATGACCGGCGCAGGCAGCCCGTCAGCCTCGGTTAACATGGTGCGCAAACATGCGGACAGTAAGGCGTTTACCGGCAACGTTAGCGCCAGCTACGGCAGCTGGGACAACCAGCGCTATGTCGCCGATCTCGCAGGCCCGCTAAATGAAGACGGCTCGCTGCGCGGTCGCGTAGTGACCGGCTATCAGGACGGCGATAGCTGGCTTGACCGCTACCATAAAAGCAAAAAATTCATCTATGGCGTGCTGATGCGGATATTACCGAACGCACAACCCTGTCACTGGGCTACGACTATGAAGACGCCGACACCGGTAACCCCACCTGGGGCGGCCTGCCGATGTTTTACAGCGACGGTTCGCTGACCCACTACGACCGCAGCCTGAACGCCTCCGCCGACTGGACCAATTACCATACCAACGCGCGCAAAGCGTACGCCGACCTGGTGCATAATTTTGATAACGGCTGGAGTCTTCACCTCAACGGCACCCACGCAGAAAATACCTTTAGCGATAAGCTGCTGTACGTCATGGATTATCCGGATCGCATCAGCGGCGAAGGCGTGACCGGTTACGGCAGTATGGACCGCGGCAAGCGTGAACTCACTTCGGTCGATGGCTACGCCAGCGGTCCGTTCAGCCTGCTGGGCCGCCAGCACCAGCTGATGGCCGGCGTCAGCTACAACCGCCAGCATAACGCCACCTACAGCCAGGACGGCATTACCGACCCTGACAACTACAACATCGCCGCCGGCGATATGGGCGCGTTTAACAATAGCTGGAATGGCGATATTGCCGAGCCGCAGTGGCAGGGCTGGTACAGGAACGCGAACGATGTGATCCGCCAGAAATCCGCCTATAGCGCCGCACGCTTCTCGCTGGCCGACCCACTGTCGCTGATTTTGGGCGCGCGTTATACCCAGTGGAGCACTAACGGCAGCAGCGGCGATATGGAAAAAAACAATATCACGCCGTACGCGGGTCTGGTGTATGACATTAACGATACCTGGTCGGCCTACGCCAGCTATACCTCCATCTTCCAGCCGCAAACCTATCGCGACAGCTCCGGCAGCTACCTGTCGCCGGTTACCGGTAAAAGCTACGAAACCGGTCTTAAGTCCGCCTGGCTGGATGGCCGTCTGACCGCCACCGTCGCGGTGTTCCGTATCGAGCAGGACAACGTCGGCAGCGAAGAGAATGGGGTATACGTTAATAACAGCAGCGAGCAGGCCTACTACGCAACCAAGGGCGCGCGGAGTAAAGGAGCGGAATTTGAGCTCAACGGCGCGCTTACCGACAATCTGCAGCTGACGTTTGGGGCGACGCGCTACGTCGCGCGTGACAAAGACGGTCGCTACAATCCGGACCAGCCGCAAACCGATCTCAAGCTGTTTACCCGTTACCAGCTGCCGACGCTGCCGGAGCTGGCCATTGGCGGCGGTATCAACTGGCAGAACCGCGTATTTGAAGACGTCAGCGCGCCGGATGGCAGCACCCAGCGCGTTTATCAGGGCAGCTACCCGCTGGCTAGCCTGTTTGCTCGTTACCAGGCCACCAGACAGATAGCGGTGCAGGCAAACATCAATAATCTGTTTGACCGCTCCTACTACACCTACATGAATAACTATGTTTACGGCGAGCCGCGTAATGTCTCGGTTAGCCTGTCATATCAATTCTGACGGATAGCCGCCGCGTTGTGTATAAACTGGACGCGGCGGCTGAGAACGGCGGGCAAATATTGACTCCCCCGCCCTGCTCATGAGTATCGGCCGGCAAGCGTTTGTTCCAGGCGGAATACTTTCACCATCTCGCGCAAATGCTGCGCCTGCTCGTTGAGCGAGGCCGCCGCCGCTACGGACTCCTCCACCAGACAGGAATTCTGCTGCGTGGTGGTATCAATCATGCCGATAGCGGTATTGATCTGCGAAATACCCTCCGTCTGCTCCTGGCTTGCCTGTTTGATCTCGCTGAGAATACCGTCCATCTCCTCAACGTTGCTGACCATGCCGGTAATCTGCTGATTTGCCGTCTGCACCAGATCCATCCCCTCCCGCGTTTGCGAAGTTGAATTTTCAATCAGGCTGCGGATCTCACTGGCGGACGAAGCGCTTTTTTGCGCCAGCTGGCGCACCTCACCGGCAACAACGGCAAAACCTCGTCCGTGCTCGCCGGCGCGCGCCGCTTCAACCGCGGCGTTTAGCGCGAGGATATTGGTCTGGAAAGCGATGGAGTCAATCAGGTTGATGATGTCGGACATGCGGTTAGAGGTATCGTTAATCAAACGCATTTTACTGGTCACCTGGGACATCATCTGCCCGTTTTTCTTCACCACGTTAGCCACATCCGCAGACAGACGGGTGGCGACATGGGTATGATCGTAGGTGTTTTTCACCGTTGAGGTGATCTGCTCCATAGAGGCTGCGGTTTCCTCAACGGAGCTGGCCTGCTCTTCGGTACGCGCGGCCAGATCGTGGTTGCCGGCGACAATTTGCGCCGCCGCCGTAGAGATGTTTTCGGAGCCTTTTTGCACCTCGCGCACTATCTCCTGCAGACGAAGCTTCATTGCCATCAGCGCGCCAAGCAAAACGCCCGTTTCATCACGATGATGCGTGTCGATGCTGCGGGATAAATCGCCTTCGGCAATCGCCTGAGCAAACTCAACCGCCTGGCCTAAAGGCCGGGTGATCGACCGAACGATAAACCAGCCGATGACCGTTGCCAGTACGATGCTCAACAGCGTAATCAGCACCAGAAGCAGGCGATTGTTACGGTAATCCTTTCCCACCTCCGACCCGGCGGCTTTCATTTGCTCATTCTGAATGGCGATGAGCGCCTGCACTTTCGCCTTATATTTTTTCTGCACCTCAACGGTGGTGGACATCATCTCATCAAGCGCCGCCGCCCGATCGTTAAGCTGTACGGCCTGCAGAATACGGAAGCGAGAATCCAGATACTCTTTGCGTACTGCGGTAATCTCATCGAGCGTCCGGCGCGATTTTTCGTCATGCAGAACGTTGGTAAGACCTTCAAGCAAAGCGGTAATGCGCGCGCTAAGCTCGGTCAACCGCTTCTCAGAGGCGGCGCGAAAAACCCCTTTATCGTCGAGCAGCATTAGCTGCTGTACGTTAATGAAGTCCTGGAAATTTTCAATAAGCTGGTTGGCTTTTACCGTGGTTGGATAGTCGACCGTAATAATATTTTGCATTCCGTTATTTGCCTTGCTCAGGCTAAGCAATGAGAGGCTGGAAGTGAAAATTATCAGGGCAATAAAGAAGGCGAAAGCCAGGGTTAATTTGGTGCGAATTTTTACGTCATGTAAAGACATAGCTACTCCCTTCGGGTGAATTATCCTTATCAATAGAGGTCATCACCCGCTTGTTATCGATGAGGTGAACAAAAAGAAAAACGAACGCGGGCAAGCCGCTGAAGGAGATATCGGACGCTGAGAGAGTAACTTTATGAATTTGATCGGTTTTGCTTTACAAAAAACAACATTCGATAGTTAATAACTATTAATTTACGTTAATCGATCAGTGATTAGAAATATTGAACACTTTTGCAACCTTAATCATTCCGCTAAATAAAAAACGCCCGGGCCTTATTCCCGGGTCAAAAACCCTGCAGAAATATACCCCAAGCGCCGCCCGTCAATATTTAATAAATAATTAACATTGCCAGCCGTTTTTTATTACAAACCGCGAGTTAAATCTGGAAATCGATGACGACTTCATCCGACTCCAGCGCCAGACGCTTAATTTCATCCACGGAAAGTTCAGGGTTGCATAATTCGATAAATCGCCAGACGTAGTTTCGCTGCAGCTGCCCGCGCTTAAGCCCAAGCCACACGGTGTTGGCATCAAAGAGGTGTCGCGTATCAAGGCGTACCAGACTTCCCTCTTCACCGCTTGCCTGATCGGCCACCAGACCGATGCCCAGGCCCAGCTCAACGTAAGTTTTCACCACGTCCGAATCCTGCGCGCTCAGTACCACATCCGGCGTTAAGCCACGGCGCGCAAAAGCCTCGTCGATGCGTGAACGTCCCGTTATCCCCTGGCGATAGGTTATCAGCGGCCAGCGGCTGATGTCGTCAAGGGTCAGAGGGCTGGCGTGAATCAGCGGATGGCCGTTTGGCACCAGCAAACTGTGATACCAGCGGAACCACGGATAGGCGACAAGGGTAGGATCGGTGCTTAAACGCTCGCTGGCGATGCCGATATCCGCCGTGCCGCTGTGCAGAAGAGATTCAATTTCTTGCGGCGTGCCCTGGATAAGTTCGAGGCGAACCTCCGGGAAAAGCGCGCGAAAGGCTTTAATAACGCTGGGCAGGCTGTAACGCGCCTGGGTGTGCGTGGTGGCGATAGTCAGCACGCCGCTTGTATCGTTGGTAAACAGATCGGCCAGCCGACGGACGTTGCTGGCCTCGTTGAGAATGCGTTCGGCGATCACCAGCAGCGCTTTGCCCGGCTCAGTCATCCCCAGCAATCTTTTGCCCCGGCGGATGAAAATCTCAATACCGAGCTCTTCTTCCAGTTCGCGGATATGACGGCTGACGCCGGACTGCGAAGTAAAAAGCATATTGGCGACCTCGGTGAGATTGTAATCCCGCCGCGCCGCCTCACGGATAATCTTAAGTTGCTGGAAATTCACGTTGCCCCCGGGAGCATTACTGTTCTTTACACCATTGTTAAAGTCACAGCGCCCGCGGAACAAATAATAAAAACCAGCAACTTATTCTTTTTAGAAATAAGCCCCTGTCAACTGACCAGCATCAGCTCTCTGTTTTCCACCGCCGGCTGGGTGACCACCGACATAAGAATATCTTTTACCGCCTGCGCCTGCGGGGTCAGCGGCAAACGGGCCGACAGATTAATGGATAACGGCAGGTTGAGCGACGGGCTGGTGATGCGGGCCATCCAGCCGTTAGCGGAGCCGCACAGGGAACGGGCCGCGGATTCAGGCAGCACCGTTACGCCCATCCCGCTGGCGATGGCCGCGGTCAGGGTGGAGATGGATTCGATTTCACCGATGATTTTCGCCGTCAGACGGCGCAAAGAAAAAGCTTCGTCCACGCGTTTGCGCACGGCGCTGTAGTCACGCGGCAGGAACAGGTTCATTTCGGCTACCGCAGCGAGATCGACCGTCTGGCCAGGACAGTCGCGGGTGCCGACCAAAAAGAGCTCCTCTTTAAGCAACGGCTGGCTGATGATGCCCGCCATGGGCGTACGGTCATACAGCACCGCCATGTCAAGCTGGCCGCTTAATAGCTTATCGTTAAGAGAAGAGCCGCTGTTTTCATGGAGATAGACCAATACGTCCGGCAGCTCTGCACGCACCGCCTGCAGCAAAGGCATGATCACCGAAGAAGCCGCGGTTCCGGGCGCAAGCCCGATTGAAACCTGGCCGCCGAGCGTCTGCCCGACGTTGCCGACCGCCAGCTGCGCCTGTTCGCACTGACGTAAAATGGTCCGCGCATGGGTATAAAGAATCTTTCCGGCCTCCGTCGGAGTCACGCCGCGTTTGGTGCGGATTAACAGCTGCTGATTCAGCTCCCCTTCAAGGGTGGCGACCTGCTGGCTTAATGCCGGTTGCGCAATATGCAGCACTTCAGCGGCCTGGGTCAGGCTACCAATATCGACGATTTTTACGAAATACTTCAGCCGTCTTAAATTCATTTTGCCCCCTTCACGGAATGCCAGTGCCAGTCTCGGCGGTAATGTCGTAGAAGGAATTGCAAGATGCTTGCCACTTTTTTATCACGCCGAAGCAAATGGTCTAACCAGCTGGATTATAAGAGAAACTGATGCAGAAGGGGCATCGCATTACTGAAACCGCGGTTTGCGTATGCCCCAAAAGGGGTATAAGCGCACCAATGCGGTGCGCGCAAATAGGAAAAAACGATTACCGCCCTACCCGGTAAGACGCAGCCGTTCATCAAACAGCCTGTCGCAGATGGTTAACGCCAGCCGGAAAATGTTCTCCCGTAAGGATACGCCTTTACACCTTTTGAGCCGTTTGCTTGTTTTATCGGCAAACGAACCAGCCGCGTTATTTCAGCCTTTGACAAGCCGATTTCACCCCGTTAATATGCGCCCCGTTCACACGATTCCTCTGTAGTTCAGTCGGTAGAACGGCGGACTGTTAATCCGTATGTCACTGGTTCGAGTCCAGTCAGAGGAGCCATATTTAAGAAGCCCGCTTAAGGAAACTTAAGCGGGCTTTTTGCTTTTTAGCCGCCGGCTATTCCCTTTCCCCTGATTTCTCTACCGGCCTTGTGCTGCCGCGCACCACCAGCGCGCCGGGTAAAACCTGCTGAACGGCCGGTGCATCAATATCTGCCAGCTGTGAAGAAATGATGGCAACGGCGGAGGAAACCATGTCGCTGATGGGCTGCACATAGGTGGTCAGGTTGTACATGGGCCAGGCCGCCATTGCGATGTCATCAAAACCGACAATGGAAATGTCTCTGCCCGCAATCAGGCCCAGCTCGCCCACGGCCACGTTAAGCGCGCCGATGGCCATGATGTCATTGGCGCAAAAGAGCGCGTCGGGCCGCTGCTTGCCCGCCAGCAGGCTGCGGGTAGCCGCCATCGCGCCTTCAATTGTATACAGTCCGACGGCCCGTTGCGGCGGCTCGAACCCGCGCAGGAGCAGGCGCTGTGTAAAACCGTCTTCGCGATCGCGGCTGGTCGATGAGCTCTCCCGCCCGGCCATAAAGGCGATGCTCCGGTGATCGCCGGCGATAAGAAAATCAGCAATCGCGGCGGCGCCGTTACGGTTGTCGCTGGTCACGCTGGAAACCGTTTTGCTGTCGTTCTTACGGTTTAACAACAGCACCGGCAGGCCATTGTGCTGGCACTCGTCGGCAAAATGCGACGACAGGCTGGTGGAGACCAGGATCAACGCTTCAACGCGGTGCCGTAAAACGTCTTCCAGAATAGGATCGGTATCATCGTCGTTATGCATGGAGAAGAGCAGGACGCGATATCCCAGCTGATTTAATTCCAGGGAGAGCCGGTCCAGCAGGTTGGCGTAGAACGGGTTTGCCAGGCCGGGCACCACCACGCCGATTAGATTAGAGCGCCGGGTAATCAGCGAGCGGGCAACAAAGCTTGGGCGATAGCCCAGCGTCGCCGCCGCCTCCCTGACCTTTTCACGCATCAACGGCGAGATTTTTCCCCCTTCCGTAAAAGCGCGTGATACTGCGGATTGCGATACACCCGCAAGTTTGGCCACATCGTAACTGGTGACCGGGCGACGCGTACGTCCTGTCATCAAGCTCCCCTCCCAAAAATATCCCGGCACACATTATGGTGGATTTCAGTCGCCATGCATAACTTTTGCGATCTGCGTTGCATTCGAATGCATTACTACTTTTCTTTCACCTTAATTCAACATTAAGATGGTTATGCATTCGAATTCACTAACAACTGATTAACATCTGTGGAGCAAATCATCATGGCAAAATGGCTTAAAAAAGGCGCTGAAGCACAGGCTATCAAAGAGGCCGATCGCAAAGTACGCGACACCGTAGAGCAGATCCTGGCTGATATTGAAGAGCGCGGCGACGCGGCCATTCGTGAGCTTTCCATTCGCTTTGATAAGCTGGATCGAGAAGATTATCGTTTGACGGACGCTGAAATTCAGGCGTGCTACGCGCAGCTATCAGAACGCGACATCGCCGACATCGCCTTCGCTCAGGAACAGGTCCGCAATTTTGCCCAACACCAGCGCAACAGCATGGTCGATATTGAAGTTGAAACCCTGCCCGGCGTTATCCTCGGCCATAAAAACATCCCGGTAAACGCTGCGGGCTGCTATGTTCCCGGCGGAAAATACCCGCTGCTGGCCTCCGCGCATATGTCAGTGATCACCGCTAAAGTCGCGGGCGTTCCGCGCATTGTTACCTGCGCTCCTCCATTCAATGGCAAACCCGCCCCGGCGATCGTCGTGGCCCAGCACATGGCCGGCGCGGATGAGATCTACTGCCTCGGCGGCATTCAGGCGGTTGGCGCGATGGCCATTGGCACCGAGTCTATCGCCCCGGTAGATATGCTGGTCGGCCCGGGAAACGCTTTTGTTGCCGAAGCCAAACGTCAGCTGTTTGGCCGCGTGGGCATCGACCTGTTTGCCGGCCCGACGGAAACGCTGGTGATTGCCGATGACAGCGTTGACGGCGAGATCTGCGCAACGGATCTGTTGGGGCAAGCAGAACATGGCCCGGACTCGCCAGCTATTTTACTGACGACGTCA
>NZ_RCAA01000046.1:70953-74036 GCF_003628475.1 Enterobacter sp. R1(2018) | reverse complement strand
GATCCTGCCGACGGCGCAGATCGCCCGCCAGTCCTGGGAAAAATTCGGTGAAATTATCATTGCCGACAGCGACGAAGAGATGCTGGAGATCGCCGACCGGCTGGCCTTTGAGCATGTGCAGGTGATGACGAAACGGCCCGACTGGTTCCTTGATAACCTCAGCAATTTCGGCGCCCTGTTCCTCGGCCCGCGAACCAACGTCGCCTACGGCGATAAGGTGATCGGCACCAACCACACGTTGCCAACCAAAAAAGCGGCCCGTTATACCGGCGGCCTGTGGGTAGGTAAATTCCTGAAAACCTGTTCTTACCAGCGGGTGCTTACCGATGAGGCCTCCGCGCTGGTGGGCGAATACTGCTCGCGCCTTTGCGCCCTGGAGGGCTTCGCCGGTCACGGAGAGCAGGCCAATGTCCGCGTACGCCGTTACGGCCACAAAGACGTACCTTACGCCGGGATCGCCGAATAAGACAACGCCGACAGCCATCCGCGTTAAAAGCACGCCGGGCCGGCACGGACAGCATAAAACTCCGCGCCGCCCTTTTTTTATCAGGGAGACTCTATGGATGTCCTTATTGCATTACTGGCACTGGTGATGTTGATGGTGGTCGCCTATCGCGGGTACAGCGTCATTTTATTTGCGCCCGTGGCCGCGCTGGGCGCGGTGCTGCTGACCCAGCCTTCCGCCGTAGCGCCCATGTTCACCGATGTCTTTATGGATAAGTTCGTGGGCTTCGTCAAACTCTACTTCCCGGTCTTTTTGCTGGGCGCGGTTTTTGGCAAGCTGATCGAACTGTCCGGCTTCTCGCGCGCTATCGTCAGCGCTATCACCAGGCTGCTGGGTAAAAACCAAGCAATGTCGGTGATTATTTTGGTCTGTGGCCTATTGACCTACGGCGGCGTCTCGCTGTTTGTCGTCGTGTTTGCCGTCTACCCCTTTGCTGCCGAAATGTTCCGCCAGGGGAATATTCCTAAACGTCTGATGCCGGCCACCATCGCGCTGGGCGCCTTTACCTTTACGATGGACGCCCTTCCCGGTTCGCCGCAAATTCAAAATATTATTCCCACTACCTTTTACGGAACCACCTCCTGGGCCGCGCCCTGGCTGGGCATCCTGGGTTCTCTTTTTGTCGTCGGCGGGGGCTTGCTGTACCTTGATCTGGCGAGGCGGCGGGCGCAGCGCCGGGGTGAAGGGTATGGCACAAGGTTACGTAATGAGCCCGAAACGCCCGAAGATATTTCGCTTCCCCACCCGCTAATCGCGCTGTTGCCGCTGGTCGTGGTCGGCGTCATGAACCTGATCTTCACCCATGCCATCCCGCACTGGTACGGCACCAGCTATGAAATAGTTCTGCCGGGGTTAAAAAGCCCCATTCAGAGCGATGTCACCAAAATGGTCGCCATCTGGGCGGTGCTGGCGGCGCTATTGTGCGGTATCTTCACGATCTTTATTTTCGCCTGGCGCACCGTAGCCGATAAGCTGGCCGAAGGCAGCAAAACCGCCGTGGGCGGCGCGATGCTGGCCGCGCTGAACACCGCTTCAGAGTATGGCTTTGGCGGCGTTATCGCAGCGCTCCCCGGCTTTGTCGCCGTAGCCGAAGCGCTCAAGGCTATTCCTAACCCGTTACTGAACCAGGCGATCACCATCAACCTGCTTTCCGGCATCACCGGCTCGTCTTCCGGCGGCATGAGCATCGCGCTGGCCGCAATGTCAGATCAGTTTGTTGCCGCCGCCCGCGCCGCGCATATCCCTCTGGAAGTAATGCACCGGGTAGCCTCCATGGCGGCCGGCGGCATGGATACCCTACCCCATAACGGCGCGATTATTACCCTGCTGGCCGTCACCGGACTAACGCATCGGGAAGCCTATAAGCCCATCTTCGGCATCACCCTTTTCAAGATCATGGCCGCTTTCTTCGTCATCGGCATCTATTACCTGACCGGGCTGGTTTAAGTGCCCCGCCGCAGGCCAGCGGCCCGCCCAGCCATCATTTTGAATCAATACTGCAAATTTAAGGATCTACATGAAAAACAGACCCAATCTTAATGAATATCTGCAGAAGCTGGGGATTCAGCACGCTGCTTGCGTGATCCACAATCCCGACTATGACACCTTGCTCGAAGCGGAAACCCGGCAGGATTTATCAGGATTTGAACGAGCGAAAGTGACCCGGTCAGGCGCGGTTGCCGTTGATACCGGCGTATTCACCGGCCGCTCGCCTGCGGATAAATATTTTGTGCGTGATGAGGTGAGTGAAAATACGCTGTGGTGGAACGACGGCGCGGGGAATAAAAACGACAATAAAGCCATCACCCCGGACGTATGGCGTCACTTAAAAACGCGGGTTCTGAACCAGCTGACGGGCAAAACCCTCTACGTCGTTGACGCCTGGTGCGGAGCAAATCCTGAAAGCCGTCTTGGCGTTCGCTTTATCACCGAGGTGGCCTGGCAGGCGCATTTCGTCACCAACATGTTTATCCGCCCGAACGAGGAAGAGGCCGCGGCGTTTATCCCCGACTTTCTTGTTCTTAACGGCGCCAAATGCACCAATCCAGACTGGCAGTCTCAGGGGCTCAATTCAGAAAATTTCGTCGCCTTTAGCCTCAGCGAAAATATCCAGCTTATTGGGGGCACCTGGTACGGCGGCGAAATGAAAAAGGGAATGTTCAGCATCATGAACTATCTGATGCCCCGCCGTGGAATAGCTTCCATGCACTGCTCCGCCAACGTGGGGGAAAAAAGGCGACGTGGCGCTGTTTTTTGGCCTCTCCGGCACCGGGAAAACCACCCTGTCTACCGATCCGGAACGCCAGCTTATCGGGGATGATGAACACGGCTGGGATGATAACGGCGTATTCAATTACGAAGGAGGATGCTATGCCAAAACCATCCACCTCAGCGCGCAAAACGAGCCGGAAATTTTTCAGGCCATCCGCAAAAACGCCCTGCTGGAAAACGTGGTGCTGAATGAAGACGGCAGCGTGGACTATGACAACGGCAGCAAAACAGAGAATACCCGTGTCTCCTACCCGCTTAGCCATATCCGCAATAGTGTGCCGCCGCCATCACGCGCCGGGCATGCACA
>NZ_RCAA01000046.1:61936-70892 GCF_003628475.1 Enterobacter sp. R1(2018) | reverse complement strand
CTGGCGGGAACGGAGCGCGGAGTGACCAGCCCGCAGCCGACTTTTTCCGCCTGCTTTGGCGCGGCCTTTCTTTCTCTTCACCCGACCTTTTATGCCGACATCCTGCTGAAACGGGCTCGTCAGGCAAAAGCCGAGAGCTGGCTGGTCAATACGGGATGGAATGGCCGTGGGGAGCGGTTCTCATTGAAAGATACGCGGCGCATCATTCAGGCCATTCTTGGCGATGAACTCAAAGAAACGACGGTAACGCTCCTTCCCCTGTTTGGCCTGGCGATGCCGGCCCATATCGACGGTATTGAGGACAGCCTGCTTGATCCTCGTTCGAGCTGGGAAAGCGTTGAGCGGTGGGAAAACCGGGCAAAGGATCTGGCAAGCCGCTTCCAGGCTAATTTTGTACGCTTTGCCGACTCAGAAACCGGGCGGAAACTGCAGCAAGCGGGTCCCGTCGTAACCGGGCCTTAACGAGTCCTGATATAAAAGAAGCCCGCTTAATTTTCCTCAAGCGGGCTCTTTTTTAAAGCAGCGTTCAAATGGGAAACTTCGATCGCCGTCAACGCCGCTGCAGCATCAGCTATCTTTAAAAACCTTCCAGCACAATTTTGCCCACCGAGCGGTGAGTCTCCAGCTGCTCGTGCGCGCGCTTAAGGTTTGCCGCGTTGATCTTACCGTAATGCTCGCCCAGGGTAGTTTTCAACACGCCTTCGTCGACCAGTTTCGCCACGCGGGCCAGCAGCTTGTGCTGCTCGATCATATCGTCTGTTTCAAACATCGAGCGGGTGAACATAAATTCCCAGTGCAGCGAGATGCACTTCGTTTTCAGCGGACGGGCGTCAAGCGTAGCCGGGTCGTCAATCAGCGCAAGCTTGCCCTGCGGCGCCAGCGCGTCGATCAGCTGCTGATAGTGCCGATCGGTATGGGTCAGGCTGGCGACGTGGGTAACCTGACCGATGCCGATACGCTTAAGTTCTTCGGTAAGGGATTTGCTGTGGTCGATAACGTGATGCGCCCCCAGTTCCTTCACCCATTTTTCGCTTTCCGGGCGGGAAGCGGTGCCGATGACGGTGGCGTTGGTAAGCCTGCTGGCAAGCTGCGTCAGGATAGATCCCACGCCGCCTGCGGCACCCACGATTAGCAGCACGTCGTTATCGCTGCCTTTCTCCTTTATGGCCAGGCGATCGAACAGCATCTCCCAGGCGGTGATAGCGGTCAGCGGCAGAGCGGCGGCGGCAGCGTTATCGACGGAGGTGGGCTTCAGCGCCACGATACGCTCGTCCACCAGCTGATATTCGCTGTTGCTACCCGGACGGTTCAGGGAGCCGGCATACCAGACTTCATCGCCGGGCTTAAACAGCGTGACCGCTTCGCCGGTGGACACCACCACGCCGACGGCGTCCCAGCCCAGAATACGCGGCTCGCCTGCGCTAAAACCGCTGCGGACTTTAGTGTCTACAGGGTTAACGGAGATAGCTTTCACTTCCACCAGCAGGTCGCGGCCCGCGGCGGCAGGCTGCGGTACGGTGATCTCCTGCAGGGCGTCGAGGTTGCTGCCCGACTCGGCTGAATGGGTAATGGCAATAGCTTTCATAACGGCTCCGAAAATGTGAATGGATGCAAACAATCAGTTAAAGGATGGTACAAGGTGGCGGAAACGCGAAAAACCGGCCGCCGGAAACAACACTTATACTCAAAGAGTTAAAATAGAACCGCTTATCTTCCGTTCTTCCGCAGCCATGACATACTAGCTTTACCCGCATCGCCACCGGCATGCCCGGCAGAAGGAAAAATAATGAACAATGACGCTAACCGCCAGGGGCTAACGCCCGAGCAGGCGCTTGATAAACTCGAATCCCTTTTTGATGATGCAGTGAACGCGCTGCGTGACGCCATCGCCAGCTACGCGCGGGATGGCTCGTTACCTGACACCCTTGCCCGGTCGTCTGGGCTGTTCGTGTATCCCGAACTGCGCGTCAGCTGGGACGGCGGCGCCCGGACGCCGAAGAAAACCAGAGCCTACGCCCGCTTTACCCATACCGGCAGCTACACCACGACCATCACCCGCCCTTCGCTCTTCCGCGCTTATCTCACCGAACAGCTTTCCCTGCTGTATGAAGATTACGGCGCCCGGATTGAGGTTGGCCCCTCGCAGCATGAAATCCCCTATCCGTACGTTATCGACGGCTCCAGCCTGTCGCTGGATCGATCAATGAGCGCGGATCTGGCCCGCCACTTCCCCACCACCGAACTGGCGCAAATCGGCGACGAAACGGCGGACGGCCTGTTCCATCCAACGGAGTTTTATCCGCTCTCCCATTTTGACGCGCGTCGGGTGGACTTCTCGCTGGCGCGCCTGCGGCACTATACCGGCACCCCGGTGGAGCACTTCCAGTCGTTCGTCCTGTTCACCAACTACACCCGCTATGTGGATGAGTTCGTGCGCTGGGGATGTCAGCAAATCCTCGATCCGGAAAGCCCCTACGTGGCCCTTTCCTGCGCCGGCGGGGCATGGCTGACCGCGGATACGGAGGCGCCGGAAGAGGCGATTTCCGATCTGGCCTGGAAGAAACACCAGATGCCGGCCTGGCATTTAATCGATGCCCAGGGCTGCGGCATTACGCTGATTAACATCGGCGTCGGGCCGTCGAACGCCAAGACCATCTGCGATCACCTGGCGGTACTGCGCCCGGACGCCTGGCTGATGATCGGCCACTGCGGCGGGCTGCGCGAAAGCCAGTCCATCGGCGATTATGTTCTGGCGCATGCCTACCTGCGCGACGATCACGTACTGGATGCGGTGCTGCCGCCGGATATTCCTATTCCAAGCATCGCCGAAGTGCAGCGCGCCCTTTATGACGCCACCAAACTGGTGAGCGGCATGCCGGGCGAAGAGGTAAAACAGCGTCTGCGTACCGGCACGGTGGTCACCACGGACGACAGAAACTGGGAGCTACGCTATTCCGCTTCGGCGCTGCGCTTTAACCTGAGCCGCGCGGTCGCTATCGATATGGAAAGCGCCACCATTGCCGCGCAGGGTTACCGCTTCCGCGTGCCGTACGGCACGTTATTATGCGTCTCGGATAAGCCGCTGCACGGCGAGATCAAGCTGCCGGGACAGGCTAACCGATTCTATGAAGGGGCGATTTCCGAGCATCTGCAAATCGGCATCTGCGCCATTGATTTGCTGCGGGCCGAAGGCGAAAAGCTGCATTCACGCAAGCTGCGAACCTTCAATGAACCGCCTTTCCGCTAATAAGAAAAGGAACCGCAAGGCGACCCATATTTCCGCTGTCTGCGCAACGCAACCTGCTGAAAGGACGCAAGCCTGACGGCATGACCATGCTCCAGGCCATTGCGTATCAAAGCGAGAACTGCGCGCCCCAGGATAATAAGCCTGGATTTATTAGCGGTTAACGCGCAAAGGGCCGTAAAAAACGGCCCTTTTTAAGGATTTGCTGCAAAAATCCGCAATCAAACCTAATTAGCCAAAACAGCCTTTGACAACCCAGGTGCGCCTCGTTACTATGCGCCCCGTTCACACGATTCCTCTGTAGTTCAGTCGGTAGAACGGCGGACTGTTAATCCGTATGTCACTGGTTCGAGTCCAGTCAGAGGAGCCATATTTAAGAAGCCCGCTTAAGGAAACTTAAGCGGGCTTTTTGCTGTTGCATCTTCTCCTCGCCGCCAGCCGTCATGCATAAGCGCGCATATTTTCGATGAGGCGTGCCGCCGTTAAAATATGGTCCGCCAGAAGTTAAAGCCACGCGTTAAAGAATTATGCTGTTTAGCGCTGGCTGCGCAATTTTCCTGAAAATCTCCGCATCATTAAAAGCGCGCGCCGCAAGCATGGCGCCATGCACCGTCGCCATGAGCAGGTCGGCCTCAGCTGAGATCGTACCGCGAAGTTGAAACACGTTTTGCTCCTCTCCTCTGCGCAGTACGGCAGCCAGCCAGTGGGAAAGATCGGTGAAATGCCCGGAAACCTCAGCGGCAACTTCAGGCGGAAGCGTAGGCAATTCGGCGGCAAGCATGGCGCAAATACAAAACGGCGAGGAGCCGTCTTTGATGCAGGTTGACCAGTAGTCTATGTACGCCTGAAGCTCGGCTACCGGGTCGTTTATCTTATCGCTCAGCAGCTTCATTCCCGTCCGGGCTTCTTCACGATATTGCGCGACGACGGTTCTGACCAGCTCGGCCTTGCTGGGGAAATGATGGTGGATACTCGCCTTGCGAATATTTACCTTGTCCGAAATATCAGCAAAGCTGAAGCTGCGATAGCCGCCGGACGTCAGTAACGCCCTGGTATAAGACAGGATTTCGTTTGCTTTCTGTGAGCGCTCAGTCGTCATAGCAAGGAACCAATAGTGGGGATAGCGTTGGGCCGGGCAGAGACGGCCGTTTTGCAGCAACCTACTGGCAGGTAGAATCACTGTCAAGCGGAAATAGCCGGCCCGGCTATCTCCGCAGGCCGCGCTGTGTAACCTTAAGGCTAACGACGTTTATCATTCACTTGACGCAATAAAACATCGTCAACATAATCATTCTGCATTCTCGCAATGCCGTAGGCGTTACCGTCATCCAACGCGCCCCGCTACCCAGGGTCTCAGCAGAGAAACAGGGACACAAGGCGCGATCTCTATTCTCATCATGGCTATCAAATCCGGCCAGTCCGATAGTTAATATCGCCGCCTTTCCATCAGCTATACCCGGAGAGGAAACACTTATGCAAATCAGCGGTAATACCATTCTGCTTACGGGCGGAACCAGCGGTATCGGGCGGGCGCTTGCCGAGGCTTTTCACCGGCGCGGCAATCAGGTCATTATTACCGGCCGCCGTCAGCGCCTGCTCGATGAAATAACGGCCGATAATCCAGGGATGGCCGGTTTCAGGGTCGATATACAGGATGACGCTATGCTGGCCGCTCTGGTCAGCGAGGTGGGCGCTCGTTTTCCCGGCCTAAACGTGCTGATTGCCAATGCCGGTATTTCGAGCCCGGAAAATATGGCCGCAGACGGCTGGGACGCCGGTATCGCCGAGGCTATCGTCGACACCAATATCATGGGTGTTATACGCACCGCAGCGGCTTTCCTGCCCGTGCTTAAAAAGCAGGCCAACGCCACTTTTATGGCGACCAGCTCCGCGCTGGCGTTTGTGCCGAGGACGGATTTTCCCACCTACTGCGCCAGCAAGGCGTTTTTGCATTCCTGGCTGGTTTCAATGCGTCATCAGCTGCGCCAGATCCCCGTCGAAGTCCTTGAGCTTTCGCCTCCCTATGTGCAGACAGAACTTACCGGTCCCGGCCAGGCCTCCGATCCGCGGGCAATGCCCTTATCTGCCTATATAGCGGAGGTGATGACGCTAATTGAGCAGCAACAGCATCCTGAAGGAGAAATCCTGCTGGAAGGGGATAAAAGACGCCGCTGGGCCGAAAAGGAAGGAAACTTTGACGCTATTTTTCGCGCAATGAACCCGTGATAACCACTTTTCGAAGATAACTCATCTGTGCACGTCCGGCTGTATAATTTAAAGGAATAAATTATACAGCGCGGCGGGGTTAAGCGGCTGAATATAAGGCAGGCGGCGTTAGCTGGTCGCCAGCGATACGGCTTTACGCAGTGCATTAACCGCAGAAGAATTCAGCGGCGTAACCAAAGCATAATTATAGTGCGCGTCACTCCAGTACTGCGCCATCAGCTCTTCCGCCTGACGTTGCCCGTGGGGTAATTTCACCGGGCTGAGCGGACGGATATACCAGCCGACCCGGGTGCCCTGAAGATCCTGATAGACGATAAGAGCCGCAGGGCCCTGCGCCGTCGCTATAAGGCGGGCGCCGGAAAAGGTAAATCCGTATTGTTCGAAATTGGGCGGTAAATTGCCGTTAATAAAATAACGCGCCAGCCAGCGCGCCAGCTCCGGCTGCTTATCCGCCACCACGTCCATCGGCGTAAGCAGCTCATTATCAAAGAGCTTATAGGCCTGCACCGCGTCTTCCATCGGCTGATGGCTTATCATCTCCGCCTCTTTCATCTGCCAGCCCGCGTAGCTGCCCAGGCTCAGCGCCAGCACCAGCGTACAGGCGGTAGCCAGCTTCCACAGCTTCTGTTGTCGCACCCGGCGACGCAGATATTGCGGCTGCGGCGTAGCAAAGCTCAGAGCCTGCTGGTTCATAGCCTGGCGTAACTGCCGCATGTCGTCGCGCCAGCCCGCCACCTGCGCCGCCGCCTGGGGATTTTCATTCAGGTAACGTTCAACGCGCATTGAGGTCGCTTCATCCGCTTCACCGTCCATCCAGGCATGCAGATCGTTTTCATCTGGTGGCAAAGTCATTTCAATCTCCTCAGGGGTAACGGCGTCACCTTACCTTCCAGCTTCTCATGTAACAGTTTGCGCGCTCTGGACAGACGTGACATGACGGTGCCGAGCGGTACATCAAGCGTCTGCGCGGCCTGCTTATAGCTCAGCCCCTCCACGCTCACCAGCAACAATATAGCGCGATATTCGGTCGGCAAGGCGGCGAACTGCGCCAGCGTATCGTCGGCGATCGCCAGCGACTCGCTGGAGTGGCCGAACGCCTCCTCGCCGGTAAAAAAATTAAGCAGCTTCATATAGCGCTTTCGTCGACGCTCGCTATCGATAAACTGGCGATAAAGAATGGTAAACAGCCACGCTCGCAGGTTTTGCTCATCCTCATTTCGCTGCCTGCGCGTTAACGCTTTCGTCAGGCAGCTTTGCACCAGATCTTCAGCGCTGTGCGGATTACGCGTCAGCCACAGGGCGAATCGTTGTAAATGTGGCATTACCTGCCGAATCTCACCATCGGTCAGCTGTGACATAAAGGCCCTTTACCGTCTGCGGGTTCCCGACATGCTTTCAAATACCCCGTCGCGCAGCACCAGAGCATGCAACAGCGCAGCGGCCAGATGCAGCATCACGGTGAGGAACAGCGCCAGAGCGACCAGAGTATGCAACGGACGCAGTATGGCATACCAGTCGTTATCCACCGGTAAAAGGGGCGGCAGAATAATTTTACCGCCCAGCGAAACCGGGAACCCCGCCGCCGACTGCATCGCCCAGCCAATCAGCGGCTGGAGCAGCATCATGGCATACAGCGCCCAGTGCGACAGATGGGCAATACCGCGCTGCCAGCCAGGTATCGACGCCGGTAGCGGCGGCGTCGCGGTATAAAATCGTAGCCACAGACGCACCAGAACCAGCACCAGAATCATCAGGCCCAGCGGCTTGTGGATCGCTACCAGTAAAGCATGCAGCGACGAAACCGTTGATACCATCGCGACGCCAATAAACAGCATGGCCATTATCGCCGCCGCCATTAACCAGTGCAGCAAGCGCAGCGCCGGATGGAAATAAGCAACCTGTTTCATAAGCGAGCTCCTGCCTGTTGTGACTGTTCACGGGTGCGCAAATTGTAGGATTTGGCGTAGGCCGACGAGCGCGCATTGAGTAAGGGATCGTCTGAGGCGGCAATACCGTCGGGAAGAATCAAGGGGTCGTAGTTGATATCGTTGCACGGGCCCTGCTGCTGCGGAACCGCGCGGGTCAGCACCAGCGTGCCGGCATTAATGGTTTGACGATCGTCCGGCCAGACTTGGGTGGCGTCATCGCCTTTATCACCCGGCCGGGCGACGGTAATAACCAGATCCCATTGCAAAGGTCCCTGAGCAAGACGCCGGACGATATCATTTTGCAGGAAATTTTTATCGTTTTTATCCGCCGCGCTGATGGGCTGATAGTCGGTATGCGGCACCATGCTCCAGCGCACCAGATGCGCTGTCCCCTCTTTATCAATAAACCGGAACGCATTCAGGCTGTTAAAGCGATCGCTCGCCCAGCTGGACGAGGGGATGTAGCCCTTTGCCCATGCGAGAAAACGCCCGGTTTCGGGATGCTTTTCTAAAAAAGCTTTAAATTTCTCCGGATTGGGTTTGCCGGTTGCCGGGTCCGGCAGTGAAACCTTCTGAAGCTCGTAGAATCCCTCTACGGTAGCGACCGGAAATAACGGCATCGCGTTCATTCCCGTGCGCCACTGTTCACCATTCTTCTGCTGAAACGCCAGGGCCATGCTGCGTATGGGCACCGCATAATCCGGCGCGGAAGGGTTACCGCCGGCGATCGCAAAACGTCCCGTTACGGGGATCTCACCCGGCGCAAACAGGGCGGCGCGCGATAACGAACCGGCATTACCGTTGGAGATAAAATTGCCCGTTACGCACACGCCTTTAGCATGGTTGCGCCGATAGCCGGGATGGTCGCCGCCTGACTTTTGCAATACCGTCACCAGCTTATCCGAGGTAAGCCGCTCCGGCGTCAGCCAGCCGCCCACCCACAAAAAAAGCGCTATCAGGATAAGGGGGACTATCACTATCGGCAAAAAGCGCAGGACTTTCTGGCCGGTGGAAAGTGAAGGATTAGTCATATTTCCGCTCATTGAGTTCACATTGAGCTGATAAAACGAATAGCCGCGAAGTTTATTCCCGCAGGATGAAAAAAAATTTTCTCCCCGGAAACCACGCCTTAGGACCTGAAGAAGAGAGGGCCGCCGGTGATTTACAAAAGGGCAAATTGACAACCTACCTATTGGTAGGTAGATTCAGATCGCGAAAGCCGTAGACGTCCTCGCCGATTCCGCGATCCGTATACGCCACCGTCTCCCCGGCCTTTAACCGGGGGAGATAATCAATCGATAAACCGGCTGCTTTTTAGCGCATTGACTTTGACCGACAGACCAAACCACCTGGAGAAACGTTATGCAAAGTGTCACTCCCGTACCGGCCGGCACGCCGAATCAATGGCTGCAGACTTATTACTTCCTGCGAGCCGGGGTCAGTGTTGTCTGGATCGTCCTCGCGGTTTTTGTAGGCAGACACCATCCTGCCATCGGCGCGGCGCTGCTGATTGCCTATCCCGCCTGGGACGCATTCGCCAATTATCTCGATGCCCGCA
>NZ_RCAA01000046.1:51975-61926 GCF_003628475.1 Enterobacter sp. R1(2018) | reverse complement strand
CGCTCCAACCCGCCACAGATGTTCAATTTGATTGTCAGTATTATCGTCGCCCTCGCCATCGGCTGGGCGCTTACGGTCAGCATGGCCGCTGCGATCAAGGTGTTCGGGGCGTGGGCGATTTTCTCGGGCGTGTTGCAGCTTGCCGCCGCCGTGCGGCGCTGGAAAACCGTCGGCGGGCAATGGGCGATGATCCTCAGCGGCGCGCAGTCTGCGGCAGCTGGCGTCTTTATGTTCAAACAGGCCGGTAGCGGCATTCAGCTGGATGTGGTCACCGTAGCCCCTTATGCGGGCTTCGGCGCGCTGTATTTTCTTATTTCGGCGATCTGGCTGACCGTCAAAAATAGCCGCCGGCGTGCAGGCGCGATCGCGCGCTAAGCGAAGCCGCCCATGGGGTTAACCCGACGGGCGGCAGCTTTCTCATATTGATACGCTCAGGCGGCAGCAATCCGGCGTTTAGCGGACGCCGGGCTTAGCACTCGGTCAAAATTTCGCTGAAATCGAGGCGGGACTTCGGCAGCGCGGCGTTGAAGTCTTCTACGCTGCGGTAGCCGATCGGCACGATCACCAGGCTGGTAAAGCCTTTCTCACGCAGGCCGAACTCTTCATCCAGAATACGTGCGTCAAAGCCTTCAATCGGGACGGCGTCAATGTTCAGCGCGGAAACGCCGAGCAGGAAGTTGCCGACGTTGAGGTAAACCTGTTTCTCCATCCAGTGCTGCGCGTCTTTCAGGTCAAAGCGGTGCATATTCACAAAATAAGAGCGGCCTTTGTGCTGGCCTTCCATCGCCTGCTGGCTTGCAAAACGGCCGTCGGCGTTTTCTTTCTCCAGCAGCGTACGAAGGTGCTTTTCATCCATAGCCGTTTTGGCGCAGAACACCACAACGTGGGAGGCATCAAGCACTTTGCGTTCGTTAAACACGTAAAAACCGGAGGTCGCTTTGGCGATGCGCGCTTTGGCTTCATCGGTGCTTGCCAGGATGAAATGCCACGGCTGCGAGTTGGTGCTCGACGGGCTCAGGCGCAGCAGGTTTTTCACCTGCGCAATCTCTTCTGCGCCGATCTTTTTCGCCGGATCGAAAGCTTTGGTTGAATAGCGTGAAGAAGCCGCATCAATAATATTCATGGTTATTCCCTGCATTAGTTAACATAAGTCGCAAGAGCCGTTCACGACTGGAGCCTGGCGAATATGTTACAAGCAGAAGGACGGTCGGGAAACAGCCCATAAAAAACAACACTTATACTCGGGGAGTGAAAATGCTCAGGCTGGAAGATCTTACTTTGTTCGTCAGGGCGAGCGCGTTAAACAGCTCCAGCGATACGGCGCGTGAGGCAGGCCTGCAGCCGGCCCAGGTCAGCACCGCCATAAAACGGCTGGAGAAAATCTTAAACGTGCGCCTGTTCGCCCGTTCGACGCGCAGCCTGCGGCTGACGCCCGAAGGGGAAAGCTGGCTCCCTTACGCCGTTCAGGCGCTGCAGGCGCTTGAAGCGGGTTATGAACAAATCCGGCCGGTAAGGGATGAAGTGCGCGGCGTGCTGCAAATTGCCGTACCCTCGGATCTGGGGCGCAACCTGTTGCTGTCGGTTTTTCAGGACTTCAGAAGCCGACATCCCGCGCTGCAGCTTAAAATTCTCTTTTCCGATCAAATTACCGATGTGTTTAAAGATCCGGTTGATGTCGCTTTCCGCTACGGCGTTCACGAAGATGCGTCCTATATTTCACTTCCTCTTGCTCCCAAAAACCGCCGGGTTCTGGTAGCCGCCGCCTCATATATTGCGCGCCACGGTGAACCCAAAACCCTCGCCGATCTCGCGCATCACAACGCCCTGACTTACATTTTACGCGGCCGGGTCTTCGATAAATGGACGCTCAGCCAGCAGGGCAACGTGCACCACATCGCCGTAAAAGGCAGCATGATGAGCGACGATGCTGAGGTGATTCGCCGTTTAGCCGTCAAGGGCGAAGGTATTGCGTTTAAATCCATGCTGGACGTGAGCGAGGATATACGGGCGGGCCGCCTGCAGGTGCTGCTGCCGCAGTATCAGGGCGATTTGGTGCCGCTCAGCCTGGTTTGCCCTCACCGCAAGCAGCTTTCCACGACTGTGCGTTTGCTGCACGAAGCGGTGAAGCAGCGCTGCGACGAGCTGCTTAAGCCATTTTAGGTTCGGCGGCACAGCAGGCTAAGCTACTGCGCCGCATACCCCGCCGCGGCTGCGCTGATATTGACCGGCATTCCTGAACGGCGCTCCAGCTCGTCAGTAACGCGAAGCATATCAATACCCTCTCCTTTCTTCGCCTCGTTAAGCGCGGCCGTGGAAGGCAAGGGAACTTTATTGCTCGATTCAAATTCGCCGCGGTTTCTCGACAGCGGCTCATGGACCTCCAGCCAGCGGCTGCCGTCCGGCTCGGTCGTCACCTTCACGGGCTGGTCGATAAGCTGCACGCGGGTGCCTTCCGGGACGTTATCGAACAGGTATTTGATATCGTCATTGCGCAGGCGAATACAGCCCTGGCTGACCCGCAAACCAATGCCGAAATTGGCGTTGGTGCCGTGAATCGCATAAAACCTGCCGATATAAATGGCGTACAGCCCCATTGGATTGTCCGGCCCGGCGGGAACGTAGGCCGGCAGGCTTTTTCCTTCGCTGGCGTAGGCTCGTCTTGTGTTCGCGGTAGGCACCCAGGTCGGCCCTTCCTGCTTGCGCTCCACCTTAGTTACCCAGCTGCGCGGGGTTTCTCTTCCCGCCTGGCCGATGCCTATCGGGAAAACCTCCACCGTGTTTCCCTCCGGCGGATAATAGTAGAGCCGCATTTCCGCCACGTTAACCACCACGCCTTCGCGTACGGTATCCGGCAGGATTAGCTGCCGGGGAATGACCAGCGCCGAACCGGCGCGGGGTAAAAATACGTCCACGTCGGGGTTGGCTTCTATAAGGTTGCTTAATCCCTGACCGTACTGCGCGGCAAACGCCTCAAGCGGCAGCCGGTTCCCCGCCGGCACGGTGATTTTCAGCGGCGCGCCTACCAGGCGGCTTCCCTGCGGCGGTAACGGATAGCTGACGGCCAGCACGCTCTGGCTGGCGAGCAGAAGCAGCAGGCTGCAACAGAATTTGAGACGCATGGCTTTACCTTCCGGAGGATAGCGTTTCGCTAAGCGTAGACTTTTTGCTTATATTTTGCCCACGGCGTGGGCCAGGTTTGCGCCTAAAAAAGCCGCGCTGGAAGGCGCGGCTTACATTTTATGGCGATGATGAAGGCAGATCTTCGGCCGGCCGGGCCGCGGTGGCTGGCGGTCTTTCCGGACGCGGATATTTCTTCAGCCAGCGTCCGCTGACCATACGCCAGTAGAAGAAGATGCCGCGAACCGTCCAGTCGAGGAACATCCCCAGCCAGACGCCCACAACACCCATCCCCAGCACAATCCCCAGCGTATAACCCGCCACAACGCGGCAGCCCCACATGCCGAGCATTGAAACCCACATCGCAAAACGCGCATCGCGCGCGCCTTTCAGCCCGGCCGGTAACACCCAGGAGGCCGCCCAAATCGGCATAAAGGCGGCGTTAAGCCAGAGAAGTATTTTCACCACCTCTTTTACGTCTTCCTCGCGCGTATAGAACGAGGCGAACAGCCCGGCGAAAGGCGCGGTGCCCCAGGCGATAATCGTCAGGCCAATCGTCGACAGCCAGAATACGTGCCGCAGCTGCCGCTCCGCCTGCCCGATCTGCCCTTTGCCTAAACGCCGGCCAACGATGATGGTGGAGGCTGAACCCAGCGCGTTCCCCGGCAGGTTAATCAGCGCGGCAACAGAGAAAGCGATAAAGTTACCGGCGATAACGTTGGTGCCCATTCCGGCCACGAACATCTGCGTCAGCAGCTTGCCGCCGTTGAACAAAACGGACTCGATGCTGGCGGGAATGCCGATGCCGAGCACCTCCCAAAGAATATTAAGCTTCAGCGGCGTGAAGTAGCTTTTAAGCGAGATGCGCAGCGCCGGGTTAAAGCCAATCATCAGCACGTAGATAATCCCTATCGCACCAATGTAGCGAGAGATAGTCAACCCCAGCCCGGCGCCGACAAAGCCCATGCCCTTCCAGTCGAACAGGCCATAAATCAGCACGCTGCTGATCATAATATTGAGAATATTCATCCCGCCGTTAATCAGCAGCGGGATTTTCGTGTTCCCTGCCCCACGCAGCGCGCCGCTGCCGATCAGCGCGATGGCCGCGGCCGGATAACTCCAGACGGTGGTTTGCAGATAGGACAGCGCCAACACCTTCACCTCCGGCGTCGCCTCTCCGGCAATGACGTTTACGATGTGCTCACCGGCCAGATGAATACCGATCGCCAGCAATAGCGCTACAATCGTCATCAGCACCAGAGACTGGCGCGTTGCCGCCCGCGCTCGTTTCGGATCGAGCTTGCCGAGGCTGAAGGCGACCACCACCGTTGTCCCCAGATCGATTGCGGCAAAGAACGCGACGATCACCATATTAAAGCTGTCGGCAAGCCCCACGCCCGCCATCGCTTCTTTACCCAGCCAGCTCACGAGGAAAGTGCTCAGCACCCCCATCATTAGCACACAGGTATTTTCCAGGAAGATAGGCACGGCAAGAGGAGTAATTTCGCGCCAGAAAAGCGTCCGATAGCTTTTTCTGTTGGTATACCAATGCGTTTTCTCAACGCGCTGACGCAGTGCGGCATGTAAGTTCAAGTGCAACCCGTGAGAGGAGTGAAACCACATTTCAAATAATGATTTACAATCGCTTATCCTGCAAAGTATTTTTTGCTTCTGTCCGTCTAAAAAGGCGACAAAATGTTGATAGAATCCACAAACGGTGTCCGCAGGTTGATTTAGGCTTTGACAAACCAGGCCCACTCGCTAAGATATGCCGCACTACGATTCCTCTGTAGTTCAGTCGGTAGAACGGCGGACTGTTAATCCGTATGTCACTGGTTCGAGTCCAGTCAGAGGAGCCATATTTAAGAAGCCCGCTTAAGGAAACTTAAGCGGGCTTTTTGCTTTTTAGCCAACGGTATTCCTTTCTTCGCTAATTGCCTCCCTCAAAACCGCTTGCCACATTCTTGTACCTATAGAAATTTTAAAGGCTGACTAAAGGCGTGCCGAAGGCTTTCCTGACGCGGCTGCAACGGGTTTATTTTTATCAGTTAGCTTGCGACCCGGACTTTGATAACGCGTTAATGAAATGTGATCTACGATCAAAAGTAACTAACAAGTTGGTTACTTTATACGAAACATGAACTAGGGTACTGCGACTCGTTACTCAGATAACAGGCGTATATCATGGCAAGAAAAATTACGTTAAAGCACTATCTCACCTACGGTTCAGGCGACTTTTTTGGTATGGGAACGACGGCGCTCACCGGCGCCTGGCTACTGTTTTTTTATACTAATTTCTGTCATTTAAGCGCGGTTGAAGCCGCATCTATCTTCGCCATCGCGCGGGTTTTTGACGCCATCGCCAGCCCGTTAATGGGCTACATTACCGACAACTTCGGCCACACTGCGCTGGGGAAAAAGTTTGGCCGGCGGAAATTTTTTATTTTGTTAGGCATTCCCGCTGTCTTCTCCTACTGCTTTATCTGGGTCAGCGATATGGGCTATCTCTATTATCTGCTGACCTACCTTGTTTTCGAACTGGTCTACAGCATGGTGCTGGTGCCTTACGAGACGCTGGTTCCGGAAATGACCGATGATTTCAAAAAGAAGACGCGTTTCTCCGGCGCGAGGATCTCCTTCGCCCAGCTGTCTTACATCATCACCGCTTACCTGCCCGCCATGTTTTTTGCCTGGTACGGAAAAGATAATCCCGATGCGTTTTTCTACGCCGGCCTGGTGATTGCCGTCATCTGCGCGGTTGCGCTCACTCTGGTTTATTGCAATACGTGGGAAAGAGAACGCCCACCCGAGGAGCACAAACCGGCTGCCGCGTCAGGTTCTTTACTGAAGAGATTTTTCAGCGATGCGCTGTCAACGCTGAAGGTTAAAGCTTTCCGCACCCATCTGGGCATGTATCTCGGCGGGTTTATCGCCCAGGACGTGTTTAACGCCGTTTTTACCTATTACGTTATTTATGTCCTCTTCCAGACCGCCACCGTCTCCTCGGAACTGCTGGGCATAATGTCCATCATGCAGCTGATTGCCGTGCTGTCCATGATCCCGCTTTGTATTCACTGGGGACCTGCGCCCGCCTATCGCCTTGCGGTGGGCTTTTTTGCGCTGGCCTGTCTTACCTACGGTTTCCTGTGGCTGGGCGATTTCACTCATCTCGCCGTACTGATGCTGGTGTCTGCGGTCGCGGGCTTCGGGCGAGGCGGAATCAACTATATTCCCTGGAATACTTATACCTATATGGCCGACGTCGATGAGGCTATTACCGGGTTGCGGCGTGAAGGGATTTTCGCAGGCGTAATGACCATGACGCGCAAAGCTTCACAGGCGGTTGCGGTCATGATCGTCGGCGTGCTGCTGCAGCTGGCGCATTTTAATCCGGGTCAGCCTCATCAACCGGAATCAGTGCATTACGTTATCCTGGCGGTGCTTAGCCTTGGCACCACGCTGCTGTTAGCGGCCGGTTATCTGGTTTCGCGCAGCTTCACACTTAATATCAAAACGCACGCGGTTTTGCGTCAGGAGTGCGACAGAATGCGTCTGGCGGGTGGACCAATAGCGCCGGTGAGCAAAGAAAACCAGCGCATCCTTGAAGATATTACCGGTTTCGCTTATCAGGATCTGTGGGGAAATAATAAGGTTTCACGCCTTGGCCGTCAGACGACAAACGGCATAGTAAATTTATCTAAGTAAAAAAATACCGGAGAAGAGACGGCTATCCTCTTCTCCGGTACGTTTGGAAGCCTGCTGGCTTATTAAAAATGCATTACAGCGCGACCACGCGATAATTCGCGCTTTTTAATTGGCTAATCTGCTGCATATCAATATGGGAAAGGTTGAAATCGAGGATAGCAAAATTATCCTTAATCCTTTCCGGATTAGACGACATGGTGTTTGACTGTATGCCGGACTGCAAAATCCAGCGCAGAATAATTTGCGCGGGCGTTTTAGCATAACGTTTTGCCAGCGTCTGAATAAGCGGGTATTGCAGCGCTTCTCCACGGGCTATCGAACAATAGGATGAAAGGGGAATATTCGTTTCGACCGCGGCCTCCAGCAACTCGCTTTGATCCAACAAAGGATGAAATTCCACCTGGTTTACGATCAACGGCGTCGCGATCGCTTCTCGTGCCTGAGCCATCTGCGCAGGCGAGAAATTACTCAGGCCGATGTGCTTTGTCAGGCCGTGCTTCTGCGCCTGTTCAAGCAAACGCAACGTGGCGTCAAAATCCTGTTTGGGCGGGCTATGGAGCAGCAAAACATCAACCTGTTCAAGGTTAAGCGCCTGCAGGCTTTGCTCGACCGACGCCATAAAGAGGCTGCTATGGTAATTCGCAGGCAGCACTTTCGTCGTGATGCAAAGCTCGCTGCGCGCCACAGGATAATGGCTTAATACCTGACCAATATCCCGTTCGTTATTATACATCTGCGCCGTATCAATCGCCCTGTAGCCAATTTTCAGCGCGTATTCTAATGCAGACCTTAACGTTTCGTTCCGCAGTTTATAGGTGCCAAAACCACGGATAAACTCTGCCCGATAAAGGATATTCATTTTTATTTCCGCAAAGGATTCGGTTTAACGGCGAACAGGCTGACTGGCGGCCAGACGCCAGAGCGAAGCAATATTAAATGCGGCCGACTCCAGCAGCGTTGCCGCTTCACGCAGCGCGCGTTCATAAGAGATAACGCCGGGAACCAGCGAAAACGCCGCGATTAAACCAAGCTCGTGCAAAGCTTCATAACCGCTGCCGAGAGATCCGGCGAGCGCAATACTCGGGCAGCCCTGGGCATGAGCGCGGCTGATAACCCCGGCGGGTCCTTTACCGCTGCTGGTCTGAGCATCAAGGCGTCCTTCGCCGGTGATAACCAGGTCAGCCTCACGCACTAACGCATCGAAATGCAGCGTATTGAGAACGATATCAATACCGCTGTACATTTCGGCCTTCAGTACCCCCTGCAGCGTGGCTCCCATCCCGCCAGCCGCGCCGCCGCCTTGCAAACTGGCGATATCATTCCCGGTGTGCTGTTTGAGAATGCTGGCGACCCGGGCCAGGTTGTTTTCAATCCTTGCCGCCGTCTGCCCGGTTACGCCTTTTTGTGGACCAAAAATCGCGGTAGCGCCCTGTTCGCCGAGTAAAGGATTGTTCACATCGCAGGCCAGCAGCAGCGACACCTGCGCTAATCTCGGGTCGAGGTCGGAAATATCAATAGCGGCCAGCTCGTCAAGGCCACCCGCACCCCAGGGCACCTCTTCGCCCAGGGCGGTCGTACAGCGGCAGCCGAGCGCCTGCAGCATGCCGATGCCGCAGTCATTAACGGCGCTGCCGCCAAGGCCGATAATGATTTTGTTGACGCCGCGATCCAGCGCGGCCCTGATAAGCTCCCCTACTCCATAGCTGGTAGCGAGCAGCGGATCGCGATCTGCAGGCGCCACCCACTGCAGTCCACAGGCGGCGGCGACCTCAATAACGGCGGTGTTTCCATCGCCCAGCAGGCCATAAAACCCGCTAACCGGGCTGCCCATTGGACCGGTCACCATTACGGAAACGAGCTTTCCGGCAGTCGCGTTAATCAGCGCGTCAACCGTCCCTTCTCCGCCGTCGGCTATCGGTAATTTCAGGCACTCCGCGTCGGGCATGGCCCGAAGAAGGCCCCGTTCGATAGCGTCAGCCACGGCGCTGGCTGACAGACTCTCTTTAAACGAGTCCGGGGCAATAATTATTTTCATGGGTGTCCACCTGCTTAAAGTCAGAAACGGGGAATCAACATGCCGCCATCGGCGCTAATCACCTGACCGGTTAAATAGGGCATGCCGCCGCTGGCGAGGGTGGTGACTATCGTGCCAATCTGCCCGGGCGTTCCAAGCTGCGGCAGCAGGGTTAACCCTTCATCCACGCGCTTTTGGTACATCTCCAGCGAAGGCTGGGTCATTTCCGTCACGATCAGCCCCGGCTGGATATCAAAAACCTGCACCCCTGCTTTGGCGAGACGCGCGGCGAACAGTTTCGCCACCATGGCGGCCGCGGCTTTGGACACGCAGTACTCGCCGCGATTGATCGAAGCCGCCGAGGCGTTAGATGAAGAGACCACGATTAGGCTGTAATGCAGTTCAGGCTCGCAGGTGCGGGAGAGCAGGCGTTTGGCGAAGGCCTGGCACAGGAAAAACGTAGCGCGGGCGTTAACCGCCTGGCAGCGATCGTAGCTTTCCGGCGTGACATCAAGTAAATCACCGCGGCTGATCACCGACACCCCGGCGTTATTAACGAAAGTCGTCAACGGGCCCAGCGCTTCTTCGGCCTGCGCCAGCATCCTGTCGTGCAGGCTGATATCCGCCACGTCGCCGGGCACGGCAACCGCTTTGACGCCCCAGCCGGTAAGCCGCTCTACGGAAGCGCGTAGCGCCGCAGAATCCTGATAATCATTCAAAGCAATATGAAAGCCAGCCTGCGCCAGCTTCGCGGCGATTTCAAAACCAATACCGCGAGCCCCGCCGGTGATAAACGCAACCTGTCGTGAATTAACCGTCATTTTTTCGTCCCACTGCTGATTGAGAATGTGAAGAAATCATAGCGACACCGATCGACACTTGTAAATAAATAGTTACTTACAAAATTCAAATCTGGGATCTGCGTATTGCCGTATGGTCAGCCACGTAATCGGCAGCAAGATCTTTGTGACTGATATCCCAAACGTAAGCAAAACAGGCGGGCGATAAAAACTCAGGTTAAATAGATGTAAATCATAAAGTTAACTTAAAAACACGCTGAAAACGCATACGCATGACCTTTTATAAAACCGCACTAAAACTCCCTTAAAATAATA
>NZ_RCAA01000046.1:43316-51898 GCF_003628475.1 Enterobacter sp. R1(2018) | reverse complement strand
TGTAAGTAATTAGTTATTTACATGTTAAGCACAATTTACCCGATTTCTTACCCCCCAGAACCCTAAAAGACAGGAAATATCGCTATGTCATTTATTAAAAAATTCGTTGAACAAAGCGTGATTAGCCGACGTGAATTCCTGCTGAAAAGCGCCCTTGGCATCGGCAGCATGGCGGCGATGCCGCTTATTAGCCCTTTCTCTAAAGCGATGGCGGCTGAAGGGGGCAATTTCACCCTGGCCTGGGGATATCGTGACCCTGACAACTCTTACTGGAACGCCATCGCAGCGGGCGGACAATCCTATGCGAAGACGCAAAACTCCCCGATGGTGAGCCTGATTAACGGCGGCAATAACGAGAAAGTCCTCTCGGATATTAAAGCGCTGCTGTCCAAAACCGAGGGGCGGCTGGCCATCGGCTGCGATCCTAACGACGCCCCTAACGCGCGCGCAGTGGTTACCGCCTGCCAACAGCGCGGCGCTTTTATTACCACCATCTGGAATAAAACTGACGATCTGCATCCCTGGGACTTTGGCGACAATTACGTCGCCCATATCAGCTGGTCCGATTTCGAACCGGCACAGCAATGCGCGCAGCTGCTGTTTGACGCGATGGGTAAAAAAGGCGGCATCGTCGGGTTAGGTGGAATTGCATCAAACGTGCCGGCGATTGAACGTAAGGCGGCGCTGATGCATAAGCTGAAAGAAAACCCGGATATCAAACTGCTGGACTGGCAGGACGCGGACTGGAGCACCTCAAAAGCCAACGACATGATGTCCACGATGCTCACCCGCTTCGGGGATGATATCAAAGGCATCTTCTCATCTAACGACAGCATGACGCTTGGCATTATCGAAGCCCTGCGCGCAGAAGGCCTGGCGGGACAAATCCCGATCGTTTCCTACGATGGCACGCCGGACGCGGTCAAGCTGTGCATCAGCGGGGAAATTTTGTGCACCGTCAGCACCGACCCGTACTGGGCAGGCGGTATTGCGCTTTCGCTGGCGCACCACGCGGCTATGGGCAGCTTTAAGCCGTCCGCTGAACCCCATGAGCATCGCGAATTTTATGGTCCGACGATCATGATTACCAAAGACGATGCGCAGAAGTGGTATCAGGAAAATATCGTTAATACCCCGACGGTCGACTGGAATGATTTCTGGAAGGCGTCAAAAGGCCCCGTGCAGTATCGCAAATTATAGTTTTGCCCTTTACCGACTATTTCGGTGAAGGCGTTATAAATTCAATTCGTGAAGGTCGAATATGTCATCACAATCAAGCTATAAAGAGCTTTTGCGCAAATGGGCGCCGCTAATGGTATTGCTGCTGCTTTGCACCATTATCAGCGTTATCTATCCCGGTTTTTTATCCGTGCGTAATTTCTCGCGTTTACTGACCGCCAGCGCCGCCCCGTTGATGATTGCCATCGGAGTGACGTTTATCATTATTATGGGTTCGATCGACCTTTCCATTGAAGGCATTATGGCTTTTTGCGGCTCCATGCTGGCAATCATTATGGTGAAGCTGGGCGGCTTTAGCGAATTAGGTTATTTAGCGATTCCGGCCGCCATTATTATTTCAGCCGCCTGCGGCCTGATAAATGGTCTTATTCACGTTAAGCTTAAAATCCCTTCGTTTTTGGTCAGCCTCGGGATTGGCTTTAGCTTAATTGGCGTCACCATGGTCATTACCAAAGGAGAGCGCATTCCCCTTCCCGACCCGGTATTCAGACTGCTGCTGACGGAGCGTATTTTCGACTTCCCGTTGATGGTGTATCTCGCCGCCGCCGCCCTGCTGTTTGCCTGGTTTATTCAACGCTATACCGCGCTGGGACGTAATTTTTATGCGGTCGGCGGCGGTGAGCATCTGGCCTATGCCTCAGGTTTATCAGTGAAACGCATTCGCGTACTCGGCTTTGCCCTTGCCGGCGTGTTCTACGGGCTGGGCGCGGTATTTGCGGTCGCCCGTTTAGGGTCTGTCGCCAGCAATCTGGGCGACGGTTACACCTTTATCGCCATCACTTCCGTGGTGGTCGGCGGCACCTCTCTAATGGGCGGCAACGGCGGCGTATGGCAAAGCCTGATTGGCGTACTCATCATCAACGTTATCAACAACGGCATGGTGCTGGTCGGCTTCCCGACCTATATCCAACAGGGTGTTTTAGGCGCACTGGTTATTATCTCGGTGGCGCTGGTCACCAATCGTAAACGTCTGCAAATAGTGAAGTGACGATTATGCTTGAATTCAAAAACGTTGGTAAATCCTTTCCGGGCGTCCTGGCTTTACAGGATATCAACCTGACTATTAAGCCGGGTGAAATAGTCGGATTAGTGGGCGAAAACGGCGCTGGGAAATCCACCCTGATGAAAATCATCTACGGCGCCTATCAGCATGATAAAGGCGAAGTGCTGATCAACGGCAAACCGGTCATATTCCGCTCGCCGCGCGACGCGATGATGAACGGCATTGGGATGGTATTTCAGGAGCAGTCCCTTATTTCTAATCTGAGCGTGATGGAAAATATCTTCCTTGGCTTCGAAAAGCCGTTTAAAAAGCTTGGCGTTATTAACTGGAAAAAAATGGCCGCCGCCGCCAGAAAGCAGCTGGCAAAGGTTAAGCTTGATATCGACCCGAAAACTATCACCTCCGAGCTTTCGTTTACCCAGCGCCAGCTGGTTGAGCTGGCGAAGGTATTAACCCTTGAGGAAAGAAGCAGCGGCCATTTAATTATTTTACTTGATGAGCCGACGTCAGTCTTGCCCGCCCAGGAAATAGAACTGCTGTTTGAGCTGGTCAGGGAATTAAAAAATCGCGCCTCTTTTATTTTCGTCTCGCACCGCATGGATGAAGTCATGGCGCTTTCCGACCGTATCTACGTAATGAAGGACGGGCAAATCATGGATATGGTCGTCCGCGAGCAGTTTGATGTGGTTAGCATTCAGCGTCAGATGGTCGGTCGGGATATCGATGAACGCTATTATCGGGAGCATCGTAAGCACGGTATTAATAAAGAAACCGCGCTGGTGGAGTTAAAAAATATTTCGCTGGCGGGACATTATCAGAATGTCTCGCTCGCCTTACACGCAGGCGAAGTGCTGGCGCTGGTCGGCACCGAAGGGGCTGGCACCGAGGAGATTATCCGTTCGGTCTTTGGCCTGATGCAGCCGGAACAGGGTGAAGTCATCCTCAACGGCAGGCCGGTTAGTAAATTTAATCCCACCTACAGCATCGCTGAGGGCGTGGGCTATATCCCCCGCGAGCGCAAAATCGAAGGGATTGTGGAAGGAATGTCGGTGGTGGAGAACATCACCCTGGCAAACCTGCAGGACTACTCCTCCTCCGGTCTGTTGCAGGTACACAACGAGCGCAGGCTGGCCAACGAGTGGGTTAAAAAGCTGTCGATCAAAACCGCCAATATCGATACGCAGTGCGGCAAGCTTTCCGGCGGCAACCAGCAAAAAGTGGTGCTGGCCAAATGGAGAACCGCCGGCGCCAAAATCATTCTGCTCGACCACCCGACCCGCGGCCTTGATATCGGCGCTAAAGAGGACGTCTATGACTTAGTACGCGATTTCACCGATGAGCAATGCGGCGTGATCCTGATAGCCGACTCGCTGGAAGAGGCCATTGGTCTTGCCCATACCATCGCTATTTTTAAAGATGGGCGGCTGATGCATCAGTTTACCGGCTGTGAACAAAAACGTCCGGAGCAATATGAATTATTACAGCATTTCGTCTAGGTTATTGAGGCATATCTCCATGAAAATCACCCGAACTGATTCATTAGCGCTGTCTGCGATAAATAATCCCGGCAGCCCGAAACGCCCTCAATTAACGGTGCGTGAAAAAATCACGCGTTATTTGCCCATACTGACCCTGGTGGTGTTGGTGGCCTTAGTCAGCCTCTATAATCCGGACTTCCTTAAGCCTGGTAATATATTCCAGCTGCTGCAGGATGCTTCAACGCTGTTTATTATGGCGTTGGGGATGACCTTTGTGATTTATATTGGCGGTATCGATCTTTCCGCGCAGTCTATCGCCAGCATGTCAACGGTAGTGCTGGTTATTTTGCTTTCGCAAATTGGCGTGCTGGCTATTCCGCTCACGCTGGCCATCGGCGCGCTGTTCGGCGCGATCTCCGGCTGGGTGCATACCCGTTTTAAAATCTCCTCCTTTATTACTACGTTAGCCGTCGGCGGGATTGCCTATGCCACCGGCCAGGTTATTTCCGGGCAGCGCGCGTTTTATATTCCCGGCGATATCCACAGCAAAACCGTAGGCTGGATGACGACTACCGTCTTTACCCTGCCTGCAGAAATCATTATTGCCGCCGCGCTGCTGCTGGTGGCATTGCTGATGGAAAGAAGAACCGCGCTGGGGCGCCATATGAAAGCCATTGGCGCCGGCGAATCCGCCGCGCTCGCCAGCGGCGTAAAGGTGGTGAAGGTAAAAATTGTCACTTTCGCTATTGCCGGTGCGTTTTCCGCCGCCGCCGGCGTACTGCTGGCGACCCGCCTTTCCGGCGCGTCGCCGACGATGGCCGACCAGTTCCTGTTACCGGCCATTGTCGCGGTGCTGCTGGGCGGAACGCCTCTGACCGGTGGCGTGGGCGGCGTCGTGAGCACGCTTATCGGCACGCTGATCGTGGCCGTTATTCGCACCAGCATGACCTACCTGAACGTTGAGGCGCAGGCGCAGCAGATTTTCTTCGGCGTGCTGATGATTGCGGCTATCGCCATGACCATCGATCGCTCAAAAATTTCCACCGTTAAATAACCGAGAACCGGCCATGATTCCTGAGCTAATGAAAGCAGCGGTGCTGACGGCGCCCAAAAAATTCGAGATACAGCAGGTTCCCGTTCCCGCCTATGGCGACGATGAGGTGCTAATTCGCGTCACCCAGTGTTCCATCTGCGGTACGGATGTTCATATTTATAACGGCCATTATTCCCGGGATAAACTGCCGTTAATTCCCGGCCATGAGTTTACCGGCGAAATCGTTGCCGTTGGCCGCAGCGTCTCTACCCTGACGCCGGGACAGCGCGTTGTCGCCGATATCAATATCGGCTGCGGCCACTGCTTTTACTGTCGCCGAAACGAGCTGCTGAACTGCCCGGACATCAGGCAGCTTGGCATTCATACCAACGGCGCCTTTGCGGAGTACGTTGCCGTCCCGGCCCGCCTGGTGATTCCGCTTGGCGACGCTATCCCGGATAACGTTGCCTGTCTGACAGAACCCTTCTCCTGCGTGGTTCGCGCCGGTAAAAAAATTGGCCTTAAGGTCGCCGAGTCGGTGGTGGTGATTGGCGCCGGGCCGGTCGGCAATATGCATATTCAGATGGCGCGTTTGCTGGGTGCTGCGCCCGTTATCGCCATTGAACTCAATCCCCAGCGGGCTGAACTGGCCAGACGGTGCGGCGCCGATAAAGTCATCACTGAACCGGAGCACGCGCTGGAGCAGATAAAACAGCTCACCGAAGGTCGCGGCGCCGACGTGGTTATTGAAAGCGTCGGGCATCCTGAGCTGTATAAACAAGCGCTGACGTTTATGCGCCCCGGCGGACGGCTGCTGGCCTTTGGTCTGACGGATGCCGAAACCGAAATCGCCATTAAACCGCTGGAGATTATTTTGCAGGAGCAAATGATTCAGGGCAGCGTGGCGGGGATGGGGGAAGATATGTACCAGGCGCTGCATTTGTTGACGCACCAGCGCTTTATCACCTCTCCCTTCTGCGAGGCGGTCTACAAGCTGGAAGATATTCAGCAGGTCTTTTCCTCCCTGCTCGCTAATCCGCAGCACCTGAAAATTCAGCTGCGAATCGCGCAGCAGTGAAGCTTTAGCTGAGGGTTAAGCCGCTGCGGAAGTAAAAAAAGGTGCTCTTTAAGAGCACCTTTTTTATAGAGCCTCTTTCCTCAGGCTTGCCGGTCCGCCGGCGTCGGCGCGTCCTCATCAAGCAGCCCCTGCTTTTGCAGCGCTCGCCAGAAATCATCCGGGATCGGCGCGGCAATCCATTCCAGACAGTTTTCCAGCTGCGCAACGTTACGGGTGCCGGGAACGATAGTGGGCACGGCCGGATGGGCCAGCACGAACTGCAGCGCCGCCGCCGGCAGGCTTACATGATAATCACGACAGACGTTTTCAATTTTGCTGACCTTTTCCAGAATCGCTTTACTGGCCGGGCCATAGTTATATTTTGCGTTCTCAACGGCGCCGGTAGCAAGAATGCCGCTGTTAAAACCGCCGCCGATAACCACCGCCGCATTGCGTTCTTCACACAGCGGCAGGAACGCTTTTAATGCTTCCTGCTCCAGTAAGGTATAGCGTCCGGCCAGCAAGAAGCAGTCAAAATCGGCTTCCTTCAGCGCCGCATGGCACACTTCCCATTCGTTGACGCCCATTCCGACGGCTTTAATAACGCCTTCATCCCGCAGCTGCGCCAGCGCACGCCATGCGCCTTCCATCGCCTGACGAAAATAGTGCGGCTGCTTATCGCCGTGGGTATAAAAATCGCAGTCGTGGATAAAGGCGATATCGATATGCTCCAGCGCCATGCGCTGCAGGCTGTCTTCGATGGAGCGCATGGTTCCCGAATAGGAATAATCAAAAATCGCCTCAAACGGCAGCGGATTGACCCATACCCCGGAGTCGATCTCGCTGCGTTTTTTAGGTTTCAACAAACGCCCTACTTTAGTAGATAAAACGTACTCATCACGCGGATACCAGCGCAGCCCGTGCCCCACCCTTGCTTCGCTCAGGCCATGGCCATACATCGGCGCAGTATCAAAATAGCGCAGGCCGCTGTCCCAGGCCTGATGAATCATGTTTTCTGATTCCTGCTCGCTGATGGGGCGAAAAATATTGCCAATCGGCGCGGCGCCGTAGCCCATTGCGGTGACCTGAATATCTGTACGACCAAAAGCATTTTTCTGTGATGGAACCATCTGTTTGCTCCCGCGTTAAGATGACGTTAATTAACTAACAAGATAGTTATAACAGAGGCAATGTTGTGAAAATGTTATCTGGGTAACAAAGCGCCATTAATTACGTTGATCCTTTATTTTTTTTCTGCAATTGTAACTAACTAGTTACTTTATTGTGTTGTGAATTACAAAGAGGATAGCGAGAATGCATGGCAAACTGAAAAGCGTCGATCAAGCCGTTGCTTTGATTAAAGATAATTCAACCGTTGCCTTCACCGGATCGGGAGGCGGTCTGCTGGAGTCAGACTATGTCATGGCGGCCATCGCGACGCGCTATCGTGAAACCGGGCACCCGCGCAATCTCACCCTTATTCATGCCTTAGGCATCGGCAACGGTAAGGGATCGGGCCTGGGTCGTCTGGCTATCCCGGGGCTGGTAAAAAGGGTCATCGGCGGGCACTGGTCCTGGTCATCCGAGCTACAAAAAATGGCGCGTGACAATGAAATCGAAGCCTATTGTTTACCCACCGGGATAATCATGACGCTGTATCGCGAAAGCGGCGCCGGTCGTCCGGGCGTCATTTCAAGCGTGGGACTGGGCACCTTTGTCGATCCGCTTATCAGCGGCGGAAAGTGCAACGATATCACCTGCGAAGATATCGTTTCTCGTATCGAACTCGACGGCGAAACCTGGCTGCATTACAAGCCGTTCAAGGTCGATGTGGCGGTGATTCATGGTTCACAGGCGGATGTGGTCGCCAATATTTCCACCAGCGAAGAGCCGGCCGAGCTGGATACCTACGCGGTGGCGTTAGCCGCGCACAATAATAACGGCATGGTGATCGCTCAGGTGAAATCGACCGTCAGCGAACACTTTGTGCCAGCCCGTAAAGTGACGGTACCCGGCGTGATGATTGACCATATCGTGGAGTGCCCCGAGCAGTGGCAGAGCTACCTTGCCGAATACGATCCGGCCATTTCCGGTCAGGTCGCGCCGCCGGATGAATATCCGCTCGAAGAGCCTGCGGAAGGCATTCGCCGCCTGATTTCAGGGCTGGCGGTGCGTGAACTGCAACCCAATATGCGCGTCAATTACGGGTTCGGTATTCCCGGCGGCATCTCGGCGATGGCGGAAAAATCCCTGGTAAGCTCCTGCTGGCAGATGGTGGAGCAAGGCATTCATAACGGCCAGCTTCTCGATGGCGCGCTGTTCGGTGCGGCAAAATATCCCCACGCCATCGTCAGCTCTCTCGATCAGTTCGATCTGTTTTGCGGCGGCGGTCTGGACATTACCTTTTTGGGAATGGGCGAAATGGACGCTGAAGGCAACGTCAACGTCTCGCAGCTTGGCGATACCATTGTCGGGCCCGGCGGCTTTATTGATATTACCTGCGGCGCCAAAAAAGTGGTCTTCTGCGGCACCTTCGAAGCAAAAGGCTTGCAGGTTTGCCAGCAGGGCGACCGTTTACAAATCGAATCTCACGGCCAGATTCCCAAGCTGGTGCAGAAGGTTCGACATATCACCTTCAGCGGGCCTGAGGCCATTAAACGCGGGCAGGAAGTGCTGTATGTCACGGAACGCGCCGTGTTCAAACTGACGGAAGAAGGCGTGGAGCTGATTGCGGTAGTCAGCGGGGTTAACCTTGAAGAGGACATTTTGCAG
>NZ_RCAA01000046.1:39144-43282 GCF_003628475.1 Enterobacter sp. R1(2018) | reverse complement strand
CCCCGCCACTGTATCACTCTGAATCGTAAAGATAATGCGGGTATCAGGGCTGTAATATCCGCATTATCGTTTCGACGTTGAAATCAAGGCGCTGCTGCAGGGAATCCGCGTCCATAAAATTGCGGTCAAACAAAATGGCGCCGGTATATTTATTATTAAAGTAATAGTAATTTACCGCCGCTATGGTAATCACCAGCTGTTCAGCATCGACACCCGCTCTGAAAACCCCCTGCTCAACGCCGCGCTCGAGAATACCCTGCATTAGCGTCACCATGGATTTCTGCGCGGACTTAATCGCCACCGATTTTTTCAGGTGCACGGCACGATGCAGATTCTCGCTGTTTACCAGCGTCAGAAACTCCGGGTTTTTCAGGTAGTAATTCCAGGTGAATCTGACCAGCGTTTCGACCGCTTCCTGCGGCTCCAGGCTTTCGAGATTTAATTTTTTTTCAGCGGCGCGAATATCAAGATAGGAGTCTTCAACAACCTTCTGGAAAAGCTGCTCCTTGCTACCAAAATAGTGATAAATCATGCGTTTATTTGACTTTGCCTTTTCAGCAACCACGTCAATGCGCGCGCCGCCGAGCCCTTTTTGCGCGAACTCTCGTTTCGCCGCTTTCAGGATCCGGTTTTGTGTCGCAATAGGGTCGCGGACCTGTGCTGTTTTTTCAGAAGCTGATTTAATCATTACATCATTTTGGTTGCGGATCTGGCTGATGATTAACCCTTACTCATTGGCGGAAATCAAGAAAAATTTTTGCGTAATATCCTTTCTGCAAGCCGCTTAACAATTTCATTACAAGGAATGGCGATTCCTTATCCAAGGCAAAAACACCGTGCTAACATATGTAACTATATAGTTATATAAATTGTTTTTTATGGATTTAAAACAGCGGGATAAAAGTAATTAACATTCTTTTTGTCTTGCCAGCCTTCAGCACAAACCGCGCAGGATGACCATTAACACGCACAGGCTCTTACCGACCGGTAAGGAATGCTATGAACTATGGGAAAGAGGATTATGAGCAATACATTTCATCATGTAGACGTTAACCACCCTTTGCTGCCTGAAAAAGCACGTGAATTTCAGATGTTCATCAACGGCAAATGGACCAAGGGTCATAGCAGCGAAAGTTTTGTCCGTAAAAGCCCGGCGCACGATATTGTGGTTAGCACCTATCCGGCCGGAACCGCCGAGGACGTTGATGACGCGGTAAAAGCCGCCCGCGAAGCCTTTGACTCTGGCAAATGGTCGCGTATCAGCGGCGGCGCGCGGGCAGCGGTTATGCTGAAAACCGCGCAGCTCATTCGTGAGAACCTGGCCGAGCTGGCGCTGCTTGAAACGCTGGAAACCGGTAAACCCCTTACCCAGTCTCGCGGCGAGATCCAGGGCGCGGCGGATATCTGGGAATATGCGGCCGGGCTGGCGCGCAGCGTTAACGGCGACAGCTTTAATAACCTCGGCGACAATATGCTGGGTCTGGTTACGCGCGAACCCATCGGCGTAGTCGGCGTTATTACGCCGTGGAACTTCCCTTTCTTTATCGGCGCGGAGCGTTACCCCTATATTCTGGCGGCGGGCTGTACGCTGGTGGCGAAAGCCGCCGAAATTACCTCCGGCACCACGCTGCTGCTGGCGGGTATTCTTAAAGAAGCGGGCCTGCCCGACGGCGTGTTTAACGTCGTGACCGGCAGCGGTTCGGTAGTGGGTCAACGCATCACCGAGCATAGCGATATCGACATGGTGTCCTTTACCGGCTCCACCGCCGTCGGCCAGATGGCCCTGCAGGCTTCGGCAAAAAACATTAAGCGCCTGGGGCTGGAGCTGGGCGGCAAAAACCCGCAGGTCGTTTTCGCCGATGCCGATATGGACGCGGCCCTCGACGGCACGTTATTTGGCTTCCTGTTCAATACCGGGCAGTGCTGCGTAAGCGGCAGCCGTTTGCTGGTTGAACGTTCAATCCATGCGGAATTCTGCCGGAAGCTGGTTGAACGCGCGAAGAAAGTGCAAAGCGGCGACCCGCTAAATGAAAGCACGCAGATTGGCGCGATTATCACCGAGAAACACTACCAGACCGTGCTGGGCTATATCGAGCAGGGAAAAAAAGAGGGAGCCAGGCTGCTTACCGGCGGCCACGCGGTTAAGACCGACAAAGGCCTGTTTATCGAACCCACTATTTTTGATGATGTTACCCCGGAGATGACCGTTTTCCGCGAAGAGATCTTCGGTCCGGTGCTTTGCGTAACGCCTTTTGACAGCTATGAAGAGGCCATCAGGATCGCCAATGATACCTGCTACGGGCTGGCGGCCAGCGTCTGGACCTCCAACCTGGATAAAGCGGTCCAGGGATTCCGCGATCTGAAAGCGGGCAGACTGTGGGTGAATACCACTATCGCCGGCGGCCCTGAACTGCCTTCCGGCGGCTTTAAGCAATCGGGCATCGGACGCGAAAGCGGCAGCTACGGCCTTGATGAATATACCGAAATTAAATCCGTGCATATCCAGTTAGGCAAGCGCGCCAAATGGCTCGCTGAATGATTTTTGGGCAGGGGATCAGACATGTACGACTTCATTATTATTGGCGGCGGTTCGGCGGGTAGCGTTCTCGCGTCACGCTTAAGCGAAAACGCCGACTGTAAGGTATTGCTCGTTGAGGCAGGCCCGAAGGACAGCAATCCTTATATCCATTTGCCCGTCGGCTTTAGCAAACTGACCGCCGGGCCGCTGACCTGGGGTTATAAAACCGTATCCCAGCCTCAGCTTGGCAACCGGGAACTGCTGTTTGCTCAGGGGCGCGTGCTGGGAGGCGGCAGTTCAATCAATGCCGAAGTGTTCACCCGCGGTACGCCCGCGGATTACGATCGCTGGGCCGCGGAAGAAGGCTGCGAAGGCTGGTCGTTTGCCGATATTCAGCGCTATTTCATTAAATCTGAAGATAACGATACTTTTTCAGATGCCTGGCACGGCTCGGGCGGACCTCTGGGCGTTTCCAGCCCGGTCAGCGCCAACCTGATGAGCAAAACCTTCAGCAAAGCCTGTCAGCAGGCGGGCCTGCCCTATAATCCTGATTTCAACGGCGCCACGCAGGCCGGCTGCGGGCTGTATCAAACCACCACCCGTAACGCCCGCCGCTGTTCTGCGGCGGTGGGTTACCTTAAAGACGCGGGCCGACGAGGTAATCTCACCATTAAAACCGGCTGCCATATTTCACGTCTGATAATCGATAACAATCGCGCTGTCGGCGTGGAGATTTATCAGGACGGTAAGCGGCAGCTGCTGCACGCCAGCCGCGAAGTTATCGTTAGCGCAGGCGCAATTGGTTCGCCTAAACTGCTGCAGCTTTCGGGCATTGGCGCGGCGGATGAGCTGACGAAAAAAGGGATTTCGGTGGCGGTGGATCTGCCCGGCGTTGGGGAGAACCTGCAGGACCATCTTGGCGTCGATCTGATCTTCGAACTCAGCAACGCCCTTAGCTACGACAAGTACAAAAAGACGCACTGGATGCTGTGGGCCGGGCTGGAATATATGCTGTTCCGCAAAGGGCCGGTGTGCTCGAATATCGTTGAAGGCGGCGCGTTCTGGTATGCCGATAAGCAGTCCGTTAATCCGGATACGCAAATCCATTTCCTAGCGGGCGCGGGCGTAGAAGCCGGTATCGAACCGGTGCCTTCCGGTTCCGGCGTCACGATCAACAGCTATTTTCTGCGTCCGCGCAGCCGTGGCCGGGTGACTTTGCGAACCGCAGACTCCAGCGACGCCCCGCTCATCAATCCAAACTACCTCAGCGATCCTTACGATCTGAAAATGACCATTGAGGGATGCAAGCTGATGCGCAATATCATGCAGCAAAGCGCGTTCTCGCCCTATATTCGCCGTGAGCATATGCCCGGCAGCGAGGCGCAAAGCGACAAGGATCTGGAAAACTACATCCGCAATTTTGCGCGCACCTGCTATCACCCCGTGGGAACCTGCAAAATGGGAATCGACGAGATGGCGGTCGTCGATACGCAGTTGCGCGTCCGGGGTATCGAGGGGCTGCGCGTGGTGGACTCCTCGGTGATGCCAAGCCTGGTCAGCTCCAATACCAATGCGCCGACGATTATGATTGCAGAGAAAGCAAGCGATCTGATTATCGCG
>NZ_RCAA01000046.1:38202-39119 GCF_003628475.1 Enterobacter sp. R1(2018) | reverse complement strand
AGTTATTTACTTAAATTGAACAGAACATGTGAAAACATCCCGAGAGGTAGCGATGAAAATTCTCGTCCCCGTTAAACGCGTTGTCGATCATAACGTAAAAATCAGGGTTAAAAGCGATGGCAGCCAGCTCGATCTGGCCAACGCGAAAATGGCGCTCAACCCTTTCTGCGAGATTGCGGTTGAAGAAGCCATTCGCCTGAAAGAAAAAGGGCTGGCCGATGAGATTGTGGTGGTGACTATCGGTCCGGAAATCGCCCAGGAACAGCTGCGCAGCGCGTTAGCCATGGGCGCCGATCGTGGATTGTTAATCTCCACCGAGCAGACCCTTGAGCCCATTAACCTGGCGAAGCTGCTGGCGAAAGTCGTCGAGCAGGAACAGCCGTCGTTAATCCTGATGGGGAAACAGTCTATAGACGGCGACAACAACCAAACCGGGCAGATGCTCGCCGCGCTTTGCGGCTATCCGCAGGGAACCTTCGCCGCAGAAGTTGGCATTGATAATAACCGGGCTATCGTTACGCGTGAGATTGACGGCGGCCTGCAAACTCTGTCCCTGTCGCTCCCGGCCATCATCACTACCGACCTGCGTCTTAACCAACCGCGCTATACCTCCCTGCCCAACATGATGAAGGCCAAAAAGAAGCCGCTCAGCATCAGGCCGGTTGAGGAATATGACCTTGAACTACGTCCGCACACGACGCTGTTAAAAGTAGAAGCCCCGCCGGCGCGCGAGGCAGGCGTACGCGTCGATAGCGTGGATGAACTGTTGAACAAGCTGAAAAACGAAGCGAAGGTGATTTGATATGGCTACTCTACTTCTCGTCGAACATGACAATAACCAGCTCAACGCGGTGACTTTTAACGCCGTCAGCGCCGCCCGGGAGCTTAGCGGCGACATTACCCTGCTGGTGGCGGGC
>NZ_RCAA01000046.1:35716-38132 GCF_003628475.1 Enterobacter sp. R1(2018) | reverse complement strand
CCTGTAAAAATCAGCTGGCCGAAAACGTTGCCGCGCTGATTCTCTCCCTGCGCGAGGGTTACAGCCATATCCTCGCCGTCGCCAACTCAAATGGTAAAAATATCCTGCCCCGCGTGGCGGCGCTGGCCGACGTTGCGCAAATTTCCGATGTGATTTCGGTGATCAGTCCCAGCGTCTTCAGACGCCCAATCTATGCAGGCAGCGCCATCGCCACCGTCGAGAGCCACGATAAGCTGGTGGTGCTGACCGTCCGCGCCTCCAGTTTCCCGGCGGCCCAAAGCGGGGAATCCTCAGCGCCGATTGAAGAGGTAAGCAATGTCGTTAACCAGCCGGGTGCTGACTTCATTAGCGAAGAGCTGGCGCAGTCAGACCGTCCTCAGCTGTCTACCGCGCGCGTAGTGGTTTCCGGCGGCCGGGCGTTGGGCAGCCGCGAAAACTTCGCGCTGATCGAACAGCTTGCCGACAAGCTGCACGGGGCGGTCGGCGCATCGCGCGCCGCCGTTGACGCGGGTATGGTCGCCAACGATCTGCAGGTCGGACAGACCGGTAAGATTGTTGCGCCCGAGCTCTATATCGCGGTGGGTATCTCCGGCGCGATCCAACACCTGGCGGGGATGAGCAATGCCAAAGTCATCGTTGCCATTAACAGTGACGAAGAAGCGCCGATTTTCAAAATCGCGGATTACAGCCTGGTGGGCGATCTGTTCGAGATTGTCCCGCAGCTGGTAGCAAAACTCTGATTACCAAGGGGCAGGCAACGAAAGATGGAGGTTATGGTGGAACGTGAAACGATGGAATTCGACGTCCTCATCGTCGGGGGCGGCCCTGCCGGGCTGTCGGCAGCCTGCCGGCTGATGCAGATGGCGCGAGAAGAAGATCGCCAGCTGAGCGTTTGCGTTATTGAAAAAGGCGCCGAGATTGGCGCGCATATTCTTTCCGGGGCGGTGTTTGAGCCCCGGGCGCTCAACGAGCTTTTTCCTGACTGGCAGCAGCTCGGCGCGCCGCTGAACACCGCCGTCGCTGAAGACGAGCTGTTGCTGTTACGCGATGCCGAAAGGTTCTGGAAGATCCCCGCCGCTTTTATCCCTGCTCCGATGCACAACGAAGGTAATTATGTCATCAGCCTGGCGGATTTTTGCCGCTGGCTCGCCCGGCAGGCCGAGTCGCTGGGGGTGGATATTTTTCCGGGCTTCGCCGCCGCCAGCATTCTCTATGATGATGCGGGCGCGGTAGCTGGCGTCACGACCGGCGATATGGGGCTTAATGCTAAAGGGGAAGAAAAACCCGGTTTTACGCCGGGTATGAACCTGCTGGCGAAATATACGCTCTTCGCCGAAGGCTGCCGCGGTCATCTGGGCAAACAGCTGATCGCCAATTATCAGCTTGATGCCGATTCCGACCCGCAGCACTACGCGATTGGCATTAAGGAGCTGTGGGAGATCGCGCCGGAAAAAAGCCAGCCCGGCCACGTGATACACGCCTCCGGCTGGCCGCTAAACGGCGAAACCTCGGGCGGCAGCTTTCTCTACCATACGGAAAACAATCAGGTCGTGGTTGGGCTGATTGTCGATCTCAACTACCGCAATCCCTGGCTAAGCCCGTTCGATGAGTTTCAGCGCATGAAGCACCACCCGGCCTTTAGCGAAACCCTAAGCGGCGGGAAACGTATATCTTACGGAGCGCGCGCCATTACGAAAGGGGGCATTAACGCGCTGCCGAAAATGCATTTCCCCGGCGGACTGCTGATTGGCTGCGATGCGGGGACGCTTAACTTCGCCAAGATCAAGGGCAGCCATACGGCAATGAAAAGCGGGATGCTGGCGGCAGAAGCGGTGTATCAGGCCTTAGCGGCTACGCCCGATGAGAAAAGAGATCTTAGCGGTTTCGCGCAGGCGTTTAGCGACTCATGGATCGGAGAAGAGCTGCGCCGGTCGCGCAACTTTGGGCCGTCATTGCACCGTTTCGGCACCCTGCTGGGCGGCGCATTCAACTATATCGAGCAAAACTGGTTTAAAGGAAAACTGCCGTTTACGTTGCATGACAGAAAAGCGGATCATCTGCAGCTGCGCCGCGCTGAACAAAGCACGCCGATCGCCTATCCGAAGCCGGATAACCAGCTGAGCTTTGACAAGCTCTCTTCCGTATATCTGGCTAATACGTCGCATGATGAGGATCAGCCTTGCCATCTGAAACTGAAAGATGCCGGGCTGTCCGTGCGGGAAACGCTGCCGCTTTTTGCCGAGCCGGCGCAGCGCTATTGCCCGGCGGGCGTTTATGAGATCATCGCTTTAGAAGGCAAACCTGCATTACAGATAAACGCGCAGAACTGCGTGCACTGTAAAACCTGCGATATTAAAGATCCTTTCCAGAATATCGTCTGGACGGTGCCGGAAGGGGGAAGCGGCCCCAACTATCC
>NZ_RCAA01000046.1:33058-35673 GCF_003628475.1 Enterobacter sp. R1(2018) | reverse complement strand
CCCGGCAAACGCCGGGGTTTTCTTTGCGTGCGATATCCCCCCTTCCCTCTGCCCGCCCCGCATTGCACGCAAAAAAAAAGCACCCCGTCAGGGGTGCTCAACCTTCTTTATCCGGCGCTACGCCAGTAGATTACGGCCGATAATCATGCGTTGGATCTGGTTAGTACCTTCATAGATTTGGGTGATTTTGGCATCGCGATACAGACGCTCTACCTCAACGCCGCGAATGTAACCGCCGCCGCCAAAGATTTGCACCGCATTACCGCTGTGAAGCACCGCGACATCGCCGGCAAAGCATTTAGCCATCGAGCAGGCAATTGACGTATCCGGCGCGTCGGTGTCAATTTTATACGCCGCGCTGTGCACCAGCAGACGCGCGGCTTCGGTGTCTTTGGCGATATCCGCCAGCATAAACTGCACGCCCTGGAAATCAGCGATCGGTTTACCGAACTGTTCGCGCTGTTTCGCATACTCAATGGCCGCTTCAAGCCCGGCGCGCGCAATGCCTACCGCCAGCGCGCCGATGCCCACGCGGCCTTTATTCAGCACGCTCATCATAATATGGAAGCCGCGGTTTTCAGGCCCCAGCAGCGCCTGGGCCGGCAGTTTTACCTGGTTGAAGTGTAACTCGCCGACCTGCGAGGAGCGCTGCCCCATTTTGTGTTCTTTTGCGCCACGGGAAACCCCTTCGCGGGAGCAGTCGACAATAAAGATGCTCATACCGCGATGGCCGGCTTCTTTATCCGTACGCGCAAGTACGAAGGCGACATCGGCCACCGGCGCATTATGGATCCACAGCTTGCTGCCGCTTAGCACCCAGCCGTCCTCGGTACGCGTAGCGGTGGTTTTAATGCCGGAGACGTCAGAACCGGCCCCCGCTTCGGTGATGCAATAAGCGCCTTTAACCGACGCGCTTAACAACCCCGGCAGCCACTGTTCGCGCTGTTCGGCATTACCGTATTTTGACAGCAGCGTTCCCAGCAGCTCCACCAGCCCACACTGGTCGGCGATGGAAGCATAACCGCGGGACAGCTCTTCCATCACCACGGCATAGGCTACCGCATCCAGACCGACCCCGCCGTACTCTTCCGGAACGGTAATGCCAAAAAGCCCCAGCTCGCCCATTTGCTGATAAATCTCGCCGGCAAAGCGTTCTTCACGATCCAGCTCTTCGGCCTGAGGGCGAATCACTTCGTCGGCAAACTTGCGGGTCATTTCGCGGATCTGTTGATGGGTTTCAGTCAAATACATGGTCGTCCTCCTGCCAGCTATTGGTCACATCGCTGCCCCGCAGCGACGCCTGAATACAATAAATAAATAACTAGATAGTTACTACAATGGATAGATATTGATGTCAATCCTGTTAAATAATTGTTGTTAACTCGCCGACAATTATTCACATCAAAGGCGGTAACCCGACTACGGGAAGTAGCCCGGGTTATCACTTTAGCCTTTTGTATCTTGACTTTTCATGGGTCGAAAAGTAAACATAACAAGTAACTAAATAGATACTTAACCAAGGAAAAAACATGCTGAATATTCATCTGCCAACGCCTGAGGGCATCATTGCTGATTATCGTCTGGTGACTACAGAAGAACGCGCTATCGCTATCACTCCTGCTTTTAATCGTATCGCCTATGCCGCCGCACACGTGGTCATAGATCCTCAGCACCAGGGAGCGGACTGGCTAAAAAACCCGCGCGTCGACTGGGATTCGACGCTGGCCTATCGGCATCATCTCTGGCGCCTGGGATTCAATATTGCCGAGGCGATGGACACCGCCCAGCGCGGCATGGGAATAAGCTGGGACATTGCCAGGGAGCTGATTGTCCGTACGCTACAGGAAGCGAAAACGGTGCCGGGCGCCGACCTTGCCGCCGGCGTGGGAACCGATCAGCTGGAGGCGGCCGAAGCTACGACGCTTGCGCAGGTGATTGCGGCTTATGAAGAACAGATGGAGCTGGTGGAAAAACACAACGGGAAAATTATTCTGATGGCCAGCCGGGCGCTGGCGAAAGTGGCAAAAACGCCGCAGGATTATCTCGCCGTGTATAACCGCCTGCTTGAACAAAGCAAAGATAAAATTATCCTGCACTGGCTGGGCGATATGTTTGATCCGGCGCTGACCGGCTACTGGGGTTCAACGGCGTTTGAAACCGCCGCCGATACCGTACTTGAGATCATCTCAAACAACGTTGACAAAGTTGAGGGCATTAAGATTTCGCTGCTGAGTAAGGAAAAAGAGATCGCTTTCCGTAAGCGCCTGCCATCACAGGTAAAAATGTTTACCGGCGACGATTTTAATTATCCGGAGCTGATTGAGGGAGAAGATGGCTATTACTCGCATGCGCTATTAGGCATTTTTGACGCCATCGCCCCGGTTGCCGCGGCCGCGCTCAACGAGCTGGCGCAGGGTAATAAGAGCGAATACTACCGTTTGATGAACCCAACCGTTCCCCTGTCGCGGGAAATCTTTAAGGCGCCGACGCAATATTACAAGGCGGGCATTGTGTTTCTTGCCTGGCTTAACGGCCACCAGAAACATTTCACGATGGCGGGCGGGATGCAGGCCGCGCGCGAGATTAGCCATTATGCCGCGATCTTCCGTCTGGCA
>NZ_RCAA01000046.1:20503-33000 GCF_003628475.1 Enterobacter sp. R1(2018) | reverse complement strand
GGCCTGTAAGTCCTGAAACCGCCGAGGCGAATTTTCCCAGAGTGGCGAACTCTGGGAAAATACAGGCGCTAGCCAAATTCACGGTGGCGCTGTTTACAAATGGCGAGCACTTCATCCGGATCCCGCTGCCACCAGTTGTTCTGTGAAAAGATTTCGACTTCATGCAGGCCGGTATAGCCCAGCGCCTCTATCGCCTGACGAAAACCCCTGATATCGATCACGCCATCGCCCATCATCCCGCGATCCAGTAGCATATCTGTCGTCGGGGCCAGCCAGTCGCAAATATGAAAAGCCAGCAGCCGACGCAGCCCCGCCCTTTCAATCTGCTGCTGGAACTGCGGGTCCCACCAGGTGTGATATAAATCAACCGCGATTCCTAGCCCTTCATCCCCCAGTTCGTCGCACAGATCGTTAGCCTGCGCCAGAGTGTTTACGCATGCGCGCTCGGCGGCATACATGGGATGCAAAGGTTCAATCGCCAGCGGCATTCCCAGCGGGCGCGCATAGTCCAGCAGTTCGCTTAAGCCATCGCGCACCTGCTGCCTGGCGCCGGGCAAATCTTTGGAGCCTGCAGGAAGCCCGCCCACCACCAGCACCAGACAAGGCGCGCCAAGTTCAAGCGCTTCATCCACCGCCCGGCGATTATCCAGCGTTTTCTCACGACGTTCCTCGGGCGTGCTGCCGGGGAACATACCGCCCCGACAGTAGCCGCTAAGGATCAGGTCGTGGTGGCGAATAAGCCGCGCGGACTCTTTTAATCCCAGCGCCTGTACCTGGTCGCGCCATGGAGCTATGCCGCGGATCTCATGCCGGGCGCAGCCTTCAACGATCTGATCAAGTTTCCATCGCTGCCGCACCGTTGCGGTATTGAGGGACAGTTTATGGCTGTCGGGTTGATTCATTTCCGTTACCTCATTGTTTTTGCAAAAAACGTCAATTCTAAACGTGTTGAAAATAATGATCGTTAACAAAGAATTATAGAAATTAAGGCGTTAGATAAACACGATTAATATCACATAACTAACTTGTTAGTTACATTTGACGAGATTTTTTCGCAAAGCAATGACCTCTGCTAAACGCGCCTGGCTGACCTACACTTTTACCGACGGTTATCACACGGCAACACAGTGCAGAGGACATTATGGTATCTCTACCTTTTACCCGATCGCTGCGTTTTACGACAGGCACCGAACTGGAACTCCAGTTGATAGACAGGTTTGATGCCAGGCTGGTGGATAAAGCTGATAGCGTCCTGGCCGATATGGGAAACAGTCAACAGATCAAGCCTGAGCTAACCAAGTCGATGATCGAGCTGAACAGCTCGGTGCATACTTCGGTGCTGGCGCTGCATGAAGAATTATCCTCGCTTGCGCGCAACGTGCGTGAAGTCGCAAGGCGGCACGGCTGCGACGTGGCGGGCGGCGGGCGCCATCTGGACGGCGACTGGCGAGAGCAGGTGATAAGCGACCTGCAGCGCCATCAAAATCTCGCGGTACGCTACGGCTACATCACCAAAATGGCCTGCGTATTTGGCCAGCATATCCACATTGGCGTACAGGATGGCGATGAAGCTATTTATCTTTGCCACGCGCTCATCCCCTATCTGCCGCATCTGGTGGCGTTAAGCGCCTCATCCCCCTGGCTGAACGGCGTGGATACCTCCTTTTCCAGCTCCCGTTTTACCGGGCAGAACGCCTTTCTCAACAGCGAGCTTATCGAAAACATATATAACTGGAACGAATTCGTCGCGCTTTATCATGAGCTTACCGCTATCGGCATAATTAAAAGCATCAAGGATATTTACTGGTATGTCAGGCCGCAGCCGGCGCTGGGCACGATTGAGATAAGAATATGCGACATGCCGTTGACGATATTTCATGCGGCCATGCTGACGGGCTACAGCAGGATACTGGTTCAGTATCTGTTGGCTAACCGGGTAAATATCGTTAAAAAGCATCACGCCGTCGAAAAATACGATATTTTTAACGCCCGCCGGGATGGGTTGCAGGCCAGTTACGTCAGCCCGCTGGATAATCAACGCCAGCCTCTGGCTGGTCACATTTTGCATACTGTAGAAACGCTCACCTCTTTTACCCGCAGCGATGAGGACAGCTACGTTCTGCAATACATTGCGAAATACGTAAAGAAAGGCGTCAACGATTCGGACAGAATACGCAGCATGATTAAGCGAGCGGTGGATTTAGACACCGTGATGGAAAGAATGCGAAAAATGCTGTTATCCGCCCCCAGAAACTATAAAAGATAGCTTTTCTAGTGGTGATAAAAAGGCCGCTTAAGTTCTCTTAAGCGGCCTTTTTTAAAGACTAACTACTTGCTGCGGCTTGCAATAATGGCCTCCGCCACGTTATTTGGCGCTTCCGCATAATGGTGGAACTCCATGTTATAGGTCGCGCGCCCCTGGGACATGGAGCGCAGCGTGGTCGAGTAGCCAAACATTTCCGAAAGCGGCACGTCGGCGCGAATAATATGGCTGCCGAACCTTTCATCCATGCCCTGCACCATGCCGCGCCGTGAGGCGAGATCGCCCATGACGTTGCCGGCATACTCTTCCGGCGTTTCCACCTCGACGTGCATGATGGGTTCCAGAATGACCGGACCCGCCCGGCGCGCGCCCTCTTTGAAGCCAAAGATGGCCGCCATTCTGAAGGCCATCTCCGAAGAGTCGACGTCATGATACGAGCCAAAGGTTAAGGTCACTTTGACGTCCACCACCGGGTAGCCCGCCAGTACGCCGCTGTTCAGCGCCTCGCGAATGCCTTTCTCAACGGAAGGTATAAATTCGCGCGGCACCACCCCGCCTTTGGTCGCGTCTTCAAAAGCAAAGCCTTTGCCGGCCTCAAGCGGTTCGAGGGTTAATACCACGTGGCCATACTGCCCTTTACCGCCCGACTGGCGGACAAATTTTCCTTCGATATCCTTCACCGTTTTGCGCAGGGTTTCCCGATAGGTCACCTGCGGACGCCCGATATTCGCCTCTACGCCAAACTCGCGCTTCATCCTGTCGACGATGATCTCCAGATGCAGTTCGCCCATGCCGGAAATAATGGTCTGGCCGGACTCTTCGTCGGTGTGTAAGCGAAAAGACGGATCTTCCGCCGCCAGGCGCTGCAGGGCGATGCCCATTCTTTCCTGATCCGCCTTGGTTTTCGGCTCGATGGCCAGCGAAATCACCGGCTCCGGAAACTCCATGCGTTCCAGGGAGACCACGACGTTCGGATCGCACAGCGTGTCGCCCGTCGTGACGTCTTTGAGCCCTACGCAGGCGGCGATATCACCGGCGCGCAGCTCGTCCACCTCGTGCCTGTCGTTGGCATGCATCTGCACGATACGCCCGATTCGCTCCTTCTTACCTTTCACCGGGTTGTACACCGAGTCGCCTTTTTTCAGCACGCCGGAATAGACGCGGATAAACGTCAGCTGGCCGACGTAGGGGTCGGTCATCAGCTTAAAGGCCAGCGCGGAGAAGGGTTCGCGGTCGTCGGGATGGCGTTCAACCGTTTGCCCTTTCTCATCCACGCCCTGAATAGAGGGGATATCGAGCGGGGACGGCATCAGCTCGACTATGGCGTCAAGCATGCGCTGCACGCCCTTGTTCTTAAAGGCGCTGCCGCAGAGCATCGGCTGAATTTCACCGGCAACGGTACGCGCGCGCAGGCCCGCAACAATTTCCTCTTCGCCCAGCTCGCCCGTTTCCAGATATTTATCCATCAGCGCTTCGTTGGCTTCTGCCGCAGCCGACACCATTTTTTCACGCCATTTTTGCGCGGTTGACAGCAGCTCATCCGGCACGGGCGCGTAGTTAAAGGTCATCCCCTGGGTGGCATCGTCCCACAAAATAGCGCGCATCTTAATCAGGTCGACAACGCCGGTGAAACGATCTTCGGCGCCGATGGGGATAACAATGGGCACCGGATTAGCTTTCAGCCGGTCAATCATCATCTGCACCACGCGGAAGAAGTCCGCGCCCTGGCGGTCCATCTTGTTGACGAAGGCCAGCCGCGGCACATGGTATTTGTTGGCCTGACGCCACACGGTTTCGGACTGCGGCTGTACGCCGCCAACCGAGTCATAAACCATCACCGCCCCGTCGAGCACACGCATGGATCGTTCAACTTCAATGGTGAAGTCCACATGCCCTGGCGTATCGATAATATTGATGCGGTGCGGCTCGTAGTTATGGTCCATGCCGGGCCAGAAGCAGCTCACCGCCGCGGACGTAATGGTGATCCCGCGCTCCTGCTCCTGCGCCATCCAGTCCGTCGTTGCTGCGCCATCGTGAACTTCGCCCAGTTTATGGCTCATGCCGGTATAAAACAGAATGCGCTCGGTAGTGGTCGTCTTGCCGGCATCGATATGGGCGGAAATACCAATATTGCGATAGCGTTCGAGAGGGATGGGTCGGGGCATGATGCGTCCTTAGTCTGTTTGACCGTAAGCGGCAGGAATTGCCGCTGTTTGAATGTTGTCGACATCATAGTACAACTGTACGAGTATATTCGAACTATTTTATCTATAGGTAAATATCACCGGGTTTGGGTATATTACCGGGCCGCAAAAGCTAAGCAGATACAGGAAGAGTATGATCGCCAATCACCCCGAACGAGAACAAATCCGCCTGGAAAATGTGCTTTTTGCGCTGGGCAACCCTTTGCGCCTGGATATCGTCAGAACGCTGGCGGAACGGGGAGAGCAGGCCTGCGGCACGCTGCGCAAGGACGTCGCGAAATCGACGATGACGCACCACTGGCGCGTGCTGCGCGACAGCGGTGTTATCTGGCAGCGCCCTCAGGGAAGGGAGAATTTAATCTCGCTGAGGCGTGAAGATCTGGATGCGCGTTTTCCAGGGCTGCTGGAGACGCTTTTACGGGTGATGCACGACGAGTGAAAAGCGGCGGAGGGCGCTTCGTTTACCCACGCACCCTGATTTGAGAATTTTGTCGGGCGGGTAAGCAAAACCTCCCCCGCCGAAGCTGGTTAACTCTGCGGCAAAACAATATTACTCTCGGCCAGGGAGCCCATATTGTTATACATCGCGCAGGCCGCATCGACGATATGCATCGCCAGCGCGGCGCCGCTGCCCTCGCCTAAACGCATTCCCATGTGCAGATACGGCTCCAGCCCAAGGTGATTAAGCGCAATCATTGCGCCCTTCTCGGCGGAAAGATGCGAAGGAATAAGGTAATCCCGCGCGCCCGGCGCAATCGCGCAGGCGGCAAGCGCCGAAGCATACGAAAGGAAGCCGTCCAGCACGACCGGCAACCCTGCCGCCGCGGCGCCGAGCATCACGCCGGTCATGCCGACCAGATCGAAGCCGCCGACTTTTGCCAGCACGTCGATGCCGTCTGCTGCATCGGGCTGGTTCACTTTTAGCGCTTCGCGAACCACGGCCACTTTGTGGGCCATTTTGTCGGCTGGCAGGTTGGCGCCCATCCCTACGGTATCGTTCGGGTCGCTGCCGGTAAAGGCGCTGACCATCGCCGCCGCAGGCGTGGTGTTAGCCATGCCGAGTTCACCCACACCGAACAGGCGCACACCTTCCGCCGCTTTCGCCAGCGTCAGCTTTGCCGTTGCTAACAGCAGATCTTCCGCCTGCTGGCGCGTCATCGCCGGACCTGTGGCGATATTGCCGCTGCCGCGCGCCACCTTCATGTTCAGCACGCCGGGCAGCGGCTCGCTGTCTACGCCCACATCAACCACCGTCACATCGGCCCCTGCAAGCGCGCCCAGCACGCAAACGCCTGTGTTATGACGAGTCATATTTATGGTCTGAATGGCGGTCACCGCCTGTGGCGCAACCGCCACGCCTTCCGCATACACCCCGTGATCGGCGCACATCACCATGATGGCCTTACGGCTGGTATCCAGGCCGTCTGTTAAGCCCGGCATACCCGCCAGCTGCACGGCGAGCGTCTCCAGCCGGCCAAGGCTGCCCGGCGGTTTTAACAGACCGTCGATATACCGTTGTGCGTTGACCATCGCGTCGCGATCGAGGGGGGCAATTGCCGCCAGAAGCGTTGCCAGTGTTTGCATCTGTTTGTTCTCTGAAAGGTGGATTCGACGCTACAAAAGCGCCAGCAGGAAAATCACTTCGCCAAGCTCAATGGCGGCACCAAGCGTATCGCCGGTCTGCCCGCCGAGCGTACGGCGCAGCATCCAGGCCAGTCCGGCTATCGCGGCAAGCGTAACGGCGAAGGCGACTATCCCCGTTGCCGGAACAAGCAGCAGGCTAAGCGCCGCGCCCCCCGCAAGCGTCAGCGCGGTTTGCTTACCGCTTACCTTGCCGATAAACAGATTGCCTAAGCCCTTTTCCCTGGCGTATTTCTGGTTGTACATCAGCAGCACCGAGGCGCTGCGCCCGGCAACGGAGGCCGCCGCCAGCACCGCCAGCATGTTGTTGCCGCGCAGGGAGAGCTCGCTGACGACTAAAACCTTAGCGACAATCACGATAATCAGCGCCAGCCCGCCGTGCGTGCCCAGACGGCTGTCGCGCATAATTTCCAGCATCCGCTCCCGGCTGCGCGCCGAAAATACGCCGTCGCAGGTATCGGCCAGGCCGTCAAGATGAAAGCCGCCCGTCAGCAAGGCCAGCGCCAGCACGTAGGCCAGCGCAGCCAGCGGCAAACCGCACCACGGCTGCAACACAGTGAACACAAGGCCCGCAAGAGCGCCTAACAGCAACCCCACGAAGGGAAAAGTGATAATGCCGCGCACGTACTGCTCCACTTCCAGCCCCTGTGACCAGCGGCCAGGCACCGGTAAACGGCTCATGAATTGCAGCGTGGCAAAATACAAACGGAAGATCATTTAATCTTTACTCCAATTCCGGATACCAGCAGCCAGACTTCCTGCGCCTGATGCGCCAGGCGTTGATTCACCCGCCCGGCGATATCGCGAAAGTGCCGGGCGAGGCGATTTTCCGGCACGATGCCCATCCCCACTTCGTTGGTCACCAGATAAACCGGCGCCGGGCTCGCGGCGCAGGCGACCAGCAGCAGGTCAATCTGCTGGTTAATCTGCTGTTCAATAGACGCAAAATCCCATTCTTCTTCAGGCGCGTCGCCCGCCGCATCGAACATGACGTTGGTGATTAGCGTGGTGATGCATTCCAGCAGGATCGCCTGCTGTGGGTCATTCTCCGCGCCGATAACGCTATTTAAATCGCGGTACTGCTCTACCGTGCGCCAGTGCGGCGGACGGGAATCGCGATGGTGCTGAATGCGGGTCGCCATTTCCTCATCGAAGATTTTCGAGGTGGCGATGTACAGCACGCGCTCGCTTGAGGCGGCCAGCCGCTCCGCATGGCGGCTTTTGCCGCTGCGCGCGCCGCCGGTAATCAAAATCATCATGGCTCCTGATGCTCGTGCATAATCTGGTAAATCCGTTCGATATCAATATGTTCACGCATCGCGGCGGCGAGAATATCAAACTGCCGCTGTTTATGCTGCTGATAATCAAAAAGCTCGCCGTCCCAGGCCGGCAGTCCTTTTCGTTCACGCAGGGCGTTAAGCAGCGCGCGGGTAAACTCGCCGTTGTCAAAAACGCCGTGCAGATAGGTGCCCAGCACGTTACCCGTGGCGTTTACCGCCCCGTCCTCGCAGGCGTAAGGCTGGCCGTTGCATTCGTTCAGGCGGGCAAAATGTACAGCATGCTCGCCAGGCTGGGTTTCGCCCATATGGATCTCGTAACCTGCAAGGCTCAGTCCCGCACAGGCGCCGAAGATACCGGGTAACGCCGGCTGCGTTTTACCGGCTACGCGAGCGGTGGTTTTCTCCGGGGCAAAGTGGGTAATGACGTCCAGCAGGCCCATTCCCGGCATTTCCTGCAGCCCGGACTCCACCGCGTCGAAGATATGTTTGCCGAGCATCTGATAGCCGCCGCAAATGCCCACCACCGCGCCGCCCTTTTGCTGGTGCGCCAGCAACGCTTTTTCCATGCCGCTCTCCCGCAGCCAGCGCAGGTCGTTTAAGGTGTTTTTGCTGCCGGGAAGAATAACAAGATCGCAGCCCTGAAGTTCCCAGGGCTGGCTGACATAGCGCAGGCGTACGTCCGGCTGGGCGGCCAGAGCGTTAAAATCGGTGAAATTGGACATATACGGCAGCTGAACCACCGCGATAGACAGATCTTTTACCGCCGCCTGGTCATACTTACCTCGTTGCAAAACCACGCTGTCTTCATCTTCCAGATCGATATTCAGCCACGGCATGACGCCCAGCACCGGCACGCCGGTCAGGGCCTCGATTTGTTCAACGCCCGAGTAAAGCAGCGCCTTATCGCCGCGAAACTTATTGATGATGACGCCTTTTACGCGCCATTTTTCATCTTCGGACAGCAGCGCGATGGTGCCGTAAATCGCGGCAAACACGCCGCCCCGGTCGATATCCGCCACCAGAATCACCGGGCATTGAGCCAGTTCAGCCATACCCATATTAACGATATCCCGGTCGCGCAGATTAATTTCCGCCGGGCTGCCCGCGCCTTCCAGCACCATCACCTCATGCTCGGCCGCAAGGCTGCGGTACACCTCCAGAATATGGTCGCGCAGCCGGGGTTTGTAATGGTGATAGGCGACAGCATCCATACTGACGGCGACTTTACCCATCAGCACCACCTGCGCTTTGCAGTCGCTGGTGGGTTTTAACAGCACGGGATTCATACGCACGTCCGGTGGGATCCCGGCGGCCTCGGCCTGAAAAATCTGCGCGCGCCCCATCTCTTTACCGTCCGGCGTAATGCCGGAATTAAGCGCCATATTCTGCGATTTAAAAGGCGCGGCCCGCAGTCCGTCCTGAACAAAAATGCGGCACAGGCCTGCCGTCAACACGCTTTTGCCGACGTCCGAAGCTGTGCCCTGGATCATCACGGCATTGCCCATCATGCCTCCTGTTTACTCGTATGCCGCGCCAGACGTAAAAAAACCGCCGGACAGGCGGTTTTTCAGGATTCTGTTCACCAAAGCTTATTCAGGCTTCAGTTCACCCATCGCTTTAAGCTTTTTGGAAATCTCGCGACGCTCTTTGGAAAGCTCGGCGTTTTTGATGATGTAGTCATCAACGCGGTCTTCGTAGTCGGTCTTCATGCTGGCGATGATGCCCTGAATGGCTTCGATGCTCATGCCCGGCTTGATGTAGTCGCTCAGGTTATCGAGGAGCAGAACACGTTTTGAGTTGTCACGGATCTTTTTCTCTACGTCCTGAATTTCACGCTGCAGTTTGTTTTTACGACGGAACAGACGCACAAACTCCAGAACGTCCTGAAAAGAAGGCTTGGTATTTTCCATTTTTACACCCCTGCTAAATTCATACTCGGATTCGTTAAGACAACTGCCCTCACCATAAAGGTAGCGGCTGCCGTTGACAATAATTTATCGGTTGCTGGCCCTATCTTAACCTCAAATACGGCTGAATCGAAACCAGCATCGTTAAAGCGGGCGCTTGCGCGCCTATTTACGCAGCGCGCGGCAGATAAGCTGCGACAGTAATTCCAGCTGGCGGGCCAGCTCCAGGCTTATCCACACATAGCCGTGGATCGGCGTTTCCTGCAGCGCGCTGCCCTGTCCTTCCTGCATCAGCTGGCGCAGCTCGCTGACAATTTCGTTAAGCTTTTCGGTATTGGCGGAAATAGGCGACGGATTGCCCTCCTGCAAAGCCAGCGCAATGGCGCCAAGGGTTTTTTGCGTCATCTGCTGCGTGTCGCGCAGCGTGCGCGCGTTAATCATCAAAAAATGGCTGGCCCTTGATGACCAGTAGGCGTTAATTTGCAGCTCAAGCGTACAAACCATATTACGGCTCACTTTCTGAATCGCTTCAAAAATTGATTTCTGAATGCGGGTTTCTTTACTGCTCGGACCCATCAACGCGCGCATCTTCACGACGTCATTCAGGATGGTGTGCAGCGGCTTTTCCAAACGCGGGCGCTCAAGCAGGTTGGGCGAAAAACCCGCGTTATAGATGCGCCCAAAGGCGGTTACGAAGTTCGCCATCTGGATACGCCAGTGGATAAAAGCCCGTTGCGGGTAGATGCTGGTAAACAGCATCGCCAGCAGCGAGCCGAAAATGACATCGCCGCTTCGCCACAGGGCGATCTCCATATCCCCCGCCGGCGCACCTACCACGACCGAAAGCGTAATGCCGATCAGCAAGGCCTGGTAAGGGCGCTTGCCGAGCGCCAGAAAACCACATAAAAACATAGCGATGGCGCACCAGAGCAGCATTAACGGCAGGGAATAGAGCTCTAATTTAAGCGCAACAAGCCCGAGCGCCGCGCCGAAAATGGTGCCGCCGATACGCTCAAAAGCCCTCGGCACTACGTTACCCCAAAAAGAGATAGGTCCCATCACCACCACGAGGGTAATCAACGGCCAGGTACCTTCCGGCACGTTGAGTATGCGTACGAGTAGAAACGTAAGAATAAACGCCAGCGCGATTCGAATCCCGTGTACCGTGCGGTAATGGCTGTAAACACGAATTTCAAACGGGCTAAGTGATTTGTCGGGGCGCACACCCGTCTCCTGAAAACAAAAGCGCGATTGTATCAGACTAAACGCAAACACCCGAAAAATGCGTTTCCGGGTGTTTGGTATAGATCAACGCGGATGAGGATAAAGTTATTGCAATTTTTAGGAATGTTATTAACGCTTGCTGGCAACCGGCACATACATATCCAGCTCCCAGACGCCGCTTTCCGAACCGTCGTTAAGATAGTGCTCAAAACAGGGTTTGCCGGTTAGCTGATAGCGTTCATCAGCCAGCAGGCTGGCAAAGAACTGCTGCCAGGGTTTTACGAAATCGTTGTTTTCAACGCGCGTTCGCGCAACGGCATACTCACCCGCCTCGATGCGCGTGGTCATAACCCCTTCGCTGTTTTCCGGCACGACAAAATCTTCCGGCACGCGCACAACCGTATCGCACCGCAGCTTTTCAGCAGGCACTTCTTCAGGATTGTCGTAATAAATCGCCAGCCACTCGGTGCCGTTAACGCTTTGTGATTTTACCCACAGGGCGAGCTGCTCAAACCCCTGATGAACCGTTTTTTCCCAGGGGCCGACCATGTGGAAGCCGGCAACTTTGCGCTCTGGTGCTTGTCGTATGGTGAAGTCCATGCATCCTCCTGTATCGATTTATACTGCAGGCGCCTGTGCAAAAAATTTATTTTACCTTCTGTATTATATTGGCCTTTAGGGTTAACAGTACGGATTAATCATAAAATGATGCGGCAAAGTAATTTCTTTTAGTGCCGCGGCCGACGCTATTTTTAACGCTAATAATGTTGAATTCTCAACAAATAACCCAGAACAGCAAATCGCTTAAAAGGTAAGTTTGGTTTCTTTGCCAACGCTACTCCACAGATTGAACTACGCTTAATCGACTGAAGTGATAAATACAGTTTTATTTATTCGGCTTCAGGGTCGGCAACACAGCCGGCAATTAACTCTCCTGAGAGCCGTTCAACACTCTCCTTCCCATTTTCCGTATCAAAAAATCCTCAGCGTTACCGCTCAGGTCGTGATGATTAAATCATAACGGCTCCGCAATCCGTCCCTGCACCAAAATCCGTCGGACTTCGCCGGGCGATGTATGGCGTGCCCGACATCGGCTGCGGAAGATAAAAGCGCCCGACGTAGCGATAAACGACCTGCCTCAGAGTAGAAAATAGTCCCTTTGCAATAAATGGAGTGAGCCATGTTCAGACATGTTAAACAACTGCAGTATACCGTCCGCGTAGCTGGCCCCAATCCGGGACTCGCCAATCTTCTTCTTGAACAGTTCGGCGGCCCGCAGGGTGAGCTCGCCGCAGCCTGCCGTTATTTCACGCAGGGTCTGGGTGATGAAGATCCGGGACGTAAGGATATGCTGATGGATATCGCCACCGAAGAGCTCAGCCACCTGGAAATCATCGGTTCGCTGGTGGGGATGCTTAACAAAGGCGCTAAGGGCGACCTGGCGGAAGGAACGGAGAAAGAAGGCGATCTGTACCGCACCATTACCGGCAACGGTAATGACAGCCATTTAACGTCCTTGCTGTATGGCGGCGGTCCGGCGCTTACTAATTCCGCAGGCGTGCCCTGGACGGCGGCTTACATTGACACCATCGGCGAAGTGACGGCCGATCTGCGTTCAAATATCGCGGCCGAAGCCCGTGCAAAAATCCTGTATGAGCGTCTGATTAATATGACCGACGATCCGGGCGTAAAAGATGCGCTGGGCTTCCTGATGACGCGTGAAGTGGCGCACCAGATTTCATTCGAGAAAGCGCTCTACTCTATCCGTAATAATTTCCCGCCGGGAAAACTTCCGCCCGTCGAGCAATATGCGAACGTTTACTACAACATGTCGCAGGGTGACGATGTTCGCGGCAGCTGGAACTCGGATAAAAATTTCACCTTTGTCGCCGACCCGACTCCGGCTGTAGACGGCGGAGACGGCACGGCCAGCGTGTCATTACCCGCAAAACAGGCGGCTAACCTGGAAAATCTTGCC
>NZ_RCAA01000046.1:13909-20458 GCF_003628475.1 Enterobacter sp. R1(2018) | reverse complement strand
CCGCAGGTGAACCCGGTGACCGGTACCGATATCGGCGCCGTTCCGCCAATCGAAAATGAAACCGCAACGCAGAAAAAACCGCCGGCCGCGGCAAAGAAAAAATAGTCAGCAGGCAAAAAAAACGGGAGAGGATCGCTCCCCTCCCGTCATTCCTTCTCAGGGGAAATCAAAGTTTGTGATGCAGGTAGTCGCTAAAGCGCGACCACATTCCGCCTTTCTTTACTTCGCTGAGCGAAACCAACGGCCAGTGGGCGATAAGTTTGTCCCGGTCAAACAGTTCGATTTCGCCCACGCGTTGGCTGGCGGCTAAAGGCGCCTCCATATCCTGACGTTCAAGAACATATTTAGCTTTAATATTAGGAACTTCAGATTTCGGCAAAGCCATATATACATCCTGGTTAGTGCCTACGTCAAAGGTATCCTTATCGCCATACCAGATATGCTCCGAGCCGATTTTCTTGCCTTTGTGCAGAATCTGCACGGTGTCGAAATTCTCCTGGCCCCAGTGCAGCAGCTTGCGCGCCTGCTCTTCACGCCCTTTCGGACTGTCCGCCCCCATCACCACCGCTATCAGGCGACGCTGCCCTGCCACGCTTGAAGCAATCAGATTGAATCCTGCGCCGGAAGTGTGGCCCGTTTTCAGCCCGTCGACGTTCAGGTTTTTATCCCACAGCAGGCCGTTGCGGTTTTGCTGCGTGATACCGTTCCACGTCAGGCTGCGCTCGCTGTACATATGATAAAACTCAGGCTCACCGTGAATGATCGCCCGCGACAGCACGGCTAAATCATAAGCGGAACTGTGCTGGCCGGGTGCGTCAAGCCCGTGCACGGTTTCGAAATGGGTGTCGCGCAGGCCAAGCTGCGCCACGTACTTATTCATCATCGCGACGAACTGCGGCTCGCCGCCGGCAACATAATCGGCGAGCGCCACGCAGGCGTCGTTACCGGAATCGATGATCAGACCGCGGCTCAGATCGCGTACCGTCAGCCTGTCGCCAGGCTTTAAGAACATCAGCGACGAGCCGTTAAACACGGGGTTGCCCTGCGCCCAGGCGTCTTTTCCTACGGTGACGATGTCCTCGGGGCTGATACGTTTGCTATCGATAGCACGGTCGACAACATAGCCGGTCATCAGCTTGGTCAGGCTCGCCGGATTGCGCTGTACGTGTTCATTTTGCGCGGTCAGGATCTGGCCGGTAGTGTAATCCATCAGCACCCATGAGCCGGCCTGAATTTGCGGCGGCAGCGGCGCGTTCACGAAATTATCGTTGGCAAAAGCAGTATGAGCAGAAAGTGTCAGCAGTGAAAAAGCAACAAACCGGCGGATCTTCAACGATATATCCTCAACAACATTATTTTCAGCCGCTCGTTGTACTGGATTTAACATTTTTTTGCGCGCCAAAATTGCAAGAGAATATGACGTTTGCTTTTTTGCAATATTATCCAGCTATTTTTACGGTTATTCTTTAGCCGGACCTGAGTATTATCTGATAGTACTCGTTGCCAGCCAGCATTTTATTGCCAGCGCCGCCGTTCATTTATATCGTGCCTTTTTGCGTGAATTCTATTCTGAAGGTACCTGCATGGTGCAAAGTAAATACTGGACGCCGGAACTGGAGGGCCTGCGGGGTTTTGCCTCGCTTTGGGTGCTGTTGGGACATATTTGCCTGCTGACCCAGTGCCGTATTCCGCTGCTTTACGATCCGGGCCTCGGCGTCGATCTCTTTATCCTGCTGTCCGGTTATTTGATGGCGAAAAATTATCAGGACCGGCAGGAAAAGGAGCCGTGGAATAGCGTTAATACGTGGCGAAAGTTCTGGCTAAGACGCTTTTTCAGAATTGCCCCTCTTTATTATCTTCTGCTTATCTTCGCGCTTGTTTTCGGCGGCTGGTTTGGGGAAATGCGTAATATTATTGCCGGCGCATGGCCCACCACCGCGACCCTCACCAGCCGCTATGCCGACCACTCATTAATGAATATCGCAAGCCATGTAACCTTTGTTTTTGGCTTTATTCCGGACTATTCGTACCGTACGGTGTTACCCGACTGGAGCATCGGGCTGGAAATGCAGTATTACCTGTTATTCCCGTTCATCATGCTGATTATCATGCGTTTTGGCTTCTCCATTTCGGCGGCCATGCTGATGCTGTTTTGTCTTGCAGCCCGCTGGCTGCTGCCGGATTACTTCGAGGCCTTCCCGATGCCGTCGATGATTCTGATCAAGCTGCCCTTTTTTATCGCCGGCATGCTGATATCCCAGGCCGTGCGCCATCGAAAAATGCGCTATCTGGCCCTGGCGTTGCTCGCCCCCATCATCGCCTGGCAAATGCGCATTGCGGAAAACCACCTGCGTCTGATCGTTGAATGCCTGCTGATCGTCAGCATGGCCGGTCTGCTCTGGAGGCCGGAAAAAAATACGCGTTTGAGCCGGCTGGCGGACTACCCGCGCTCTTTGCTGACGCGCCCGATAAGCCTGTTTTTTGGCGATATCTCATACTCGGTTTACCTGCTGCATTTGACCATCGTCATTCCGGTCATCGGGCTGCTGATTCATACCACGGCCTTCAGCCATTTGCCTTCGCTGGTGCGCTTTCTGGTCGCGGCAGCCCTATGCCTGCCGCTAACCTGGCTCATCGCGCTGGTCTTGTACCACAGGGTTGAAAAACCGGGAATTGCGTTAGGGAAACGCATCCTCAATCGCGAAACCGTAGAGCCGCAAAGGCTGACGCCCTAGCCGCGGGTTTTCTTCTGATGCCCTGCCAAATGAGTTACCATTAAGCCAGACCTTCATCAGCTTAATGGTAACTTTCGTGTCTGATACCGCAACGCACCCTACGTTCCTCTTCCATGATTATGAAACCTTCGGTAAGAGCCCGTCGCTGGACCGGCCCGCGCAGTTTGCCGCCATTCGCACCGACGACCAGTTCAACGTTATCGGCGAGCCTGAAGTGTTTTACTGCAAGCCTGCGGATGATTATTTGCCCCAGCCAGAAGCGGTAATGATCACTGGTATTACGCCTCAGCAGGCGCTGGCGCGTGGCGAAAACGAGGCCGCATTTGCGAAACGCATTCACGATATTTTCACCGTGCCGAAAACCTGCGTGGTGGGCTACAACAACGTGCGCTTTGATGATGAAGTCACGCGCAACATTTTCTATCGCAACTTTTACGATCCCTACGCCTGGAGCTGGCAGAACGACAATTCCCGCTGGGACCTGCTGGACGTAATGCGCGCCTGCTACGCGCTGCGCCCGGAAGGCATCGTCTGGCCGGAAAACGAAGACGGCCTGCCGAGCTTCCGCCTTGAGCATCTCACCAAAGCCAACGGCATAGCGCACGCCAACGCGCACGACGCCATGGCGGACGTTTACGCTACCATCGCCATGGCGCAGCTGGTGAAAACGCGTCAGCCGCGGCTGTTCGACTATCTCTACAGCTATCGTGCTAAACAAAAGCTCACGACGCTTATCGATATCCCGCAAATGAAACCGCTGGTGCACGTCTCCGGCATGTTCGGCGCCTGGCGCGGCAACACCAGCTGGATTGCCCCTCTTGCCTGGCATCCGGAAAACCGCAACGCGGTCATCGTAGTCGATCTCGCCGGTGATATTACGCCGCTGCTTGAACTGGATGCCGATGCGCTTCGCGAGCGTTTATACACGCCGAAATCTTCTCTGGGCGATGCGGCGGCGGTGCCGATCAAACTTGTTCATCTCAATAAATGTCCGGTGCTGGCCGTCGCCAATACCCTGCGTCCTGAGGACGCGGAGCGTCTGGGCATTGACCGCCAGCGGTGCCTGGATAATCTGAAAGTTCTGCGCGAACATCCGGGCGTACGCGAAAAAGCGGTGGCGATCTTTGCCGAGGCCGAACCCTTTGTGCCATCGGACAACGTTGATACGCAGCTTTATAACGGCTTCTTTAGCGATGCCGATCGCGCGGCGATGCGTATCGTGCTGCAAACCGAGCCGCAGAATCTTTCGGCGCTGGATATTTCGTTCGTCGATAAGCGAATTGAGAAGCTGCTGTTCAATTACCGGGCGCGTAATTTCCCCGGCACCCTGGATGAAGCCGAGCAGCAGCGCTGGCTGGCGCATCGTCAGGAGGTTCTGACGCCAGAAGCGTTACAGGCCTATGCGCTGGAGCTGGAAGCGCTGTATAACCTGCATGAAGGGGATAAAGAGAAGACGGAGCTGCTTAAAGCGCTGTTCGAATATGCGCAGTTTTTGGTGGGTTAGCCTTCCTTACAGACAAAAAAATGGCTCCCGCGGGAGCCATTTTTATTGCGACAATCGATTATGCGACGTCTTCGTTGTACTGCGGCACCGGGTTACGGAAGCTGCGGGTGACGCAGGCCAGGTAAATCAGGCCCACAGCGCCCCACACCAGACCCAGGATCATCGAACTCTCTTCCAGGTTGATCCACAGCGCGCCAACGGTCAGAGCGCCGCACACCGGCAGAACCAGGTAGTTGAAGTGGTCTTTCAGCGTCTTATTGCGTTTTTCACGGATCCAGAACTGCGAGATAACTGACAGGTTCACAAAGGTGAAGGCGACCAGGGCGCCAAAGTTAATCAGCGCGGTCGCGGTTACCAGGTCAAAGCGGATCGCCAGCAGCGCGATGGCCCCTACCAGCAGCACGTTCCATGCCGGAGTACGCCATTTCGGATGAATATAGCCGAAGAAGCGGGTCGGGAACACGCCGTCACGGCCCATCACGTACATCAGACGAGAAACGCCCGCGTGCGCCGCCATACCGGAGGCCAGAACGGTCACGCTGGAGAAAATCAGCACGCCCCACTGGAAGGTTTTGCCCGCAACATAGAGCATGATTTCCGGCTGGGACGCATCCGGATCCTTAAAGCGCGAGATATCCGGGAAGTACAGCTGCAGGAAATAAGACGCAACGATAAATACCATCCCGCCGATCAGCGCGGTCAGGAAAATGGCTCTTGGGATCACGCGCTCAGCGTCTTTGGTCTCTTCAGACAGGGAAGAGATACCGTCAAAACCGAGGAACGAGAAGCACAGGATTGTCGCGCCGGTAATCATCGGCACCACGTGCGCATCACCGGACCAGAATGGACGGCTACTGGTCAGCGTACCTGCGCCTTCACCGTGGGAAACCCCATAAACAATCAGGCCAACAATCACCGCAACGATGCCCATCTGCAGCACCACGATCAGGGTGTTGAAGTTGGCCACGGTTTTAATGCTGCGCAGGTTGGAGATGGTCATAAAGGCCACCAGCGCAACAACGAACAGCCACGACGGCACGCCAGGCACCAGCGCTTCAAAATAAATTTTTGCCAGCAGAATGTTGATCATCGGCATGAACAGGTAGTCCAGCAGCGATGACCAGCCAACCATAAACCCAACGGTAGGGTGGATTGATTTCTGGGCGTAGGTATAGGCGGAACCCGCAGACGGGAAACGACGCACCAGCTTGCCATAGCTCAGCGCGGTGAACAGAATCGCCACCAGAGCAAAGGCATAAGCCGTCGGCACATGGCCATCGGTCATCCCGGAAACAATACCGAAAGTATCAAACAAGGTCATCGGCTGCATGTAGGCAAGGCCCATCATAACTACCGGAACCAGCGTCAGGGTCTTACGCAGACCTGGGCGGGTGTTTGCACCTGCGGTGACGTTAAGCGACATGGTCATTCCCCCAAACGGCGAATACATGCGCAAAAGCAAAAAACTGCCCCATCTTGTTTTCCTCGGCGACACGACTGTCGTTTTTTAAAAGCTAATATCTATCCGGTACGAAGCCCGGCCTCTTGGTTTTTTTGGCGAATGCCTGTTTAACTACTTAGACTCAATGCAAAAAAATAACCGACGCGTTTAACGTCGGTTTTTTATCTCATTTTGTGAGGCGCGTATTTTGCACTACTTCGAGGGAGGATGACAAGATGTTGAGGCCTTCATTAATGATTTCTTTTTCAGCGGTTAAAGGCACCAGGAATCTGATGACGTTTCCGCGAACGCCGCAGGATAAAAGGATAAGTCCCTGACGGCCCGCCTCCTGGACCAGCGCGGCGGTCAGCTCTTTATCCGGACGGTGGCTGTCGCGTCCTTCGACCAGTTCCATCGCAATCATCGCGCCGTATCCGCGCACGTCGCCGATGCAGTCAAATTGCTCGGCCAGCTGATGCAGCCTTGTCTTAATTTGCTCGCCTATCGCCTGCGCGCGCGCATTTAGCTGCTCTTTTTCAATGATATCGGTTACGGCAAGAGCGGCGGCGATAGCCACGGGAGAGCCGGCATAGGTGCCGCCAAGCCCGCCCGGCAGCGCTTTATCAAATAAGGATTTTTTCCCCACCAGCGCCGACAGCGGGAAACCGCCCGCGAGGCTTTTCGCCATGGTGATGAGATCCGGCTCGATTTCGCTGTGTTCAATGGCAAAGGTTTTGCCGGTACGGCAGAAGCCGCTTTGGATTTCATCGGCGATCAGCACGATGCCGTGCCTGTCGCAAATGGAACGAAGCTGCTTCATAAACTGCGGCGATGCGGCGTAAAAACCGCCCTCGCCCTGCACCGGCTCG
>NZ_RCAA01000046.1:13207-13797 GCF_003628475.1 Enterobacter sp. R1(2018) | reverse complement strand
GCCGGGAACGGGCCGTAGCCTTTTTTATACGGCTGCACCTTTCCGGTTAGCGCCATGCCTAATAAGGTTCGACCATGGAACGCGCCGCGGAAAGCAATGACCGCAGAACGGCCGGTAGCAATGCGCGCGACCTTGATCGCGTTCTCAACCGCCTCGGCGCCGGTGGTCAGAAAAAGCGTCTGGCAAGGTTCGCTGACGGGCGCCAGCTCGTTCAGGCGCTCCGCAAGCTCGATGTAGTTGCCATAAGGCGTAACCTGGAAACAAGGATGGGTGAAACGCTCGAGCTGCTGACGAACGGCTTCGATAACCGCCGGATGGTTATGGCCGGTATTCAGAACCGCGATGCCTGATGCAAAATCGATGTAACGGTTGCCTTCCGCATCCCACAATTCGGCGTTCTTTGCTTTCTCTATATAGACAGGAAGTAAGTTGCCCACGCCGTGCGGAACGGCCTGCTCACGCCGCGACTGCCATTGCTGATTGGTTTGCTTCATACGAACTCCTTGCGCACAAAAAACCTCTGCAAAAACAGGCAGAGGAGAAAATTTCAACGCGAAGACACCTGCAGAAGATATATCGAGCCATTTTTA
>NZ_RCAA01000046.1:2904-13101 GCF_003628475.1 Enterobacter sp. R1(2018) | reverse complement strand
CTCCCCTGGAAGTATTAATTGGCGTCATGCCGTAGACATGGGCGATTTCCGGGCTGGCGACGATCTGCTCCCGCCACCACTCGCTGGCGAGCCCGGCGGTTTGCTCATTCCAGCCGATCCAGACGGGCACAAAGGGCACGTGGGAGACGACCTGTTTCTCAACCAGCACGCCGCTTTCAATAAAGCGCTGGGCCATATAGCGCGGCATATAGCCGCAGCCGATACCGCTGATTTGCAGCTCAAGCTTGGTTTTAAAATCAAAGACGGTAATAGCGTCCTGATCCTCAAGCAGATGCATTGCGCGGGAGGGTTCAAGACGTGAGGTGTCCCCAACGACCACCGCCCTGCTGCGCTTGATTAGCCTGCGGGTCAACGGCTCTTCCGCCTCCGCCAGCGGATGGTGAGGAGCCACGACGAAGATAATCTCCAGCTGCCCGAGCAGGGTAAACCCAAATCCGCTCAGCGAAGGGGGATCGCTCATCGCGCCGACGATAATATCCGCCCGCCCTTCCGTCAGCGCTTCCCATGAGCCGCCCAGCACGCCGTTGATAAACTTCAGACGCGTCACGCTGTAGCTTTTATAAAAGGCTTCGATAAGAGGCGTGAGCAGTGAAAACGGAAAGGAATCGTCTACCCCGATCACCAGTTCATTTTCCCAGCCCTGATGCAGCTTGATTGCCTGCTGTTCAAGTTCTCGCACGGTATGCAGTACTTCACGACCTTTTTCCAGCAAAAGCTGGCCTGTTCGCGTAAAGCGCGCCCGATGGCCCGAGCGGTCGAGAATCTGAATATTGAGGTCGTTTTCGAGTTTTTGAACGGTGTAACTCAGCGCGGAGGGCGTTTTATAGAGCTTTGTCGCCGCCGCGGCAAAGCTCCCTTCTTTATCGAGGGTGTCGAGGATAATAAGGACATCCAGCAATGGTTTCATTCTCGCCCCCAGGGGTAACGAGCAATGCCACCCGCTGCGCTACTGCATGGGCATTACTAACGGATCCGGATACTGATATTCAAACCCCAGTTCATTACAAATACGGTTGCCGTCCACCAGCTTGCCGTGGCCCGGCTTTTCCTGCGCGCGGAAGGCTGGCGCCGCCAGATTGAGCTGCCGCGCCATCCGGGAATAAAACTCTTCACGCGATGGATGGCCGGGCGCACATAAATTATAGATGTGTCCGCCTTTCGGAGCCTGCAACAGAAGAGTAATTGCAGAAATAACGTCTTCGAGATGGACAAGATTAACACCGTGTTCGCCGTTGGCGATGTCGGATTTACCGGCAAGAAAGCGGCCGGGGTGGCGCTCCGGCCCAACCAGCCCGGCGAGGCGCAGGATATCTACTGAGGTGCCCGGCAAATCATGCAGCCACTGTTCGAGCTCTTTTAATACCCTTCCGCTGGCGGTAACAGGAGCAAGCGTCGAACTTTCTTTCACCGTCCCTTCGGCCTCTCCGTATACGGAGGTGGAGCTGGTAAAAATAATACGTGGAATCTGGTGCGCCAGCGCGCTGTCGACAATTTCCTGCACCGCCTGCAGATAAAAATCGTCACCTTCGCCGGTTCGGCGAGCGGGCAGCGTAATGACAAGCGCGTCAACATTTAACAACTCATCGAGATCGTCGCTGTCGCAAACCAGCTCCGGCGTCAGCTGCAGCTGATAGCTGTCAATGCCGCACATGCGGGCCGCCTCAACGCCGTCGAGCGTAGTTTTGCTTCCTGTGACCTGCCAACCTCGCGCTGATAATGATAGCGCCAACGGCATGCCTAACCATCCTAACCCGACAATCGCAACCTTTTTCATGCCTTCTCTCCTGAGACGCAGAATTTTATTCTGCGCTGGTTTGACTCGCCTGTATTAAGGCTACGCCACGATAAGCGAACTGACAATTAGCGGGCGCAAACAGAATATTAAACATGTGGATAAAAAGCCCTTGCGCTCAACGCTGCATCTGGTTTACGTTAAAAGCACATCATGAATAAACATTCATACGAGAATTTTATGACACGCGTTCAGACTGCAAGCCACCATCATCACCATCATCCTGACTAGTCTTTCAGGCGATGTGTGCTGGGAGACGAAAAGATCTTCCAGAGGTGCATGAACGAGTGATAAAGCCCCCGGAAGATTTCTTCCGGGGGCTTTTTTTTGGACGTCAGACAGGATTACTAAGGGGCAAACACCAATGTTAGACAACAACCGTTTACGCATAGCTATTCAGAAATCCGGCCGGCTCAGCGACGACTCGCGCGAATTACTGGCCCGCTGCGGCATAAAAATCAACCTGCACACCCAGCGCCTGATTGCGCTGGCGGAAAATATGCCGATTGATATTCTGCGCGTGCGTGACGACGATATTCCGGGGCTGGTCATGGACGGCGTGGTGGATCTCGGCATTATCGGTGAAAACGTGCTGGAAGAGGAGCTGCTGGCCCGCCGCGCTCAGGGCGAAGACCCGCGCTACTTCACGCTGCGTCGCCTGGATTTCGGCGGCTGTCGCTTTTCGCTGGCTATCTCCGTTGACGATCCCTGGGACGGTCCAGCCTGTCTGAACAATAAGCGTATCGCTACCTCTTACCCGCACCTGCTCAAGCGCTACCTGGACGGCAAAGGCGTGCAGTTTAAATCCTGTCTGCTGAACGGTTCCGTTGAGGTGGCTCCCCGCGCGGGTCTCGCAGATGCGATTTGCGATCTGGTTTCCACCGGCGCCACCCTTGAAGCCAATGGCCTGCGCGAAGTTGAGGTCATTTACCGCTCCAAAGCCTGCCTTATTCAGCGCGATGGCGACATGCCGGAAGCGAAACAGCAATTGATCGATAAATTAATGACCCGTATCCAGGGCGTTATTCAGGCTCGTGAATCAAAATACATCATGCTGCACGCGCCGGGCGAACGTCTGGAGGAAATCGTCGCCCTGCTGCCGGGTGCCGAGCGCCCGACTATACTGCCGCTGGCGGGGGATCAGCAGCGTGTGGCGATGCACATGGTCAGCAGCGAAACCCTGTTCTGGGAAACCATGGAAAAACTGAAAGCGCTGGGTGCGAGCTCTATTCTGGTGCTGCCGATTGAGAAGATGATGGAGTAAGCCGATGTCGAACTTCAACACGCAAATTTTCTGGAACGACTGCGATGAGGCCGCTCAACAAGCGCTATTGATGCGCCCGGCTATTTCCGCATCTGAAAGCATCTCGCGTACGGTGGCGGAGATTCTGAATAATGTTAAAGCCAACGGCGACAAGGCGTTGCGTGAATACAGCACCAAATTTGATAAAACTGAAGTTCAGCAATTAAAGGTCACCGAAGGGGAAATTGCCGCCGCCGTTGGGCGTCTGGGTACGGATATCAAAGAAGCGATGGCGATTGCCGTCGCCAATATCGAAAAATTCCACCTCGCGCAGCAACTGGCGACCGTGGATGTGGAAACCATGCCCGGCGTGCGCTGCCAGCAGGTTACGCGTCCGGTAGCCTCCGTGGGCCTCTATATTCCAGGCGGCTCTGCGCCGCTGTTTTCTACCGTGTTGATGCTCGCCACGCCCGCGCGTATCGCGGGCTGTAAGAAGGTAGTGCTTTGCTCGCCGCCGCCGATTGCCGATGAAATCCTTTACGCGGCCAAGCTTTGCGGCGTGCAGGAAGTGTTTCAGGTTGGCGGCGCGCAGGCCATTGCCGCGCTGGCGCTGGGCACCGAAAGCATTCCGAAAGTGGATAAAATCTTCGGGCCGGGCAACGCCTTCGTTACCGAAGCAAAACGACAGGTCAGCCAACGCCTTGACGGCGCGGCAATCGACATGCCGGCGGGTCCTTCCGAAGTGCTGGTGATCGCCGATAGCGGCGCAACGCCCGCTTTCGTGGCCTCCGACCTGCTTTCTCAGGCCGAGCACGGCCCGGATTCACAGGTGATTCTCCTTACGCCGGACGCCGCCATGGCGCAGGCCGTAGCCGAAGCCGTCGAAAGCCAGCTGGCCGCGTTACCACGTGCGGAAACGGCGCGTAAAGCGCTGGAAAGCAGCCGCCTGATCGTGGCGCGCGACCTGGCGCAGTGTATCGACATTTCTAACCAGTACGGACCGGAACACCTGATTATTCAAACGCGCAACGCCCGTGAGCTGGTCGATAGCATTACCAGCGCCGGTTCGGTATTTCTCGGCGACTGGTCGCCGGAATCCGCCGGCGATTATGCCTCCGGCACCAATCACGTTCTGCCGACGTATGGTTACACCGCGACCTGCTCAAGCCTTGGGCTGGCGGATTTCCAGAAGCGTATGACCGTGCAGGAACTCACTCCGCAGGGCTTTGCAGGCCTTGCGAAAACCATTGAAACCCTGGCCGCCGCCGAGCTGCTGGACGCCCACAAAAACGCCGTGACCCTGCGCGTAGCCGCGCTAAAGGAGATGCAATGAGCCTTGAAGAGTTAGCCCGCGATAACGTTCGCGCCCTGACCCCTTATCAGTCGGCCCGCCGGCTGGGCGGCAACGGCGATGTGTGGCTGAACGCCAATGAATATCCAACCGCCGTTGAGTACAAGCTGACCCAGCAAACCCTCAACCGCTATCCGGAATGCCAGCCGAAGCTGGTGATTGAACGCTACGCTGCTTACGCAGGCGTGAAACCGGAACAGGTGCTGGTCAGCCGCGGCGCCGACGAAGGCATTGAGTTGCTGATTCGCGCCTTCTGCGAGCCGGGTAAAGACGCCGTGCTGTATTGTCCGCCGACCTATGGCATGTACAGCGTCAGCGCAGAGACTTTCGGCGTGGAATGCCGCACGGTGCAGACGCTGGAAAACTGGCAGCTCGATTTACCGGCTATCGCGGATAATCTGGCCGGCGTAAAAGTGATTTACGTTTGCAGCCCGAACAACCCAACCGGGCAGCTTATCAACCCCCAGGACTTCCGTGTTCTGCTGGAAATGGCGCGCGGCAAAGCGCTGGTGGTGGCAGATGAGGCCTATATTGAGTTCTGCCCGCAGGCGACGCTTGCCGGCTGGCTTGAAGAGTATCCGCATCTTGTCGTGTTGCGCACCTTGTCCAAAGCCTTTGCCCTCGCCGGCCTGCGCTGTGGATTTACGCTGGCTAACGAAGAGGTCATCAATTTGCTGATGAAGGTGATTGCGCCTTATCCGCTTTCTACGCCCGTCGCCGACATCGCCGCTCAGGCGCTAAGCCCGGAGGGCATTGACGCAATGCGCGAACGCGTGGCGGAAGTGCTGGCCAACAGACAATATTTGATTACCGCCCTGAAAGAGGTCGCCTGCGTTGAGCAGGTTTTCGAATCGGAAACCAACTACGTGCTGGCAAAAATAACCGCCTCAAGCGCAGTGTTTAAATCTCTGTGGGATCAGGGCATTATCTTACGCGACCAGAATAAACAACCATCGTTAAGCGGCTGTCTGCGGATTACCGTCGGCACCCTTGAAGAGTGCGAGCGCACCCTTGCTGCGCTGCGCCAACAACCCGGCCTGACGGCTACGGAGGGCGTGTGAGCCAGAAAATTCTTTTTATCGACCGTGACGGCACCCTAATTTCCGAACCGCCTGCTGATTTCCAGGTGGACCGCATGGATAAACTCGCCTTTGAACCGGCGGTGATCCCGGCCCTGCTGCAGCTGCAAAAAGCGGGCTATAGGCTGGTGATGATCACCAATCAGGATGGGTTGGGCACCGCCAGCTTCCCGCAGGCCGATTTTGACGGCCCGCATAACCTGATGATGCAGGTATTCACCTCTCAGGGCGTGAATTTTGACGATATTCTGATTTGCCCACATTTACCGGCGGACGACTGCGACTGCCGCAAGCCGAAAATCGCCATGGTTAAAGGCTATCTGGAAGAAGACGTGCTGGATAAACCAAACAGCTACGTCATTGGCGATCGCGCCACCGATATCGAGCTTGCGGCAAATATGGGCATTCAGGGGCTGCGCTACAATGCCGAAACCCTGAGCTGGCCCATGATAAGCGACAGGCTCACCAAACGTGACCGCTACGCTCACGTTGAGCGTGCCACCAAAGAGACGCAGATTGACGTGCAGGTCTGGCTCGACCGCGAAGGCGGCAGCAAGATCAACACCGGCGTCGGCTTCTTCGATCATATGCTGGATCAGATCGCCACGCACGGTGGCTTCCGCATGGAAATCAGCGTGAAAGGCGATCTGTACATTGACGATCACCATACCGTTGAAGATACGGGACTTGCGCTGGGCGAAGCGCTGAAAATCGCCCTCGGCGATAAACGCGGCATTACCCGTTTCGGCTTCACGCTGCCCATGGACGAGTGTCTTGCGCGCTGCGCGCTGGATATCTCCGGCCGTCCGCATCTGGAATACAAAGCCGAGTATAACTTCCAGCGCGTGGGCGATCTGAGCACCGAGATGGTCGAGCACTTCTTCCGCTCGCTGTCCTATACCATGGGCGTCACGCTGCATCTGAAAACCAAGGGCAAAAACGACCATCATCGCGTCGAAAGCCTGTTCAAAGTGTTTGGCCGCACGCTGCGCCAGGCGATTCGCGTTGAAGGCGATACGCTGCCCTCCTCAAAAGGAGTGCTGTGATGAACGTGGTGATCCTTGATACCGGCTGCGCCAACCTGCTGTCGGTAAAATCCTCTATCAGGCGTCTGGGCTACGAGCCGGTGGTCAGCCGCGATGCAGATATAGTGCTGCGCGCGGATAAACTCTTTCTGCCGGGCGTCGGCACCGCGCAAGCGGCAATGGATAAGCTGCGCGAACGTGATTTGATTGAGCTGATCCAGGCCTGCACGCAGCCGGTGCTGGGCATTTGTCTCGGCATGCAGCTCCTTGGCAGCCACAGCGATGAAAACCAGGGCGTTAAAACGCTGGGCATTATCGACGAACCCGTGCTGAAAATGACCGATCACGGCTTACCGCTGCCGCATATGGGCTGGAACCGCGTTTATCCAAAAGCGGGCGACCATCTGTTCCGTGATATTGAAGACGGCGCGTACTTCTATTTTGTTCACAGCTATGCGATGTCGGTATGCGCTAATACGGTCGCACAGGCGAGCTATGGCGAACCCTTCACGGCGGCGGTGCAAAAAGACAATTTCTACGGCGTGCAGTTCCACCCTGAACGTTCAGGCGCCGCCGGAGCCAAATTGCTTAAGAACTTCCTGGAGATGTAAGTACGATGATTATTCCCGCTCTCGATTTAATTGACGGCACAGTGGTACGTCTCCATCAGGGAGATTATGGAAAGCTGCGCGATTACGGCAGCGATCCGCTGCCTCGCCTGCAGGCGTACCAGGCGCAGGGGGCAGAAGTTCTGCATCTGGTTGACTTAACCGGAGCTAAAGATCCGGCCAGGCGCCAAATCCCGCTGCTCAAAAAGCTCGTTGCCGGCGTGACGGTGCCGGTTCAGGTTGGCGGCGGCGTACGTAGTGAAGAAGACGTGGCCGCGCTTTTAGATGCTGGCGTCGCGCGCGTAGTTGTTGGCTCAACGGCGGTAAAATCCCCGCGAGAGGTTAAGGGCTGGTTCACGCGCTTTGGCGCCGACGCTCTGGTGCTCGCACTGGATGTGCGCATCGACGAACGAGGTAATAAACAGGTTGCGGTAAGCGGCTGGCAGGAAAACTCTGGCGTATCGCTGGAAGAACTGGTGGAAACCTATCTCCCGGTGGGGCTAAAACACGTGCTCTGCACGGATATTTCCCGTGACGGGACGCTTGCCGGCTCTAACGTCTCTCTTTATGAGGAAGTCTGCGCCCGCTATCCGCAGATTGCATTTCAGTCTTCGGGCGGCATTGGCGACCTTAAAGATATTGCCGCGCTGCGCGGCACCGGCGTGGGCGGCGTAATCGTCGGACGTGCGCTGTTGGAAGGTAAATTTAACGTAGCGGAGGCGATCTCATGCTGGCAAAACGGATAATCCCCTGCCTGGACGTGCGTGACGGCCAGGTCGTCAAAGGCGTGCAGTTTCGCAACCATGAAATTATCGGAGATATCGTGCCGCTGGCCCAGCGCTATGCGCAGGAAGGCGCGGACGAACTGGTGTTTTACGATATTACAGCCTCCAGCGACGGACGTGTCGTGGATAAAAGCTGGGTATCGCGCGTGGCGGAAGTGATCGATATTCCTTTCTGCGTCGCCGGCGGCATTAAATCCGTCGACGACGCGGCGAAGATCCTGTCGTTTGGCGCAGATAAAATCTCCATTAACTCCCCTGCTCTGGCCGAGCCGGAACTTATCACCCGTCTTGCGGATCGCTTTGGCGTGCAGTGCATTGTGGTAGGTATTGATACCTGGTTTGACGGCGAAACGGGCAAATATCATGTGAACCAGTATACCGGCGATGAAAGTCGTACACGCGTAACGCAGTGGGAAACGCTGGACTGGGTGCAGGAAGTGCAAAAACGCGGGGCGGGTGAAATCGTATTGAATATGATGAATCAGGACGGCGTGCGTAACGGCTACGATTTAGAGCAGCTGCGCCAGGTGCGCGAAGTCTGCCACGTGCCGCTGATCGCTTCTGGCGGCGCAGGCACGATGGAACATTTCCTGGAAGCCTTCCGCGACGCGGACGTTGACGGTGCGCTGGCAGCTTCCGTCTTCCATAAACAGATTATTAATATTAGTGAGCTGAAACTCTTTTTAGCTCAGCAAGGCGTGGAGATTCGAGTGTGTTAACAGAACAACAGCGTGACCAGCTTGACTGGGAAAAGACTGACGGACTGATGCCGGTCATCGTGCAGCATGCCGTGTCGGGTGAAGTATTAATGCTGGGGTATATGAATCCGGAAGCGCTTGCGCAAACCGAGCAGAGCGGAAAAGTGACCTTCTATTCACGCACTAAACAGCGCCTGTGGACGAAAGGCGAAACCTCCGGCAACTTCCTGAAGGTGGTCAGCATCACGCCAGACTGTGATAACGATACCCTGCTGGCGCTGGTCAATCCCATCGGCGCGACGTGCCATCTCGGCAATTCAAGCTGCTTTGCGCCGGCTAAGCATGACTGGCATTTCCTGTATGAACTCGAAGAGCTGCTGGCATCACGTAAAACCGCAGATCCCGAAAGCTCCTACACCGCGAAACTGTATGCCAGCGGCACCAAACGCATCGCGCAGAAAGTGGGTGAAGAAGGCGTTGAAACAGCGCTGGCAGCTACCGTCAATGACCGCCATGAACTGACCAACGAAGCCTCGGATTTGATGTATCACCTGCTGGTGCTGTTACAGGATCAGGATTTGGATTTAAGCGCGGTAATTGGAAACCTGCGTAATCGACATAAGTGATTTGTCTGGATATGAAAAAGGCCGCTAATGCGGCCTTTTTGTTTCATTTAAAAAATTAAGCAACGGTTTTGTAGTTACGAATCGCGTTACGTCCTAACACTACACCTGCACCAATCATTCCACCCAGCAACGTCGCCAGTATCAGGGTAATACCCTTTTTCGGGCTATCGCGGCGAATAGGTAAGGTTGGTTTCATCACATAGCGATACGCATGGATAGTTTTAGGATCGATTTTCAGATTCTGGATATCAAACAGGTTTTGTTTTGTTTGATAGTAGGTGCCAGAGAAAACCAGCGGACGGGTTGCTTCGTTTTTAATCATGGATGTAAGAGCTTCGCTGCCTAGCAGGAACAACGTGTCCTGTGTTACGTCTGTCCCCTGCTGGACCTGAGGCGATGCAACCTTCGCCTCAGTGGCAAATTTAAGCGCCTCGCTGATTTGCTTAATACGCAAATTTTTCTGTTCCTGAGCAACTTTTTCCTGCGTTTTCAGTGAATCTTCGAGCGTAACGATTTGTAATTTGATGCTGTCGTTGAGGTCAACGCCCAGTTCATCACCAACCTGCTCATCAACTTGTTGAAGATACTGGGCAACCTTCGCTTGCGCATCTTCCGGTGTATCTCCAACGTAAGAAATTTTCAGGGGTAATGCCTGACCTTTGACCGAAGGCTCAATCGTCAGTTTTTCGGGCTCCTCAAGATTATCAAGAGTTTCAGATAAAGCCGACATCAAAGAACTTAAACGGCTAACAACGCGGTACTGTACATCCGTAATATTTGGGGCTGCATTCCCATAGATGACATTTAAGGCGTTGTTATAGGTGGCAATTTGCGCAGCGTCCGGTTGCGCAATAACTGCTGTAGAAGTCCATTTCTCTTTAGCAACGAAAAGGTAGATTACTGCGATAATAATAGCTATGGCGGTAAAAGTGATAATGGTCACTTTCCCTCTCCACAATTGCATAAAAA
>NZ_RCAA01000046.1:0-2747 GCF_003628475.1 Enterobacter sp. R1(2018) | reverse complement strand
AAAGCGGTACGAGCCATAAAAAAATGTACTGAGTACAAATTAAAAACGATTAAATAATAATCAAAAAGAAGAGCAAGTGTTTAAATGGAGTACCCGTAAAAATATAGATCATCGTTTCACAGACGGTTAAAGCAATTATTTGTAAATAGAAATTAAACAAACCAAAATCTTATTGGATAAACTTATCTTACCACTAACTTCGTCAAATATTGGCTCGAAAAGGTCTTATTGATCATTTTTGTATCTGCTCTGTAGTCATTACATCTATGTAAGAAACAATAGGCAAGGGAGTTTGAATCTTTACTTTTTTCAAGGAGATGCTCAAAGGGCAACGCTACACTCGGGCTTTCATGCTTGCCTATACCGAGCTATAGAAATCAGCAAATGAATTTTGTCATCATAGGCAGCAATAGAAAAAACATACAAGAACATTAAAAGACCAGTGAAGAACAAACTCCACTGGTCTGGATTTAACATAATTTGTTAAATTGTTACTTTTCCATCCACTCGGTATGGAACACACCTTCTTTATCAGTACGCTTATAGGTATGCGCACCAAAGTAGTCGCGCTGCGCCTGGATCAGGTTTGCAGGCAGGACCGCTGAGCGATAGCTATCGTAGTAAGAGATAGCCGCGGAGAAAGTAGGTGTCGGAATGCCGTTCTGCACCGCATAAGAAACCACATCACGCAGTGCTTGCTGATATTCGTCCGCAATTTTCTTAAAGTAAGGCGCCAGCAGCAGGTTAGCGATGGCCGGGTTTTCCGCATAAGCATCTGTAATTTTCTGCAGGAACTGAGCACGGATAATGCAGCCTGCACGGAAGATTTTTGCAATCTCACCGTAGTTCAGATCCCAGTTGTTCTCTTCTGAAGCGGCGCGTAGCTGGGAGAAGCCCTGCGCGTAGGAAACGATTTTGCCCAGATACAACGCACGACGAACTTTTTCAGCGAACTCGGTTTTATCGCCGGCAAATGCCTTAGCCTGCGGGCCGCTCAGCACTTTAGAAGCCGCGACACGCTGCGCTTTCAGTGAAGAAATATAGCGCGCAAACACTGACTCGGTGATAAGAGACAGGGGTTCACCAAGATCCAGCGAGCTCTGACTGGTCCATTTGCCGGTACCTTTGTTGGCCGCTTCATCAAGAATTACATCAACCAGATATTTACCTTCTTCATCTTTTTTAGTGAAGATGTCTTTGGTGATGTCGATGAGGTAACTGCTCAGCTCACCTTTATTCCATTCGGTAAAGGTAGCTGCCAGTTCTTCGTTAGAAAGATTCAGGCCGCCTTTAAGCAGCGCATAGGCTTCGGCAATTAACTGCATGTCGCCGTATTCGATACCGTTGTGAACCATCTTCACGTAGTGACCTGCGCCATCCGCACCGATATAGGTCACGCATGGTTCGCCATCTTCGGCAACCGCTGCGATTTGCTTAAGAATTGGTGCAACCAGTTCATAAGCTTCTTTCTGACCGCCGGGCATGATGGATGGGCCTTTCAACGCGCCCTCTTCGCCGCCAGAAACGCCGGTACCGATAAAGTTAAAGCCTTCCGCAGACAGTTCACGGTTACGACGAATGGTATCCAGGAAGAAGGTGTTGCCACCATCGATCAGGATATCGCCCTTCTCAAGATATGGCTTGAGGGAGTCGATGGTTTTGTCCGTAGCCTCACCTGCCTTAACCATCAACAGAATACGACGTGGAGTTTCAAGGGATTCTACAAACTCCTGTACCGTATAGTAAGGAACCAGCTTCTTGCCCGGGTTCTCAGCGATGACTTCTTCAGTCTTGTCGCCAGAGCGATTGAACACGGAAACGGTATAGCCACGGCTTTCGATATTGAGCGCCAGGTTGCGCCCCATCACTGCCATACCAACGACGCCGATCTGCTGTTTGGACATTACTTACTCCTGTCAGGTTTAGTCACCGCGACATGTACGCGGTTTGAAATGTGGCTTAGATGTTAACTCAGGATTGAGGCTATGAGATAGCGTCTGGTGCCTGTAAAAATGCAAGCATGTATCTGGTTAAGCAATCATTAGTTCATAACATCAAGATACATTTGACGAACAATGCTCCAGGTATATCTTCTGGAGGCTATTTCTAACATTTTTTCGCCAATATCGGTCGAGTAGTTTGAATCATTAATTATGCTAAGCAGAGAATCTATATCTTGAAAATATACTGCCTCATTTTCTGTCGTTGCACGATTATATGTACAATCAAAACATAATATCGGTTTTGCAAAGTGCATCATTTCAACTAATGAGGGATTCGTGCCTCCAGCTGAGTGGCCATGAACATAAAAATCGCATTCGCCCCGAAGTACAGATAATTTTTGTATGTCATACACTGAATCAAGAATCGTAATATTTTCAAACTGCGAATATTTTCTTTTTAGACCAATGCCATATTCACTAGAATTCCAATTGCCAACAAAAACAAGCTTCTTACATGACTTAGAAAATGATTCCAATATAAGATGTACATTATTTTCAGGTTCAATGCGGCACAATGATAAAGCGAAATTTTTAGGAGTAACAGCATTTTTTTGATGTATAGCGTGATCACCACCATAAGCGATAACAGAGCTTTTTTTATTATACTCTTGGCAAACATAATCCGCGATAGCCTGATTATCAGCAATAATGACATCAGAAAACTTTACAGCAATTTTTTCAGAAAATTTCAAAAACCGTTTTGCCCACTTACCCCATTTATCACGTTTCCATTCAAGCCCATCA
>NZ_RCAA01000015.1:353760-354231 GCF_003628475.1 Enterobacter sp. R1(2018) | reverse complement strand
GACATCACCATACCGGACATGCTGTTGGACTGTTTCAGCATGGACATGCTGGTTTGCGCCAGCATCTGGTTGCGGGTCATGGAAGAGGCTTCGCTTGCGAAGTCGGCATCCTGGATGTTGCCCAGCGCCAGCTCGGTGTTGTCTTTCATGTTGGCGAGGTTCGCCGCGGTGTGACCCAGACGGTTGATGTTCGCACCCAGGCTTGAACGCATGGTGCCGACTGATTTCAGACCTTGATCCAGCTGCTCCATCAATTTCTGTGCATTGTCGAAGGTTGCGCCAGCGCCGCTAAGGTTGCTGATAGCAGTGGTGATAGCGGTCATGGCAGGGCTCACGCCAGATGCGCCTTTCAGCTGTTCGGACAGGTTCACAGACATTTTCTCACCGGAGCTGGAACCGATCTGGAAGTTCATGTTTTTGCTAAGCTTACCATCAGTCGACAGCAGTTTGTCGCCGCCGAAGGAGGTGTTG
>NZ_RCAA01000015.1:353173-353513 GCF_003628475.1 Enterobacter sp. R1(2018) | reverse complement strand
TTGAGGACGCGCTGGTGAAAATAGATAATGCCATTACTTTTATCTCCTTATAGAACCTGCCTGCCAGGTTCATCTCACATGTACTGAAATAAAACGACACGTTAAAATGGGAAATTAAATACCGGCAAAAGAAAATCTTTAGACTGCTGAACATTATTTACCACACAAGAAAACCTTATCAATGGCGCCCTCTTTCACTATAAACCAAAAGATTTTTATTATTGTCGACAGGCTTTATTAGAAATCACAACAAAATAACAACCTTAGCGACAAGGCGATCGCAAAACTTAAATAGCAAAGCGAAAAATACTTTAATTTTCCTGGCTCTTTTCACAGTGTG
>NZ_RCAA01000015.1:337013-353133 GCF_003628475.1 Enterobacter sp. R1(2018) | reverse complement strand
GACGCCAGGAAGCCAATCTTCCTGCCTCCCCGCGGGTAACCGACATTTTTTTTGCCGCTTTGTTATCCCTGGAGAAAATATTACAGGATAAGAAAGGCCGTTCTTAACTTCCTTCTGCAGCGAGCAGCCATTCACAGATGAATGCTAAACGGACTTAATGATTAATTTTCATTATGGGTTGTGCTTTTTTTAAAGCACGGCGTCTACACTTTACATCTACAGGAATGGTTTACTGCCTTTGTAAAAAATGAATAAATCCTATTTCTCTGTAAATAATTGGTTAGTCGATATCCCATCAGGCTCTATTCTTCACCTCACCACCGGCGAACGAAAAAGACTGGGTGAATATCAATTAAAACTCCTTGAGGTCTTCATTCAGAATACGGGAATAATTCTCACTCGCGAAGAACTGACGAATTTAGTGTGGGAAAGAAGGGTCATCGGTAATAACAGCTTACCGAATGCCATTCACGCTCTGCGTTCCGCGCTTGAAGACGATGGAAAACAGCAGCGCATTATTAAAACCATACCTAAAAAAGGGTATTTATTAGAAGCTGAATATTGCTGCTCAATTGTTAAAGAAGAAAGCGAAGTAAAGGAAAATAACGAGCTTATTTTGCCTGAGAGTAGTGTTGTCAGCCAGGCAGCGCCGCAGGCTGTTCCCGTCGAGCGGCCGGTACAGGATGTAACAATGCTGGCAGGCCCTGCGTTTAGCGCTGAGGTGATTGAAAGCCAGGCGGAAGACCGGGCCTCCTCCTCTCTTCAGGTTCCGGTTCATCACTACCGCCGCCTTTTTATCGTTCTGATTATGGTCGTGATGGCCGCGGCTATTGCCTGCTCTGGCATGTGGTATTTTCTTGAAGGACGGCAAAACCGCCTGCTGATTGATGAGCAAGAAACAAACGTCTATAGCAATATCCATATCTATAAGATTGCCCCGGCCAGCACGCCGGATCGCAGCAAAGACAAGCTGTCCGCCAAGATTAAGGACACGCTTTACCAGCTGAACCAGACGCTCAAAGCGCAGTCCATCAACATGAACATCTATTATCTGACCGTCGATCAGACGCTGAATTACACCTTTTCCCTGGAAAATCGGTGTGACAGCAAACAGTTAGCGATGGCTATCTATCACTGGCGTATCGATTCGCAACAGTTGAATAACCTGATCCTGAGAGAGACAAAGAGGAAGCTCAATGAAATGGCTATTTGTTCCAATGAATAAAAAGTTGTTTGGCGGATTGATGTTGCTGGCAGCCCTGTTGGCAGTAACCTTTTTTATGTGGCCAGCCAGGCCCCAGCCCCCTCTTAAGCGAAAGGGGAATGTGCAGATGGGATTTTATGATCTGATGGCCCAGCGCAAAGAGATTTACGACTCCAGCATGCAAACCGTCGGCAACACCATCCTGACCACCATCACCAGCCCGGATGATAATCGGTTTGTGCTAAAGGGGAAGTTCTCGCGGCTCGGGCTTGATGACGGGAAGATTTTCTTTTCCTACACCCCGATTTACTCAAGCACAACCCGTGCCGGGCTGATGATCGACGGCCTGGTCGATTTGCTCATGCATGTAGACATATGGATGGAGCCGCTACAGCTTCAAAACCAGCCTATTGTGGTGGGGCAAAGCGGGATGATTTTTTTATATCCCCTACAAAAATAATAAAGAGCAATTTCGCCAGGCGAACTGGTGACAAACCCTATCCCTTTGCACGGCCAGCCTTTTTCACCAGCTAAAAAAGGTAAATCAACGCGTTGATTTTCGGCTAATAACTACAAAGAAGGCAAAACTACGTTTTTTCCTTCTTTGTCAGCAAGCTAAAGGGCGCATTCGCCCTTTAACCTAACAGGTTTTTGACCGTTGCCAGATGCAGATTTGCCTGAGCGCCCAGCGCTCGGGTCAGCCCGCTGAAGCTTTCTGCGCTTTTTTCCAGCACGTTACCCAATGCCCGGGCCGTATCCTGCGCCTGCTGCGGCGTATAAGGCGTGGCCATATCATCGATTCGCGAGCGTACGCGATCCTGATGCGCACGCAGTTTCCCGCGCTGCGTGGTTATTTGCTCCAGCGCGCTTTGCATGCGTGACGAGTTTTCACGCCCGTGTTCAGGATGGGCGGCAAGCTGCACCAGCCCTTCGTGCTGCGCCTGCTCGGCCTGTACGGCTAATACGGTAAAGGAATCAGCAGGAAAATTATGCCCCTCGCCCTTGACGCTTAGCTGCTGGCTGACGCGATCCCAACGTGATTCGTCCACGCTGAATTTAACGTGTCCCGTCATATCCTGCCGGGCGTTGATGCCCATCCGGCCGAGACCGACGTTGAGGTGCATTAATACCTGCCGCGGCGAGCCTTCCTGCGGAAGCGCGACGGCGGTAAGCTCACGTTTGCTGCCCCCCAGAGCGAATACCAGCGTTTCTCCTCCCGGGTTTTGCAGCAGTTTTTCAGCGCCCGCCAGGCTGAAGTTCACCTGCGTATTTTGCTGTAAAGAGACATTGAAATGGCGATCGACCGTCCCGCCGGAAAGCTGAGTACGCTTATCCAGCAGGCGCTGGAGGCCAGCGGCTTTATCCATCATATCCCCGCGAGCAGGGGAATGGCGCAGTAGCAAAAGCTGCGTTTCCGTTTCTGCCAGATAGCTGTCGGCCTGCTGCACGGCGGTTAACTGCTGATTAAGCTGAACGTTATAGCGCAAAGGGCGAGTGGAGAGCAGAGCAGCTTCCGGGAACGGATTACGCGGCTCTTTTATTTCCGTAATATGGCGTGTTTTTACCGACTGCGGCGCATCAATTGTGCCGCGCGTCAGCGCGGCGGCGGTTGATGATGTTGCTGTTTTTAAACCGACCTGCATAATCATTACATCATGCTAAAGAGTGAAAGCGAGCTGATCATGCTGTAAGCCTTATTCGTTATCTGAATCGAATTGCTATACAGCTGCAAATCGTAGCTGGTTGTCGCCCAGTCGGTATCAGCCAGATCGTGCACCACCTGCTGGTTTGCCATGCTGACGTCCGTATGGGCATCTTCAAGCATCGTCAGGCGGTTCTGACGGCCGCCCAAATCGGTAAAAATACCAGAAACGTTGTCGCGAGTGTTTTTTACACTATCGAGCACGCTGTTGATTTCATCCTGATAGCTTTCAACGGGAACGCTCGGATCCTTCATTTTATCGCTCAGCGCCTTAAGCTGATTGAGCATGTCCAGCCGATCCCCACCAGAAGAAAATGCATCGATAAGATTTGTATTCTCCGTAACGTTCACCCCATTAGCCACTGTCGTTTCACGCGTACTATCATTCCCGGTATAAACGTATTTGCCCGACGCTTCATCCCACTGCACCGGTTTTGTGCCGGTGTTGGTGCCGGAAAACAGGTAACTGCCGTTTTCGTTCTGCGCATTCATTGAAGCCACAAGAGAATCGATCATCGAATCGATTTCCGCGCCGTACCCGGACATATCCTGCTGGCTATGCGTACCGTTTGCAGCCGACAAAAGCTTATCGTTAAGCGCCAGCAGCTGGTTACTTACCGCCGTGACGTGGGATTCCTGAATCGACAGGGTGCCGCGCAGACGCGAAATGTTGCTCTGATACTGATCGATGGCCGACTGTTCACGGTTTATCTGTACCAGACGGGTTGCGGCAATAGGATCGTCAGACGGCACGTTGACACGTTTTTGGGTAGCCATCTGTTCCATCAGCTTGCTCAGACGATCGCCGTTGCGGCTAAGCTGGGCCATCATGGCATTTGAATTATAAAGACTGCTTACGCGCATAATTTATCCTCTTCGCCCACCGTCAGAACAGGTTCAGCAGATCGTTGAAGATCTGATTGCCGGTGGAGATAACTTTCATATTGGACTGGTAGGCCTGCATATAGATTTGCAGGTTGATCGCCTCTTCGTCCTGGTTAACCGCGCTCAGGTTATCGCGCTGGGTCTGGGCCTGCTGGCTAACTGCCAGGGCCGCATCAAGCTCGGTTTGATTCTGACGGCTGGCGATACCAATCGTTGAAATGATCGCGGCGGCGCCTTCGTTGAGGCTCATGTTACCCATTCCGCTGATGTCGACTTTGGCGTTTTTCAGGTCGATAAGCGCCTGCAGGTTGTCACCGTTGCCGGGTTCACCGTCGCCGATACCGTCGCCGTCAACGTCTTCCCCCGCCGAACCGGAAAGCGCAATCTCATCCGGCTTCAGATCGGTCACCTTCAACATGCCCGAGCTGTCGCTTGGGTCAAAGACAAACAGCGGCTTGCCCGGATTGCCGTTCATATCAAATCCCTGGGCAAGCTGGTCGTTAAACAGGTTTGCGACCGCTTCCGCCATGCCCTGAACCGAGCTTTGCATGTCCTTTAGCGTGCCGGTTTCATAGTCATAGAGCGAGCCAAGCTGGCCCCCCATAGACGGATTGATGGAAAACTCGCTGGTGGAAAACTTGAGGCTCATGGTTGGGTTGCCGTTTGCATCCTGGCCCGCGCTCAGTTTTCCCGCCGTTTTGCCGCTGACCAGAGGCTGGCCGCCTTTAAGCGCCACGGTGTAGTTCCCGGCGCCGTCTTCCGTCACCTTCACATCCGTAAGCCCGCTCAGCTGCTTAACAAGCTCATCGCGCTGGTCGCGAAGCGCGCTGGTATTGCCGCCCGTCGACTCCTGTTCGGTGATTTTTTTGTTGTAGCTGGCAATGCCTTCACTCAGGGAGTTAATACTGTCTACCGTCGCGTTGCGCTGGGTTGAAACAGAGGTTTTCTGGCTGTTGATGAAGTCATTCATGCTGTTAAAACGCGTCGCCAGCGAGTTAGCCTGGTTAAGCATTTGCTGGCGCAGCGCGGAGGACTCGGGCTGGGTGGTCATTTCGCTAAGGGAGGCAAAAAAATCATCAATGCCTTTGCCAAGGCTTGTGGAGTCAGTACCAATAACCTGCTCCAGCGCGCCGATGTACTGCTGGTTCGAAGCGAAATAGTTGGTTTTGGTATTGGTATGCCACACCTGATTGGTGAGGTACTGGTCGGAAATACGACGAATACTGTCCACCTGTACGCCGTTACCCGGTGACAGCCCAACCTGCCCAATCGGCCCCACGGAGCTTTGCACCAGCCCCTGGCGGGAGTAGCCCGGCGTCAGCAGGTTGGAAATGTTCATGGAGGTCACGTTCATGCCGTACTGCGCGGCCTGAATGCCGCTGTAGGCGATATCAATCATGCTCATATTATTACTCCTGACCTCGACGCATCACGGGGACGACGGGGGTGGTTAATTCTTTCGGCTGCTGAGGTAAAGCGGCACTTTTCCCACCGACCTTAAGTCCCTCGCCGTTTTGAGGTGCCATTTGGGCAATAATCATGTCGGCAATCCCGCTTGAACGCTGGGAGGCAAGTTGTGAAGCGAGCTTGTCGTCATAAAAATCACGCATCATGCGCTGCTGTTTGCTGTTAAACGGCGAGTCATCAGCCGCTAACGCATCCGCAGCTTTGCGCATCTGCGTCATCATCGAGCGCAGAAACATGGCTTCAAACTGTTCAGCGGCCTGCTCAACGTTCTGCGGTTTCACCTGCCCGGTGATATCGCCTGGCAGGACGGTGGTCTGGCGGTTAATTGAATTAATCATCAGCGTTCCTTAAATCACCACCAGCTCGGCATCCAGCGCGCCGGCTTCATGCAGCGCCTGCAGGATGGCCATGGTGTCATCCGGAGCGGCGCCCAGGCTGTTAATGGTATTCACGATGCTGCGCAGGCTGGTGCCGGCAGGAACGGTGACCATCTGGCCTTGTCCCCGGTTGACGTTGACATCACTTTCCGGCGTAGCGACGGTGCGGCCCTGGCTGAACGCGCCCGGCTGGCTGACGTTGGTGCTTTCGCGGATGGTGACGGTCAGGTTGCCGTGAGAAACCGCTGCGGCGCGAACCACGACGCCATCGCCAATGACGACCGTACCGGTACGCGCATTAAATACGACGCGTGGGCGCTGTTTGCCCGCGTTAATCTGCACGTCTTCCAGCATCGACATAAACTGTACGCGTTCGCCTGCGTTCATCGGAGCGCGCACCACCACGTTAGTCGCGCTTTGCGCGGTCGCGGTATTTGCACCAAACGCATTATTCAGCGCGACGGCGACGTTATTTGCCGTTTTGAAACTTGGACGCTTAAGGTTAAGAATGACCTGATTATTTTCCTGAAAATCCGTCGGTATTTCGCGCTCGACCGAGCCGCCGTTAGGCACGCGGCCTACGGTTGGGGTATTGATGGTCACGCTGGAGCCGCTGTTGCCTTCGGCCTTTACGCCGCCCACCACCACGTTGCCCTGCGCCAGCGCGTAAACTTCACCGTCGGCGCCGCGCAGCTGCGTCAACAGCAAGGTGCCGCCCCGCAGGCTTTTCGCATCGCCAATAGAAGAAACCGTCACATCAATGGACTGCCCGCGAGCATAGCCCGGCGGCAACGTCGCGCTGATGGCTACCGCCGCCACGTTTTTAACCTTCGGATCAATTTTGGTCGGCAGCTGAACGCCGAACTGACGCAGCATATTGGTCACCGACTGGCTGGTGAATTTCACCTGGTTTTTATCGCCGGTGCCGTCCAGCCCGACAACCAGGCTGTAGCCGACAAGCTGGTTACCGCGCACCCCCTGAATGTCCACAATGTCACCCAGCGGCTGGGCTAACCCGGATACGCTCCACAGGAGCGTGAAAAACAGCACAACGTTACGCATCAAAACTCCGGTCAGATTGGGAAGAGGGGATGATTAAAGAAGCGGGTCAACCACCCTGCCGAGTTCGCATCGCTCAATGCCCCACGGCCCGCATAGGCAATACGGGCGTTGGCGATACGCTGTGAAGAAACAGAGTTATCACGCTCAACGTCGTCGGCGCGTACAAGCCCGGTCACCCGCATGTACTCATCGCCCTGGTTGAGGGTGAGCCATTTCTCGCCGCGAATCGCCAGCACGCCGTTCGGCAGCACTTTGTAAACAGCGACGGTTATCGAGCCACGCAGGCTATTCTGCTGCTGGGAAGCCGCGTTGCCGTTGAAGGTACGATTAGCGTCGACCGTCCCACTGAGCTTATCCACGGAATGGCCAAACGCTTCCGGAATGCCGATGCTCGCGTCATTTTTCTTGCCGAAGTTGGTTCGCGCCTGCTTGCTGGCCTGGGTGGACTCGTCGAGTTTCACCGTAAGAATATCCCCCACGCGATAGGCTCGGCGATCCTGGGTCAACGACCAGTTATAGCCGCCGTTGTACAGCCCGCCGCCCGAAACCTGCGTCGGTGGCTCAACGATATTTTCCGGTGGCGCATAGGCCGCGTCGTCTTTGTGGACCAGCAGCGCCGGGCTTTCACACCCGGCCAGCGCCAGTGCCAGTAAACTGATAACACACTGCTTTTTCATGACTCTCTTCACTTCATTTACTTCATTCACATCACGTACAGTCCGATACGCTAAATCATTCGAGTTGCAGCCAGGCGGCAAGAGCGCGACAAATTCGTCGGGAACGAATTTGAACCGCCAAAGGCTAGCCTCCGGTGAGAGGCAAGAGGCCCTTCTTTAATCCCCCGTCATTTACTTAAGTAAGTGACAGGGGTTAAAGACAACGCCTCTGCAGCCTGAAGTATGACGAGTATCGTTACATCGACTGCGTGACAAACTTCAGCATGTCATCGGCGGCAGAGACCATCTTGGCGTTCATTTCGTAGGCGCGTTGGACGGTTATCATGTCAACCATCTCCTCCACAACCTGAACGTTTGAACCTTCAAGCGAGCCCTGCTCCAGCTGACCAAATGCTTCTTCTCCCGGTACGCCTTCTACCGCTTCACCGCTGGCGGCGGTTTCGCGATAAAGGTTACCGCCCACGGCTTCAAGGCCGGCCGGATTGACAAAATTCACCAGGGTGATTTGCCCCAGCTCAACCGGTTCCGTTTCGCCGCCAACCGTCGCGGTAACGGTGCCGTCTTTGGCAACCTGGATTTCCTTGGTGTTAGCCGGTAACTCAATCTGCGGCACCAGCGGCAAACCCTGTGCGTTGGTGATCACGCCATCCTGGTTGCGCTGCAGATTGCCCGCGCGGGTATAGGCGATATCGCCGTCCGGCGTTTCAACCTGGAAAAACCCCTGGCCGGTGATAGCCACGTCGAGGTTTTGCCCGGTGTTCTGAATGTTGCCTACCGAGAACTCTTTTTGCGTCCCGACAATTTTCACCCCGCTACCGAACTGAATGCCGGTTGGCGCGGTGTTGTTTTGATCGAGCTGCCCGCCCGGCGTGCGCTGATTCTGATAGAACAGGTCGGAGAACATCACGCGATCGCGCTTAAAGCCGGTCGTGTTAACGTTCGCCAGGTTGTTCGAAATCGCGCTCATTTTGGCGTCCTGTGCCGCAAGCCCGGTTTTACTGATCCATAACGCTGGATTCATGATTCTTTTTCCTTGTGACTGAAGCCGACTTAGCTGCCGCGCAGCAGGCGGTTACCTGTGGTCGCCAAATCGTCGGCGGCCTTCATCATTTTGATTTGCGCTTCAAACTGGCGATTAAGGGCAATGCTCGACACCATCTCATTGATGGCCGACACGTTAGAGCCTTCCAGATGACGAGCCGCCACCGAGACATCTTCGTTGCGCGGATTGTTCAGGGCGTTGGTGACGAGGAATCCGGAAGGATCCTTTTGAAGCTGCCCTGCGGGAATATCCACGAGCTTGATACGATCCACGTCTATCGGTGCGGCAATCTGACCGTCATCCGGCACGATGGTAATCACCCCGTCGTCAGCAACCGAGATTTGCGAGAACGGCGGCAGAATAATCGGGCCGTTATCCCCTTCAACGGGCAAGCCGTTAATGGTTAAGTCGCCTTCCGGGCCCACGTTCATCTGCCCGTTGCGCGTGTACATTTCACGGTTGCCGCTGGATAAGGCAATCAGGCCGCTGCCTTTGATGGCCACATCCAGATCGCGTCCGGTTTCGCGCACCGCGCCCGGCGTCATATCGACGCCGCCGTTGGTGGGCTGCACCTGGAAGCGGGAGGCATAGCCCTCCCCCTGAATCTGCTGCGATTGCGCGCTGTCCAAATCGTTACGGAACCCCTGCGTGTTCACGTTTGCCAGGTTATTGGCGTGGATCTGCTGCTGTGACAGGCTGCGGCTGGCGCCGCTAACGGCGGTAAAAAATTAAAGATCCATTAAACCGCCTGGAACAGTGCCGTCATCATGCTGTCGTTGGTGCTGATGACTTTGGTGTTGGCCTGGTAGTTACGCTGCGCGGTCATCAGCCCAACCAGTTCAGAGGTCATATCAACGTTAGAGCCTTCCAGCGACCCTGAGAGGACTGAACCAAGCAGACCGGAACCCGGCGCGCCGGTCAGCGGTGTCCCTGAGCTGGCGGTCTGCGCCCAGGTCGTGCCATCCTGCGAGGACAGCCCATTCGGGTTTGCGAAGTTGGCAAGGATTAACTGCCCCTGCAACATACGCTCGCCGTTAGAGAAGGTGGCATAAACGGAGCCGTCCTTATCAATCTGCTGTCCGGTTTTTTCGCCGGAAGCGTAACCGCTACCGGTGTTTTTGCTCACCGTGAAATCAGAGCCGTACTGGGTGGTTCCGTTGTAGCTCATGTCGATGGAGAGAGACTGCGCGCCGGGCACATCAATGGACATTGAAACCTTACCGTTCGGGGTTTGCAGTACGCCCTGATCGCTAAACTCAATGTTTTGAGTAGCCGGATTGGATAACGGCTGGTCGTCCATGAAGTAATGCACTTCCCACTTGTTGTCATCGGTCTTCACAAAATACTGGTTAACCGTGTGCTCACGGCCCAGCGAGTCGTAAACCGTTGTGGCGTAGGTGTTGTTGTAAGACGTGTTGTCTTTTGGATCGAACGTGGTGGTTTCCGGCACTTTCGCGTTGGCATCAAGGTTCGCGGTGAAGTCGATGCTGTCCGTCGCTTTTGCCGGAATGGAGCCGCTCTTGACGGCCAGGTTGCCCACGGTCCCCGTCTGCAATACGCCGTTGGCGTCAACCGGGTAACCCTGAAGGTTCATCCCCAGATTGTTGATCAGGTTACCATTGCTGTCGGTGCCAAAATAACCTGCACGGGTATAGGCCGTAGTGCCCGCACTGTCGCGAACCACGAAGAAGCCGTTCCCCTGAATGGCCAGGTCGAGCGAGCTGCTGCCGGCAGTAATGCTGCCTGCTTTTGAAATGCTCTGCGTCACGCCGGTCACGCCGACGCCCAACGCCTGTCCTTCAGCATAAAGCGAGGCAAATTCAGCGCGGCCTGATTTAAACCCAACGGTGCCGGAGTTGGCGATATTGTTGGAAATGGAGTTCAACTGTTCGGTAATGGCGTTCAGACCGGTCGTTGCAATATTAAAGCTCATAAAATCGATTCCTGATTAAGACTGTCCAGCCCCCGCGCTCAGGCGGAAGCGGCCGGCGTTGAATTGCCGAACTGGGTAATATTGTTGTAGGCAATTTCGCCCAGGCCCACGATATTGAGCATCGTCGGGCTTCCATCGAGCGGAATGCGCACGTTGCTCACAATGCCGCCGATTTCCACCGGAACATTTTCTTCCCCGGTACCGGTCACGACGCTCAGCGTATATTTCCCTTCCGGCAGGCCCAGCTCTTCTGGGTTGATGGTGAAATCAACCTGGCCGGCTTCCTGTTTACCCAGCTCAATTTTGTGCTCGGTGCCCGCAGCATCTTTAACAATGACCGTCACCACGTCGGCCGGGTGCTCAAGCGTCAGACGTCCGTTCAGCTCGGTGCTGCCATCGGTATTGATGGTGTCGGTCTGAACCATGACGTTTTGCCCAACCAGGTTGCCGGTGGTCAGCGTCTGGAGGTTGTCCATCAGCACGGTATTATTCGCCATCAGCTGCGACATGGTTTCCATTGACTGTACCTGGGTCAGTTGGGCCAGCTGGCCGACATATTCGGTGCCGTCAGTAGGGTTAAGCGGATCCTGGTTTTGAATTTGCGCCACCAGCAGCTGCATAAACAGACTGTTCATGCTGCCTGCGGTAGAACCAGAACCATTGGGCGCCACACTGCCTGCGTCGCCGCTTGCCGTGTCGGTATTGGCGGCGAGGGGAGTAACGTTCATCTTTATGCTTCTCCGAGGCGCAGCAGGCTTTGCTGCATGCTCTTCACACTGTTAAGGACATCAACGTTGGTCTCAAAACCACGCGATGCCGACATCATGTCAGCCATCTCTTCCACGACGTTAACGTCGGGGTAGTAGACGTATCCCTCGGCGTTCGCCATGGGATGATGGGGCTCATAACGCTGCACGGCGTTGCCGGTTTCCACGACGTCCATCACCTGGACGCGGGCGCCGGTCAGGGCTTTATTGCCCATCAGCTCATCATTTTGATAAACCGCCGCGAAGACCGGGCGGCGCGCTTTATAAACGCTGTCCTCGTTCAGCGCCGGGGACTCTGCGTTAGCCAGGTTGCTGGCAATGGTGTTCAGACGCACGGTTTGCGCCGTCATTGCCGAACCAGAAACGCGATAAATATCGGTAAAGGCCATTGTGTTTACTTACCTGAGTGAGTTACTTACCTTCAATCGCCTTTTTCAGGCCCACAAATTTCATATTCAAAAAGGCCAGGCTTGCCTGGTAGTCCTGAACATTTTTTGAGAACTCAGCCTGCTCGACGTCAAGGGCAACCGTGTTGCCATCGCTTGAGGGCTGATAAGGCACGCGATACATCTCCTGCGGGGAGGTGCTTGTTGAAAAACTCAACGTTGAACGTTGCATCTCCGCGGCAAAATCAATATCTTTAGCCTGGAAGTTTGGGGTGTCGACGTTAGCCAGGTTGGCGGATAGCAACTCTGCTCGGGAAAGTCGAAGTGCTACTGCCTGCGGATGAACACCCAAAGCTCTGTCAAAAGAAATACTCACAACCCACATCCTCGTGATGGAAAACATTCTGCAAATATTTGCGATACCTCCTTGTATAGCAATTACCGTGCCAGAGTTTTAACATCATGAATCTTATAGTTTTTATAAAGTTACTTACCCCGAAGCGGAAACCCCTTTTCCGTACGTGCGGCGGATCTTTCCGCCTGATGCTCACGCTTCTTACGCTGGTCAGCGCCCAGGCCGCGATCGCCGCCCCGACAAGCAGCGCCAATACCGCGCGCAAGCAGGTTTATGCCGCCGTGGTAGCCAGCGCGACAAGCGCGGTAAAACAAGAGTCCAGACGCCGTAGCTGGTCTGAATACCAGGTAAAAATGAACGTTTTTATCCCTGCGGAAGTCAGCCAGTACCCGACATGCGCCAGCCCGTTAACCACCTCGCTGCCCGGCGGTGACCGTCTTGATCTCAACCGTATTCGATACGACGTGCGCTGCGGCGACAGCGGAGGCTGGGATATTGCCGTCACGGTTAAACCCGACATCTATCTTCCCGTGCTTGTCGCCAAAGAGTCGTTCGAACGCGGCCACGTCCTTGCGGCTTCTGATATGCAGTTTAAGAAGTACAACATCAGCAGCACGCGCGGGGGCTACACCACCCGTCCGGACGACATTGTCGGACTGACGGTGAAACGTCGCCTGCGTGAGTTCCAGCCCATCAGCCTCGCGCAGCTGGAAGCCCCGATCATGGTTGAACGAGGCCAGCAGGTGGTGATGATTGCCCAACAGGACGGAATCGAAGCGCGCACCATGGGCGAAGCGCTCAAAAAGGGGCGGAAAGGTGAAATGATTAAGGTGAAAAACACCAGCAGTGAACGTGTTGTAACGGCCATCGTTGACGGCATGGGCGTCGTAAGAATGGTGTACGCTTCCGGGAAATAATTATTTTCGAGTTTTTTGGCGCGAGGATTAAAGTTTCCCCCTTGTTGGGTCGCTTTAGCTAAGCACGGGAGAAGGAAAGCAAATTTCCTCCCATGTGGATTCAACCTGCGATCAAAAGAATGAACAACCCGAAACGGAGAGATGCCATGAAAATCACGCCAACCCAATACAACGTGGCGGCCGCTATCAATCAGACCAGCGCTACTGAGCAGACCCGCACTCAGGCAGCGGAAGGCCATACCGTTAAACGCAGCCAGGCTATCGACCCGGTGCTGGGCGACGCTCAGACGCAAATGACTTCCCTGCCGGAAGTCGATATGGAAAAAGTGGCGGCGATGAAAGAAGCCATCGGTGCCGGAAAAATTACCGTCAATCTGGACGAGCTGACCAGTGCGATGCAGAAATACTACCAGAGGTAAGAGATGAGTAACGCCAGTCTGTGCGTGAAGCAGCTGATCCAGGATATGGTCAGCGACCGTAAGTACTACGTGGAATTAAATGAACTGCTTGAGAAACAACGCCTGCTGATTATCGCCCGTCAGGCCGCTGAACTCGACGCGCTCAACGCACAGCTGATTGACATTTATCAGCGCCTCTCGCAAAACAGCCAGCAGCGCCATACGCTGTTACAGCAGCTTGGGGTGCAGCCCGGCCCGCAGGGAATCAAAGCGCTCTTTGCCAAACTGCCCTCCCCGCACAACGATAAAGTCAATGCGATTTGGGAAGATCTGGAGCAGCAGGCCAACCGCTGCCAGCGCACCAACGAAAGCAACGGCATCCTGCTTAATATGCAGCAGGAGATCCTGATGAACCTGATGAACACCAGCGAGCCGGAAAACTGGCTTTATCAGCAGGTGTAGGCCGCCTGAATGAACATTGAGCCTGAAATTCCTTTTGTCAGCGTTATATGCGATCTGACACAGCAGCACGCGCAATCTCTGCCCTACCTGATCTCTCTGTATTGCTGCCAGGATTATCCGGCGGAACGCCGGGAATTTGTCATTCTTGATACGTCAGAAGAAAACCAGCTACCGCTGATTAAAAGCCTGACGGACGGCCAGCAAGAAGCGCTGAACATCCGCTATACCCACTCACCGGAAACGCCCAGTGAAGCGGAAAGACGCAAAAAACTCAAAGAATTAGCGTCGAGTGAATTCTCTGTCTGTCTGAGTTGCGAGGTATCCTACCCGCAAAGTTATGTCAGCTCGGCCGTTGCGAAAATCATTGAAAACAAGAATACGCCACCGGGCCCGGCCAACGGACATTATACCCTTGGCTTTTATATGGAAACGGCTTTCCATTATCAGGTGTATTTTCCTATTCTGCGTCACCTGCTGGACCAGGGCTACTCCTGCCACCTCGTTATCAGCGACTTTGTGCCACCGGCTTTGCTCCAGGAAATGCAAACGCTGCTGGAAGAAATTAACGAACCGCGCCTGCATGCCTGCGCGCTGTCAAAAATTCAGGCCCTTACACAGCCCTTTCATTGCCTTATTAGCCCTTATTACACGCCCGCGCTTAATAATCTTGCCCCTGTTCATGTCCGCACCGTTTATGGTCTGGCAAAAGAGCAGTGGAACCATGCCTGGTGGAATACCTTTTACCACCATATTTTGTGTTACAGCCATTACAGCCAGCAGGCGCTGAACATCAACGGCAACGCGGTGATGGTGGGGAATCCTCGCTTTGACGACTGGTATAACCATCCTGAAGACAAGGCCGGGCTGGATGATCTGAAACTGGACCCTAAAAAGCCTACTTTGCTCTACGCGCCGACTTTTGGCGCGTTAAGTTCGATTCCACACTGGGCGAAATGGCTTGAGCGCCTGAGCCGGGACTATAACGTTATCACTAAACTGCATCACGGCACGCTCTACCGCCCGGAAGAATCCCCTTCCCTGGCTATCGCCCGTAAACATCTGAAAAAACGCGTCGGCAACCATGCTTTAATCTTCCCGGCGCTGCGACAGGCAGATTACGTTCTGACCGATAACAGCGGATTTATTTTTGATGCGATTCACGCGGGCAAACGTACCATCCTGCTGAACTGGGAAAATATGGAATCCCTGCTGGAAGACCAGAAAACTTATTCCAGCCCGTACAGCGCCGACCAGAAAATACGTTCAATTTTGCCGGTTGCCAGAACGATTGAGGATCTGCGGGCAATACTCTGTTCGGAAGATAAATGGCTGCGGCTTGAGCCACAGCTGGATGAAATTCGCCATCACTATTGCGATGCCTGGCAGGATGGTAAAGCGGGTGAGCGCGCCGCAAAAGTGATTATTGAGGCGATCACAAATCCTGTGATACCAGAAGAAAATGCGTTGCTGCATAGCCTTCGGCAAATGTTATTCAGATAAGCAGTCTGAAACAGAGCGCACAACACTAATTGCAGTTGGAGATAAGACCATTATTATAAGGAATACGTCTATCCCCAAACTGCATTGGGGATAGATAATTCATTGCTTTATCTCACATCATTCAGCGTTGGATCGCTATTATGGATCGCCAGCGCGTTTATGCCGCAGGGGAAAATCTGATACCCCATTTGCATGAGAAACTCATATATTTCATTATTATCAGACTTAAGCACTTCAATCATTATAATTGGATGATGCGTTTGAATCTGCTGTATTGCCCCAAACAACACATCCATTTCCATGCCCTCCACATCAAGTTTCATAAAATCAAGACGTGGAATAGGTAATGAGTCCAAAGCTGTCACAGGAATCACATTACAATCTTCTTTCTGATAAGATATATCCTGCCCAATAAATTCGTTTCTTTCACTTTTATTGAGTTCAAGACTACCAAAACTTCCCTGAAGATTATAATCTGGCTGCGGGATGTACATTATGCCTGGCTCACGACCCAAAGCTGAAAGTTTCACCTGAGCATTCGTGCAGTTATTGAGCACAACATTTCCAGCTAACGCATAGAAAATTCTTTCTTGTGCCTCAAAGCTAAGTACACAGCCCCATCCATGCATATGCCGGGCCCATTCAAGGGTATGCACCCCAATATTTGCACCACCATCAATAGCAAAAACACCGTCTCCAAAATATTTCCGCCGACAGGAAAGTATGGTTAGCGCCAGTGAAACTTCATCAGGGTCAAAACAAGCATTATTGAGAATCTGATAGCCTACTCCATAATAATTTTTTTTACCTTTATTAAAGTCGTTGCGGTTCACAATCATCGGACCGTGATGAGAAGCACTGAGCACAAATGCAAGAGGTCTGGGTGAAAAGGTCATATTGAGTTCCTTATAAATTTGCATACTACATTGTAAGGCGACACGGCAATAGATTTATTAAGTTCTACTATTAATGATTTAAATATAAAT
>NZ_RCAA01000015.1:326440-336965 GCF_003628475.1 Enterobacter sp. R1(2018) | reverse complement strand
GAGTAGCTTTGCAAGCAACTGTAGGTTTTTCCGTTAGGACACCATTCTGAAAATTCAGCGCTTGATAATTTATGCCAGGGAACATTTAAAACATTTTCGAAAAATTTTCGATCCTGAATGAGCTTACCACACTGGCCATACTGGCAGCTGAGATCGATGCCCAAAGCATTCCAGCCCATTTTACCGTGCCGGTATGGCAAGCGCCATGCTGCAGGTATCAGGGAGTAAAGCGCACAAATAGCAATATCCGTCATACCTGCCAGCGCGACTGGACCAGAGTCACAAGCAACCAACAGTTGACACTGCTGCATAAGCGCAACCGTTTCCAGAATTGAAAATTGATTTGTTGCATCGATAACGCCATCTATTTCAACAGGCATCATTTTTTTATTTTTATGTTTATTATTCTCGCTACCTATAATGACAACCTTCCAGTTTTCATTCAAAAAATATTTAGTTAACTGATACCAGTTTTCTTCTGTCCATGTTCTGTTTGCCGCACCGATATTGGGATGTAATAAAACAATTCGCGCATTCTGCAGATTATGTTTTTTAATAAAATCAGAGGCCTTAGCGATATGAGAATCATCCAAATTCACCACAGCATGCTTATAGCGTGGTGAATATTCTTTGCCAAATAAATCGAGCAGAGAATCGGTTAGATGTTTTTTTGCCAGAATATGATCCCAGGCGCCTACGTTGTGTAACATCCCCATATAATTAGCAATTTTTAATTCAAACAGCTGTTTTTCGGATAAGTTATTTATATCCCAGAATTGATCAACCAAAAGACTTGAGTCAATAAGGGTGGAATATAATTTATTGGTAACAAAAACAAACTCTTCAGTATAAGAGGTTCGCAAAGCGTTTATACAACCGATGGCGAATACGATATCCCCCATAGACGCATGTGAATAAAAATACCTGCGAACTGGCTGAGCTAAAGAATACTCAGCATATTCATCGATATGAATAATTTTATTATAGATTAGCCATTGCAGATCTAATAAATGCGAAGCTATATCTGTAGCACGACTTTTATTATCGATACAAAACACAACCTCTGGTTTGTGGAAATACAAAATATCATTATTGATGTCACCGCAGACTTTATGTGGTAACAAATTTAAGACAGCCAACGCGGATAATGATATTTCTTCATCGATGCAAATTGAGTTATGGCCTAAGGATAACACTATCTCGTTGTTTTTATTATCATTTTTATTACATATTTTAAAAATGACATTGTCATATTTATGATGATTATCTTTAATATATGCACTAAATTCTTTATGTAGGGCAGCATAATAATTTGATTCACTGTAATTCGCGGCTGGCGTGCCGGGAATATATAAAATAGAATTATCATTTGTCGATACGGCCTTTAATTCCGCATATAATGAGAGAGGTATATTGCACAATTGCATATAATATATAGTCTGTAACTCATCCAGCACAACTTCATCAAATAAAGAGTACTTGCTGGCGGCTCTGAAGAAATCAGGCGCAGCAGGACAAGCATTGCTGACGTAATAGGTCGTTTTAACAAAATCCCCTGGTATATAATTAAATATGGGATTCCAGCTATCGCCTGAAACTGTATTATTCTTTTTTGTCAGTGTCGCTTTTAACGCTTCGCTACATACAAAAAATGCTTCAGCCCGTTCCTTGTTGGTGAGGGAACTGATTTTAACGCGATCGACCAGTCCAGCAACTGTCGAATCATAAAGATGCAAGTTTATATTTTTTAAATAATTCCCAAGAATTGGCATCAGCAGTCTTCCACAGTTTTCCAACCCCATGTGTAGCTCAATATCTTCAAAATCACGCGAGATCAGTAAATCCACAACCTGGCTTAACAACGCTGGCAGCGTCTCTGAAGAAAATCGTAATACGTTAACTTTTCTCGCATTTAAAAATGATTCATTTAATATTACAGTAGAGCAAAATAAAAAATTCACGGTATTATCATCATCACAACCAATGATAAAACTTGCCATTTGCCGATAAAAGCTAGTATTATCGTTCTCAATAAATATTTTTGCTTTCATATACTCCTTCCAATTCTTCATTTAGCCAGACACCACTTAACAAAGCAGCATCATTTGAATGACAGATATATTTTTAATGACGATTTTTTAACATTTAAGTTTAAACATGTCAGTGTCGCCATACTAAACTCGTCCCCTGACCTCAGTTAATAAAAAGGATTATTATGGTTAACGAATTGTGTTTCCGCCTTAGTAGCATCTCAAAAAAAAACGGTAAAAAGAATATTGTCTTATTTTTTGGCAGAGAGCACTTCAGTGATAATACAAAATATTTATTCCTGCACACCCAAAGCAAAGAGTGTGATTTCGAAGCTATCTGGTGCAGTACTGAAAAACCACTAATTGAGTCGCTGAGGAAAAATAATTTACCTTGTCATCTTATTAGCAATGAAACAACTTCAGAAACTGTGAAGTTATTCTTATCGGCGGCCGTGGCCGTTTTCTCCGTTAATCCATCACAGAGTTTAAATGGTAGCGAAGAGTTATTTTCATGTTTACAAGGCGCCAAACAGATTCAATTATGGCACGGTGTATCAGTTAAGCATCTGTTACTTAAATTAGTCCCTCATCTGGATGTGCTTTCTTACGATTTCCGCAGGCCCGTCGATTTTGCCAGCCGGGCAGACTGCGTACTTAGCACATCTTCTTACCTGGATAATTTTTTTCATGAATCCTTTGGCTGCCAACGAATTATCCGTTCCGGCTATCCCAGGAATGAAGTTATTGTACGAGAACCAACACCCGCTGAGCTAATTGGTTGTGAACTTCCCACCAACGTTGTGAATGCATTGAACAATAAAAACAGACGGAAGATCCTTTTTGTCCCCACCTGGCAGCGAACAGGTTCAAAACTTGTCACTAATTCCAGTGAGTTTGTATTGCAACTTATCCAATATTGCAAACTCCTTGATGTGGATATTTTTATCAAAAACCATCCGCTTAATGTTCAGTCCGGTGATACAAAAGCGCTGGCAGAAAACGTTTTCTTCATCAATGCTAACGCTGATTTATACCCTTACCTCAATAAATTCGACATGCTAATAACAGATTACTCATCTATTATGTTTGATTTTTTGATTACTGAAAAACCCATTTTAAAGCTGGAATTAACACTCGGCGAACATCGCTCTTTTGAACCTGATTATTCATTGGTCCCCGATATCGACTTCGCCTACAATTACAATCAGAAAACATTGGCCAGCCTCTTGTCCGAAGCATTATTCAACGATACTAAGCAAGCGTTAAGAAAAGAAATGGCTGACATGCTTTTCCAGACTTCAGTTGCCGACGCGTGCGGTTCACTGGTGAAATATCTGGAGCGTGAAGTCAAAGCCTGCGTCTCTGCCAGCAACCAATTTACAGTGGAGCACTGCTAACGCCTGCCCTCATATTACTTTACGGCCACATGAAAAATCTCGTGGCTTGTAAAGTTTGGTTGTGGAATCAGCATAACAAGTTCGTGGGAAGAAAAATTTTTTTCTTGCCATGAGCTTTCATCTCTCCATTATTTTTCATTACACCTATGCTCAGCGCTGATGAAATACAAGCTTAAGAATAATAAACGACGTTAATATCATCTAAACTCTTTATCGCCCTGTACCTATAAAGATTTTACAACTTCAATAATCGAGGTTGTCGAGATTGACGGAGTCCTTGTAAGATAAATAACCTGACAAATTTCTTTGAAGTTATCAAAACGCCCTTGCCAGTCATCACCCATGACCATAATGTTGGCTTCATGCTGCTGGATATAAAATTTTTTCTCTTCTAAAGACTTCTCAAGAAAAACCTCATCTACACATTTAAGCCCGGCAATGATCTGCATGCGGTCACGTTCACTATAGATAGGTTTGCGGCCTTTTTTTTGCATATTAAGTAAATCTGAGGAGACGCCAACGCACAGCCTGTCACCAAAATTTCTGGCGCGCTGAAGAATATTCAGATGTCCGGCATGAAAGACATCGAAAGTGCCGAATGTGATGACTGTAGTCATGAAGTTGTACCGGTAAACACACAGGAAAGATTAACGACCAAAAGCCTCCCCTTTCACCCTTAAAAGAGGAGTTATCGGATCAGATCAACGACAGCCCGCGCAGCAGACTAAAGTCTGCGCTGTCTGCGGTATTTTCCTGCACAGGATTATTGCTCGCCCACTGGAACCATGCGCTGAACAGGATCACCAGCTGTTCATCATTTAACGTCTCGCGATCTGCAATCCAGATAGCGCCGAGCATTTTTAGCTGGAAGAATTGACGGGCAAGACTCAGGAATGCCGCGCCGAAATTCTGGCAGCTGATGGCCGGAAAAACATCATGATAGAGACGATAAATAAGCACGTTGCGTAATATATGCGGCCGTTCGGTAAATATCGTGCAATCGTTAACCCTATGTTGAAGCTCGTGCAAACGTTCGCTTAAACGGCTGGGCTGCATAATGGACAGCTCGCTAAGTTTTAGCATCATCGACATTTTATCGACCATCGCCAGGTTCAGATTCAAACGCATCATTCCCATCTCTTTAAGCGCAGCCAGTCGATTTGCCTCAATGACCGGCAGCTGACTTAGCTGGTCGTTTAACACACCATGTTCGGCAAGCGTGGCTAACTGCTCGCCCATTGATACCAGCAAAGCAGGATCTTCATTACCCTGATCGAGATACTGTTGCGCTTTACTTAGCAGGATACCCATCGCATACAGGCTGCTTTCCAGGTTCAGCGCCGGGTTTATGGCCAGATTGATACACTGCTGATTGAGCGTTTCAGCCCAGGGAGTCAGAATTTGCTCACCGCGGGTTTGTACTGGCGAAACATGCAAAATAAACGCTTCCGGATTCAGCAATAGCTCACGCGCAACACTTTCACATCCCGGATCCAGACTATCGCGCTGCTGGTTATGCAGATACACGGCTGTAGACGGCCACTCGCCTTCAGCTTTCTGACAGGCTGGGCACTGACACGCCACGGCAGCAGCCTGATGGCGCACCACGAATTCAGGTTGATAACGTTCTGACGTTTCCATTTTTTTCTCCAGGCAACAGAGTGTCGCCCCTCACTTAACGATGTTTACGGAAGAACCAGTGGGTACAATCAAAACGTTTCCCTGTCTGGCTATCTTTCATTTGTTGGATAAACGCGAAGCTCGGGTAGAACCCCAGCCAGCAGTCGTGCGGAAGAAGGGGCTGCCAGGCTGTATCACGGCTTATGCCATCTGCAATAGCTTTGCGGTAGGTTTCCAGCAAGACCGAATAGTAATTAGCGTTTACGGCGTATGCGCAGCCGCATTCAGCACTTTCAAGACGGGCAATACCTTTTAGCGATGTCATTGGCACAAGCGTATTGTATTTCCCCCCCAGCATCAGTACCTGCCAGTTGATTTGCGCCAGCTGCCTGAGCAACGCATTAACCACGTTCACCGATGATTCTTTTTTTACAAAACGTATCGTTGCATCAAGTAACAAAACGTTTTTCCAGCCCTCACTTATCGCCTGTTCAAGCACTTTAGAGTGGGTTTCCAGCTCGGCGATATTTGCATCCACGTGGGCATGCACAGGAACGGGAAGCAAAGCGCCAGCAGGAATACCAAACTCAATAAGTTCCTGACATTGAGCCAGCAGATTTTCTTCCCGGTCGGGGTCATAAATCACCGCCACTTTTTCAAATACTGACCAGTCAACAGCCGTGTTCAGCGGCGCGTTATTCAGACGGCGGTAATGCGCCAGCAAATTAGTATCCTGAACCAGATCTTCGAGCCGGAGATCCACCGGTTTGCTGCTGCCCATAACAAAATCTTTATCGTAGGTATTACTGCTATGGGAAATACACACAATGGCCTTTGCCGGATCGATTTGCAGGACCGGTGTCCTGAAGCCTTTAAGGAATGCCGTTTCTTCTGACAGCATCGCCTCATCTTCATAACGATGCTTCTTCAGCAAATTCTTGTGCAGACCAAACGTACCGTTCAGCGCATGATTAGCGCCAAACGAATGCGTCAGATAAATTTTATCCAGATGGCTATACCAGATATAGATTTGATCGCAGCCGGAAAACAGCGCCCTGTTGCGCTGCATTTCTCCCACCTGATAAGAGATCTTATTCGGCGGATAATAATCGTCGTCATCGAAGCAGATGATGTATTCGCCCTGCGCCATCTCGTTGAGCATGTTGCGCTTTTTACCCAATGCAAGTCGTTCTTTGCTGTGGATATAGCGTACATTTTGCAGGCCGCCGTCCACCATCATGGCGATCAGGTCTTCGTTGCTGTGCTCGGAATCGTCCAGAATTATCAGCTCGCGCTTGTCCGCCGGGTAGTCCTGATACTGGAAGATATACAGCAGGTAAGGCAGAAACTCGCGGCGGTTCCAGGTCGGGCAAACCACGCTGACAAAGGGGGTGCCGGTAATCGCAGCGCCGCGCTGCTTTTTGAGTAAATTATCAAAGAGTGTGCCGCCAGCCGGTTTGGCGGCGCGGGTTGCCGGTTTAGCCATTTTGTTCTCGGTAACTGTTCTTCGTAGTGGTTAGCGTTGGGCTGCGAGCTTCTGACGCAGCCAGCACTGCGCCGATACGGCGTCGGTGTTTTTCTGGTCACGGCGATTCTGGTCCATGACAAGCTGGCGTTTGCGGTCGTCCAGCACCAGCGCCAGACTTTTCTCCCGCTTCGCTTCCTGGAGCAAAGCCCCCTGAATTTTTTGCGCTTCCAGCGTGGCCAGAGCCTGCTCCTGCTTCTGCCAGTCGATGACGCGCTGGATGTTGCGCCTGTAGCCGGAATGGTTGATTAGCTGCGCGGCGCTGTTGCCCGCTATCTCGCTCATCCCGGCGGCCAGCGTTCTGAGCGCGGTAATATTCTTTTCGAACCGCTGGCACTGCTGGCGCTGAGAAGAGAGCTGCTGGCTCAGGTCGTCTACTTCCCGCTTGCGCAGCGTACGAAGCTGCTCAAGCGTGGCGATTAATTTGCTCATGGTTGGGTTATCCCGCCTGCGCTAATAAACACAGGTCATTAACGGTTTTGTCGAGCAGCGCCACGTCCTGCACTTCCTGCTGCAAAAACTGCGTGATGGCCGGGGCGAGCTTTACCGCTCTGTCAGCCACGGCATCGGCACCTGCAACATAGCCCCCGAGAGGGATCAGCGGTTTGATGCTCTGGTATTCGGCATAGAGCTGTTTAAGGGTTCGCGCCGCGCGCTGATGCTCCTTCGGGGTGACCTGAGCCATACAGCGGCTGATGGACTGGCCGATGTCGATGGCCGGATAGTGCCCCGCTTCCGCCAGATGTCGGGACAGGACAATATGCCCGTCCAGCACGGCGCGCGCGCAGTCGACTATCGGATCCTGCTGGTCGTCCCCTTCGGCTAGTACGGTATAAATCGCCGTCATGGTGCCCTTTCCCGAGCTGTTACCGGCGCTTTCGCACAGGCGCGGGATCATGCCAAACGCCGACGGCGGATAGCCTTTGGTTGCCGGCGGCTCGCCGATCGCCAGCGCGATTTCACGCTGCGCCATGGCGTAACGCGTCAGGGAGTCAACCAGCAGCAGCACATCTTTGCCTTTGTCGCGGTAGTAGCTGGCGATGGTGTGGCACAGCTCGGTTGCCTTGATACGCATCAGCGGAGATTCGTCGGCGGGGGCGGCAACAATCACCGATTTAGCCAGCCCTTCGGACTGCAGCGCGTTATCGATAAATTCTTTTACTTCGCGCCCGCGCTCGCCGATAAGCCCCACCACCACGACCTCAGCCTGGGTGTAACGGGTGATCATGCCAAGCAGCACGCTTTTTCCCACCCCGCTGCCGGCCATCAGCCCTACGCGCTGGCCTTTGCCGATGGTCAGCAGGCCGTTGATGGCGCGAACGCCGACATCAAGCGGTTCTTCAACCGGCTGACGGGTCAACGGATGGACCTGCGGGAGCTGTTGCGGGAGCAGCGTATCGCCGCCGAGCTTGCCTTTCTCATCCAGCGGTTCGCCCAGGCCGTTAACGACGCGGCCCAGCCACCGATCGCCAATCAGCACGCCTTCTTGCTTCTCCGCGGGGAAAACGCGTGCGCCGGCAATCAGGCCGGAAGGATGTTTAAAGGGCATCAGATAGGTAAGATCGCGATCGAAGCCGACAACCTGCGCGTCCATCATTTCACTGTCCGTACTTTCGATCTGGCACATTTGCCCCACCGCCAGTCGGCAGCCAACGCATTCGAGGAGAATGCCGTTGACGCGAACCAGCCGTCCCGCCACCCGGGCGAGATGAATATTTTCAATGGAGCGCAGCGCCTGTTCGAAATCCAGATCACTCATCGTGGGCTTCCGGCAGCAGGGTTTCTTTTAAGACATCAACGCACTGATCCATACGGTGCTGGCAGCCGATGTCCATTTCCGTGGTGTCGGTCACCACGCGGCATTCGCCAGCGGCTAAATCCGCATCTGCGCAAAGGCCCCACTGCCGGGATTTTTCCGGCTCCGCTTCGCTGATGCGCTTGAACTCTTCGCTGTTCATATAGATGCGAATTTGCTCGGGCACCGACGGCAGGCTTGAAATCGCTTCTTCAATGAGCGTCAGCATTTGGGTCGGCTGCAGAGCAAGCTCGCAGCGGATGACCTGGCGAGCAACCTTATCAACAAGCTGTAAGAGCTCCTCGCGGCGCCGCTGTTCATAGGCCGTGAGGAATTTTTGCAGCTCGTCTCTTACGCCTTCCAGAGGCTGCGCGGCCTCCAGAAATTGCTGTTTCGCCAGCAGCGAGCCTTCGGCAAGGCCTTTACGCATCCCTTCCTCAAACCCCAGACGCGATCCTTCCTGATAGCCTTCGTTTTTGCCCTCTTCCATCCCCTGGGCAAAGCCCCGGTTCAGGCCGTCCTGGAAACCCTGCATAAGCTGTTCCTGCAGGGCAGCCGGGTTCATCACTTCGCCGTGTACGCCATGTTCACCTGCGGTTTGCTGCCAGCTTTTGCGCAGCGGCGGAAACTTGTGCAGGCGCGGCTTCACCACCGCATGGCGGCGGCTGGTAAGGGCATCCAGCGAGGTATCCTGAGTTTTTTTAAACATCGATTACTCCACGGTCTGCTCGGCAAAGAGCTGCACCTGAATTTCTCCGTCCTCAACCAGCTGGCGCACGGTGCCCATAATGTCTTTGCGCACCTGTTCGATACGGCTGACCGGCACGGGTCCCAGACGTGAAGTCGTGCTTTGCAGCAGCTGTACCTGACGTTTTGGCATTACGTTGAAGATGGCTGAGCGCAGTACCGACTCGGTGCCTTTGAGCGCAACCGCCCACTCTTCGATAGGAATTTCTTCCATCAGGCGCTGCAGCGTAACGTCCGTCTGACGGCTGAGGATAAAGAACTCATACATTTCATCTTTCAGCTCTTCGACCACGTCTTCATCTCGCTCGCGCAGCTGATCCAGCAGCAGCTGCTGGTTCTCAGGAATGCGGTTAACGATATTGGCGGCGTGTTTGATGCCCACCACTTTTGAGCCGTGCTCTGAAAGCACCGCCACGCCCCGGTCGATTAGCCTGTCCAGTTCGTCGATAACGTCACGGTTAATGTCGTCCAGCTTCGCAATGCGATAGACGATTTCATCCTGACGCTCCTGGGCCAGATTGCTCAGCACGCTTGCCGCCACGTCCGGCGGCAGGAAGGCGAGGAACACGGCCTGCAATTGCAGGTGCTCCTGCTCAATGAGCGCCGCCAGCTGCGGGACATCGACCCATTGCAGGCGGGCCATACGGTAACGAATTTCATCGCCATAAATGCCGTTGATCACGCTGCGGGCGATTTCGCCGCCGAGGGCTTTTTTCAGGATGCTGCGCAGATAGGTGCGCGACGCCCCGTTGATACCGCTCTGTTCCTGATAATCATGGAAGAAGCTGTTCAACGCCGTGCGCGCCTGGGTCACCTTGACGCCGTGCAGGCGCGCCATGGTTTCACTCACCAGCACCACCTCTTCACGGGTCAGTTTTTGCATCACCTGGGCTGCGGCATCTTCACCAACGCTGAGCAACAAAATGGCAGCCTGTTCGATTTTTGAACGACCGTTATTGCCCCCGGCGCCTTTACTGTTCTTGCCTGCTGTTATTTCGCTCATTGCTGTTAATCCACTGTTTCAATACTTCAGCCACACGCTCGGTTTCGTTTTGTGCGAGCACCTGCAGGAATTCCACCTTCGTCTCCAGACCAGAACTTTGCGGAGGCAGCTCTTCTTCGATCATAAACGTCGGTTTAGGCGCGCTCACCAGCAGCCCTTCTTCCTCTGCCGCCGTTTCAGTCTCAAGCTGTGGAAGATCCAGCTGTTCTTCCGCTACGCTGTCGACCGTCACCGGTTCGCGTCTGCCGTAGCGCTGCGCCAGCGGACGGACGCCAAACAGCAACGTCAGCAGAGCGAGTAAACCGATACCGCCGGTTTGTCCCCACGAATGGATAGCCGGATCCTGCCACCACTGCATCGCAGGGAAGTCGACGCTGTCCGGCTGGGTAAACGCCATCATGTCGAGCG
>NZ_RCAA01000015.1:303688-326430 GCF_003628475.1 Enterobacter sp. R1(2018) | reverse complement strand
TTATCGATACCCGCCGCGTCCTCAACCAGTTTGGTCAGGTTAGCCAGCTGTTCCGGGGTAAATTTTGCCAGCGCCGGCGCCGCCTGGTTCAGCGCCACGGCGACACGCATTTTTTCCAGCTTGTAGCCTGGGTGACGAATATGGCGAATATCGCGGTCGTAAGCGTACTTACGCTGTTCCTGATTGCGGCTGGAGAGCGAGCGCGGGTCGGTGGTGGCCGGTGCGGTATTTGCCGCCGTCGGGTTCGCCGCCGCGGCCGCCTGCTGCGGCTGCTGGTTCACAGGCCGGTTGCTCAGCGAGCCCGGGATGCCCATCGCCATTTCGTTAGTGGTATTTTCCTGGCTGATACTTTCATCGCTGACGCGAGCGTCTTTACCGAGGCGCTCCTGCGTCTCTTCCACGCTGCTCATATCAACCTGTGGCGCCACGCTGATGCGGAAGTTATGCGCGCCCACCAGCGAAGTCAGCAGGCCGGAGATATTCTTTTCCGTGTCGGCTTTCAGGCGCTGAACAACGTCGTTGCCCTGGCGGATGCCCGCCAGATTTGTATTGCCGTTCTGGAAGTTTTCCGACAGCAGGTTGCCGCTTTGATCCACCACGCGCACGCTGCCCGCTTTCATGCCGGGCACGCTGCCGGCAACCAGCTGAACGATGGCCGCCACCTGCTGTTCATCGAGATGCTTGCCGTTGCGCAGCTGTACCATAACGGAGGCGCTGCTTTCGGGCTTGTTGCTCATGACAAACGAGCTGGATTCGCTCAGGCCAAGGTGGATACGGGCGTTTTCAACCGGCTCCAGCCCCATGATGCTTTTCGCCAGCTCCCCTTCGAGGCTGCGCTTGTAGCGCACGTTCTGGACAAACTGGCTGCTGCCGAGCATCTCTTCTTTATCCATCAGCTCGTAGCCTTCCGGCAGCACGGCGGTGATGCCCTTCGCCGCAAGCGCCATACGCGCGCGCGACAGTTTGCTGTCCGGCACCAGAATTTGCCCGTTCTCAGGGTTGACCCGATAGGCGATACCTTCGCCGCCCAGCACTTCAACGACCTGAGAAACCGGAATATTTTCTTTTTCACCGTACAGCGCGACATAGCCCTGATTGCTGCGCCAAAGGGAAGCGACAATGGCGCCGGTCAACAATACTGCCGCGGCGCCGATGAGAAATTTACTGTTGTTCAGGCCCGCGGGTAATGTAACGGCGGGCAGTCTGGCTTTAATTTTGTTTAACACGGTGAAAACCTTAGAGCGCAATATTCATCACTTCATCCAGCGCGGTGGTGAGCTTATTGCGCACCTGCATCATCGCCGAGAACGCCACGCTGGCTTTCTGGCTTTCGATCATCGCACCGGTTAAATCGTCACTTTGTCCGGTGTCGATGGCGGTCTGGCGAGCGCTGGCGACATGCTGCATCTGGTCAACATTGTCGATAGCCGTATTCATCACTTTGGCAAAAGAGACGGGCTGTGCCGGCGCGCCAAACATGCTGGCGTCTGCCGGAGCAATCGTAAAACCCGGGCTAACAGCGCCGGTTTGCGCAGCAGCGGCGGTTTGCTGCATGCGCGCCAGTATTGCCTGCTGGGATGCGGCGATCCCTAATCCTGAAATTTTATCCATCGGTGGGTCCTCTCGGGCGTCAGGAGTAACACTCAATATCAATCCCTTCGTCGCGCATTGAAGCCAGGCGATAGCGCAATGCCCGAGGGGTGATGCCTAAAAATTCTGCGGTTTTTGATTTATTGCCTTTATGACGCTTCAATAAATCGATGATGTACTGGTATTCCGCCATGCGGCCGTGCAGCTTGACGTTGCGGATAGCGGCCATTGCGCCACGCACGCCGCCGCTTTGCGTTTCCTGATAGGCGGGCATAAGGTCAACCGCGGGTAATTCTGGTAACGGCGTGCTCTGCACCAGACCAAAATCGTTCGACGTCACTTCTGCGCCGTTGCACAAAATCAATCCGCGCTGGATAACGTTTTCCAGCTCACGGACGTTGCCCGGCCAGTCGTAGCTCAGCAGCGCATGACGCGCCTCGTCGCCGAGGTGGATTTTTCCCTGATGGAAAGACTGGTATTTGTTGATAAAACGCAGCGCCAGCGGAATAACATCCTGCTTGCGTTCGCGTAAGGGCGTGATGTGAATCGGCACCACAGAAATACGGTAGAAAAGATCCTGACGGAAACGCCCTTCGGCAATCTCAACTTGCAAATCTTTATTGGTTGAGGCGATTAAACGAATATCCAGCGGAATACGTTTATGGCTGCCCAGGCGCTCAACTTCCTGCTCCTGCAGCACGCGTAATAATTTAGCCTGCAAAGCCAGCGGCATATCGCCAATTTCGTCAAGGAGTAATGTCCCGCCGTTTGCCTGCTCAAATTTACCCGGTACGCTGGTGACTGCGCCGGTAAAGGCTCCCTTTTCGTAGCCGAATAAAATAGCTTCCAGCATACTTTCTGGAATAGCCGCGCAGTTTACGCCAACGTAAGGTGAATCTTTACCAGCGGCATTTTCATGAATATATTTTGCAACACACTCTTTACCTGTCCCCGTTTCTCCGGTAATGAGCACCGAAACATTAAACCGGGCTACACGACGAGCTAATGCAAATACACTTACACTGGCAGGAGCACTGGCAATAAAGCCATTCTCATTACGTGCTTCGTGGTCAACAATAATATTCATAAGACGTTACCAACTTATAATTAAAAACCTGACTGACGGAGACAACTAAAGAGGCACTAAGCGTGTCTTATTTGTTGATATAGCAAGGATGGCAATAAGACCAGGCAGTAATAAGCAGTGGTCTTATAGTTATTTCACATCGGTACTTAAGATATTCAACCGCTCTCTTGTCAGGTATCACGGCATTCAGTGGGGGCAAGTATACTCAGGGACTAAGAATTGTCTTGTTTTTAATGGGTATTAAAATATTAATACTTTAAAATCAGTGCATTGAGAAAAATATTAATCGACATTAATCGCTTTTAAATAATTGATTAATAAGCTAACCACCCTTGCATCATTGGCGCAAAGGTAGTCTAATTCTTTTCCTGAAAAATGATATGCGATAAAAGTCGGTATCTGTTGTTCATCTCTCAACAACACTGAGCGACACCCCAAATCCATAGCTTAAATAATCAGGTGAAATTTTTCTCTGCTGTATGCGGTTAATCAATAATGGTTAACGCTCATGCTTACATCAGAATGATTTGTTACGCGGAATAATTATGCAGCCTGCACCACAACGTATCAGAATCCACCAGCGCGATCGTCTCCCCGACCTGGTGAAGTTCGATGTTAATCGACTCGGACGACCATGGCATAAATTGCCAAAATTGATGAATGATTGCTTTGACATTCTGGATGCCAGGTTGAGCATTTACTTCCTGAAGAAATTTCGCGTTAACGTCTCGTTAAAAAATATGACTTTCGCGATTGACCAGAATTATAAAAATACGCAGGTATTTTCCACGCGTCACGGGAATATTGCTTTCGATATTGACCGTATATTATTGTTAAATATTTTGCATGATTATTACGGATTGAGTAAAGAGAATAGCCAGATTGCTCCCGATCTGACTCAGCCCGTAACCAAAACAGAAGAGCGCCTGAAGAATAAGCTCGCGCAGGAACTCACGCTGCTGATTATTAATAAAGATACCTTTGGCGAAGACCTGGAGATTAAGAACGATTATTCCACGGTCATTAACCAGTGGTCCTGGCGTATTACCTTTGAACTGGAAGGTTACGACAACGGCACGTTTACCGTGCTCCTCGACCACTTTCATATTGACCGGATGCTGGCAAGGCTGCGCACCTCGGACAACGAAGAGAGCAGCGGCAAAAAGCGGCTTAATCCGGCGCAAATTGAACGCATGTTTTATAGCCTGCCGCTGAAGCTTCAGGGCCGGATTGCCAGCCTGAATCTGACTGTCGCCCAGCTCACAAACATTGAACCCGGGGATATTATCCCGATTTCGCTGAACGACCCTTTACCTGTTTTTATCGGTAAAGAACAGATTTTTAACGCCGTTATTGCTGACGATCGCGGCAAGCTGTTTTTAAGCGAGTTTAACGACAAAACCATCGAGAAGAGTTATGAGTGATTTACATCAGGAACTGGGCCAGGAGCTGAATCTGGACGATCTCAACCTTAGCGATCTTCCGCGCGAAGAGGTTGTGGAAGGGAATATCCGCCTGGACTTACAGCCTGAGCCACCAAAAAATACGGCTTTCGACCAGATGCGCAAAATGTCGCTGTTCAGCCGCATTCCCGTTACCCTGACGCTGGAAGTCGCCTCGGTTGACATCTCACTGGCCGAGCTGATGTCGGTCAATAACGACTCCGTCGTCGAGCTGGACAAGCTGGCGGGCGAGCCGCTGGATATTAAGGTGAACGGCATTCTCTTTGGCAAAGCGGAAGTGGTGGTGCTCAACGATAAATACGGCCTGCGTATTATTGAGTTCAACAGCAAAGATCTGGGTGAGTTAGCAAGATGAGTTATCTGTTACGCCGCCTGCTGAATACCAAAAGCGGTTTAAGCGCCCTGCTGCTTGTGGGGCTGTGCTTTTCCCCGCTGCTGTTTGCCGCAAACGGCGACGTAACCCTGTTCAGCACCGCCAGCAACGGCGCGGGCCAGGACTATAACGTCAAAATTGAAATCCTCATTCTGATGACGCTGCTCGGCCTGCTGCCGATCATGCTGCTGATGATGACCTGTTTCACCCGTTTTATTATCGTGCTGGCCATCCTGCGCCAGGCGCTGGGCCTGCAGCAAAGCCCGCCAAACAAAATTCTGACCGGTATTGCGCTGGCGCTGACTCTGCTGGTTATGCGTCCGGTGTGGACGAGCGTCTATAACGACGCGGTGCTGCCTTTCCAGAACGACCAGATCACCCTGAAAGAAGCGCTGGTGAAGGCCGAAGTCCCGCTCAAGAAATACATGCTCGCCCAGACGAATAACAAAGCGATGTCGCAGATGATGGACATTGCGGGCGTTAAGGGCGATGCCCGCGAGCAGGATTTGACCGTGGTTACGCCGGCCTATCTGCTGAGCGAGCTGAAAACCGCCTTCCAGATTGGCTTTATGATTTACATCCCGTTCCTCGTCATCGACCTGATTGTCGCCAGTATTCTGATGGCGATGGGGATGATGATGCTGTCGCCGCTGATCGTCTCGCTGCCGTTTAAGCTGATGCTGTTTGTGCTGTGCGACGGCTGGACGCTGATTGTCGGTACGCTTACCACAAGCGTGCAGGGGCTTTAGCGATGATGAACATGGATACCGCCGGTGACATCATGGCCACCGGCATTCAGCTGGTGCTGCTTATCTCCGCCGTCGCCATCGTCCCCAGCCTGCTGGTGGGTCTGTGCGTCAGTATTTTCCAGGCCACCACGCAAATCAACGAACAAACATTGAGTTTCCTGCCGCGCCTTGTCGTCACCCTGATGGTGCTGATCTTTGGCGGTAAGTGGATGCTAACCAAGCTGGTGGACTTTACCGTCGCAATTTTTCACCAGGCGGCGAGCCTGGTAGGTTAAGCCGCCCATGGGAATCGATATTCACGATCTGCTCACGCCGCTAATGGCGCTGTGCCTGCCGTTTATCCGCATCCTGGCGTTTGTGCATTTTTGCCCGGTGCTCGATAACAAAGCCTTTTCGCGCAGAATCAAAATCGCCACCGCGCTGACGCTAACCGTGCTTATCACGCCGATGCTGCCAAACAATGTGGTTATCACCGAACTCATTTCAATGCGCAGCATCATGCTTATCGGCGAGCAAATCCTGTGGGGCTTTGTCTTCGGCATGACGTTACAGCTGGTGTTTGTCGCATTGCAAACCGCAGGGCATATCTTATCGATGAACATGGGGCTGGGGATGGCGATGATGAACGATCCGGTCAACGGCTCGTCGACCACGGTGATCTCGCAGATTATTTATATCTTCTGCGCCCTGCTGTTCTTCATTATGGACGGGCATCTGCTGGTGGTGACCATTCTGTTCAAAGGCTTCAGCTACTGGCCCATTGGCCAGGCCATTAATCAGCCCTCGCTCTACCAGCTGACGCAAAGCCTCGGCTGGATCATGGCTTCCGCCACGCTTATCGCGCTGCCGACGACCTTTGTGATGATGATCGTGCAGGGCGGATTTGGCCTGCTGAACCGCGTTTCGCCAACGCTGAATCTGTTTTCCCTTGGCTTCCCGATTAGCATGCTCTTCGGGCTGCTGTGTATCACGATGATCGTCGCGCATATTCCCGAGCATTATCTCAATCTGACCAATGAGATCCTCGCAAGGCTCGACGCCATAAGGACGCAGTAATGTCGGCATCAAGCGGAGATAAAAGCGAAAAACCTACGGCAGGAAAACTGCGTAAGGCACGGCAGAAAGGGGATATTCCACGCTCAAAAGACCTGACCATGGCGGTGGGCCTGGTGGCATCGTTTATTACGCTGGGCGCGTTCTTCCCTTATTACAAGACGCTGATTGGCGACTCTTTTTTATCCGTCGGGGCCATGGCGGGCAGAATTGATGACAGCGGCGTACTGAGCCAGTTCCTGCTGCTTAACGTCATCATCATTTTGAAGTTTATCGCCACCCTGGTGCCGATCCCCGTGGCCTGCATCCTGGCAAGCCTGATCCCCGGCGGCTGGATTTTTACCCCCAACAAGCTTATTCCGGACTTCAAGAAGCTCAGCCCGATTAGCGGATTTAAGCGGATGTTTTCCAGCAGCCACTATGTGGACGTCGCCAAGATGCTCGCCAAGTGCGGGATTATTCTTGTGGTGCTGTACGTGATGGTTCACGACTCGCTGGACGGCCTGCTGCATTTGCAGCAGCTCTATTTATTGCAGGCGATCGCCAGCGGGTTCGGCATTTTCCACCACGTTATCAGCTACTTCATCGCCGTCATTGTGGTGTTCGCCCTGCTGGACGTGCCGCTGAGCAAGTTCATGTTCACCAAAAAGATGCGCATGACCAAACAGGAAGTCAAAGAAGAGTATAAAAACAACGACGGCAACCCGCAGGTTAAGGGCCGTATCCGCCAGCTTCAGCGCCAGATGGCGATGGGCCAGGTGAACAGCACGGTGCCCGGCGCAGACGTAATTATCACTAACCCGACCCACTTTGCGGTGGCGCTGAAATACGATCCTGATAAAGCGGAGGCGCCTTATATCGTCGCCAAAGGCGTGGATGATATTGCGCTACTCATTCGTGAAGTGGCGCGTAACCACAATGTTGAAATCGTTGAGTTCCCGCCGCTGGCGCGCGCCGTGTACTACACCACCCGCGTGAACCAACAAATTCCGGCGCAGCTTTTCCGCGCCATCGCACATGTTCTGACTTATGTGATGCAGGTGAAGTCCTGGCGCGCAGGCCAGGTCGACCAGAAACCCCGCCTGAACAGGCAAATTGATATTCCAAAAGAGGTATTGAAAGCCCATGGCGAACAGTAACTTCATGCAGGCCATCACCGCCCTGAGAAAGACTCACGTCGGCGTGCCAATCCTGTTACTCAGCGTGCTGGCGATGATTATTCTGCCGCTCTCCCCGCTGGTGCTGGATATCCTGTTTACCTTCAACATTGTGCTGGCGGTTATTGTCCTGCTGGTCGCCGTTAACAGCAATCGTCCGCTGGATTTTGCCGTTTTCCCGACGATATTGCTGATAACGACCCTGATGCGCCTGACGCTGAACGTCGCCTCCACGCGCGTGGTGTTGCTGCACGGTCATGAAGGCGAAGGGGCCGCCGGTAAGGTTATCGAAGCGTTCGGCCAGGTGGTTATCGGCGGGAACTTCGTGGTGGGTTTTGTGGTGTTGATCATCCTGATGATCATCAACTTTGTGGTGGTCACCAAAGGTGCGGAGCGTATTTCTGAGGTTTCCGCCCGCTTTACCCTCGACGCCCTGCCCGGCAAGCAAATGGCGATTGATGCCGACTTAAACGCCGGTATTATCAATCAGCAGCAGGCCCAGAAGCGGCGTAAAGAGGTGGCCAGCGAAGCTGACTTCTACGGCGCGATGGACGGGGCCTCGAAGTTCGTGCGCGGCGATGCTATCGCCGGGATCATGGTGCTGATCATCAACGTCATCGGCGGGATCTGTATCGGTATCTTTAAATACGATCTTGATGCCAGCCACGCCTTCCAGCAGTACGTTCTGCTGACTATCGGTGACGGCCTGGTCGCGCAGATCCCCTCCCTTCTGCTGGCAACGGCCTCCGCGATTATCGTCACCCGCGTCAGCGACGGCGGCGACGTTAGCGATGAAATTAAGTCCCAGCTTCTCGCTAAGCCAAACATCCTCTATACCGCCGCGTTTGTGATGTTCATCCTGGCCATCGTGCCGGGCATGCCGCATATCGCCTTCCTGAGCTTTACCGCCCTGCTGCTGTTTGCGGCCTGGAAGCAAAGCAAGGTCGTTAAACCGGCCGAGCCTGAGACAGACATGGAGGCGATAAGCGAAGCGCTGACCCACGACAACACGCCCGCGGTAAGCTGGGACAGCATTCCGCTGGTGGAGCCGATTGGCCTTAACCTGGGCTTTAAGCTGGTGTCGCTGGTGGACAGCGCAAAAGGCAGCCCGCTTTCACAGCGTATTCGCGGTGCGCGCCAGGTGATATCGGAAACCAGCGGCGTGCTGCTGCCTGAGATCCGCATCAGGGAAAACTTCCGCCTGAAACCGGCGCAGTATGCCATTCATATTAACGGTATCCGCGTCGTGCTGGGCGAAGTGCACGCCGACAAAATGATGGCGATTCCGGGGTCCGAACTCTATGGCGAAATCGACGGCGTGCTGGATACTGACCCGGCCTACGGCATGGCGATTGTCTGGATCGATCCGGAACAGAAAGCGCGGGCGCTGAACCTGGGCTATCAGGTAGTGGATTGTGCAAGCGTGGTGGCTACCCACGTCAACAAGGTGGCGCGCGGGCATCTGCCGGAACTGTTTAACTATGACGATATTACCCATCTTCATACGCGGCTGAGCCAGCAGGCGCCGAAGCTGGCGGAAGATTTGAACAACGCGCTGAACTACAGCCAGCTGCTGCGTATCTATCGCCAGCTTCTTCAGGAGCAGGTATCGCTAAAAGATATTGTGACCATTGCCTCCACGCTGATTGAAAGTTCGGCGGTGACAAAAGACCCGCTGCTGCTGACGGCCGACGTACGCTATGCCCTGCGTCGTGCAATTATTCACAACATCAACGGTGACCGTAAAACGCTTGCGGCATACACCATTGATAACGCGTTGGAAACCATGCTGCTCAACGCTCTGAATCAGTCCCAGCAGGCGGGTAAAGTCTCGTTAGACAGCTTCCCGGTGGACCCGAATATCCTGCAGCAGCTTCAGAATACGATGCCGATGATTTACGAGCAGATGAAGGCAAAAGGCATGCCGCCGCTGCTGCTGGTCACCCCGCAGCTGCGCCCGATTCTTTCTCGCTATGGCCGCCTGTTCTGTTCCGGGCTAAACGTGCTCTCTTACAATGAGATCCCGGACGACAGCGATTTGAATATTGTAGGGACGCTGGCTTAAATGACGAGGTGGGCGGACGGCCCACCTCATTAATTATCTAAATACCGCAGCTTCCAGCCCAATAGCGTACGCGGCATGAATTTAATATCTTTATTTTCCGAGGTGTAGTAGCGCAGCTGAAGTTTCCCCTGCGCTGATGGCGAGATCCTCGCCGCCCAGATTTTTCCCTGCGGAGTGTACATGATGATCGCCGTGCGGGTATTGGCGGCGCCTCGTACCCACATGGTGACCACCCGCGCGCCGATATTGTCGATATCTTCCTGATAAATATAGACGTTCGCGGTATCCACAAACGCCTGATAGTCCTTGCCGACAATGTCGCGGAATTGTTTATCCCGGGCAGCGTCATTAATGATCCCCATCGACAGCAGCGTTGCCTTTGGACGGGGATCGCTGTCTGCCTTTTCGTAACGCCCGTCAATAAAGACCCCGGCTGGCATCGACATGCGGCATCCCCAGTCGCTGTTGCTGTGTACCTGGAGGGAACCGTCCCTCTTCGGAATGATAAGCATCTTGCAGTTGCTGGTTTCTTTAACGTTATCAATCACCGCGATACCGTAAATCTTACGTGCTTCGGCGGTGAAATCGTCTTTATTCAACCCCGCCCAGACGCGCATATCAATCGTGACGCTCCACTCCGCGCTGCGGCTGAACTGAATGGTGCCGCCGCTCATATTCGGCGCGCGCATGTTCCACCACTGTCCCTGCCAGTCAAAGTCGGCATTCGTATCGGAAATTTTGCTGATACCTTCGTAGTAGGCGCGTTCAATGCAGCTATCCGACGTGCAGCTTTCCAGAGATTTTTCCCAGTCGTTGTAGATCTTATTAATTTTCGACGGGTCGTCTTTGACCAGCATAGTGCGAAAAACCACCGACATCGTGGCGTCAAGCCAGTGCAGGTTATCGTTATTACAGATGGTATTTTCCAGCGGGGTTCCCGCACGCTGACAGTTGACGGCAAGCGCATTACCGCTGAAGAAGGCAAAGCAGAGGAGCAAAGCGAAGGCGAAGGGTTTGATCATGGATAGAAGAACTCTATTGGCACGGGGAGGCATTTTGTCCAAAACGCCTATTATTTGCAATATAAAACCGGCCCTCTTGCGGGTATAAAATTAGCACTCATGAGCATTAAGAATTTTCCATATCGTGTCGCTTAATTTTAGATGATGATAGCTAAGATGGATGACGGATACATGAAAATCGACGGCAGCAATTTTACATGGATAGCCTCAACACAAACCTCCGCCAACTCAGAAACACAACGCAAACCTTTAGGAATAGAACGCGTCAGTGGTCATATCTGCCCACAGAGCGGCTACTGGCGCATGGAAGGCTCTTCTGCAAGCGCCATCATTAACGTAAAAAAAGGAACCGTTCTCCCCTTTCATCAGGGAAAACCCGTCAACTGGCAATTGAAAGAATATGATTTAAGCAAAAGGATAGATAATTAAATAACGTCTCACGTCGTAAGTTAAATATTATTAATCAATGCTATTAATAATTAAGGAATAAAGGAATTTATGCGGATTCACGCAGTACCAGCTCGCCGGAAATAATAATTTTTTGCGCGGGCAGCGCGGGCGCTTTTATTTTATTAACTATAAGGGTCGCCGCCTGGCGGCCCGTCTCCTCGCTTGATGCCGAGACGTAGCTGAACAACGGCGACGTCAGGTTGATATGCATCATATCCTCAAAGCCGATCAGCGAAACCTGCTGGGTCAGAAACACGTCTTTACCCACGGTACGCCCTACCTGCTGGATGCCGCTCAGACAGCCGATGATAACGGGCGGAGAGTGGCAAAGAATGGCGGTGATTTTGTTACTTTGCTCAAGCAGCAGGCGGGTGGCCGTAGCCGCCGCCAGCGTATCGTTTTCACAAACCGGCGCCCATTCATCGCGCCAGGGTAAATCGTATTGTGCAAGCGCACCGCTGTACCCGAGCAGGCGTTCCTGACGAATAAGACAGCCTGCGGTGCCGCCAAGATAGGCTATGTTGCGGTGCCCCCGCTCAAGGAGATAACGCGTGGCCTGATTGCCGGCCTGACGGTTGTCCCGCCCGATAACATCTCTGGTGCTGGTGACGGACGACTCAGAGATAACCACCGTCGGCAACGGGCATTGCGTAATAAGGTCCGGTATCGAAGAAGAGCGATGATCGGCATGCAGGTAGATTACCCCCGCCACGCCCTGCTGGGTAAAAGAGGTTAAGCACTGACGTAGCTGCTGCCCCTCATCCTGCGGCTGGCCGAGAAACACCATGAAACCCTGCTTCTCAAGCTGCTGCACGACGCTTGCCGTCACGCTCACGGAAAACGAGTCCGAAAAGTCGCGGATAATCAGGCCTATCAGGTTCGAGGTATTTGAGCGCAGGTTGGCCGCCGCCGTGTTATGGACGTAGCCAAGCTGCCGGATGGCGGCGTTGACCTTGTCGATAGTGGCTTCGGAGATCTTACCTTTGTTACGCAGCACCAGCGATACCGTAGAGACGGAAACGCCCGCCAGCTGGGCGACATCAATGATATTGACCTTTTTCATCCTGCTCCTTAATGCCAAATTTCCTTATTATCAATACCATAAAAGCCCCCGGTACATATACCGGAGGCTTTACGGTTTGACATATTACTTGCCAATCATCGTCGACATTGTCTGGGCGATAAACTGCGCTCGGGCGCCAAATATCACCTGAATCCCCGAGTCGCCGACAAACACCACGCCGCGCGCGCCGAGGCTGTTCAGGCCGTCTTTATCAACCTTATCGCTCTTATCCACTTCCAGACGCAGACGCGTAATGCACGAGCCGACAGAGTTAATGTTCTCCGCGCCGCCCAGCAGACCGATGATATCGCCGGCCAGCTCGGTATCGGTTTTGTCATTGGCATTCGCCGTAACATCCGCGCGGCCCGGCGTTTTCACATCGAAACGACGAATCACAAAGCGGAAGGTGAAGTAGTAAATCAGCGCCATCGGCACGCCGACAACCACCGCCATCAGGAAGTTGGTCTGATAGCCGTTAAAGGATGGCAGGATGCCGAAGGAGATATAGTCGATCATCCCCGCCGAGAAGGACTTGGCGATATGCGCATGCAGCAGATACATACACATATAAGACAGCCCGGCCATAATCGCATTAAACACATACAAGATTGGCGCGACGAAGATAAAGGTAAACTCAACCGGCTCGGTGATGCCCGTCAGGAAACAGGTCAGCGCCGCGGAGAACAGAATGCCGGAGGCGATTTTCTTATTTTTGGTGTTCGCTTCGTGGTACATCGCAAGACACGCTGCGGGCAGCGCAAACAGCATCAGCGGGAACTCGCCCTGCATGAATTTGCCGGCGTTTTGATAGCTGTCGCTGCTGAAGGATTTCACCCCCTCTTCGAGCATCTTGAACCAGATAGTCTGGTCGCCGTGAATCACCTGGCCTGCATGGGTGGTGTATTCACCAAACGAATACCAGAACGACGGATACCAGATATGGTGCAGGCCAAGCGGGATAAGCGCACGTTCTGTCAGGCCGAAGATAAAGGTGGATAACGCCTGGTTATCACCGTTCACAATCACCGACAGCGAATCAATTCCCGACTGGATATACTGCCAGATCCACGGCAACGCCATGCCGAGCAGGAAGGAGAGGAAGGCCGTCGCGATAGCTACAAAACGCTTGCCGGAGAAAAAGCCCAGGAATTCGGGTAGCTGCATGGTGTGGAACTTGTTATAGCACCACGCGGCGAGAATGCCGGAAATCAGCCCGCCGAAGACGCCCATTTGCAGGGTCGGAATGCCCACAACCATGGCATATTTTCCGCCTGCCGCCGCCATTTCCGGCGTAATGTGCAGTACCGTGCCGATGGTCACGTTGATAATAAAGACCGATACCGCCGCCGACAGCGCGGCAATGCCCGACTCCGCCGCTAAGCCTACCGCAGAACCAATGGCGAACAGCATTGGCAGATTATCGAAGATAACCCCGCCGGCGTTCATCATCAAAGGCAGATGGAACTTATCGCCGAAGGCCAGTAACAGACCCGCGGCAGGAAGCAGCGAAATAGGCAGCATTAATGCCCGGCCTATCATCGACAGCTTAGACAACGATTTTGTAATGCTTGATAACACACTCATAGAAATCCCCCGGTGTTGACGCTGCCATCGCGTTTTGTTTACGCGTTTTTATGGTAAGTAGAACGTTCTACTAGAACGTTCTACTTATAGTGGCGAAACGTTTTTTACCCGGCAACTAAAATCTGAGTTGTAGCCATACTGTTATCGAATATTTGAAGTTGCGCAGGTTTTAGCCTGGCTTTTGTGGGGGAATGAGTGTGAGGAAGATCGATTTTAATGCCCCTCTCCCTTGAAGAGAGGAGATCTTTCCCTCTCCCTTTTCAGAGAGAGGGTCAGTCGCTTCTGATTTAAGCCTGAACCGTAATGCTCAGGCTTTCGAAACTTACCGTCTGCCCGGCCACAATTTTGCAGCGCTTGCGGGTTTCCACTTCGCCGTCCACCTTCACCAGGCCTTCGGCAATCACCGCTTTCGCCTGCGCGCCGCTTTCGCACCAGCCTTCCAGCTTCAGCAGATCGCACAGTTCAACGTGGGGGTGTTTTCCTAATGAGAAGGTCGCCATTTTACTCTCCATCGACATCATGATATTCCTCGCAGGCCTGCAAGGTATTCTGGATAAGAGTGGCGACGGTCATTGGGCCAACGCCACCCGGAACCGGCGTAATATACGAGGCTTTGGCGGCGGCTTCATCATAATTCACATCGCCGACAACCTTGCCGTTCTCCAGGCGGTTGATGCCGACGTCCACGACGATGGCCCCTTCTTTGATCCACTCGCCCGGAATAAAGCCCGGTTTGCCGACGGCAACGATAACTAAATCCGCGTTCTCGACGTGGTGACGGAGATTTTTAGTAAAGCGGTGCGTGACGGTGGTGGTACAGCCCGCCAGCAGCAGCTCCATGCTCATGGGGCGGCCAACGATGTTCGACGCGCCGATCACCACGGCGTTCAGGCCATAGGTATCAATATTGTAACGCTCAAGCAGTGTCACGATACCGCGCGGCGTGCAGGGACGCAGACGCGGCGCGCGCTGGCACAGACGGCCGACGTTATACGGATGGAAACCGTCAACGTCTTTGTCCGGATCGATACGCTCCAGCACTTTGACGTTATCAATGCCGGCCGGCAGCGGAAGCTGGACCAGAATGCCGTCGATCTCTTTGTCCGCGTTGAGCGTATCAATCAGCTCCAGCAGCTCGGCTTCGGTGGTGGTATCAGGCAGATCGTAAGAGCGGGAAATAAAGCCCACCTCTTCACAAGCTTTGCGTTTGCTGCCGACATAAATCTGCGAGGCAGGGTTGTCGCCGACCAGCACAACGGCCAGGCCCGGGGCGCGTTTTCCAGCGGCAACACGGGCTTTTACAATTTCTGCCACTTCAAGCCGTACCTGCTGCGCAATCGTTTTACCGTCAATAATCTTTGCTGCCATCAGTCAGATAATTCCGTCTGTAATCAAAAAGGAAGGGGGTTGCTGGTATTTTGTCAGAAGCGACGCCCGCTGTCAGGCAAAGTTCAGCGTTTATGCTCAATTGTCGCGCAGGTGATTGAAAAGCCATTGACTAGAAAGGCACTGACCGTATAATCCCGCCTAACCACAGGGCGCCCTTAGCTCAGTTGGATAGAGCAACGGCCTTCTAAGCCGTAGGTCGCAGGTTCGAGCCCTGCAGGGCGTACCATTTCAGGCAATACCCTCCCGGCAGGTTTACTCGTCTTCCCTTTTTCGTAACACTCCCGGTATGTAAAGAGACATAAATTCTTATGCCTCTTCAGCTCCCCTTATAGATCAATAAAGGGCAGTCTTCTGCGCGGCCGTGGAGATGACGCTATTATTGCTTTTGCCATTGCCTCGCCTATTTCCGCACAGACCACCAGTCCCTGAACAAAAGGCTTATCGTGCATAAGGTAGGGCAAAGCGCCAAAAGCAATGCGCCCACGAATACAGGCAGGTTCCAGCAGCGTGTAATCGTCGCCGACATCCGGAATATCATCGCCGTTCGCCTGCAGCTGTTTTCTCAAGGTCGGAAAAGGCAGATCTTTTGTTTTCAGCGCCTTTTGCCCCCGCGCATCAATAAAGACGTCAAACTCATACCTGTTTTCATGCGCAAAAATCACCGTCTGATTCTCTTTCACTTCCATCTCGTAATTCGTGCCCAGCTCAAGAATGCTGATAATTCCTGCTTCACGCAGCGCCAGCAGCCTGCGGATGGACTGTGAAGGAATAGCCGCATAGTTATCGATAAAGACCCGGGCGAGGCCCGAGTCGAATCTTTTACTATCCTGTTCGTTAAGATGAGGAACGATATCCTGCACGGCCTCATGTAAACGAAGAATTGTGTAACGCCACGGCACGGTATGCCGGTCGCGTTTGTTGCGTTCGACTTCATAAAGATTTGCTTCCGCCCAGTGGAAAGGATCGTTTTTTTTACGATCGGCAAACCAGGCCTGCGCAAAACTGTCGGCGTCCAGCGTATTAAGGGAGATGTATTCGCTCCATGCCGGATCCGCTAATTCAATCTCCTTGACCATGAGGCTGAAAACCCGGTCGAGCAAGCCGTCCGCCCCGGCCGCTATCTCATTTTCGATCGCTTTTTCCGTCACGATATTCAAAGGTTCATAGGGAATGGGACAGTAGAAGTCCGCTTCGGGCAGGATGCCCGAGCGGGACATGAGCACGATGCTAAGCTGCTCGCTGCCCTCATCGCGATTAAACCGAATACGTTCATCATCCGTCTCAACGAACTCACCATGCTGCACAACCACCGCCATCGCTGCGTCAATAGCGCTCAAAGAGGTGCCTAATATGCCGATCCTGCACGCCCCGATTTTTGCATCCATCAGGCCTGACCAGGGGCTTGGGAAGTAATGGCGGGGAGTGGCCTCCTCTTCAGGCCAGACGTGGCCGGTGGCGATAACGGCGAGGTCAAAAAGTGTCGACGCGGCACCGGCCTCCGTCCACAGCTTGATCCCATCGGGCATGGCTTCCAGATCGGTCACCCGGCAGTACTCATGGATGTTCACTTCAAAACCCTGTTTTTTCGCCTGTTCGACCAGCGTCAGAAACTGGTCGCGGAAATACTCTCCGAGAAGAATACGCGGTAGAAACTGGCGCACATGAAGGGAAGAAGCGTGAACGCCATAGCGTGCCAGATGGCTTTCGCTCTGGCCGCGCAGCCAGTCGATATAGGTAGAAAAAACAGGAGGAATTTCAATACTGGCGATGTTCGCCAGCATCATTCTGGAATTTTCTTCGTTGCTGTAAGGCATGCCGACGCCGGCCTCGCTCGCCTGCTCGTAGACGGAAACTGAAAGCGGCACTTTATTTTTTAAAAGGGAATAAAAAGTATAAATGCCCGTAGGCCCCGCGCCGATAATAGCAATCTTCTTCATTACTGTTCTCCCGTCTTTTATTGTTATGCCCCCCTTCCATATGCAGGGGATTCGGTTCATCCCATGCGGCTCTGTGCCGGACTTCACGGGAAAATACCTTACTGAATAAGTGTGGATGAAAACGCTTATTGCGCCACATCGAAACCGGTTAAACGCACGGGTTGTAAACGAGGCCGGGGCCCGGCAACGTCCGCCTGGGGCCCGATAAATAGTCGCTACTTTTTATCTTCGCCGCTGGCTCTGCGGGCATTAAAAATAAAAGCAGACCGGGAGTCCGCGAACGGTTTGCTTTGGTTAATTAAAATAAATATTTAAAAAAACAAAAAGTTAAACTGATTAAACCCACCGCAGCACAAAAAATAATCTATACTGTTGTGGCTCCACACCAGCAGCTGTTAAATCCCTGATGTCCCTATATACCATCCTGAGAGAACGTTTCTGATCTGATTCAACAACTGCTCCTGCGCGTCAACTTCGCACGATGAGCAAAAACATGAAAATAAATGTTAAACAATGGTTTACTACTAAATCACAGAAACCGCAGCCTGAGCGCCCCCTCTGGCAAAGCGGTGAGTCAGCCAATGACAACACGATAAGGGCCGAGCTGTTTTCTACGATTCAGATGGAACGCTACGGGCAGAAGCTCGCCCGCTCGCACAAGCTCTCGCCCGAAAAGATGCCTTACTATTTATTAAAACGGCTGGAAGATAACGAAGCCATCATCACCCGCAACTGTTACCTGTTAAACGCCGGCGATAAAGCCAGCATCACTCCTGCGGGCGAGTGGCTGCTCGATAATTATTATCTTATCGAAGAACAAATTCGCGTGGTGCGCCACCATTTACCGAAGGACTTCGGTAAAGGCCTGCCCTCCCTTGCTTTGCCCCATAACTGCCCGCGCATTTACGATATCGCCTCCGAAGCTATCGCCCACGGCGACGGGCGCTGGGACGCGGCCAGCCTGACCAGCTATATCGCCGCTTATCAGCAGGTGACTCCGCTTACGCTGGGCGAACTGTGGGCGCTGCCGGGCATGCTGCGCCTGGCGCTGATCGAAAACCTGCGGCGCGTAAGTATCGAAGTGGCTAACGCCCAAAGAGAGCGCAACCTGGCGGACGTCTGGGTAACGCGCATCTTTGAATGCGCCGAAAACGCCCCGGCGGACCTGATTATGGTGATCGCCGATATGGCCCGCTCCCGCCCGCCGCTGAGCAGCGCCTTCGTGGCCGAACTGGTGCGCCGTCTGCAAGGACGCGGCAATATGCTTTCTCTGCCGCTAACCTGGGTCGAACAGCGCCTGGCGGAATCGGGCGTGAGCACCGATTTTCTTATCCACCGTTTTAACCAACAGCTTGCCGCAAGCCAGCTTTCCGTCAGCAACAGCATCGCCGGGCTACGCCTGCTCAGCGAAACCAACTGGGCGGATTTTGCCGAAGAGATGAGCCTGGTGGAACGGACCCTGCGCGAAGACCCGTCCGGCATTTATCCGGCCATGCACTTTGATACCCGTGACAACTACCGGCACATCATCGAAAGGCTGGCTCGCCACAGCAGCTACAGCGAACCTGCGGTCGCCCGGCATATACTGACGCTCGCGCAGCAGGCGGACCGCGGCACGCCCGAAAGCCACGTCGGCTATTACCTGATTGACGAAGGACGGCCGAAGCTTGAAAACGAGCTGGCGGCCAACACGTCGTGGACTATCCGTCTGCGCCACAGTTTTAACCAGGTGCCTTTGCTTTCCTGGCTTGGCAGCCTGAGCCTGCTGACCACCGCTTTCACCGCCAGCATCCTGTTTCACACCTGGCGACAGGGCATGACCTGGCCGCTGTGGCTGATGGCGCTGCCGCTTGTTCTGCTCATCAGCCAGCTCGTCAGCAATCTACTTAGCGAGGCGACGACGCGTTTTCGTTCCCCCATGCCGCTGCCGCGCATGGATTTTTCTTCGGGTATTCCCGCGCAGTTCACCACCATGGTGGTTATTCCCTGCCTGCTCAGCAGCCGCGAAGGGGTAAACAAGCTGCTTAACAGCCTTGAGGTTTGCCATCTCGGCAACACTACGCCTAACCTCTACTTTGCCCTGCTGACCGACTTTAAAGATTCGCCGACGCCGTCGTCGCCGGAGAACGAAGACCTGCTGAACTGGGCCTGGGCACAAACGCAAAATCTCAATCGTCGCTACGCGTCGGTTGAGCGTCCGCTGTTCTTCCTTCTGCACCGCGAGCCGCAGTGGAACGAGCAACAGGGCGTCTGGATGGGCTATGAGCGTAAACGCGGCAAGCTGTCGATGCTCAACAGCTGGCTGCGTAAGCCCGCCAGGCAGTTTTATGAATTCCAGGGCAACGCCATTATCCCGCCTGCGGGAGTAAAATATGTCATCACGCTGGACAGCGACACCGTGCTGCCGCGCGACACGGCCCATAAGCTGGTGGCGACGATGGCGCACCCGCTAAACCATCCCTTCTTCGATCCGGCAAAGCAAAGAGTGGTCAAAGGCTACGGCATACTGCAGCCGGGACTTGCCGAAGAGATGCCCCGCAACGGACAGGGGCGCTATGCCGCCATGTGCAGCAGCATACCGGGCAACGATCCCTACTCGATGATGTCATCGGATATTTATCAGGATCTTTTTGGCGAAGGCTCGTTCGTCGGCAAGGGGATTTACGATGTCGATACTTTTACCCTCGCCAACCACAACACCTGCCCTGAAAACCTGGTGCTCAGCCATGACCTGCTGGAGGGCTGCTATGCGCGTTCGGGGCTGCTGAGCGAGGTGCTGCTTTATGAGCAGTACCCGAATAACTATCTGACCGACGTGGCAAGGCGTACCCGCTGGATACGCGGCGACTGGCAGCTGCTTAACTGGCTAAAACCGCGGGTGAAAAAAGCCGATGGCTCATGGGATAAAAATCCGCTCAGCACGCTTTCCCGCTGGAAATTACTGGATAACCTGCGCCGTAGTCTGGTCGCGCCTTCGTTGCTGATACTGCTGTTTTGCGCGCTGCTGTTAGTACCTAACCCTTTGTACTGGCTCGCAATGCTGGCTATCGCTCTTCTGCTGCCCACGGCGCTGGTCGTGGCGCAGGACGTGCTCAAAAAGCCGGCCAGACGGCCTTTCCTGCAGCATCTTCGTCTGGTGTCGTCGGGGGCGCTTAAGCGTCTGCTGCGTATTGGGCTTGGCTTTGCCACCCTGCCTCATGAAGCGGGATATTCGCTTTATGCCGTTGTGTTAACCCTGTGGCGGCTCGGCATCAGCCATCGCAATCTGATCCAGTGGGCCAGCTTTGAGCAAAATCCGGCGCGGGGACAAACCTCTCTGGCGCAATTTTATCTGGCGATGTGGCTGAACCTTCTTGCCGGCGTCGCCCTGATTTACCTGACGGCCTGGCAGGCGCCGATGCTGTTGATTTTTGCCCTGCCGATCGGCGTGGTGTGGTGTCTGGCGCCGCTTTTACTCAGCTGGCTGAGCCGCGAGCCGGTGCGCCATGCGCCTTCTCTTAACGCGGCGCAAAAACGCCTGCTGCGCCAGTCAAGCCGCGAGATCTGGGCCTTCTTTGAAACCTTTGCCACCGCCAAAGAGAACTGGCTGCCGCCGGATAACTTTCAGGAAATACCGCAGCCGGTGATTGCTCACCGAACGTCGCCGACCAATATCGGGCTGTCGTTGATGGCCAACCTCACCGCCTGGGATTTCGGCTATTTGCCGCAGGGGGAAATGCTGCAGCGCATCACGCTCACCCTGGACACGCTGGATAAAATGGAGCATTACCGCGGCCATCTCTATAACTGGTACGACACGCGCACCCTGCAGCCGCTCAATCCTCGTTATATCTCAAGCGTCGATAGCGGCAATATGGCCGGCCACCTGCTTACGCTCTGCGAAGGCTTAACGCAAATACGCTCTCAGCCGGTGCTCGACTGCGCCAGAGTGCTGGCGGGCCTCGACGATACGCTGCAAATTCTGGAAACGGTCTGGGGTCAGCATGCGCCCACCTCGCTGCGCCAGTTCCGTAAACACTGCAGCGCCGCCGCCACGCTTCATCCGGCGCAGCTCTTTCCGGAGCTGAAAAACATGCGCGCGCAGAGCAACCGCCTGCATGCGCTTTGCAACCATGAAGAGGGGCGCATTCGCCGCTGGGTCGATCATCTTCAGCATCAGCTGGTGCTGATTTGTCACGAATGGTCACAGCTTCTGGGCTGGATACCCCATGACTGGAGCGATAAAGCGCTTCCCTCGCTGACCTGGATTGCGCAGGCGAAATATACCGGCGAGGGCACGCCTTCCGAGTCCGCTATCCGTCACGCCCGCACGCGGCTGGATATTATTACCGAACTGGAGCAGCGCCTGAAAGAACACGCGCGCATGGACTTCACTTTCCTCTATAACGAAGTCACCAGCCTCCTTAGCGTGGGCTATAACTGCGACAACAACAGGCTCGATAACAGCCATTACGATTTGCTGCCCTCGGAAATTCGCCTCACCAGCTTTTTTGCCATCGCCACCAACCAGCTGCCGAGCAAGAGCTGGTTTGCGCTGGGTCGCCTGTTTACCACTATTGATAACGAAACCGCGCTGATGTCGTGGAGCGGCTCGATGTTTGAATACCTGATGCCAAACCTGGTGATGCCGACCTATCCGGGCAGCCTGCTTGCGGAGATGAGCCAGTCGGCGGTCAACCGTCAGATTGACTGGGGCAAAGAGCGCGGCGTGCCGTGGGGGATCTCGGAATCGGGCTACTACTCGTTTGACGCCCTGCAAAATTACCAGTACCACGCGTTCGGCGTGCCGGGCCTCGGCCTGCGCCGCGGCCTCGCTGATGATATGGTTATCGCGCCCTACGCCACGCTGATGGCCTTAACCGTCGCGCCGCAAAAAGCCTGCGAGAACCTCGCAAACCTCGAAAGAAGCGGCGCCCGGGGCGAGTACGGCTTTTACGAAGCGCTGGACTACACGCCGTCTCGTCTGGCAAGCGGCCAAATGTACGCGGTAGTGCGTTCGTGGATGGCCCACCATCAGGGAATGGCTTTCCAGGCGCTCTCCCACGTGCTGCTCGACGCGCCGATGGTCGACAGATTCATGTCCAGCCCGGCCTTCCAGTCGGCGCATCTGTTATTACAGGAGCGCGTCCCGGACGCGGTTGAGCTATACAGCCCGCGCCGCCACTTTGAGTCCCATGAAGGCGTGCTGCAGCCGGTTCAGTATGAAACGCGGCAGTTCAGCGACGTGGACAGCCTGATCCCCGAAATCCAGCTTCTTTCCAACACCGATTATCATCTGATGCTAACCCAGTCCGGCGGAGGCTACAGCCGCTGGAAAGACCTGGCGCTTACCCGCTGGCGCAGCGACGCCACTTGCGACAACTGGGGCGCGTTTTGCTTTATCAGCGATCCTAAAAGCGGCGAAGTCTGGAGCAATACCTGGCAACCTATGGGCGATCCGGTAAACCAGTACGACGTGATCTTCACCGACGCCGGAGCAGAATTTAAGCTCGCCGCCGGCTCGATCGGCGTAAAAACGCAGATTGTCGTCTCGCCGGAAGATGATATCGAGCTGCGCCGCGTGACGCTGCTGCATCGCGGACGCCAGCCGCGCACCATCGAACTCACCACCTACGCGGAAGTCGTGCTGGCTTCCGCCAACAGCGACCAGGCGCACCCGGCGTTCAGCAATCTGTTTGTGCAAACGGAACTGGTGCCCGAGCAGGAGGCGATACTTTGCCATCGCCGTCCGCGCGCGCCGGATGAACGTTCGCCCTGGAT
>NZ_RCAA01000015.1:300370-303633 GCF_003628475.1 Enterobacter sp. R1(2018) | reverse complement strand
CCGCGCTAAATTCCTTGGCCGGGGAAGAACGCCGGCAAATGCGCTCGCCGTTGAGCAAAGCGGTCCTCTGAGCAACACGGCCGGGCCGGTGCTGGATCCGATAATAGCCATCCGTCAGTCCATCATTTTGCAGCCGGGCCTGCCGGTCATCGTCGATATCATTTACGGCGTGACGGAAAGCCGTCAGCAAAGCCAGGCACTGATTGAGAAGTATCGCGACCACCCAATCGCCGACCGCGTGTTCGAACTCGCCTGGTCGCACAGCCAGATCGTTTTACGACAAATCAACGCCAACGAAGACGACGCCACGCTGTTTAACCGGCTGGCAAGCGCGGTGCTTTTCCCCAGCCCCGAGCTGCGAGCCGCCTCCAAAACCCTCTGCCGAAACAGGCGCGGCCAGTCCGGCCTGTGGGGCTGGGCGATTTCCGGCGATCTGCCGATTGTGGTGCTCAACGTCACCAGCGATGAAAGCATTCTGCTGATGACCACCATGATCCAGGCCCATCACTACTGGCGGCTGAAAGGGCTGGCGGTCGATCTGGTTATTCTTAACGATACCCTGGGCGGCTACCAGCAGGAGCTGCAAAATCAGATTACGGATTTGATTGTCGCCAGCTCCGAAGCCAGCCAGATAGATAAGCCCGGCGGTATTTTTGTGCGTAACGGCGAGCATATGTCCGCCGAGGATCGTCTGCTGCTGCTGAGCGTGGCGCAGATTGTTCTTGATGACCGTTCCGGCGGGCTGAAAGAGCAGTTGAACCAGCGCATTCAGACAACGATTACCGCGCCGCAGGCTTTTGTTCCCCGCAGCGGGCTGCCAGAAAACCAGCACGACCCCTGGCAGCCTGACACCAGCGCCCTGGTCTTTTTCAACGGCCGCGGCGGATTTTCCCAGGACGGCCGCGAATACCAGATTTCGCTCAGCGAAAATGACCAGACGCCGGCTCCGTGGTCAAACGTGCTGGCAAACGCCGCCTTCGGCAGCGTTATTTCCGAAGCCGGCCAGGCCTATACCTGGTACGAAAACGCCCATGAATATCGCCTCACGCCGTGGGAAAACGATCCGGTCAGCGATCGTTCCGGAGAGGCCTTCTACCTGCGCGACGAGGAGAGCGGCGCCGTCTGGTCGCCGACGACGCTACCGGTGCGCGGCGAAGGGTCCTACCTCTCGCGCCATGGCTTTGGCTACAGCGTATTCGCCCATCGGGAAACGGGCATCGACAGCGAGCTCACCATCCTGGTGGCGGAGCACGCGCCGGTAAAAATTGCGATTTTGACGCTAAATAATACCTCGGGACGCACGCGTACCATTTCCGCTACCGGCTATGTGGAATGGACGCTTGGCGAATCGCGAACCAAATCAGCAATGCATATCGTCAGCCGCGCTTCCGGCACGGGCCGCGGCTGCGGGGTGCTGGCGAATAACTACTACGGCAGCAACGGTTCGGAAAGGACGGCCTTCTTCGCCGTCACCGGCGTGCACTGCTCCGTCACGGGCGACCGCCGGGAATTCCTCGGCCGCAACGGTTCACAGCGCGATCCCGCGGCGATGAGGCAGCGGAACCTTTCGGGTAAAACCGGCGCCGGCTATGATCCTTGCGGCGCCGTGCAGTCGGCCACGACGCTTATCGATGGCGATCAGCGTACCTTCGTGTTTGTTCTGGGAATAGGTCAGAACCAGCAGGATGCGGAGTCGATGATCAACCAGTACCTCAGCGAAGAGGCCGCCCACGGCGAGCTTGCCAACGTGCATCGCTACTGGCACAGCATGCTGGATAAAATCGTCGTCACCACGCCCGACCCGGCGGTCAACCTGCTGACGAACGGCTGGCTGCTCTATCAGACGATCGCCTGCCGCATTATGGCCCGCAGCGGCTATTACCAGTCCGGCGGCGCCTTTGGCTTCCGCGACCAGCTGCAGGATACGCTGGCGTTAAGCCATGCCGCGCCGGAGCGCCTGCGCGAGCAGATCCTGCTTTGCGCCAGCCGACAGTTTGTCGAAGGCGATGTTCAGCACTGGTGGCATCCGCCGGCAGGCAACGGCGTGCGCACGCGCTGCTCGGATGATTACCTCTGGCTGCCGCTGGCGATCTGCCATTACGTGGAAACGACCGGCGATAGCGGCCTGCTTGAACAGCGCCTGCCCTACCTCGAAGGCCGGCAGCTGCTGCCGGGCGAAGAGTCCGCCTATGAGCAGCCCGTCGTCAGCGCGCTTGAAGAGTCGCTGTGGCTTCACGGTGTGAAGGCCATTCGCAACGGCCTGCAGTTTGGCCAGCACGGCTTGCCGCTGATGGGGGCCGGGGACTGGAACGACGGCATGAATCTGGTCGGGCTTGAGGGCAAAGGCGAAAGCGTCTGGCTGGGCTTCTTCCTCTACGATATTTTGCAGCGTTTTGCGGCGCTGGCCGAACAGCGTGGGGATCGCGACATCGCGACGCTGTGCCACGTCGAGGCGGAAAAATTACGCAAAAACCTTGAAGACCATGCCTGGGACGGAGCCTGGTATCGCCGGGGCTATTTCGACAGTGGAGAACCGCTCGGCTCACGCGCCTCGAAGGAGTGCCAGATAGACGCCATCGCCCAGAGCTGGTCCGTCTTGTCCGGCGCGGCCAGCGCCGAACGCAGCAGTCAGGCGATGCAGGCGCTCGATGAGCGCCTCGTGGATCGGGACGCCGGGTTAATTAAACTTTTAACGCCGCCGTTTAACGGCAACGGCCCGAATCCGGGCTATATCCAGGGCTACCTACCGGGCGTGCGTGAAAACGGCGGTCAGTACACCCATGGCGCCATCTGGGCGGTTATGGCCTTTGCCCGCAGCGGCAATACCGAACGCGCATGGCAGCTGTGGTCGATGATAAATCCGATCAACCATGGCCTGGACGAGCAGGCGGTGGATCGCTATAAAGTCGAGCCGTACGTGATGACCGCGGATGTCTACAGCGTGGCGCCGCATACCGGACGCGGCGGCTGGAGCTGGTATACCGGCTCTGCGGGCTGGGCGTATCGGCTGCTGGTAGAGTCGCTGCTGGGCATTCAGCGGCACGGCGCCGCAATTTCTGTCCATCCTCAGCTTCCCCGCGACTGGCCGTCGGTGAATCTTGTCTACCAGCACGGAAACAGCCACTACAAGATAAACGTCGCCCGTGGAGAAGGTGACTATCGCGTCACGCTGGACGGCAACGCGCTGCCTGACGACAAAATTTATCTTGCCGATGACGGACAGTGGCATGAAGTGGAAATTGTGCAGCCATAATTTTCAGCGC
>NZ_RCAA01000015.1:293440-300327 GCF_003628475.1 Enterobacter sp. R1(2018) | reverse complement strand
GCCCGTTCACCCTTTACCAAAAACCTTTCCACGCCGCAAGCACGCAGGTTTGCGCTACCGCCGAATTTCGCCGACAATGCCCGCGCTTACTTTACCTTAACGATAAAACCGGGTTATCTCGCTATGAAACATCCCCTTGAAGCGCTGATGAGCGCGGGCAGTATTTTACTGCTGGCGTTTCTGTCCTGCCTGCTGCTCCCTGCCCCGCAGCTCACTTTGCAGCTTGCGCATAAACTGATTGCGATGTTTCATCTGCTCGATTTGAACCAGCTCTACACGATTATTTTTTGCATATGGTTTCTGCTGCTGGGCACGATTGAGTACTTTGTGATTCGCTTCGTCTGGCGCCGGTGGTTTTCGGTCGAACGCGGGTAACCGACTGTTTTCAGATAAATACTGACCGTCAACGCCGCGTTAAAATCTTCCATCGCTGTCTATACTTAGGTCAGGAAATCAACTGACACAATGGGATAGCGCTATGCCTTTGACCGCTTTTGAGCACTCTGACCCTTACACGCTCGGCATCGAACTGGAGATGCAGATTGTTAACCCGCCCACCTATGATTTGAGCCAGGACTCCTCGCTGCTGATTAAAGCACTTAAAGGCCGCATCAGCGCAGGCGACGTGAAGCACGACATTACCGAAAGCATGCTGGAAATCGCCACGGACGTATGTAAAGACGTGGAGGCCGCCAGAACGCAGCTCACGGATTTGCGTCACCGGGTGCTGCAGGCCGCCGGTAACCATCATCTGGCGATTTGCGGCGGCGGCACGCATCCCTGGCAAAAATGGCAGCGCCAGGAAGTGTGCCAGAACGAACGCTATAACCGCACCCTTGAGCTGTTCGGCTATCTGATGAAGCAGGCCACGGTATTCGGCCAGCACGTCCACGTGGGCTGTGAAAGCGAAGAAGACGCTATCTATTTGCTGCACGGCCTGTCGCGTTTTGTGCCGCATTTTATTGCTCTTTCCGCCTCCTCGCCCTATATCCAGGGCTCCGACACCACCTACGCCTCTTCGCGCCTGAATATTTTTTCAGCTTTCCCGGACAACGGCCACGCGCCTTTTGTCAGCAACTGGCAGGAATTTAACTGGATGTATCAGCGCCTGGAGACCAGCGGCATTATTGAGTCGGTAAAAGACCTGCACTGGGACATTCGCCCCAGCCCGAAATTTGGCACCGTCGAAGTACGGGTCATGGACACGCCGCTGACCATTACGCGCGCGGTCAACATCGCCGGGTTTATCCAGGCTCTCTCGCTCTGGCTCCTTAGCGAACGCCCTTTCGTTCCGCGTTCTGAAGACTATCTGCTCTACCGTTTCAACCGTTTCCAGGCCTGCCGGTTCGGGCTGGAAGGCATGCTGACGGATGTACGAACCGGTGAACAGCGCACTATCGCCGAGGATCTTTTGCCCCTGCTCGATACGCTCGCTCCTTATGCAGCGCAGCTTAAGGGAGAAAGCTCGCTGGAAGCGATTTATGAAGACGTTCGCAACAACGTCAGCGATACCCTCGGGATACGTGAATTCATCGCCGACGGGGGGTTGCTGACGGAACTGGTGCGGAAAAACTGCGAAATTTGGGCCGGGCAGTGATGCCTACCCCGGTCCATAAAAAAGATGCATTATAAATAGTTATTAAACATTTATTTTATCTACTCATTAAGAGGTGAATGCCGGACCAATCTTTAGCGATTTGATTTCACTCAATATTTCTCAGTCATGAGTTGCTATTTTCGCCGCCGTAAATACATCATGACAGTGAGGTTACGATGGACGTCAGTCGCAGAAAGTTTTTTAAAATCTGCGCCGGCGGAATGGCAGGAACAACGGTAGCGGCTCTTGGTTTCGCGCCCAAAATGGCGCTTGCGGAAACGCGCAATTATAAATTACTGCGTGCCAAAGAGACTCGTAATACCTGTACCTACTGTGCCGTGGGTTGCGGTTTATTAATGTACAGCATGGCCGGAGACGGCTCCGGCAATGTCAAATCCAGTATTTTCCACGTTGAAGGCGATCCGGATCATCCGGTAAGCCGCGGAGCCCTTTGTCCGAAAGGCGCAGGTTCCCTCGATTATATCCACAGCGATAGCCGCCTGACCTGGCCTGAATATCGCGCCCCCGGCTCTGACAAGTGGCAACGCATCAGCTGGGATGACGCCTTCAAACGCATCGCCCGCCTGATGAAAGACGACCGCGACGCTAACTTCGTCGAGAAAAACGAACATAACGTGACGGTAAACCGCTGGCTGACGACCGGGATGCTCTGCGCCTCGGCCGCCAGTAACGAAAACGGCGCCCTGACCAACAAGTTTGTTCGGGCGCTGGGTATCCTCGGCGTAGATAACCAGGCGCGCGTCTGACACGGACCAACGGTAGCAAGTCTTGCTCCAACATTTGGTCGCGGTGCCATGACGAACCACTGGATCGACATGAAAAATGCCAATGTTATCGTCGTGATGGGCGGTAATGCGGCAGAAGCTCATCCCGTTGGTTTCCGCTGGGCGCTGGAAGCGCAAAAGAACAATGATGCCAAAATCGTCGTTGTCGATCCGCGCTTTACCCGTACCGCTTCAATTGCAGATATCTATGCGCCGATCCGTTCGGGGACCGATATTACGTTCCTGCTGGGCGTTATTCTGTATCTGATTACCAACAATAAAATTAACGCCGAATACGTTAAGCACTACACCAACGCCAGCCTGCTGGTACGTGACGATTTCAGCTTTGACGACGGCCTGTTTAGCGGCTTTGACGCCGAGACGCGCCAGTACGACAAAACAAGCTGGAACTACCAGTTTGACGACCAGGGCGTTCCGCTTCGCGATGACAGCCTGACGCACCCGCGCTGCGTCTGGAATCTGCTGAAACAGCATGTTTCCCGCTATACGCCGGACGTGGTGGAAAACATCTGCGGCACGCCGCGGGAAGATTTCCAGAAAGTCTGCGAAGTGCTGGCCTCCACCAGCGCGGTGGATCGCACCACCAGCTTCCTGTATGCGCTGGGCTGGACTCACCATACCGTAGGCGCGCAGAACATCCGCACCATGGCGATGATTCAGCTGCTGCTTGGCAATATGGGCATGCCCGGCGGCGGCGTTAACGCGCTGCGCGGCCACTCCAACGTACAGGGACTGACCGATATCGGTCCTCTGGCCACCACGCTGCCGGGATACCTGGCGTTGCCCAACGAGAAGCAGACCGATCTGCAAAGCTACCTCGAAGCCAATACGCCAAAAACGGTGGTGCCGGGGCAGATTAACTACTGGAGCAACTATCCGAAGTTCTTCGTCAGCCTGATGAAGCACCTCTACGGCGACGCCGCGACCCGCGAAAATCAGTGGGGCTACGACTGGCTGCCGAAGTGGGATCGGCCCTACGACGTGCTGCGCTACTTCGACATGATGCATCAGGGCAAGGTGAATGGTTATATCTGCCAGGGCTTTAACCCGATCGCCTCGACGCCCGACAAGAACAAGCTGGTGGCCTCGCTCAGCAAGCTGAAATATATGGTTGTTATCGATCCCCTGGTCACGGAAACCTCCAATTTCTGGCAGAACCACGGCGAGATGAACGACGTGGACCCCGCCAGCATTCAGACCGAGGTCTTCCGCCTGCCGTCCACCTGCTTTGCCGAAGAAGACGGCTGCATCGTTAACTCCGGCCGCTGGATGCAGTGGCACTGGAAAGGCGCCGATGCGCCGGGCGAAGCGCGTACCGACGGGCAGATACTGGCCGGCCTGCTCCATCATTTACGCGAGCTTTACCGTAAAGAAGGCGGCAAAGGCATCGAGCCGCTGATGAATATGAGCTGGCGCTATGACCAGTTCTTCCATCCTTCCTCGGAAGAGGTGGCGAAAGAAAACAACGGCTATGCGTTAGCGGATCTGTACGACGACAAAGGCAACCTGCTGCGCAAGAAAGGCGAACTGCTGGACTCCTTCGCCCAGCTGCGCGACGACGGCACCACCGCTTCAGGCTGCTGGATTTACGCCGGCAGCTGGACTGAGGAGGGCAACCGCATGGCGAACCGCGACAACGCGGATCCGTCCGGGTTGGGCACCACCCTTGGCTGGGGCTGGGCATGGCCGATGAACCGCCGCGTGCTGTATAACCGCGCGTCAGCGGATCCTCAAGGTAAGCCGTGGGACCCCAATCGTCCGCTTATCCAGTGGAACGGACAAAAATGGGTCGGCTATGACGTTCCGGACTATAACAACGCGCCGCCGGAAGCGAACGTTGGGCCGTTCATCATGCAGCAGGAAGGCCTGGGACGCCTGTTCGCGCTTAATAAGCTGGCAGAAGGACCGTTCCCGGAACACTACGAGCCGTTTGAGACGCCGCTGGGCACCAACCCGCTGCATCCAAACGTGGTGTCGAACCCGGTAGTCCGTATATTCGAAGCCGACGCGCAGCGCCGGGGTTCGCATAAGGACTTCCCTTACGTCGGTACTACCTATCGTCTGACTGAGCACTTCCATACCTGGACCAAGCACGCACGGCTTAACGCCATCGCGCAGCCGGAACAGTTTGTGGAAATCAGCGAAGGGCTGGCAAAAGCGAAGGGCATTACCACCGGCGATACCGTGAAGGTCAGCAACAAACGCGGCTTTATTCGCGCTAAAGCGGTGGTGACGCCGCGCATCAGAACGCTAAACGTAAACGGCCAGCAGGTGGAAACCATCGGTATTCCGCTGCACTGGGGCTTTGAAGGGAAGACGCAGAAGGGCTATCTGGCCAATACGCTGACCCCCGCCGTAGGCGATGCCAACTCCCAGACGCCGGAATTCAAGGCGTTTCTGGTTAACATCGAAAAGGCTTAAGGGAGCGAAATTATGTCATTGCAAACTCAGGACATTCTCAAACGTTCCGCCACCAACGGTCTGACGCCGCCTCCCAGGGCGCGCGACTACAAAGACGAGGTGGCCAAGCTCATCGATGTTTCCAGCTGTATCGGCTGTAAAGGATGTCAGGTCGCCTGCTCGGAGTGGAACGATATCCGCGATGAGGTGGGGCACTGCGTGGGCGTGTACGACAACCCCACCGATCTCAGCGCCAAATCCTGGACGGTTATGCGCTTTAGCGAAACCACCCGGAACGGCAAGCTGGAGTGGCTTATTCGTAAAGACGGCTGTATGCACTGCGAGGATCCTGGCTGCCTGAAGGCATGTCCGTCCGCGGGGGCGATCATCCAGTACGCTAACGGCATCGTAGATTTTCAGTCAGAGCACTGCATCGGCTGCGGCTACTGCATCGCCGGCTGTCCGTTCAACGTTCCTCGTCTTAATAAAGAGGATAACAAGGTCTATAAATGCACCCTGTGCGTTGACCGCGTAAGCGTTGGTCAGGAGCCGGCCTGCGTGAAAACCTGCCCCACCGGCGCCATCCACTTTGGCACCAAGAAGGCCATGCTGGAGGTGGCCGAGCAACGCGTGGAGAAGCTGAAAAAACGCGGCTATCAGCAGGCGGGACTTTACAACCCCGAAGGCGTTGGCGGCACCCACGTGATGTACGTTCTGCATCACGCCGATCGGCCGGAGTTGTATCACAACCTGCCGAAAGCACCGCAGATTGATATGTCGGTCAGCCTGTGGAAAGGGATACTCAAACCGCTGTCGGCGGCGGGCTTTATCGCCACTTTCGCCGGGCTGATATTCCACTATATCGGCATTGGACCTAACGAAGAGGCGGATGAAGACGAGGAGGAACATCATGACTAAGAAGAGCAGGATGATTGTCAGGACGAAATTTATCGACCGCGCCTGTCACTGGACGATGGTTATCTGTTTCTTCCTGGTGTCGCTCTCCGGCATCGCGCTGTTCTTCCCGACGCTGCAGTGGCTAACGGAAACCTTCGGTACACCGCAGATGGGCCGCATTTTGCACCCGTTCTTCGGCGTGGCGATCTTCGTGATGCTGATGTTTATGTTTGTGCGCTTTGTGCACCACAATATTCCGGACAAACACGATATTCCGTGGGTGAAAGGTATCATTGAGGTGCTTAAAGGCAACGAACATAAGGTGGCGAAAGTCGGCAAATACAACGCCGGTCAGAAGATGATGTTCTGGACCATTATGAGCACAATCTCCGTGCTGCTGGTGAGCGGCATTATCATCTGGCGCCCGTATTTCGCCGGCTTCTTCCCGATTCAGATAGTGCGCTACGGCCTGCTTATCCACGCCGCCTCGGCCATTATTTTGCTTCTCGCCATTATGGTGCATATGTACATGGCGTTTTGGGTGAAAGGGTCGATTAAAGGCATGATTGACGGCAAGGTCAGCCGCCGCTGGGCGCAGAAACACCATCCGCGCTGGTATCGTGAAGTGGAAGCGCTGGAAGCGAAGAAAGAAAGCAGCGAGGGGATATAAGCTTCTCCTGCTGGTAAAAAGGACGGCACGTAATTTTAGGCCCTATAAAGCAGCGGATAGCGTTGTGCAGGGCCGAAATAACGCGTCGTCTGCTTTTTATCAGAAGAGCTGAGTCTGCCTGTGCGGCAGTAAATCATTAAGCCCAAACGGACACCCGCCGTCATTCGTTTCTAAGCTGTGTGTGCGGCAGTGAACAATCTTGAAGGCATCTGCGAAGTGCTTTTTCATTTCTAAGCTGCCTGTACGGCAGTGAACTGACTTATCTTTAGGTCACCACTTTTTATTTATTTCTAAGCTGCCTGTACGGCAGTGAACACACCTTTCCGTAAGCAGAACAACCGGTCTGGACCGCGGTCAGCGCTGCGACGGGTGGATTTCTAAGCTGCCTGTACGGCAGTGAACCCAACGCCCCACACTTCGTCGACTGGTAGAGGACCGCGGTCAGCGCTGCGACGGGTGGATTTCTAAGCTGCCTGTACGGCAGTGAACGGGAACAGTTTTGAGGCCTGATGAGAAT
>NZ_RCAA01000015.1:292731-293430 GCF_003628475.1 Enterobacter sp. R1(2018) | reverse complement strand
CTAAGCTGCCTGTACGGCAGTGAACGATTATGAAGTGAATGCCGATGGCTCCGTAGGACCGCGGTCAGCGCTGCGACGGGTGGATTTCTAAGCTGCCTGTACGGCAGTGAACAAATTATTAATTGCTCAACATCACGAGCATCATTTCTAAGCTGCCTGTACGGCAGTGAACTTTTCGGCGCCGCGCGCGGCGTAGCTGCGGGACCGCGGTCAGCGCTGCGACGGGTGGATTTCTAAGCTGCCTGTACGGCAGTGAACAAATTATTAATTGCTCAACATCACGAGCATCATTTCTAAGCTGCCTGTACGGCAGTGAACGCAACGCCGTATCTGGCGAGCTTTATGTGGGACCGCGGTCAGCGCTGCGACGGGTGGATTTCTAAGCTGCCTGTACGGCAGTGAACAAATTATTAATTGCTCAACATCACGAGCATCATTTCTAAGCTGCCTGTACGGCAGTGAACGCAGCTAAATCTTTTCGACGATAACGCGCAGGACCGCGGTCAGCGCTGCGACGGGTGGATTTCTAAGCTGCCTGTACGGCAGTGAACTTGAAGGGAGCGTGTCTGTGCCAAATGGTGTATTTCTAAGCTGCCTGTACGGCAGTGAACAAATTATTAATTGCTCAACATCACGAGCATCATTTCTAAGCTGCCTGTACGGCAGTGAACTGGGCATCCGGCTTACAGCAGCCAGCCT
>NZ_RCAA01000015.1:292261-292721 GCF_003628475.1 Enterobacter sp. R1(2018) | reverse complement strand
CTAAGCTGCCTGTACGGCAGTGAACACGAGCTGGCCGGTATAGTGTCCATCAAGAGGACCGCGGTCAGCGCTGCGACGGGTGGATTTCTAAGCTGCCTGTACGGCAGTGAACGTCGCCTTGATGTGCTCGACGTTTTGCAAAGGACCGCGGTCAGCGCTGCGACGGGTGGATTTCTAAGCTGCCTGTACGGCAGTGAACCCAACGCCCCACACTTCGTCGACTGGTAGAGGACCGCGGTCAGCGCTGCGACGGGTGGATTTCTAAGCTGCCTGTACGGCAGTGAACTTCGTGCGCCAGAACCAGGAGCTGGTAGATCATTCTAAGCTGCCTGTACGGCAGTGAACGCGACGGCTGAGGTAATCGCCAATGTCCGGGACCGCGGTCAGCGCTGCGACGGGTGGATTTCTAAGCTGCCTGTACGGCAGTGAACAGCATCACGTCCTCTCGATACTGGCGGCT
>NZ_RCAA01000015.1:282122-292251 GCF_003628475.1 Enterobacter sp. R1(2018) | reverse complement strand
TCTAAGCTGCCTGTACGGCAGTGAACTCGCTGACCCTTGTGCGGGATGCACACATAAGTTTCTAAGCTGCCTGTACGGCAGTGAACTGACTTATCTTTAGGTCACCACTTTTTATTTATTTCTAAGCTGCCTGTACGGCAGTGAACCACTCTGCCCCGGCTGCGCGGTGATATGAATGTTTCTAAGCTGCCTGTACGGCAGTGAACAGGAGCTTTACATGCTTAACCTTTTGATGCAATACATGAAATGTACTTTTCGCATGTAAATACCCTTTTTCCTACCACCTTAAAAAGCTTAATAAAATCAAAATATTAAAAAACACCCTAAAATTAGGGTTGCGCCTTGATGAGAGGGATTTTTAGTGGTTATAAAAGTTCAACTGAACATAAAATCCTTGCCGCACTGTCATATATAAGTGACAATCTGCTTAAATCAATGGAATGAGGATAGTGCAATGCTCTATACGGCTAAGCGGTATCAGGATGCGAAAGGAAAAATACCTTATACGGACTGGATAAAAAAATTACGGAAAAAAGATGCACGCGCCGCTGCCAAAATTGATATTCGGGTCGCCAGAGCGGAGAGCGGAAATTTTGGCGATCATAAGTTTGAGAGAGACGGCGTCTGGGAATTGCGTGTTGATTATGGCCCGGGCTATCGCATCTACTATGCAATAGAAGACGGTGAAATTATCCTTCTGCTTATAGGCGGAGATAAAGCAGCACAGAATGCCGATCTGGATAAAGCCGTTAAATATTTGCGGGATTATCATACGAGGTTGAAATCATGAAACTGAAAACCGAATTTGAGCCAGCGGTGGACCATAACATCGCTATGATTGAAGAGCTCCGAGCCGATCCAGCTTATGCAGAAATTTACCTGCAAACAGCACTTGATGAAATTTATGAAGACGGCGGGGTTCCCGCTTTCCTTATCGCATTACGTCAAGTCATTGAAGCTCGTGGCGGTGTGAGTGAGATATCCAAAAAGTCAGGCATCGCCCGGCAGCATATTTATAAGGCGCTCTCAAAAAACGGCAATCCGACGCTGATCACGCTGACAGAATTAACGCGTGCAGCAGGCGTTCGGCTCACGCCCGCTCAGCATTAATTATGCCGTGATAAATATCGAAGCCCGCTAAAGCGGGCTTTTTGTTTAGCTTGACAGGCTGGCTGGCGGTTCATCATTCCATATCCAATAAAAGATTAACCGACTGATGTTTCTGCAGATTATTCAATCAAAACCAAGGAATGCTGGCCCCATCGCTCAGGCCGTAACTACTAAACACGCCGCTGCTTTGCTGCTGTTGCAATTCACCATGATCAATGAACAGGCGAAAAGCCTGTCCATTAGAACGACTTTTCATCTGGATAAAAGGCAGCTTGCTGTATTGATCCTGCATGGTGCTCAGTCGATGATGCGCTTCTTCTTCCGTTATCCATCCTTTACGTACCGAACGACGCAGCATACGTTCAGCGCTGCTTTTCACCTGAACACGACTCACCTTGCGCCAGCCTTTGATTACCGGAACGGGCAGCACAAACGAGGCATTACAGTAATCGTTTAATCCTGCGCGCCATCCTGTTGCTTCCAGTTCCTCAAGCGCAGCCTGCTCGCCATGCAAACGAATAATGCTGCCGGGCGATTGTTTATATTCAGGAAAACAGACGCCGATATCGCCTTTTCCTCTACCCGCCAGCGCCCGATGCAGTTTGGCGAACAGCGCTGCCATTAATATCGACTCTTTAAATTCGGGATCTGGCAAAACGCGGATCTCCTGATAGCTATCCATCCGCCGCTCCTTATTCAGATTTTTCGCCAAACACACCGCCGCGGATCAATACCGCCATAACATAATGCTGCTGTTCAACAGCAGGCTTATCGCCTTTGGTCACCCAGTTATCCAGCAGGGTGTAGAAATCCATTTTTTCTTTTGGCTGACGACAGGCGATGCCCCGGCTGGTTACCGAGCCGTACGGTTCCACCGCAATGGCGCCTAGCGATTCAACCTGCGGATGCCAGGTATCAATAGTACGTAGTGCGTTGCCTATCTTTTGCGAGTGCAGCGCTGCTACGTCATTAACCTGATATAACACTTTGCTTTTACTACTGTTGCTGTCTAATACCAGTTCCTGAGAGGGAAAGACTTCTTGCCCTTCACCTAAACGTACAAAGGCTTCAACGTTCAGAAGTACAAAAGTATCGCCTTTCAGTCCATTTTCAATCTCTTTGGCTAGCTCCTGAACGGCATTATCTCGCCTCTCAAAGTCACGCAAAGAGAAATCATGGGCATTAAACGTCCACGTTTTACTTCCCTTAACGGTTACCTGAATATGCTCTGCCCCGACACGGTTACGCCACAAAAAACGTCCGTTTGCGAGGTTAGTGGCATAGCGCAATGCCAGCTCACCGAAACCGTGTTCGCTGATATAACCTTCAATAGTTTCCTGTAAAGCATCTTGATACGTCTTATCGTTGCAGACCGAAGGCGTTGCCAGATTCCCCAATATGCGTAACGTGAAGGCTAATTTTAAGGTATCGGCATCTGCCGGAAGCGCCGCGACATCCACACGTTGCAGGTTAGCTTTCTGGATTTCTGCATCCAGTTTTGCCGGATCGCTTGCCTGCGCGTTTTTAAGGCGGTTGGAAATAGTACCGCGCACCGCTTTTTCCTGAATACGAACCGGTTGCCAGCTTTCACCCTGCCAGCTACCGGAAAACATCACCGCGTCAGAGTTAGCCAATTTGCGTTCAAATGCCAGTACCGATGCGGTTTTCACTGCCGTTGTTTTAGCCATTTTTAATCCCTTAGAAATTATCAAAGTTACGTGGATCTTCGTCTTCGTCCTGCTCATCGTTAGGCAGCTCTTGCCCGCGGCAGTAATAGCCAGATTCAGTCGTATGGTAACGCCAGAGCACATCCTTCAAATCTTTAATACGATGGACTCCTTGCCATTCGCCCACGCCGTAAACGGCCTCGGCAAAACAGAACGGTGTTACTTCATCGCGAGCACTGGTTACGGTGCCGGGTTCATAAAGCATGGAGATGCGCTGCCATCCTGTCATTAATGGAACCAGATAACCGGGGAAAGGTTTTGCCTGATAGTTCCAGATTGCGGCATCCTCCGCCTGTTCGCCACCTTCAGCCACCATTTTTAATGCCGCAAAGTCGAGCCACGAATCTATCATTTCAGCTTCTGGATTAAGTTGTCGAAGCTGCTGATAATGTTCATCAAGCAGAGATGACCTGTCAGTCAACACGAAGCCTGGCATCAGGCCATAAAGCATGGATTTAACTTTTGAGAAGCTGCGTACCTGCACATTGCGCAGGCCGGTGATGGTTCCCCCCGCTAGTTTTTGCGTCTGACACAAAGTTTGCATATGCGATGCCAGTTCGCGCATACCAATTTCGCCGTTGGGAATTTCCCCTTCGCATTCCAGTAGCAGCGAAACGGTGAGGTGCATGCGCCCTTCTTCGTTAAACGAAGCGGTTTTTCCTTCGCGCGTCAATGGATTGCGGGTAAGCGCAAACTGATAATCGCGTCCGGAGGAATAAGCATGAACCTGATGGTGATGACATATTACCGCGCAGCCTTCCAGGCGCAGCCCGTGTGAAGCCTGGAGCTTACGGGAAAGCGCATGGGTATAGCCCAGAAAATGGGTGATGGCCGGAAATCCCCAGGTTAATCCCGCTACGGCGTTAGCGTTTTCAACCGTCAGCCACGGCAAAATAATAACGTTACTCATGGCGGTAGCTCCTTAAGGCGTTTTCCATTTCACGCAGCCGACGCCGGAAAAGAGGCCGGGTCTGCCACTCACGCCGCTCCGTTTGCCCGACGGGCATATCGGCGCGATGCAGATGACTGTTTAGCCACAGGGCAAAATCATCTGCAACGGCATCCTGCCAGTCATCTTTATCACGCTCGGCTCTGAAAACCTCATCGGTTTGTGCCCGCCACGGATCGAGCCATAGCTGCTGGTGGGGCTTAAGCTGGCAATTTTCATCCTGAGTCCAGCCGCTCCACTCTTCACGCTGGATATCCGCCGCAAGGTTAAATAGCAGATCGATTAACTCATCGATATAGCGATTACGCTGCTGGCGAATTTGATAGTTTTTAGTATTTCCAGTACTGATAAGCAGATGAATCAGGCGACCGCGTATCTGTCGCGTGGAGCGATCAAACGGCCCCTGAACGAAGATTGTTTTCATTTTTAAGGGGGGGATTTTCTGGTTTTCCCAAAACGGAGCCTTTGAAGGCAGTAACCAAACCCGCCCGCCGCGGCTGCTGTTGAGCGCAGAGATATTTTGCGGTTTGGTGCCGCCAAAATTCATTCCCGCCAGATTCGGGAACATCACCAACGGTTGCGCATGCCACTTGCCATCTTTGCGTGCAGCCCAGATTGCCTTGCTTTCCTCACTAAAACGCAGGGCCACCATTCGCTCATGCAGCGCCTGAGCCAGAGAAGAAGAAAACAACGGGTTTAATAGATGATAACCATCTTCTACAGGGAAATAGATCTGCTTCGCGAGCTTATGAGAGGTAGGTTGTTTTGTGGTTAATGCGCGGGAGAAACCTTCTACCCACTGCGAGAGCTGCTCATCATTTTCCGCCAGTTCAGCAAGCGCGCTACGATCTCCGCGTTGCAGACAGGAAAGCAGTGAATCGCCTTCGATTTCTGTTTGCAGAAGCTTGGCAACATCGAGCGCGGCTGCGTTACCAACCGCATCTGCAGCAGGTTTAGCAAGCGTCGCCGTAGAGAGATAGCCGTCGGTTGCAGTAGCCGAGCTAAAAATACTGCTGCTTTTTGAGTCGCCATGCGTGTACTTGGCGGCATGCGTAACCAGACTAATCTGGCCGGCACGGTTTGCCGCATCCGTTAACCAGGCTCGTGTTTCATAGCGTAATTCCAGCTCACGACGCTCTTCCAGAAGCTGGCTTTCGTCTTCCCCTTCCGCCAGTCTTTTTAACTTCGCCTTATCGAATACGTCGAGTTTGGCTTGCCGTCGCCCGGCAACGTACAGATCCACAAAAGCACTTAATCCCTTCATCTTTTGCTGCCTCAAATATAGCGTAACTATTTAAAATTAAATGTAAAAATTGAAATTTCACTTGATACTAAAGAAGGCTGGCTTTCTATGTTGTAGTTAATAAACATAGGTTTAACCGAGAACATGTAGCTTGTAAGCAAGCAAATCAAAAAAATCGCCATGTTTATATGTTTCATCTTAAACATCCTTAAATCGGCTTCGATGAAAGCATACTATCAAGTAGATTAAGCTTACTCAACACCTATATAAAGCTACCAATAATAATCATATCTTAAGGTTCAAAACACAAAGTTTACTCATTTTGATTTCTTCCTTACACTAGCGAAACTGTCGTACAGACAGCTTAGAAATATATAAAGCTACCAAGCACTTATAAGTTCTCAACTGCCGTACAGGCAGCTCGCGCCCTCAGTCGAGGGCGCGAAACACGCCAAGCAAAGGATGCCATAGCCATGCTTCCGTATCCCGATCGTCAAAGCGCAGGTTAATCTCACCATAGCGTTCACTGACTTCCGTCAGCTCCATATCTCTGGCTTCGGCAACATGCTGTATAACCTGCTCATATTCGTCAGCCATCCAGGCCGATACGCCTTCCGCCATCTTCAGCGTTTGCCGGGTAAACACACCAGCTTCTTTCCAGCCTGACGCACCGCCTTCATCGCGGAACATGAATCTCGCATTATCAAACTCCTCTTCCATGCGCAGAAAATATTGTCTTTCCGGTTGTGAACAACGAAAAGGCTTGCGGCGCTGCAGCTCCCCGTTCCAGCTCATCTGCTTACTCCACCAGTCCGCCGCCACCGCTTTGTCTTTTTTATTTTTCCCCAGTAATTCTTGCCATGAACGCCAGTGCTCCAGATTTACCAGGCTGTCGTAGCGTTCAGGCTTGCCTGGAGGAATATCCAGAATGCGCGGTACGGCGTTAATGCTTCGGTATTGTTCCGGCTGCAGAATCTCATTAAGGTCGTGACTGGTCAGTTTAAAGTCGGCTGTTTCAAATCCCGGTTTGCACATGGCGGGAGATTTATGACAATAACCAGACACGTTTTTATTAAGGATTAACATATTTGGACTGACAGGAATATTTTGCCGATGCCGCTGTATACGTCCGGCAAACTGAATCAGCGAGCGCATTGAACTGGGTTCGATAATTCCCCAGTCGGCATCCCAGTCACGTCCTACCTCAACGACAGAGGTAGCCAGTACAACGAACAGATGATGCTGGGCAGCGCTTTGTTCCACCGACCGGTGGATCTCTGGCTGATTACAGATAGCATTCTTTTCATGGCGCGAGAACGCCGCATCAAGACGTTTTTCTATATGGGAACGCATCACAAGTGGATGCTGGCTATGGTAGATACAATAATGGACGCAGTAGCCTTCGGGAGAAGGCATCCCCAGTAGCGTTTTCGCCGTTGCAACCAGCGGATCGATATTTGCCATACGCACCAGCCCCAGCGACACGGTTCTGCCGCCGTAACTCTCATGATGCTCATCGTGGAGTACAAACATCTGCCGGTAAATAGTTTGCGCCACCGCAGCAATTACCGCATCCGGACGAATAGAATGCGGAGAAACATTGATGATATCCGCCTTACGCAATACAGGCTTTTCAGGCAGTCTTTTTGCTCGCCGTGCCGCAAACTCACCGTGGGCTTCATAAAACTCACCCGGGTTACTGAACTCCCCTGAGCGTGAATCGTCTTCATCAAACCAGGCACAGCAGACATTCAGTCTGCGTCCCGGCTCGCCGCAAGCCTGTTGATAAGCCTTACGTCCGGTACAATAGGCGGTAAAAAGCGCCTGCACCAGCGCCGGAGGCAGCGTGGCGGAAGAGAGCAACACACGCCCGCCGAGCATCCCCGCCCAGTTAACCAGACGGCAGAGCGCGTGCTGATCGTCAATATCAAAGTCATCTGGTTCATCGAGAACCAGATCGCTGGTCAGCAGCCGCAGCATTGGCGCTATTTGTTTACCACCGCGCACGCCTTCGGTTGCGGGCATCAGGTGATCGATAGTTGCGACCAGCACCGGCGCATCTACCAGTTGCCGCAGCTTATTGTCTTTTTCCAGCCACTGGCGCAGTGGTCCGGTATTGGTTACACCGTCATAGTGGACATACTGATGGGATTCAAATAATTCCTCTGCTGACGCACTACTCGTGTCCGATTCATTTTCTTTCTGGTGCAGCTCCCGCACGGCCCGGGAACCAATCAGCACGGCGAGATCGTCTTCGCCCAGCCCAAGCCGCGAGCGAAGCGCATCGCCTGTTTGCAATGTAAGCGTGCGTAACCCCAGGGCCACGGTAAAACGGCACCCCTGTTCCTCTTGAGCCAGCGCATACATAATGCGCGCGTTGGCCAACGTTTTTCCACAGCCGGTAGAAGCCATATTAATGCCGAAAAAACCCTGTTTTTGGGAACGTTCACGAAGGCTTTCAGCAACGTCCCAGGCGCGGTTCTGCCAGCGAAATCTTTCATCCTTTGCCCGCTCACGAAATCCTTTATGGCGCGTAATTGCGGGCAGATGGCCGCGCAACGCAGGAAAGGTGCGGCCAAGTAAAAAAGCATGATGGCTGACGCCAACCGTGTGTTCATCCAACTTTTGTTTTAGCTCTCCGGTTTTACGATCGGTATTGGCCCAGGCTCGATAATTGTTATCCTGCCAGCTAATAACCGGGTCGTGAGCCGAATAGTGATGATCGGCAAGCATCAAAGCTAAACGGGCGAGATGGACGGTAAACGTTTGGTCCAGCGCCCCAAAATCCTGCAGAGACACGGCATGGACCGCCCGCTTTGCCAGCTGTTGCGCTTTTTTATGCCAGGTGTTGCTTTGCAACGGCGTACCGCAGGGAAAGGTCCAGACGCGTTGAAAATCTTTATCGCACCATTCGCTCAGATGATTTAATGCATTCCAGTACACATTGAGCTGAATAGTCAGCCAGGATTCACTGCCGGAAAGCGACGGTTCATTTTTTCCAGAAAACTGCGGTAGGCGGTGATGAGAAAGAATCAACCACGCAATAACCTGCGCCAGTGGCGGCAGGTCGATAAAAGGGCTGTTGCTCCATTCTTTACTGTCTCTGCGCAGACGATCCAGCCAGACGGTTTCATCTTTTCTCGTCAGCGTGCCGAGTTTTTCCAGCCATTCTCTGTCAGTTTGCTTGCCGATAAACGCCTGAAACAGGCGCACAGAAATCCATTCATGACGAAAAGGCTGGTAACGATGGGTACATTTTTTACCTTGCAAATTGTCCTGGAACAGAGCCCCTGCTTTGCCAAAATCGTGAAACAACCCGGCAATACCCGCCAGCAGCGCTATGCTCTCAGTACTTCGCCAGCTTGATTCATGCTGGCTACGCAAAATATCACGCGAGGTTCGATTGGTCGGCACAGTACCTGTGACGCTAAAGCGTCGGGGATTTCCTACAATCCATAATAAATCTGTCTGCCCACTCTTTTTGATCCAGTGGCAGGCCACTGCCGTATTACGCCTGGCAGTTTTACGCAACAGGCGCCTGAGAGTTTCCAATCCCTCAAGCGTGATAGCTGTTTGCCATGCCGCGTCTCCTTTACGTTCCGCAAACTGATCGAGAATACGGCAGCTTTCGGTGCGGGCATTTTTACTGCATTGCGAGATAAGCAAAATATTCATGGGCGAGGCTGCCCATATAAAGAAGCGGTATTCTGTAGAGAGGCAATTAATAAATCCAGCGCCTCCGCCTGCTGGAAACCCGTGATGCAGCGCTGACGAAACGTTTGTTCATCTTCTCCTTCCATCGCGGCAATAAAAGCCTGCGGTAACACCAGCGCATCTTTAATAAGATCGGCAAGATCGAACACCAAACCGCCCCGACGAGTTTTACCATGAAACACAGCTAACCCTTGGGGGATCCCAGTTACCCAAGTGGCTACCGCGGCTAACCCATAGGCCAAATAATTACCATGATCGAGGAAGCGGTTAGCTGTATCCGTGCCGCCTCCTCGCTTAGCCCGTATGAAATCACCGTACTGCACGGCCTGGCTGGCAAACCTGTAGAGGGCTTTAGTAAGTAGCGCTTCCTGCAACATAAGTGCATTTTGCGAATCAGCAGCGACAATGCCTTCACGAAAACGGGCAAGTTTGTCAGTAAGATGTGATGAAGAAAGCTGAAAACGATCGTCGCGCTGCATTCTGGCGTTCAGCCAGTGACGCTCAATTTGTTCAATGCGAATTTGCTGGAATGTTTTAGCCGCAGAGAGACGTTTTTCTTCATCGAACCAGAACGACACCCAATTCTGCAGGTATTCTGTAGGACGATATTCACTTTGGGGCGTAATCCACGAAACATCTACATCCATTTCATTGCCAGAATATAAAGGCGTCCCACCACCGCCGCAAAATCCTACTAAAACTCCAGCACGGGCAAATTCGCGCATCGCTGCCTGCGTTACCGAAGTTCCGGTTCCCAACATCACCACGGTGGTATTCGCAACAGGGATATTCCAGTAAAGAGACTCTTTACCTTCATCAGTGACATATTCAACCCGCCCGCCATTCACCAATACCCGACAATATTGAAGATAATAAATATTTGCGCGTTTTGAATGAAGGATAGTTTTTAAATCGCGGGGCATAAGCATTGCGGAGATATCCTTAAGGGTAAAATTCCGGAACTGAAACATTATTCCCGGCTTCCACTGGTTAAGTAATTATCTTAGACGATGCCTGTGAGCTACTTCACATCAAAAAGCATTTAATTTTGATTCAAAACAGCTTGTTATGCTTTTCCCTTTACTGCAATGCAAAAGACAGCCTCTATAATGTTGAAGCTGGACTCGGGGAAAAACAGCCAGGAGCGGGTTTACCAGGCTGCCTGTACGGCAGTGAACGAAGAAAGCAACTACTGGCTCCGCCACCTTGCCTTCTAAGCTACCTGTGCGGCAGTGAACGCATTAGCGTTCGTGGCATTGAGCGTTGTAGCCTTCTAAGCTGCCTGTACGGCAGTGAACATCAACTGAAGCCGTACAGCCTGTGTTTTTAATTTCTAAGCTGCCTGTACGGCAGTGAACAGCAACTTCCGGGTGACGACATCCCCGG
>NZ_RCAA01000015.1:281546-282112 GCF_003628475.1 Enterobacter sp. R1(2018) | reverse complement strand
CTAAGCTGCCTGTACGGCAGTGAACACGGAGGATTCACTTTTCAATCGCCTGAGAGCATCATTTCTAAGCTGCCTGTACGGCAGTGAACGATAGCCCCCTGTTGCTGGAACTGCGCCAGGACCGCGGTCAGCGCTGCGACGGGTGGATTTCTAAGCTGCCTGTACGGCAGTGAACATCAACTGAAGCCGTACAGCCTGTGTTTTTAATTTCTAAGCTGCCTGTACGGCAGTGAACTCATTGAAATGGCGGCAATTTCCACTTCGCGATTTCTAAGCTGCCTGTATGGCAGTGAACATATTTTTCGCTTATCTGTTGAGCCGCTTCCCTTTCTAAGCTGCCTGTATGGCAGTGAACCCCGTAGCGCGGCTCTCCCGCAGTTTAACTCATTTCTAAGCTGCCTGTACGGCAGTGAACTCATTGAAATGGCGGCAATTTCCACTTCGCGATTTCTAAGCTGCCTGTATGGCAGTGAACATATTTTTCGCTTATCTGTTGAGCCGCTTCCCTTTCTAAGCTGCCTGTATGGCAGTGAACATTACTGTACCTACCGGAGCATAACCGCTGT
>NZ_RCAA01000015.1:281302-281536 GCF_003628475.1 Enterobacter sp. R1(2018) | reverse complement strand
CTAAGCTGCCTGTACGGCAGTGAACTGGCAAAGGCTTCGTCCAGTGTCTGGGCATCATTTCTAAGCTGCCTGTACGGCAGTGAACTTGAAGGGAGCGTGTCTGTGCCAAATGGTGTATTTCTAAGCTGCCTGTACGGCAGTGAACATCAACTGAAGCCGTACAGCCTGTGTTTTTAATTTCTAAGCTGCCTGTACGGCAGTGAACCTAGCGGTGCCGTGTATACGACAGGCGAC
>NZ_RCAA01000015.1:259925-281292 GCF_003628475.1 Enterobacter sp. R1(2018) | reverse complement strand
TCTAAGCTGCCTGTACGGCAGTGAACAGAAGCTTTACACGCCTAACCCTTTGAGGCAATACATAAAATAGCCTTTCCTTCCGCAAGTACCCTTTTTCTAACCTTTAAAATAAATACAGTTTAATCAATAAATTACAAAGGAACATGAAATTAGGGTTTCATCTGCTGGCCGTGCCGGCACCTGTTCGATGCGCTAATAATGGGCTTTTTAAGCCATGCCAGCATCGATTGTTATTTACTTCAATAATAAAGCTCAGTAATTAAAAACCGTCCGGGTGATAATTCACCTGGACGAGTTTTTATTGAATATGCATAGGGCTTAGCGGCTTAGCTGTACCGCCACGGAGCGAATATCGTTTCCTGTCGGCGACTGGTGGATCCGCAGGCCAAACTCATCAATCACCGCAAAGATATGCTCAAAAATATCCGCCTGGATAGCCTCATATTCCAGCCACACGACGGTATTTGTAAAAGCGTAAATTTCCAGAGGAAGTCCTTCTGCGCCGGGGGCGAGCTGCCGCACCATTAGCGTCATATCTTTACGGATACGCGGATGGTTTTGCAGATATTCCGTCAGATAAACTCTGAACGTACCGACGTTTGTCATGCGACGGCCGTTGAGCACCGATGCGGTATCGCTATTGTGCGTACGATTATATTCTTCGATCTCTTTGCTGCGGGAGTCCATATAGGGCTTTAACAGCCTGGCGTTAATCAGGCGCTGTTGTTCTTCCGGCGAGAGAAAATGAATGCTGGTGGTATCAATATTAATGCTGCGCTTAATTCGGCGTCCGCCGGATTGCGACATACCGCTCCAGTTTTTAAACGCGTCGGACACCAGGGCATAGGTGGGAATCGTGGTGATGGTGTTATCCCAGTTGCGCACTTTCACCGTTGTCAGGCCAATATCCGTGACCGCTCCGTCGGCGCCAAACTTTGGCATCTCCAGCCAGTCTCCCAGCTTTAACATGCGGTTAGCCGAAAGCTGGATGCCAGCGACCAGGCCAAGAATCGGGTCTTTAAACACCAGCATCAGAACCGCCGCCATGGCGCCCAGGCCGCTAATCAGAATGGCCGGGGACTGTCCGATGACGCGGGAAATCATCATAATGCCGATTACAATGGCGCTGATTAATTTAACGCCCTGGAAAATGCCTTTTAATGGAATATGGGAAGCAAGGGTGATTTTCTGCGAGAAGTTATAAATAACGTCCAGCAAAGAGAATAATGACAGCAGCGAGTAAAGCATAATCCACAGCTGCGCGCCGATGATTAAAACCGTACTGATGTCGCTGCCTTTCTGAAGCCACAATACCGCCTGGAGATTAACGATAACGCCCTGTAACGTTAAGGCCAGCCTTTGGAACAGTTTATTTTCAGTGATTATTTGCAGCCACAGATGCTGGCTGGAATTCGCCCGTTTTTCGAAAGTACGTAACACGATGCCGTGAAGAATAAAATGCACCGCCAGCGAAAATATAAAAATAATACTCAAAACCAGAATTAAAGAGGTTGTGTGGTTAAGTACAATCCCGAAATTACTTAAGAATGAAGCCAGTTCCTGCATGATATCTCCTTTTATCGAGGCTATATCTTGCCGTCTCATAGATTTTGCCGCAACTTTCTCGGTTTATTTACTCTTTAAAAAACAATTTTCACTTTTTGCCGACGGCGAACGTAATTATTTCCAGCTTTGTTTGAAGCTAAACGCCGCAGCCGCTCAGCCTCCTCTTTTGTGGCCCTTTGCAGACATAAAATTCGGTCATCGCCAGCAGAAATGGCGGAGAAACTGAACCGATCTTGCTCAGTTTCCTATACTTCTGACGAGTGTTCTTTATGTAACCCCGGCAACGTATGCCGAAAGGGAGGAAAAAGTGGAAGATAAACTGAAAATTACGCCAGCGGGCTCCCAGCCTTCGCAGACCGGACCAGAAAATTATTTTACCGGCCGGGTACGCATTGACGCCCCCTTCCAGGCTACAGCCCCAGCCCGTGTCGGCGGAGCGGCCATCACCTTTGAACCGGGGGCGCGCACGGCATGGCATACCCATCCGCTCGGCCAGACATTGATTGTCACTCATGGACGCGGCTGGCTACAGGAATGGGGTCACCCTATAAAAGAGATAAACCAGGGCGATATCGTCTGGATCCCGGAGGATGTTAAACACTGGCACGGCGCTACGCCTGACAATGCGATGACCCATATCGCCATTGCGGAATCCCTGAACGGCAGCCCCGTTGAGTGGATGGAGCACGTCAGCGACGATCAATATAATAATGAACGAGTCATGCAGGAGAAACCATGACGATGAAAGTCCTCGGCTATGCGGCGCAAAGCGCCCAGGTTCCACTGGCCCCGTTCGAATTTATCCGCCGCGATCCGCGGCCGGACGATGTGGTGCTGGAGGTCATGTATTGCGGCGTGTGCCACTCCGATCTTCACCAGGCGCGTAACGACTGGGGATTTAGCACCTATCCGCTGGTGCCGGGACACGAAGTGATCGGCCGGGTCGCCTCTGTGGGCAGCAGCGTCACCAAATTCAAACCGGGCGATTACGCCGGAATTGGCTGTATGGTGGATTCCTGTCGCGTTTGCCATCCCTGTAAGGAGGGCCTTGAGCAGTATTGCGAAGAGGGCAACGTGCAAACTTATAATGGCGTCGATCGCCATGACCATCAGCCAACCTACGGCGGCTATTCCCAGGCCATCGTCGCCTCGCAAGATTTCGTATTAAAAATGCCTGACGGGCTGGATCTCAAAGGCGCCGCCCCGCTGCTTTGTGCCGGCATCACTACCTGGTCGCCCCTGCGCCACTGGAACGTCGGCAAGGGCAGCAAAGTTGCGGTTATCGGACTCGGCGGCTTAGGCCATATGGCGCTGAAGCTGGCGAACGCGCTGGGCGCGGAGGTGACGCTATTTACCCGCTCGGCCAGTAAAGAAGCGGATGCCCGACGCCTGGGCGCGCACAACATTGTGTTATCGACCGACGATGCGCAGATGGAGAGCGTGAAGAATCAGTTTGATCTGATTATCGACACGGTTCCCTACGTCCACGATATCAATCCCTACATGCCAACCCTGACGCTGGACGGCACGCTGGTTTATGTCGGGCTGCTGGGGGAAATAGACCCGCCGGCCAGCACCTTGCCGATGATTATGGGCCGCCGTTCCGTCTCCGGCTCGGCGATCGGCGGTATCAAAGAAACCCAGGAGATGCTGGATTTTTGCGCCGAGCACGGCATCGTCTCCGATATCGAAATGATCGACATAAAGCAGATTAACGAAGCCTACGAGCGTCTGTTGAAAAGCGACGTGAAGTACCGTTTTGTCATTGATATGGCAACCCTTAAGGCCTGACGGCTGATAAACGCGCGCTTATTTCTTTCCATCAGGAGAGGAATAAGCCGCCGCATGTTAATTTTAACAATCTATTTCCACCAGGGTACAATCGCGCAACAGCTCATCAGTACACGGGTAGCCCGGTTGTCATCACTCCTCTCCTTTTCTCGCCATAAATGGCCTTCAGCGATCGCGCTTCTGGCGATGCTGATGCTTTTTATCGCGCCGGTGATCTCTAAATCGTTAGAGCACAGGCGTATGGCGATGAGTGAGGCCAGCGGTGAACATCAGATGATGACGCACGCCGGCGGCATGATGATGGAGATGGGCTCGATGAAGATGCCCAACGCCTCTCACTTTATGCCCGGCCCGGGCGCCTCGCTGATGGATGATATCGCCTGCGGGTATTGCCAGCTGTTGCTGCATGTCCCTCTTATCGTCTGGCTGTTTATTCCCTTCATCTGGCTGGCGTGGCGTATAACCCGCGCCCCGCCGCCTGCGACTATCGCCCCGCTGCTGGCTCAGCATGATGATGCTGAGGCCCTGCCGCGCGCCCCTCCTGTCGCCCCGTTTCGTTAAAAAACCTCCACCTTTAACGTAATGGCTATGCCACAGGATAACTATGTCTTCCAGTCACTCTCAGCTCGCCCGTCGGGGCGCGCTGCTGACGCTTTTGCGTCGCCTGCATTTTTATATCGGCCTGTTCGTTGGCCCGTTTATTTTCGTCGCGGCTCTTACGGGTACGCTGTATGTACTGACGCCTCAAATTGAAAACGCGCTTTACCATGAAGCGTTGCATACCGAAGCGGCCGGTCCGCAACGCTCCCTTTCACAGCAGATAGCTGCGGCACGTCAATACATCGGCGAAGATGCCAGCATCTATGCCGTGCGCCCGGCCCCGGCTTCCGGAGAGACAACCCGCGTGCAGTTTGTCGATTCTGCGCTCGCAGCCTCTGAATCCCGCGCGATTTTTATTTCGCCGTCCACGCTTGCGGTGAAAGGCGATATGACGGTCTACGGCACCAGCGGCGTGCTGCCGTTACGGACCTGGATTGATAATTTTCATCGTGGACTACTGCTGGGCGATACGGGCCGGCTTTACAGCGAGCTGGCCGCTTCCTGGCTTTGGGTGGCGGCCTTTGGCGGCGTGGCGCTCTGGCTGACGTCACGCCCGAAAAGAAAGCTGAAAGTTCGCCATACTTCGCAAAGCAAAACCCGGCGCCGGCATATCGCTATCGGCGTTTTTTTGCTGCCGGGACTGGTGTTCTTTTCCGCTACGGGACTGACGTGGTCGCAGTGGGCGGGCGGAAATATCGATAAGCTTCGCAGCGAGCTGGGCTGGATGACGCCCCAGGTGAATACCGCCCTGAAGCCGCAAACGGGCCATCTGCATCAGGATGCGCACGCTGAACATCATGGGATGACGCCCGGTCTGACCCTGCCCGTCTTCGCGAATGAAACCTGGGATGGCGTACTCCACGCGGCGCGCGCGGCTGGGATCTCGTCGCATAAGGTTGAAATCCGCCCGGCGCGGGCGGCGAATCAAGCCTGGACGGTAACCGAAGTCGATCGCGCATGGCCAACGCACGTCGATGCCGTGGCAGTCGATCCCGTCAGCTTTGCCGTGGTCGATCGAGTGCGCTTCGCCGATTTCCCTTTTATTGCCAGATTAACGCGCTGGGGCATCGATGCGCATATGGGCGTGCTGTTCGGGCTGCCCAACCAGCTGCTGCTCGCGGCCTTTGGTTTTGGCCTCTGTACGACGATTGTGCTCGGCTATCGGATGTGGTGGCTGCGTCGGCCGGCAGCTTCTGCGCATAACCCGGCACAAACGCTAAGCGAGGCGTGGTTCGCCCTGACGGTGGCCTGGCGCGCAGGTTCGCTGCTCGCTGCTGCCCTGCTCGGCTATTGCCTGCCGGTAATGGGCGTGAGTCTGCTGCTGTTTATACTGGCCGACGTTGGCCGCTGGCGAGTGAAAATATTAAGAACGCAACCGCTCTAAAGTGACATCCCCTCCTACGGGAGGGGAACAAATTGGTCCTACCAATCCCGCCAAAAACGTGACCGCTTTGCGCATTCGCGTAAAAAAACCAACATAAATATTGCCATCAATTAACACAAAGTTAACCATAAACCCTCAAACACCCTACATTGCCAAATTGGTCCTACCAATATGGCGAAAAATAATAAGCACGTCACGTTCCGGAGATCTCCCGCATGCAAGCCTGGCAACAAGTTTACGACCCGGCAGGTAATATCTGGCTGTCCAGCCTGATTGCCGCCCTGCCCATTGTGTTCTTCTTCTACGCGTTGATTAAGCTGCGCATGAAGGGTTATCTGGCCGCAACGCTGACGGTCGGCCTTGCCCTGCTGGTGGCGCTGTTCTTCTACCGCATGCCGGTTGACCGGGCGCTGGCGTCCGTGGTGTACGGTTTCTTCTACGGCCTGTGGCCGATCGCATGGATTATTATCGCCGCCGTATTCGTCTATAAAATCTCGGTGAAAACCGGGCAGTTCGACATTATCCGCTCGTCGATTCTTTCCATTACGCCGGATCAGCGTCTGCAAATGCTGATCGTCGGCTTTTCCTTCGGCGCGTTCCTGGAAGGGGCCGCAGGATTCGGCGCGCCGGTAGCCATTACCGCCGCCCTGCTGGTCGGCCTGGGCTTTAACCCCCTGTACGCCGCTGGCCTGTGCCTGATTGTAAACACCGCGCCGGTCGCTTTTGGCGCGATGGGCATTCCGATTATTGTGGCGGGACAGGTTACTGGCCTGGAAAGCTTTGAAATTGGTCAGATGGTTGGCCGCCAGCTGCCGTTCCTGACGATTATCGTGCTGTTCTGGATCATGGCGATCATGGACGGCTGGCGCGGCATTAAAGAGACCTGGCCTGCGGTAATGGTCGCCGGCGGCTCGTTCGCTATCGCACAGTTCCTGAGCTCCAACTTTCTTGGGCCGGAGCTGCCGGATATTATTTCCTCGCTGGTTTCGCTGGTCTGTTTAACCGCTTTCCTGCGCGTCTGGAAACCGGTGCGCATCTTCCGCTTCGGCGACGTTGGCGCGTCGGTGACGGATCAGACCCTCGCCCGCAAAAACTATACCGCAGGCCAGGTTATTCGCGCCTGGATGCCGTTTATCTTCCTGACCGCCACCGTAACAATCTGGAGCGTGCCGCCGTTTAAAGCGCTGTTCGCACCGGGCGGCGCGCTGGCGGACTGGGTATTCAACATTTCCGTGCCGTTCCTCGACAAGCTGGTAGCGAAAATGCCGCCGGTGGTGGCAGAAAACATGGCCTACGCGGCGGTATATAAGTTCGACTGGTTCTCCGCGACGGGCACCGCCATTCTGGTCGCCGCCCTCATCTCCATCGTCTATCTGCGCATGAAGCCGAAGGCCGCGATTGAAACCTTCGGTGAGACGCTCAGGGAGCTGGCGCTGCCGATTTACTCCATCGGCATGGTGCTTGCGTTCGCCTTTATCTCTAACTACTCGGGACTTTCGGCCACCCTTGCTCTCGCGCTGGCGCACACCGGGCACGCGTTCACCTTCTTCTCGCCGTTCCTCGGCTGGCTGGGCGTGTTCCTGACCGGTTCAGATACCTCATCAAACGCGCTGTTCGCGGCTTTGCAGGCCACCACCGCGCAGCAGATCGGCGTGTCGGATTTGCTGCTGGTAGCGGCAAATACCACCGGCGGCGTAACCGGGAAGATGATTTCTCCGCAGTCTATCGCTATCGCCTGCGCGGCCGTAGGGCTGGTCGGTAAAGAGTCAGATTTGTTCCGCTTTACCGTCAAACACAGCCTGATTTTCACCTGCATGGTGGGCGTGATTACCACCCTGCAGGCTTATGTACTGACCTGGATGATTCCATGACGACAGCAAGGCCGCGCCTGGCCGACCATCTGGTCGATCGCGTTAAGGCGCTGATTAACGAACGTAAGCTGGAGGCGGGCATGCGGTTGCCCGCCGAACGCCAGCTGGCCTGCGAGATGGGCGTTTCCCGCTCGTCCATCCGCGAGGCCATCCAAAAGCTGATTAGCGAAGGCGTGCTGATTAGCCGCCGCGGCGGCGGCACTTTTGTGCGCTATGAAGTGCAGGCGTGGTCCGAGCAACGTATTGTGCAGCCGCTCAAAACCCTTGTCGAAGACGATCCCAACTACCGCTACGACATTTTAGAAGCGCGCCATGCCATCGAGGCCAGCACGGCCTGGTACGCCGCAATGCGGGCAACCGATGCGGATAAAGAGAAGCTGATTGCCTGCTTCGACGCCACGCTGAAGTTCAAAGAGAGCGACGATCCGGATTTGGCCGCCCAGGCCGACGTGCGTTTTCACCTGGCCATCGCTGAGGCTTCGCACAATATCGTGCTGCTTCAGACCATGCGCGGTTTTTTTGACCTTTTGCAATCCTCCGTGATGCACAGCCGCCGACGCATGTATACCGTTCCCAGCATTTTTGCCGGGCTTACCGAACAACATAACGAACTGCTGCAGGCGATTCTGGCAGGCGACCCGGAGCGCGCGCGCCGCGCTGCGAAAACGCACCTCGGGTTTGTGCATACCACCATCAAAACCCTGCACGAAGACGAAGCCCGGCAGGCACGCATTACCCGTCTGCCGGACGAAGATACCGACGCAACAAGGGAAGAAAATTCATGATTATTTCAGCTGCATCCGACTACCGCGCCGCCGCCCGGCGCATCCTGCCGCCCTTCTTATTTCACTATATCGACGGCGGCGCCTATGCCGAACAAACCCTGCGCCGTAACGTGGAAGATCTGGCGCAGGTGGCGTTGAGGCAGCGCGTGCTGAAAAATATGTCGGCGCTGAGTCTGGAAACCAAACTGTTTAACGAAACGCTTTCGATGCCGGTGGCGCTTGCGCCGGTGGGGTTATGCGGCATGTACGCCCGTCGCGGCGAGGTTCAGGCGGCCAAAGCCGCCGCGGCAAAAGGCATTCCCTTCACCCTTTCAACCGTGTCCGTGTGCCCAATCGAAGAGGTGGCCCCGGCCATCGATCGTCCGATGTGGTTCCAGCTGTATGTGCTAAAGGATCGCGGCTTTATGCGCAACGCGCTGGAGCGCGCCAAAGCCGCTGGCTGCTCAACGCTGGTCTTTACCGTCGATATGCCGACGCCGGGCGCGCGCTACCGCGATGCCCATTCCGGTATGAGCGGAGCGAACGCAGCGATGCGGCGTTACTGGCAGGCGGCAACCCATCCGCAATGGGCCTGGGACGTGGGCCTTAACGGTCGTCCTCACGATCTGGGGAATATTTCAACCTACTTAGGCAAGCCAACCGGGCTGGAAGACTACATCGGCTGGCTGGCGAATAACTTCGATCCGTCCATCTCCTGGCGCGATCTGGAGTGGATCCGTGAGTTCTGGGAAGGCCCGATGATCATCAAAGGCATTCTCGACCCGGAAGACGCCAAAGATGCGGTACGCTTCGGCGCCGACGGGATTGTGGTGTCGAACCACGGCGGCCGCCAGCTTGACGGCGTACTGTCATCCTGCCGCGCGCTGCCCGCCATTGCCGACGCGGTTAAAGGCGATATCGCTATTCTGGCCGACAGCGGCATCCGCAACGGGCTGGACGTGGTGCGCATGATCGCGCTGGGAGCCGATACCGTGCTGCTGGGCCGCGCTTATCTCTACGCGCTGGCTACGCACGGCCAGGCAGGCGTGGCTAACCTGCTAAACCTGATCGAAAAAGAGATGAAAGTGGCGATGACGCTAACCGGCGCAAAAAACATTGCGGAAATCAGCCCCGATCTTCTGGTGCGCGAAGGCCTGAAAGATCTTCTTTCGCCTGCGGATATGGCGGTAGGATTTTAACGAAGAGGATGTCTCCAGAGGCTTCTGGAGACATCAGAACAACGGATTAGTTGAGCTTGTAGTCCAGCGAGATTTCAGCTTTCAGCAGCTGGGATACCGGACAGCCCGCTTTGGCTTTCTGAATGATTTTGTCGAACTCTGAAACATCAATATTCGGCACTTTTACGCTGCTGTTAAGCGCAATTTTGGTAATGGCGAAACCGCCGTCTTTTTTATCAAGAGAGACGTCCGCGGTGGTGTCGATGCTTTCCGCAGTAAAGCCTTCTTCGCCCAGCATCAGCGAAAGCGCCATGGAGAAACAGGCCGCGTGGGCTGCGCCGATCAGCTCTTCCGGGTTGGTGCCAGCCGCGCCTTCGAAACGGGTGTTAAAGCCATAGGGCTGCTGTTTCAACGCGCCGCTTTCGGTAGAAACCGTGCCTTTACCGCTTTTAATATCGCCTTCCCAGTGAGCCTGCCCTTTCTTGTGAATAGTCATATCGTCGCTCCTTTTATTTACACAGACGATAAGTATAGAGGCTTAGAACGAGGCTGCCTGGTAACTCGGAGCAATCCTTGCGTGCAAAAATAAATCGAATAAATCCTCCCCGCCGGGTGTTCACTGCGTACCTAAACGATGAGGGCACGACCATGAAGCGTTTTATCTCCACTTTATTACCCGCCTTAGTGAGCAGCTTTCTGTTATTCACCGGCTACGCTCAGGCAATGGGCGGCAGCAGCGATGAACCTGTGCCACCGACCTGTCCGAAAGGACAAATTTACGATGCAAAAACTAAAACCTGCATGGTGGATAAGGGCGGAATGATTGGCGACGAAGCGCGTACCGACTACGCCTGGGCGCTGGCAAAGGACGGGCGCTATCAGGAAGCGCTGGATATGCTCAACACCCTTAAAAACCCTGCTACCGCCGAGGCGCTTAACTATCGCGGTTACGCCACGCGCAAGCTGGGCCGTACGGATGAAGGGATCGGCTATTATTTAAAATCAGTGGCGCTCGATCCCGGCTATCCGAAGGTTCGCGAATATCTCGGGGAAGCATACATGATTAAAAAACGTCCTGATTTAGCCCGCGAGCAGCTTGCGGCGATTGAAAAGCTGTGCGGCACGGGCTGCGAGGAGTATCGCGATCTGGCCGCGGCAATCGACGGCCATCCTGAATCCTGATCCCTGCCCGCGGAGGCAAAAATTAATAGCGAAGCGATACGCCGTGAGATCGCGCAATATCTTCCCCGCCTGTGGCGCTACGGCCTGGTGCTGTCCCACCGGCGGGACGTTGCGGATGATTTAGTTCAGGCCACCTGCGTGCGGGCGCTGGAGCGCGCGGCGCAATTTACGCCCGGAACCCGCCTGGACCGCTGGCTGTTTTCCATTTTACATTCCGTGTGGCTTAACGAGGTTCGCTCGCAGCTTATCCGCCGGGGCCAGGGGTTTGTGGATGTCGACGAACTGACCGGCGCGGAAAACCATGACGCTTCCGTCTGGTCAAACGAGATCATGCAGCGGGTGACCCGCTTACCAGAGGCCCAACGCGACACGGTGTTTTTAGTTTACGTGGAGGAGCTTTCTTATCGGGAGGCTGCCGAAGTGCTGAACGTGCCGGTGGGCACGGTCATGAGCAGGCTTGCCACCGCGCGGGTGACGCTGGCTCAGGATCGCGTGCTTCAGCCCACGCCGCCGCGGGTAAAAGGAGATAAATCATGACGCTTCCTGAAGGGACGGATGAACTGCTGGTAGCCTGGCTGGATAACGAACTGAGCCCGGCCGAGCGAGCCGAGGTTGAGCTGCGCCTGACCCGCGAAGGCGATCTGATCGAGCGCCTGGCCTTTATCGAGCGCAGCAGCCTGCCTTTTAAAAAGGCATTTGAGCCGCTGCTTGATGCGGCTCCGCGGGAAGAGTTGAAAAAGCATCTTCGCGCTCCCGCCTCGCCTGGCGTTTCCCGCCGCGGTCTGATTGCCGCCGCGGTCGGCTTCCTGGCGCTCGGCATCACAGGCGACAGGATTTTTCTGCACTTCTCGGAGCCTGAGGAAAACTGGCGCAGCCTGGTCGCTCAGTATATGGCGCTTTACACGCCGGAAACGCTGGCCGACACCCCAACGGCGCAGGCGCTGGCAACCCAGGTAAAAACGACTGGCGATCGGCTCGGCTTGCCGCTTGCGGTTGAGCGTCTGGCCCTGCCGAATACCACGTTAAAAAACGCGCGCGTGCTGGCTTATGACGAGCAGCGCATCGCGCAAATCACCTGGCTTGATGCGCGGCACGCCCCGTTAGCGCTGTGCATTACGGCTAACCCACAGGCGCCTTCGGCGGCGAAAAGTGAGCAGAGGCTGGGAATGAACGTGGTTTACTGGGCGAACAAGAACCACAGATTTATGGTGATAGGCCATGGTTCGCCGCAAGAAATGAGCAAGATTGCCGTGCAGTTGGAACAGGAGCTGAACGCCTGATTTAAGGGTGGATAAGCCCAAAAACGCTATCCACCCGTAAATGATTTACTGCACCAGCGCCGTCAGCCTGCCAAATACGTCGGCGCCGTCGACGTCGCGTTTGATTTGCACCACGTCTTCAAGCTTATCAATCTCGCTAATCATCTGCTCCAGACGGCGATCGTCGGCCACCTGAAGCCAGATGCGGCTCTGTTCGCCGCTTTGTAGCGGCAGACACAGAATGCCTTCTACGTTAAAGGCGCGGCGGGCAAACAGGCCGCAAATATGGGACATCACGCCCGGATGGTTGCGCACCGTAAGTTCCAGAATAACGGTCAGTTGTTGCATGGCTTATTCTCCAATCATCTCAACGTTGGCAGCGCCTGGCGGCACCATCGGGAATACTTTTTCGCTCGCGTCGATACGCACATGGATCAGGCACGGCCCCTGACGGGAAATCGCTTCCTGCAGCGCCGCCTGCGGATCTTCCGCCGCGTTCAAATCACAGGTGGCAAGGCCAAAGCCTTCGGCGATTTTGAGGAAGTTTGTCTGGCCGGAATAGGTCGCGGCAAACACGTTTTGCCCGTAGAACAGCGTTTGCTGCTGATGCACCAGCCCCAGCGCCTGATTGTTCATGAGGATGATTTTAACGTCCAGATTATGTTCGGCAGCGGTGGCCATCTCCTGAATATTCATCAGGATACTGCCGTCGCCCGAGAAGCACAGCACTTTACGCCCCGGTTCCGCAAGCGCCGCGCCCACGGCGGCAGGCAGGCCGAAGCCCATGGTTCCCAGCCCGCCGGAGGTCAGCCACTGACGCGGCCGGTTCAGCGGATAGGCCTGCGCCACCCACATCTGATGCTGGCCTACGTCGGTGGTGATAATGGCTTCGTCATCCACGCACGCGGCGGCGCCGTGAATCAGGCCATACGGCGTCAGCGGGTTATCCAGACCCGGCATGCTGAAAGGAAATTCCTGCTGCAGGCCGGCAACCTGCTGCAGCCATGACCGGCGCGGCTGGGCGTCGATTTTTGGCAGCAGCTGTGCCAGCACCTCACCCACGTCGCCGCGAATGGCGATGTGCGCCTGCTTGATTTTTCCCAGCTCGGCCCGGTCGATATCCACATGAATGATTTTCGCGTTCGGGCAGAACTGTTCGGTTTTACCGATGGCCCGATCGTCAAAGCGCGCCCCCATCACGATCAGCAGATCGGCTTCCTGCAGAATATAGTTGGTGCTGCGCGCGCCGTGCATGCCCAGCATGCCCAGCGACAGAGGGTGTCGGGCGGGAATGGTGCCGAGAGCCATCAGCGTCATGGTGGTCGGCAGGTTGGCTTTTTCGACAAGCTCCCGTGCTTTTTCGTGAGCGTTAATAATGCCGCCGCCCAGGTAGAGCACCGGGCGCTGCGCCTGGTTGATCATCGCTGCGGCGTCGGCGATTTGCCGCGCTTCAAATTCAGGCGCCGGTGTGGGTTGAGATACGGCCGGCAGCGCGCTGATTTCGATTTCAGCCGTCTGCACATCTTTCGGAATATCAATCCACACCGGGCCAGGACGGCCGGATTCGGCAATGCGAAACGCGTCGCAGATAACCTGCGGCAGCTCGGTAATATCGCGCACCAGATAGTTGTGTTTGGTGATCGGAATGGAAATGCCGTAGGTATCCACCTCCTGGAACGCATCGCTGCCAATCATCGACGTCGGCACCTGGCCGGTAATGCACACCAGCGGGATAGAGTCGAGGCGCGCATCGGCAATGGCCGTCACCAGGTTGGTGGCTCCCGGCCCGCTGCAGGCGAGGCAGACCGCCGCTTTGCCCTGGGTACGCGCCATGCCCTGCGCCATAAAGCCCGCGCCCTGTTCATGACGAGCCAGAATGTGACGGATGGTTTTGCTCTGGCTTAGCGCATTGTACAGAGGTAAAACGGTACCGCCCGGGATACCGCTAACGGTGGTAATGCCATGATGTTCAAGCATTTTAACAATCAGCTGTGCGCCGGTCATGCGGCCAGTCTGCGGTGGGTTTTCCGAAATTTCCATGCTCCAGTCCTTCTTTTATGCCGTTTCGCTTTTCGGCCGGGGGACTAAAACAAGAAACCCCGCCCGGTTTGCGCCGGCGGGGTTTTGGAATCGATGCGTTGATTCAGACCCTACGGCGCATTGCCGACGACCACCACCACACGCACGACGACCACCGCGGCTGGTAGCGCGGTAAGTAGTAGGTTAGCGTTGCGGGTAAATGGGGTCATTTGGGTCTCGAATAAGTGAGTAACGTAAAGTTAACGTGAAAATCATACAAACATACTGCTTCGTTTCGCACAATAGCTTTATGCGTCGGAAATAAAAAACGTGCTTGAGATCACACCTCTTAAACAGCCGTTGCAGCAAACTCCCGCCGTAATTCGTCAACCGGCAGGTAGCGACCGATAATCACCAGCCTTGAGGCGCGGAGCTCCTGGGGCTGCCAGGCCGAGCCATAGTCAAAGCCCACCACTTTATGCACGCCCTGCACGATCAGGCGCTGCGGGTTGTCGCTAATCGCCAGCACGCCCTTATAGCGCAGCATGTCGTTGCCAAAACGGGCGATACAGCTTTCCATAAAAGCGCCGATTTTTTTCAAATCCAGCAGGCCCGCGTCAAAAACGTGCGCCTGAACGGCATCGTCCCAGGAGTGCTTTGCCGCCGCTTTGCGGAACGGCTGAAAGTGGGGGGATTGCTGGCTGTCCGCGCGGATAATATGAAAACCTCCCGCCAGCTCAACGTTATCCGTCAGCTCAAACGCGTTCAGATCGAGCCAGAGATTCGCCGGACATTCGCCATTCACGATCTCGAAGATCTCCGCTTTGCTGTTGATCCGATGAATCCTGGCCAGCGCCAGGGCTTTTGTTTCATCGTCGACCCGATCGGATTTCGTGAGAAAGATGCGATCGGCAAATCCCATCTGCGAAGCGGCTACGGCATGCTCATCAAGCTGACGGGAAATATGTTCGGCATCGGCAAGGGCGATCACCGCATCCAGGCGCAGCGCCTCGCGCAGGCGTTCATCCACAAAAAAGGTCTGAACGACCGGGGCGGGATCCGCAAGGCCCGTGGTTTCCACTATCAGGCGCTCAAACCGCAGCTCCCCTGCGGCGCGTTTATCCAGCATGGCGCTCAGCGCGGCCGTAAATTCACCCCGCACGCTACAGCATACGCAGCCGTTGCTCAGCTCCACGACGCTGATATTTTCCCCGCCGCGCAGCAGCGCGCCATCGATATTCACCGCGCCAAATTCGTTTTCAAGAATGGCGACAGGCTGGCTGTCATTATGCGCGAGGAAATAATTAAGCAAGGTAGTTTTCCCGGAGCCGAGAAAACCGGTTAACAGCGTGACGGATACCGCTTCATTCATGTCAAAATCCTTATTTAACAGCAGCGAGCGCCGCCTTTGCCGCCGTAGCGCGCGTCCTGACGCTCGCGGAAAAACTCTTCGTAGGTCATCGGCGTCTGCTCGGGGTGCGTGAGACGCATGTGCTGCACGTAATTATCATAATCCGGCACGCCGACCATCAGTTTGGCGGCCTGGCCGAGATACTTTCCTGCTTTGGCGAGGGTGTCGAACATGGTTTCTCCTGCAAGAGGTAGATGGCGAATTGTTTATCTACCCTACAAAACCCAGGGCGGGTAAGCGCAAAGCGCCACCCGCCCCCGATGCTAGTGCGCGCTCTTAGCCTGCGCCACGATATCCTCGTAGTTTTCAGGCATCTTCTCGTACGGCGTTTCTTTGGCGGTCGGCTGGTCCGATTTCAGCGCTTTCAGCGCCGTTTTAATCGAGAACAGGCCCAGCACCACCACGACCACCATAAAGAAAATGGTCAATCCGGCGTCCAGACGGTTGTTAAACACCAGCTGCGCAAGCTGCGACTGGGTGTACTGCGCCGGAATGTTGCCGCTGTCGATCATGGCCTGGAACCTGTTAGCAATGGCGAGGAAACCTACTTTCACATCCGGGCTAAAGGCTTTCTGCCAGCCCGCCGCCAGGGTGCAGATCAGCAGCCAGGCCGTCGGCACCAGCGCCACCCAGGCGTATTTCTGCCGTTTCATTTTGAACAGCACCACCGCGCAAAGCATCAGCGCCATGCCCGCCAGCATCTGGTTGGCGATGCCAAACAGCGGCCACAGGGTGTTAATGCCGCCGAGCGGGTCGACCACGCCCTGGTGCAGGAAGTAGCCCCACGCCAGTACGCATAGCGCCGTTGCCAGCAGGTTGGCCGGCAGCGAGTCGGTTCTCTTAAGCCCCGGAGAGATAACGCCCAGCAGATCCTGCAGCATAAAGCGCGCCGCACGCGTGCCCGCATCCACCGCCGTCAGGATAAACAGCGCCTCGAACAGAATGGCGAAGTGATACCAGAACGAAACGTCCATCAGGCCGCCCAGCGCGCCGTGCAGAATGTAAGCCATGCCAACGGCCAGCGTCGGCGCGCCGCCCGCGCGTGAAATAATGCTCTGCTCGCCCACTTCGTTAGCGATATTAGTTAAGGTGTCCGGGGTGATCTGGAAACCCCAGCTGCTCACCACGCTTGCCGCGCTCGCCACCACGTCCGTGGCACCCGCCGGAGCCAGCACCGCCATCGGGCTGTTCATAGCGAAATACACGCCAGGGTCGATAACGCAGGCCGCAACCAGCGCCATGATCGCCACGAACGATTCCATCAGCATGCCGCCATAGCCGATAAAGCAGGCCTGGTTTTCGTTAGCCAGCATTTTCGGCGTAGTGCCGGAAGCAATCAGCGCGTGGAAGCCGGAAACCGCGCCGCAGGCGATGGTGATAAACAGGAACGGGAACAGATCGCCGCTCCACACCGGGCCGGTGCCGTCGATAAATTTGGTCAGCGACGGCATTTGCAGCGTCGGGCGCATAATCAAAATGCCGATAGCCAGCCCGATAATGGTGCCGATTTTCAGGAAGGTTGAGAGGTAGTCGCGCGGGGCAAGCAGCAGCCACACCGGCAATACCGCCGCCACAAAACCATAGCCCACCAGAATCCAGGTCAGCTGCACGCCGGTATAGTCAAAATACGGCGCCCAGGTTTCGCTTTGCGCTACCCAGCCGCCGGAAATAATGGCGAAAATCAGGCATACCAGACCGATAATCGACACTTCGCCGATGCGCCCGGGGCGCAGATAGCGAATGTAGACACCCATAAACAGCGCCAGCGGAATGGTAAACGCCACGGTGTAAGTGCCCCATGGGCTATGGGTCAGCGCTTTCACCACGATCATCGCCAGCACCGCAAGGATGATGACCATGATCATAAAGCAGGCCACCAGCGCGATCACGCCCGCGGTATTGCCCATCTCTTCTTTTACCAGCTCGCCCAGCGAGCGCCCGTCACGGCGGGTAGAGACAAACAGCACCATAAAGTCCTGTACCGCGCCGGCCAGCACGACACCCGCCAGCAGCCAGAGCATGCCTGGCAGGTAGCCCATCTGCGCGGCCAGCACCGGCCCGACCAGCGGCCCTGCCCCGGCGATGGCGGCAAAATGGTGACCGAACAGCACTTTCTTATCCGTTGGCACGTAGTCCAGCCCGTCGTTATGGCGCACGGCGGGCGTCATACGGGTGGCGTCGACGGTCAGTACGCGTTTAGCGATAAACAGACCGTAATAGCGATAAGCGATGAGATAGACGCAGACTGAGGCAACCACAATCCACAGGGCGTTGATTTGTTCGCCCCGGTTAAGCGCGATATAGCCGAGAGCGAAAGCCCCGATAACCGCCAGCGCCGCCCATATGAGATGTTTCCCTGGATTATTCATATTTGTTTTCCGTTGTCAGGCCAGAAACGTGAAGGTGTTACATTTTGTTTCTAGAACAAAAGGTTGGATTTAACAATATGCAAGCAGCGGAATGCGGTGGTTTGACCAGGTCTTTACATCAGCTTGTTAAGGAGATCACTTTGTCATGTAAAAGTGTGGTAACAAATGGGCGAGGTGTGTTTGTCAGGATGCTATCGGGCGACTTTGAAGCGTAGGGTGGATAAGCGTCAGCGTCATCCACCGCAAATGTTTAGCCCAGTATCGCCGTCGTCAAACGGCTGGTGCAGCAGCGTTTGCCGCGCGCGTCAAAAATGGCGATCTCCCAGACCTGGGAAGATTTACTCAGATGAAGCGGTTTGCATACGCCGCGCACCGTGCCCGACGCCACGGCGCGATGATGGCTGGCGTTGATTTCCGTACCCACCACGCACTGCCCTTCCGCGGTCGTCAGGAAGCCGGCCATCGACCCCAGCGTTTCCGCAAGCGCCGCGGACGCGCCGCCGTGCAGCAGCCCAAAGGGCTGATGGGTGCGCTCGTCCACCGGCATTTCCGCTTCCAGGCTCTCATCATCAATGCGCGTAAAGGTGATGCCAAGCAGCGCCACCATAGACTTTTCGCCCATACCGTTCAGTTCATCCAGCGTGAGCTTTCGTTTCCAGATGCTCATCTTTTCCCCTAAGCGCCGAGCGTCGCGCCGCCGTCGATGACGATGTCCTGCAGGGTGATGTGGCTGGCGTGCCCTGATGCGAGGAACATAATGGTGCTGACGATCTCCTGCGGACGGGCGATTTTACCCAGCGGAATGCCCAGCTTGAACTGCTCCGGGAAGCCCTTAATACGCTGCTGTTCCGCATCCGGGGTTTTCCACAGCGTGCGCTGCATGTCGGTATCGGTGGAGCCAGGGGAGACCAGGTTGCACCGCACGCCGAAGGGCGCAAGCTCCAGCCCAACGGTCAGCGCCAGGCTTTTCAGCGCGGCCTTCGAGGCGCCGTAAGCGGACATGCCGGTGCGCGGCGTGTGGGCCGCGTCGGAAGCTACCGTGACCATCGCCCCGCTGCGCTGCTCGCGAAAACGCGGCATGGTGGCTCGAAACATGTTGAATGCGCCGCCCACGTTGACGGCGAAAGTATCCTGCCAGTCCTGCAACGAAAGCGCATCCGTTGCGCCCATGCGCAGAATGCCGGCCGCGTTAACCAGCACGTCCAGCTGCGGCGCGTCGCTCAGTAAACGCTGAGCGGCGGCGGCAACCTGTTGTGCATCCGCTACGTTGAGCGTTTCGGTTGCGAACGGATAGACCTCAAGCGGGAAAGCCAGGTCGAAGCCGATAACCGTGGCCCCGGCGGCGCTGAACGCCAGCGCCGTATGGTAGCCGATGCCTTTGCCCGCGCCCGTTACCCAGACGCGCTGACCGCTAAAATCCATGTTCATGCCTGCGGCTCCCGTGACAAGAGCGCCCACCAGGCGTCGATAGTTGGATTTTTCGCCAGCATGACGAAATCGATATCGGCGTGCACTTTGCGCCAGCTCGCCGCCAGCGCCATCATGCGCACGGAATCCAGACCGTAATCGATCAGGTTTTCGTCATCTTCCGGGACGTCGGATTCGTCAAGCAGCGGCAGCACCAGGTTACGCAGCTGTTCTTTGCTCTGCGGGGCAGACTCCGGCAGCAGATCGCGGGTCATCACCACGCGCCCGGAGCGGCCAGCGGTATATTTTAGCGCCATCATATGCTCTTCGCGGCTGAAGTCGGCCAGCGCGTCAGCCACCATAAACGGCTTGATATCGCGCATAAAGGCATCGGTAGCGGTGGTCATGCAACCGATATGCGCGTATACGCCGCAGATAATCAGCTGGTTGCGGCCGGTTTCCTTCAGGCTCTGTTCCAGCGGCGAACGGATAAAGGCGCTGTAGCGCCATTTGGTCAGCACGGTGTCGTTTTCATCCGGCGCGAGGGCCGCCACCACCTTCTGGCGCTCGGGATGTTTGTTCAGGCCCGGTCCCCACATGTCGTTTAAGAGCGCGCGGTCTTCGTCGCTTTGGTTGTTCGGCTGCGCGGTGTAGTACACCGGGATGCCGTTCGCTTTGCAGTACTGACGAAGCGCGGCGATATTGTCGATAACCTGCTGGATCATCGGGCAGTTATCACCCCAGAAATCGATAAAATATTCCTGCATATCATGGATTAACAGGGCCGCGCGCTCGGGTTCAAAGGCCCACTGCACCTTGCTTTCCGGAAGGTCGGCGGCCGCAGGTAATGCATATGCGTTCAGTTTTGGAATAGCCATAATTTCTCCGTGATTCAGGAAGCCAGCTGCTTTTGAGCAATCATCTGGCGCAAACGTTTTTTGTCCACTTTGCCGACCGGCGTGAGCGGCAGGCTTTCAACAATTTCGATACGATCCGGCAGCTTAAAGTCCGCGATGCCCAGCTCGCGCAGGTAACGACGGATCTCCACGGCCCGGAACGGGCGGCTGCCTACGATAAACGCGCAGCTTTTCTCGCCCAGCAGGCTGTCTTCCATCGACACCAGCGCGGCATGGATAATCTCTTCGTGGCGCAGCAGCAGGTTTTCGATCTCCTCGGCGGCGATCTTCTCCCCGCCGCGGTTAATCTGATCTTTTTCGCGGCCCTGCACGGTTATGTAACCGTCTTCGGCAATGGAGATAAGATCGCCGGACGAGTAAAACCCGTTGGCGTCAAAAGCGCTGGCGTTATGTTCCGGGCTGCGATAATAGCCGCGGAAGGTGTACGGACCGCGGGTCATCAGGCGGCCGACTTCGCCGCACGGCAGCGGATTGCCGTCTTCATCGGCGACCCAGACCTCATCGTCAGGGCACATAGGTTTGCCCTGGGTTTTAAAGATGTGCTCGTTGTCATCATCAAGACGCGTGTAGTTCACCAGCCCTTCCGCCATGCCGAACACCTGCTGGAGCTGACAGCCGATTTCCGCCGGAATGCGCGCCGCCAGCGCTTCGCTCAAACGCGCGCCGCCAACCTGCAATAAAGTCAGCGAGGCCAGCGAACGGTTGCTGCCCCACTCGGCGATCGCCTGCAGCCAAAGGCTGACCGCCGGCGGCACCAGCGCGGTAACGTTTATCTGATGGCGTTCGATAAGCGGGAAGCACAGCGTGGCGCTCGGATCGTTCGCCAGCACCACGCGGCCGCCAGCGTAAAACACGCCCAGCGCCCCCGGTGAGCTCAACGCGTAGTTATGCGCGGCGGGAATAGCGCATAAAAAGCGGGTATCGGCATCGAAACGGCAGATTTCTACGCTGCGGCGAATGCTGTAGTAGTAATCGTTATGAGTACGCGGAATGAGTTTCGGCGTGCCGGTGCTGCCGCCGGAAAGCTGGAAAAAGGCCACCTCGTCCGCCGCCGAAGAAGCGGCGACAAAGTTATCTGCCGGCTCGTTGATAAAGGCGCTCAGGGAGCGGCTATGTTCGCTTTCATTCAGCAATACCGCCATGCGCAGCGAAGGATTCTGGCCGCACAGGGCGTCGAGAAAATCATCATGCGCAAAGAGGTTGTGCTTGCGGTCGGCGATCAGCAGCGCCGGTTCGAGCTGCTTCGCATAGGCTTCCAGCTCGGTGCGCTGATGGCTGAACAGCGCATTGACCGGCGCTACGCCAATCTTCAGCAGGGCAAACAGCGTGATGTAAAGCTCCGCCACGTTGCCAAGCTGCACCAGCGCGGTTTCGCCGGTGCGTAAACCACGGCGCTGCAGCGCGCAGGCCAGACGGGTTGCCGACTGCTCCAGTTCGCGATAGCTGTAGTGACGCTCGCCGTCGATCAGCGCAATGGCGTCATTTTGGGCATGACGGCTCAGAATATCGGTGAGCGGCAGATCCGCCCAGTAGCCTTTTTCGCGATAGCGTGCGGCCAGATCTTCCGGCCAGCGGGTGAATTCAATCGCCATTTAATTAAGTCCCAATACGTTAAGCATGGTGGAAAGTTTTACGCCGGTTTCGCGCCA
>NZ_RCAA01000015.1:257579-259842 GCF_003628475.1 Enterobacter sp. R1(2018) | reverse complement strand
CGCGCGCGCAGCGAATGGTCACGACCCACTCGCCGTTGCCTTCCGCATCGCACCAGCCGACAATGCCGCCGAACAGTTCGCGGTCGAACGGCTCCAGTTCGGCAATCAGCCGCTGTGCAACGTCGTGCGGGAAGCCGCTGAGCGCGGGGGTAGGATGCAGCAGGCAGGCAAGCGAAAGCGCGTTGTCCTGCGGGTCCTTCACCTCGCCGTCAATTGGCGTGGCAAGGTGCCAGAGCGTTGGCGTGGTAATCAGCTCGGGCTTGTCCGGCAGCGCCAGATAACGGCTGCGCGGCTGTAATACGTTTTGCATCGCGCTGGTGACCAGGCCATGTTCATGGCGATCTTTGGCCGAGTTCATCAGCGCTTCGCCGATCGCCTGGTCCTGCTGAGCGTCTTCTTTGTTGCGACGGGCAGAGCCTGCCAGCGGCAGCGAGCTGAACGTTTCACCGTTTTTACGCAACAGCAGCTCAGGGCTTGCGCCTAACAGCGAGCTGCCGTCCGGCAGCGGGACGTGGAAATTAAAGCTGGCAGGATTCTGGGCAATCAGGCGGTTTAACAGCGCGGGGATATCAATGGGCGCATCGGTTTCGATATCTATCAGGCGCGACAGCACCACTTTATCGATGTCCGGCCCGCTGGTGGCGACCGCGGCGTGCGCTACCATTTCCATGAACTTATCCTGTTCAGGAATGGCTTTGCGAGCGGTAATTCCCGGCTGCGTCGCCGCCCTGCTTTGGCTGGCCGCCTGCTGACGCTGGGGACGAGAGAACGCCTGCCAGCTTAGCGGAATAAACAGCGCGGACGGCTGGCGGGTATCGAAGGGAATGGCACCGACGACTATCGGCTTCTCTATGCCCTGCTTTCCGGCGCGCTCAAACGCGTCGCGCAGCCGTGTCTGCAGATTTCCCTGCACGTTCGCGCCGTCTTCAGCGGGACAATCCAGACGCATAAAGCAGCCCTGGGTTGAAAAACTCCGATAAGGAGACATAAAGAAAAAGCTATCCGCGCAAGGGGTTAGCTGCTTTTTCTGTGGCTCCTCGGCCAGTAATGTATCCATGCGTCCTCCGTTAAAAAATGATAAAGGGTAGTAATAATAATTATCATTTGTATTTCGGGGTCGTAACCTAAAGAGAAACGATCTCGCTGTCAATCGGGACAAATTTTTTTTCCCCCTCCCCGCGCTTGCACCGGAGCGGCATAATCATGAAAATGAGAAGCATTACTGATTACTCCAACAGGATGCGTTCGCGTGAAAATAAGAATTTCTTCAGCCCTGCTTAAACTGACTCTCGGCACCACTTTACTGCTGGGCCTCAGCGGCCTCGCCCATTCCGCCGACTGGCCGCGACAGGTGACGGACAGCCGCGGCAATCACACCATCGCGCAGGCGCCGCAGCGCATTGTTTCCACCAGCGTCACGCTGACCGGCTCGCTGCTGGCCATTGACGCGCCGGTCATCGCAAGCGGCGCGACGACGCCCGGCAACCGCGTAGCGGACGACCAGGGCTATATGCGCCAGTGGGGCAACATCGCCAAAGAGCGCAATATTCAACGTCTCTATATCGGCGAGCCAAGCGCTGAGGCGGTGGCCGCACAAATGCCAGATCTGATTTTAATCAGCGCCACCGGCGGGGATTCCGCCCTTGCCCTTTACGACCAGCTTTCCGCTATCGCGCCAACGCTGGTTATCAATTACGACGACAAAAGCTGGCAGCAGGTGCTGACGCAGCTCGGCACGATCACCGGCCATGAAAAACAGGCCGCAGAACGCATCGCCAGTTTCGATAAACAGCTTACCGAAGCGAAGAAGCGCATTACGCTACCGCCGCAGCCGGTCACCGCCCTGGTTTACAGCCCGGCATCCCGCTCGGCTAACATCTGGACGCCTGAATCCGCGCAGGGGAAACTACTGCAGCAGCTTGGCTTCACCCTTTCCACGGTGCCGCCGGCCATTCACACCAGCCAGAGCATGGGCAAACGCCACGATATTCTTCAGCTTGGCGGTGAGAATCTCGCGGCCGGCCTGAACGGCGAAAGCCTGTTCCTGTTCGCCAACGATGAAAAAGATGCGAGCGCCCTGCAAAACGACCCTTTGCTTGCACATCTCCCGGCGGTGCAAAACAAGCGTGTTTACCCTCTTGGCACCGAAACGTTCCGTCTTGATTACTACAGCGCAAGCCAGCTGCTTGCGCGCATGACGAAGCTGTTCGGCAGTCAGTAATTATTTCGCCGTCGCCGCCTCGGCTTCCGTCGGGGCGGCCTG
>NZ_RCAA01000015.1:256962-257525 GCF_003628475.1 Enterobacter sp. R1(2018) | reverse complement strand
CCGCCAGCATCACGCCAACCAGGGCCAGCACCAGCCCGCCCGAGCTAGCTGCCGCAACCGGCGTCATGGCGACGGTCATCCCGCCCAGAATCGCCGCGCCGATGGCATCGCCCGTCACGTTCTGCGCCGTCCATAAGCCGTTGATGCGCCCCAGCATGCCGTCCGGCGTCAGCGTCTGGATCAGGGTGTATTGCAGCAGTGAGCTGATAGCGCTGAGATAGCCAAAGAGCGCAAGGCACGCCAGCCCGAGCCCCCAGTGCGGCATCAGGCTAAACAGGCCAACGGCGATAAACGATACGATGCCGCTCGCCAGCATAATCACGCCGGGACGAGGGTGATGGGCGATGCGTCCGCTGGTCAGCGCGCCAATCGCCGCCCCAAGGGGCACGGCGGCGTACATCAGGCCGATTTGTCCGGCGCTCATCTGCCAGTGGCCCGCCAGCGCCGGGTACAGCACCCGCACGGCGCTCGCCATGGTCAGCAAGGCGCCAACCAGCGCAATGCCGCCGATAATCGGATGGCTGACCAAAAAACGCAGCCCGTTGAGTAAAGAAAGCAAAGGA
>NZ_RCAA01000015.1:256659-256858 GCF_003628475.1 Enterobacter sp. R1(2018) | reverse complement strand
ACATGGTGATCGCCCCCGCCTGCATCAGGTTTTCACGGCCAACCAACGCGGGCGTCGCCGCCAGCAGCGCGGTCACGCCAATCGCACCGAAGAAGCCATCCCACACGCCGAGCAGATAAATAGCGGCCAGCGAAGGTTCCGGCAGCGCGGCGTTAATCGTCAGGCCGATAAAGCCTAAACCGCAGGTTGAGCGCGCCAG
>NZ_RCAA01000015.1:256103-256592 GCF_003628475.1 Enterobacter sp. R1(2018) | reverse complement strand
CCCGTCAGCGTTTGGATCTGCACCGGCACCGCCACGCCCAGTAACCCCAGCGAGACGATGGAAATAAAGCGGGCGAGAAAAACGGCGCGAAAGGCCGGATGGCTTTTCAGCAGGCTGAGATTTAACAACAGAGAATTGCGGTTCATTACATGACCTTAAAACGAATTTTTCTTTCCGGGTGCGTGGCGGCTCATGCTAACATAAAGAAATAAGAGTGATAATGATAATAACTATCATTTAATTTCACGCAGAGTGATTTTCAGGACGAGATATGTCGGTTTCACGGATATCGACGCGCGTCGCGGTGCTGTCGATCCTGTTTTTTTTGCTGCTATTGATGGCTACTCTCAGTTTGCTGTTGGGCGCGAAGTCGCTGCCGGTTGAGGTAGTGCTGGAGGCGTTCGGCGGCCAGTGTCAAAGCGCAGACTGCACCATAGTGCTGGATGCGCGGCTTCCACGAACGCTGGCGGGTATGCTCGCCGGCGGCGC
>NZ_RCAA01000015.1:256019-256093 GCF_003628475.1 Enterobacter sp. R1(2018) | reverse complement strand
CCCTTACCAGAAACCCCCTCGCCGATCCCGGCCTGCTTGGCGTTAATGCCGGCGCCAGCTTTGCCATTGTTGCA
>NZ_RCAA01000015.1:244018-255924 GCF_003628475.1 Enterobacter sp. R1(2018) | reverse complement strand
TTTTCGGCTCGCTCGCGGCGGCGCTGGTGGTGGCGTTTACCGGCAGCCAGGGAGGCGGGCAGCTCAGTCCGGTTCGCCTGACGCTTGCAGGCGTTGCGCTGGCCGCGGTGCTGGAAGGTCTGAGCAGCGGCATCGCGCTGCTTAATCCCGTGGTATACGATCAGCTGCGCTTCTGGCAGGCCGGTTCGCTTGATATCCGTACCCTTGCCACGCTGAAAATTATTCTCGTCCCGGTGCTGGTAGGCTGCGCAATCGCGTTGCTGAATGGCCGTTCGCTTAACAGCCTGAGCATGGGTAACGACACCGCTACGGCGCTGGGCAGCAAAGTTGCGCATACTCAGCTACTTGGTTTAATTGCCATCACGCTGCTGTGCGGAAGCGCTACGGCGGCAGTCGGACCTATTGCCTTTATCGGCCTTATGATGCCGCACCTGGCCCGCTGGCTGGTTGGCGCGGATCACCGCTGGTCCCTTCCCGTGACCCTGCTGGCTACGCCTTCCCTGTTGCTGCTTGCCGATATCATTGGCCGCATGCTGGTGCCGGGCGAACTGCGCGTTTCGGTGGTCAGCGCCTTTATCGGCGCGCCGATGCTTATCTACCTTGTGCGCCGCAGGCGTAAGGGGGCGGAGCTATGATTCGTCTGTCGGCGCGTCTGGTTACCCTCTGCCTGCTGCTGCTTTTGTTCAGCCTGGCGCTCGGCGTCTGGAGCCTCGGCAGCGGGGTACTTCCGCTTTCCGCAGGCCAGGTTATTGAGGCGCTGCTCGGCTACGCTCCGCGCAACGTTTCCCTGGTCGTCGTCGAGTGGCGCCTGCCGCGCGTACTGATGGCGCTGTTAATCGGCGCGGCTTTAGGCGTGAGCGGCGCAATCTTTCAGTCGCTGATGCGCAACCCGCTCGGCAGCCCGGACGTGATGGGCTTTAATACCGGCGCGTGGAGCGGCGTGCTGGTCGCCATGGTGCTGTTCGGCCAGCAGCAGACGGCTATCGCCGCCGCTGCTATGGTAGGCGGGATCGCCACATCTTTGGTGGTGTGGCTGCTCGCCTGGCGCAACGGCATCGAAACCTTCCGCCTGATTATTATCGGCATCGGCGTACGCGCCATGCTGGTGGCGTTTAATACCTGGCTTTTGCTGCACGCATCGCTGGAAACCGCGCTTTCTGCCGGGCTGTGGAACGCCGGCTCGCTCAACGGGCTGACCTGGGCGAAAACGCTTCCCGCCGCCCCGCTAATGCTGCTGGCTCTGGTAGCCGGCGCGCTGCTGGTGCGCCGCATGCGCCTGCTGGAGATGGGCGACGACAGCGCCTGCGCGCTGGGCGTCTCCGTTGAGCGTTCGCGCCTGGCGCTGATGCTGACCGGCGTCATCCTCACCGCTGCCGCCACCGCGCTTGCCGGGCCGATTTCGTTTATCGCGCTGGTGGCGCCACATATTGCTCGTCGCCTGAGCGGGACTTCCCGCTGGGGCCTGTTGCAGTCTGCATTATGCGGCGCGGCCTTACTGCTCGGCGCGGACCTCTGCGCCCAGCACCTGTTTATGCCTTACCAGCTGCCGGTAGGCGTGGTGACCGTCAGCATCGGCGGCATTTACCTTATTGCGTTGTTGATTCAGGAGTCCCGTAAGAAATGAGCCAGATTTCCACCCCGCCGCGTCTGCATGGCGAACAGCTTACTCTGGGATACGGCACTCATGTGGTAGCCGACGGGCTGACCGTCGCCATTCCTGACGGGAAGTTCACCGCTATTATCGGCCCGAACGGTTGCGGCAAGTCGACCCTGCTGCGTACCCTGAGCCGCCTGATGAAGCCCATGGCCGGCCGGGTATGGCTTGACGGCAATGAAATTCACCGCTTTGCCACCAAAGAAGTGGCGCGTCGCGTCGGGCTGCTGGCGCAAAACGCCAGCGCGCCGGGCGATATCAGCGTGGCTGAGCTGGTGGCGCGCGGGCGCTACCCGCACCAGCCGATGTTTACCCGCTGGCGCGAAGAGGACAGCCTCGCAGTCACACGCGCCATGCAGGCGACGCATATTGAAGAGCTGGCCGATCAGCCGGTCGATACCCTGTCCGGCGGCCAGAGGCAGCGCGCGTGGATTGCGATGGTGCTGGCCCAGGAAACCTCCATCATGCTGCTGGACGAGCCGACCACCTGGCTTGATATCAGCCATCAGATTGATCTGCTGGAGCTGCTGAGCGAGCTGAACCGTGAGAAAGGCTACACGCTGGCGGCGGTGCTGCATGATTTGAACCAGGCCTGCCGCTACGCCACGCATCTTATAGCCCTGCGGGACGGGAAGATTGTCGCTGAAGGCGCGCCGGGAGATATCGTCACGCCGGAGCTTATAGAAGCAATTTACGGCCTGCGCTGCATGATTATTGAAGACCCGGTAGCCCATACGCCGCTGGTGGTGCCGCTGGGACGTGGCTGATGACACAAAGCTGATTAAATCAGTTGCGTAGATCCTTACAAAATGCGCCTGGCACAGCGCAGGAATGCAAAAATATTTATTAAAGGCTCTCGGGGACGAGTGAAAACAGCATCAATATCGATTGCGGATGGCGCGCGCTGCTCCATCCGCCGCCACTCCTTATCCTAAAGTAAGCACCCGCTGCAATACCGGCCCTATCTCAGTGAACGCATCCGGGGAGATGATATCCACATGCGCGCAGTCCAGGCGATGAATATCCAGCTCCGCTATCCATGGCGCCCAGGTTTTTTGCGGATCCATCCCGGCCGGTAAAGTACGTTCCGCAACAAATAGCGTCGCTTTGCCGGCGAAAGGCACGCTATGCGCGGTGGTCAGCAGGCGCACGGCGTCGCCGTAGTTGCCTTCAATGGCCTGGAATAACGTGTCGGACGCCTGCCCCTGCTGCGCCGCAACGAAGGCTTCACGCTCGCGATTGATCTCTTCCAGCACCGCCGGATCGAGCTCGTTCGCGCCCTTTTCCGCCCAGTTCTGCGTTTCCGGCGGCCAGGTATCAAGCAGGCCGAGGAAGGCGACCTCTTCCCCTGCGGCGGCAAGCCTTGCGGCGATGCCCTGCGCAAGCGTACCGCCGAGAGAATAGCCCATCAGATAATAAGGCCCATGTGGCTGCAGGCTACGCAGCGTTTTCAGATGCGCCTCGCAAACCTGCGCCAGATTTTCCGCCTGCTGCATCGGTCCCGACGGCCGCGGCGACTGAATACCGGTAATCGACCAGCGCGGATCGAGATAGCGCTGCAGCACGCTGAACTGCCAGGCGAAACCGGAAGCCGGATGGAAACAGTACAGCGTCGGTCCGGTGCTTTTACGCAGCGGCAATACGGCTTCAAAGCCCGCGCGATTGGCCTCTTCTTCGCTGCGCGCCTGCGCCAGCGTTTCGGCAAGCTGGGCGACCGTGGAAGCGATCATCACCTGGCCTACGGTCACCGGTCTTTCCAGCTCGCGTCTGAGCTGGGCTGCAAGGCGCATCGCCAGCAGCGAGTGGCCGCCGAGGGCGAAGAAATCATCGTTTACCGAAAGAATTTCGCAGCCCAGCAGGCCGGCGAAGGCTGCGGCAATCGTCTTTTCAAGCTCAGTTTCTGGCGCGCGCCCGGCGCCACGCTGGGCCATTTCCGGCAGCGGCAGCGCCTTGCGGTCAAGCTTGCCGTTGGCGCTGAGCGGGAAATCCTTCAGCTGCACCAGGGCCACGGGCACCATATGCGCAGGCAGGAGCGCTGCAAGTTGTTCACGCAGGGAATCGACGGGCAATGGCTCGCCGGAGGCGGAAACCAGATAGCCCACCAGCTGACGCGCGTCGCCGCCGCTGACGGCCGCGCCCTGATTAAGCACGCAGGCGTGGGTCACGGCCTGCGCAACGTCGTTCAGCGCCTGCATCGCCCGGTCAATATCGCCAAGCTCAATGCGCTGGCCGCGGATTTTAAGCTGATCGTCGCTGCGTCCCAGATACTCTACCGCGCCGTTTTCCAGCCAGCGCGCCACGTCGCCGGTGCGATACATACGTTCGCCCGCCGCAAAAGGATCGGCGATGAAACGGCTTGCCGTCAGATCCGGACGCGCGAGGTAACCCTGCGCCAGCTGAATGCCGGTGAGATAAAGATCGCCGGCGATCCCCACGGGCACGGGACGCATCGCGGCATCAAGAATGCGCAGTCCGGTGTTCCAGACCGGCCAGCCAATCGGCACGCTGCTTCCCGTTACGCGGGCGAGATCTTCGCCGAACGCCGGATACCAGCTCACGTCCACGGCGGCCTCGGTCGGGCCGTAAAGATTGTGCAAAGGCGCATGCGTAAGCTGCTCCCACTGGCGGCAAAGTTCCGCAGGCAGCGCTTCGCCGCTGCAAAACACGCGACGCAGCGTAGCGCAGCTGGCGATCGCTTGCTCATGGGTGAGCGCGCCGACAAACGCCGCCAGCATCGACGGCACAAAATGCGTGGTCGTCACGCGGTAACGGGCAAACAGCTGCTGCAGCGCTTCCGGATCGCGGTGCGCTTCAGGCGGCGCCATCACCAACTGCGCGCCCACGATATAGGGCCAGAAGAACTCCCACACCGAGACGTCGAAACTGCACGGCGTTTTCTGCAGTACCACGTCTTCCCCGTTCATCGGATACTGGTCCTGCATCCACAGCAGGCGGTTAACAATGGCCTGCTGTCCGACCATCACGCCCTTCGGGCGACCGGTTGAACCCGAGGTAAAGATCACATAGGCGGTATGTTCCGGCCTCGAAAGCTGCAGGTTTACCGGCAGATTCGTCGCCGCCAGCTCACGCTCATAGCAGAAGGTTTTCAGGCCCTGGATAGCGCTAAAGCGGGACAGCTGTTCGGCTGAGGTAATCAGCAGGCGCGGCGCGGCGTCCTCAAGCATCATCTGCAAACGATCGTCCGGATAGCCGGTATCGAGCGGTAGCCAGGCGGCCCCCGTCTCCACGATCGCCTGTAGCGCAAGGGACAGGAAGACCGAGCGCGGAAGCGCCACGGCAACGACATCGCCCGGTTTAACGCCCTGCGCGATTAATTCTTCGGCCAGAGCCAGCACCTGCTCGCGCATCCGGCGATAGGTAAACTGATGGCTTTCATCCGCCAGCGCCGGGGCATCCGGCGTGCGCTGCGCCTGTTCCGCGATCAGGGCGCTTAAGGTGGTGGCCGGCACCGGCATTTGCGTCTTGTTTACGTTTTCCAGCAGGGCAGTTTCGGCGTCATGCAGCAGTTCGGCATCCACGCAGCGCAGCGCGGGGTTGGCCGCAAACTGGCGTAAAAGCAGCGGCAGGCGGGCCATATGCTGGCGCAACGTCGGCGCCTCATAGCGTTCCTCATTTGCCAGCAGTTCGAGCGAAAAATCGCCCTGTTCACTGATGTACAGCGCAATTTCCAGATCTCTTACCGGGCCGGAAGCCAGCTGGTGCGTAATACCTTCCATACCCGCAAAATCGAGGCGGTAATCGAACATTTTCAGATTCAGCACCGGGCCAAACAGCGGTTCGCCGCTGGAAACCTGCCCCAGATCGCGCTGGATTTGTTCGGCGTCGTAGCGCTGATAACGGCGCATTCCTTTTAGCTCCCGGGCCAGCTCCTGCGCCAGCTCGGGCAGCGTGGCGTGCGGCCGGATGCGTACGCCGAACGGCAGCACGTTCAACACCGGGCCGGTGGCGCACAGGGCGCTTGAGCCGATACGGCGCATAAAGATAAAACCGGCGGAATAGTCGGCGCGTCCGCTTAAGCGGCCAAGCCATAGCGCGACCAGGCCGAGCGCCATATCTGCTGCGGTCAGGCCGCTGCCGTTTACCAGCCTGCGAAAATCTTCGCCGTCAAAACTTAACGACTGCCGGATAAGCTTCGTGGTGGAGCCCTGCCCGGTGAGCGGCCGGGTGGAAAGCGTGGCGAGCGCCGGCAGCTGGCGTGCTTTCTCTGCCCAGAAAGCCGCATCGCGTTTCCACGCGTCGCTTTCACGGTAGCGTTCGTACTCCGCCACCACTTCGCTGAACGGCGTGAAAGGAGAAGGTTCCGGCTGCTCGTCGCGGTAGTAAGCCGTGTAAATATTGGCGATGCGGCGGGGAATCGCGGTGAAGCTGAAGCCGTCAACCACCAGGTGATGAAAACGCTGATACCAGAACCAGCGCGTGTCGCTCAGGCGCAGCAGCTCATGATGGTAAAGCGGTTTCTGGCTGGAAAGGCGCAAATCCTGGTCGAGATCGTCACGCATAAAAGCCTGCGCCGCGGCCTGCGGATCGGCCTCATGACGAAGATCGCGGCATATCGGCGACGTAAAGGTGGCGGCAGGATCTACCCACTGGCGGGCTTCGCCATCCACCTCGCCAAAGCGCATGCGCAGGGTATCGGCTTCCGTCATGCCGGCAATAATCGCCCGGCACAGCAGCGCTTCGTCGACGTCTCCGTTGAGTTCAACGTAGTGGGCCACGCTCCAGGCGTTGGCCTGCGGGGAAAGCTGGTCCGCCATCCAGATGCCGGGCTGCGCGGCCACCAGCGGCAGCATATCGGTTTGTTGTTCTACGGGATTTGCCATCAGCGCGTCACTCACTTCGAACCTCCTTCGTCAGCAAAAGAGGCCGGTTGTAAATTCGTCCAGTTGTCCTTAAGCCAGCCGTTGCAGGCTTCCGGCAACGCGGGCTCGCATACCACCTGCCAGCCGGCGGGCAGCGCGCAGTTTTCTGGCCACAGGCTGAACTGCCTTGCAGCGTTTGCGAGAATAAAAAAACGACCCTGCGGGGCGTCGAACGGATTACTGTATTCCATGCCTTACTCCTGTCTGATCGGGGCCTGCCAGAGCCAGGCAAGCCCGTCGAGCAGGCCGCCACGCCAGCAAAGCGCATCGTGTCCACCGTCAACCTGGCGGTAGAAAACAGCTCGCTGTGTTTGTTGTAGTAAGGGATACAGGCGAAGGTTTACCCGCTGAATAAGGGGTTCGCGCATGCCCGCCTCAAGATAAATGCGCAGCGGCGCGGGCTTGATGTGCCCTTCTTGTAGCTGCCTGATGAGCAGGCCGTCCTGCTCCTGGGGATCGCGTTTCGGCCACCAGTAGGAACCGGACTGGCTTAACACGCAGCCGAACGTTTCCGGCCAGTGCAGCCCGGCGTAGAGCGATGACAATCCGCCAAAGCTCTGCCCGGCCACGACCGTAGTTTGGGGATTATTATTCCATACGGTTGTTTCGCGCAGCTGAGGGAGAAGTTCTTCCTGCACCGCCAGCCAGAAGTCCGGGTTGCAGGGAAGCTCCTCGCTGCGGCGCGCGTTATCGATAACGTCTATCAGCACGTAAACGGCTTCCGGCAGCGCGCCTGCGTCGGTCTGCGCCTGCAGGGCGGCCCATACAGGCATCCCTTCCGCCCAGAATTGCCCGTCGAGCAAAATCGCCAGCGGGCGCTCAGCCGGCGCGCTATCGCCCGTAGTGAAAACCCACACGCGCCGCTGATTTTTAAGCCGTTTGCTACGCCAGGTCATGCATTGTGCTGGTTCCCATGACGCGGCCGGGTTATCCCACCCGGGCTGAACTGGCGCATCCGGCAGGTGCAGCGCCGAGACGGGATGCCCGCGCCCGCCCTTCCAGCTGTCCGGGTTGAACGGGTCGGCAATCGCGCGCGGCAGCAGTTTGCGCCAGCCTTCGCGCAGGGCGTTACGGTCCGGCTCTTCACCGGCAAAAGCCGCGGCGGGAAAATCCTCCTCGTTGGCCGAGGGGATCAGGCAGTAATTACCACGCCATGTCGAGGTAAGCGCCGTTTGCCATCGCCAGACGTCGGTGCCCGCTACGCGCTCCAGCGTTTGCGGACGGGAGCGCTGATGATGGTCGGTCACGCCGGTGATATAAATCCACACGCGTTTGATGGCTGAGGCGCGCTCGTCTCCGGCCGGATCGCGCCACCAGAAAGTTACCGTGCAACTTCCCTCTTTTTCACAGCTGACGGACGGCCCGCGCTGCGCCGCTATCGCCTGCCACCAGCTTTCACTTCCTATTTGCACCTGAACCACCAATACATAACCCCATGTTATTAATGGAATAATTTTTGCCGCATTGAAATATATCGATAATACTATTGATAATTATTTGCATTTGCAATAGCGTATTTGCGCGCTTTAGGCTACGGGCTGTTGAGCGAAAACAATAAGTTGCCGGGCTACCTGAAAAATATTGTTTCCTTAATTCAATATTGACGCGCGCGCCCGGTATGAGTCACTGACATCCATGCTGCGCTCGGGCCCACTGGGCAAGGACGGCACAGAGAGCAGCGGAAAAGCAGGCCACCATAATGAATAAGAAGATCCAGTATTCCCTATTGATGCTTATCAATATGGGAATTTACAGCGTTGCGCTTCCCGCATTCGCAGAAGAGAACGCCGCTGATAGCAAAGAAACCACACAGAACGCCACTCACGAAGACACCATGGTGGTGACGGCCGCCGAGCAGAACCTGCAGGCGCCGGGCGTGTCCACCATCACCGCTGAAGAAATCAAAAAGCGCCCTCCGGCGCGTGATATCTCTGAAATCGTCCGCACCATGCCGGGCGTTAACCTTACCGGCAACTCCACCAGCGGCCAGCGCGGCAACAACCGCCAGATTGATATTCGCGGCATGGGTCCGGAAAACACCCTGATCCTGATCGACGGCAAGCCAGTGACCAGCCGCAACTCGGTGCGTCTTGGCTGGCGCGGCGAGCGCGATACGCGTGGCGACGCAAGCTGGGTGCCGCCTGAAATGGTCGAGCGTATTGAAGTTATCCGCGGCCCGGCCGCGGCTCGCTACGGTAACGGCGCTGCGGGCGGCGTGGTGAATATCATCACCAAAAAAGGCAACGGTGAATGGCACGGCTCCTGGAACACCTATCTGAACGCGCCTGAACACAAAGATGAAGGCTCAACCAAGCGTACCAACTTCAGTCTGAACGGCCCGCTGGGCGGCGATTTCAGCTTCCGCCTGTACGGCAACCTGGATAAAACCCAGGCCGACGCCTGGGATATCAACCAGGGCCATCAGTCCGAACGTACCGGGATTTATGCCGATACCCTGCCGGCAGGCCGCGAAGGGGTGATTAATAAAGATCTCAACGGCGTCGTGCGCTGGGACTTCGCGCCGATGCAGTCTCTGGAGCTCGAAGCGGGCTACAGCCGCCAGGGCAACCTGTACGCAGGGGATACCCAGAACACCAACACTAACCAGATCGTGAAGGATAACTACGGCAACGAGACCAACCGTCTCTATCGCCAGACCTATTCCCTGACCTGGAACGGCGGCTGGGACAGCGGGCTGACCACCAGCAACTGGGTGCAGTATGAGCACACCCGCAACTCGCGCATGCAGGAAGGCCTGGCCGGCGGCACCGAAGGCATTTTCGCCAGCGATAAATTCAAGGATATCGATCTCAGCGACGTGCTGCTGCACAGCGAAGTGAATGTCCCGCTTGATTTGATGGTGAACCAGAACCTGACGCTGGGGACCGAATGGAACCAGCAGCGGATGAAGGATCAGACCTCCAACGGCCAGACCTTTATGGGCGGCGCTATCCCGGGTTACAGCAGCACCGGCCGCAGCCCTTACAGCCAGGCTGAGATCTTCTCTTTGTTCGCGGAAGACAACATGGAGCTGACCGACAGCACCATGCTGACGCCGGCTCTTCGCTTCGACCATCACAGCATTGTGGGCAACAACTGGAGCCCGTCTCTGAACCTCTCCCAGGGCCTCGGCGACGACTTCACCCTGAAAATGGGCATCGCTCGCGCTTATAAAGCGCCAAGCCTGTACCAGACTAACCCGAACTACATTCTCTACAGTAAGGGTCAGGGTTGCTACGCCAGCGGCACCGGCGTCGGCTGCTACATGATGGGTAACGACGATCTGAAAGCCGAAACCAGCATCAATAAAGAGATCGGCCTTGAGTTCAAACATGAAGGCTGGCTGGCCGGCGTGACCTGGTTCCGTAACGACTACCGCGATAAGATCGAAGCGGGCTACGCGCCGGTAGGACAGACCTCTTCAGGCGCGACCAGAACGGATATTTACCAGTGGGAAAACATCCCTAAAGCGGTGGTTGAAGGCCTTGAGGGCACGCTCAACGTACCGGTTACCGATAGCGTAAACTGGACCAACAACCTGACCTATATGCTGCAAAGCAAGAACAAGGAAACCGGCGAGCGTCTGTCCGTGATTCCGGAGTACACCCTGAACTCCACGTTAAGCTGGCAGGTAGTGCAGGATATCTCCGTGCAGTCGACCTTTACCTGGTATGGCAAACAGCAGCCGAAGAAGTACAACTACAAAGGTCAACCGGCGACCGGACCTGAAACTAACGAGGTCAGCCCTTACAGCATCGTTGGCCTGAGCGGCACCTGGGATGCGACTAAAAACGTTAGCCTGACGGCGGGTATCGACAACCTGTTCGATAAACGTCACTGGCGCGCGGGTAATGCGCAGACCACGGGCGGAAGCACTGGTTATATGTACGGCGCGGGCGCCGAGACGTTTAACGAGTCCGGCCGTACTTACTATATGAGCGTCAACACGCACTTCTAAGCGTAAAAGCAGGGTGGATGGCGTTTCGCTTATCCGCCCTGCACCGCTAAACCTTTCCGTAGGGCGGGTATGCGCATGCGCTATCCGCCGTTTTCATTCTGACCGCGGCCGCATGCTATGCAAGCTCATCTCACGCACTTCATCTTCCCCGGCACCGCTCAGCGTATTGCGCGCGTGGATTTTTCGGCGGGCACTTATCAGCCGGAAGATTTACTGTGGCTGCCCCACGCTTCACGGTTAGCTAACGCGGTAAATAAACGTTGTGCGGAACACCTCGCAGGCCGTATCGCCGCAGCTGAAGCCCTGCGGCTAAGCGGCCTGAACGATTATATTCCCGACATCGGGTTGAACCGCGCGCCCTGCTGGCCGCCGGGATTTACCGGCAGCATTACCCATACCGACAGTCTGGCGCTGGCGACGGCGATCCCCGATATTCCCGGCGAGCGTTGCGGCATCGGTATCGACGCTGAAAACATAATAAATACTTATGACGCGCAGGATATCGCCGGTGGCATCGTCAATCCCGCCGAGCGCGAGCTGCTGCATGTGTGCGGCCTGCCCTTCCCCGTTGCGTTGACCCTGGCCTTCTCCGCGAAAGAGAGTTTATTCAAAGCCTTGTATCGACACGTCGGGCATTACTTCGATTTTTCCGCGGCGGAAATCACGGCGCTTGGCGCGCAAACCCTCGACCTGAAACTTGTCTCCCCCCTCGGCCCTTTTGATGCGGAGCAGAGCTTTTGCGCCCGCTGGAATAGTGACGGCGCGGGATTAATTACGCTAATACGGCTCTGAGAATAATAAAAAGAAAACGCTTGCGGCGGCGTGATAAGAGAATGTTATAGTCAAAAAATAACCAATACAGACAACACAACAACTTTGACGACAAGGAGTTATTCTCGATGGAGAGTACCGTTTCCCTGCAACAGTTTCTGACCTCTGTACAACAGCGTGACCCGCACCAGACCGAATTTTCTCAGGCCGTGCGCGAAGTGATGACCACCCTGTGGCCCTTCCTTGAACAAAATCCGCAGTACCGTCGTTCCGCGCTGCTGGAGCGTCTGGTCGAGCCCGAGCGCGTGATCCAGTTTCGCGTCGCCTGGGTGGATGACCGCAACCAGGTGCAGGTTAATCGCGCATGGCGCGTGCAGTTTAATTCCGCCATCGGACCTTTTAAAGGCGGGATGCGCTTCCACCCGTCGGTCAACCTCTCCATCCTGAAATTCCTCGGCTTTGAACAGACCTTCAAAAATGCGCTGACCACTTTGCCGATGGGCGGCGGCAAAGGCGGCAGCGACTTTAACCCGAAGGGCAAAAGCGAAGGCGAAATCATGCGTTTCTGCCAGGCGCTGATGATCGAACTGTACCGCCACCTTGGTCCGGATACCGATGTGCCGGCGGGCGATATCGGCGTGGG
>NZ_RCAA01000015.1:242326-243950 GCF_003628475.1 Enterobacter sp. R1(2018) | reverse complement strand
CCGCCTGCGTGTTTACCGGCAAAGGGCTGTCGTTTGGCGGCAGCCTGATCCGTCCGGAAGCCACCGGCTATGGCCTGATTTACTTTACCGACGCCATGCTGCAGCGTCACGGGCTGGGCTTTGAAGGCATGCGCGTTGCGGTGTCCGGCTCCGGCAACGTCGCGCAATACGCCATCGAAAAAGCGATGTCGCTCGGCGCTCGTGTGGTCACCGCCTCCGACTCCAACGGCACCGTAGTTGACGAAGAAGGCTTCACCGCGGAAAAACTGGCGCGCCTGTGCGAAATCAAAGCCAGCCGCGATGGCCGGGTGGCGGATTATGCCAAGGAGTTCGGGCTTAGCTATCTTGCAGGCCAGCAGCCGTGGAGCGTGCCGGTTGATATCGCCCTGCCGTGCGCCACCCAGAACGAGCTGGACGAACAGGCGGCCCGCACGCTTATCGCCAACGGCGTGAAGGCGGTCGCGGAAGGCGCGAACATGCCGACCACTATCGAAGCCACCGATCTGTTCCTCGAAGCAGGCGTGCTGTTCGCGCCGGGCAAAGCGGCCAACGCGGGCGGCGTGGCGACCTCCGGCCTGGAAATGGCGCAGAACGCCGCGCGCCTGAGCTGGAAAGCCGAGAAAGTGGATATTCGTCTGCATCACATCATGCTGGATATCCACGAGGCCTGCGTGAACTACGGCGGCGAAGGCAAACAGACCCATTACGTGCGCGGCGCGAATATCGCAGGCTTTGTAAAAGTGGCCGACGCGATGTTAGGGCAAGGCGTGCTGTAAGGTTGAAAAAGTATGCGGTGGCGGGCAGCGCGTGCGCCTGCTTAGCTGAAATTTAAAGGTGGATAAGCGTCAGCGCCATCCACCTGTTTGTTAAAGCCGCTCCACCCGTTCAAACGCCGCCAGCAGGACCTCCGGACTGAGCTTCACCGCCAGCGCGTGAATCGACTCGCCCGGTGCCAGGGTTCGGGTAATAACTTTATCCAGCTGTTCACGTTGGTGAATATCCACATCCAGCTGCGCCAGGCTGGTCGGCAGATTAAAACGCTTAAACGCCTGCGCCAGCTCTTTTAACACCTCTTCCTGTCCCAGCAATGCGCTTTGCACCAGAATGCCGTACGCCACTTTCGTGCCGTGCAGGAAACGATCGGTCTGCGGCAGGGTGGTTAAACCGTTGTGCACCGCATGCGCTGCGGCAACGCGCGTATAACGCTCCCCAAGGCCGCCAACCATGCCGCCGCCGGCAATAATTGCGTCCACCACGTCGAGGAATGCCTGCGTCAGTTCGCCGCGATTCTGGTCCGCCAGCGCCGTTTCGCTGCTTTCAAGCAGCACGTCGCGGATGGCGAGCGCGGCGTTAAGACCCAGACGTACGGTCAGCGGCAGGGTTTCCGGCTGCGGGCTTAACACGACGGCCTCGTACCATTTCGCCAGCGTATCGCCGATGCCCGCCAGCAGATACTCCTGCGGCGCGCGCAAAATGATTTCGGGCTCGACCAGCACCAGATGGTTGGCGTCGTTAAAGATCTCAAAGCGCAGCGCCTGCCCGGCGTCGTTATACCAGACGGAAAGCGGTGTCCAGGCGGCGCAGGTAGCGGCGATGGTTGGAATGGCCACCACCGGGACGCGCA
>NZ_RCAA01000015.1:220314-242251 GCF_003628475.1 Enterobacter sp. R1(2018) | reverse complement strand
TTTACCCGCCTCGGCCACCAGCTTTTGCACGTCGCTTTCGCTGCAGTGGCCGCCAAAGGAGATATGTTTCGCCCCCGGCGCGTTAAAGGCTGCCGGCAGGTATGGACGAGCCGCGTTAAGCGCCCGCTCGCCGCAAATCCACACCGCGTTTTGTAATTGTTCATCGGTATAAAATTCATGCAGCCGGGTGAGTGCGCCCGGATGGGAATAATAGTTTGCCGGGCCGGTGACGACGCGGATGGCGGTAGTGGTCATGCTGTTGCTCCTTTTTCTTCTTCTCGTTATTGCGCGCGAAATGCCGTTAGCCCGATGATATGTCTGGACATCCGGACGGCTAATATCATTTTGCTTTATCTTATGCCTTTTGGTTAGTTGCCCGGAACTCCTTTGCCCGTTAAAAATCCGCTAAATCAATTCATTATTTCCAGGGAACAGGCTAAAGATGACGACGCCTCACCGCCTAGAGATGCGGGATATCTCCATCGCCTTTTCCGGCTTTAACGCCCTGACGCGGGTTGACTTCACGCTGGACGGCGGATCAATCCATGCCCTTACCGGCGCTAACGGCGCCGGCAAATCCACGCTGATGGCGGTACTTTCTGGCGCCCACGATCGTTATCAGGGCGAGATACTGATCGACGGCGAAAAGGTCGATATCCGCTCCCCGCGCGACGCCAAACTGCTTGGCATCCACCTTGTGCAGCAGGAGGTGGACGTAGCGCTGATTCCCGGCCTTAGCGTAGCGGAAAATATTATGCTCGATAAGCTTGCGGAGGCGGGCCACTTTTACCATTGGCCGCAGATCCGTAAACAGGCGCAGGACGCGCTTGCGCAACTGGAAGTCGCAATCGACGTCAACAAACGCATTGAACAATGCTCGCTCGCGGAAAAGCAGCAAATCCTGCTGGCGCGCGCCCTTTCGCACCGCTGCCGCTTCCTGATCCTTGATGAACCGACCGCGCCGCTCGACCAGCATGAAAGCGAGCATTTATTCAACGTAGTGCGCCGCCTTCAGCGCACCGGCATCGCCGTGGTGTTTATCTCCCACCGTATTCATGAGCTGAAAGCGATTTGCGACCGCATGACGGTGCTGCGCGACGGCCGCCTGATTGAAAGCGCGCCAATGCAGGCGCTGAGCGGCGAAGAGATCGTCGAGAAGATGCTGGGCCACCAGCTTGAGGATATTTATCCTCCCAGGCGCCCGCAGGTGGTCGATGAGACGCTGCTGCGCATTGAAGGGTTGCACGATGATTTGCTGCTGCGCGACATCTCCCTGCGGCTGCGCAAAGGGGAAATCCTCGGCATTGCCGGGCTGGCGGGCGCGGGTAAAACGGAGCTGTGCAAAGCGCTGTTTGGCGCCACGCGCAGCCGGGTGACACGGGGCGAGCTAAAAGGCAAAGCCTGGAAGCCGACGGATCCGGCGGATTCCGTCGTGCGTGGCCTGGCTTTAGTACCGGAAGAGCGCCGCAAAGAAGGCATTTTCATCGACGAGCCGGTGAGCATGAACCTGGCCGTCAGCGCCGATAACAGCTTTTCGCGCTGGAGCCTGTTCGGGCACCGGAAGGCGTGGCGCTGGGCGGAGGAAGTTATCGGCCGTCTGGGCATTCGTACCACCGGCCCTGCGCAGACCCTGCGTCGCCTTTCCGGCGGCAACCAGCAAAAAGTCGCTATCGGCAAATGGCTGCGCGGCAACGCCGAAGTGCTGATTTTCGACGAGCCGACCAAGGGCGTGGATATCAAAGCCAAAACCGATCTGTTCGCGCTTATCGACGGCCTAGCCCGTCAGGGCAAAGGCGTGATTTACGCCTCCGGCGAATTCGCCGAGCTGGTTGGCCTGTGCGACAGAATTTGCGTGCTGTGGGACGGCCGCATCGTTGCCGAACTCGATGGCCATGAAGCCTGCGAAGAAACCCTTTTACTCTACTCCACCGGAGGAACGCCTGCGTGAGCAAAGCACTTTCCCTTAAGGCGGCCTCGGGCCGTCACCAGCTGTTTGAATTTCTCTATAAGTGGGGAATGCTGCTGACCGTCGTCGCGCTGGTGGCGCTGTTCGGTTTTGCTTCGGATAACTTCCTCGACCCGCACAACATCATCAATATTCTGCGATCGATCGCCATCGTAACGGTAATTGCCATTGGCGTATCGATTTCACTGACCGTGGGCGGCTTTGATTTGTCGGTTGGATCGACGGCATCGCTTGCCAACGCGCTGGTGATCTCGCTGTTTGTCTGGCACGGCTTCGGCACCACAGAGGCGATTCTTATCACCCTGGCGCTCTGCACGCTGGTCGGGCTGTTTAACGCCTTTTTAATCGTGGTGCTGAAAATCCCCGACATGCTCGCCACCCTCGCCAGCCTGTTTGTGATTCAGGGCGTGGCGATGACCTACAGCTACGGCGGCTCGATCACCGAAAACATGGTGCTGCCGAGCGGCGACATGGCGGAAGGCACCATTCCCGCGGCGTTCGGCCTGCTCGGGCAGGTGCCGACAATCGTGATAATCATGCTGGTGGTGACCGTTGCGGCGCAGCTGGCGCTGTCGCTGACCAAACATGGCCGCCGCATGTACGCCATCGGCGGCAACCCGGAGGCGGCGCGGCTGTCCGGTATTCGCACCACGCGCTATCGCGTAGCGGCTTACATACTGGCTTCTTTGCTGGCGGGCCTGGGCGGCATTCTGCTCGCTTCGCGTATCGGTTCTTCACAGGTTAACGCCGGGGGCGGCTATCTGATGGACGCCGTTGCGGCGGCATGGATCGGCTTCTCCCTTGCGGGCTCCGGTAAACCCAACGCGCTGGGAACGCTGGTGGGCGCGGTCATTCTCGGCGTGCTGCAAAACGGACTGGTGATGCTTTCCGTGCCGTACTACGCGATGGACATTATTAAGGGCCTGGTGCTGGCAGCAGCGCTGGCGATTACCTACATCCAAAAACGCTAATTACTTTCTGACAGGGAATACACCATGAAAAAAATAACGACTTCACTGCTGGCGCTGAGCCTGCTTGCCGCTCTGCCGGGTCACGCAGCCACGCCTGCGCCGGTGCCGGCAGCCATAGCCAGCCACGACGGCCCGGTTCGCATCGCGATTATCCGCAACCTTGGCTCCGACGATAACACCACGCAGTTTGTCGCCGGCGCCGTGCAGGAAGGTAAAAAGCTCGGTTTCAAGGTCAGCACATTCCTCAGCAACGGCGACGACGCTAAGTTTCAGGACTTCGTAAACCAGGCCATCAGCCAGAAATACGACGGAATTATTCTCTCCCAGGGCCGGGATCCCTACTCCACGGAGCTGGTGAAAAAAGCCGTCGACGCCGGCATTAAAGTTGCGGTATTCGATACCGCCGTCAACGGCGCTATTCCCGGCGTGACGGTGACGCAGCAGGACGACGCCTCGCTGACCAACCTTTCCTTCGGCCAGCTGGTGAAAGACTTCAACGGCAAAGCCAATATTATCAAGCTGTGGGTCGCGGGCTTCCCGCCGATGGAACGTCGCCAGACGGCTTATCAGGCGCTGCTGAAAGCGAATCCGGGCATTAAAGAGCTGGAGTCTATCGGCGCGGTATCAAGCGACGTGCAGGGTGACACGGCCAACAAAGTGGGCGCGGTGCTGGCGAAATACCCGAAAGGCAAAATCGATGCGATCTGGGGTACCTGGGACGCCTTCAGTCAGGGCGCTTATAAGGCGCTGCAGGAGAACGGACGCACCGAAATCAAACTCTACAGCATCGACGTTTCCAACCAGGATTTACAGCTGATGCGTGAAGCAAACAGCCCGTGGAAAGTGAGCGTGGCGGTGGATCCTAAGCTTATCGGCGCCACCAACGTGCGTCTGATCGCCAACAAGATCGCCGGTGAGCAGACGCCTGCGACCTACGACTTCAAAGCCGCGGCGATCCCTCAGGCGCTGCTGGCAAGCCAGCCGGGGCCGGTAAACGTTGCCGCGCTCGGTAAAATTATTCCCGGCTGGGGCCAGACGGAAGATTTTATCGCGCCGTGGTTCGCCACGCTTGAAGCGAAATACGCGAAAAAATAAAACATAAGTCGGATAAGGCGCAGCCGCCATCCGACCTCAGGGAGTTCAGATGACGAGTGAATTACCGCAGCCCGAATACAGCCGCAATATGCGGCTTATCGGCCACAGCGATCAGGGCGGCCGCCCGGACGGCGTGCAGGTGATGGTGCATCGCGGCTACGCCTACATCGGCCATATGGTGTCGCAGGGCTTTTCGATTGTCGACGTGCGCGATCCGAAAAACCCGAAGGCGGCAGGCTATATTCCCGCCCCTGCGGGAACCTGGAATGTGCATCTTCAGGCTCACGACGATCTGCTGCTGGTGATCAACGCCCGCGACCTGTTCGCCGACGCGCGCTTTGCCGACGAAAAGGTTTACTACACCCGGGCGGTGGGCGAAACCGTCAGCGACGTGCGGGACAAAGGCTGGAGCGCCGGGCTGCGGATTTTCGATATCTCCGTCCCGGACAAGCCGCGTGAAATCAGCTTCCTGGCGCTTAGCGGCATCGGCGTTCACCGCTGCTGGTATGTGGGCGGGCGCTGGGCCTACGTTTCGGCGCTGATCGACGGCTTTAGCGACTACATCTTCCTCACCGTCGATCTGGCGGATCCGCGCAATCCGCAGGTGGCGGGAAACTGGTGGCTGCCGGGCATGAACGCCGCCGCAGGCGAAACGCCGGACTGGCCGGAAGGCAAACGCTACGCGCTGCACCATGCGATTATCAGCGGCGACACGGCCTACGCAAGCTGGCGCGACGGTGGGCTGACGCTGCTTGACGTCTCCGACCGCAGCCGGCCGCAGCTTATCAGCCATCGCAACTGGAGCCCGCCGTTTGGCGGCGGCACGCACACCGCCCTGCCGCTTCCGGACAGGGATTTACTGGTGGTGCTGGATGAGGCAGTGCTGGATAACCAGGAGGACGGCGAGAAGCTTATCTGGCTGTTCGATATTCGTGATAAGGCCAATCCCGTCAGCATCGCCACTTTCCCGCAGCCGGATGAAATCGATTATGTGGCGAAAGGCGCGCACTTCGGCCCGCATAATCTGCACGAAAACCGGCCGGGCAGCTTTATCAGCTCCACGCTGATTTTCGCCACCTACCAGAACGCCGGCGTGCGGGCTTACGATATCTCTAATCCCTACCGACCGGTGGAGACCGGCGCGCTGGTGCCCGCCGCGCCGGAACGTATGATGGATACGCGTCCGGGCCGCCCGCAGGTGATCCAGTCATGCGATGTGTTTGTGGATGCGCAGGGCATTATCTACAGCACGGACTACAACGGCGGGCTTTCGGTAATTGAATATCTGGGATGATGACCTTGTAGAGGATTTGTCGGATGGCGCTGCGCTTATCCGACCTGCGCAATCATTGGCGGGAGATTTGTTGAACGGCGCTGCGCTTATCCGACCTGCGAAAACAGAGGGTGGATAAGCGCCAGCGCCATCCACCTTTTTAATTCAATCCCTACCCTTTCTGCCGGACGCGAGCAATAAACTGTTCGACGTTCTCAACCTGCCCGGCGATCAGAATCAGGTATTTGCCCAGCTCGATGGCATGGCTGATACAGGCGACGCGCGTTTCGTCGTCTGCAATCGTTTCCAGATCCGCCACGTGCGACATGCCCACCGTGCGGCGAATCAGCTCGGTGCCGCAGTAGCCGACGGCATCTTTCCAGACGCTTTGCACGAAACGATTTACGTAGCCCGGATAAGCCAGCGCCGTATCGCGGGTTTCCGTACGCGCCAGGGTTTCAAAGCGTTCGGCAAAGGTGAGCCACAGCTCGCGAATATCCTGCAGGCGCTGTTCGCGATAAGCGGCAGCGTCGCGCGGGCCAAAATGCCCTGGCTGGGCGCAGTAGTTCAGCAGCAGGTTGCCGATTGCCGTACCCATATCAAAGCCCATCGGGCCAAAGTAACCAAACTCGGCGTCGATGGCCTTCAGGCTGCCCTCGGCGACAAATATCGAGCCGCTGTGAATATCGCCGTGCAGAAGCGCTTCCGCCGCCGAGAAGAATCGATGTTTTAGCCCCGCCACTGCGATTTTCAGATCGTCATCGTTGCGCAGTGCGGCAACCTGCTCTTTCAGCTCGGCCGGATAATTATTGCGGGCGTGATCGACAAAGGGATCGTTGAAGAACAGATCTTCTGTGATCTCGCACATTTCAGGGTTAATAAAGCGGGCAACCTGCGCTTTCTTGTCATGGGGATGCAGATAAAAATCTGACGTGTGGAACAGCGTCTGAGCCAGATATTCCCCCAGCTGCGTCGCCGCCTGCGGGTAGTACACGCCGCTAATCAGCTCGCCGCGCCAGATGCGGTGGCTGGAGAGATCCTCCATCACCATCACCGCCAGCGCCGGGTCGTAATGCAGGATCTGTACGGTATGCTGCGGGCTGTGTTTGTAATGCTCCACCAGCGTTTGCGCTTCCAGACGCGCGCGATCGAGGGTTAACGGCCAGGATTCGCCGACGCAGCGCACGTACGGCAGCGCCTGCTTAACGATGATGCGGCTCACGCCTGCGGTATCGAAGATTTTAAATACCAGGTTCAGGTTGCCGTCGCCCACTTCCTGCGCGTCTACCAGGGCTGCAGGATTAGCCAGGCCGCCAAACTCTTGAGCATAAGCCACCGCGTCAGCTGCGGTAAACGTGCGGTATTGCGACATTGCCGGTTCCTCTTCGGGATTGATTAAATAAGCCGTTCAGACGTCTATACATCCGTCAGGCATGTTGGCACAATACCCAGCATCAACGCAACATGGATTTAACACGCATGCATAATTTAAAAACAACCAGCCTGCACGTTCGCGATAATCAGCTGTGGATCCTCGACCAGCAGGCGCTTCCCCAGCAGAAAAACTGGCTGCCAGCCCATACAGTCGAGCAGCTTGTGGGCCATATTCACGCCCTGCGCGTGCGCGGCGCGCCGCTGATCGGCCTTTCCGCCAGCCTGCTGCTGGCGCTGCTGGCCGAAAACGGGCTGTCGAAAGCGGAGCTTGGGCAGGCGCTTGAGATCCTGCGCGCGTCCCGTCCGACGGCCGTCAACCTGATGAACAATCTGGATCGTATGAAACAGGCGCTGGCGCAGAATGATTTCATTGCCGCGCTGAGCAACGAAGCCTTGCGCCTGGTGGAAGAAGATAAAATTCTTTGCGAGAACATCGCGCTGGCCGGCTGTGAGCTGGTTAAACCCGGCAGCCGTCTGCTTACCCACTGCAATACCGGCGGGCTGGCGACAGCGGGCGTCGGCACCGCCATCGGCGTGATCCACAGAGCATTTGAGCAAGGCAGGGTGGACTGCGTCTGGGTGGACGAAACGCGCCCCTTGCTGCAGGGAGGCCGTCTTACCGCCTGGGAGCTGGGCGAACTTGGCATTCCCTACCGGCTGATTTGCGATTCTATGGCCGCAAGCCTGATGGCAAAGCAGCAGGTGGATGCCGTATGGGTGGGCGCGGATCGCATTGCCGCCAACGGCGACGTGGCGAATAAAATCGGCACCTACAGCCTGGCGGTGCTGGCGAAATACCACGGCGTTCCGTTCTACGTTGCCGCCCCGCAGACCACGCTTGACGCAAACTGCCCGAACGGCGATGCGATACCTATTGAGCAGCGCTCCGCAGCGGAGGTGACGGGTGTGGCAGGAAGCTTTCGGCGCGGTGCAGTGGGCGCCGGAAAACGCCGCGGTTTATAACCCGGCCTTTGATGTCACGCCCGCCGGGTTAATCAGCGGCTGGGTGCTGGATAGCGGAGTGGTGACGCCGGAAATGGTGCGGGATGGTTTTTTTAAAGCCCGATAGCTTGCAGGTGGATAGCGCTACGCTTATCCGGCCTGAAAATAAACCGTTGGCGGGAAATATGTCGGATGACGCTGCACTTATCCGATCTACAAAAGCGTGGCCGGAGATTTGTTGAATGGCGCTGGCGCTTGTCCGGCCTGCGAAACCAACCGTTAGCGGGAGATTTGTTGAACGGCGCTGCGCTTATCCGGCCTGCAAAAGCGTGGCCGGAGATTTGTTGAATGGCGCTGGCGCTTGTCCACCCTTAGATTCGTACAAGCCGCAGGTCGGGTAAGCGCCAGCACCACCCGACACGTTTATTTCTCAGGGCAGCTTCGGATAGGCATCCGCAATCGCATCGCCGGTAAAGTTCGCGATCCAGCCTTCGGGATTATCGAAAATACGGATCGCGGTGAAATGCGGCTGCGAACCCATATCAAACCAGTGCGGCGTGCCTGCCGGGACGGAAATCAGGTCGTTTTTCTCGCACAGGATCTGATAGATTTTGCCGTCAAGATGCAGGCAAAACAGCCCGGCGCCCTCCACGAAGAAACGCACTTCATCTTCGCCATGCGTATGCTCGGAGAGAAACTTGCCGCGCAACGCCTCTTTTTGCGGATTGTCCGCGCGCATGCTGATCACATCCCAGCTCTGGTAGCCCTTCTCCGCCACCAGCCTGTCGATGGCGTGCTGGTAGGCATCCAGCACCGTTTGCGGTTCCGGGTTTTCTCCCAGATCGCGATCGGCCTGCCAGCGTTCGAATCTTACGTCTTTGGCATTGAGCTGTTCGCGGATGGCTTCCGCGTCGGTGCTGTGCCAGACCGGCTCCCGGGCTTCAGTGTCTGTAAAAATGGTCAGTGCGCTCATGAGGAAAATGGCTCCAGAGTTATCTCGTCAAAACGGTTTACCTGATGATGAACACTTTCAGTGTCCGCATCGCCACGGATCAGCTGCACGGTATGCCAGCCCGCCTGCCGGGCGGCATCCAGCTCCTGGCGTATATCCGACAGGAACAGCAGTTCGTCTGCCGGTCTGCCGATTTCAGCAGCAATATTCAGATACGACTGCGCTTCGCGTTTCGCGCCGACGTGGGTATCGAAATAACCGCTGAATAAGGAAGTTACATTGCCTTCATCGCTGTAGCCAAATAACAATTTTTGCGCGTTAACGGAGCCTGAGGAATAAACATATAGCGCCGCGCCCTGCTGCCGCCAGGCTTTAAGAGCAGGCACGACGTCCGGATAGAGATGGCCGGTAAAATCGCCGTTCACGTAGCCCTCGCGCCAGATAATGCCCTGCAGCGCTTTTAACGCCGTGGATTTACGATCCTCATTCATAAAGCTAAATAAAACTTCGATCAGCCTGTCGATATCAGCCTGCGGCTCGTCGATCTCCGCTCGTAAATCGTTCAGTATCGCAGCGGTTGTTTCTTCATGCTGATGCTCGCGCACAAAAGCCGCCAGCCGCTCACGGGCGTACGGAAACAGTACGTTATGCACAAAGCTGATGTCGCTGGTGGTGCCTTCGATGTCGGTGACAATTGCGCGGATCATGTTCTCTCCAGCAGGCGACGCTGCATTTCACATTCAAATAAGAATTCCAGGCCTTCAAGGTGCTGACGCGCCTGCGCGACGTTTTTCCCCCAACAGGTTAATCCGTGGCCACGCAGCAAAAAGCCGTAGCGCAGCGGGTTATCACTCGCATAGCGCTCAATGCGGCCCGCCAGCTTTTCGATATCCTGATCGTTGTCGAAAATGGCGATCGGCAGCGCATCAAGGTGCGTCGTCTGGCCGGTCAGCGATTTTTGCATTTCGTAGCCCTGCAGCAGCAGCGCGTCAGATTTTTCCACACGTGAAAGCACCGTCGAATTGACGGTATGGGTATGCAAAACGGCGCCCGCCTGCGGGAAAAGACGATAAATCAGCGTATGCAAGCCGGTTTCCGCCGAAGGTTTGCGGCCGGAAGGCGCACGATTGCTGCTGATTTCTACCTGGATAAAATCGTCGGCCGTCAGGCTGCCTTTGTCTTTGCCGGATTCGCTAAGCAGGCAGTGGGCCTCGTCTTCCCGCACCGACATATTGCCGCCGGTTGCCGGAGCCCAGCCTTTCGCGCCTATCCAGTGGCAGGCCGCCACGAGTTCGGCGAGTTGCGGATGTGCTGTCATACTCTTCCTTATGCGCAGGTGCGTGTCGCTATATCGTTATGGTTTAGACGTCTAAGCGTCTTGATTGCCAAAGCTTAACATCGACGTTATAGTCCAGCAACACAAGGAATACACGCCGCACATCAAAGGTCGCATAACAATGAGCCAGAAACCCTTGATTCCCGAGAGCAAATTGCCCGCCCTCGGCACCACCATCTTCACGCAGATGAGCGCCCTCGCCCAGCAGCATCAGGCGATTAATCTCTCCCAGGGATTTCCGGATTTTGACGGGCCGCGTTATCTGCAGGAGCGCCTCGCCTTTCACGTTGCAGACGGCGCAAACCAGTATGCGCCGATGACCGGCGTACAAGCGCTGCGCGAAGCCATCGCGGATAAAACCGCCGAACTGTACGGCCACCGTCCTGATGCGAATACCGATATTACGGTGACGGCCGGAGCGACAGAGGCGCTTTACGCGGCGATCACCGCGCTGGTTCGGCCAGGCGACGAAGTGATCTGCTTCGACCCAAGCTACGACAGCTATGCGCCGGCGGTGACGCTGTCCGGCGGGGTGCTCAAACGTATCGCCCTGCAGCCGCCGCATTTTCGCGTTGACTGGCAGGAATTTGCCGCGCTGCTTAGCCCGCGTACGCGCCTGGTTATCCTGAATACCCCGCACAACCCTTCCGCTACCGTGTGGCGCAAAAGCGATTTTGCGGCGCTCTGGCAGGCGATTGCACCACACGAAGTCTACGTTTTAAGCGATGAGGTTTACGAACATATCTGCTTTGCGGAAGAGGGCCACGCCAGCGTGCTCGCCCATCCGCAGCTTCGCGAACGCGCGATTGCCGTATCCTCATTTGGCAAAACCTTCCACATGACGGGCTGGAAAGTCGGCTACTGCGTGGCGCCGGCCGCGCTGAGCGCCGAACTGCGCAAGGTGCACCAGTATCTGACCTTTGCCGTGAATACGCCGGCGCAGCTGGCTATCGCAGATATGCTGCGTGCGCAGCCGGAGCACTACCGGGAATTGCCGGACTTCTATCGCGCCCGTCGGGACAGATTTATCCAGGCGCTGGCGGACAGCCGCTTTGAGATACTGCCCTGCGAGGGAACCTACTTCCTGCTGGCGGATTACAGCGCGATTTCCGATCTGGACGACGTAAGTTTCTGCCAGTGGCTGACAAAAGAAGTGGGCGTTGCGGCGATTCCGCTGTCGGTGTTCTGCGCCGATCCTTTCCCGCATAAGCTGATTCGCCTGTGTTTTGCCAAGCAGGAAGCGACGCTGGACGCGGCGGCTGAACGTTTATGTCAGGTTTGATTGAGAAGCGGTGGATAGCGCTGGCGCTTATCCACCTTACACAAACTTGAGGTCGGGTAAGCGCTGCGCCACCCGACTTCATTATGCCGCCGGCACCACCTTAATATTCTCCATCCCAATCCCCAGCTTGCGCGGTTCATGGCCGAGGATGTTGCCTTCGTTGGACAATTGCGGCTCCGGCGGAATGATTTCAAGCAGGTTGCTGCGGTCCGGATTCTCAAAGTGCAGCGTGGTGGTGCTGAGCGCTTCGCCTAACGTCAGCTCCTGCTGCTGGCTTCCCACCTTAACCGGCACCGCTTTCCCCACGTTCGGCCCAAAGGCCTTGGCGGTAATCACCAGATCGAATTTTTCCGGCAGCGGTTCGGCATATTCAATTTTCACCTCCGGCGCCAGGTTGGCGTTCGACCAGCGGCCCCAGGCTTCCGGACGTGAAATACCGGTAAACTGCTTTACGTTAAGCGGCGCGCCCGGCACGTTGAAGATAAAGCTGTCGGCCTGATAGCGAATCGCGTTTTCGTCGATTTTCAGCGTGGCGACGCTTTGGTTGAAGCGATCCTTGTCGATTTGCTCTTTGGCAAAGGCCACCGCATGCTGCTCCTGCTCGCCGGTAATCAAACGTACCGACGGCTTGCCGCCCAGTTGCCCCTGGGAAACGCACAGCCCGGTGGAAAGCGCCAGCTGCGGGTCCCATAAGCGCGCCATTTTAAAGCAGCGATCCACCCAGATAAACTTATCTTTGGCTGCGAAATCAGCCAGCTGGTAGCGCAGCGGCGCGGAGTATTCGCTTTCCGGCAGCGGCTCGATTTTGTTGTCAGAAATGCGCAGCAGCAGCGGCATTTTGAAGTGCGCGCCGGAATAGCTGAAGGTGTTCTTCTTTTGATCGATAGAGTATTCGGTGATGGTTTTCGGGAAGTTCCACAGATCGATGACGTCCGGCTTCCACTCGAGGATTTTCTCTTTAATATTCATAAATACCGAAGAGAGCGACTCGCCTGAAATACTGCTGCGCCCAAGCCCGATATAATTATCGCCGCCGAGAATATCCAGCACCGTCGCGCCGTTATCCATGGTGCTACGCTTCACCGGAATTAATTTAGCCTCAGGCTTATCGCCGCGAATAATAAAGAATAAATTATCCCGTTCCTGCTTATTGAGATATTTATAGGCCGTGTTGTTCATTGCCAGGTGATCGGAGGAAACGACAATTACCGTATTTTTAAAATATGGCGAAGCCTTAATTTTTTCGATTAACGCCGCGACGTGTTCCTGGCTACAGGCCACGGCGCTGAATGACTGGTTAACTTTGCCGTCAAAGGTATAGCTGCGACGGTTGCAGGTTTTGGAGATAAAGCCGTCCGGGTGATGGGTGTCCACCGTCAGCGTAAACAGCGAGAAGCGCTTATCCGCTTTCGACAGCTCGATGAATTTTTCATACACCTCATCCAGCACGGTATCGTCATAAAAACCCCAGTTATTGCGATAGGTCGGGTCGGCGACCATGCTTTTCAGCTCCTGCGCGCCATACATATGCTCGAAGCCGTGAGACTGTAAAAAGACGTCCTTGCCCGCAAAGCGCAGATCCGCGCCCTGCATAAAGTAGTTTTCATAGCCGGAGGCCTTCAGGATATCGCCCAGGCAGACGTTTTTCGGGAAGAAGCTCGACATAGAAGCCGACGAGTTGCCTTCAAAAGGCGCAAACAGCGGAATGCCGCACTGGGAGGAGACCATACCGGCAATGGTGTAATCGGTGCCCGGCAGCTGGCCGGTGTGGCTGAAGTCCAGGCCAGAATCTTTCAGCCCGGTTAATTCCGGGGCCAGATCCGGGAAGAGTTCCGGCTGGAAATAGGTACGCTCAAGGCTTTCCCCGTAAATATAAACCAGATTCAGCTTCGGATTATTAATCACGCCGTGCGGGACTTTATACCAGGCGGCGAAATCGGATTCCCCGGTGCGCGTCTGGGATTTAACCAGATCAACCACCTGGCGGAACGCAGAGGAAGCATCCACCGACGCCAGCGCCAGCGCCACGGCCAGCAGGCTGTAGCCAAAATGATGCGGATGATTTTTACGGTGGCGTAAAACCCATGTCAGCAGGCCGAAAATCACTATCAGCCCCAGCAGCACGCCGAGGCCCGGCAGCACATATTTACCGATGCCAGCGCCCGTCAGGCTGCTGGTCAGCGTATAGAGGACGGCGTCGTTAATGCCCTCGCCGGTAAAGTAGTTACTGGCGACCAGCGTCACGTTAAGCACGATGTACAGCGTCAAAATCAGCAGGATGGAGCCGAACCACCAGATATTTCGCCCCGCTTTAACGGCGTATACGGCAATGGCTGCCGCAAATAACAAAATTGAAAACGCTTCCGTCAACTGCCTGACCCTCACAAAAATGGACGCTCACCCGGCGCTACGCCTGCCTCAGAGAAATTCTGAGCGCTCAATCTAGCCTTGAAGGCACAGTGTTGCAATTTGTCTGTCACAAAAGTGTGCTGTGTTTCGGAATTGTTGAGTATTTCTTTTATAGGAAAAAGCTATCGCAGCCATCGTTATTAAGATTGCCCGACAGATTGACCCTTCCACCGCTTCGATGCTGTAATTCCCGCGCTGTTATGATTTTTTAAAGTGGAATTGTAACGCGCAACATTAAGAGGCCACTCCGCAACGGGTGGCCTTTTTCTTTGTCGCAAATCGCGTTGTAAGGTATGGCTTATTGATTCGATAAAACCTACCCATTAGAGCCGGGCGCTCAACTTCGGTATCTTTCTCCCATCGCAAAACGGAGGAAGTACAGATGTCTTTAATTAATACAAAAATCAAACCATTCAAAAACAGCGCTTTTAAAAACGGTGAATTCATCGAAGTTACCGAGCAGGACGTAGAAGGTCGCTGGAGCGTATTCTTCTTCTATCCGGCCGACTTTACCTTTGTATGCCCAACCGAACTGGGCGACGTGGCTGACCATTACGAAGAGTTCCAGAAGCTGGGCGTGGATATCTACTCTGTGTCTACCGACACCCACTTCACCCACAAAGCATGGCACGGCAGCTCCGAAACCATCGCCAAAATCAAATACGCGATGATCGGCGACCCAACCGGCGCGCTGACCCGCAACTTCGAAAACATGCGTGAAGACGAAGGCCTGGCGGACCGCGGTACCTTTATCGTTGACCCACAGGGCATCATCCAGGCTATCGAAGTGACTGCGGAAGGCATCGGCCGTGACGCATCTGACCTGCTGCGTAAAGTGAAAGCGGCTCAGTACGTTGCTTCTCACCCAGGCGAAGTTTGCCCGGCTAAATGGAAAGAAGGCGAAGCGACTCTGGCTCCGTCTCTGGACCTGGTCGGTAAAATCTAAAGCAGTCGGTTTTGCAGGGCGGGCTTCCAGCCCCGCCCTTTTGTCAGATGGTGGATGGCACATTCGTTTATCCACCCTATTTGTTACGTTTTTGCCTCCAGGGAGAGACCCGTGCTCGATACCAACATGAAAACCCAGCTCAAGGCCTACCTTGAGAGACTCACTAAACCTGTTGAGTTGATTGCAACTCTGGATGACGGCCCTAAGTCATCGGAGATTAAGGAACTGCTGGCAGAAATCGCTGAATTATCTGACAAAGTCTCCTTTAGCATGAATAACGACCTGCCGGTGCGCAAGCCGTCGTTCCTGATTACCAACCCAGGTTCCGATAAGGGTCCGCGTTTTGCGGGTTCCCCGCTCGGACACGAATTTACTTCTCTGGTACTGGCGCTGCTCCAGACCGGGGGACACCCGTCAAAAGAGTCGCAGGATTTGCTTGAGCAAATTCGCCAAATCGACGGTGATTTCCACTTTGAAACCTATTATTCGCTCTCCTGCCACAACTGCCCGGACGTGGTGCAGGCGCTGAACCTGATGAGCGTGCTCAATCCTCGCATCAGCCACACCGCCATTGATGGCGGCGTATACCAGAACGAAATCCAGGAACGCAACGTGATGGGCGTGCCTGCGGTTTACCTGAACGGCAAAGAGTTCGGCCAGGGCCGTATGACCCTTGCTGAAATCGTCGGCAAAATTGATACCGGCGCGGAAAAACGCGCGGCTGAAGCGCTGAATAAACGCGAAGCCTACGACGTATTGATCGTCGGCAGCGGCCCGGCGGGCGCTGCGGCGGCGGTTTACGCGGCGCGTAAAGGCATCCGTACCGGCTTAATGGGCGAACGCTTCGGCGGCCAGGTTTTAGATACCGTTGATATCGAAAACTACATTTCCGTACCGAAAACCGAAGGCCAGAAGCTGGCCGGGGCGCTGAAAGCCCACGTTGACGATTACAACGTGGATGTGATCGATACCCAGAGCGCAAGTAAGCTGATTCCTGCACAGGCCGAAGGCGGTTTACACCAGATCCAGACGGCTTCAGGCGCTACCCTCAGCGCGCGCAGCATCATCATTGCGACCGGGGCGAAATGGCGCAATATGAACGTGCCGGGCGAAGACCAGTATCGCACCAAGGGCGTAACCTACTGCCCGCACTGCGACGGCCCGCTGTTTAAAGGCAAGCGCGTGGCGGTTATCGGCGGCGGCAACTCCGGCGTGGAAGCGGCTATCGATCTGGCGGGGATTGTTGAACACGTTACGCTGCTGGAGTTTGCGCCGGAGATGAAGGCCGACCAGGTGCTGCAGAACAAAGTCCGCAGCCTGAAAAACGTCGACATCATCCTCAATGCGCAAACGCTGGAAGTGAAAGGCGACGGCAGCAAAGTGACCGGCCTGCAGTATAAAGACCGCGTGAGTGAAAGCGTCCATGACGTTGCGCTGTCCGGCATTTTTGTACAAATCGGCCTGCTGCCAAACACCACCTGGCTTGAAGGCAGCGTTGAGCGTAACCGCATGGGCGAAATCATCATCGACGCCAAATGCGAAACCACGGTGAAAGGCGTGTTTGCCGCAGGCGACTGCACCACCGTACCTTACAAGCAGATTATTATCGCCACGGGCGAAGGCGCCAAAGCCTCTTTAAGCGCTTTTGATTACCTGATTCGCACCTCGGCTCCGGAATAAGACAAAGACACACCTGCAAAATCCAAAGCGGCTTCGGCCGCTTTTTTAATACCCCCGCTTCGCTTACCCATTTTTAGGTATATAAATTAATGGGTTAAGGGCACACAGCGCAACTTTGCTGCGGTTAAGCGGTGATACGCTGTTTGCTTAAGATTCCTGTCGTTCCTCAAATAACCCCCTCGCTTATTTTGTCGGCAGCGGCATGACTCTGGTTAGTGGTATGTATAAAGGCAAACTTATGAAGCGAATCATTATCCCCTCTCATTTTATCCACACGCGCAGCACGCCTTTCTGGACAAGGGAAACCGCGCCGGCCGGCATCTGGAAACGCCATCTGGACGCCGGGACGCGACAGGGCGTTTATCCCCGCTTATCGGTGATGCAGGGCGTTATCCGCTACTGCGGCTATGCCGATGAATTCAGTCCTGAACCGGTTGAAACGCTGGTTATCGAGGCCGGTCAGTTCGGCGTTTTCCCGCCCGAGGTTTGGCACCATATAGAAGCCTTAACCGACGATGTGTTATTCAACGTTGATTTTTACGTCGACCCGCAAATTCTGCTTGAGGAATAAGGTGTAAGTGATGGACATGCAAGAAGAAAACAAAGGTTATACCCTGGCGGTGATGAACCGTAAGACCAAAACCGCCGCCGAAAAAGTCTACATGAAGCCGATGGCGCTGTATGTGCCGTCCGTCGCCGCGGCGGCCGTCGCCACGCTCGTGGAGAGCATAGGGCCGTCCGACGACTGTACGCTTTGCGATACCTGCTACGCCATCAGCGTCACCAACAACAATAACGGCGTGTCGGTAGATAAAGACTTCAAAACGCTGGCGCAGCTGGCGGAGCCGGACACCGCCGCCGATGCGGTAAAAGAACTTATCAATATCGTGCGCGGATACGACAACGATGAAGAGCATAACGTTTGTGGATGGTAGCCTGATGTAAAAAAGCCCCCGTGCGGGGGCTTCAGATGGCTGACAAAGAAAAAGACGTGGTTTTTCCTTCTTTGTGATGACCAGCCGAAAATCAACCAATTGATTTTGCTGCTTTTTTAAGTGACAACACTCTTTAATTTTGTGACGCCGCAAGATTTGTCATCATTTTCAAGCCCCCTTGCGGGAGCTGACAAAGCCGTTACTTTCTGCGCCAGGTCGTGCCCTGCGGGCCATCTTCCAGCACAATCCCCATCTCGTTTAGGCGGTCGCGCGCCTGGTCGGCCAGCGCCCACTCTTTTGCTTTCCGGGCGTCGTTACGCTGTTTGATCAGCGCTTCGATTTCGGCGACTTCGCCGTCGTCCGCCTGCGCGCCGCTTTGCAGGAAGGCTTCCGGCTCCTGCTCCAGCAGACCCAGCACGCCGGAGAGCTGACGCAGCGCTGCGGCCAGGCCGTTTGCCGCAGGTAAATCTTCGGTTTTCAGGCGGTTCACTTCGCGCGCCATATCAAACAGCACGGAATAGGCTTCCGGCGTATTGAAGTCGTCGTCCATGGCTTCGCGGAAGCGCGCTTCAAAGGCTTCGCCACCGGCTGGCTGAGCCGCGCTGTCCGTGCCGCGCAGCGCGGTGTACAGACGTTCCAGAGAAGTACGCGCCTGCTTCAGGTTCTCTTCGCTATAGTTCAGCTGGCTGCGATAGTGGCCGGACATCAGGAAGTAGCGGATGGTTTCCGCGTCGTAGTATTTCAGTACGTCGCGCACGGTGAAGAAGTTGCCCAGCGATTTGGACATCTTTTCGCGATCGACCATCACCATGCCGGAGTGCATCCAGGTATTCACATATTCGCCGTCGTGGGCGCAGGTGGACTGGGCGATTTCGTTTTCATGGTGCGGGAACATCAGATCCGAACCGCCGCCGTGAATATCAAAATGGTTACCAAGCTGCTTGCAGTTCATAGCGGAACATTCAATATGCCAGCCGGGACGGCCTTCGCCCCACGGGGATGTCCAGCTTGGCTCGCCCGGCTTGGACATCTTCCACAGCACGAAGTCCATCGGGTTACGCTTCACGTTGGCTTCAACTTCAACGCGCGCGCCGGCCTGCAGCTGATCCAGATCCTGACGGGAAAGCTTGCCGTACGCCGGGTCGGTTTCCACCGAGAACATCACGTCGCCGTTGGACGCCACATAGGCGTGATTACGCTCAATAAGCTGTTCAACAATTTCGATGATTTCCGGGATATGTTTGGTCGCGCGCGGCTCGCTGTCCGGGCGCAGAATGTTCAGCGCATCGAAATCCTTATGCATTTCGGCCACCATGCGGTCGACCAGCGCGACAAAATCTTCACCGTTTTCGTGGGCGCGTTTGATAATTTTATCGTCAATGTCGGTGATATTGCGCACGTACTTCAGCTTATAGCCGATGAAGCGCAGATAGCGCGCAACGACGTCAAAGGCGACAAAGGTACGGCCATGGCCAATGTGACAGAGGTCGTAAACGGTAATACCACACACGTACATGCCAACTTGGCCGGCATGAATAGGTTTGAATTCCTCTTTTTGACGAGTCATTGTATTAAAGATTTTTAACATCAGGGGATTCCATATCAACGTGTGTAAGCGAAATTGGGGTATATGTTACCTCAAAATTTCATACGGAAGCAGTACGCTTTGCAAGGTGATGATGATGTTCAGTTATGCTATAACAACCACCTTGTGTGGCGGCACCGTCTGCCGGAACACTGTCTGACTAAATATAGGATGCAGAGCATGGTTACTTTTCACACTAATCACGGCGATATCGTCATCAAAACTTTTGACGATAAAGCGCCGATTACCGTTAAAAACTTCATGGACTACTGTCGCGAAGGCTACTACGACAACACCATTTTCCACCGTGTGATCAACGGCTTTATGATTCAAGGTGGCGGCTTTGAACCGGGCATGAAGCAGAAAGAAACCAAAGACACCATTCAGAACGAAGCGAACAACGGCCTGAAAAACACCCGTGGCACCCTGGCGATGGCCCGCACCCAGGCTCCGCACTCCGCAAGCTCGCAGTTCTTTATCAACGTGGTTGATAACGACTTCCTGAACTTCAGCGGCGAAAGCCTGCAGGGTTGGGGCTACTGCGTATTTGCCGAAGTCGTGGAAGGCATGGACGTGGTTGATAAAATCAAAGCCGTCTCCACCGGCCGCAGCGGCATGCACCAGGACGTTCCTAAAGAAGACGTCATTGTAAACAGCGTCACCGTAAGCGAATAACCCCCGCTTAATGATCCTGTTTATCGCAGATTTACACCTCTGCTCAGAAGAACCGGCGATTACCGCCGGTTTTCTGCGTTTTCTGGCAGGCAGCGCGCGCGAAGCGCAGGCGCTTTATATCCTCGGCGACCTTTTTGAAGCCTGGATCGGCGACGACGATCCCGAGCCGTTTCACGCCCAAATCGCTTTAGCGATTAAAGGCCTGGTTGATTCCGGCGTGCCCTGCTACTTCATTCACGGCAACCGCGATTTTCTGCTCGGCAAACGCTTTGCCCGCAAAAGCGGCATGACGCTGCTGCCGGAAGAAAAAGTTCTCGATTTATACGGCCGCAAAATACTTATCCTGCACGGCGATACGCTCTGCACGGACGATCATGGCTATCAGGCGTTTCGTCAAAAAGTGCATAACCCCGTTATTCAGCGGCTATTCCTGGCGCTGCCGCTGTTTATCCGCAAACGCATCGCCGCCAGAATGCGCGCGGGCAGCAAAGCGGCAAACAGCAGTAAATCCATGACCATTATGGACGTAACCCGCAGGCCGTTATTAATACCCTCACCCGCCATCAGGTGCAGTGGATGATCCACGGCCATACGCATCGGCCAGAAATTCATCCCCTCACGGCAAACGGCAAACCTGCTTTTCGCTGCGTTCTTGGCGCATGGCATACCCATGGATCGATGATTAAAGTCACGCCCGAAGACGTTGAGTTAATCCCCTTCGATTTTTAAGCAAAACGCCTTCTTTTCGCCGCTTTGTTAACCACGCAACCGTTTTCCTTGCCCGTTGTTCATGATATTCTCACAGACCTTCTGACCGACCGCCAGGCGTTCGGTGATGTTTGCCTACCCACAGGAGTTTTGAGACGCATGTCCTCCAACCAGACCCCGGCGCGTATCGCCATTGTCATGGGTTCCAAAAGTGACTGGGCTACCATGCAGTTTGCCGCAGAAATCCTCACCGCCCTTGATGTTCCGCACCACCTTGAAGTCGTCTCCGCACACCGCACCCCGGATAAGCTGTTCAGCTTTGCCGAACAGGCCGAAAACAACGGCTATCAGGTGATTATTGCGGGAGCCGGCGGCGCGGCGCATCTGCCGGGCATGCTGGCGGCAAAAACGCTGGTGCCGGTGCTGGGCGTGCCGGTGCAGAGCGCGGCGCTGAGCGGCGTGGACAGTCTCTACTCCATCGTACAAATGCCGCGCGGCATACCTGTCGGCACCCTGGCGATTGGCAAAGCGGGTGCGGCAAACGCTGCCTTACTGGCGGCGCAGATCCTGGCTCTGCATGACCAGGAATTACATAAGCGTCTGGCCGCATGGCGCAATGCACAGACCGAAGAAGTGCTGGAGAACCCGGACCCGCGGGGTGACGCATGAAGCGCGTCTGCGTATTAGGCAACGGCCAGTTAGGCAGAATGCTGCGCCAGGCGGGCGAACCGCTGGGCATTGCGGTTTATCCGGTAGGGCTTGATGCTGAACCGGAAGCGGTTCCGTTCGCGCAAAGCGTGATTACCGCTGAAATCGAACGCTGGCCCGAAACGGCGCTAACTCGCGAACTGGCCCGGCATAACGCTTTCGTTAACCGCGACGTATTCCCCATCATCGCGGATCGTCTTACGCAAAAACAGCTGTTCGACAAGCTCGGACTCGCGACGGCCCCGTGGCAGCTGCTTTCCAGCCGCGACGAATGGGCAGGCGTGTTCGCCAATCTTGGCGATCTCGCCATTGTGAAACGTCGCGTTGGCGGCTACGACGGGCGCGGTCAGTGGCGTCTGCGCCACGATGAAACCGAGCAGTTGCCGGACGACTGTTACGGCGAATGCATCGTTGAGAAAGGCATTAACTTTTCCGGCGAGGTTTCGCTGGTCGGCGCGCGCGGGCACGATGGCGCCACGGTGTTTTATCCTCTAACCCACAACCTGCATCAGGACGGCATTCTGCGCACCAGCGTCGCCTTCCCGCACGCGAACGCCGGACAGCAGCAGCAGGCAGAGGCCATGCTGTCGGCCATCATGCAGGAGCTGGGCTATGTCGGGGTGATGGCGATGGAGTGTTTTATTACGCCAGCCGGACTGCTGATTAACGAACTGGCTCCGCGCGTGCACAACAGCGGACACTGGACGCAGAACGGCGCCTCCATCAGCCAGTTTGAGCTGCATCTGCGCGCGATTGTCGATTTGCCGCTGCCGCAGCCGATCGTTAACGCCCCGTCGGTGATGATTAACCTCATCGGCACCGATTTAAATTACGCCTGGCTGAAGCTGCCGCTGGTGCACCTGCACTGGTATGACAAAGAGGTGCGCGCGGGACGCAAAGTCGGCCACCTGAACCTGAACGACAGCGATACGGACAGGCTGAGCGCCTCGCTCGAAGCGCTGGTTCCGCTACTGCCACCGGAATACGCAAGCGGCATCGCCTGGGCGCAAAGCAAGCTTCTGTAACAGACTGATTTTGCG
>NZ_RCAA01000015.1:217262-220226 GCF_003628475.1 Enterobacter sp. R1(2018) | reverse complement strand
CCATCCGCCCTACAGAAATCTGTTTGATTCATAAAATTCTCCAGGTCGGATACGCGGCAACGCCATCCGCCCTACAGAAATCTGTTTGATCCATAAATTTTTCCGTGTCGGATAAGCAAAGCGCCATCCGACATCCGGTTTTTCCCCTCTATCTTTTCTTGCTCACCAGGCGCACAATCCCCGGCGTTTCACCCCCAAATTGCCTTAAGGTTTATGCATGCAAAAAGCCCGTCCCGATACCCGCCATTATGAACATCTGCTGCGCGCCGATACTCCTCTTATCGACGTGCGCGCACCGGTTGAGTTTGCCCAGGGGGCCATGCCCGCGGCGCTGAACCTGCCGTTAATGACGGACGACGAGCGGGCCGCCGTGGGCACCTGTTTTAAGCAGCGCGGGCAAAAAGCGGCGATAGAGCTGGGCCATAGCCTGGTCAACGGAGAAGTCCGCGAGGCTCGTCTACAAGGGTGGATTAAGCAGGCGAAGCAAAATCCGCAGGGCTATCTTTGCTGCGCCCGCGGCGGTATGCGTTCCCACATCGTGCAACAGTGGCTGCAAGAATCGGGCGTCAACTACCCGCTGGTGGAAGGAGGCTATAAGGCGCTGCGCCAGTTTGCGTTACAGGCCATCGACGCCCGCGCGCAGTGGCCGATGATGATGGTGAGCGGCAACACCGGCTGCGGCAAAACGATCCTTATCCGCTCCCTGCCAACGGGCGTGGATCTCGAAGGGCTGGCGCATCACCGCGGCTCGTCGTTTGGCCGCACTATTGTCGAACAGCCTTCCCAGGCAAGCTTTGAGAACAATTTAGCCGCCACGCTGCTGAAAAAAAGCGCGGACGCGCCGGTGACCTGGGTTATCGAAGACGAAGGCCGCATGATTGGCTCACGGCACATCCCGGACGCCTTCAGGACAAACATGGCGCGCGCGCCGATTGTGGTGGTTGAAGATCCGTTCGAGGTGCGCCTGGAGCGCCTGAAAAAGGAATATTTCCAGCAGATGAGCGCAGCGTTTTTGGCCGTCAGCGATGAAGAAACCGCGTGGAAAAAATACGCGGAATATCTGCACCACGGCCTGTTCGCCATTCGCCGTCGTTTAGGCATGGAGCGTTTCCAGCAGTTCACCCTGGTGCTGGATAAGGCGCTGGCGTTTCAGCGTAATACCGGCTCAAGCGACGGACATCTGGCGTGGCTTGCGCCGCTGCTGGAAGAGTATTACGACCCGATGTATCGCTATCAGCTAAGCAAAAAAGCGGGGCAGATCGTGTTTCGCGGGGATTACCAGCAGGTTGAGTCCTGGCTGCGCAGCAGCAGCTACGTCAGCCAGGCAAGATAGTTTCTCAGTGCCGGTCGCGTTTATCCGCGCGACGGGAAAGATAATCCCCCGCCATTTGCACCACCTGCACCAGTACGATCAGCGCGATAACGGTCACCACCATCACCTGCGTTTCGTAGCGGTAGTAGCCGTAGCGAATCGCCAGGTCGCCCACGCCACCGCCGCCCACAATCCCGGCCATCGCCGAATAGCCAATCAGGCTTACCAGCGTAATGGTTAAACCACGCAGCAAGCCCGCGCTGGCTTCCGGCAGCAGCACCGTACAAATTATCCGCATTGGGCTTGCGCCAAAGGCGAGTGCCGCCTCGATAATCCCGCGATCCACCTCACGCAGCGCGCCGTCGACCAGGCGTGCATAGAAGGCGATTGCCGCGACGGAAAGCGGAACCGACGCCGCAATCGGCCCTATCGTATTGCCGAGCAGAAACTGCGTCAGCGGCAATAACAACACCAGCAGGATCACAAAGGGCACCGAGCGAATAATATTTACCACCACCGAGCTGAACAGGTTCACAAAACGGTTTTGCCAGAACAGGTTCCTGTCGGTAACAAAAATCAGAAAGCCGAGCGGCAGACCGCCGACGATAGCCAGCACCGTTGAGATGCCAAGCATCTGAAAGGTTTCATTAAAAGCGAGCAGCAGGTCCGCGACTAAATCATCCATTGATCACCTCCACCTGGGCCGTACGGGCGCGAATATGTTCCACGGCGGCATCTACCGCCGCCGGGTTATGCGGGGCGGTTAGCTGAACCACCAGAATGCCCAGCGCCTTTTCGCCGATATATTCAATTTTGCCGTGCAGAATATTTACCGCCACGCCAAATTTTACCGCTACCTCGGACAGCACCGGCTGTTCGGCGGAGTCGCCAATAAACAGGATCTTCAGCAGCGAGCCGTGCAGATGCTGTTGCAGACGCGCCGGCAGCGTAAGGTTCAGCGTGTGGGAAACCAACTGCCGCGTGAAGGCGTGCTGCGGATGGGCGAAGATATCGAACACCTCCCCCGCTTCCACCACTTTGCCGCCGGACATAACCGCCACCCGGTCGCAGATGGATTTAATCACGTTCATCTCATGGGTGATCAGCACGATAGTGATGCCCAACTGCTGGTTAATCTGTTTAAGCAGCGCAAGAATGGTGGCCGACGTTTCCAGATCCAGCGCCGAGGTAGGTTCGTCGCACAGCAGCACGTCAGGATGGTTGGCGATGGCGCGAGCGATGCCCACACGCTGTTTCTGGCCGCCGCTGAGCTGTACCGGATAGCGGCTGGCTTTATCTTCCAGCCCCACCAGCTTAAGGATCTCCACCACGCGCGGCGCTATTTTACCGCGTTCCCATCCCGCGGCCTTCAGGCTGAACGCCACGTTCTGGCTTACGGTTCGGGTGTGCATTAAGTTGAAGTGCTGGAAAATCATGCCGATGCGCTGACGGGCTTTGCGAAGCTGCCCGCCCTCAAGCGCGGTGATTTCCGTTCCGGCAATTTTGACGCTGCCCTGGCTTGGGCGCTGCAGGGCGTTAAGCGTGCGCAGCAGCGTACTTTTCCCCGCGCCGCTGGTGCCGACGATGCCAAAAATCTCGCCGGACGCAATATGCAGGCTGACGTCATCCACCGCCCGGCTGGTCTGGCCGCG
>NZ_RCAA01000015.1:204823-217226 GCF_003628475.1 Enterobacter sp. R1(2018) | reverse complement strand
CTAAATCAATCATGAAAACCTCAAAGTCGATCGCGATGGGCAGGCATCCCGCCTGCCCGGCTAATGCAGTCCTACTGTTTAGCGGCCTGCGTCATCCAGTCGGGTTTCTGGAAGGCGCTGAAAATGTTTTTCGGATCGTCGATCACGGCTCTATAGGCGGGTGATTTCACCGCTTCTACAATGTCCTTCGCAAAAGGTTTATCGGCGTCTTCGGTGCGCACGGCGATGATATTTTTGAGGTTTTCGTCGAGATGCTCCTGCTTAAGCGCGGAATTCAGATCCAGCCCGGCGGCGATGGCAAAGTTGCCGTTGACCAGGGCTGCGGCAGCGCTGTCCAGCGTGCGCGGAAGCTGTGCGGCTTCCAGCGGTTTAAACACCAGGCCTTTCGGGTTGCTGGCGATATCGCGCTCCGAGGCTTTCGTCGGGTCGATATTTTCCTTAATGGTAATCAGCTCCATGGACTGCAGGAACCGCAGGCCGCGCGCCAGATTTGTTGGGTCGTTTGAGAGCGTGACGATATCGCCCTTTTTCAGCTCGTCGATGCTTTTGACTTTATGGGAATAGAGGCCCATTCCGGCGGTGGGCACGGTCAGCAGCTTTGTCAGCTTCAGGCCTTTATCGGCGGTGAATTTGTTGAAATAGAGGCTGTGCTGGAACAGGTTGGCGTCGATGCTGCCGTTGGCAAGCGCCATGTTCGGCTGCACGTAATCGCTGAATTCGCGCACCACTACCTTATAGCCTTTGTCTTTCAAGGTCGGCGCGATGGCCTGCTTGACCATATCGCCATAAGGGCCGGGCGCGACGCCGAAAGTAATGGTCTTTGAGTCGGCTGCATGCGCCAGGTTTAGACCGCTTGCCAGAAGCAGCGCCGCGCTTGCGATACGAAGGCCGTGACGGATTCCCATATATTCTCCCTGAGATAAATGTGTGCTGTTGTGCGGCGGGCCGATCGGTGCCGGGCCGCTCCATAAGTCGCTGAAACTAAAACCGAGCGATTAAGATGGCACAAACTGCCGCAGGGAGTAATTGCGAAAAAGGAATAAGGAAAGCTGAAATGGGTATAAGTGTGGGGTTGGGTGTTTTCTTCTTAAGACTGTGGCTGGTGCAAGGGGTTTGGAGGGGGAGCGAAATTGTGGAGGATTCGATTAATATGCAATTTAAAGGGGATGTTTAGTTTGTATTGGCTTAGAGGAAGTTTTGGAATTGTTTGCTTTGGATTCGGTCGGATTTGGCTGTTTGTTTTGTGACAGGTGCGGGCATTACATCCGCAGTACCAGTACCCTAAGCTTATTGCAATATCTGATGTCTTCACTGACAAGTACTGCGGTCATGACCAGATTCCAATATTATTTTTTAAGGGTTTATAAAAGATTTCCTGAAAATTATACTTTCAGCTCGTTGTTCAAATTTCCTCTCTAAGTGTGGATTTTTATGGCTCTTGAACCAGAAATTGCAAATCTTGTAGATGACTTTATATCTGCAGGTCGCCCGTCATCGCGTAATCAGACGTTCCAGGAACGTCGGGATGGTTATGTCGCAAGCACCGCACTGGCTGGTATTACTGAGACACGCGTAAATATTGAAGATGTGATGATTGACACCATACCGTTGCGTATTTTCTCGCCCTTAAATGAAGAGAAAGCCTTGCCTGCGATCATCTATTATCATGGTGGCTGTTTTGTGAGTGGTGGTTTTTTAACTCATGAAAAACAATTGCGACAGATTGCTTTCCTGAGTGGTTGTCGTGTCGTTGCTGTGCAGTATCGTTTAGCGCCAGAATATACTTATCCTGCTGCACATGATGATGCTGAATATGCCGCTAACATTGTATGGAGACACGCACAAGCATTGGGTATTGACCGTAATTATATAACGTTAATGGGAGACAGCGCGGGCGGCCATCTTGCTCTGATAACAGCGCTACGAGTGAGAAATTCCGGAGAGTGGTTGCCCCGACAGTTAGTACTTATTTATCCGATGCTGGATGCAACAGCATCATCTGAAAGCCACGAGTTAAACGGCAGTGATTATGTGCTGACTAGCGACACGCTGCTTAGTGGTTTCGAAGTCTATTTTCCTCATACTAATTTTAACCACCCCGACGCCAGTCCGTTATTCCGTAATGACTTCTCGGGGCTGCCGCCAGTACATATCATTACAGCGGAATATGACCCCTTGCGCGATGAAGGCGAAGCTTTGTTTGTTCGCATGACACAACAGGGGGTAAAGTGCACGGCACAACGCTATCTGGGCGTTATTCACGGCTTCTTTCAACTTGGGGGCATTAGCCAGACAGCACGTAATCTGATGCGGGACATTTGCTCCCTTCTCCGTTCAGTTGATGAGCGTTGACATACTGTTTTTATCAGGTCATTACCCTATCGTTAAATCAGGACAAACAGCAGATGAAAGGCGGACTACGACATAACGTCCGCTCCTCGCTCAAAGCGGGCCTTTTGTTCAGCCAGCTCGTCCACTTATCGCTCTTAGCCGACTGTCAATAACTGGCGAAAGCAAAAAGCCCGCCTTAGTCTCCCAGGGCGGGCTTTTCTGGAATTTTGGCTCCCTGACTGGGATCGCCTTTGCCAGTAATTGGCGAATAAACAAGCTAAATCTGAATTCCCTTTATGCCAAGACCACCAGAATGACCATCAATCGACACTGATGAGCGAATCAGAGGGCTGGGATTGGGATGTAGTTACTTATTGTTGGAATTGGGGACATGCTGCTGCATCAATTCAATGATCCAATCAATAAAAACTCGCAGTTTGGCGTTGACATGGCGGTTCGGTGGAAAAGCTATGTGCAGGGGCATTGGACTGATACGCCATTGTGCAAATAACGGAATTAAAGAGCCAACAGCCTGGTGTGCTGCCGCCATATAGATTGGCAGCGCAATCACTCCTAACCCGGCTAACCCAGCTTCGAGGTAAGCATTGCCATCATCCACGGCAAGTACATAGCTGCCCGTGATTTCAATATGTTCACTCTCACTGCGCAGTACCAGAGGATCAATCTTACTGGTGCGTGAGGACAAGAATCCCACTATGCGATGGTCGGTGTTTTCCAGCTCTCGCGGGTGCGCAGGGGCGCCAAGGCGTTTCACATAACTGGGGGCAACGTAGACGCCGAATTGCAAATCTCCGACATGGCGTGCGATCAGGGACTGGTCGTTGATTCCGCCACCGCGCAGAATGCAATCCACGTTGTCGCCGATCAGATCCACCACCCGGTCGCTCACGCCCATGTCGAGCTGGATATCAGGGTAGCGGGCGTGGAAAGCCGGTAGCGCCGGCACCAGGATGAGGCGGGCCAGCGGACTGGGCACATCCACCCGTAGCCGTCCCTTGGGCGTTACCGCCGCACTGGACAGGCTGTTTTCAGCATCCTCCATGTCCGCCAGCAGGCGGATGACACGTTCGTAGTAGACCGCGCCATCGGAAGTCACGCCGAGCTTGCGGGTGGTGCGATGGAGCAATTTGACGCGCAGGCGCGCTTCCAACTGCTGAATTAGTTGCGTCACCGTGGTTTTGCTCATATGAAGCGTTTGGGCAGCCTTCGTGAAGCTACCTGCCTGCACCACGCGAGCAAAGGCGCGCATCGCATCGAAACGATCCATTCCTTATCCTCTCTTTTCAACGATTGTTTGGATTTTACGAACAATGATGGACAAAGTCGCTTGTTTATCCATCCGATCCAGCACCTGTAAAGTGTCTTTATGTTCACCGGGCAGATTTCGCCCCATTGCAAAGGTACAAACATGACAGCACGCGAAGCAGTTTTTCCCTTCGGTCGGCAGGCGCTTTATGAGCGCAATCGTTATTCACCGGCCATCAAATCCAACGGTTTCTTGTTCGTTTCTGGGCAGGTTGGTAGCCGCGAGGATGGTTCGCCTGAGCACGATCTAAAAGCGCAGGTCAGGCTGGCATTCAATAATCTTAATGCTGTTCTCGAGGCTGCGGGCTGCACGTTCGGTGACGTGGTTGACGTTACCCTCTTTGTCGTCGATCCCGAGTCAAACCTCGACGCTATCTGGAGTATCCTGCCAGAATATTGGGGGGAAGCGCCTTACCCTACGTTAACTGGGATCGGCGTGACGTGGCTTTACGGATTCAAGTTTGAGATTAAGGTGATTGCCAGGCTGCCCTAAATGTTACAGGTCTTTCGCCAGTCGAAAATTCAACAGAGCAGCCCGCGCGGCCAGGAAAGGTAACAGAGATATTCCTGACGTGCTAAGTGTTGGAATCGGCATGGTTTGCCAGACTGGTCTGGATTTACTGATAAGACAGAGGAAAATTTATGAAAGCAGCGGTTTATGATGTGGAAGGCGCGCCCTGCGTCCTGAAATATGTCGATATTCCCGATCCGGTTACAGGACCTGACGACATCCTGATTTCTGTCGAGGCTATCTCGATTGAAGGGGGAGATCTGATCAACCGCCGGTCAACACCGCCGCCTCGTCCTTCATGGATCCTCGGCTACGCGGCCGCGGGCACGGTTGTTGCAGTCGGATCGAACGTCCGTAGCCGTACGGTTGGGGACAGAGTCGCTGCTTTTAACATGCAGGGGTCACATGCGGAACGTTGGGTTGTGCCCGCGGAGCGAACCTGGCTTATACCCGATGGGGTGGATGCGGCAGAAGCGGCGGTGTTACCGATTTCTTTTGGAACCGCGCATCATTGCCTTTTCACACGAGGCATGCTTCGTCACGGAGAAACCGTCCTTATTCAGGCAGCAGCAGGCGGCGTGGGTCTCGCGGCTGTTCAGCTTGCCTCACAAGCAGGCGCAACGGTCATCGCAGTGGTAAGCGGAACGCAGCGAAAAAGCCGGTTGCTTGAACTTGGTGCCGATCATGTCGTGGATCGTACAGAGAATAACGTCGTGGACAGTGTCCGACAGTACACCCATGGCACCGGTGTCGATCTTGTCATCGATCCGGTGGGGACGACGTTGCCTGCTTCGCTTTCTGCACTCGCTCCGGAAGGACGTCTCGTCTTCGTCGGTAATGCGGGCGGTGGCAGCCTGACTGTCGACTTGTGGCCGCCAATGCAGTCTAACCAGACACTCATGGGGGTATTCATGGGACCCCTTTTTGAAAGGCCCGGAGTTCGGGCAAGTGTGGACGACATGTTGCAGGCTGTAGCAGCAGGGCGCATCAGAGTTGTTATTGACCGCATCTTCCCACTGGCCAACGCTGCCGTAGCCCATGAATTTGCCGAGACAGCGAAACCGCTAGGCCGCATCGTTATGAAGCCATGAGGCGCGTTTGACCAGTATGAGTGCGCTGGGCTAATTACTTGGTTCTGGTGTCAAGGCTGAATTCAGATGTCAGGGGTGGGGCAAAAGGAAATGTACTCTCTGAGCCAAAAGCGGTCATAATTTTCCATACCAACGGTAATCCTGTATCATTTTGTAACATGTTAGGATTCCCGGAAAAGCCGCCTAATGAAAGGATATTGATTAAGCCACGCGATATTTTATTCACGATCTAGATTAACAGAGAAAGTGCTCATTACTCACCGTCTTTATAAGGCTGAACCAACAGTAGCCAGACAGAAAATCCGGGCACTTTAAAACGCTCATATCGTGTAAGCGAAAATGCCTGGCTTTATATGACGGAGCTGAATAGCAGTGGGGCTACCGTGTCGATTATTTACCGTTATTACCTTTCGTCAAAATTAGACGGTTCTGACGCTGATATAGCAATGAAGCTAAGAACTCAGGAACCGCTGATCGTCGGGACGGGAACCGTTACGGATATCAGGGTTGATGAAAATAACCAAATCAATGTGAAATATAGCGGTAAAGTATTTTCAATTACCGACAAGGCAACACAAGTGGTCTTTTAGATCCCCGCACAATAGAAAAATAACAAGACCGCGAAAGCAGCTTTTTTATGGGAGTTTGACAGGAAAATGTTAAGTGAAAATTAGCGTCCGCTTCTCACCAAACCTCAATCCCCTTTCCTTCCTGCAAGGAAAGGGGTCTTTATAAACTCAATCCTGAATCAATGGATCCCAGGCACGGCCTCACCCTCAATCATCATCAACCCACCAGGCGAACGAACAAACCTCGGTGCTTTTAGATCTTCGGCCAGCACAAAAATCATTTCGTACAGCATGCCGATCATTTGCTCTCTTTGTTCCGGCAGATCCTGATTATTCAGCAGCGCTATCGTCAGCGCCACGCAGTATTCGCGCAGGGTTTCAGAATCTATGGAAAGAGGCGCCCGGTAGCCGCTGGTTTCGCTCTCTTCTAGCGTCAGCTTTTCGATGAGGTGAGCCGGCAGCGGTGCTTTAAGCACGCTTTTTAAGACTTCCAGCCCGGCCAGCAGGCGGCCGCACAGCGCCATACATTCGGTCAGATTATCGTTTTCGATCAAACCATCCGCATAGCGCTGGCAACTATCCAGCACCTGGAAGAGATCCATTGCTGCGCCCTGCGGTTTTTTTAACAGGGTTGCGATGCTGTCCGCAAATGCGGGTTGCTGGGGGGTGATTTCAGGGCGAGTCTGTGTGTTACCATCGGCGTTAGCCATAGCTGTTACCTCTCTTAACGGTTGTGGTTAGCCCTCGTCTGGTGTTGCTGCACCTTTCGGGGGCGTTTTTTTCAGGCCTTTATTGGCCTGATTGATTATTAAACAGGCTAATACTACTGGCTAACTCACCAGTACGACAGATGAAAATTTGGACGGATGTGCAGAATTCGAAGTGGCTCGCAGGAAGGATGAAAAGCTTTGGGGAATTGCAGTTCAGGGACAGATAAGCTTGCGCTACCCGCCCCCTCTTCTATCGGAAATCATCACGCTGACGAACCCGTTTCATATCGCCCGGAACGCTCTTTTACCTGACTCAATAGCGTTCACGATGGCAAAATTTTCCGGCTGATCGGGAAGTCACGATGCTTTAAGCAAAGGTAAGTTTTCCCCTGACAGCTGGCCCTTACTTTTTATCAGAGGGTAAATACCGTCCGGCAGCGGCTGTCATCCTCTGGCCAGGCAGTTTCCACTTCATGCAGCGGACGTTGCCGGAACGGAATGGATAAATCATTGTGTGCCGCCGCCTGCAGCAGTTCGCCGACAGAGGCTATCAGCCCGGCCTCTGAAACACTGCCCAGCCCGCTTCCCATCAGCGTCAGCCCCGACGAGCGCAACAGTTTACCGTGCAGCGGAATTTCCTGGCCGCTGAGCGAACCAATCTGCACAAACCGCACGTTTTTTGCCGCACCGGCAACGGCCGCGGTCATGATATCCAGCGCGCTCTGGCCCCAGAGATAGTCCAGCACCACGTCAATACCTTCAGCCATTAAGGCGGGTAGTTCAGATGAGAGGGAATCCAGCGTCAGAGTGACATCCGTGCCCTCTTCGTGCAGTTTTTTCAGCGCGTCCCTGTTCCGGCCGGTGGCAATAATCTTACCGGCGCCAAGACAGCGTGCGATTCTGATTGCCAGCCCGCCCGATGTGCCGGTTGCACCGTTAATTAAAACGGTTTCGCCTTTACGTAACTGCGCCCGGCGCGTTAACGCAGCCCAGGAAGACATCCCGGGATTGGCAATTGCCGCCGCGAGCACGGGATCGAGCGTTGCGGGCAAGGGCACGAAATTGTCGCGCGCCACCACCGTTTTCTCCGCCATGCTGCCCCAGGGCGCGTCAAACGTCAGGAAGTAGACCGGGTCGCCATTGTCGAGGTAACCCGTACCGTCAATGCCGGGCACAAAACGATCGACTGCCGTCGAGCTGTAATGCGTTCCCGCCGCGCGCGCTTTCACCAACTGGCTTATCGCGGCGGCTTTAACGGTAATGATGGTCTGCCGTTCGTTGGCCTGAGGAGCGGGAAACTCGCCGTATACCGGCATGTCTCCGGCCCTGTTAATAATCGCTGCCTTCATAGAGAGTCACCTTTAGCTAATGGTTAATTATGTGTATAATGCACACATTATCCTTCACCTCAGATGGCGTCAATGAAAAGAGTGCAAAATACACATAATGGCGATAATTTTTCCGATCTGCATGATGCATTACTCACCCTTGTAGGGGCGTTTAACCGCCCGCAACGCGATGAATTAATGATTAAAGCGTCCACCATTCAGCTCGATCGCGCTTTGTTTCCTCTTTTAGTGCAAATCAGCCGCTTTGGCCCGATTGGCGTGGTCGAACTGGCAGACAGAGTGGGCCGTGATTACACAACGGTCAGTCGCCAGGTGGCGAAACTTGAAGAGGCCGGCCTGGCACAGCGGCAGAAAAACGCGAAAGATAAAAGGATCAACGAGGCCGCCATCACCCCGGCTGGCAAAACGATGACCGATAAAATTGATGCGGCGCGGGGAAAAATCTATGAAAAGGTTTTTCTGCACTGGCAGGCGGAGGATCGTATGGAGCTGGAAAGATTGCTTAAACAGTTTGTTAATGACTTTACCGCGCCAGGGAATATTAAAAATAGTGATTAATGGATCGCCAGCTTAACCCGGACGGTTCGCTGACATATGTGATTCAAACAGAATGTGCTCGGGTGGCTCGCAGACGTAATGAAAATTTTTGGTAAGGCGAAGGATACTGAGTCATGCCGGAAGAGCTCTGGCGCTACAGAATGTGCTCGCCCCGCTCGGGTGGCTTGCCGGCGTAATGAAAAGCTTTGGGGAATGTCGCAGAAGGATACTGAATCACGCAGGTAGATCGCTGGCGCTACAGAACATGCTCGCCCCGCTCGGGTGGCTCGCAGGCGTAATGCAAAGCTTTGGGGAATATCGCTGAAGGATACTGAATCACGCACGAAGATCGCTGGCGATAAGACATAAAACCAGGCTGTCAGCCCGGTTTTAAAAAGCGGGCGGCAGAGCTGCCGCCCGCCAGGGCACGATTAGAAATCGTAGCGCAGACGAACCAGGTTCATATCGCCCAGGTTGTCGGTGCTTGAAGTGAAGACGTGTTCGTATTCCATCTGGAAACCGTAGTCCAGCTTAAAGCTCACGCCCAGGCCGTTATCAGTGCGCTGATAGTTGCGGCCATTGATGTACTCGATACGGTCGCCCATGAAGTAAGGCTGAACGGATTTCAGCGCGTACTGGCCAACCGGGATGGTATAGCCCGCGAAGTATTCCACGCCCCAGGCATCGCCCGCAAAGTAGTTGTTCACGTCCACTTTTTTGGTGGTCATGTAGTTCTGATACCAGCCGCCGCCGACGCTGAACGTCCAGGCATCCGGTTTCCAGCTCAGCGCCGTACCGAGGATGTTCTGGTCGTAGGTTTTGCTGTCGCTGTTGCCAGGGTTGCGCATTTCCGCGCGGGTGTAGTTCCACGCCGTGCCCCAGGTCAGGTCATTGGTCAGGTGGTAATCCACGCCCAGAGAGCCGCCGCCTTTACGCTTGTAGCGCAGGCCGTTACCCGGCAGGTATTCGCCGTCTTCAAACAGGTAAGACGCATAAACATCGGCATCGCCAAAGGTATTTTTATACTTCAGCATCTTACGGGAACGATAAGAACCGTCGTAGTCGCCGTTGATACCGTTGCCCGGCGCCTGGCCTATCATGTCATAGTCCCAGATGTCGGTTTTCGCACCCACCACATCGTAGTACACGCTGTTTTGCTGGCCGAAGGTTAACGTTCCCCAGGTTTTGCTTTTCAGGCCGGTATACAGCATGCGGCGGGAAGTATCGTTCGCCCCTTCGGCATAATGATTATCCCAGTCAAATACGGCTGGAATATTCACACCCAGTTCGTAATAGCCGATCCAGCTAATATCGTCGAAAAGATAATAATCGGCCGCGAAACGGAAACGAGTACCGCCGTCAAAACCGTTACGTTTATAGGAGCCTTTATCTCCGTCGCCGCTCATCATATTGAACTGCGGACGAATACTTCCACCGACGGTGAAATTCAGGCGGCTTAAGGGATTACCCGCCTGAGGATCCTGTTTTAATACCGTGATTTCTGCGTTGGCCGCAAAAGAAGTCATCCCCAACAGCAGGCCTGCTCCCACAAGCCCTGGAAGCACGCGCATGTTACTTTTCATTAATAAACCTTAATAACCATTTTTATAAGCGGGGGGATATTACAGTTTATTTATCGCACCGGGCTGGGAATTTTTAATAATTCGTGCGGTTAAACATACGCGTATTACTTAATAGGTATTACAAAAAATACACAATGAGTCTTTAAATATGTTCCCGCGCAAAGAAAGTCGAAATATAAAGAAGTTTATAACGCTATTTCACCGGCGGGATGCAAAGAGGGATCTCTCCCTCTTTGCGACAGGCTCAGGCAACAAACTGACGGAACAAGGCTTTGCCTTTCAGCAGGCGGCTTCCCAGCCAGCCGCCGCACAGAGAAAGAAGCAGCGCGCCGGCGACCGGGAGGATAAGCCACAGCCGCCAGTCCGGCTCCCACGGGAAATCAAACACCCTGGTCTGCAGCATGCCCAACGCGGTTTCCGCGCCCACCGCCGCTACCAGCCCGGACACCAGGCCGAGCACGGCGAATTCGCACCACAGCGTGGTTCTCAGCAGCCGCTTTCCGGCTCCCAGAGTGCGGTAGACCACCAGCTCCTGATGGCGCTGGCGCATGCCTACCTGCACCTGGGCCAGCAGCAGCAGCACGCCGCAGGCGGTGACCAGCACCACCATCACCTCCAGCGCGCGGCTCACCTGTTCCAGCACCTGCCCTACCTGACGCAAAATGGCGCCGATATCCAGCAGGCTGACCGTCGGGAAAGTGCGGTTTAGCTGTGTTAACAGGCCGTTATCCCCTTCCCAGCGGAAGCTGGTCAGCCAGCTTTGCGGCTGGTTATCCAGCGCGCCCGGCGGGAAGATGAAATAGAAGTTAGGCCGCAGGCTTTCCCAGTCAACTTTGCGCAGGCTGGTCACCTTCGCCGAGAAATCCTGGGTGTCGCCCATAAAGGTGACGGTATCGTTCAGCCTGATGTTCAGCCGCTTCGCCACGCCCTCATCCATTGAAACCTCGCCCGCTTTCGGCGGCCAGCTTCCCGCCAGAATCGGGTTATGCTCCGGCTTCTGGCTTTGCCACGTCAGGTTCAGCTCGCGGTTTAACGCCTCGTCCGGGTTGCCCTCGGTGGATTTGCCGTTTATCGCCGTCATGCGCGCCCGCACTATCGGGTAGAACACTTCAGGCGCGACCTGATGCTGCGCTAAAAAATCTTTTACCGGCTCTACCTGCTCGCTGGCGATATTAAGCAGGAAGTAGTTCGGGCTTTCAGGCGGGAGCTGCTGCTGCCAGCGGTCGAGCAAATCGCCGCGCAGCACCAGCAGCAGGGCCAGCAGCATAAACGATAAGGAAAACGCCGCCAGCTGGCTTAACGTCGCCCCCGGCTGGCGCAGCAGACGATTTACCGCCAGGCGCAGCGCAAGGTTCTTCACCGTCAGCTTTTTAAGGATTTTCAACACTCCCCAGCCCAGGATGCCGCAAAGCGCCGCCAGCATGACCGTGCCTGCGAGCACCGCCCACAGCAGCATGCTTCCGCCCATCAGCCACGCCAGCAGCACAACGACAACGACGGCCACGACAGGCAGATAGATTTTCAGCGGCCAGACGTTAGCCACCGCGTCACGGCGCAGCACGCGCAGAGGCTGGGTCGCCAGTAACAAGCGATAAGGCCGCAGCCCGACCAGCAGGGAAATTATCACCATCGCTCCCACCGCCCAGACCCAGGGCCACAAACTCGCGGGCGGAAGTTCTGCGGGCAGAACCGGCTTTAACAGACGCATCAGCACCGCTTCAAAGATCAGCCCGGCCGCGCCGCCGGTCACCGCCGCAAGCGCGAGCACCATTATCCACTGGCCGATAATCAGCCTGCGCAGCGCCGCCCTTCCCGCCCCGAGCGTTTTCAGGATGGCCACTAAATCATAACGGCTGCGGCAGTAGTGGTTCATCGCCACCGCGACGGCAGCCACCGCCAGCAGCAGCGTCAGCAGCGCGGAGAGCAAAAGAAATTGTTGTGAGCGTTCGAGAGATTTACCCAGCGCGCCGTCGTCCTGCTCCATGCCGTACCAGCGCTGTTCCGGTTTCAGCTTCGGCAGCAGATAGTTTTCATAGGCTGTAATCTGGCGCGGCGTGCCGCCAAACTTGTAGCGCCAGGCGATGCGGCTGCCCGGCTGCACCGCCCCGGTTTTTTCGACGTCGGCCAGGTTCATCAGCAGGCGAGGCGCCATCTGGAACGGGTTGAAGCCGGAGTCAGGCTCCTGCACCACTTCCCCGGCAATTTTTAACGTGGCATCGCCCACGTCAATCGTCTCGCCGACTTTAAGGTTCAGCAACGCCATCAGGCGCGGCGCGAGCAGCACGCTGCCCGGCTCCGGCTTCAGGCCGGGCGGATTCGTTTCCAGTTCGCCGTACATCGGATAAACGGCGTCTACCGCTTTTACGCTCGCCAGCTGGGGCGTGTCGCCTGCGAAG
>NZ_RCAA01000015.1:200246-204751 GCF_003628475.1 Enterobacter sp. R1(2018) | reverse complement strand
CCCGCCATAAAGTCGCGGCTTTGTTGGCTAAGCCCCTGCTCCATGCGGTCGCTGATGTTGCCCAACGCCAGCACGCAGGCCACCGCCAGGCTCAGGGCCAGCCAGACGATCAGCAGCGAGGGCGAGCGCCATTCGCGCCAGAACCAGCGGGCAATCATGCTTCCTCCCACAATTTGCCTTCGCGCAGGCGCAAACGGCGGTCGCAGCGGGCGGCCAGCTGCTCATCGTGAGTGACGAGGATCAGCGTGGTGGCGAAGTCGCGGTTAAGAGAGAAGAGTAAATCGGCGATGCGATCGCCGGTTTGCCTGTCCAGGTTGCCGGTCGGCTCATCGGCAAACAGCACGGCCGGTCGCCCGTTAAAGGCCCGCGCCAGGGCAACGCGCTGCTGTTCGCCACCGGAAAGCTGCGCCGGGAGGTGATCCAGGCGTTTGCCCAGCCCGAGCTGTTCAAGCAGGGCTCTGGCCTGGGCGCGGCTGGCGGCATCCTTCTCGCCGCGCAGCAGCGCCGGAAGCTCCACGTTTTCCAGCGCGTTTAAGGTTGGCACCAGCATGAAAGACTGGAACACGAAGCCGACGTTTTTAGCACGTAGCGCCGCGCGCGCCTCTTCATCCATACTGTGCAGCGGCTGTCCGCAGAGGTGTACCTCCCCCTCACTACCGTCGTCCAGCCCGGCCAGAATCGCCAGCAGAGTGGATTTCCCCGAGCCCGACTCGCCAATTAGCGCAATGGTCTGCGCCGGTTTGACAACCAGCTCAACTCCGGTGAGGATGGAGAGCCGATGTTCCCCCAGACCTACGGACTTACTAAGATGATGAACTTCAACAATGTTTTCCGCTGGCATTTGCCCTTCCTGTTTCTGGCTTTGATGACCTTCCGTGCCGCCGCGGCGGACACGTTGTTGATTCTGGGTGACAGCCTGAGCGCCGGGTATCGCATGTCTGCGACCGCCGCCTGGCCTGCGCTGCTGGACGCGAAATGGCAGCAGCAAAATACCAGAGTGATTAACGCCAGCATCAGCGGCGACACCGCGCCGCAAGGGCTGGCGCGTCTGCCTGCGCTACTGAAACAGCACCAGCCGCGCTGGGTGCTGATTGAGCTGGGCGGCAACGACGGCCTGCGCGGGTTCCAGCCGCAGGCCATCGAGAAAAGTTTGCGGCAGATAATCACCGCGGTGAAGGCGGCAAACGCTCAGCCTCTGCTGATGCAGATACGTCTGCCGGTCAACTACGGCCGTCGGTATAATGAGACATTTAGCGCTATTTATCCGCAGCTTGCCAAAGAGTTCGATATTCCTCTGCTGCCCTTTTTTATGGAGGAGGTCTATCTGAAACCGCAATGGATGCAGGATGACGGTATTCACCCTAACAGTGATGCCCAGCCTTTTATCGCCGACTGGATGGCGACCCGTCTGGCTCCATTAGTTAAACATGACTCATAAAGATTCGGGGTCCCGCACGGGTAAAGTTATGCAAAAATCCATCTTAATTACAGGTTGTTCCAGCGGTATAGGGCTGGCCTGTGCCAAAGCGTTGCAGTCGCTCGGCTACCGCATTCTGGCGGCCTGCCGCAAACCTGAAGATGTGGAACGTATGAATCAGGCCGGATTTACCGGCGTGCTGCTGGATCTCGACTCGCCGCAAAGCGTGGAGCGAGCGGCGGCGGAAGTCATCGCGCTGACCGGCAACCACCTTTATGGGATATTCAACAACGGCGGCTACGGCGTTTACGGGCCGCTGCAAACGCTTTCCCGCGAACAGCTGGAACAGCAGTTTTCCACCAACCTTTTCGGCGCGCACCAGCTGACCATGCTGCTGCTGCCCGCCATGCTGCCGCACCGCGAAGGCCGCATCGTGATGACCAGCTCGGTGATGGGGCTTATCGCCACGCCGGGACGCGGAGCCTATGCCGCCAGCAAATACGCGCTGGAAGCCTGGTCAGACACCCTGCGCATGGAGCTGCACCACAGCGGGATTAAGGTCAGTTTGATCGAACCGGGCCCGATCCGCACAAAATTTACCGAGAACGTGAACCAGACCCGCGCGGACAGGCCGGTGGAAAATCCCGGCATCGCCGCACGCTTTACGCTTGGACCAGAGGCGGTGGTCGAAAAAGTGCGCCATGCTTTTTACAGTTCAAAACCCAAATTACGCTATCCGGTGACGCTTGTCGCCCATGCGATGTCCTGGCTACGTCGTCTGCTGCCGGGCCGCGCGCTTGATAAAATTTTACGTGGTTGAGTTGAAGAGAAGCCAGCCGCCCCCATGTAAAAACAAATCTTTATAAGAGAGTAAGCCATGTCAGCTCAATATATTATCGATATCACCGAAGCGAACCTGCACCAGACCCTGGAACAATCCGTCGCCACGCCGGTTCTGTTTTACTTCTGGTCGGCGCGCAGCCAGCACTGCGAAGAACTGACGCCGGTACTGGACAGGCTCGCCGCGCAGTATCAGGGGCAGTTCATTCTCGCCAAAGTGGACTGCGACGCCGAGCAGATGGTCGCCTCCCAGTTTGGCTTACGCAGCATCCCTACCGTTTACCTGTTCCAGAACGGCCAGCCGGTAGATGGCTTCCAGGGACCGCAGCCGGAAGAAGCAATTCGCGCCCTGCTGGAGAAAGTGCTGCCGCGCGAAGAAGAGCTGAAGGCTCAGGAAGCCATGCAGCTTGTGCAGGAAGGCAAACACGCCGAGGCGCTGCCGTTACTGAAAGAGGCCTGGCAGTTATCTAATCAGAGCAGCGAGATCGGCCTGCTGCTGGCGGAAGTGCAGATTGCCCTGAACCGCAGCGAAGATGCCGAAGCCGTGCTGAAAACCATTCCGCTGCAGGATCAGGACACCCGCTATCAGGGCCTGGTCGCGCAGATCGATCTGCTTAAACAGGCTGCCGATACGCCGGAAATCCAGCTTCTGCAGCAGCAGGTTGAGCAGGATCCTGAGAATGCGCAACTGGCAAGCCAGCTGGCGCTGCAGCTGCATCAGGTTGGGCGTAATGAAGAAGCTCTTGAGCTGCTGTACACCCATCTGAAAAAAGATCTGGGCGCAGCCGACGGCCAGGTACGCAAAATGTTGATGGAGATCCTTGCGGCGCTGGGCACCGGCGATGCGCTGGCATCTAAATATCGCCGTCAGATCTATTCCCTGCTTTATTAATTCCTCATTGGAGAAGCGTCGGGTGGCGCTGACGCTTACCCGACCTGTAAATCCTGCGCGTCGGCGTTTTCCCGACCTACGAAACTGTATTGAACGGACTTGCAGGATGGATAAGGGCCGCGCCATCCAGCGCAATTTTACTTACACGGCCTGCAAAACCGCCCCTTTCACGGCAAAAAAGCTTATTTCCCGTAAATAACCGATATCAGACATAGAAGTCACTGAAGGTTTAGGTTTCAGCGAGTAAACTAACAGTAAAACAACCAGGAGGTTTTTGATGCTAATCGTGATTCCCGTACTCATCCTCGTCGCGCTGATAATCGTCGGCGCCGGGGTAAAAATCGTCCCTCAGGGCTACCAATGGACCGTGGAGCGCTTTGGCCGTTACACTAAAACCCTGATGCCCGGCTTAAGCCTTGTGGTGCCGTTTATGGACCGCATCGGCCGCAAAATCAATATGATGGAGCAGGTGCTCGACATCCCTTCCCAGGAAGTAATTTCCAAAGATAACGCCAACGTCGCCATTGACGCGGTGTGCTTTATTCAGGTGGTCGACGCGCCGCGCGCGGCTTATGAAGTCAGCAATCTTGAGCTGGCCATCATCAACCTCACCATGACCAACATCCGTACTGTACTCGGCTCTATGGAGCTCGACGAAATGCTCTCCCAGCGTGACAACATCAACACGCGCCTGCTGCATATCGTGGATGAAGCCACCAATCCATGGGGCATCAAGATCACGCGTATCGAGATCCGCGACGTGCGCCCGCCGGCTGAACTGATTGACGCGATGAATGCCCAGATGAAAGCCGAGCGAACCAAACGCGCCTATATCCTGGAGGCCGAAGGTATCCGCCAGGCGGAAATCGTGAAGGCCGAAGGCGAGAAGCAGTCGAAGATCCTGAAGGCCGAAGGTGAACGCCAGTCGGCTTTCCTGCAGGCAGAAGCCCGCGAACGTAGCGCCGAGGCGGAAGCGCGGGCAACGCAGATGGTTTCCGAAGCTATCGCCAAAGGCGATATTCAGGCGGTGAACTACTTCGTCGCGCAGAAATATACCGACGCGCTGCAACAGATTGGCTCGGCGAATAACAGCAAAGTGGTGCTGATGCCGCTGGACGCCAGCAGCCTGATGGGCTCCATTGCGGGTATCAGCGAACTTATCGCGCAAAGCGGCAACGAGCGTAAAAAATGATCGCCTTACTGCTGACCCATCCGCATGTCTTCTGGCTGTCGCTGGGCGGCCTGCTGCTGGCGGCAGAGATGCTTGGCGCCAGCGGCTATCTGTTATGGAGCGGGGTGGCGGCGGTGGTCACGGGCCTGCTGGTCTGGGTGCTGCCGCTGGGCTGGGAGTGGCAG
>NZ_RCAA01000015.1:197414-200236 GCF_003628475.1 Enterobacter sp. R1(2018) | reverse complement strand
GTGTGCTTTGCCCTGCTGACGCTGGTGGCGGCCTTTCTGTGGTGGCGCTGGCTGTCGACCCGCAAACAGCAGGAACCGGGCGAAGTGCTGAACCAGCGCGGGCACCAGCTGGTAGGGCGTCATCTGCGTCTGGAGACAACTTTAGTCAACGGACGCGGGCATATACGGGTTGCCGACAGCTCCTGGCCGGTCATGGCGGACAGCGATTTGCCGGCGGGCACGGAAGTCGTGGTGGTTGCCGTCGAAGGCATTACGCTGAAGATTCAGGCGCTTTAACCGTCTGTGGCGGATGGCGCTTCGCTTAGCATCCTGCCTTAACGCGGACGGCAGCAGCCGGAAAGGTTATCGATAATTGGGCAGTCGGCGCCGTCGTCGCCAGGGCAGGAGTCCGCAAGCGTCAGCAGCTGCTGGCGCATCGCCTGCAGCTCGCTGATATGGTTTTCAATTTCCGCCACTTTTTGCAGGGTTCTGGTTTTCACATCCGCGCTATGGCGCGCGGGATTGTTAAGCAGGTTCACCAGCTCGCGGCACTCTTCCAGATTAAAACCCACCTGGCGCGCCTGGCGCAGCAGGGTAAGCTCATCAAGGTGTTTTTGCGTGTAGGTCCGGTAGCCGTTTTCGGAGCGGAACGGCGCAGTCACCACCCCTTTCTCTTCGTAAAAACGAATCGCTTTGCTGGTTAACCCGGTTTTTTTCGCCACGTCGCTGATATTCATCTTTTCCACCTTGACCTTCCCCTGACTGGAAGGTTTAACCTTATCATATTCTCAAAAACAGGAGTCTGATGATGTCGCAAATTATCGATCTAAACCTTGATGGCCTGAGCTGCGGCCACTGTGTTAAACGCGTTAAAGAAAGTCTTGAGCAGCGCGCCGACGTTGAAAGCGCGGAAGTCACTATCGATCGCGCGTCCGTTACCGGCAGCGCCAGCGCCGAAGCGCTGATCGACACCATCAAGCAGGCCGGATACGGGGCGGAGTTAAGCCACCCAAAGGCTAAACCGCTGACAGAAGAGTCATCAATCCCGTCGGAAGCACTGACAGCGGTCCCTCCTTCGCTTCCGGCAGCCGATGACCATGACGACAGCCAGCAGCTGTTGATCAACGGCATGAGCTGCGCCAGCTGCGTTTCCCGGGTGCAAACTGCTTTGCAGAACGTTCCGGGCGTCGCGCAGGCACGGGTTAACCTCGCGGAGCGCAGCGCCCTGGTAATGGGGTCTGCCTCCGCCGAGGCGTTAATCAAAGCGGTCGAAAGCGCCGGTTACGGTGCCGAAGCGATTGAAGATGACATTAAACGCCGCGAGCGCCAGCAGGAAACGGCGAACGCCGCCGCAAAACGTTTCCGCTGGCAGGCCGTTCTGGCGCTGGCGGTGGGCATCCCGGTCATGATCTGGGGCATGCTCGGTGACAATATGATGCTTACCGCGGATAACCGCTCGCTGTGGATGACCATCGGCGTGGTTACCCTTGGCGTGATGGTTATCGCCGGCGGACATTTCTACCGCAGCGCGTGGCGCAGCTTGCTAAACCGCTCCGCCACTATGGATACGCTGGTGGCGTTAGGCACGGGCGCCGCCTGGCTGTATTCGATTACCGTCAACCTCTGGCCGCAGCACTTCCCGATGGAGGCGCGCCATCTTTACTATGAAGCCAGCGCGATGATTATCGGCCTGATTAACCTCGGGCATATGCTGGAGCAGCGTGCCCGGCAGCGCTCATCGAAAGCGCTGGAGCGCCTGCTGGACTTAACGCCGCCGACGGCGCGCGTTGTCACCGACGCAGGCGAAAAAACCATCCCGTTGGCGGAAGTCGTCGCGGGCATGACGCTACGTCTGACCTCCGGCGACCGTGTGCCGGTGGACGGCGAAATTAGCCAGGGCGAAGCCTGGTTTGACGAAGCGATGCTGACCGGCGAGCCGGTTCCACAGCAAAAAGCGAACGGCGACGCCATCCACGCGGGCACCGTTGTGCAGGATGGCAGCGTGCTATTTCGCGCCACGGCGACCGGCAGCCATACAACGCTGTCACGTATTATTCGCATGGTCCGCCAGGCGCAAAGCAGCAAGCCGGAAATCGGGCAGCTCGCCGATAAAATTTCCGCCGTCTTTGTGCCGGTTGTGGTGCTGATTGCCCTGTTCAGCGCGGCGGTCTGGTACTTTGTCGGCCCTGCTCCCCAGATTGTCTATACGCTGGTCATAGCCACCACCGTGCTGATTATTGCCTGCCCTTGCGCGCTGGGCCTGGCGACCCCGATGTCGATTATCTCCGGCGTAGGACGCGCGGCCGAATTCGGCGTGCTGGTGCGGGACGCAGATGCCCTACAGCGCGCCAGCACTCTCGACACCCTGGTATTTGATAAAACCGGGACGCTGACGGAAGGTAAACCGCAGGTCGTCGCGGTGATAACGCACGGCGGGATGCAGGAAAGCGACGCCGTAAGGTTAGCCGCGGCGCTTGAACAGGGCTCCAGCCATCCCCTCGCCCGCGCAATTGTGGAAAAAGCGGGCGCTGAAAAACTGCCAGAGGTTAACGGCTTTCGCACCCTGCGCGGCCTTGGCGTAAGCGGTGAAGCGTTGGGGCATAGTCTGCTGCTCGGCAATAAGGCGCTGCTCGACGAACGGCGGATTGATACGCAGCCGCTGGCGGAGGAGATTGAAGCGCAGGCAAGCCGCGGGACAACGCCGGTGCTGCTTGCCGTCGACGGCAGGCTGGCCGCCCTCTTCGCCGTTCGCGATCCCCTGCGGGCCGACAGCGTGCGCGCCCTGCAGCGCCTGCACCGCAACGGCTACCGCCTGGTGATGCTGACCGGCGATAACCCGATAA
>NZ_RCAA01000015.1:197159-197404 GCF_003628475.1 Enterobacter sp. R1(2018) | reverse complement strand
CGGCAAGGCCGAGGCGATTAAAAACCTGCAGCGGCAGGGTCGCCAGGTGGCGATGGTCGGCGACGGCATTAACGATGCGCCCGCGCTGGCCCAGGCCGAGGTGGGCATCGCCATGGGCGGAGGCAGCGACGTCGCCATTGAAACCGCAGCCATTACGCTGATGCGCCATAGCCTGATGGGCGTGGCGGATGCGCTGGCCGTTTCAAAAGCCACGCTCAGGAACATGAAGCAGAACCTGGCGGGCG
>NZ_RCAA01000015.1:180083-197149 GCF_003628475.1 Enterobacter sp. R1(2018) | reverse complement strand
CTCGCTGGGTATCCCCATCGCCGCCGGCGTGCTTTATCCGCTTACCGGCACGCTGCTTAATCCGGTCGTTGCCGGCGCGGCAATGGCGCTGTCTTCCATTACCGTGGTCAGCAACGCCAACCGCCTGCTGCGCTTTAAGCCGAAGGACTAACGTCAAAGGGCGCTTGTCTGATCTGCCGGTTTTGAGGCCAGATAAGCGCCAGGCGCCGCAACGCCTTCTGCGAACGGGGATATTTGCACCTTCCCTCTTGCGGCGGTAGCATGACTTTTTAGCCAGGGATTTTGCTATGGGTCTGCTATCGCGTATCAGCTCGCTATTATCAAGCGTTTTTACCACCACCTATCCCTGGCCCGCCCTCGACGTTGCGCTTCCCGGCAATCGCCATCTCCATCTGGTGGGCAGTATTCATATGGGAACGCGCGATATGGCCCCCCTGTCACAGCGCCTGCTCAATAAGCTGCGCGATGCGGATGCGCTGATTGTCGAGGCCGACGTTTCCGCAGGCGGCTCCCCTTTTTCCCGGATTGCCGATGAAATCCCCCTCGAACAGCGTCTGACTGCCGAAGACTGGCAGCGGGTGGCTTCCCTGGCGCAAGAGCTGGGAATTTCGCTTAGCAGTATCGATAACCAGCCGGCGTGGCAAATCGCGCTGGTGCTGCAGGCTCATCAGGCTCAGCGTCTGGGCCTGCGTCCTGATTACGGTATCGATTTTCAGCTGCTGGAAGCGGCCAGGGCCCTGTCCGTGCCGGTGATTGAACTGGAAGGCGCGCAAAGCCAGATTGATATCCTCACGCAGCTGCCGCAGGGCGGGATGCCTCTGCTGACCGACACTCTGACCCACTGGCATACCAACGCCCGGCTGCTGCAAATGATGATCGGCTGGTGGCTGGAGACGCCGCCGCAGCGGGGGAATATTTCCCTGCCGAATACCTTCGGCGATGAGCTATACGATGTGCTTATGCACCAGCGCAACCGCCAGTGGCAGGCTTTTTTGCAGCAGCTTCCCGCCGGCCGCTACGTAGTCGCCGTGGGCGCGCTGCATTTGTACGGGGAAGGAAACTTGCCTGAGCTTTTGAAAAAAGGCTAAAAAAATGGCCAATATCGCTATTGGCCCGTCAAAGAGGAATTAAGTTTATTATTGTTGTTATTTCGATCGATTTAACGACCGAAGCTGGAATTGTCGCTCAATGTGACGATTAACGCTATCACTATTAAGCTGCATTATAGTATCTATAAAACATATTACCTGAATGACGATTTCGTGCGTTTTTGAGACAAATTTAGCAGGAAGGATGAAATGACCCCCGCCATAAAGCTCCTCGAAAAGAATAAAATTCCTTTTCAGCTTCACGCTTACGATCACGACCCTCACGAGACCAACTTCGGCGAAGAGGTGGTTCGCAAACTCGGGCTCGACGCCGCGCAGGTTTATAAAACTTTGCTGGTGGCGATGAACGGCGACATGAAGCACCTGGCGGTGGCCGTGACTCCCGTTTCCGGGCAGTTAGATTTGAAGAAAGTGGCGAAAGCGCTGGGCGCTAAAAAGGTGGATATGGCGGACCCGATGGTTGCGCAACGCGTGACGGGCTATCTGGTCGGCGGCATCAGCCCGCTGGGGCAAAAGAAACGCCTGCCGACGGTGATTGACGCACCGGCGCAGGCGTTTGGCACCATTTATATCTCCGGCGGCAAGCGCGGCCTGGATATCGAACTTGCGGCGAGCGACCTGGCCACGCTGCTGGGCGCAACCTTTGCCGATATCGCCCGCCGGGACTGATGCTGTCAGAAAAGCGGATGGCGTGACAGGCTTATCCGCCCGGTGTAAAAAATCTCAGGGCGGAAAACAAAGCGTTATCCGCCGCTAAGCGCCTTACTCCCAGCGCACTTCACCTTTCGGTTCGAAAGCGTTCACATCCAGCGGCGAGTTTTGCTCGATGTACTGCTTAAGCACCTCCGCATCCACAAAGCCGGTGTTCACATAGCCCGGTTTTTTATCGATAGCCGGATAGCCGTCGCCGCCGGTAGCGTTAAAGCTTAGCGTCGCCATACGGTAGGTTTTCGCCGGGTCAATCGGTTCGCCTTTGATTTTCAGATCCTGCAGGCCTTTTGCCGAAGCGACAAAGCTCACATTGGCAAACTGCGGATAGGCGCCCGAATCCGGCGTTTTCTTCGCGACTTCCGTCAGGTAATCCGCCACCTCTTTGCCCGACATATCGACATAGGTCAGGGTATTGCCGAACGGCTGCACCTTGAGTACGTCTTTATAAGTGATATCGCCCGCCTCGATGGAATCGCGAATGCCGCCGCCGCTCATTACCGCAAAATCTGCGCTGGCGCGCGCCATTTGCGCCGCAAGAATGACGTGCGCGAGGTTCGTCTGCACAAAGCGAACCTTGCTGCGATCCCCCTCCAGATGCCCGTTCACGCTGCCGACCTTCACCCTGAGCTGCGCCTGGCCTTTGTTCTGGAAAGGCGTCAACAGCGCAAGCATTCGCTGGTTTTCAGCAATTTGCGGGGTGTAAAGCACGCGCTCGCTGTCGCCGTTGTCGTAGGTGATTTTCTTCTTCAGGTTGATGGGAATAAGCTGGTAACGCACCAGTGTCATCTCGCCGTTGCGGAATTCAAAATCCGCGCGGCCGACGTATTTGCCCCACTCATGCGCCTGCACAATCCAGGTACCGTTTTGCTTATCCGGCGCGCAAGGCGTTCCCGGCACGTAGTCCACCTGCTTTTTATTCTCGGATGCCATGCAGACCGGATTTTGTGAATGGCCTCCCACAATCATCGTCAGCGCGCCAGCGGGCAGGCTACGCGCCATTTCAACGTCGCCCGGCGCGTTGGAGCCGTGCTCGCCGTTGTCATAGTGGCCCATATGGGTCGCGGCGATAATTACGTCCGGCTGCTCCGTGCTCTGCAGCTCCTGAATCACCAGCTTCGCTTCGTCGGCAGGCTTGCGGAATTCAATGTCGGTAAAGAATTCAGGGTTGCCAATTTTTGCGGTATCGTCCGTCGTCAGGCCGATAACCGCAATTTTAATGCCCTGTGGTTTGAAGATGGCCCAGGGTTTAAATAACCGTTCGCCGGTGCTTTTTTGATAAATATTGGCCGACAGCAGCGGGAATTTGGCCCATTTTTCCTGCTGGCGCAGCACCGACAGCGGGTTATCAAACTCGTGGTTGCCGACGGCCATCGCATCGTAACCAATCAGATTCATGCCGCGGAAATCGGGCTCCGCATCCTGCAGATCGGACTCGGGTACGCCGGTGTTGATATCGCCGCCCGAAAGCAGAAGCACGCTCCCGCCCTTCTGCGCCACCTCTTTACGCACGCTGTCCACCAGCGTTTTTTGCGCCGCCAGGCCGTATTCGCCGTATTCGTTGCGCCAGAAATGACCGTGATGGTCGTTGGTATGCAGAATAGTGATGTTGTAGGTTTTATCTTTTTCCCACGCCAGCGCGGATATGCTCGTCAAACTCAACGCTACTACCAGAGCCGAAGCCAGCCCTTTAATTGCGAACCGCATTGAAAATCTCCATGTTCTTAATCCTGATATGCACCAATAACAGAATGTTAGCATTCCGGACAAATAAGTTTTGTTAATTGCGACTTTCCTCAAATCTCGCCTCCGGGTATGTTAGCAGAGTAACAATAACGCACGGATACGCCTGCAATCCGTTACCGCTATCCGTTTCAAAAATAATAATCAGCTTCTCAACAGGTATTTATGGCAACCTCCGAACAAACCCTCGCGCCGCCGGAAGCGAAAAAGGCGCGCACCTCCTTTGGTATTTTAGGGGCCATCAGCCTCTCGCATTTGCTTAACGATATGATTCAGTCGCTGATCCTGGCGCTTTATCCGCTGCTGCAGGCTGAGTTTTCCTTAAGCTTTGTGCAAATCGGTTTGATAACGCTGACCTTCCAGCTGACCTCATCGCTATTCCAGCCGGTGGTAGGTTATCTGACCGATAAACGGCCGATGCCCTGGTCGCTGCCGATGGGCATGTGCTTTACGCTTTGCGGATTAATTCTGCTGGCGCTGGCAAGCAGCTTCGGCATGGTTCTGCTGGCCGCCGCGCTGGTGGGAACCGGCTCGTCAATCTTCCATCCGGAATCCTCGCGCGTTGCGCGTATGGCTTCCGGGGGGCGTCACGGACTTGCGCAGTCTATCTTCCAGGTTGGCGGTAACTTCGGCAGTTCGCTGGGGCCGCTGCTGGCCGCGCTGATTATCGCCCCTTACGGCAAAGGCAACGTGGCCTGGTTCGTCCTGGCGGCGCTGTTGGCTATCGTGGTGTTGCTGCAGGTCAGCCGCTGGTACGCCGCTCAGCATCGTATGGCGAAAGGTAAAGCGCAGACCGCGGTGGTGAATCCTCTGCCGCGCAATAAGGTGATTCTGGCCGTTTCCGTGCTGCTGGTGCTTATCTTCTCGAAATACTTCTATATGGCGAGCATCAGCAGCTATTACACCTTCTACCTGATGCATAAATTCGGCCTGTCGGTGCAAAACGCCCAGTTCCACCTGTTTGCCTTCCTGTTTGCCGTCGCGGCGGGGACGGTGATCGGCGGGCCCGTAGGAGATAAAATCGGTCGCAAATACGTGATTTGGGGCTCCATCCTCGGCGTAGCGCCGTTTACGCTGCTTTTACCCTACGCATCCCTTTACTGGACGGGGATTTTAACCGTTATCATCGGCTTTATCCTTGCCTCCGCCTTCTCGGCGATTCTGGTGTATGCCCAGGAGCTGATGCCGGGCCGTATCGGTATGGTTTCCGGGCTGTTTTTCGGCTTTGCCTTTGGTATGGGCGGGCTTGGCGCGGCGGTTCTCGGTCTGGTCGCCGATCGTACAAGCATCGAGTTGGTCTACAAAATATGCGCCTTCCTGCCTCTATTAGGTATTTTGACCATATTCCTGCCTGATAACCGTCATAAATCGTAGCTTTAACCGGCCAAAGCCTTGCTTTGGCCGCCCTTCATCCCCATATACTTTCGTACCCCCCGTACTATAAGTGGCTGAAACGCTGCTTAGCCTGTTTTTTTTGTCGAAATGCGCTTTTTATTAGTAATTCAATAATTATTCATAAACGCCGATAAAGATAATGTCATAAACTAATACAGTGACTTTTGGCCTGACCGCCCAAAACTGGACCTCACTGCTAACGAAAGGAGACGGAATGCATCACGCCACACCGCTTATCACCACCATTGTTGGTGGTCTCGTGCTCGCTTTTTTATTCGGCATGCTTGCCAATAAGCTGCGGATATCGCCGCTGGTAGGATATTTGTTAGCAGGGGTGCTGGCTGGTCCATTTACGCCAGGGTTTGTCGCGGATACAAAACTCGCGCCGGAGCTGGCGGAGTTAGGCGTTATCCTGCTGATGTTCGGCGTGGGGCTTCACTTCTCTTTAAAGGATCTGATGGCGGTAAAGACTATCGCCATCCCCGGAGCGATCGCGCAGATAGCCGTAGCGACGTTACTGGGCATGGCGCTTTCCGCAATGATGGGCTGGTCAATCATGACCGGGGTCGTCTTTGGTCTGTGTCTTTCCACAGCCAGTACCGTGGTGCTGCTGCGCGCGCTTGAGGAGCGGCAGCTTATCGACAGCCAGCGAGGGCAAATCGCCATCGGCTGGCTGATAGTCGAAGATCTGGTGATGGTGTTAACGCTGGTGCTGCTGCCGGCGGTGGCGAACATGCTGGAAAAGGGCAATGTGGGCCTCGCCTCGCTCTCCCTTGATATGGCCTTTACCATCGGTAAGGTCGTCGCCTTTATCGCCATTATGCTGGTGGTGGGCCGCCGTCTGGTGCCGTGGATTCTGGCGCGCAGCGCGGCTACCGGATCGCGGGAGCTGTTCACGCTTTCGGTGCTGGCGCTGGCACTGGGTATCGCCTTTGGCGCGGTTGAGCTCTTTGACGTTTCCTTTGCGCTCGGCGCGTTCTTCGCCGGTATGGTGCTGAACGAATCAGAGCTAAGCCACCGGGCGGCGCACGATACGCTGCCGCTGCGCGACGCCTTCGCCGTGCTGTTCTTTGTTTCCGTCGGTATGCTCTTTGACCCGATGGTGCTTATCGACGAACCGCTGGCGGTGCTGTGCACGCTGGCCATTATCGTCTTCGGTAAATCCATCGCCGCCTTCGGCCTGGTTCGCCTGTTCGGCCACTCGCAGCGCACGGCGCTGACCATCGCCACCAGCCTGGCGCAAATCGGTGAATTTGCCTTTATCCTCGCAGGGCTCGGCATGGCGTTGAACCTGCTGCCGCAAAACGGCCAGAATCTGGTGCTGGCAGGGGCGATCCTGTCGATTATGCTCAACCCGGTGCTGTTCGCCCTGCTCGAACGTTATCTCGCTAAAACGGAAACGCTTGAAGAGCAGACGCTGGAAGAAGCTATCGAAGATGAAAAACAAATTCCCGTCGATATCTGCAACCACGCGCTGCTGGTCGGTTTCGGCCGCGTGGGCAGCCTGCTGGGCGAGAAGCTGATGGCGCAGGGGATCCCGCTGGTGGTGGTGGAAACCTCCCGCAGCCGCGTGGATGAGCTGCGCGAGCGCGGCATCCGCGCCGTATTGGGCAACGCCGCCAACGAAGAAATCATGAACCTCGCACACCTCGACTGCGCCCGCTGGCTGCTGCTGACCATTCCTAACGGCTATGAGGCCGGGGAAGTCGTGGCGGCCGCCCGCGCAAAACATCCTGAACTCGGAAATATTGCCCGCGCGCATTATGACGATGAGGTGTCATACATTACCGAGCGAGGCGCCAACCAGGTGGTAATGGGCGAAAGGGAGATTGCCAATACGATGATGGGGCTGCTGGACAAACCTTTTCCGCAGGAAACGGTGACGGGATAATTTTGAAGGCTTGTCGGATAGCGCGGGCGCTTATCCGACCTACGAAAGAATGGCCGTTGTAAGCTGAGTAAGCGCCAACGCCATTCACCTTGCCTTCTCTGGCAGAACCTTAACGATCCCAGTAAGACTCTTCCAGGCTGTCCTCGCGCTCCGGCAAACCACGCGTCAGGCGCGGGGAGTGCTGGTTCAGGACCTGATAGCTCACGCGGTTCGCATACTTGCACACCTGGGCGAGCGACGAGTAGGTCAGCCAGGTGAACTGGTGCTTGCTGGAGTTCGGCACGTTGGAGCGATGATAGTTATTCGCCGTGATGTCATGCAGCAGCGCGGCCAGCGCGCCATCGCCGGCGCCGTTGGTATTCATGATTTTTTCCGGGCCGCCCATATAAGGGGCAATGTGCGAGAAGATACGCAGCGGCTGCTGGCAATCTTTATGACGCATCGCGCGGCTGAATTCGTACTGGTTAAATTCAGCTATCGCCCCTGGCAGCAGCGGATGCTGGGTGGTGCGCTTCGCCGACTCCTCCGTGAAGCCCGCCATATACAACCCCACCGGCCCGGCGGTGCAAAGCACTAAATCCACCCAGTCCAGCGCCTTGTCAGAGGCGAGCAGCGGATCGCTTTCGCCGGTCAGCGCTTCCCCTTCCTCTTCGTTCATCGCCAGAATCGAGACGTGCTCTTTCAGGAACGCCTGCCACCATTCGGGATTTTCGGCGATCACGTATTTTGTGCCCAGCGTCAGCACTACCGGGACGTTATGCTTTTTGGCGTAGTTAATCGCCTGCATGGTGGCATCCGGCATGGGCTCGCCCGGCTTGCAGCGTACAAGATAGGAGGTCAGCACCAGCGCGGAAGCCCCCGCAATGACCTCTTCAGGAATACTGTCCGCACGCAGCTGGTTCATGTGGCCCGGACTGATAGCAAAAGTACGCTCGCCCTGTTCACCGATAAGCGTAAAGCAGCGGCCGATCGCCCCGTCCACGCCCTGCAGATAGTTCAGATCGGTACGGCTGGAGGTATTGCACAGATAGCGGTAGGCATAGCTGCCGATTTCGATATTGCTGCACATCACGCCCAGCAGCACCGAACGGTCGTCCGCCAGCACGGAGTAGTTGTGCATGGTGTTACCGATGGTGCCGCCGGCAAACTGATGAGTGATTAGATTTTTTTCCACCAGCTCCCGATACAGCGCTTCCGCCACGTCGTCGTCAATCACCAGGGAATGCCCGAAGCTTAACCCGTAACGCTGCACAAATTCGTCGTCGACTTTGGCTTCAATATCGACCAGCGTCTGATCGATGCCCACAATCCAGGAAGTGCCGGTTTCGTTTTCAGGCTGAACCTGCTGCAACAAAGGGTCGCGGGCGCTTACGGGAAAATAATGTTTGGATTTGCGTTTACCGGGAAATTTCATGATGTCATTGGGAGTGGCTAATCAGGCCGCAAATGGTAGCACATTCGCGGCCGGCGGCGCGATTAGCGATAACGATCGATAAGGTTGACCATCATGGCGATATGGGCAGGATCGTCATTGAGCGCGGGAATGTATTCGTACCTGGCCCCGCCCGCCTCCATAAAGACCTCGCGGTTTTGCACCGCCATCTCCTCAAGCGTTTCCAGGCAGTCCGCCGAGAAGCCCGGGCACATCACCTGAATATGCTTAACGCCCTTTTCGGCCAGCATTTTCAGCGTCTCATCCGTATAGGGCATTAGCCACGGCTCGCGACCGAAGCGCGACTGGTAGGTCATCATCACTTTTTCCGGCGGCAGTTCCAGCGCGGACAGCAGCTCACGCGTGGTGTCGCGGCAGCGCTGGGGGTAATCGTCGCCTTCATTAGCGTAACGCTGGGGAATGCCGTGGTAGGAAAGCAGTAAAATATCCGGCTCGCCGTGCTCGGCAAACGAACGTTTTACCGAAGCCGCCAGCGCGTTGATATAAGAAGGCTCTTCCGCGTAATCACGAATCAACGAAACCGAAGGCATGGTGCGGGAACGGGCGAAAATACGGCCCAGCTCATCCCAGACGGCGGCCACCGTCGAGCAGGAAAATTGCGGATAAAGCGGCAGCACTACGATATGCGTGACGTTGTGCGACAAAAGTTCATCCACCGCGCTTTTCAACGAAGGGCTGCCGTAGCTCATCCCGAGAACGACGGGCACGTCCGGCAGCCGTGCGGCCAGCGCCTGCTGCTGACGGCGGCTGAAGACCATCAGCGGCGAGCCCTCTTCCATCCATACGGACTGGTAAAGCTTCGCCACGCGTGGAGCGCGCAGCGGCAGGATCACGCCGCGCAGCAGCGGCCACCAGAGCAGGCGTGGCGTATCTACTACGCGTTTGTCGCTCAGAAACTGGCGCAAATAGCGTTTTACCGCCGCCGGAGTCGGTGCATCAGGCGTCCCAAGGTTTGCCAGTAAAACGCCTATTTTTTCCTGACCCATCACTCCTCCTTATCAACAAATTGCGATAAGTGTAACGTAAAAGCCCGGCGGAAAAACCGATAACAGCGAAAGGGAAGGTTTCAGGCAAAAAAATACCAGGGCATGCCCTGGTATTTTCTTCGGCTTTGATTTAGCCGAGGATTTTCGCCAGCTCCGCGCTGACTTCGGCCACCTTGCGGGTGCCGTCGATTTTCACGTATTTGGTGTTACCCGCTTCAGCTTCTTTGCTGTAGTAGTTAATCAGCGGAGCCGTCATCTGATGGTATTCCACCAGGCGCTTACGCACGGTTTCTTCCTGATCGTCTTTACGGGTAGTCAGATCTTCGCCGGTGACGTCGTCTTTGCCTTCCACTTTTGGTGGATTAAAGGTGACGTGATAAACGCGGCCGGACGGCGCGTGCACGCGACGACCTACGATACGTTCAACGATCAGTTCGTCCGGTACAGCGAATTCCAGAACCACGTCCACGTTGATACCCGCTTCTTTCATGGCGTCAGCCTGCGGAATAGTGCGTGGGAAACCGTCAAGCAGGAAACCGTTACGGCAATCTTCCTGAGTAATACGCTCTTTCACCAGCGCGATAACCAGCTCGTCGGTCACCAGTTTTCCGGCATCCATAATATCTTTGGCTTGTTTACCCAGCTCTGAGCCAGATTTAACCGCGGCACGTAACATATCACCGGTGGAGATTTGCGGAATACCGTATTTCTCCATGATGAACTGAGCCTGAGTCCCTTTACCTGCGCCCGGAGCGCCGAGCAGAATGATACGCATTGCGTAATTCCCCATACGTTTGGATTTTGTGTACTTGGATCTGAGGCAATGACCTTATCATTAAAGGCGTATTCACCTCAAGGAAGCCAGGCGGTGCTGGAGAAGAGAAGTGGAAGAAAGGTGGAGGGCGTTAAACGCTTATCCGCCCTACTCTCGCCTCGGCAATCGTAGAGCGGATAAGCTATTTAAGTATTTAGGCTATTAGCCATCGTCAGAGGCGGTCAGGAAACCAGCAGCTGATTCATACGACGGATGAACTGGTTCGGATCTTCGAGCGTGCCGCGCTCGGCAAGCAGCGCCTGATCGAGCAGCAGCTCAACCCACTCGCCAAACTGCGCTTCGTCCTGGGTGTCCGCCGCACGTTTCACCAGCCCGTGCTCCGGGTTCAGCTCGAAGATGTACTTCACTTCCGGCACGGCCTGGCCCGCGGCGGCAAACAGTTTTGCCATCTGGGTGCTCATGTCGTTGCTGTCGGTGGTAACAATCGCAGGCGTATCGGTCAGGCGGTGCGTCAGACGAACTTCTTTCACGCGGTCGCCCAGCAGGGTTTTCACGCGATCCACAAACGGCTCAAGGGCTTTTTCAGCCTCTTTCGCTTCTGCGGTTTCTTCGTCGGCCAGCTTCTCCAGGGATTCGTCGGTTTTGCTTACGGACTGGAACGCCTTGCCATCGAACTCGGTCAGGTAGCTCATCATCCACTCGTCGATGCGGTCGGAAAGCAGCAGCACTTCGATGCCTTTCTTACGCAGCAGCTCCAGATGCGGGCTGCTCTTCGCCGCCGCGTAGCTGTCGGCGGTGATGTAGTAAATCTTCTCCTGGCCTTCTTTCATGCGCGACACGTACTCTTCCAGCGACACGGTTTGCGCGGAGGAATCGGTATGGGTCGTCGCAAAGCGCAGCAGCTTAGCGATGGCTTCCTGGTTGGCATGGTCTTCCGCCGGGCCCTCTTTCAGCACCAGGCCGAAGTTTTTCCAGAAGGTCTGGTATTTTTCACCGTCGTCTTTCGCCAGCTTATCGAGCATCTGCAGAACGCGTTTGGTCAGCGCGCTGCGCAGGTTTTGCGTAACGCGGCTGTCCTGCAGAATTTCACGAGAAACGTTCAGCGGCAGATCGTTGGAGTCTATCAGGCCGCGCACGAAGCGCAGGTAGTTAGGCATGAACTGTTCGGCGTCGTCCATGATGAACACACGCTGTACGTACAGCTTCAGGCCGTGCTTATGATCGCGGTTCCACATGTCCCACGGCGCCTGGGAAGGGATATACAGCAGGCTGGTGTACTCCTGCTTGCCTTCCACGCGGTTATGGCTCCAGGCCAGCGGGTCGGTGAAGTCATGGGCGATATGCTTGTAGAACTCGTTGTACTCTTCGTCTTTGACTTCAGACTTGCTGCGGGTCCACAGGGCCTGGGCCTTGTTGATTTTTTCCCAGCCGAGGATAGTCTCGCCGTCTTTTTCCTCACGGGTTTCGATTTCAACCGGCAGCGCGATGTGATCGGAATATTTGCCGATGATAGAGCGCACGCGCCAGTCGTCCAGGAATTCGTCTTCGCCTTCACGCAGGTGCAGGGTGATTTCAGTGCCGCGATCGGCCTTGGTGATATCCGCTACGGTGTATTCGCCCGCGCCTTCGGATTCCCAGAACACGCCTTCGTCAGCGGATGCGCCGGCCGCGCGGGTACGCACGGTGACTTTGTCAGCCACGATAAACGCGGAGTAGAAGCCCACGCCGAACTGGCCGATAAGCTGACTATCTTTCGCCTGGTCGGATCCCATGGATTCAAGGAAGGCTTTGGTGCCGGATTTTGCAATGGTCCCCAGGTGATCGATAACCTCTTCACGGGTCATACCAATGCCGTTATCGGCGAGGGTCAGGGTGCGTTTTTCTTTATCAAAAGAGACGCGCACGCGCAGTTCGCCGTCACCCTCATAGAGATCGGCCTGGGAAAGCGCGCGGAAACGCAGTTTGTCTGCCGCATCGGAGGCGTTGGAGATCAGTTCACGCAGGAAAATTTCTTTATTTGAATAGAGAGAATGGATCATCAGGTGCAGAAGCTGTTTCACTTCAGACTGGAAGCCACGGGTCTCTTGTCCTTTCATGGTCATTGATACCTCAACAAAATCAAAATACAGGGGTGATAAAAACGTTGAGTGTGAAATGGGGTTAGCGGGAGAGGTTTTCAAGCGGGGAGAAGAAGTTTCTCCCCGTAAGTGATTAGAAATTAATCTTGTGGCGTCCGGCCAGCGAGTGCGACAGCGTGGTGCCGTCGACCATCTCCAGCTCGCCGCCCACGGGTACGCCGTGCGCGATGCGGCTGGCGTCTACGCCGTACTGTCCGCACAGTTCGGCGATGTAGTTGGCCGTTGCCTCCCCTTCCACCGTCGGGTTGGTAGCAAGGATAATCTCTTTAATCGTTTCGCTGGCTAAACGCTCTTCCAGGCGGCCAAGGCCGATATCGTCCGGGCCGATGCCGTCCAGCGGCGAAAGATGGCCCATCAGCACAAAGTAGCGGCCGGAGAACTGGCCGATTGCTTCAATGGCGTGAATATCGGCCGGGGTTTCCACCACGCAAATCTGACCGTTTTCCTGGCGGCGCGGGTTGGCGCAAATCGCACAGACTTCCTGTTCGGTAAAAGTGCGGCAGTCCGTACAGTGGCCGATTTCCGACATGGCGCGGGTGAGCGCCTGAGCAAGGCGCATTCCGCCGCTGCGGTCGCGCTGCAACAGCGCAAACGCCATGCGCTGAGCGGACTTAGGGCCAACGCCGGGCAGGCAACGCAGGGATTCCATCAGGGCTGTAAGTAAAGGACTGGTTTGCATCGCTCGGATTTCTGAAAAAATAGTGGGCCATAGCCTAACATTAGCCCCGCGGGCGGGCATAGAAAAAGATATTCCCCCTGCGCGATGTCTCGCACAAGGGGCGTTTTTTAGCTCCGCTGGGAGTCCAGCTGCTCCTGGTTATTCACCACGTCCTGCGCTTTCTGATAGCTTTCGCTCAGCAGGCCGTATTCGGTAAAGACGCTTCCCCACAGGCCGGCCCACTCCATCGCGTCATCGCGATTCCAGGTCTGCTGAATTTCCGCGGTGACGGCTGCGGTATCAAGCGGTATCACGCCCGCCTGCACGACGCGCGCGAGGGTGATTTCCTGCGCCATTTTGGAATAGGTGCCGGACGCATCGATAACGGCGAACACCTTAAAGCCATCGGCAACCGCGCTAATCGCCGGGAATGCCATGCAGACGCTGGTCACCGTGCCGGCGATAATCAGCGTTTTGCGCCCCGTCGCTTTCACCGCCGCCACGAAGTCCGGGTTATCCCAGGCGTTAATCTCCCCTTTACGCGGCACGTACCGAGCGTGAGGAGCGAACTGGTGAATTTCCGGGATCATCGGCCCGTTCGGCCCTTGTGGCACAGAGGCCGTAGTGATAACCGGAATCTTCGCCAGCGTCGCGATTTTAGCAAGCACCGTGGCGTGGGCGCGCAGGGTGGTCATCGGCATGTCGTGAACCAGCTGGAACAGGCCGCTTTGGTGATCGATAAGCAGCAGCACCGCATCGTCGACATCAATCATTGGTTTTTGTCCGTTGAAGTTTGCAGGGTTCATCTTGTCTCTCCTCTCTTAAAGAAAAGGCTATCGAAGGATAGCCGTTATGGGTCAAGCGTCTGTCTGGCCAAAGCGATTCGCATTAAAGTCGTCAATGGCCTGATGGATTTCCTCACGGGTGTTCATCACAAAAGGTCCGTAGCCGACGACCGGCTCGTTAAGCGGCTCACCGCTCAGCACCAGCACCACGGCGTCGTTATTCGCTTCAATAACCAGGTTCTCGCCCTTCGCGTCCAGAACTACCAGCTGCGCCTCACGCACAACCTCTTCGTCGTTGACCTGCACCGTACCTTTGAGCACCACCAGCGCGGTGTTCCAGCCGTCCGGCAAAGCGAGGTTCGTCACGCCGTGGGCATTCAGCCGCAAATCGAGAATCCGCATCGGCGAGAAGGTTCTGGCCGGGCCTTTGCGCCCGTCCATTTCCCCGGCAATTACGCGCGCCCGGCCTGCGCCATTGGGCAGCTCCACGACCGGAATGTCATTATCCGTAATGGACTGGTAACCCGGCGGCGTAGATTTATCCTTCGCCGGCAGGTTCACCCAAAGCTGCACCATCTCCAGCGTGCCGCCCTTCTTACTGAAGGCCGGAGAATGAAACTCTTCATGCAGGATACCGCTGCCCGCGGTCATCCACTGCACGTCGCCGGGACCTATCACCCCACCGCTGCCGGTGGAGTCTCGGTGCGCGACCTCGCCTTTGTAGACGATGGTGACGGTTTCAAAACCGCGATGCGGATGCAGATCGACGCCGCGCTGCCCTTTATCGCTCGGCTTAAATTCTGCCGGACCTGCGTAATCGAGCAGCAGGAACGGGCTTAGCTGGCTTGCGAACTTTGCGTAGGAAAACATTGAGCGAACGGGGAATCCATCGCCCACCCAGTGGGACGCAGGAGCTGAGTAAACGCCAAGAATTGATTTCATCGTTATCTCCATTGAGTGTCGATTGCTATGGAATAAGCTTACGTATAAGACGCTGAATGCGGTAGATTGGGAAAATGGAATCAGCGTTCTATTTACAGGACAATACGTATGCAGGACCTTAACGATCTGTGGTACTTCGTGCAGGTGGTGGATAACGGAGGCTTTTCTCCGGCCAGCCGCGCGATCGGCATTCCTAAATCCCGGCTTAGCCGCCGCATCGCTTTGCTGGAGGAGCGGCTGGATACCCGACTGATTCAGCGCTCGACGCGCAGTTTTACCGTCACCGAAGCCGGGCAGATTTTTTACCGTCATTGCAAGGCGATGATGATTGAAGCGGAGGCGGCGCAGGAAGCTATAGATACGCTGCGCGCGGAGCCGCGCGGGCTGATTCGCCTGACGTGCCCGATTGCCTTATTGCACGTGCATATCGGCGATATGCTGGCGCGATTTATGACCCTTTACCCGCAGGTAACCATCCAGCTTGAGGAAACTAATCGTCAGGTCGACGTGCTCAACGAAAACGTTGATATCGCCATCCGCGTGCGTCCGCTTCCGCTGGAAGACAGCGATCTGGTAATGCGTAAACTCGCCGATCGCAGCATGTGCCTGGCGGCGAGCCCAAAGCTGGTTGAACGTCTTGGCGTTCCGGCTTCCCCGGCCGATCTGCAGCGCTGGCCGAGCCTCGCCTTAAGCAAGCCGCAGCAGGTTTATCGCTGGTGCCTGTACGGCCCGGATAATCAGGAAGTCATCCTGCACCATCGCCCACGTTTTATTACGACGGACATGATTGCGCTGCGTAGCGCAGCCCTGGCTGGCACAGGCATCGTGCAGCTGCCTTTGCTGATGCTTAACGAGCAGATCGCTGCGGGTACGCTGGTACATTTACTGCCGGAGTGGCGAGCCAGGCGGGAGATTATTCACGCGGTGTTTCCGTCCCGGCGCGGGCAGCTACCGGCGGTCAGAGCGTTAATTGATTTTCTTGCGGAGTGTTACGGGACGTTTGAAGAGGAGTGAAACTGTTTGAGAAAATTAAGTCGGGTGCGCATTCGCTTACCCGACCGGGTTCAGGTAGGGCGGATAACGCAAGCGCCATCCGCCGAACGCATCAGAATGGCATTTTAAAGCCCGGCGGCAGCTGCATCCCGCTGGATACGCCAGCCATTTTCTCTTTCTGCGCTTCGCCGATGCGACGGGCAGCATCGTTAAAAGCCGCAGCGACCAGGTCTTCAACCATCTCCTTGTCGTCTTCCATCAGGCTCGGATCGATTTCCACGCGACGGCAGTTATGCGCGCCGTTAATGGTGACTTTTACCAGGCCCGCGCCGGATTCGCCAGTGACTTCCAGCTGGGCGATTTCTTCCTGAACCTGGGCCATTTTTTCCTGCATCTGCTGGGCTTGCTTCATCAGGTTACCCAGACCGCCTTTTCCAAACATAGTCTTCTCTCTTTCGCTCGGGCCGCCTAATCGCACGATACGGTTAGCGGCTATCAGGGATTACAACAGACCGGATGCACCGTTCTGTCAAACAGGGCGAATGCTGTCTTCATCCAAATCCGCGTCAAAAAAACGACGCAGCGTCTGAATGTTATTATCAGCGCTCATTGACTCTTTTGCCTGCGCCAGCTTCTCTTCGTAGATGGCCTGACGCCATTCCAGCGGCGTACGTTGCGCCTGATTATCATCTTCAATAATAGTCAGTTCAACGCTTTCACCGCTGAAGGTGCTTATTGCCTCCGCCAGCGCCTTCTGCGCCGAGGGAGAATTCAGATGGCGCTGGCTGGAGCGCAGGTGCAGGCAAATGCGATTGCCGTCCTGCTCTTTCCAGGCATTCAGCGCCAGCTGCTGTACCAGCTTTGGCAACACCAGCTGATTAATTTCTGCCGCCCACGCATCGCGTTCGATGGCCTCCTGCGCCAGCTTCTGCGCCAGCTCAGGGGTTTTCTCGTGCTCAAGGGCGCGTTTAAGCGCCTTCGGCGTGGCGACCGGCTCGGCCGCCTCTTCGGTAATTATCTGCGACTTCCAGCGATAGGCTTCGGGCTTCTGCTCAGGCTTATCCTGGGCGGCTACGGCCGGACGGGCCTGGACCCGCTCGGTAACCGATGCCAGACGCTCCAGAGCGGTGTTTTTGGCCGGCCGCGCTGGATTTGGCGCTGCCGGCTCACTCTTTTTTGCTTTGTTGGCTCCCTGCTGGCGCAGCAGCTGCGTGCGCGCCTGCAGCACCTGGCTTGTGGTGTCCGGCAACGGGGTTTCGCTCGGCCCTGGCGGCGGCGAAGCCTGCTGTCGCGGCGGTGGCGATCCCGGATTGATTACCGGAATGCTCGCGGCTTCACGGGGCCGTTCCGGCTCCGGCACGGGCTTGCGCGGATGGAACGCCAGCGCGCGCAGTAGCGTCATTTCAATGCCCATGCGGCGATCCGGCGCCCACGGCAGCTCTTTGCGGCCGATCAATAACGTCTGGTAATAAAGCTGCACTTCCGCCGGC
>NZ_RCAA01000015.1:164706-179995 GCF_003628475.1 Enterobacter sp. R1(2018) | reverse complement strand
TTGCTCAATAACCGCCATATCGCTGCCCAATGCGGACGGCGATAGCTGCACCATCGCCACGCGGTGCAGCAGGCTGAGCATCTCCACCAGCAGCGCTTCCCACTCCACGCCGCGGGCGGCGGCATCGTTGAGCAGCGCCATCACGCGCTGCCCGTCTGCGCCGACCATCGCTTCAATGAGCGACAGCGCCTGATCGTCGTCCAGCGTACCCAGCATGGCGCTCACCGAAGCGGTGGTCACCTGCCCGTCGCCGCTGGCGATGGCCTGATCGGTGAGGCTTAACGCATCGCGCAGGCTGCCGTCGGCGGCGCGCGCCAGCAGCTGCAGCGCACGCGGCTCGCTGGTAATTTTCTCTTCGCCAAGAATATGTTCCAGCTGATGGCGGATCTGTTCAACGTCCAGCGCTTTCAGGTGGAACTGCAGGCAGCGGGAAAGAATGGTGACCGGCAGCTTTTGCGGATCGGTGGTCGCCAGCAGGAATTTGACGTGCGCGGGCGGCTCTTCCAGCGTTTTCAACAGCGCGTTGAAGCTGTGGCGGGAGAGCATGTGCACTTCATCGATGAGATAGACCTTAAAACGACCGCGCGCCGGCGCGTACTGGACGTTATCCAGTAAATCGCGGGTATCTTCTACTTTGGTACGCGAGGCGGCGTCGATTTCAATCAGATCGACAAAGCGCCCCTGTTCGATTTCGCGGCAGTTATCGCACACGCCGCAGGGGGTGGCGGTAATACCGGTTTCACAATTCAATCCTTTCGCCAGCAGGCGGGCGATAGAGGTTTTCCCCACGCCGCGCGTCCCGGAAAAGAGATAAGCGTGGTGAATTCGGCCCAGCGACAAACCATTAGCCAGCGCGGTCAGCACGTGTTGCTGGCCGACAACATCAGCAAAAGTTTGTGGGCGCCATTTGCGGGCTAAGACCTGGTAGCTCATTCTCAGATTGGCTTCTTGATCGCGGGAAAGGTGAATTTGAGGGGTAATGCTAACATAAGCCTCACCCGATGGGCGAGGCTTGAGATAGCTGACAAAGAAGGAAAAAGCGTGGTTTTTCCTTCTTTGTGGTTGGCGTGGTCGACCTGCCGAAAACCAATAAATTGATTTTCCTGTTTATTTGTAAAGTCCCACTTACTCGTATTAAAGCCCCATCAGGCCTGAGTCACTCAGTGGCCCGGAAAAGGCACCAGGCAATAGCTTTTCACGCCCATTTTTTCAAGGCGCTGTTCGCCGCCGATATCAAACAGATTGATGATAAAGGCCGCGTCGGTCACCTCTCCGCCCAGACGGCGAATGAGTTTTACGGTAGCTTCGATAGTGCCGCCGGTCGCCAGCAGATCGTCCACGACCAGCACCTTATCGCCTGCCTGGATCGCATCCACGTGGATTTCCAGCTGGTCGGTGCCGTATTCCAGTTCGTAGCTTTCGGCGATGGTTTCACGAGGCAGTTTGCGCGGTTTGCGCACCGGCACAAAGCCTACGCCAAGCGCCAGAGCGACGGGCGCGCCGAACAGGAAACCACGGGCTTCTGTCCCCACCACTTTGGTGATGCCGGAGTCTTTAAAGCGCTCGACCAGAAGTTCGATGCTGGTGGCGTAAGCTTTCGGATCTTCCAGCAAGCTGGTAACGTCGCGGAACAGGATCCCCGGTTTTGGGTAATCAGGAATGCTTTTGATGCTATTTTTCAGATACTCAAGCTGCTGCGCAGTTGCGGTCATGGGTTTTTGCCTGCTAAAAACATGAAACTCACAGAGCGCGTTGCAGGTTCGCTTTGAACCGCTGTTTATCAATTAACCAGCCGCACCCGTGCTCGAAAACGGTCGAATTTACTGGCTGGCGCGGACATTTGCAACCACCGCCAGCGTAGTTCAGAGTTTTTATTGCTTCTCGTCAACAACCGGCATGCGCCACATAAAGATCAGCAGGGCGCACATCATCGTCAGCAAGAATAACCGTACCCACAAAATGTTGACCAGATAAAGCGATACGGCAAAAGTTACTACGATAAAAACCATCGCCTTCGGTTTAGTTCCCGGCGGCAGCGCGCGGTGCTTTTGCCAGTGGCGCAGATAGCCGCCGAACCACGAGCGGTAAAGCAGCCAGTGATGAAAGCGCGGGCTCGAACGCGCGAAGCACCAGGCGGCAAGGAGCAGGAACGGCGTAGTAGGCAATAAAGGCAGCACTACGCCGAACGTCGCAAGCACTACCGCCAGCCAGCCGATGATGATTAAAATAGTCCTTTGCATACCCGTCCCGGAATAAACTGGCGCGAAAATCGCGCTGCCACTGGAGAGTCATTTTGTGAAAACCGCTTCGCTCTTACAAGCTCTGGATGCACGCGTCGCGGAACTGGCGGCAGCCATTGAGCCCTTATCCTTGCAGCGTGCGTCGCAGGCTCGCTTCGATAAAAAACTTTTTACCACGCACAGTACGCAGCTGAAAGATTATCTCGCCGAAGCGCAGGCTAATCTCGCTCAGCTTCAGCTTAGCGTGAAAACCGGCAAAACGGAGCAGGTCGCCTTCGTCGCCGAAAAGCTGGTCGCACAAATTGCCGCCCTCACGCGCGAACTGGCCACGTGGAAGCTGCGCGCCAGCGAGCCGCAAAAACCGGCGCCGGAAAACCTCTACGAGAAACTCGCCACCCATCAGGACTATGAGCGCCGCCTGCTGGCGATGATAAGCGATCGCGAAAGCAGGCTGGGCACGCAAACGTCGCTGAGCGCCCAGCAGCAGATCCAGCGGGAAATCGCCGCGCAGGAAGGCCGTCTGCAGCGCTGCCGGCAGGCTATCGCCCGCATAGAACGCGCTATCGAACGCAGGGAACGTGGGCTGGGTTAGCTATAATAGAGTCGTCGCTTAACGTTCAGGAGAAAACGATGGGTTTGCTGGCCTGGTTGATTATTGGTGTGCTGGCGGGAATAGCGGTGAATCTTCTGCGCCCCGCGGCCGGCGGCGGTTTCGCCGTTGCGCTGATTCTGGCCGTAGCGGGCGCGCTAACCGGCGGCTACGCCTGCGCCGTGTTTAATATAGGCTCGCTGGCAACCTTTGACCCTAAAGCATTGCCGGCGGCGCTGGCCGGTTCGCTACTGTTTCTTTTTCTCTTTCGCAAATTACGGATGTCTTAAATGTCGCTGGATAACGCCCCGGATGAAGTCAAACTGGCCGTCGATTTAATTATGCTGCTTGAGCAGCATGAAATACCGACGCAAACCGTACTTAGCGCGCTGGAAATTGTCCGTGATGATTTTTTGCGCAAGCAGCGGGAAGAGTCCCCTTCCCGCTGATTGTTACTCAGTCAGGACAGCGCAGGGTGGGACAGAACTGGAAGGTTTCCAACAATATTGCCACGTGGTCTTTCGCCTGCGCGTACAGATCGAAGCTGTCCGGCGCGACAAGCCAGTTTTCAATCAGGCCGGTAATATAGCTCCGCAGCAGAATAACCGCGTGGGAAATACGCAGGTTTTCAGGCAGGGAACCGGCGTCAATACAGCGCTGAAGGCTCATTTCAATACGCTCGTTGCCTTCCATATAAAGCGTGCGTCTGGCCTGTTGTAAAACGGCCATTTCTCCAACGAATTCACATTTATGAAAAATGATCTCCGTCATTAATCGACGCCTTTCTTCCGTAACGGTTGCCTGCAGTATGTAAATAAGCAACTCTCTGACAACGCAGAGTGGATCGTCAGGAAATTTTGCCCGATACTCAGTTTCTAAATCACCGATACTGGATTCGGTCAGTTCCCAGATTTCATTAAATAAATCCGACTTATTTTTGAAATGCCAATATATAGCACCGCGGGTAACGCCAGCCGCTTTGGCAATATCCGCCAGCGACGTGGAAGAAACACCCTGCTGTGAAAACAAACGAATGGCAACATCAAGTATGTGCTGGCGGGTTTCGAGGGCTTGTTGTTTGGTTTTTCGTGCCATATGTCGGTGAATTTACTGGAGTCAGATTTACATACATTTGTGAATGTATGTACCATAGCACGACGATAATATAAACGCAGCAATGGGTTTGTGGGCATTTGATCCATTGAACAAATTTGAAATCGGACACTCGAGGTTTACATATGAACAAAAACAGAGGGTTTACGCCTCTGGCGGCCGTTCTGATGCTTTCAGGCAGCTTAGCGCTTACAGGATGTAACGATAAAGAGACCCAACAGAGTGCGCCGCAAGCCCCTGAAGTGGGCGTGGTGACACTGAAAAGCGCGCCTTTACAGATCACAACAGAGCTTCCTGGCCGTACTAGTGCTTATCGTATTGCAGAAGTTCGCCCGCAGGTAAGCGGCATTATTCTGAAACGTAACTTTGAAGAAGGAAGTGAAATTAAGGCGGGTGTTTCGCTTTATCAAATCGATCCTGCGACCTATCAGGCGGCTTACGACAGCGCTAAAGGCGATCTCGCCAAGGCGCAGGCCAGCGCCAATATCGCTCAGGTGACGCTGAAACGTTATCAAAAACTGCTGGGTACGAAATACATCAGTCAGCAGGATTACGATAACGCGCTTGCGGAATCACAGCAGGCGAATGCCAGCGTGGTCGCTGCCAAAGCCGCCGTTGAAACTGCCCGCATTAACCTGGCCTATACCAAGGTTACCTCTCCTATCAGCGGACGCATTGGCAAATCTTCCGTCACTGAAGGTGCGCTGGTGACCAGCGGACAAACCTCGGCGCTGGCTACCGTGCAGCAGCTCGACCCTATCTATGTCGACGTCACCCAGTCCAGCAACGATTTCCTGCGTCTTAAGCAAGAGCTGGCCGACGGCAAGCTGAAACAGGAAAACGGTAAGGCCAAAGTTCAGCTAGTCACTAACGACGGCAGCACCTATTCCCAGGAAGGTTCGCTGGAATTCTCCGATGTGACCGTCGATCAGACTACCGGCTCCATCACGCTGCGCGCCATCTTCCCTAACCCGGATAAAACTCTGCTGCCGGGCATGTTTGTCCGAGCGAAACTTGAAGAGGGCGTGAATCCGAACGCGCTTCTGGTTCCTCAGCAGGGCGTGACCCGTACGCCGCGTGGCGATGCCTCCGCGATGGTAGTGGGTAAAGACGATAAGGTCGAAGTACGTCAGCTGAAAACATCTCAGGCGATTGGTGATAAATGGCTGGTAACCGACGGGTTGCAGACTGGCGATCGCGTTATCGTAACCGGTTTGCAGAAAGTGAAACCCGGTGTTCAGGTGAAAGCGCAGGAAATCGCGGCGGACAATAACGGCCAACAGCAGCAAGCCGCAGGCGCACAGTCCGAACAAACGAAGTCTTAACTTAAACAGGAGCCGTTAAGACATGGCTAAGTTTTTTATCGATCGCCCGATTTTTGCCTGGGTTATCGCCATCATTATTATGTTGGCGGGCGGGCTTGCGATCATGAAATTGCCTATCGCGCAATATCCAACCATTGCGCCACCGGCAATTACGATCTCAGCAACCTATCCGGGTGCAGATGCGAAAACGGTACAGGATACCGTGACACAGGTTATCGAACAGAACATGAACGGTATCGATGGCCTGCTGTATATGTCCTCTACCAGCGATTCGTCTGGTACCGTGCAGATAACTATTACCTTTGACTCAGGTACCGATGCGGACATCGCGCAGGTTCAGGTGCAGAACAAACTGCAGCTGGCTATGCCGCTATTGCCGCAGGAAGTACAGCAGCAAGGCGTAAGCGTTGAAAAATCTTCCAGCAGCTTCCTGATGGTTGTCGGGGTAATCAACACCGACGGCAGCATGACGCAGGAAGATATTTCCGACTACGTCGGCGCGACCATGAAGGATCCTATCAGCCGTACCAGCGGCGTAGGCGACGTTCAGCTGTTCGGCGCCCAGTACGCGATGCGTATCTGGATGGACCCGAACAAGCTAAACAACTTCCAGCTCACGCCGGTAGACGTCATTGCGGCTATCAAAGCGCAGAACGCCCAGGTAGCGGCCGGTCAGCTGGGCGGCACGCCGCCGGTAAAAGGCCAGCAGCTTAACGCCTCTATCATCGCGCAGACGCGTCTGACATCCGCCGACGAGTTCAGCAAAATTCTGCTGAAGGTCAACCCGGACGGCTCGCGCGTTCAGCTTAAAGACGTGGCAAAAGTTGAGCTGGGCGGTGAAAACTACGACGTTATCGCGCGCTTTAACGGGCAGCCTGCGTCTGGTTTGGGGATTAAACTTGCGACCGGCGCCAACGCGTTGGATACCGCAGCCGCAATCCGCGCCACCATCGCAAACCTGGAGCCTTTCTTCCCGGCCGGGATGAAAGTGGTTTACCCGTACGACACGACTCCGTTCGTTAAAATCTCTATCAACGAAGTGGTAAAAACCCTTGTTGAAGCGATCGTGCTGGTATTCCTGGTGATGTACCTGTTCCTGCAAAACTTCCGCGCAACGCTTATCCCAACGATTGCGGTACCGGTGGTGCTGTTGGGCACCTTTGCGGTGCTTGCCACCTTTGGCTATTCGATAAACACCCTGACGATGTTCGGGATGGTGCTGGCGATAGGCCTGCTGGTGGATGACGCCATCGTGGTGGTGGAAAACGTCGAGCGCGTGATGGCGGAAGAAGGCCTGCCGCCGAAGGAAGCTACGCGTAAATCGATGGAACAGATTCAGGGCGCGCTGGTGGGTATTGCGCTGGTGCTTTCCGCGGTATTTGTCCCGATGGCCTTCTTTGGCGGCTCTACCGGTGCGATTTACCGTCAGTTCTCCATTACCATCGTATCGGCAATGGTGCTGTCGGTGCTGGTCGCGTTGATTCTTACGCCCGCGCTGTGCGCCACCCTGCTTAAACCGATTGCCAAGGGCGATCATGGCACGAAGAAAGGCTTCTTCGGCTGGTTTAACCGCATGTTCGACAAGAGCACGCATCACTACACCGACAGCGTCGGCGGCATTTTGCGTAGCACCGGTCGTTACCTGCTGCTTTACCTACTGATAGTGGTCGGCATGGCCTTCCTGTTTGTTCGCCTGCCAAGCTCGTTCTTACCGGATGAGGACCAGGGCGTATTCCTGACGATGGCCCAGCTTCCGGCGGGCGCCACCCAGGAACGTACCCAGAAAGTGCTTGATGAAGTCACGAAATACTATCTGGAGAACGAGAAAGACAACGTTAACTCGGTATTTACCGTTAACGGCTTCGGCTTCTCGGGACGCGGGCAGAACACCGGTCTGGCGTTCGTTTCCCTGAAGGACTGGGGTGAGCGCACGGGTGAAGACAATAAGGTTCCGGCGATTGCAGGCCGGGCCAGCGGTCATTTTGCACAAATTAAAGATGCGATGGTGTTTGCGTTCAACCTGCCGGCTATCGTCGAACTGGGTACCGCAACCGGCTTCGACTTCCAGCTGATTGACCAGGCAAACCTTGGCCATGACAAACTGACCCAGGCTCGTAACCAGCTATTTGGTGAAATAGCCAAGCATCCTGACCTGTTAGTGGGCGTACGTCCGAACGGCCTGGAAGATACGCCGCAGTTTAAAGTGGATATCGATCAGGAGAAAGCGCAGGCGCTGGGCGTATCCATCTCGGATATCAATACCACGCTGGGTTCTGCGTGGGGCGGTAGCTACGTCAACGACTTCATTGACCGTGGGCGCGTGAAAAAAGTTTACGTTATGGCCGACGCGCCTTTCCGTATGCTTCCGCAGGATATCAACGGGTGGTACGTGCGCGGTACTTCCGGACAAATGGTGCCTTTCTCATCCTTTGCCACCGCGCACTGGGAGTATGGTTCGCCGCGTCTGGAACGTTACAACGGTCTGCCGTCCATGGAAATTCTTGGACAGGCGGCGCCGGGTAAGAGTACCGGTGAGGCCATGAACATGATGGAAGAGCTGGCGGGTAAACTGCCAACCGGCATCGGCTATGACTGGACGGGCATGTCCTATCAGGAACGCTTGTCCGGCAACCAGGCCCCTGCCCTGTACGCCATTTCATTGATCGTCGTATTCCTGTGCCTGGCGGCCCTGTATGAGAGCTGGTCGATTCCGTTCTCGGTTATGCTGGTGGTTCCGCTTGGGGTTGTCGGCGCGCTGCTTGCCGCCACCTTCCGCGGCTTGTCTAACGACGTATACTTCCAGGTAGGCCTGCTGACCACCATTGGGCTGTCGGCGAAGAACGCGATACTTATCGTAGAATTCGCCAAGGATCTAATGGAAAAAGAAGGCAAAGGCCTGGTTGAAGCCACCCTTGAGGCCGTCCGTATGCGTCTGCGTCCGATTCTGATGACGTCGCTGGCATTTATCCTTGGGGTTATGCCGCTGGTCATCAGTTCCGGCGCGGGAAGCGGCGCGCAAAACGCCGTAGGTACCGGGGTAATGGGCGGGATGGTTACCGCAACCATTCTGGCTATCTTCTTCGTGCCCGTGTTCTTTGTGGTGGTACGCCGCCGCTTCAGCCGCAGGGCTGAGGATGTGGAACATCCGCACCAGGTTGAGCACCGCCATTAACCTGCTAAATATGTTATTAAAAGGCCGCGCAAGCGGCCTTTTTAATGCGTAATAGCCTTAGCATCTATAAGCCGATATATAAGCATTAATAGCCATTGTTCTTGCGATTGATTTCAGGCGGTTGCGGAATATATTATTCCTGGCGGGAAAACCTCATGCCGGTTTTATCTTAAATTTTCTTTTGCGCAGCATAAAATTAACGTACATACTTATTAATTAAGATTAATCCTAAGCCACGATTTTTCCGAATTTAATTTAACATTTAACCATTTTGTGCGCGTTAAGCTTATGATATTAATCCTGGTTGCGGTCTGGATTAAGGCTGTTTCGTGACCCGGAAAAAGCCTAATATCATACGAAAGCATTAGCGGACAGCGCACCAAATGAGGGAATACAGCGGAATTGTAATTTTTAGTAATAGCGCGAGGAAATCCTTAGCAGATTGATTTATAGTAAAGGCATATGAAACAATCGCTGTAAACGATTCCCACCTCTTCAAGGTGTGTCCACCCCAACGCATTACGTTTTATCAAATTTTCTTCGATAAAAGGGGCTGCATTATGGACGAATACTCACCAAAACGGCATGATATAGCGCAGCTTAAATTCTTGTGCGAAAACCTGTATCATGACTGTCTGACCAACCTGGGAGAGAGTAATCATGGTTGGGTTAACGATCCTACATCAGCCATTAACCTGCAGCTAAATGATTTGATTGAGCACATTGCTGCTTTTGCGCTTAATTACAAGATAAAGTATGACGACGAAAGCAAATTGATTGAGCAAATAGACGAATACCTGGACGATACCTTCATGCTTTTCAGCAACTACGGCATCAACGCTCAGGACCTGCAAAAATGGCGTAAGTCGGGGAATCGATTGTTCCGGTGTTTTGTCAGTGAGAGCCGCGCTAACCCGGTCAGCCTCTCCTTTTAAAAAAATATCACAAATACTTAAGGTGAATTTATGACAACTAAGCCCTTAACCAAGACCGATTATTTGATGCGTCTACGACGTTGCCAAACAATTGATACGTTAGAGCGAGTAATTGAAAAGAATAAATATGAATTATCTGACAATGAGCTGGCGGTATTTTATTCAGCGGCCGATCATCGTCTGGCAGAACTTACCATGAATAAACTTTACGATAAGATCCCACCTTCTGTATGGAAATTTATTCGTTAATACTCCGAAACTTTATTGTTTAATTTTAGCGCACCGGCCCGGCTCCCTCTGCTTGCCATGTTCAGGCGAAACGCCGCAAATTATTGCTTGTTTCACGCCATCGACGTGGCCAATGCTTATCCCGTGACCGCCATCTGAAATGCTCAATTTACTGGACTGCGTCTGCTAACCTAAATGTGATCGTCCGCACACGCAGGGAACGTTCCCGATCGCGACGAGCTATTTTCGTTTAGGGTTAGGGTTTCCGCACCGGGTAACAAAGAGCGACAACGATGAACGAAACGCAGAGTGAAGAAAAACGTAAAATGATCGCAGGCGAGCTGTATCGCCCCTCAGATGAACAGCTGCACGCCGAGCGGGTAAAAGCCCGTCATCTGGTCCATCGCTACAACCATACCGCGCCGGACGAAAGCGCCGTGCGTAAAGAGTTGTTAGACGAACTATTGGGCAGCTGCAATGATGCCTACATTGAACCCTCTTTTCGCTGCGATTACGGCTACAACATATACCTCGGTAAAAATTTCTACGCCAACTTTGACTGCGTAATCCTGGACGTCTGCCCGGTACGCATTGGCGATAACTGTATGCTCGCTCCCGGCGTACATATTTATACCGCCACCCATCCGCTGGATGCCCGGACGCGCAATAGCGGCGAGGAGTTCGGCAAACCGGTGACCATAGGCAATAACGTGTGGATTGGCGGCCGCGCGGTGATTAACCCCGGCGTGACTCTCGGTGACAACGTTGTGGTAGGGTCAGGTTCCGTTGTGACTAAAGATGTGCCCGCAAACAGCGTGGTCGCCGGAAACCCGGCGCGAATCATTAAAACGCTCTGAATGCCGCAAGGCGCGGCGAACTGTTATGGTTAATTTTGCCCCATCTGTTACTTTTTTGCCGGACGACGGCTTCTTAAAATAGCGTCGTCACTTTTGTGGCATCCGCGACTTACCTGAAATCAGAAGGCTTCCCATGACCGAAATCCAGCGCCTGCTTAACGATACGATTGAACAGCTGAACGTCGCCGAGAAGCGTGATAACCGCCCGCGGTTTAGCATCAGTTTTATTCGTAAACATCCGGGATTGTTTATTGGCATGTGGGTGGGCTGGCTCGCCACGCTCATCGTGATGATGCAATCTGAGACGCTGGCAGGCTCGGTGTGGCTGTTGGTCGTGCTTTTCGCCCTGCTTAACGGCTTTTTCTTCTTCGATGTGAATCCGCGTTACCGCTACAGCGATATCGACGTGCTGGATTTACGGGTTTGCTATAACGGCGAGTGGTATAACACCCGCAACGTGCCGGCAACGCTGATTGATGACATTCTGCAATCCCCGCGCGTGGACGAAGAGCAGAAAACGCTGCTGCAAAACATGATCATCCGTAAAGGGGAACTGTCTTTTTACGATGTTTTCTCCCTGTCCCGCGCTTAAAACCTCTTTTGGCGGGCGATTTCAGGGGAAGCCTGGCTAAGGTTCCCCCCTCGCCAGGCCATCCTGATTCTCTCAGGCCTTAACGTTTTTTCTTCCTGCCCTGCACCGCTTTAAACCGCGGATTGCTTTTGCAAATCACGTAAACCCTTCCCTTACGCTTCACGATCTGACAGTCCGGATGACGCTGCTTTGCGCTACGCAGCGAGCTCAGTACCTTCATGACTATGCCTCCTTACCAAAAAATCGACCAAAACGCTGCTGGAAGCGCGCCGGGCTGCCCTCTTTTTCAAAGGTTCTCTGCCTGCCGGTGTAGTGCGGATGGGACGCGGAAGAGACTTCGATAGTGATGTACGGATAAGTTTGTCCGTCGAGCTCAATTTCCCGGTCGGTCTTAATCGTCGAACCCACTTTAAAGTACTCATTGGCGCTGGTGTCGTGGAACACCACGGTACGGTAGTAAGGATGGATATCGCGTTTCATTGCTTTCACCTAGATACGTTATAACATAACAATACGGTAAAGGATGGGCATTCAAAATGCAAGCGGGTTTGCAGGTAGACGCACGACCGAATTAATTCCATTGAAATTCGGCACATAAAAAAGCGTGCTGAAAGATTCGTTTATCACTCCGGCGTTAGCCAAATCCTGAAAATGCTTAGACCCTCCGCGCGTCATAACTTAGAAGATAACAATATTGGGCGGCGCAAATGGCTTGCGGCAATGTTGCATCCATAAGCTGAAACTCGCCATAACGAAAGGAAACCATCATGAAGCTGCGCCGCTGTTGTGCCAAACCGTCAGAAAGCGAACCCAAAACATCTCAATTGACCGGAGTCCAGAATGAGCACAACTTTTACCCCAGCGCTGCCGATACTCGATCTCTCACAGCTTGACGGCACCGCCACAGATCGCGCCGCCTTCCTTAGCCAGCTGCGCCATGCCGCACGTGAAATTGGCTTTTTCTACCTGATTAATCACGGCGTGAGTCCGGATCTGCAGCAGGCGGTTCAGGACGAAGCGCACCGCTTCTTCGCGCTGCCCGATACCGAAAAACAGAAGGTGGCGATGATCCATTCGCCTCATTTTCGCGGTTACAACCGCGCCGCCAGCGAATTAACCCGCGGCAAACCAGACTGGCGTGAACAGTTTGATTTGGGCGCCGAACGTCCAGCCTTGCCGACAGGTCAGCACGAGCCGGGTTGGCATCGTCTGCAGGGGCCTAACCTGTGGCCGGAATCCCTTCCGGAACTGAAGCCAACGCTTTTGCAGTTTCAGCGCGAAATGACATCCGTGGCGCTCAAGCTGTTACGCACCTTCGCCGAAGCGCTGGAGTTGCCGACGGACAGCTTCGACCCGCTCTACGGCAGCAAACCTAACGAACACATCAAACTGATCCGCTATCCGGGCCAGCAGTCCACGGTGGGCGATCAGGGCGTGGGCGCGCACAAAGACTCCGGCTTCCTGAGTTTCCTGCTGCAGGATCGACAAAAAGGTCTGCAGGTTGAAGTCACCCCGGACAACTGGGTCGATGCCGTGCCGCTCCCCGGCAGCTTTGTAGTGAACATCGGCGAACTGCTGGAGCTGGCTACCAACGGCTATCTACGCGCTACCGTGCACCGCGTCATCTCCCCGCCTCCGAACGAAGAGCGCCTGTCCATCGCGTTCTTCCTCGGCGCACAGCTCGATGCGGTGGTGCCGGTCTATGCCCTGCCCCCCGAACTGGCGCGTGAGGCGCACGGCCCGGAGAGCGATCCGCGCAATCCGCTGCTGCGCGATGTGGGCTGGAACTACCTGAAAGGCCGCCTGCGCTCCCATCCGGACGTGGCGGAACGTTATTACCCGGACGTGCTGCGCAATAGCGCAGAATTAATCGCTTAATACTAATAAGGAAAATCCCATGAAATATGCCTCTTTTAAACTGGCAGGTATTGCGCTGTCTTTGACTCTGGCTTTCAGCGCACACGCAGCGGAAACATTACGCATTGCCGCCGATCCGGTGCCGCACGCCGAGATTCTCGCCTTTGTGCAAAAACTCGATCCCAACCTGAAGCTAAAAATCGTCGAACTCAGCAACGGCGTTAACGCCAACGAGCTGCTGGCGAACGGCGACGTAGACGCCAACTATTTCCAGCACGTGCCTTATTTACGCGATCAGGAAAAGGCGCTGGGCAAAAACTTCAGCGTCGCCGCGACGGTGCATATCGAACCGCTGGGCATTTACTCTCATAAATACAAAGACCTGAAATCAGTGCCGGAAAACGCCACCATCGCGCTACCGAATAACGTCACTAACCTCAGCCGGGCACTTTATCTGTTACAGGACAAGGGGCTGATTAAGCTCAAGCCGGAGTTTAAAGACGCGGCGACAAACCAGGCCACGCCGAAGGACATTGCCGACAATCCGAAAAAGCTGAAGATTATTGAAATCGAAGCGCCGCAGCTGCCGCGCTCGCTCGATGACGTCGATCTGGCGGTGATCAACGGCAACTATGCGCTGGAAGCGGGGCTAACGCCTGCTAAAGACTCCCTCGGCCTGGAGAGCGCGACGCACAACCCTTACGCCAATATCCTGGTCACCAATCCGGATCTCGCCAACGACCCGCGCATCAAAGAGCTGGCGAAAGATTTAGAGTCTCCGCAGGTGGCAGACTTTATCCGTAAGCAGTTCAACGGTTCAGTGATCCCGGTGGCGGCGCCTCAGTCATGATTACCCTTGAGCGGCTGAGCAAAGTGTATGCCGGAGAAGGCCAACCGGCGCTGGATAACATCTCCCTGAGCGTGCCTGACGGCGCAATCTACGGCATTCTCGGGCGCAGCGGCGCCGGAAAAAGCACCTTGATTCGCTGTCTCAACCTGCTGGAGCGGCCCACCTCGGGCCGCATTATTATGGACGGCAAAGAGATAACCACCCTGAGCCAGCGCGAGCTGCGTCAGCATCGGCAGCGCACCGGGATGGTCTTTCAGCACTTCAATCTGATTCACGCCCGCAACGTGGCGGATAACATCGCCGTACCGCTGGAAATTGCAGGACAGCCGCGGGCCGCGCGCGAAAAACGCGTGGCGGAACTGCTGGAGCTGGTTGGCTTATCCGATAAAGCGCAGGCTTTTCCCTCGCAGCTTTCTGGCGGACAAAAGCAGCGTGTGGGAATTGCAAGAGCGCTTGCGGCGCATCCTGATATTTTGCTCTGTGATGAGGCCACCAGCGCGCTGGATCCGGAAACCACCGCCTCGGTGCTGGCGCTGCTGGCGGACATTAACCGCAAGCTCGGCTTAACCATCGTGCTGATTACCCACCAGCTGGAAGTGGTGAAAGCCATCTGCGATCACGCCGCCCTGCTGGAAAAGGGCAAACTGATTGAAAGCGGTCCGCTGGCCGAGCTGCTGGTCGATCCTTACTCGCGCCTGCGTAGCGCCCTGCTTCCCGACCGGGAAGCGGAACAGGCATTTTTGCGCCGTCATGGAGTGGAGGGAATAAAATTATGCGAAGTCGCTTAGCCTGGGAAGACCTCTGGCCGCTGTTGCTCGACGGCACGCTCGACACGCTCTATATGGTCGGCCTGGCGGCCCTGTTTACCGTAATTATCGGCCTGCCGCTCGGCGTGCTGCTGTTTATCACCCGCCGCGACGGCGTGCTGCCCGCGCCGCGCGCAAACCAGATTATTGGCAGCATTGTGAACGTCGGCCGCTCGCTGCCGTTTATCGTGCTGCTGATCGCGCTGATTCCTTTTACCAGAATCATCGTCGGCACCACCCTCGGCAGCACCGCCGCCGTGGTGCCCATTACCATCGGCGCCTTCCCGTTTTTTGCACGCGTGGTGGAAAGCGCCCTTGATGAAGTGGATAAAGGCCGCATCGAGGCGATTCTCTCAATGGGCGGCAACGCCTGGCATGTGATTAGCAAAGTGCTGCTTCCGGAAGCGCTGCCCGCCATGCTTGCGGGCATCACGCTGACGGTCGTTATGCTGATCGGCTTCTCCTCCATGGCGGGCGTTATTGGCGGCGGCGGGCTGGGGGATTTAGCCATCCGCTACGGCTATCAGCGCTTTAATAACCAGGTGATGGTCGGCACCGTGGTAATTCTGGTGATAATGGTGCAGATAGTGCAAATGACGGGCGACAGGCTGGTCAGACGCCTTGCGCACCGCCGTTAATTCACTGCCTCGCAATAAACGACGCCAGCATCGCCGCATCCGGAGCCGCGGCGACCGCACCTTTGTGGGTGGTCGCCAGCGCGCCGC
>NZ_RCAA01000015.1:163358-164591 GCF_003628475.1 Enterobacter sp. R1(2018) | reverse complement strand
GCCGGGCAATCCCGGCCAGCAGTCCCGCCATAAACGCATCGCCCGCCCCCGTCGTATCAATGCTGTCTACCAGAAAACCGGCGTAGGCGTAACGCTTATCCTGCCACAGCGCAACCCCGCCCTTTTCTCCCTGGGTCACCAGCTTGAGGGCCGCCGGATAGGCTCGTAGCGCCTCCAGCGCTTCGTTAACCGTCGTCGTTTGCGTAAGCCATAGCGCCTCTTCCTCGGAGAGTTTCAGCACGTCGGCCCGGCGGGCAAAAGCGTCGACGGAACTCAACATAAACTGCGGATCGGCCCACTGCTGGGCGCGCAGGTTGACGTCAAAACTCACCAGTCCGCCCGCCTGATGCAGGCGTGCAATCGCCTCGCTGACGGTATGACGGCACTGTTCGGCCACCAGTGCCAGCGAACAGTAGTGGAGCAGATCTGCGCCAAACGCCGGTAAAGCGGCGGTAGTTAAAAACTGATCCGCAGAAGGATTGACCAGGAAAGTAAATTCACGCTCGCCTTTTTCCGCAAGCGTTACCACTACCGTGCTGGTGCGATAGCGTTCATCGACTTCCATATGGCCGGTGTCTACGCCGAACTGCGTCAAAGTGCGATGCATAAATTTACCGAACGGATCCTTTCCCACGCGGCCGATAAAACCGCTGGCAAAGCCCAGCCGCGACACGCCCACCGCCACGTTGACCGGCGCACCGCCGGCACAGGCCTCGAACCGCATTCCTTCCAGCGGCAGCAGATCCACCACCGCGTCACCCAGCGACCAGATTTTCATCATATTTCCTTTCCTGCATGCCGTTTATCGTGAGCCAAAACCTGCCTGCGCCCGTTTTTTTAAGTATGCCATTTCGATCACAAACTTTAATTGTTAACGTTAACAAATGGAATTAACATCACACTTTTGTCTTTAAAGCACTTTTCAACTCCAAAAGTTAACGTTAACAATTTAGCCAATTCTTCTATGAGACGGCACACATGGCACGCATTACACGCAAACAACATCACTACCTGGTTCTGAGCGGACTGCTTTTTACGTTCTTCTGGACCTGGTCTTCAGCCTTTTCACTGCTCTCCCTATGGCTGAACCAAAAAATCGGACTCAAGGGGGCGGAAACGGGCATCATTTTTTCGATAATCGCCTTTACCGCCCTTTGCGCTCAGCCGCTGTACGGCTTTTTGCAGGACAAACTCGGCCTGCGTAAAAACCTGCTCTGGCTCATTGGCGGTTTG
>NZ_RCAA01000015.1:151868-163253 GCF_003628475.1 Enterobacter sp. R1(2018) | reverse complement strand
CGGCATGCTGTTCAATCTCGATCCCAATCTTAATTTCTGGATGGGCAGCATTTCCGCCTGCCTGTTCCTGACGCTGCTATGGTGGATGCGCGAAGTGCAGCCCAACGCCCTCAACGAGCTCGAGCTTGGCAAAAGCAACGCGCTGACCCTCAGCGATGCGCTGGGGCTGTTAAGGCTACCTGACTTCTGGGCGCTGGTGGTCTTCGTCTGCGGCGTCAGCGTCTATAACGTTTACGACCAGCAGTTTCCGGTCTTTTTCGCCTCGCTGTTCCACAACGTGCAGCGCGGCAACGAAATGTTCGGCTTCCTCAACTCCTTCCAGGTATTTCTGGAAGCGGGCGGCATGTTCCTCGCCCCGCTGCTGGTCAATAAAATCGGCGCCAAACGCGGCCTGCTGCTGAGCGGGCTTATCATGGCGCTGCGTATTTTTGGCTCCGGCATGGCGAGCGATACGCTGACCATTTCCCTGATGAAACTGCTTCACGCGGTCGAGCTGCCCATCCTGCTTATCGCGATGTTCAAGTACATCACCACCCGGTTCGATCAGCGGCTGTCCGCCACGCTCTATCTGGTGGGTTTTCAGTTCATCACCTCAATCTGCGCCACCGTCCTTTCGCCGCTCGCCGGGCGTGGCTATGACCAGATAGGCTTTGCCGACACCTATATGATCATGGCGGCGCTGGTGCTGTCCCTGACCCTGCTATCGGGCATGCTGCTGCGCGGGGATAAGCCGCAAAACGATCTGCCTTCTTTAAATCTGACAACCAGGTAATCATCATGACACAACAACTTGCCCGGGCGATGCACGCCCTGGAGGCTAACCAGGCCAGCCGCGGCGGCCGGTTTTATCCGCTCTTTCATCTTGCGCCGCCGGCAGGCTGGATGAACGATCCCAACGGGCTGATTTTTCACAACAACCTGTATCACGCGTTCTATCAGCATCATCCGTTTGATGAAAACTGGGGGCCGATGCACTGGGGCCACGCCACCAGCCCGGACATGGTGCACTGGCAGCACCAGCCCATTGCGCTGGCGCCGGGGAACGAATGGGATCGCGACGGCTGCTTTTCGGGCAGCGCGGTGGACGATAACGGCGTGCTGTCGCTGATCTATACCGGACATATCTGGCTTAACGGCCAGGGAGACGACAGCGCCATCCGCCAGGTACAGTGCCTGGCCACCAGCCGGGACGGCGTTCATTTTGAAAAACAGGGCGTGGTGTTAACGCCGCCGGAAGGCTTTATGCACTTCCGCGATCCGAAAGTCTGGCAGGAGGATGGAAGCTGGTGGATGGTCATCGGCGCGCGGGATGCCGACGATCGCGGCCAGGTGCTGCTTTATCGCGGCGCTTCGCTGCGCGAGTGGACGCTGGACCGCATTCTTGCCAGAGCCGAGCCCGACATGGGCTACATGTGGGAATGCCCGGACTTTTTCGCCGCGGGCCACGCCCATTACCTTATTTTCTCCCCGCAGGGCGTACAGGCCTGCGGCTATCAGAACCGCAACCTCTTCCAGAGCGGCTATCTGCGGGGATGCTGGCAGCCGGGCCGGGATTTTGTGCAGCATGGCGACTTTATCGAGCTGGATCACGGGCACGATTTTTATGCTCCGCAGTCGTTTGTGGCCGCCGACGGACGCAGGATCCTGATGGGTTGGATGGACATGTGGGAATCCCCGATGCCGTCGAAGCGTGAAGGCTGGGCCGGCTGCCTGACGCTGCCCAGAGAAATTACGGCTGACGCACAGGGGCGGCTGCGCCAGACGCCGGTTCACGAACTGCTTTCCCTGCGCGGAGCGGAACACCCTGTTCTGCCCTGCGTGCTGGATAACCAGCGCCAGAGCCTGCAGGACTGCGCGGAGGCGGTGGAACTGGAGCTAAACTGGGACTGCCGCGAAAGCCGCGCCGAGCGCTACGGGCTACGCCTGGGAAACGGCTGCGAACTCTTTGTTGACGACCAGTCCCGACGTCTGGTGCTGGCCCGGCGTTATCCCGATGAGCAGCTCAGCGGCGACCGCAGCGTGCCGCTGCCGGAAAATGGCGATCTGCGCCTGCGGATTTTCATCGACCGCTCATCCATTGAGGTATTTGTTAACGAGGGAGAATACTGCCTGAGCAGCCGGATTTACCCGCAGCAGGATCGGCAGCTGCAGCTGTTTGCGGATCGCGGTCGCGCGCTTTGCCGCGGCGGATCGTTATGGCTGCTTAAGCCAGCCGGCCTACAGGGAAACGCGTTTTAATAAGGGACAGGCAACGGGCTGCACGCCGCCGTGCGTGCGGCCTTCAATCAGATGCAGCGCCGCCTGACGGCCAATCTCGTGATGCGGCAGCTGCACCGTCGTCAACGGCGGCAGAAACAGTTCCCCCACGCCCACCAGGTTATCGTACCCCAGCACCGCGACCTGCTGCGGGATACGAATGCCCCGCGCCAGCAGCGTTTGATAGGCCACAAAAGCGATCCGATCGTTGCCGCAGACCAGCGCGTCAAAATCCGCCGCGCCATCGGTGCAGTGCCGATCCAAAAGCGCGGCTAAATCCGTGTAATGCTCATCGCCCATCGCCATGTGATATTGCCGCACCTCATCAAGGGAAAGCCCCGCCTCGCGCCAGGCCTGAATAAAACCGTCGCGGCGAGGCTGACTGGCAAGCGCCTTTTCCGGCAGCCAGAAGCAGAGCGGGCGGCGATAGCCTTTAGCGATCAGATATCGCGTGGCCTGGTACTGCCCGGCAAAATCATCCGGGATATAGCACGGCAGCGTTTTATCGTCCGTTACGCAGTTGGCCAGCACCACCTGTTTGCCCGCCAGCGCTTCAGGCAGCGTAACGTAGCGTAACCCCATAGTGGTGAAAATGATGCCGTCAGGACGCTGCGCCAGCAGATGACGTACGGCACGTTCGGCGTCTTCAGAAGAAAGAATATTAATCAGGAAGCTGTTCCAGCCCCGTTCGCGCGCCGTCTGTTCTATCGCCAGCAGCATCTCTACCGAGAACGGCGTGGTCGCCGTATCGAGGGCAAGAATAGCAATCGTCGAGGTTTTCGTGCCCTGACTGCGAATCTTACGCGCCGAATAATCCGGCACGTAGTTAAGCGCTGCGATCGCTTTTTGCACCCGCTCGCGGGTGGTTGGGCTGACGTGTTCGGCATGATTGATTACCCGTGAAACGGTCATCAGGGATACGCCAGCCATGTTTGCTACATCTTTCAAAGAGGCCATGATGGTGCCGGGAATGGGGGAAAGCCCTGATAATATATAGTTTTCAGCGGTTTTTCCCGCCCGGCATCACATTCAGGCCTTCTCGCGTATCAGCAGCGTGGTCAGCGTAAACGACAAGACCAGCGCCAGCGCCACGCCCAGCAACGCGAACACAAAGTAAGGGCCGATGTAGGCCGGCAGGCTGAAGATGCTCGACAAGATATAGCCGTACAGGCGCACGCCAAAAAAAGCGATAAACGCAGATGCAGCGGAGCTGGCAACGGTCGCGGCGATAAACGCCTTTTTATAGCGCGTCAGTACGCCAAACAGCGCAGGCTCGGTAATACCAAGCAGCGCGGAGATCCCGGCGGAGAGCACCACCGAGCGGTCAGAGCGCGTTTTGCTTAGCCGCCAGACGGCAAAAGTGGAGCCGGCAATCGCCATATTCGCCATAAACATCATCGGCATCAGCATGTCGTAGCCGCGGCCGGTGAAGTTTTGCAGCGCGATGGGCGTCATGGCGTGATGCATACCGGTCAGAATGGCTACCGGGCGAATGGCGCCGACCACCAGCCCGGCAAAGCTCGCCGAGATGCCAAACAGCCCTTCGATAAACCACGCCAGCCCCCTGCCGAGGTAAATACCCAGCGGACCGATAATTACCAGCGCAACAAGGGCGGCTAAAAATAGCGTCAGCGTTGGCGTAAAGACCGTTTTCAGCACGCCCGGCATAATGCCGTCGACCCAGCGATGGATATAGCTCAGGGCAAGCACCGAGAAGATCACCGGGATAACGCTTGAGGCGTAGTTAAAAACGGAAACCGGGATCGCGTTCAGGAAATAGAACGCCTCAACGGCGTCGGGCGCGTGCCCCGCCAGCGCTTTTGCCGCCTCAATCAGCGACGGATACATAAAGCAGGCGGCAACCGCGGCGGCCAGATATTCGTTAGTTTTGAACATGCGCGCCGCCGAAATCGCAAGGAAGAACGGCAGAAAATAGAACACGCCGCTGGCGATTAAATCGATGACGATTACCGTGTCGCTTTTCGCGGAGATCGCCTGTAGCGCGATCAGCCCCGCCAGTAAGCCTTTGATCATCCCGGCGCCGGCAATAGCAGGCACTATGGGACCGAATACGCCGGAAACCGTATCCATAAACAAAGAGATCGGGCTTTTACGTTCTTTTTTCCGCTCGCCGGCCGCGCTGCGCGTAGAAGGCGACCCCAGCGCGGAAGAGAGTTGTTCATACCAGCTGTTCACCTGCGGGCCGATGATAATCTGAAACTGATCGCTTTGGATTTGCGTGCCTAAAATACCCGGCAGCTTTTTTATCGCCGCCTGATCGATTTTGCTTTCATCAACGATATCAAAACGCAGGCGCGTCATGCAGTGCCAGGCTTTATTAATATTATCAGCCCCGCCGACCAGCCGGATAATATTATTGATGGCTTCAACTGTCCCCATTCATCGCTCCGAAGAATATGTTTATTGTTATATGCAGCATGGCCTGAAGAGTAGAGAAAGAAGCAGGACAAAACAAACCAATAAAACTTGAAGCGCGTCACAATCACCGTCTTGCAAGGAACCAAAAGCCACCATTAGCGCAAATTGGTCCGGTTTATTTGGCATATTCAATGTATTTTCTGACCAATAAAAATATTTAAAAAAGCTGTTTACCCGCGCCTTTAAATAAGGCGATAGTAAATAAAGAAATCCTTTTTATGGTGGGCAACCGTCCTTTATTCTTACGGCTTGTGGAGTTATCTCGTGCTACCAACCCTTATTGAAAATATCGAATGCTTTATCACTAAGCCCGATCGCCATAATCTCGTCACCGTGCGCGTGACCACCAGTAAAGGCGTTACCGGCCACGGCTGCGCCACTTTCCAGCAGCGTCCGCTGGCGGTGAAAACCATGGTTGATGAGTACCTTAAACCGCTGCTGGTCGGGCGGGACGCCAACAATATTGAAGACCTGTGGCAAATGATGAACGTTAACGCCTACTGGCGTAACGGTCCGGTGATCAACAACGCCATCGCCGGCGTGGATATGGCGCTGTGGGACATCAAAGGCCAGCTGGCGGATATGCCGCTGTATCAGCTGTTTGGCGGCAAATCGAAAGACGCGATTGCGGCGTACAGCCACGCGGCAAGCGAAACGCTGGAAGGGCTGTATCTGGAGGTCGATAAACTGCTGGAGCAGGGCTATCGCTATATTCGCTGCCAGCTCGGTTTTTACGGCGGTACGCCGCAAAGCCTGCACGCAACGAAAAACCCCACCTCCGGCGCCTATTACGATCAGGATGAATACATGGCCAATACCGTCGCCATGTTTAAAGCCCTGCGCGAGAAATACGGCAGCCGGTTCCATATTCTGCATGACGTGCACGAGCGCCTCTTTCCGCAGCAGGCCATACAGCTGGCGAAGCAGCTTGAGCCTTACCAGCCGTGGTTTCTGGAAGATATTTTGCCGCCGCAGCACAGCGCGTGGCTTGAGCAGGTCCGCGCGCACTCTTCGGTTCCGCTTGCCATGGGCGAGCTGTTTAACAACCCTGCCGAATGGCACGATCTGATTGTCAATCGACGCATTGATTTTATTCGCTGCCACGTCTCACAGATCGGCGGGATTACGCCCGCGCTGAAGCTGGCCATTCTGTGTCAGGCCTTCGGCGTGCGTCTGGCATGGCACGGGCCGCCGGACATGACGCCAGTCGGCGCGGCGGTGAATACCCATCTGAATATTTATCTGCACAACGCGGCGATTCAGGAATTCATTCCCAACAAACCGAATACCGAAGCGGTGTTTCCCGGCGCGCTAACGGCAGAGCTGGGCTATCTATACCCGCCAGAAAAAGCAGGCATCGGCGTAGGGTTCGACCAGCAAAAAGCCGAAAGCTTCCCGGTGGAGTACCGTGCCCATGAATGGACGCAAAGTCGTTTACCGAACGGCGCGATTCACACGCCCTGACCGCCTTTGCGGAAAGCCAGGCTGTCGTGGTTAAAGGGGGTCACGTAGGTACACGAATAGTTGATATCAATGATGTCGCTAATCTCGAATACCCGTCCGCCTTCAAGGATGCCCCGGTTGATGATATGCATCGCCGGGCTGCCTTTTTTACATTCCAGCAGCGCCGCCTGCTCTTTACTGACGCTGACGGCCCGGTAGCTGGTCAGCAAATGCGAGATGCGATAGCCCTTGCCCAGCACATACTGCTGAATGGATTGTTCAATAACAGGCTGGTTGAGGTCGGGAAAATCCTTGACCGGCATCCTTGAGGTCTCAATCTGCACCTTTTGATTATCCACGTAGCGCAGGCGGCAAAACTGCCAGATAAACTCCTCTTCACCGAGGCCAAACACCTGCTGCTCTTCGCGATCGGGCAATTTTTTATGCAGGTTAACCATGCGAAAAGCAATCTGATCGAAGCGCTTTTCAGTGATAGAGTTGTACACCAGCGGATTACTGCTCGCCTGCGGTTTAATCCAGACCCCTGAACCCTGCACGATTTCAACGATGCCAATGCTCGCCAGCTTTTCCAGCGCCTGGCGGATAGTGAATCGGGAAACGCCGTACTCTTCGGCCAGCCGCCGCTCGGGAGGAAGCTTACGCAACGCCGGCCCGCTGCGCTGATAGATTTTGCTGAGCAAATCCTGAGTAATAAATTCTTTTTTCTTCATATCGCCGCCAGGTTTTCGCGCCGGACCTTTCCTTTGCTCTGCAACATATCATCCAGCGGGGGGCTGAGCTAGACTTGGTTTAAGCGCCGAAAATGATTAAAAAAACGAAGAGTTTCTAGCCGGGTTAAAAACGATGTCCAACAGAAAAATAGTAGGTGCGGTTAACGGCGTGCTGATAGTGGCGGTACTGGTTCCCGTTTTGCTGAGTATTTACCTCGCGCACCGCAAGGCCGAGCAGACCTTTCATGCTGAGCTTTCAGAGTTTGCTTCCCGTGCCGTTATACGTACCGAGCGAGTGATAGAACAGGCCACCAGCGCCATCAATGAAATTAACGGGTTTAATTACGCCTCCTGTTCCTACGCCCATCGGCAGGAAATGCGGCGCGTCGGCCTTAAATACCGTTACGTGCAGGAGGTTCTGTTCCAGCGCGATGGCCATATTCTTTGCTCCTCGCTGGAAGCATTTAATAACGGCGGAATCATTGGCAGGCCCGATCGCACCGGTAAAGAAGGCTTCGGCGCCTGGTATGCAAATACCACGGATCTGGGTTTTAAACGCTCAATGATCTATATCGGTAAAGCGTCCCATATTGCGGCCATCGATCCCTTGTCGTTTATCGATGTGCTCCCCTTTAGCGGCAACGCCATGAATATCGCCATGATTGAGCTAAACCGCGGCATGGCGATTGCCACCAACGGCCCGCTGGATCCTGCCGCCTGGAAAGGCCCGTTGGCCAAGGGGCTAAATCAGTTCCAGTATCAGGGTTCCGCTTACGTTATTCATCGGGAAAATAACCTGGGCCTGGCGATAATTACCTGGGCCCCGCTGGCGCCGCTTAATAAAGCCTGGTATCAGCAGCTGCTGATTTGGCTGCCCATCGGCATCGGCGCCGGTCTTGCCGCCGGGCTGTATATCACTCATTTATTACGGCGTTTGCAGTCGCCCCGCGCGCGTATTGTCGACGCCATTAAAAACGATGACTTTACCGTGATGTACCAGCCCATCGTTGATTTACAAAGCGGAAAAAGCGTCGGCGCGGAAATTCTGCTGCGCTGGGTGCAGCCGGACGGCACTTATTTAAGCCCCGATATTTTCGTGCCGCTGGCTGAAGAAACGGGCCTTATTACCAGAATAACCGAGCAGGTGATAGGCAAGCTCTTTACGGAGCTTGGCGACTGGCTGCATGACCATCCTGAGCACCGTATTTCGATTAACCTGGCGCCGTGTGACGTGCGTAACCTGCATATACTTGAGGTCGTTCGCCCCTTGCTGATGCGCTATTTTATCAAGCCCGAACAGATAGCCTTTGAAATTACCGAGCGGGGCTTCGCCAACCCAAAACTTACCGCACCGGTTATCGACCAGTTTCGCTGCGCGGGACACCCCATTTATATCGACGATTTCGGCACCGGCTATTCCAGCCTCAGCTACCTGAACACCCTGGCCGTCGACGTGCTGAAAATCGATAAGTCTTTCGTCGATGCGCTGGAGTACAAAAAGGTTACGCCGCACATCATCGAGATGGCAAAGACGCTGAATATCGCCACGGTGGCGGAAGGCGTTGAGACAGCGGCCCAGGCCTGCTGGCTACGCAGGCACGGGGTGCAGTACGGACAAGGCTGGCTCTATAGCAAGGCGCTGCCAAAACAGGAATTTATCGAGTGGGTTGCCCATAACGATGCGCGGACTGCGCTACTTCCGCAATAGCTTCTGCAACCGCTGCTGCTGTCGGCGCTCCAGCCAGCCGTGGAAAACGAACAGCCTTGCGCCGCGTAGCGCCAGCAGCGCTCCCCAAATGAGCGTCGGCCAGATAAACCAGTACCGCTCAGGAGAGGTAAACAGATTTATTGCGGCCAGCCCGGCGCAGACGACGGCCCAGGTCATTACGGCGCGATAAAAGCCATACTCCCGATCCAGGCGACGTTTTGCCTGGTCGATTTTCTGGTTCAGGGCCTCATCCTGAGCGGGCTCCTCGGCCATGTCCGCATTCAAATCGGCCACCTTTAAATCGAAGGCTGCGGCTATCGCGCTTAAGGTTTCCAGGCTCGCCTGGCCGCCGTTCTCAATACGCTGAATGGTACGCACGCTTAAAGAAGAAAGCTCGGCCAGCTGTTCCTGAGACCAGGCTCTTGATAAGCGCAGCGCTTTAATAGTTGAGTGTTTCATAGCAGGTGCTCTCCACGTATAAACCAGCTTTTATCGTGCGCCGGCCGCGATGAACACGCCACGACAGCACCGCGACTCCAGCCTGACAGCAACACGACAGTAATATGACAGCGGCTGTCAGGCTACGCGAAGGCGTTTTTTCATCTACGCTCAAAACTATCTCGCCATAAACAGGAGGAGGCCATGAGCAAAAAATACGACTTTCCCGTCGAACAAATTCGCCGCTATCTGGAGCCCGGACCGATCGTTTTGCTCTCTTCTTTACACCATGGAAAGCACAATATTATGACGCTCGGCTGGCATACCATTATGGAATTCTCGCCTTCGCTTATCGGCTGCATGATTTCAGCGGGCAACCACAGCTTCAGTATGATCCGTGAAAGCGGCGAATGCGTGATAAATCTGCCTACCGTTGAGCTGGCGGACACCGTTGCCGGAATAGGTAACTGTTGCGGAAAAGAAACGGATAAATTCGCCGGGTTTTCACTGACGCCGGTAAAGTCGAGAAAGGTCGCCGCCCCCGCCATTGACGAATGCTACGCCCATTTTGAATGCCGCCTGCATGATGATGTGCTGGTAGAAAGCTACAACTTCTTTATCTTTGAAGTGGTTTCCGCCCGCGTGCAGCACGAGCCGGAATGGCCGGAAACGCTGCATTATACCGGCGATGGCCTGTTCCGCACCGACGGCGGCTTTATCGACCGCCGCCGTTTATTTACCAAAGTGTCTTAAGAGGCTACTTCGCGCCCAGCCGTTTTGCCAGCCGGTGCAGGTTTGCTACGTCAAGCTGCAGCTGACGCGCGGTAGCGGCCCAGTTTCCGCCATTGGCGTCGAGCGTCTGCACTATTATCCGGCGCTGAAAATCATCGGTTGCCGTACGCAGGTTGTCTACCGTCGGCAGGCTTTTTGTCGCCGCCGGCGCGCTTTTTTGCTCCGCGTCAGCCAGCTGAAAATGCTGCGGCTGCAGCAACAGCTCGCCTTGCGGATGCCCGGCGCGCGCCAGGACGATGGCGCGATAAATAGCGTGCTCCAGTTCGCGAATATTGCCCGGCCAGTCGTACCGGCGCAGCAGATCGCGAGCGCCATCGCTTAATACCACCTGCTTCAGGCCCATTTTTACGCGGCTTTGTTCACAGAAAAAGCCGGACAGCAGCGTGATATCATCGCCGCGTTCGCGCAAAGGCGGTACGTGCACCGGAAAGACGCTTAAGCGGTGAAACAAATCGGCGCGAAACTGCCCCTCCAGCACCTGCTGCTTCAGATCCCGGTTGGTTGCCGCCAGCACCCGCACGTTCACCCGCTGGCTGTTGTCATCCCCTACCCGCTGGATATCGCCGTACTGCAAAACGCGCAGCAGCTTGGCCTGCAACATCAGCGGCAGCTCCCCGATTTCATCAAGGAACAGCGTGCCGTTATCCGCCATTTCAAATTTCCCGGTTCGGTGGTGTATCGCACCGGTGAAGGCGCCTTTCACATGACCAAATAGCTCGCTTTCCGCCACGCTTTCCGGCAGGGCCGCACAGTTAAGATAAACGAGCGGGTTGGCCGCCCGCGCCGATCCGCTATGGATCGCCCTCGCTACCAGCTCTTTGCCGACGCCCGTTTCGCCGGTGATCAGCACATTCAGATCCGATCCCGCGACAATTTCGATCTCTTTTTTAAGCTGCTCAATGCCCTGGGAAAGCCCCACCATTTCCGCGCTGCCGCTTTTCGCCGTGATGGGCACCGCCGCAGCCGTCGGCGTCTGGTTTTCCAGCTGTTCCATCAGCAGAGCGTTATTGAGCGCCCCGGCGGCCAGCACGCTGATAAGCCTCAGCTCCTCATCGCTGAAATGGTCGAACTGCGCCGGATCCATGCCGTCTACGGTTAACGCGCCGATCAGGTTCTGATCGGCGAACAGCGGCAGGCCAAGACAGGCATGCACTTTTAAATCGCTGTGATGCGGGATCAGCCCGTCGTAGGGATCGGGAAGCTCGCTGTCGGCCGGAAAACGCACGACATCGCCCGCGCGCGCGATGGCTTCCAGCCGCGGATGGGCATCCAGCGCAAAACGCCGCCCAAGCACATCTTCTGCCAGGCCATCAATGGCCAGCGGGCGGAACTGCCGCGCCTCGTAGCGCAGCAGCGCGGTGGCATCGCTGCCCAAAAGCTGGCGCAAGGTGCGGACTAAACGGGCAAAGCGGTCCTGATGGGTGATGCCGCTTTGTAGATCGATAGCGATATTGGCAAGGGAAGTGATGGACAGGCTCATAAGCGGCTCCTTTAAAGGGTACGTTAAGCCTAATCCCTGCTAGTCAAAATGACAACCATAATGTCATAAAGACATTATTCAACTTAGTCATTATGACA
>NZ_RCAA01000015.1:148842-151805 GCF_003628475.1 Enterobacter sp. R1(2018) | reverse complement strand
ATGACGAATGGCTATTCAGGTTAAAAACAATATTAAGTGGGTAGGACAACGTGACTGGGAAGTGCGCGATTTTCACGGGACTGAATATAAAACGCTGCGCGGCAGCAGCTATAACAGCTATCTCATCTGTGAAGAGAAAAACGTCCTGATCGATACCGTCGATCATAAATTCAGCCGCGAATTCGTGCAGAACCTGCGCGCCGAAATCGATCTTGCGGATATTGATTACATTATCATTAACCACGCGGAAGAAGATCATGCCGGCGCGCTTACCGAACTGATGTCCTGTATTCCGGACACACCGATTTACTGCACCGCGAACGCCATCGACTCCATCACCGGCCACCACCATCACCCGGAATGGAACTTCAACGTTGTAAAAACCGGCGACAGCCTGGACATCGGTAACGGTAAACAGCTGATTTTTGTTGAAACCCCGATGCTGCACTGGCCGGACAGCATGATGACCTATATGACCGGCGACGCGGTGCTGTTCAGCAACGACGCCTTCGGCCAGCACTACTGCGACGAACACCTGTTTAACGACGAAGTGGATCAGACCGAGCTGTTCGAGCAGTGCCAGCGCTACTATGCCAATATCCTTACGCCGTTCAGCCGCCTGGTTACGCCAAAAATTACCGAAATCCTCGGCTTCAACCTGCCGGTAGATATGATCGCCACCTCCCACGGCGTGGTGTGGCGCGACAACCCGACGCAGATCGTTGAGCTGTATCTGAAATGGGCCGCCGATTATCAGGAAGACCGCATTACTATTTTCTACGACACCATGTCCAATAACACCCGCATGATGGCCGATGCTATCGCGCAGGGCATTGCCGAAACGGACCCGCGCGTGGCGGTGAAAATCTTCAACGTCGCCCGCAGCGACAAAAACGAAATTCTGACCAACGTTTTCCGCTCTAAAGGCGTGCTGGTGGGCACTTCCACCATGAACAACGTGATGATGCCGAAAATTGCCGGCCTGGTGGAAGAGATGACCGGCCTGCGTTTTCGCAATAAGCGCGCCAGCGCCTTCGGTTCACACGGCTGGAGCGGCGGCGCCGTAGACCGTCTGTCCACCCGCCTGCAGGATGCCGGTTTTGAAATGTCCCTGAGCATGAAGGCTAAATGGCGTCCGGACATGGACGCGCTGGAACTTTGCCGCGCGCACGGTCGCGAAATCGCTCGCCAGTGGGCGACAACGCCTCTGCCTGCCGCCGCCGTTAACGCACCGCAGGTAGCCGTCGCCGAAGCTGAAGTAAAAACCTGCGCCGACCTCGGTCCACGCATGCAGTGCAGCGTTTGCCAGTGGATTTACGATCCGCAGACCGGCGAGCCTATGCAGGACGTTGCGCCGGGCACCGCCTGGAGCGACGTGCCTGATACCTTCCTGTGCCCGGAATGTTCCTTGGGTAAAGACGTGTTCGACGTGCTGGCAACGGAGGCAAAATGAACGCAGGCATCGTCATTATCGGCTCGGGCTTCGCCGCCCGCCAGCTGGTAAAAAACATCCGCAAGCAGGACGGTAACGTGCCCATCCGCATGATTGCCGCCGACAGCATGGATGAATACAACAAGCCCGATCTCAGCCACGTTATCAGCCTGAACCAGCGGGCCGACGAGATGACACGGCAGCGCGCCGGGGAGTTCGCCGAGCAGTTCAACCTGACGCTGCACGCCAACACCCGGGTTTCAGACATCGATACCAGCAGGCGTCTGGTGAAATGCGCAGACCAGCAGTGGTCCTATGACAAACTGGTGCTGGCCACCGGCTCAAGCGCGGTGCTTCCGCCGGTGCCCGGCCGCGAGCTGATGCTGACGCTCAACAGCCAGCAGGAATACCTGACCTGCGAAACGGCGCTGCGCGATGCGCGCCGCGTGATGATTCTGGGCGGCGGCTTAATCGGTAGCGAACTGGCGATGGATTTTTGCCGCGCCGGTAAGCAGGTGATGGTCGTGGATAATGCAGCAAGCCTGCTCGCTTCGCTGATGCCCGCTGAGGTAAGCAGCCGTCTGCAACAGCGTCTGAATCAGATGGGCGTCGAGCTGCTGTTCAACCAGCGCCTTGAATCGCTGACCCGCACCGCGCAGGGGATTAGCGCGGCCCTGAACAATGGACGTACCCTCGACGTTGACGCCGTAGTGGCCGCAATCGGCCTGCGTCCTAACGTAGATTTGGCGCGGAACGCCGGGCTTGAGGTCAATCGCGGCATCAAGGTTAATCGCCAGCTGCAAACCTCAGATGCGAATATCTACGCGCTGGGCGACTGCGCGGAAATCGACGGTAAGGTGCTGCCGTTCCTGCAGCCCATTCAGTTCAGCGCCATGACGCTTGCCAAAAACCTGCTGGGCGCCGCCGACGGCCTGTCGCTGCCCGCCATGCTGGTGAAGGTGAAAACGCCGGAGCTGCCGCTGCACCTGGCCGGTGAAACCCAGCGCGCCGATCTGCACTGGCAAATTACCGCCGAGCCGCAGGGGCTAATCGCCAGAGGCTATGATGATGCGCAGCAGCTGAAGGCGTTTATCGTCAGCGAAGCGCATATGAAACTGGCGTTTGGACTGCTGCGGGAACTGGCGCTGTAAACCGTATTCGGTGGATAGCGCTTACGCTTATCCACCCGAGGAAATACGTTGCGGCGGGTAGGCATTAAGCCAGCCGCCTGCTGGATTTACTCATCCAGCAGCGGCATAAACCCGCCGTAAATCATGCGCTTGCCATCAAAGGGCATCGTATCGCCAAATGCCTTCATGCGCGGGTCGGACATCATCTTTCGGTTGGCCTCGTCGCGGGCTTCTTTCGAAGGATATTCGATCCAGCTAAAGACCACCTCTTCGTCCTCTTCGGCTTTGACAGCCATACGAAAATCGGTGAGCTTGCCGTCGGGCACGTCGTCAGCCCAGCACTCTACGATGCGCAGCGCGCCAAACTCTTTAAACAGCGGCGCCGTTTTGGCGGCCAGCTG
>NZ_RCAA01000015.1:142833-148719 GCF_003628475.1 Enterobacter sp. R1(2018) | reverse complement strand
ACCGCCACTACAAAACCATCGACATAATGCATTGCTGCCTCCACGGGGTGAGGTTGACGGGCGATAATGTCCACCCGTGATGATTAAGCCAGATAAGTGTAGTGGTTAAGAAGGGTTGCTGCCCGCTCAGAATTTCAGCAGCATTTCATATTGCGTGACGGGATCCTGGCGATAGCCGCAGCTCAGGTAGAGCGGGGCCACCTGCTCCGGAACGGAGCCCGCGGTAGAAAGGCCTGGAAAGCGCTCGTGCAGCAGCGTCAGCAGCTTTTTCGCCTGCCCTTTTCCACGAGCGGCGGTATCGACATAGAGCATACGCAGCCTGGGTTGCTGAGGGTGCGGAATGACCATTGCGTAAGCGACATCGTCAAGCACATAGGCCTTGCCGGGCAGCTTATAGAGCGTCTCAGGCGCGCTCAGCCAGGGTAATCTCAGGCGGCTGTCGGTCATCATTTTTTTCGCCATCAGAGCGGGTCGATGTCCAGCAGCTCGCCGGTGGGCAGAAATGGCGCAGAACCTACGGCATGAAAACCCGCCAGCGTCTGCTTGACAAACAAACCCCATGCGCTTATAAAGCGCCAGGCCGCCGTCGTTGCCCACTATCACCTCCAGCCACATCTGCCGGTCGGCGCGCGAGCGGGCCTCGTCAAGCAGCTGCTGGATGAACCGCTTGCCGTATCCCTGTCCGCGCAGCTCGGGGCGAATCGCAAATGCCGCAAGGCGGCTGGTCTGCCCACGACGGGCAACTAGCGCCAGCGCTTTCGGTTCGCCATCCTGCAGCCAGACTTTGCTGTCGTTAAGGCTGATATCCTCAGCGCTAAAACGGGACGCGAAGGTTTCTCCGTCGATGGTAAAAGGCACCAGATAACCTTCAAAACAGTGGGAAAGAATATGCGCCAGCTGGTAGCTGCTCCAGTTTGCCGCCGCCTTGCTGATAACCGTGTTGTGCATGTTTTCCTCTTCTGATGTGGGCTCGCTTCCCGTCAGCAGAAAACATAGCAGCCTGCGGATGACAATGCGACTTACGGCACCGCCGTTGGCTCAGCCAAAGGCTTTTCGCGGCCGGCGGTAAGTCTGAACCAGGGCAGGCACAGCTGGATCAGCGGGCCGATGGCGAGGGCATAAAGCACCGTGCCTACGCCTACCGTGCCGCCCATCGCCCAGCCGGCAAGCAGCACCGTCAGCTCGATCGCCGTGCGCACGCTGCGTACCGACCAGCCGGTGCGGGCGTTAATCCCCGTCATTAAGCCGTCGCGGGGGCCGGAACCAAAGCCTGCGCCGATGTACATTCCCGTGGCTATAGCATTCACTACCACAGCGGAGATTAGCAGAACGCTTCGCGCCGCCAGCGATTCCAGCGGCGGCATCAGCGCCAGCGCCGCATCCGCCGCTAGTCCAAGCACGATGACGTTACTGACGGTGCCGAGGCCCGGACGCTGACGAAGCGGGATCCACAGCAGCAGCACCAGCGCGCCGACCAGAATCATTACCATGCCGATATTCAGCGAAAATATCTTCGCTACCCCGAGATGAAAAACGTTCCACGGATCCGCACCCAGATCGGCGCGTACAAACATCGCCGTAGATACCCCGTAAAGCGTCAGACCGATATAAAGCTGCAGCAAGCGACGAGCCATCATTTTTTCACCTCCACCGTTGGTTATGGCTATACTTTCGGTGAAAATGGACTGAATATTAAGGTCCAGTTAATACAAAGTGGACTGATATGACACAGCGCAGAACGGGCACATCCTCGCTTATCAAACTTCTGGGACACTGGCATCAGGAGGCTTCCCGAACGCCGGTTTATCGCCAGCTGGCTGACGGGCTACGTTTGCTGATCCTTGACGGCCGGCTGCCGCTGGAAAGCCGCCTGCCCGGCGAACGCGAACTGGCAGCCGCGCTTGGCGTAAGCAGAACAACCGTTGCCGCGGCGCTGGGGCAGCTGCGGGAAGAAGGCTACCTGCTTAGCCGCCACGGCTCAGGCTCCAGCACTATTCTTCCGGAAGGTACGCTTTCCGCCTCGCCGCTGCCCGGCGTAGCGCCGGTACTGGATCTCTCGACCGCCGCCCTGTCCGCGGGCCCGGAAATTCATCAGGCTTATACCAGCGCGTTAACCGCGCTGCCGGAACATTTAGCCTCCACCGGTTACGATCAGCACGGGCTGCCTGAGCTTCGCGCCGCTATCGCCAGACGCTATGCGGCGCGCGGCTTACCGACTACCGCAGACCAGATAATGGTGGTCAACGGCGCGGTAAGCGGATTTGGCCTGATACTGCGGCTATTAACCGGCCCCGGCGACAGGGTGGTTATCGATCATCCAACCTATCCGATGGCGTTATCCGCCATTAAAGGCGCATCCTGCCGCCCGGTTTCAGTCAGCCTGCCGGAGCAGGGCTGGGATACGGACGGGCTGGCCGCCACTTTCGCCCAGACCTCTCCCCGCCTGGCCTATCTGATTCCGGATTTCCATAACCCCACCGGTCGCTGTATGGATGCCGCCACTCGTGCGGCCGTCGCGGAGATTGCCGCGCGGACCCGCACAACCATTGTGGTAGATGAAACCATGGTGGATTTGTGGTTTGACTCGCCTCCCCCGCCGCCGCTTGCCGCGTTTGATCATGCAGGCTCAGCGATCTCGCTTGGTTCTGCCGGAAAAAGCTTCTGGGGCGGACTGCGCCTGGGATGGATACGCGCCTCGTCCCGGACTATCGCCTCTTTAGTTCAGGTGCGGGGCTCGCTGGATTTAGGATCGCCGCTTCTGGAACAGCTGGCGACGATTAACGTATTCAATACGGCGGATAATTTTCTGCCGCAGCGCAGAAAAATACTGCAACAGCAAAGGGATAGCTGCTCGTCGATGGTAAGGGAGCTCTTCCCGGACTGGCGAATCACCGGCGCGCCGGAGGGCGGGCTGTCTTTATGGATTGAGCTGCCGAAACCGCTGGCAACCATCTTCGCCGCCAGCGCCGAATCCATCGGTATCCGCATTGGCGCAGGCCCACGCTTTGGCACGGAAGGCGCGTTCGAGCGTTTTCTGCGCCTGCCTTTTACGCTGGAACCGGCGCAAATGCGCATCGCGCTCGAACGTCTCCAGCCGGTCTGGAAACAGGTCACGCAGAGCCGGGGCTATATGGAACGTGTGCTAACGGTTTAATGACGCAGATTCCAGGCATCACTTCATCAGCAATTTTTGATGGCAAAGAAAAAAGCGGGAGAGGACGGCAAAGGAAGTGTCTGGCATAGGCGGAAATGGGTGGGGGCCCTGCCAGCTACATCCCGGCACACACGTCACCTGCTGCGGCTGCTTCCTTCCGGATCTGACCGAGTTCACAAGTTAGTGTTGCGGGAGAACCAACAGGGCCCCCATTGAGAGCGCCAGTTACCTGACGCGCTGGCGCATTATCCACGTTGACCCCGGCAATTGCAAGCCGCCGGCGGTCAGGTGTTGGTTTCTTGCGCAGCCGGCGTTTTTCTTTGCTGTGGGCGCGGCGGCGATTATGCTTAGCAAAGCCGTATTAAGGAGCTCGCTATGGATAATCACGATTCTTTCCCGCAACGGGTTTACCAGATTATTGCCGCCATTCCTGAAGGCCATGTCACGACCTACGGGGATATCGCTCTGCTTGCGGGATCGCCTCGTGCGGCGCGTCAGGTCGGCGGCGTGCTTAAGCGGCTGCCGGAAGGCAGCAGGCTTCCCTGGCATCGGGTGGTTAATCGACACGGCGCGATTTCGCTGACCGGTCCGGATTTACAACGCCAGCGCGAAGCCCTGCTGTCCGAGGGCATCATGGTTTCCGGGGATGGGCATATAGATATGCAGCGCTACCGCTGGAACTATTAAAAAGGCGCCCCGCAAGAGGCGCCTTTTAGCTGATATCAGAACGTAGTCGGGGCGGGAACCGCTGAGGAAGGGGTTACCTGGGTTGGCGAAGTCGAAGGTACGGTTGTCACCGCTCCGCCGCCCGGCTGTACCGGCACCGCGGTTTGCTGAACCGGAACCAGCGTCAGGTCCGCTTTCGTGCCGCCCTGATTGATAACCGGTTTTACGGTATCGGTGATAAACACCAGTTTATCGTTCACGGTGATCGCAGCGCTCAGGATGATGCGCGCGTTAGGCTGGATATCGGCCGGGTTAAACGGCAGCACGAAGCTGAACGGCGCCTGTTTACCCTCGGTACGCGTCACCTTCTGCGCCAGAACTCTTGACGGCGAGTCCGCAAGCGAGGCGTCAGATAAAGTTACGGTCAACACGGCGTCCGGCGGCAACGCCACACGCTGGCGAATCCACGCCGTACCTGTTACCGCCGGCTGTGCAATCGCCGGTTGCGCCGTTGCGCCAGAAGTTGTCGCAGCCGGTGCCGGGGTTGGAATATCTGCAGATTTCTGCGCGCAACCCGCCATAGCTACCGCGACGGCTAATCCACTTAACATGTGCACAAGTTTCATTGATTTGTTCTCCTTATTATCAATGCACCCGTGGGCGCTGTGTCCCACAAGTAATGTATGGATAAAACATGCTTATCACGCTAAGTGTGGCACATATCACTGAATTTTGCCTGGCGCGGCATTTGTTATCAGGTCGGGCCAGTGCTCGATCGCTGTTGATAGCATGTTATAATCAGGCGAATTATGCGCGGGTTACCGCTTTATCGAGGATGTTCTATGAGTCAGGCGCTCAGCAATTTATTGGCATTGCTCAATCTGGAAAAGATTGAAGAAGGTTTGTTTCGTGGCCAGAGCGAGGACTTAGGTTTACGCCAGGTATTCGGCGGACAGGTGGTCGGCCAGGCGCTGTATGCAGCCAAAGAAACCGTCCCGGCTGAACGCCTGGTGCACTCGTTCCACAGCTATTTTCTGCGCCCGGGCGACAGTCAGAAACCTATCGTATATGACGTTGAAACGCTGCGCGATGGCAACAGCTTTAGCGCTCGCCGCGTCGCAGCGGTGCAAAATGGCAAGCCTATCTTCTACATGACCGCCTCTTTCCAGGCGCCGGAACCGGGCTTTGAGCATCAAAAATCCATGCCGCAGGCCCCCTCTCCGGAAGGCCTGATGTCAGAAACGGATATCGCGCGTTCGGTCGAAAAATTCCTCCCGCCGCAGGTAAAAGAAAAATTCCTTTGCGAAAAGCCGCTGGAGATCCGCCCGGTAGAGTTCCATAACCCGCTTAAAGGCCATCAGGCAGAGCCAACCCGCCAGGTGTGGCTGCGCGCCAACGGCAAAATGCCGGACGACCTGCGGGTGCACCAGTATCTGCTGGGCTACGCTTCAGATTTTAACTTTTTGCCGACCGCCCTTCAGCCGCACGGCATCGGCTTCCTGGAGCCCGGCATGCAGGTGGCGACTATCGACCATTCCATGTGGTTCCATCGTCCGTTCGACATGAATGAATGGCTGCTTTACAGCGTCGAGAGCACGTCAGCATCAAGCGCGCGTGGTTTTGTTCGCGGTGAGTTTTATACCCAGGACGGCGTGCTGGTCGCTTCAACGGTGCAGGAAGGGGTGATGCGTAAGCGGGGATAATTTTGGCCCTTCCCCTCTCCCCGCAAGGGAGAGGGGAAGGGAAAACTTTTAAGCGTTGTAAGCGTTCTCGCCGTGGCTGTTCACGTCCAGACCTTCGCGCTCCTGCTCTTCCGGTACGCGCAGGCCAACGGTCAGGTCGGCGATTTTAAAGCCGATAAAGGCCACCACGCCGGACCAGACGATAGTCACGCCGATACTTTCCAGCTGCACCAGAACCTGATGGCCCATGGTCACGCCTTCCGCATAGCCAACGCCGCCCAGCGAGCTCGCCGCAAAGATACCGGTCAGAATGCAGCCCACGATGCCGCAAACGCCGTGCACGCCGAACACGTCGCAGGGATCATCGACGCGCAGCCATTTTTT
>NZ_RCAA01000015.1:139703-142776 GCF_003628475.1 Enterobacter sp. R1(2018) | reverse complement strand
CAGACCCGCCGCCACGCCGACGATCAGCGCGCCGCCGACGCCAACGTAACCACAGGCCGGAGTGATGCCTACCAGACCCGCGATGGCACCGGAACAGGCGCCAAGCAGAGAAGGCTTGCCGCGCAGCGTCCACTCGCCAAAGATCCAGCCGAGAACCGCGGCGGCCGTTGCAACTACGGTGTTCACAAAGGCCAGAGCGGCAATTTCGTTAGCGGAACTTGCGGAGCCCGCGTTGAAACCGAACCAGCCAAAGTACAAAATCGCCGTACCCATGAAGACCATCGGCAGGTTATGCGGTTTGAACGCCTCTTTGCCGTAGCCTACGCGTTTGCCTACCAGGTAAGCGCCCACCAGGCCTGCAACAGCGGCGTTAATATGCACAACGGTGCCGCCCGCGAAGTCCATCGCGCCGTGGGTTCCCAGCAGGCCACCGCCCCATACCATGTGCGCAATAGGCACGTAGGACAGCGTCAGCCAGACCAGGACGAAAATCAGCACCGCGGAGAACCTGATACGTTCGGCAAGCGCGCCCACGATCAGCCCTACGGTAATGCAGGCGAAAGAGCCCTGGAAGGCGACGTGAATATATTGATAGAAAGAGCCCATCAGCGCGGTCAGCTGGATATTCTTGAGCATCACCCAATCGAAGTTACCGAAGAAGCTTCCGCCCGTGCCGAAGGCCAGCGTATAGCCGTATACCACCCACAGTACGCAGACCAGCGAGAAGGTCACCGCGATCTGCGTCAGCATGGAAAGCACGTTTTTGGAGCGGATCAGACCGCCGTAGAATAGCGCCAGGCCGGGAATAGTCATAAACAGCACCAGAGCGGTGCAAATCATCATAAAGGCGTTATCGGCTTTATCGGCAACGGCCGGCGCGGCCAGTGCCAGTGATGGCGCAAGCGCCAGAGCTAAGGCGCCTGTTACAGAGGCTAATTTCTTCATTTTTTCTGTCCCTTTCACGATTGGGGAGGCATTTACAGAGCAGCTTCGTCGGCTTCGCCGGTACGAATACGGATGACGCGCTGCAGTTCGGCAACGAAAATTTTGCCGTCACCAATTTTGCCGGTGTAGGCCGCTTTGCTAATGACATCAATAACTTCGTCAAGCTGGTCATCGGCAATGGCGACATCAATTTTTACTTTTGGCAGGAAATTGACGCTGTATTCCGCACCGCGGTACAACTCTGCATGACCCTTCTGGCGACCAAAGCCTTTTACTTCGGTCACGGTCAGCCCCTGAATGCCGATAGAAGAAAGCGCTTCACGCACGTCTTCGAGTTTAAACGGTTTGATTACCACGGTAACCAGCTTCATAAATTCCCCTCCAGTAAGCCAATGGGCGATTGCACAGCTTCACGATGGAGATAAAGCAAGCCTCGTGCCAGGAATGAAAATCGGCTTTTTTCAGCGCGTTAATCAGCGCGGTTGCGGGTTCTTCGGCCGGAAAAAAATGTGACGGGGATTAAGATTGTTCCTGGAAAGGGAAAACGCACCATACTGGTGCGCGCCATGTTTCAAAATTGCACCAGGGAGGATCTCCCGGGGCGACGCGCGTGTTTATTGCCTGATGCTGGTGCATCAGGCAATAAGGGATTCCTCACGCGTGGCGGCCGCCAGTTCTTCACCGGCCAGCTGTAGCTGATACATCTGCCAGTAGCGCCCTTCACAAGCCAGCAGTTCACTGTGCGTGCCGCGCTCAACCGCCTGGCCGCGGTGCAGCACCAGAATGGTGTCCGCATCGGTGATGGTCGATAAACGGTGGGCGATAACCACAAGCGTGGTGTGTTCGCGAATGGCCGCCAGCGCCTGTTGTATAGCCTGCTCGGTGCCGGAGTCGATGTTAGCGGTAGCCTCATCCAGAATGAGAATTTGCGGCGCGTCCACCAGCACGCGCGCCAGCGCCAGCAGCTGTTTTTGCCCTACGGACAAATTATTGCCCTGCTCGCCCAGGCGGGTATGAATGCCGTCAGCCATGGTGCGCGCGAGATCCGCCAGCTGTACCGTTTCCAGCGCCCGCCATACCGCCTCTTCGCTGATTTCACGTCCTAAGGTGACGTTAGCAAAGAACGAATCCGCCAGAACCACGGGATCTTGCTGCACCATCGCCACGCCGCGGCGCAGGGTGTTATGGCTGAGCGTCGCTAACGGACGGCCGTCAAGACGGATTTCTCCGCTGGTAAGGGGATAATAGCCCATCAGCAGGTTAGCCAGCGTGCTTTTGCCGCTGCCCGTATGTCCTACAAGCGCGACAAAACTGCGCGACGGCACCTGCAGGTTAATGTCCTGCAGCACCAGACGATCGCCACGGTAGGCAAAAGAAACGTTATCTACCGCGATCTCGCCGCTTTCCAGCGGGCGAGTATCGCTGCCGTAACTCTGGCGCTTGCCGTCCATCAGCTCAAACACGCGCTCGCCGGCCACCACCGCCTGCTGCAGCATTGACTGCTGGGTGGTCAGTTCGATAAGCGGCTCGTTGAGCCGGCCAAGGTAGTTGATAAAGGCATACAGCACGCCCACCTCAATGGTGCCTACCGCGGTGAAACCGAACAGCATCAGAAGTCCGCAAAGCACCAGCGCAGAAAACAGGCTGAGCAAGGGCCGCAGCAGAAAACCGTCCAGCCGCAGGGTTTGCATACGCGCCAGATAATGCGAACGGCTCGCCGCCCCCATACGTTCGCCAAAACGCGCCTGCTGACGGAACTGCTGGATAACGCTCATGCCGTTAATGACTTCGTTAAAGCCATCGTTAATATCCGCCAGATAGCCGCGTACCCGGCGCACGATCGGCGTGCTGTAGCGCTGGTAAATCACCATCACGATAAGCACCGCCGGGAAGATGGTGATGGCGACCAGCGCCATGCGCCAGTCAAGGCTGAACATCGCCACCAGCATCGCGCCAATCAACGCGGCGCTGCGCAGTACGGTGGCGACGACGGTTACGTAAAGATCGCGAATCACCTCCGTGTCGTTGGTCACGCGGGAAATGACCTGCCCCACCGGCTGCGTATCAAAGGCGCTCAGCGGCTGGCGAAGCGCCGCGTCCATCACGTCGGTACGTAGCTTTTGCACCA
>NZ_RCAA01000015.1:134511-139623 GCF_003628475.1 Enterobacter sp. R1(2018) | reverse complement strand
GCACCGGGCCGGTTACTTCCGCCGCCGCCGCAATCCACAGCATCACCACGGCCCCCGCAAGCGGCTTGCGCCACGGCGATCCGTAGGCCAGCAGGCGTTTTATCGTCGGCCACTGCTTTTGCAGCTTACGCATTGGCTTCCTCCTCTTCGGCCGCTTCCGGCGCATCGTCCAATGCGGCTTCCAGCTGCTGATAGCGATACATATCGCGATACCAGCCCGGCTGGGAAACCAGCGCCTCATGGCTGCCGCGCTGGGCCACGTGCCCGTGCTGCATCACCAGAATTTCGCTCGCTTCGGTCAGCGCCGACAGGCGATGTGCGCTAATAATTACCGTACGGTTTTCACCCCACTGGCGCAGGTTATGCAGAATTTGATGCTCGGTGCGCCCGTCTACCGCCGACAGCGCATCATCAAGAATAAGGATTTCCGCATCTAACAAAAGCGCGCGGGCGATGGAGATACGCTGTTTCTGCCCGCCGGAGAGCATTACCCCGCGCTCCCCGACTTCCGTTTCGTAGCCCTGCGGCAGCCGCAAAATATCTTCATGAACGCTGGCAAGACGGGCGACATGTTCAATTTCCTGTCGCGTGGCGTTTGGCTTACCCAGCGCGATATTGTTCGCCACGGTATCGGAGAACAGGAACGGCGTCTGGTTCACGACCGCAAGGCGGCTGCGCCAGGCGTCGAGCTGCATCTGCACCAGCGGGATATTGTGAAAACGAATGTCGCCCTGGTCGATATCAAAATGGCGCTGCAGCAGGGATAAAATAGTGCTTTTCCCAGCGCCGGTGGGGCCGCACAGCCCAAGCATGCCGCCGGGCTCAAGGATAAAAGAAACGTTTTCAAGCGTCGGCTGCGTCGTTTGCGGATAGTGGAACGCGCGGATGTTCGCCTGCACGATGCCGCGGCCTTCCGGCGCAACTTTATCACCGTCGATAACCGAAGGCGTCTCTTCCAGCATGCTGCGGATACGGCTGTAGGCGGCGCTGCCGCGCTCAACGATATTGAACATCCACGCCAGCGCCAGCATCGGCCAAATCATCAGGCCGAGGTACATCACAAAGCTGGTAAGCTGCCCGAGAGTTAAGGTGCCCTGCATGACCATCCAACTTCCGCCGCCTACCGCCAGCAGGTTTGCTGTGCCTATGGCGATATAAATCGTGGGGTCGAAACGGGCGTCCACCCGCGCCACGCGCATATTCTTCGCCCCGGCGTCCTGCGCTTCGGAGGCAAACAGCGCTGACTGACGATCTTCAAGGCCAAAGGCTTTGATCATGCGGATGCTGGTTAAGCTTTCCTGGGTACGATCGTTAAGGGTGGAGAACGCGGCCTGGGCAAGTTTAAAACGCTGGTGCAGCTGGTCACCGTAGCGTTTGATCACCAGCGCCATCACCGGCATAGGCAACAAAGCCAGCAGCGTCAGCTGCCAGCTGATTTGGGTCGACATGACGATAAGCACCGCGCAGCCCATCACCAGCGAGTCTACCAGTGTCAGTACGCCTTCCCCCGCGGCGAAGACGACGCGGTCTACGTCGTTGGTGGCCCGCGCCATTAGGTCGCCGGTGCGATGGCGAAGGTAGAATTCTGGATGCTGGCGGCTTAGCTGGCGGTAGTAATCTTCCCGCAGCTCAACGGCAAGCTGGTAGGATGCGCCGAACAGCAGAATGCGCCAGACGTAGCGCAGGGCATAAACCACCACGGCAATGACGATCATCACGCCAAGCCACATCAGCACCTCTTGCCCGCTAAGATGCTGCCTGGTGACGCCGTCCACAATCACGCCGACCAGCTTTGGCGGCACGAGCTGCAGGATAGCAATGATGATAAGCAGGGCCACCGCCCCGAGATAGCGTCGCCATTCACGGGTAAAGTACCAGCTTAGTTGAGCAAATAATCGCACGCGGTTGTTCCTGATTTGCAGTCTGCCGACGAGGGTTTAAAAGAAATACCGAAAACGCTAAAACGCAGGGTTGTTAACTGCTTATCGGCAAAGCCGTAGTGTATTTTATCTGTTCCATGGCGAAACTCGAAGTCACATCGGTTAAACCAGGAATGCCGTTGACCAGCCGCTTGTAAAAATCATCGTAACGCTTCATGTCCGCGACCTGCACCCGCATCAGGTAGTCGTACTCCCCCGCCATGCGCCAAAATCCCAGCACCTCCGGCATATCCTCCACCACGCAGACAAATTTGCAGTACCACTCGCTGCTGTGCTGCTGGGTTTTTATCAGCACAAAAGCCGTGAGGCCCAGCCCAAGCTTTTCGGGATCCAGGAGGGCGACTTTCGCCCGTACAACGCCGTCGTCTTCGAGCTTTTTCAGGCGCTTCCAGCAGGGCGTGGTGGTCAGATTAACGGCATCCGCCAGCGCCTGCAAAGAGAGGGTGCAGTCTTCCTGCAGCAAAGAGAGCAACTTACGGTCAATTTTATCTAACATATCGGCCTTATGGAGAAAGGTTTTCTCTAATGAAAGCTTCAGCAAGGCTAAATGGCAACTTTTTTATCCCTCTTTTGCCTTACGCTAAGCACAAATAGACAAACGGATCCTGACCATGACCAGTACCTGGGTAAACCACGCCATCAGCGAAATCAACGCCGATTATCAACGTTCGGCAGACACGCACCTAATCCGCCTCGCCCTGCCCGGTTTTGCCGGCATTCAGCTCTATCTGAAGGACGAAAGCACCCATCCAACGGGCAGCCTGAAGCACCGCCTGGCCCGCTCGCTGTTTCTCTATGGTTTGTGCAATGGCTGGATAAAAGAAGGCACCACGATTATCGAAGCTTCTTCCGGCTCGACCGCCGTCTCTGAGGCCTATTTTGCCCGCCTGCTGGGATTGCCCTTTATTGCCGTCATGCCCTCGCGCACCGCGAAGCGCAAGGTTGAGCAAATCGAGTTTTACGGCGGCCGCTGTCATTTTGTCGAGAGCGCCTGCGAAATCTACGCTGCTTCTGAAATGCTGGCGCACGAGCTGAACGGTCACTATATGGATCAGTTCACCTATGCCGAACGCGCCACCGACTGGCGAGGTAATAACAATATCGCCGACAGTATTTTCCGTCAGATGGCTCATGAGCCGCATCCGGTGCCGGATTATATCGTGATGAGCGCCGGTACGGGCGGCACCTCCGCGACGATTGGCCGCTATCTGCGCTACCAGGGGCATCCGACAAAGCTGCTGGTGGTCGATCCGCAAAACTCCGTATTCCTCGACTACTGGCGCCTGCGCGATTGCGGACTGAGCAGTAAAGTGGGCAGCAAAATTGAAGGCATTGGGCGTCCGCGCTGCGAGCCGTCTTTTATCCCGGATGTCATCGATGAAATGATGCGGGTGCCGGACGCCGCAAGCGTCGCCACCATGCACTGGCTGGAGTCGGTGCTTGGGCGTAAAGTGGGCGCGTCAACCGGGACAAACATGTGGGGGGCGCTGCAGATGGCGGCGCGTATGCGTATGGAAGGCCGCACGGGTTCGATCGTGACGCTGCTTTGCGATAGCGGCGAACGCTATCTTGAAACCTATTACAACGCGGATTGGGTGCAGGCGAATATCGGTGATTTGCAGCCGTGGCGGGCGGAAATCCAGGCCCTGCTTAAATAAAAAAGAGGCCGGACTAACGCCCGGCCTGCTGAAAATGCCTTGTCATTCGGGGGAATAAGTAAGGTTTGGTGTATCCAGCCAATGAGTTAAATAATGTGAAACCGCCTGCTTACTGCAATGACCAATAACCGTCAGATGGGGCAATTCCGCTTTCAGTTGGGCCATCGCGTTGCCCATAATTAAACCGTGACCGACCAGCGAGAGCATTTCGCGGTCGTTCATCGCGTCGCCAAAGGCCATACAATCCTTCATCGTCAGGCCGAGATGCTGGCTCAGGATGCCCAGCGCTGAACCTTTGTTACATCCCACCGGCAGCACTTCCAGGCAATCCACCGCAGAAAAGCACAGGAATGCGCTGTCGCCCAGCGCTTCGCTAAGCTGAATCTTCAGCCTGGCGAGATCGTCGTGCTCGCCGCAGAAACAGATTTTAGTCACTTCGTTTTTCGGCAGGCTTTTCAGATCCGTCAGCCGGTATTTAAAACCGCTATAGACGTGGGCATGAAGCAGTTCGGGAATATCGTGCTGCGTCAGCCAGCCGGAGTCGTTGAACACGTGCATGCTGGCCTGGGTATCCCACTGGCCGAGAATAACGCTTTCCGCGGCCGCCGGAGCGAGATCCTGCCGATGCAGCAGCTCCCCTTCCATGCTGTGAATGCGTGTTCCGTTGCCGGTAATAAGAAAGGCTTCGAGATCAAGCGTGCCTAAAACGTGACGCATTTCCAGCACGTGACGCCCGGTCGCAAAAGCGAGGGTAATTTGACGCTCTTCCCGCAGTCGTTTAAGCGTGCGCAGGGTTTCCTCACCAAGATAATGGTTGGGCAACAGCAGTGTGCCATCCATATCAAATGCAGCCAGACGCGCCATGAAAACTCCCGGTTGTGATCTCACAAACATGACCTGCAGTATTGCCTGGCATATACGGAACTAATAGTGAATACTTCTGAAAAATTGTTCCGGGTTTAAGTATGCGCTTATTAAATCGGCTTAATCAGTATCAGAGGCTGTGGCAACCTTCCGCAGGCGAACCCGTGCAGGCAACGGTGGCTGAGCTTGCGGCGCGTTGCTTTTGCAGCGAACGCCATGTCCGAACGTTGTTAAAGCAGCTGGAAGACGCCGGCTGGTTAACCTGGCGGGCGCGTTCGGGACGAGGCAAGCGCGGCGAGCTGAATTTTTTAGTCACGCCGGACAGCGTGCGTTCGGGAATGATGGAAGAGGTATTGCACAAGGGTCAGCATCAGAACGCGCTGGAACTGGCGCAAATCGCTCCCGAGCAGCTTCGCCATCTGCTACAGCCGTTTCTTGGCGGACAGTGGCAAAACGATACGCCCACCCTGCGTATTCCCTACTATCGTCCGCTGGAGCCCTTACAGCCGGGTTTCCTGCCGGGAAGGGCCGAACAGCATCTTGCCGGGCAGGTTTTTTCCGGCCTGACGCGCTTTGTGACCAACAGCTCGCTGCCGCAGCCTGACCTCGCACATCACTGGCAGGTTGCTGATGATGGCCTGAGCTGGCAT
>NZ_RCAA01000015.1:100516-134451 GCF_003628475.1 Enterobacter sp. R1(2018) | reverse complement strand
GCTGCTGGCGCTTCCCGCCATGCGTCGCCTGTTTGTCAGCGTGAAAGCTATCGAGCAGCCTCACGCCCGCTGCCTGCGTTTTGTCCTGCATCATCCGGATTACTGGCTGCCCTGGCGCCTGGCAAGCTACTGCAGCCGCCTTGCCCATCCGGAAGATACGCAGCTCGGCTGCGGAGCTTTTCGCATCGCGAGCTTTAAAGAAAACCTGGTACGTATTGAAAGCCATGAAAGCTACCATCTGAACCACCCGCTGCTGAAAGCCGTGGAGTATTGGATAACCCCGCAGCTTTTCGACACGGCGCTCGGCACCAGCTGCCGGCATCCGGTGCAAATCGCCATCGGGCAGCAGGATGAGCTGGTTCATCTGCGGCCGGTGCGAAACAGCATCAGCCTGGGCTTCTGTTACCTGGCTATCAAACAAAATGGCAAACTGACGCCCGAACAGGCCCGAACGCTGATGCAAATCGTACGCAGCCATGAGGTGATCGGCACGCTGCCGGTTGAAGAGTCGTTAATCACGCCCAGTACGGAAATGATCCCCGGCTGGACGATGCCGCAATGGGAGACTCAGCCCGCGGTAAAACTGCCCCGGCGATTGACGCTGATTTATCATCTGCCGGTGGAACTCCACGCCATGGCTCAGCAGCTAAAGCGCTATCTGGCCACGCTGGGTTGTGAACTCACGCTGATATTCCATGACGCAAAAACCTGGGCTGGCTGCGAGGCGCTGGCCGGGGTGGATATCGTGATGGGCGACAGGCTGATCGGCGAGGCGCCGGAGTATACGCTTGAGCAGTGGCTGCGCAGCGACGTTCTTTGGTCACATGTGCTAACCGGCAGCCAGTATGCCCATTTACAGGCCACGCTTGATGCCGTGCAGATCCATCCTGACGATGCCGATCGCTATGCCGGTTTACGGGTGGTGTTCAGTTCCCTGATGGACGATGCCATCATCACGCCGCTGTTTAACTACCGCTACCAAATCAGCGCTCCGCCCGGAGTTAACGGCATCGAGCTTAACGCCTGGGGCTGGTTCGATTTTACCCAGGCCTGGCTGCCGCCGCCGTCAATGACGTGAAGAAGCTGGGCAGCCGCGTACGGGGGCGTTACCATATCTGCGTAAAATTACTTTTGGCTTACAGGATTACTCATGAAACGTGCGGTCGTCGTCTTCAGTGGCGGGCAAGATTCCACCACCTGCCTGATTCAGGCTTTACAGCAGTATGATGAAGTTCACTGTGTGACGTTTGATTATGGCCAACGCCATCGCGCTGAAATTGACGTGGCGCGTGAACTGGCGCTGAAACTGGGCGCCCGCGCCCATAAAGTGCTCGATGTCACCGTGCTTAACGAACTGGCCGTCAGCAGCCTGACCCGCGACAGCATTCCTGTGCCGGATTACAACCCTCAGGAGAACGGCATTCCAAGCACTTTCGTACCGGGCCGTAACATCCTCTTTTTGACCCTCACGGCTATTTATGCCTATCAGGTGGAAGCCGAGGCGGTGATTACCGGCGTGTGCGAAACTGATTTCTCAGGCTACCCGGATTGCCGCGACGAGTTCGTTAAAGCGCTAAACCACGCGGTAAGCCTGGGCATGGCCCGCAATATCCGCTTTGAAACGCCGCTAATGTGGCTTGATAAAGCGGAAACCTGGGCGCTGGCAGATTACTGGCAGCAGCTTGAACTGGTGCGCACGCAAACCCTGACCTGCTACAACGGCATTCAGGGCGACGGCTGCGGCGAATGCGCCGCCTGCAATCTGCGCGCTAATGGCCTGAACTACTACCTGGCCGATAAACCGGGAGTAATGGCCGCTATGAAGCAGAAAACCGGGCTTAAATAAGCCTTCTTCAGGGCGTGGCGCCTGCCACGCCCTGGGTTTTTAACCCATCATTTGCTCTAGTTTCTCGCGCAGTTCGCCCTCAATAGGGACAGATTTCTGCGTCTTCAGATCTATACAAACAAAGGTCAGCAGCGCGTCGGCCACCGCCTGCCCTTCCGGCTCAAGCGTAATCACCTGGCTTAACACGCCGCTTTTACCGCTTAACTGCTGCAGGTTGCTGGTAATGCGCAGCACATCGCCGAGCACCGCGGGACGCCGGTAGCTGATGTTAATGTTCACCACGATAAAAGCGATATTGTGCTCCGTCATCCACTGAAAGCCGGTGGTCTTCTCCAGCCCTTCCCAGCGGGCTTCTTCAAGAAATTCCAGATAGCGGGCGTTGTTCACATGCTGGTAAACGTCCATGTGATAGCCACGAACTTTGATTTGAGTCTGCATAGCGCGATGACCTTTTAATTTTATTTAGCAGGTAAGATGAACAGGTCGCACCAACTGGTACGACCTGTTATTTAGCGTAGCAAAAGTTTCTGACTACGCGAGTCGATACGCACTATCTATCAAAGTTTGAGATGGGCGCGGTTACGCTCCACCAGCGCAATGCCGATTCCCGGCACCTCCTGCAGCTGATCCAGATCTTTAAACGGCCCGTACTCTTCGCGATAGCTCACGATAGCCTGGGCTTTTTTAAGCCCCACGCCGTTAATGACCCGAGCCAGATCTTCAGCGCTTGCCGTATTGATACTCACTACGCCGTCGCTGGCATCCGCGGTTTTTGCATCGCTGGCTTTAAGCTCAGAAGCTTTGGCTGCGCCTTTATCGGCAGTCGCCACAGGCTGGGTTACAGCCTCGCTTTTCGCGTGGGCCGCAAGCGCATGGGCTGATGAACAAATGCCTGCGCCGATAAGCGCAAGGGTAAGATAAAAAGCTTTTATTCCTGACTTCATACTGTTTCCTCCATGTGTTTAGCAGCAACGCCACCTTAGCGGGAGGAAAAAAGCTGAACAATTGTCGATATCAAAATGTGGAAAAGGCCGCGAAAGCGGCCTTTAGTTGTTGCACTACGTTGCAACGAAATGCGGGTAAAGCTGAAGATTATTGCTGCTGGTCGACAACGTCGCCCGTTTTAATCTTCGCCTCTTTGCGCAGGTTGGTCATCAGCGCTTCAAAGGCTATCTGGGCGTTGTTCTGGGTTATCCCCTGCACCATCGCTTTTTTCTGTTCCGCAGGCATAGTACCGGCTTTCACTTCATCCAGAGCCAACAGCACCACGTTGCCCTGCATGTCGTTAGCCACGCCGTAAGCTGGCTTATCTTTAGCAGGTAACGGCAGCGTAAAGGCGGCCTGGCTTATTGGATCCTGCCCCGTACGGGACAGCGTTTTGGCAGCGCCGAAGCTTAGCCCTGCGGCCTGCATCGCGGCGTCGCCTTTGCCCTGTTTCAGCTCGTTAAGCAGCTTGTCGGCATCCATCTTCGCCTGCTGTTCGGCTTTCTGTTGCTTCACCTGAGCGATAACCTGTTCGCGCACCTCGGCCAGAGGCTTAACGGCCTCCGCTTTGTGCTCGGTTACGCGCAGAACGAACGCTCTGTCGCCGTCGACGGTGATGATGTCAGAATTGCTTCCCGGCGTGCCGTTTTCACCCACCAGGCCGCCGTTAAAGATAGCGTCGGCAACGGGTTTAAAGTTTAGCTCGGCCGGCAGGCTGTCGTGGCTGAACCAGCCGGTTTCAACGGCCTTAACGCCTGCAACCTGCTCGGCGCCCGCCAGGGATTCGTTGTCGTTGCTCGCGGCGTCGCTTACTTTCTGCTGCAGCGCGTAGTAAGCATCAACCGCCTTCTCCTGCTTCACCTTATCCGCAATCGCGTCATGAACTTCAGACAGCGGCTTGGTTTGCGCAGGCTGGATATCGTCCAGGCGAACCACCAGGAAGCCCACGGAAGACTTGATCACATTTGACAGCTGGCCTTTGTCTTTCAGGCCGGCATTTTTCAACTCATCAGGCGTTGTGGATGGCTCAAGCCAGCCCATATCGCCGCCGTTACGAGCGGAAATGATGTCGGCTGATTTCTCTTTCGCCAGCGCCGCGAAGTCACCGCCTTTGTTCAGCTCGTCCAGCACGGCCTTCGCTTCCGCTTCCGTTTTGGTCTGAATCACGCTGTAGCGGTTACGCTGCGGCTGAGTAAACTCATCCTGATGCTGGTCATACCAGGCCTGCACGTCGGCATCGGTCACAGTTTGCGGCATGGAGGCCGCATCCAGCTTGATATAGCTGACTCTGAATTGCTCAGGGGCGATGTAACCGTTCTTATTCTGTTCGTAGCTGCTGTTGATTTCCTGCTCGGAAACCTCCTGCTTCGCAGCCAGCGCCTTCACATCAATGGTGGCTTCACGCACCAGACGTTGCTGGGCTACCAGCGCGGCCAGCTCATCGGTTTCGCCGGTCAGCATAAAGTCCGTACCTACCACGGCGCTGATAAGCTGCTGGGTAGTCAGCTGGTTACGCAGTGCCTGAGCATACTGGTCCGCCGTCATGCCCATGTTGCTGATGATGGCGTTATAACGGGCGTTGTCGAATTTACCGTTATTCTGGAAAGCAGGCTCTTTAAAAATAGCCTGTTTGATTTGTTCGTCGCTGATGCCCAAACCGAGATGTCTGGCATATTGGTCCATCAGGGCCTCATCGATCATACGAGACAGCACCTGCTGACGCATCTGCTTCATGTAGCCTTCGCTGGAAGCAAGCGCTGAGAACTGTTCACCTAATTGCTGTTGCTGGCGATTACGTTCGCTGGCTACCGCATTTTCGAACTGCCCACGACCAATCTCCTGGCCATTCACTTTTGCGGCGTAATTGGCGCTGCCGCCAATCAGGTAGTTACCCACGCCAGTCAAAATGAATGACACGATAATCAAACCCAGAATGATCTTGAGCACGACGTGGTTTGCCGCCGCGCGTAAATTGTCCATCATGGTGTAACAACACTCCGCTGTAGTGTAATTGGTAAACCCTGCGCAGTCGTCATGGCATCCTTGCGAACGCTCGTCATTCCGCCGCTGCGCGCAAGAGGGTATTGTGACAAGAAACCCGTCTCAAATCATCAGGGATACGGAAAATTAGGACGCCAAAAACAAAAAAGGCACATCTGATGATGCGCCCCTGACAAAGCTTTACGGTTTATATCAATAAACTGGTCGAAAACTCAGTTAACCGCGTCTTTCAGCGCTTTACCCGCACGGAAACCCGGGACTTTCGCTGCGGCGATGGTGATCTCTTTACCCGTTTGAGGGTTACGGCCTGTACGGGCAGCACGCTCTTTAACAGCAAAAGTACCAAAGCCTACCAGCGCTACGTCTTCCCCTGACTGCAGAGATTCAGTAACAGAAGCGATAACAGCATCTAACGCACGTCCAGCCGCAGCTTTAGAAATATCAGCACCTGCGGCAATTTTGTCTATCAGTTGAGATTTATTCACTCTTCTCTTCCTCTCGTTATTATTTATATCGTACCCGTATCCTTCAAAGTACGACCGCGCAGAAGTTATATCAGGCCTGTCATGACCGCACAACACCCGTTGTTGGTGACCTACCCAACCGCTGTCTAACTTAGCGATACAAAAAAAAGCTGGCAAGTGACAATTCACCTACCAGCTGTGCTTTTATTGACTGTATTTGCGTCAGGTCACTATTTTGCGGTTACAACCTGCATTCCGTACGGTTCATTCTGCAATGCAAGGGCCAGAACTTCCTCAATACGCTTAACCGGATGAATATCCAGATCGGCAATCACGTTGTCCGGAATCTCTTCCAGGTCGCGTTTATTGTCGTCAGGAATCAGCACGGTTTTAATGCCGCCGCGGTGAGCCGCCAGCAGTTTTTCTTTCAAACCACCGATCGGCAGAACCTGGCCACGCAGCGTAATTTCGCCGGTCATGGCTACATCCGCGCGCACCGGGTTACCTGTCAGACAGGAAACAAGCGCGGTACACATCGCGATACCCGCGCTTGGGCCGTCTTTCGGCGTTGCGCCTTCCGGGACGTGAACGTGAATATCGCGTTTTTCGTAGAAGTCGCCGTTGATGCCCAGCTTTTCAGCGCGAGCGCGGACCACGGTCAGTGCAGCCTGGATAGACTCCTGCATAACCTCACCTAAGGAACCGGTGTAGGTCAGCTTGCCTTTACCCGGCACGCACGCGGTTTCGATAGTCAGCAGATCGCCGCCAACCTCCGTCCACGCCAGGCCTGTCACCTGGCCTACGCGGTTTTCGCTGTCCGCGCGGCCGTAATCAAAGCGCTGCACCCCAAGGAAATCCTTCAGGTTATCGCCGTTGATGGTGATGTGTTTGAGCGTTTTGTCCAGCAGCAGCTGTTTCACCGCTTTACGGCACAGTTTGGAGATTTCACGCTCCAGGCTACGCACGCCGGCTTCACGGGTGTAGTAACGAATAATGCCGCTAATGGCGCTATCTTCTACCGTCAGCTCGTCTTTTTTCAGCGCGTTACGCTCAATCTGCTTCGGCAGCAGGTGCTGTTTGGCGATGTTCAGCTTTTCGTCTTCGGTGTAACCGGAAAGACGAATAACTTCCATACGGTCCAGCAGCGGAGCCGGAATGTTCATCGAGTTAGAGGTCGCGACAAACATCACGTCGCTGAGATCGTAGTCAACCTCAAGGTAGTGATCGTTAAAGGCGACGTTCTGTTCCGGATCGAGCACTTCCAGCAAAGCCGACGCCGGATCGCCACGCATGTCCGAAGACATTTTGTCGATTTCATCCAGCAGGAACAGCGGGTTTTTAACGCCCACTTTCGCCATTTTCTGAATCAGCTTGCCCGGCATCGAACCAATATAGGTCCGACGGTGGCCGCGGATTTCAGCTTCGTCGCGTACGCCGCCCAGCGCCATACGGATATATTTACGCCCGGTCGCTCTGGCGATGGACTGGCCGAGGGAGGTTTTACCGACCCCTGGAGGCCCTACCAGGCACAGGATTGGCCCTTTGAGTTTGTTAACGCGGCTTTGCACGGCGAGATATTCCAGGATGCGATCTTTCACGCGCTCCAGACCGTAATGGTCGGTATCCAGAACTTCCTGCGCCTGACGCAGGTCTTTTTTCACCTTGCTGCGCGCGTTCCACGGCACCTGCACCATCCAGTCGATATAGCCGCGCACTACGGTTGCTTCCGCAGACATCGGCGACATCATTTTCAGCTTTTGCAGTTCCGCTTCGGTTTTTTCACGCGCCTCTTTCGGCATTTTCGCCGCGTCGATTTTGCGTTTCAGCGCTTCGTTTTCGTCCGGCGCGTCGTCCATTTCGCCCAATTCTTTCTGAATCGCTTTCATTTGCTCATTCAGATAGTATTCGCGCTGGCTCTTTTCCATCTGCTTTTTAACGCGGTTGCGAATGCGTTTTTCAACCTGCAGCAGATCGATTTCGGATTCCATCATCGCCATCAGGTATTCAAGACGTTCGTTAATATCGGACATCTCAAGCACTGACTGTTTATCCGTCAATTTCAACGGCATATGTGCGGCGATAGTGTCTGCCAGACGTGCAGGATCGTCGATGCTGTTAAGGGACGTCAGCACTTCCGGCGGGATTTTTTTGTTTAGCTTGATGTAGCCTTCAAACTGGTTAATGGCCGTGCGTACCAGAACTTCCTGCTCGCGCTCTTCGATAACCGGTGAGTCGAGGTATTCAGCCTGGGCTGCGAAATGATCGCCATTGTCAGACAGGGTGGTAATGCGCGCACGCTGTAAACCTTCCACCAGCACTTTTACCGTGCCGTCCGGCAGTTTCAGCATCTGCAAAATGGATGCAACGGTACCCACCGAAAACAGGTCATTGACACCCGGCTCATCCGTTGAGGCCTCTTTTTGCGCCACCAACATGATTTTTTTATCGTGGTCCATGGCCGCTTCCAGGCAGCGAATGGATTTTTCACGCCCGACAAACAGTGGAATAACCATGTGCGGATAAACCACCACATCGCGCAATGGCAATACGGGGATTTCAATGCGTTCAGAACGCTCAGGATTCATAGAGCTCTCTCTTAGTTTAATTTCCGCCAGGTGATGGGGCGATGCCTCCGCTCTTTATACCTTAAATCATTCGAGTTGCAGGACAAAAACGCCATGCGTTTTTAAACAGCCGAAGGCTGACCCCGTAGGGGCAAGACCTCAACCGAGTAACGCGGCAAGCCCATGAATCCCCAGGAGCATAGCTAATATGTGACTGGGGTGATATGGGTGCAGCCAACGCGCCTGCAGCTTGAAGGATGACAGATATCATGGCATCACCAGCAAGTAAGTCAGTATATGGGGATGTTTCCCGAGCATTCAATGCCGGAAATGCAGGAAAAATAAAAGGGGGATAAAAATCCCCCTTTTTCAACTAACTGACTGGTTATTTTGGCGAATTATTCGCCGGATGCCTGCTGCGCTTCCGGCTTGCCGTAAATTAATAACGGCTTGGTCTGACCGTCGATGACCGCCTCATCGATAACCACTTTTTCGACGTCTTCCATGGAAGGCAGGTCGTACATGGTATCAAGCAGCGCGCCTTCAACGATGGAACGCAGACCACGAGCGCCGGTTTTACGCGCCATCGCTTTCTTGGCGATAGCATCCAGCGCCTCTTCGCGGAATTCCAGCTCCACGCCTTCCAGATTGAACAGCGCCTGATATTGCTTGGTCAGGGCGTTCTTCGGTTCTCTCAGGATCTGGATCAGGGCTTCTTCGCTCAGTTCGCTCAGCGTTGCGACGACCGGCAGACGGCCGATAAACTCAGGAATCAGACCGAACTTGATCAAATCTTCTGGCTCGACCTGGCCCAGCAGCTGACCTTCGCTCGCTTTCTCAGACTTGCCTTTTACCGTCGCGCCAAAGCCAATGCCTGAACCGGTTTCAACACGGTTGGCGATCACTTTGTCGAGGCCGGCAAACGCGCCGCCGCAGATAAACAGAATCTTGGATGTATCAACCTGCAGGAATTCCTGCTGCGGATGCTTGCGTCCACCCTGCGGCGGAACTGCCGCCACGGTGCCTTCAATCAGTTTCAGCAACGCCTGCTGCACGCCTTCACCGGAAACATCGCGGGTGATGGACGGGTTGTCTGATTTGCGGGAGATTTTGTCAATCTCATCGATATAGACGATCCCGCGCTGCGCTTTTTGCACATCGTAGTCGCACTTCTGCAGCAGCTTCTGGATGATGTTTTCCACATCTTCACCCACGTAACCCGCTTCGGTAAGCGTGGTGGCGTCAGCCATGGTGAAGGGAACGTCCAGCAGGCGCGCCAGCGTTTCGGCCAGCAGGGTTTTACCGCTACCGGTTGGCCCGATCAGCAAAATGTTACTTTTGCCCAGCTCGATACCGTTGGTGCTGTCGCCATTGCGCAGGCGTTTGTAATGGTTATAAACCGCCACGGCGAGGACTTTTTTCGCCTGTTCCTGGCCAATGACGTAGTCATCCAGGTGGTGACGGATTTCGTGCGGCGTCGGCAGCGCGCTACGCTCGCGGTGCGGAGCCACTTCTTTGATCTCTTCGCGAATGATGTCGTTACACAAGTCGACACACTCATCGCAGATATACACTGACGGCCCGGCAATCAGTTTGCGCACTTCATGCTGGCTTTTGCCGCAAAAAGAGCAGTACAGAAGTTTGCCTGAACCGTCTTTGCGCTTATCTGTCATAAAGTCAAAACCTCTTTTCTGTTTCTTTGCACCGTTTGAAACGACGCAAGTGCCATTATTGCGGCACAGCCAATCGTATGCGCTCAGCGGGCCACTACTTTTACTATAGTATACGGCCCGCTGTTTTCGGGCATTAGTTACGGTGAGTCAGGATCGAGTCAACTAAGCCATACTCTACCGCCTCGCTGGCAGCGAGGAAACGGTCACGCTCGGTGTCTCTCTCGATTTCTTCAAGAGATTTGCCGGTGTGTTGCGCCATAAGTTCATTCATACGGGCTTTAACTTTCAGAATTTCGCGGGCATGAATTTCGATGTCCGTCGCCTGTCCCTGATAGCCGCCCAGCGGTTGGTGAATCATCACCCGCGAGTTAGGCAGGCAGAAACGCTTACCCTCGCCCCGGCTGTCAGCAGGAAAGCACCCATAGAACAAGCCTGTCCCATACAGATAGTGCTGACGTCCGGTTTAATAAATTGCATGGTGTCGTAGATCGACATACCTGCCGTAATTACGCCACCCGGTGAGTTAATGTAGAGATAGATGTCTTTTTCCGGGTTTTCTGCTTCCAGAAACAGCATCTGCGCCACAATCAGGTTAGCCATATGATCTTCGACCTGTCCGGTCATGAAGATGACACGTTCCTTGAGCAGACGGGAATAAATATCGTATGAACGCTCACCACGTGATGTCTGTTCAACAACCATCGGCACCAGGGCCATATGGGGTGCTAATTGATCTCGTTCGCCACTGTATGACATTTCTTTCCGTCTCCTGGAGTAATTAAGCCTTCTAACCTACTGCACTGATTCTACTTGAGACGCGAAAAGAAGACTATGCTCCTTGCGCCCGTTGCCGGTATTGGACGGATTATCAGTCAGAGTCATTTTTGCAGCCATGCCTAAGTTTATGGGGATAGCTTCACCCTGTTTCAAGCATAACAACCTTTTCTTGTTACGCTAACCCTGAAAGTTCGCATAATTCATCGGCTATGCTCTCTACCAGATAAAAAAAGCCCGCCACCTTGTGGGTGACGGGCTTGATGCAGCAAACTTCTGGCGGTGGCGCCAAAAATTATGCTTACGCCTGCTGGTTCATCAGCTCGCTAAAGGAAGTCGCTTTTTCAGAAACTTTCGCTTTTTCCAGAACCGCTTCAACAGCCTGCTCTTCCAGAGCAACATTGCGCATGTTGTCCATCAGCTCTTTGTTTTTGCTGTAGAACTCGATAACTTCTTTCGGATCTTCGTAGGCGGAAGCCATTTCTTCAATCAGGGCGTTAACGCGCGCTTCGTCAGCTTTCAGTTCGTGGGTACGAATCACTTCGCCCAGCAGCAGACCAACCACTACGCGGCGTTTAGCCTGTTCTTCGAACAGCTCGCGCGGCAGTTCCAGAGCCTGTTGCTCGTTACCGCCGAAACGCTGAGCAGCCTGGCGACGCAGAACGTCGATTTCGCCGTCGATCAGCGCAGCCGGTACGTCGATGTTGTTGGCGTTAACCAGACCGTCGATTGCCTGAGACTTAATGCGGTTACGCACGGCGCCTTTCAGTTCGCGATCCATATTTTTACGTACTTCGGTACGCAGGCCTGCTACAGAACCATCTTCAACGCCGAAACGCTTGATGAATTCTTCGGTAAATTCCGGCAGCTCGCGCTCTTCAACTTTCTTCAGCACGATGTCGAACTTCGCCGCTTTACCTTTCAGGTTTTCAGCGTGGTAATCTTCCGGGAAGGTCACTTCGATAGTGAATTCTTCGCCAGCTTTGTGGCCGACAACGCCGTCTTCGAAGCCCGGGATCATACGACCCTGGCCCATTGCCAGTACGAAGTCAGATGCTTTACCGCCTTCGAACACTTCACCGTCTACAGAGCCGGTGAAATCGATGGTTACGCGGTCTTCAGCGGTAGCTGCGGCGTCGGTTTCTTTCCAGGTTGCCTGCTGCTTGCGCAGGGTATCCAACATGGTATCAACGTCTTCGTCAGTCACTTCAACAACCGGTTTTTCAACTTCGATTGCTTCCAGACCCTGCAGCTCAACTTCCGGGTACACTTCGAACTCTACGGAGTAGGTGAAGTCTTCGCCCAGTTTGTACTCGCCCGGCACATAGTTAGGCGCGCCGGCTGGATTGATTTTTTCTTTGATGATCGCATCAATGAAGTTGCGGCTCATCAGCTCGCCCAGTACGTCCTGGCGAACGGAAGCGCCGTAACGTTGAGCGACAACGGTCATCGGTACTTTACCCTTGCGGAAGCCGTCAATACGGACTTTCTTTGCCACGTTGACCAGCTCGCTTTTTACAGCGTTTTCGATGCTGTCTGCAGCGATAGTAATCGTGAGACGGCGGCCAAGGCCCTGAGTGGTTTCAACTGAAACTTGCATCTTGTTACCTCAAAAAATCACAGTGCTCGGTCAACTCTGGAAGCCCTCAATATTGCTTCACAGAACCGGGATGTCCTCTGTATCAGAATCACATTCCCTGTCGTCAGAATCGTCCCGAAGACATTCCGAAAAATAAGACGCAGCATTATAGCGGCATCACCAGGGTGAGTCGAGAACGGCGACATAACGTCGCTGCGGCCTTTTTCACACTTTGTTGGAATTTATTGCCTTACCCCTGCAAAACAGCCGGGTATTGAAGACAAAATAAAACGGCCCGCAGGCCGTTTTGTAAAACGCAATTAACAGAGAGCAACATAAAGGAAAAGTTCCCTTAGTTGCAAACCCGAAAGGTGATTTTCAGGCGATAGAACCCGCGCCACGGCATGGTGGGGAGGCGAAAATAGTATCCTGCAGCCCTTCCCACTCTTTAATGGTATAGGTGTGCAAGGCCAGCGCGTGAACGGTACTCGCAAGCTCTTCGCTTAAGGTTCCGTAGATCAGGCGGTGGCGATTCAAAAAACGTTCACCGGCAAAACGATCGCTGACTAAGACCACTTTAAAATGGCTTTCTGAACCAGCCGGGACATTGTGACGATAGCTCTCATCCACGACTTCCAGGAACACGGGTTCGAACGCTGCCCTTAATTTTGTTTCTATTTGCTCGCGTATCATCATGAACTTTCTCCTCAACGACGCAGAGATGCCACTCATCCCTTTAAATGTTAGCCGCTTTTAACCGTTTTAATAACGTAATTCCAACAATTATTTAGCTTTCGTCTGATTTGCTTCGCCAACCCTCTGTAGCTTAATACTATTAAGGCACTATTCGGGACGAAAACGGTCTGATAGCTGTGCAGGCGCTCAATAAAAGCGCAACGCGATGAAATTACGTGCGTTAGGCACTTCCACTGGGCAACCGCAGTGTTATGATGACGTGTTTTTTTCTGCCCGCCCCTTTGAGTACATTGAGATAGCGAACATGTTAAAAAAATTATTCTTCCCGCTGGTCGCCATTTTTATGCTGGCCAGCTGTGCAACACCTCCGACGACCATTGAAGTATCTCCGACTATCAACCTGCCGCAGCAGGATCCAAGCCTGATGGGCGTGACCGTCAGCATCAACGGCGCCGATCAACGCACCGATCAGGCGCTGGCTAAAGTAACCCGCGACAACCAGCTGGTTACCCTGACGCCGTCCCGCGACCTGCGTTTCCTGTTGCAGGAAGTGCTGGAGAAACAGATGACCGCGCGCGGCTATATGATCGGCCCAAGCAGTCCGGTCGCCTTGCAGATCGTCGTCAACCAGCTGTATGCGGACGTTTCCCAGGGCAACGTGCGTTACAACATCGCCACTAAAGCGGATATCTCGATTATCGCCACCGCCCAGAACGGCAATAAGATGACCAAGAACTACCGCTCCAGCTACAACGTGGAAGGCGCGTTCCAGGCGACCAACGAGAATATCGCCAAAGCGGTTAACTCCGTGCTGACCGATACCATCGCGGATATGGCTCAGGACACCAGCGTTCACGACTTTATCAAAGCGAACGCCCATTAATTTTTCCTCCGTCAGCCCGCGTCAAGCGGGCTGATAGTCAGAGCAAAGCATGGCCAATCAGTATTTACGTATTTTTCAGCAGCCGAAGTCAGCCATTCTTCTGATCCTTGGTTTTGCCTCCGGGCTTCCCCTCGCATTAACTTCCGGCACTCTGCAAGCCTGGATGACGGTCGAAAATATCGATCTGAAAACCATCGGCTTTTTCTCCCTCGTCGGCCAGGCCTACGTCTTTAAGTTCCTCTGGTCGCCGGTGATGGACAGGTACACGCCGCCGTTGCTGGGCCGCCGCCGGGGCTGGCTGCTGATTACGCAAATTCTGCTGTTGATTTCCATTGCCGCCATGGGCTTTCTGGAGCCGGGCACGCAGCTTCGCTGGATGGCGGCGCTGGCAGTCATTATCGCTTTTTGCTCCGCTTCCCAGGACATCGTATTCGACGCCTGGAAAACGGACGTGCTTTCAGCCGAAGAACGCGGCGCGGGCGCGGCGATCAGCGTGCTTGGCTATCGACTGGCGATGCTGGTTTCCGGCGGCCTGGCGCTGTGGCTTGCCGACCGTTACCTCGGCTGGCAGGCGACCTACTGGCTGATGGCGGCGTTACTGATACCCTGTATCATCGCTACCCTTCTCGCTCCGGAGCCGACCGATGCGATCCCCGTTCCGCGCAGCCTTGAGCAGGCGGTAGTCGCCCCGCTACGCGACTTTTTTGGGCGCAATAACGCGTGGCTGATTCTGCTGCTGATCGTGATGTACAAGCTCGGCGACGCCTTCGCCATGAGCCTGACGACCACCTTCCTGATTCGTGGCGTCGGTTTCGACGCAGGCGAAGTGGGCGTGGTCAATAAAACGCTTGGGCTCTTCGCCACTATCCTCGGCGCGCTTTACGGCGGCGTGCTCATGCAGCGGCTGACGCTGTTCCGGGCGCTGCTGATTTTCGGTATTTTGCAGGGCGTCTCCAATGCGGGCTACTGGATCCTTTCCATCACCGATAAGCATATGTTCAGCATGGCGGCGGCGGTTTTCTTCGAAAACCTGTGCGGCGGTATGGGCACGGCGGCTTTTGTCGCCTTGTTAATGACGCTGTGCAATAAGTCTTTTTCGGCCACGCAGTTTGCGCTGCTTTCAGCGCTTTCCGCCGTGGGCCGCGTTTACGTCGGGCCTATTGCCGGCTGGTTTGTGGAAGCTCACGGCTGGCCGACTTTCTACCTGTTCTCAGTCTTTGCCGCAGTGCCGGGCATTCTTTTGCTTTTAGTATGTAAATCCACGCTGGAATACACCCAGCAAACGGAAAGTTTTATGCCGCGGAGCGAATTTGCTTCGGGCTACCGTTTCGCGCTTCATGCGCTAACCTTAGGCTGCGCGCTCCTTGCCGTGTGGCTGGTGATTTTGATTACCAACTCCACGGGCCTGACAAACTGGACGTTTAACCTGCAGATTCTGGAGTGGGGAGCCCTGTTTGCTATAGGCGGAGTGGTGTTTGGGGGGCTGCTGGATTACCTGGCGCTTCGTAAAAGGGCCCTGCTGTGAGGCATGGAGAAATAATAATCCCGCTTATTTATTTAGCATGGTGATTATTACGCCTAAATAAACACCAAAATATATCGTCTACAATTATTCACTCGCAGTAAACACTGTTTTTTAAAATTGCTGGTAGGGCGGGAATCGCGCTTTTTGCCTTTAACGATTCAGCCCGGTACGGAATTAATTTGGAATTTTTTCGTGTCTCAATTGATGCCAGATTGTTAATTTAGTGTTTATTAAAATGATTGGTTATACCAATTGACCCTGGCAATAACCTTCTGCATAGGTTTTTGTTATAACTCGCTGGAGAAGGCGTCGGAGGCCCGATTTTACAGTTTGTTGCATTTCGTGTGACTTTGACGGCAGAACCCGGTAACACCCTACTGACACTACGCCATTCATGTTTACAGTAATGTAACCTTCCCGTAAAATGCCGGCACACTTTAAACGACAATAGAGCTCCCTGGAATTGAGGTCGTTAAATGAGACTCAGGAAATACAATAAAAGTTTGGGATGGTTGTCATTAATCGCAGGCGCTTTTTTACTTAGTGGCTGTGATTCTGCGCTTCTTGACCCCAAAGGACAGATTGGACTGGAACAACGTTCACTGATACTGACAGCTCTCGGGCTGATGTTGATTGTCGTTATCCCAGCTATCGCGATGGCTATCGGTTTTGCCTGGAAGTATCGGGCTTCAAACAAGGACGCCAAATACAGCCCCAACTGGTCGCACTCCAACAAAGTTGAAGCTGTAGTCTGGACGATTCCCATCCTCATCATCATTTTCCTCGCGGTACTGACCTGGAAAACCACCCACGCCCTTGAACCGAGCAAACCGCTGGCTCACGAAGCGAAACCGGTGACCATCGAAGTTATCGCTATGGACTGGAAATGGTTCTTCATCTATCCGGAGCAGGGTATCGCTACGGTGAATGAAATCGCCTTCCCGGCCAACACCCCGGTGGAATTCAAAATCACCTCTAACTCGGTGATGAACTCCTTCTTCATTCCGCGCTTGGGTAGCCAAATCTACGCAATGGCAGGCATGCAGACCCAACTGCACCTGATTGCCGACGAAGCAGGCACCTACGACGGTATTTCGTCTAACTACAGCGGTAAAGGTTTCTCTGGCATGAAGTTCAAAGCGATTGCTACGCCAGACATGAACACCTTTAACCAATGGGTTGCCAAAGCGAAACAATCTCCGAACGCCATAAACGATATGGCGACCTACGAGAAGCTGGCGGCGCCTAGCGAATACAACAAAGTCGAATACTTCTCCGCTGTTAAACCGGATTTGTTTAAAGACGTTATCGACAAATTCATGGGGCACGGGAAGAGCATGGACATGACCCAACCGGAAGGTGAGCAGGCCTCTCATGAAGGTATGGAAGGCATGGACATGAGTCACGCGGAAACCTCTCACTAAGGGGCCGAGGAATAAAAATGTTCGGAAAACTTACACTGGATGCAGTCCCATACCATGAACCCATTATCATGGTTACGGTGGCAGCGATTATCGTCGGGGGACTGGCGCTACTTGCGGCTATCACTTACTTCGGTAAGTGGGAATATTTATGGAAAGAGTGGCTCACCTCGGTTGACCACAAACGCCTTGGCGTAATGTACGTTATCGTGGCTATCGTGATGCTGCTGCGCGGCTTTGCCGACGCCATCATGATGCGTAGCCAGCAGGCGCTGGCCTCCGCGGGCGAAGCGGGCTTCCTGCCGCCACATCACTACGATCAGGTCTTTACCGCCCACGGCGTTATCATGATCTTCTTCGTGGCGATGCCATTCGTTATCGGCCTGATGAACCTGGTTGTGCCTTTACAGATTGGTGCCCGCGACGTCGCCTTCCCATTCCTGAACAACCTGAGCTTCTGGTTCACCGTTGTCGGTGTGGTGCTGGTTAACCTTTCTCTTGGGGTGGGCGAATTCGCTCAGACCGGTTGGGTTGCCTATCCGCCGCTGTCGGGAATTGAGTACAGTCCGGGGGTCGGGGTCGACTACTGGATCTGGGCGCTGCAGCTCTCCGGTATTGGTACGACGCTAACGGGTATTAACTTCTTCGTTACTATCCTGAACATGCGTACCCCTGGCATGACGATGTTCAAAATGCCGGTGTTTACCTGGGCTTCGCTGTGTACTAACGTACTGATTATCGCCGCGTTCCCTATCTTCACCGTGACCGTCGCGCTGTTAACGCTTGACCGCTATCTTGGCACCCATTTCTTTACCAACGATATGGGTGGCAACATGATGATGTATATCAACCTCATCTGGGCGTGGGGCCACCCGGAAGTGTATATCCTGGTGCTGCCGGTATTCGGCGTGTTCTCAGAAGTGGTCGCGACCTTCTCCAAAAAGCGTCTGTTCGGCTACACCTCTCTGGTGTGGGCGACCATCGCCATTACCGTACTGTCGTTCATCGTTTGGCTGCACCACTTCTTCACTATGGGCAGCGGCGCGAACGTAAACGCCTTCTTCGGTATCGCCACCATGATTATCGCCATCCCGACAGGGGTGAAGATCTTCAACTGGCTGTTCACCATGTATCAGGGCCGCATCGAGTTCAACTCAGCAATGCTGTGGACCATTGGCTTCATCGTCACCTTCTCTATTGGTGGGATGACCGGTGTTCTGCTGGCGGTGCCGGGCGCTGACTTCGTGCTGCACAACAGCCTGTTCCTGATTGCCCACTTCCACAACGTTATTATCGGTGGTGTGGTGTTCGGTTGCTTCGCAGGTCTGACCTACTGGTGGCCGAAAGCCTTTGGCTTCACCCTGAACGAAACCTGGGGCAAACGCGCCTTCTGGTTCTGGATCATCGGCTTCTTCGTTGCCTTTATGCCGCTGTACGTGCTGGGCTTCATGGGCATGACCCGTCGCCTGAGCCAGCAGATCGATCCGCAGTTCCACCCGCTGCTGATGGTTGCAGCAGGCGGCGCGGCGCTGATTGCCTGCGGTATCCTCTGTCAGCTGATTCAGTTCTACGTCTCTATTCGTGACCGCGAACAGAACCGCGACCTGACCGGTGACCCATGGGGCGGCCGTACGCTGGAGTGGTCTACTTCCTCTCCTCCTCCGTTCTACAACTTCGCCCATCTGCCACTCGTCAACGAACGTGATGCATTCTGGGTGATGAAAGAGAAAGGCGAAGCGTATAAGCAGCCGACGCATTACGAAGAAATTCATATGCCGCGTAACAGCGCTGCGGGCATCATTATTGCCGCATTCGCTACGGTATTTGGTTTCGCGATGATCTGGCACATCTGGTGGATGGCGATCATTGGCTTTGCCGGCATGATCGTTACCTGGATTGCGAAAAGCTTCGACGAAGATGTGGATTACTACGTTCCGGTTGCGGAAGTCGAAAAACTGGAAAACCAGCATTTCGATGAAATTACCAAAGCAGGGCTGAAAAATGTCAACTGAGACTCTCCATCACGCAAACGCCCCTGTCGCAGAGCACGGGCACCACGATGCAGGAACCAATAAGGTCTTTGGTTTCTGGATCTACCTGATGAGCGACTGCATTCTGTTCTGTTGCTTGTTTGCTACCTATGCCGTTCTGGTGAACGGCACCGCGGGCGGACCTGCAGGGAAAGACATTTTCGAACTGCCGTTTGTGCTGGTTGAAACTGCCCTGCTGTTGTTCAGCTCCATTACCTACGGCATGGCGATTATCGCCATGAACAAAGGCAACAAAAGCCAGGTTATCTCCTGGCTGGCGCTGACCTTCCTGTTCGGTGCGGGCTTCGTGGGCATGGAACTCTATGAATTCCATCACCTGATTAACGAAGGCTTCGGTCCGGATCGCAGCGGCTTCCTGTCAGGGTTCTTTGCTCTGGTAGGCACCCACGGTCTGCACGTGACCTCCGGTCTGGTGTGGATGGCGTTCATGATGATTCACGTCGCGCGTCGCGGTCTGACCAATACTAACCGCGCTCGCCTGATGTGCCTGAGCCTGTTCTGGCACTTCCTGGACGTGGTGTGGATTTGTGTATTCTCGGTAGTGTATCTGATGGGGGCAATGTAATGAGTCATTCAACTGAACACAGCGGCGCCCACCACGGTAGCGTAAAAACCTATATGACAGGTTTTATCCTGTCTATCATCCTGACGGCTATTCCGTTCTGGATGGTAATGTCAGGTACTGCCTCCCACGCCACGCTTCTCGGCGTGGTGCTGGTTACCGCAGTAATACAGATTCTGGTGCATCTCGTGTGCTTCCTGCATCTGAACACCTCGTCGAGTGAGCGTTGGAACCTGGTGGCCTTTGCCTTTACGGTGCTGATTATTGCCATTCTGGTGGTCGGCTCGATCTGGATTATGTGGAACCTCAACCAGAACATGATGGTTCACTAAGAGCGACGTGTATGATTAAGCAATACCTGCAAGTAACGAAACCAGGAATTATTTTCGGTAATTTAATTTCTGTCATTGGGGGATTTTTACTGGCCTCGAAGGGCAGTATTGATTATCCCCTGTTTCTCTTCACCCTTGTTGGGGTGTCGCTGGTGGTGGCATCAGGTTGTGTTTATAACAACTTCATCGACCGCGATATCGACCGCAAGATGGAGAGAACCAGAAATCGGGTGCTGGTAAAGGGCCTGATTTCACCGAAAACCTCGCTGGTATACGCCACCTTGCTGGGTATTGCTGGTTTCATGATGCTGTGGTTTGGCGCGAATCCGCTGGCCATGTGGCTTGGCGTAATGGGCTTTGTGGTTTACGTAGGGGTTTATAGCCTCTATATGAAGCGCAAGTCCGTTTACGGCACGCTGATTGGCAGCCTTTCCGGCGCGGCGCCTCCGGTGATTGGCTACTGCGCCGTAGCCAACGAGTTCGATACCGGGGCCCTGATCCTGCTGGCTATCTTTAGCCTGTGGCAGATGCCGCACTCCTATGCGATTGCCATCTTCCGCTTTAAGGATTATCAGGCGGCTAACATTCCGGTTCTGCCGGTGGTGAAAGGGATTTCGGTCGCGAAAAACCATATCACGCTCTATATCATCGCTTTTGCCGTCGCAACGCTGATGCTCACGTTAGGCGGATACGCCGGGTACAAATACCTGGTTGTTGCCGCGGCGGTGAGCGTCTGGTGGTTGGGCATGGCCCTGCGGGGTTATAAAGTGGAAGACGATAAGGTCTGGGCACGCAAGCTGTTTGTCTTTTCCATCGTCGCCATTACCTCGCTTTCCGTGATGATGTCCGTCGACTTTATGGTGCCGGATTCACATAATCTGCTGACTTACGTCTGGTAAGTGATGAACCGCGTAAAAGGGCACTTCGGTGCCCTTTTTTATTAGTATCATCAATAGTTCCGCACTGTAATATCTGTTAAATAACTAGAGATTTACCCTCCCCCGCCTACGCACTACACTATGTCCGGTTTTTCATCTGAGGTGGTAATGAACGATTACAAAATGACGCCCGTCGAACTACGTGCGACGTGGGGTTTAGGCACGGTATTTTCACTGCGCATGCTCGGCATGTTTATGGTGCTGCCGGTACTTACCACTTATGGAATGGCGCTGCAGGGTGCGAGCGAAGCGCTAATCGGACTGGCGATCGGTATTTATGGCCTGGCGCAGGCTGTCTTCCAGATCCCTTTTGGCCTGCTCTCTGACCGTATTGGCCGCAAGCCGCTTATCGTTGGCGGATTACTGATATTCGTGCTCGGCAGCGTTATCGCCGCGCTTTCAGGCTCTATCTGGGGTATTATCCTTGGCCGCGCGCTGCAGGGCTCAGGCGCCATTGCCGCCGCCGTAATGGCGCTGCTTTCAGACCTTACCCGCGAGCAAAACCGAACCAAAGCAATGGCCTTTATCGGCGTCAGCTTCGGCATTACCTTTGCCATCGCCATGGTGCTCGGCCCGATTATTACCCACACTCTCGGCCTGAACGTCCTGTTCTGGATGATTGCAATGCTGGCCGCAGGCGGCATTTTGATCACTCTATGGGTGGTGCCGAATACCGAAAATCACGTTCTGAACCGCGAGTCCGGAATGGTGAAAAGCTGTTTCAGCAAGGTCCTCGCCGAGCCTAAGCTGCTGAAGCTTAACTTCGGCATTCTGTGTCTGCACGTGATGCTGATGTCCACCTTCGTCGCCCTGCCCGGCCAGCTTGAACAGGCGGGCTTCCCGGCCGCGCAGCACTGGAAAGTCTATCTGTGCACCATGCTTATTTCCTTCGTCTCCGTGGTGCCGTTTATCATCTACGCCGAAGTAAAACGCCGCATGAAGCGGGTATTTGTCGGTTGCGTAGCGCTACTGCTGATCGCTGAGATCGTACTTTGGGGCTCCGGCCCGCATTTCTGGGAACTGGTGATAGGCGTGCAGCTGTTCTTCCTCGCCTTTAACCTGATGGAGGCTATTCTGCCGTCGCTTATCAGTAAGGAATCCCCTGCAGGTTACAAAGGCACCGCGATGGGGATTTATTCCACCAGCCAGTTTATCGGCGTGGCGATTGGCGGCTCCTTAGGCGGCTGGATAGACGGGCTGTTTGATTCGCAAACCGTATTTTTAGCCGGTGCGCTGCTGGCGATGGCGTGGCTGCTGGTGAGTTCGACGATGAAAGAGCCGCCTTACGTAACCAGCCTGCGCATTGAGCTACCGGAAAATACGGTAAATGACCTGGAGCTTAAGGCAAGGCTGCTGGCACATCCTGGCGTGAGCGAGACGAATATTATTACGCAGGAGCGTAGCGCCTACGTGAAGATCGACAGCAAGCTGACGAATCGCTTTGAGATTGAACAGCTGGTGAAAGGAACGTTGTAGTGACGGGTGGCGCTTCGTTCACCCGCCCTACATTAAAAACATAAGGTGGATAAATTGAGCGCCATCCGCCGCTAAGATCAGTCGCGGAAGTTTTTGAACTGGAACGGCTGTCCCAGATCCCCACCGCGAACCAGCGCCATGGCGGACTGTAAATCGTCACGGGATTTGCCGGTTACGCGCAGTTCTTCACCCTGAATCTGCACCTGAACCTTAATCTTGCTGTCTTTAATCAGCTTGACGATTTTCTTGGCGATCGCAGATTCAATGCCCTGCTTGAGCTTAGCTTCTACGCTCCAGGTTTTACCGCTGTGCACGAAATCTTCCGGCACATCGATTGACGCGCCTTCGATGCCGCGCTTGAGCAGTTTGGCACGCAGAATATCCAGCAGCTGGTTAACCTGGAAGTCAGACTCGCTGGCAACCTTAATGGACTGATTTTTTTCATTCAGTTCAAAAGTCGCCGGCACGTTACGGAAGTCAAAACGGGTAGCAACCTCGCGCTCCGCGTTTTCGATGGCGTTACGCACTTCCTGGATATCGATTTCAGACACAATGTCAAAAGATGGCATGTTTTCTTCTCCCTCTCTTTTTGTTGCGTTGCATAATACCCGCTGGGCCGCGCAAAACAACCCGTTAAAGCACGAGAGAGCCCTATATAATATAGATTAAGCAAAAACATCTGCGCAGTTTGCGGATGGGGAGGCAAAATGAAAATCACCGTACTGGGTTGCGGTGCGCTGGGCCAACTTTGGCTGGCATCACTTTATAAGCAGGGACATGAGGTCCAGGGCTGGCTGCGGGTTCCTCAACCTTTCTGCCCGGTCAATCTGGTGGACGTGGACGGCAGCATTTTTAATGAAAGGCTGATGGCTAACGATCCCGACTTTCTCGCCGACAGCGATCTGCTGCTGGTTACGCTCAAGGCCTGGCAGGTTTCCGGAGCCGTCAAAACTCTGGCCGCATCCCTGCCGGCAGCCAGCCCCATCCTGCTGCTGCATAACGGCATGGGCACGCTGGAAGAGCTCAGGACGATTCGTCAGCCCATTTTGCTGGGCGTGACGACGCATGCCGCGAAGCGCGACGGCAACGTTATCATTCATGTCGCCAACGGCACCACGCATATAGGGCCGGGCAACGCCGCAGGCGGTGATTTTAGCCGCCTTGCCGATACGCTGCATCAGGCCCTCCCCGACGTGGCCTGGCATAACTTTATCCTTCCTGCAGTATGGAAGAAGCTGGCGGTTAACTGCGTTATCAACCCGCTTACGGCGCTCTACAACTGCCCTAACGGCGAATTAAAAAACCATCACGATGAGGTGATGAGCATCTGTAACGAAGTGGCGCAGGTCATGGAGCGCGACGGCCACCATACCTCGCCTGAAAGCCTGCTCTACTATATCGAACAGGTCATCGACAGCACCGCGGCGAATATTTCGTCGATGCTGCAGGATGTACGCGTACAGCGCCACACCGAAATTGACTATATCACCGGCTATTTACTGCAGCGTGCGCGGGCCCATGGCCTTGCGCTGCCGGTCAACAGCCGCCTGTATGAGCTGATTAAGCGTAAGGAGAATGAATATGAGCGCTCGAGCCCTGGTCTGTCTGGCACCTGGAAGTGAGGAGATGGAGGCCGTCACCACGATCGATTTACTGGTGCGCGGCGGCATTAACGTCACGACGGCAAGCGTCGCCAGCAGCGGCGATCTCACCCTTACCTGCTCGCGCGGCGTAAAACTGGTGGCCGATGCGCCGCTGGTGGAAGTGGCCGACGGGGATTTTGACGTCATCGTATTACCCGGCGGCTTAAAAGGCGCGGAATGCTTCCGCGACAGTCCGCTGCTGGTAGAGACCGTGCGCCAGTTCCATCTTTCCGGACGCCTTGTGGCGGCCATTTGCGCAGCGGCCGGGACGGTGCTGGTTCCGCACGAGATTTTCCCCATTGGCAATATGACCGGTTTCCCCGATCTGAAAGAGACGATCCCGGAAGATCAATGGCAGGATAAACGCGTGGTCTGGGACCCGCGGGTCAACCTGCTGACCAGCCAGGGGCCCGGCACGGCGATTGATTTTGGCCTGAAGATTATCGATTTGCTGGTTGGGCGCGAGAAAGCGCATGAGGTATCGCAGCAGCTGGTCATGGCCGCCGGGATTTATAGCTTCAGGGATTATTGAGTTTTCCCTTCACCCTAACCCTCTTTCCAGGAGAGGGTTAGGGATCGCATTTTCTCCCGGCAGGGAGAGGGTAATGCTTAAGCGCGGTAAACCTTCACGTTATTAAAACCCTGTTCGCGCAGATACAGCGCCTGCAGGCGGCTCATGACGCCGCGTTCGCACCACAGCAGATAGGTTTTGCTCTGGTCGAGATCGCCAAACTTCGTGCTCAGCTTATAAAACGGCAGCGAAGCCACTTCCACCCCTTCCTGTTGGAAAGGTTTCTCATCTTGTTCATCGATAGAACGGATATCCAGCAGCACATCGTTCGGGCCGAAGGCAGCCACCGTTTCCACTTCCGTCACCACTTCTTTCGTCTGGGTGGCGATATCGCGGATATCAATATTCGTCGCCTCTTCGACCACTTTATCGAGAATCGAGAAATCGAAGTTGGCTTCTTCCGCTTCGATCTTCGCCTTCACCGCTTTTACGGTCGGGCTTTTCGAGATCACGCCGCAATACTCCGGCATGGTGCGGGCAAAGTCAGCGGTGCCGATTTCACGCGCCAGATCGATAATGTGCTCTTTATCGTGAGAGATAAGCGGACGCAGAATCAGCGTGTCGGACACGTTGTCGATCAGGCGCAGGTTGGTCAGCGTCTGGCTAGAGACCTGGCCCAGCGCTTCGCCGGTGACCAGCGCCTGCACGCCGTAACGTTCAGCCACTTTGGATGCCGCACGCACAAACATACGTTTGAGTACAACGCCCATTTGCCCGTCTTCAACTTTCTCGAGAATTTCGCCTACTACCGGCTCAAAGTTAATCGCCACAAAACGCACGCGGTGGGAGCTGCCGAAGCGGTTCCACAAATAGTGGGCGACCTGCTTCACGCCGATTTCGTGCGCGGCGCCGCCAAGGTTAAAGAAGCAGTAGTGCACGCGACAGCCGCGACGCATCAGCATATAGCTGGAAACGCCGGAATCGAAGCCGCCGGAAATCAGCGACAGCACGTCTTCCTGGGTACCAATAGGGAAACCGCCGATGCCTTCATAGCGGCCTTTCACCAGCAGCAGGCGATCGTTTTCGATTTCCAGATTCACCGTCACGTCCGGATGCGTCAGCTTCACGCGCGCGGATTCGATATGCTGGTTCAGACCGCCGCCGACATAGCGCTCGACGTCAATGGAGCTAAACTCATGCTTGCCGCGACGTTTAACGCGCACGCAGAAGGTTTTCCCTTCCAGCTGCTCGCGGTAAAGCTCCAGCGCCTGCTCGAAGATGTTGTGCATATCGGTAAAGGGCACGTCTTCGACTTCAAGGATATGATGAATGCCGGGAATACGGGTCAAGGCTTCGCGAATGGCGATGCGCTGGTTTTCGTCTTTGGCACGAACTTCGATATTGTCCCAGTGGCGGACGACCGCCAGGTCTTCATCATAGTGTTTTAAAACGTTACGAATGTTCCCGGTGAGCATTTTAATAAAGCGTATGCGCACAGATTGACTCTTGATGGTGATTTCCGGGAACAATTTAATGATAAACTTCATGGCGCTCATGATTTGTTGGTGAGCCATGCATGCGTTGAATCATGCGGGCTGAAAGACTTAAAGAATTGCACAGGCGCACAGGCCTTGCATCCGAGGCGCGAAAGTATATCACTAACAGCTTGCCATAGCGTTACACAATTGAGTCCGCTACCATGGCAACGTCGCATAATATTAGAGTCAGACATTCACTATGCCGAAAAAAACCGAAGTCCCCGTCAGCTTTGAAACCGCGCTTGTGGAACTTGAGCAGATTGTTACTCGTCTGGAAAGCGGTGAACTGCCGCTGGAAGACGCGTTAAACGAATTTGAACGCGGCGTGCAATTGGCCCGTCAGGGCCAGGTGAAACTGCAGCAGGCCGAACAGCGGGTACAGATCCTGCTGAGCGAAAACGAAGACGCGCCCCTTACGCCTTTCACGCCGGACGCCGAGTAAAAATGGATTTAAATCACGATCTCCAGGCTCACGCCGAGCGAGCTAACGACGCCCTGTTACGCTTTTTATCCCCGCTGCCGTTTCAGAACACTCCTCTGGTTGAGGCGATGCATTACGGCGCACTATTAGGGGGTAAACGCCTTCGTCCTTTCCTGGTATATGCCACCGGCGAAATGTTCGGCGTAGCGCAAGAGGCGCTGGACGCTCCGGCCGCGGCGGTAGAGTGCATCCACGCCTATTCTTTGATTCATGACGATCTGCCGGCAATGGACGATGACGATCTGCGCCGCGGGCAGCCGACCTGCCATATTAAATTTGGCGAAGCCAGCGCAATTCTGGCAGGAGACGCCTTGCAAACGCTGGCGTTCTCTATACTCAGTGAAGCCCCGATGCCCGGTGTGGAAATAGCCGACCGTCTGGCGATGATCAAAGAGTTAGCCGCCGCCAGCGGCGTTGCCGGCATGTGCGGCGGCCAGGCGCTGGATCTGGCGGCGGAGGGCACACAGGCCACTCTCGAAGAGCTTGAGAAAATTCATCGCCATAAAACCGGCGCTCTGATTCGCGCCGCCGTTCGCCTTGGCGCATTAAGCGCAGGCGATGCCGGACGAAAAAACCTGCCGCTGCTTGACCGTTATGCCGAGTGCATCGGTCTCGCATTCCAGGTGCAGGACGATATTCTCGACGTGATTGGCGATACCGCGACGCTGGGCAAGCGTCAGGGCGCCGATCAACAGCTGGGTAAAAGCACTTACCCGGCGCTGCTTGGCCTGGAAAACGCCAGGGCCAAAGCCTGGGATCTCTATCAGGATTCTCTCCGTGCGCTGGAAGGTCTTGCGAGCCAGTCGTTAAATACAACGGCACTGGAAGCGTTAGCGAGCTATATCATCCAGCGTGATAAATAATATTAATTTAGCCTTCAGCATTCGGGTTGCAGCCAACGCCCCTGCAGCCTGAATGCTGACGGATAAAAACGAGTTTCTAATTGATGAGCTTTGATATTGCCAAATACCCGACCCTGGCGCTGGTGGACTCAACGAATGAGCTTCGTCTGCTGCCAAAAGAAAGCTTGCCGAAGCTGTGTGATGAGCTGCGGCGCTATCTGCTTGACAGCGTAAGCCGCTCCAGCGGGCATTTTGCCTCCGGGCTTGGTACGGTAGAGCTGACGGTGGCGCTCCACTATGTCTACAACACGCCGTTTGACCAGCTCATCTGGGATGTGGGTCATCAGGCCTATCCGCATAAAATTTTGACCGGCCGCCGCGATAAAATTGGCACCATCCGTCAAAAAGACGGTCTGCACCCGTTCCCCTGGCGCGCGGAAAGCGAATACGATGTGTTGAGCGTCGGCCATTCGTCGACCTCGATCAGCGCGGGCATCGGCATCGCCGTGGCGGCGGGCAAAGAAGGCAAAGACCGCCGCACGGTTTGCGTTATCGGCGACGGTGCGATCACCGCCGGTATGGCCTTTGAAGCCATGAACCACGCCGGAGATATTCGACCGGATATGCTGGTGGTGTTAAACGACAACGAAATGTCGATCTCCGAGAACGTCGGCGCGCTAAACAACCATCTGGCGCAAATCCTTTCCGGCAAGCTTTATTCCACCCTGCGCGAAGGCGGCAAAAAAGTCTTCTCCGGCGTGCCGCCGATCAAAGAACTCCTTAAACGCACCGAAGAGCACATCAAAGGCATGGTGGTACCGGGCACGCTGTTTGAAGAGCTGGGTTTTAACTACATCGGGCCGGTAGACGGACACGACGTTATCGGGCTGGTGAATACGCTGAAGAATATGCGCGGCCTGAGCGGCCCGCAGTTCCTGCACGTAATGACCAAAAAAGGACGCGGCTACGCGCCTGCGGAAAAAGATCCCATTAGCTTCCATGCGGTGCCGAAGTTTGACCCTAAAAGCGGCACCCTGCCGAAAAGCGCAGGCGGCCTGCCGAGCTATTCAAAAATCTTTGGTAACTGGCTGTGTGAAACCGCAGCGGGCGACGATAAGCTGATGGCGGTTACGCCTGCCATGCGCGAAGGCTCAGGCATGGTGGAGTTTTCACGCCAGTATCCGCAGCAATATTTCGACGTGGCGATCGCCGAACAGCACGCGGTAACCTTTGCCGCAGGCCTGGCTATCGGCGGCTATAAGCCGGTTGTCGCTATCTACTCCACTTTCCTGCAGCGCGCTTACGATCAGGTCATCCACGATGTGGCTATCCAGAAGCTGCCGGTGCTGTTTGCCATCGATCGGGCGGGCATTGTCGGAGCCGACGGGCAAACCCACCAGGGCGCTTTCGATCTCTCCTTCCTGCGCTGCATACCTGATATGGTGATCATGACGCCGAGCGATGAGAACGAGTGCCGACTGATGCTGCATACCGGCTATCACTATAACGATGGCCCGAGCGCGGTTCGTTACCCGCGCGGCAACGGCACCGGCGCGGAGCTGCAGCCGCTGGCCTGCCTGCCGATTGGTAAAGGCGTGAAAAAGCGCGCAGGGGAGAAAATCGCCCTGCTGAACTTCGGTACTTTGCTCGAGGACGCGGCCAAAGTGGCCGAGTCGCTGAACGCCACCCTCGTTGATATGCGTTTTGTGAAACCGCTCGACGAAGCGCTGATTCTGGAACTGGCCGCCAGCCACGAGATGCTGGTCACCGTTGAAGAAAATGCTATTCAGGGCGGAGCCGGCAGCGGCGTGAACGAAGTGCTGATGGCCAACCGTAAACTGGTGCCGGTGCTTAATATCGGCCTGCCGGACTTCTTTATTCCTCAGGGCACCCAGGAAGAAGCCCGCGCCGCTATCGGTCTCGATGCTGCAGGTATTGAAGCTAAAATCCGCGCCTGGCTTAACTAAATCCCTTCTGCGCTCCTGCTATGCTTACAGGGTAAACCCTTATAAACATAAGCAGGAGTGGAACCATGCAATACAACATATTGGGAAAAACGGATCTTAAGGTTTCCCGCCTTTGCCTTGGTTGCATGACCTTCGGGGAACCGGACCGGGGTAAGCATGCCTGGACGCTTCCCGAAGAGAGCAGCCGCCTCATCATTAAGCACGCCATCGATAACGGCATTAATTTCTTTGATACCGCCAACAGCTATTCCGACGGTAGCAGCGAAGAGATTGTCGGACGCGCGCTGAAAGACTTCACGCGTCGCGAAGACGTTGTGATTGCCACTAAGGTCTATCATCAGGTAGGCGACCTGCCGGAAGGCCTTTCGCGCGCGCAGATCCTGCGTTCGATTGACGACAGTCTGCGTCGTCTCGGCACCGATTATGTCGACCTGCTGCAAATCCACCGCTGGGATTACAACACGCCCATTGAAGAAACCCTTGAAGCGCTTAACGACGTGGTGAAAGCGGGTAAAGCACGTTACATCGGCGCATCCTCGATGCACAGCGAACAGTTTGCTCAGGCGCTGGCGCTTCAGGATCGGCACGGCTGGGCGCGTTTCGTCACCATGCAGGACCATTACAATCTGATTTATCGCGAAGAAGAGCTCGATATGCTGCCGCTATGCTACCGGGAAGGCGTGGCGGTGATCCCCTGGAGCCCGCTGGCGCGCGGCAAGCTGACCCGTCCATGGGGCGACACCACGGCGCGTTCGGTATCCGATGAGTTTGGCAAAACGCTCTACGAAGGGAGCGCCGAGAACGATGCGATAATTGCCGAACGTCTGGCAAACGTGGCCGCAGACAAAGGCGTGTCGCGCGCTCAGGTCGCGCTGGCCTGGCTGTTAAGCAAACCGGGGATTGCGGCGCCGATTATCGGCACCTCGCGACAGGAACAGCTGGATGACCTGCTTGGAGCGGTGGATCTCACCCTGGAACCAGAAGAAATCGCCGAGCTGGAAACGGTCTATAAACCGCATCCGGTAGTGGGATTTAAATAAACGAAACGCCCTCTTTATGAGGGCGTTTTTTTACAGCAGGCCAATCGGCCACTGGTGGCCAATCAGATAGAGAATCCCCGCCGAGATAACCCCGGCGACGATATCGTCAATCATTATCCCCATCCCGCCGTGAACGTTGCGATCAAACCAACGGATTGGCCACGGCTTCCACATGTCGAAGATACGGAAAACCACGAACCCGGCGGCAACCCAGCGCCAGTCGTTGGTCGGCAGCGCCATCAGCGTTATCCACATGCCGATAAACTCGTCCCACACGATGCTGCCGTGGTCATGCACTCCCATATCGCGCGCGGTCTGGTGACAGAGATAAACCCCGATACAGATGCCGAACATAACGACCAGCGAATAGAGCTGCCATGGCAGGAACGTCATCAGATACCAGAACGGGATGGCCGCAAGCGACCCCATGGTGCCCGGTACGACCGGGCTTAGTCCACTGCCGAAACCGGTAGCCAGCAGATGCCACGGATTGAGCAGGTTCAGGCGGCTTTTCGCCACATCTTTAGTGCGACGCAAAGTGGTCATATCCTTTTAAATCCACGCTGACAGGTTTGCCTTCATCCAGGAACTGCAGCCCTTCAGAAGCCGGGGCTACCTGGCCTATGCAGGTAAAAGGCACGCCAAGGTTGCCGATCGCCACGTCCAGCGCGCCGCGGTTCAGTTCCGGCACCGTAAAGCAAAGTTCGTAATCTTCGCCGCCGGAAAGCGCCCAGCGTCGGGCCTGCTCAGGCTCGACGTTAGCGCGTATCGCATCGGAATACGGCAGCGAATCGAGCATGATCCTCGCACCGCAGTCGCTGGCCTTCAGTATATGACTCAGATCGGAAATCAGGCCGTCGGAGAGATCGATAGCGCTGCTCGCCAGGTTGCGCAGGGCCTGGCCGTGCAGCACGCGCGGTTTTGGCCGCAGGTGGCGCTTCACCAGATAATCCGCCTGCTGAGCGTCCGCCACATGCAGACGATGCTGCAGAATTGCCAGACCGGCCGCGCTGTCGCCGGGCGTTCCGGTGACGTAAATCCAGTCGCCGGCGCGTGCGCCGCTTCGTTTAAGCGCGCGTCCCGCAGGCACCAGTCCGTGAATACCCAGCGTCAGAGAAAGCGGACCGCGAGTGGTATCGCCGCCAATCAGCTGCATATCGTAGTAATCAAGCTGTTCAAACAGGCTGTCGCTAAAGGCCTCAAGCCAGGACTCATCGACTTCCGGAAGGGTAATGGCCAGCGTCAGCCAGGCAGGATCGGCGCCCATCGCAGCCAGATCGCTTAAGTTGACAGCCAGCGCTTTGTAGCCCAGATCGCGCGGATCGATATCCGGCAGGAAGTGAATACCCGAGACAAGCGTATCGGTGCTGATCGCCAGCAGCTGCTTTTCCGCGACGCTCAGCAACGCACAGTCGTCGCCAATACCGGTTTCAACATCACGGCGGGTACTTCTTACGCGATCAAAATAACGGGCAATCAGGGAAAACTCACCGTATGCCATACGTTATGCCTCTGAAATTTATAAAAAACGAAGGCCGGATTAACCGGCCTGAAGAGATTATTTTCTGTGGGGACGGATTTGCGGCGCGGCTTTATCGAGCACACCGTTGACGAATTTGTGGCTGTCTTCGGCGCCGAAGGTTTTCGCCAGTTCGATGGCTTCGTTAATGGCCACTTTATAGGGCACGTCATCACGTTTTGACAGTTCAAACAGCGCGATGCGCAGAACCGCTTTTTCTACCTGGCCCAGCTCTTCGAGCTGGCGTGACAGGTAAGGCTTCATCAGCCCATCCAGATACGCGCTGTTAGTAGCCACCCCGCTCAGCAGTTCGCGGAAGTAGTTAACGTCAACGTCTTTGACGTCCTGTTCCGCCAGGAACTGGTATTCGACATCAGAGATGTCGTTGCGAGATAACTGCCAGGAGTAAAGCGCCTGAACGGCACACTCACGGGCACGGCGACGAGCAGCAGGTTTCACAGATTTCCCCTTACAAAAAATCAGGCCTTGATGGCTTTCAATACATTAATCATTTCAAGCGCGGTCAGTGCGGCTTCCGCACCTTTGTTACCGGCTTTTGTGCCAGCGCGTTCGATGGCTTGTTCAATACTTTCGGTGGTCAGCACGCCGAAGGCAACCGGGATACCCGTTTCCTGCGCAACGTGAGCCAGGCCGTTGCTGGCACCGCCGGCAACATACTCGAAGTGGGCAGTGCCGCCGCGAATAACCGTACCCAGCGCGATCACCGCGTCGTAACGCTTGGTTTTCGCCAGCGCGTCTGCGGCCAGCGGCAGCTCATAAGCACCCGGAACCCAAACCACGGTGATGTTTTCGTCTTTGACCTGACCAATGCGTTTCAGGGCGTCGATAGCACCGTCCAGCAGGCTGTCATTGATGAAGTTGTTAAAACGCGCGATGGTGATGGCGACGCGAGCGTCTGGAGTAGCAACGGCTGCTTCAATAATGTTCATAATCTTCCTTTACGGGTTCTGTTTAGCCCCGCAGGGGGGCGGATTTTATCATAATCTTTTGGCGACTGCTTACGTTTTGACTGTCCTAATAACGCGGCGTCAAATGCAGGCACAAATCGGGGCCGACGTGGCGAACTTCGCTAAACGTAAACTCAGGGGCATCGGCTAATTTATCAAGGCCCGGCAAATGGCACAGGCCTCGCGCATCGCTCCCTAAAAGTTTAGGAGCGAGGTAAACAATCAGTTCGTCGACCAGGCCCGCCTGCAGCAACGCGCCGCCGAGCTTTGCGCCCGCTTCCACCCACACGGAGTTTACCTGGCGTTTGCCGAGCAGCATCATCATTACGACCAGATCGAGACGGCCGTTATGCTGCGGCACGATAAATTGTTCAACGCCTTCCGGCCAGGTCTGTTCGTCCGCCGCGCAGCGCGCAAGCCAGGTTTCCCCCGGCTGGGTGATAATTTTATGCCGCGGCGTCACGCGGTTCTGGCTGTCGATAATAATCCGCGTCGGCTGGCGCAGATTCTCAGCGGCGTAAACGTCCTGCGTGGCGCTATCAAGTTCGTTCCAACGTACCGTCAGCGAGGGATCGTCCGCCAGCACGGTGGCGCTGCTGCTCAGAATTGACGCGCTTTGCGCACGCAGGCGCTGCACGTCGCGGCGGGACTGCGGCGACGTAATCCACTGGCTTTCGCCGCTCGCCATCGCGGTGCGGCCATCCAGCGAAGCTCCCAGCTTAAGCTGGATATAGGGAAAACCGGTACGCATCCGCTTGAGGAAGCCGCGATTAAGGGCTTCCGCCTCGTTCATCATCAGCCCGTGGCTGACCTCGATTCCGGCCTGCTGCAGACGATATAGCCCACGCCCGGCAACCTGCGGATTGGGATCCTGCATGGCCGCTACCACTCGCGTGACGCCTGCGGCAATCAGCGCATCGCAGCACGGCGGCGTACGTCCGTGATGGCTGCAAGGCTCAAGCGTGACGTATGCCGTCGCACCGCGTGCGCGTTCGCCGGCCATGCGTAGAGCGTGAACTTCCGCATGGGGCTCGCCCGCGCGAAAGTGAAAACCTTCACCAACGATTTCGCCGTCTTTGGCTATCACGCAGCCAACGTTTGGGTTGGGCATGGTGGTGAAACGACCGCGCTTTGCCAGCTGCAGGGCGCGCGCCATAAATTTTTCGTCAAGCGACATCGGATCTAATCCTGTAAGCGGGCAATCTCTTCGCCAAATTCGCGGATATCTTCAAAACTGCGATAGACGGATGCAAAGCGAATATAGGCTACCTTATCGAGTTTTTTCAGCTGTTCCATCACCAGGTTGCCGATCATTTTGCTCGGCACTTCGCGCTCGCCGGTGCCGCGCAGCTGCGATTTGATGTGGTTGACCGCCATTTCTACGTCATCTGAGCTGACCGGCCGCTTTTCCAGCGCCTTCAGAATACCGCTGCGCAGCTTGTCTTCGTTAAACGGCTCGCGCACGTCGTTGCTTTTTACCACCCTCGGCATGACCAGCTCGGCCACTTCAAAGGTGGTGAAACGTTCATGACAAACCAGGCATTGACGGCGGCGACGCACGGAAGAACCTTCGCCAACAAGACGGGAGTCGATCACTTTGGTGTCTACTGCAAAACAGAATGGGCAATGCATGGCGCGTCCTGAAGGATTATTCAAT
>NZ_RCAA01000015.1:81594-100434 GCF_003628475.1 Enterobacter sp. R1(2018) | reverse complement strand
CCCGCCTCATCAGCGAAATATGACTTTTCATCACCAACCAGCTACGCTTAGCCCAGGGATAACGAATAAGGAATTACAAGCTATGACAAAGACTTACTTAAGATTTTTCCTGGTGGGCGGCCTGGTAAGCCTGACCGCCTGCGCCCAACCAACCGAAGTGCATCAAATGCGTCAGGAGGTGGGGACCTTAAATAAGGAAATGACAAAGCTCAGCGATCGGACGGTAAAACTTACCCAGCAGAACTCGCTCAACGCTAAGTCTACCACCGGCGTTTATCTGCTGCCGGGCTCTGATACGCCAGCGCGTTTGAACAGCCAGATTGGTAATCTGCAGATGTCATTGAGCAACGTGGCGGCAGAAGCAAACGGCACGCGCGCGACCCTTACCATCAAGGGCGAATCCAACGATCCGCTGCCGGCGTTCACCGCCGAGATTGCCTGGGGACAAATTCAGGGCACCACGGACAGCTACCAGGAAGTAAATGTCCAGACGCAGCGCATCGAGGCCCCGGCAAGCATTCTTGCGCCAAGCGACGTCCCCCTTCCCCTGCAGCTGTCGGGCATTACGCCTGACCAGCCAGTCTTTGTACGCATTCACGATATCCAGCCGAAGGATCCGCAGGCTCAATAAACAAAGCGCCATCCGCCGCTTGCTGACCGTAGCCCGGCAGGATGGCGCAAGCCTGTTCATCCTGCCAGGAACGCTTTCCATTCCCTTTCCCAATGTTACTTAGTGATACCCATCACATTTACTTGTAACAACCAGACACTCATTTGCTTAATTTTTCGTGGCAGGTACAATCACGCCGTTTTTTATGTATGCAAACGTGAACGCAATCGATTACGCGTGTGACGATAATGTGAAATGAAACATATTTTTGTGAGCAGGGATTTCTATAATAGGCGCGCCGATTAAAAACCAGGTGAATGGTTGATGGCTTCGGGTGACGACTCACCTCCTCCCCTCACGGGAATCATGTAAAACAGTGGCAAATAATATGAAAAAAATTATTCTGGCGGCCGGCACCGTTCTGGCGCTTTCAAGCTCTTTCTCCGCAAACGCGGAAGACACTAAAAGCAGCGAATATATCTCTGACTGGTGGCACCAGAGCGTAAACGTGGTAGGCAGCTATCACACCCGCTTCGGGCCGCAGATTCGTAACGATACCTATCTGGAATATGAAGCCTTCGCCAAAAAAGACTGGCTTGATTTCTATGGTTACCTGGATGCTCCGGTCTTCTTCGGCGGCAACACCGACGCGAAAGGTATCTGGAACCACGGCTCGCCACTGTTTACGGAAATCGAACCGCGCTTCTCGATTGATAAACTGACCGGCACCGATCTCAGCTTCGGGCCGTTCAAAGAATGGTTCATCGCCAACAACTATATCTACGACATGGGCCGCAACAAATCCGGTCGTCAGAGCACCTGGTACATGGGCCTGGGTACCGATATCGACACCGGCCTGCCAATGAGCCTGTCCATGAACGTGTACGCTAAGTACCAGTGGCAGAACTATGGCGCCTCCAACGAGAACGAGTGGGACGGCTACCGCTTCAAGGTGAAATACTTTGTGCCCATCACCTCCCTGTGGGGCGGCAACCTGAGCTACATCGGCTTTACCAACTTCGACTGGGGTTCAGATCTGGGCGATGACAGCTTCTACGACAACAACGGTCGTCATGCGCGCACCAGCGACTCTATCGCATCCAGCCATATCCTTGCGCTGAACTACGATCACTGGCATTACTCGGTGGTGGCGCGTTACTGGCACAACGGCGGCCAGTGGAACGATGACGCCAGCCTGAACTTCGGCAACGGCGATTTCAGCGTGCGTTCTACCGGCTGGGGCGGCTACCTGGTTGTGGGTTATAACTTCTAAGACTTTCCAGCTTGTCGAGTAGCGCTACGTTTACCCGACCTATAAACCCGAGTTTGTAGCTTACAGCTTCTAAGACTTTCCAGCTTGTCGGGTAGCGCTATGCTTACCCGACCTACAAAACCCGAGTTTGTAGGTTACAGCTTCTAAGCCTTGCCAGCTTGTCGGGTAGCGCTACGTTTACCTGACCTACAAAACCCGAGTTTGTAGGTTATAGCTTCTAAGTCTTTCCAGCTTGTCGGGTGGCGCTACGCTTACCCAACCTGCAAAACGCTATTTTGTAGAGTAGATAAGCGAACGCGCCATCCACCATAGCCTCCCAGCCTCAATGATTTAAGCCAGCTTAGCCGCTGGCTTTTTTACATCCGTCTCAGGCCGCAGGCGAAAAAAAACCGCAGCACGGCGGCTGCGGTTTTATCCGATAGCAAAACGGTTAAGGCAGAATGGACGGCTGATCCGCGCCTTCTTTTTCTACTTTCTGCTGCAGCATGTGCTCGCGCTTCATGCCCAGCTTCAGCGCCAGCGCGGACGCCACATAGATAGAAGAAGCTGTACCGATAGAGACACCGATAAGCATGGTCAGCGAGAAGCCTTTAAGCATCGCGCCGCCGAACAGATACAGCATCAGAATCACCACTAAGGTGGTGCCGGAGGTGATCAACGTCCTGTGCAGCGTCTGGGTTAACGACACGTTGAAGATTTCGTAAGGCGTGCCGCGACGGATCTTGCGGAAGTTTTCACGAATACGGTCGGATACCACGATGCTGTCGTTAAGGGAGTAGCCGATAACCGACATCAAAGAGGCGACGATGGTTAAGTCTATTTCGATATGGAACAGCGACAGCACGCCCATGGTGATGATGACGTCGTGCGCAAGGGCAATAACCACGCCGGCAGCGAGGCGCCACTCAAAGCGGAACCCAACGTATACCAGAATGGAGATCAGCGCGACCAGCAGCGCCATCGCCCCGTTCTGTGCAAGATCGGCGCCCACGCTCGGCCCCACGAACTCAATGCGTTTTACCGCCGCGTTCTGGCTGGTCGCGTCGTTAATCACGCTGACGACTTTGCTACCCAACACCTGGCCGCCGGTTTCGCCCTGAGCAGGCGGCATGCGTACCATAATGTCACGGCTGCTGCCGAAGTTCTGCACCAGCGGCTCGGCAAAGCCCGCTTTTTCCAGCGCTTCGCGCATCTGATCCAGATCGGCTGGTTTTTCCAGCGAGGTTTCGATGACCGAACCGCCGGTAAAGTCCAGACCCCAGTTGAAGCCCTTCACGCCGATAATGACGACGGAAAGGATCAGCAGCAGGCCGGAGATGCCGAAAGCCCAGTAATCCCAGCGCATAAAGTCGTAGACTCTACGCCCGTGGTTTAATTGTTCAACAGTATATTCCTGTGCCACAACGCACTCCTCAGATAGACAGCTTGTTGATGCGTTTGCCGCCGTACAACAGGTTTACGATGGCACGGGTACCGACGATAGCGGTAAACATTGACGTCGCCACACCAATACCGGTCGTGATCGCAAAGCCTTTAATTGCCCCGGTGCCAACGGCATACAGGATGATGACCTTGATAAGCGTCGTAATGTTGGCATCGAAAATGGAACTGAATGCGCCCTGATAGCCTTCATGAATTGCCTGTTGTACCGAACGTCCGTTACTAAGCTCTTCCTTAATACGTTCGTTAATCAGTACGTTAGCATCGACGGCTACGGCAAGGGTTAGCACGATCCCCGCAATACCCGGCATGGTCAGCGTCGCACCCGGCAGCAGGGACATAATCCCGACGATCAGCACCAGGTTAACAAGAAGCGCCGAGGTCGCAATCAGGCCAAACTTCTTATAGAAGAAGAGCATAAAGATGATTGATACCGCCAGGCCCGCCAGACATGCTTCCAGGCCCTGCTTAATGTTTTCCATACCCAGCGTTGGACCAATGGTACGTTCTTCAACAATCTGAATAGGCGCAATCAGCGCACCGGCGCGCAGCAGCAAGGAGAGCTGACGGGCTTCGTTCGGATTGTTGATGCCGGTGATGCGGAAGCTGTTACCAGACGCGACTGAATATTCGCCACGTTGATAACTTCTTCTTCTTTCACCAGAACCGCACGGCCGGTGGCATCCTTCTTACCGCTGTCTTTGTACTCCACAAACAGGGTCGCCATCGGTTTACCGATATTGTCCTTGGTGAAGTTAGACATGATTTTACCGCCGGCGCCGTCGAGGGAAATATTAACCTGCGGCTGGTTGTACTCATCGGTACTTGAAGTGGAGTCGGTGATATGGTCGCCGGTGAGGATCACGCGCTTGTACATAACAATCGGCTGGCCTTCACGGGTTTGCTTCACTTCAGAATCGCCAGGAACGCGGCCCGATGCGGCAGCGGACTGATCGACACTGGTGTTAACCAGACGGAATTCGAGCGTCGCGGTTGCGCCCAGAATCTCTTTCGCACGCGCGGTGTCCTGAATACCAGGCAGCTCAACCACGATGCGATCGGAACCCTGACGCTGTACCAGCGGCTCAGCCACACCCAGTTGGTTTACACGGTTACGCAGGATATTGATGTTTTGCTGAACCGCGTATTCACGCGCTTCGCTCAAACGTGCGTCGGACATCACGGCGCGCAGCGCGTTGCTGCCCTGGCTTGAGATAACCAGATCGCGATGGCGAGGGCTTAAGTAAGAAACGGCCGCATCGCGGGCCGCGCCATCACGAAAGACAACGTTCACACCGTAGTTATCGGATTTGCGCACGTTGGTGTAGGCAATGCCTTTTTCACGCAGATCGCTACGCAGGCCTTCAATGGTTTGTTCCTGCAGTTTGCTCAGCGCGGTGTCCATGTCGACTTCCATCAGGAAGTGCACGCCGCCGCGCAGATCAAGGCCGAGTTTCATCGGTTCCGCAGCAATTTTAGTCAACCAGTAAGGGGTTGCCGGAGCGAGGTTAAGTGCAACGACGTACTTGTCGCCCAATACGCTCATCAGCGCTTCACGTGCGCGCAGCTGCGTATCGGTGGTGTCAAAGCGTGCAAGAATCGCACCCTCTTCCAGAGCCACAGACTTAGCGGTGATTTTTTGTTCTTTTAAGGTGTTCTGGACCTGGATCAGCGTTTGCTCACTGGCGGCGACGCCGCGCGCGCCAGTTAACTGAACTGCCGGATCCTCACCATATAGGTTGGGAAGTGCGTATAGCAGGCCGACGATGATCACGACGACCAGCATGATGTACTTCCACAAAGGATAGCGGTTTAACACGGTAGTTCCCTTAGGGAAAACGAAAATTACAGCGCCTTCATGGTGCCTTTCGGCAGAACGGCAGCTACGAAATCACGTTTGATGACCACTTCATTGGTATCGTTCAGCGCGATAGAGAGGTAGCCGGTATCAGCAACTTTCACTACGCGACCCACCAGACCACCGGTCGTCAGCACTTCATCACCTTTCGCGATGGAGTCCATCAGCTTCTTGTGCTCTTTAGTACGTTTTTGCTGCGGACGCAGGATCATGAAGTAGAAGATCAGACCAAAGACCACCAGCATCAGGATCAAAGAGTACGGGCTGCCCTGCGCTGGAGCACCTGTTGCAGCTACCGCATCAGAAATGAAAAAGCTCATTAAAATTCCCTCATTATTAAATTAATCAACGTTCAAAGGTGGAACTGGTTTACCTGTGCGCTCGTAAAAATCACTCACGAAGTGCTCTAATTTACCCTCTTCAATGGCCTTGCGTAAACCAGCCATTAAGCGCTGGTAATAGCGCAGGTTATGAATGGTGTTGAGCCGTGCGCCGAGTATTTCGTTGCAACGGTCAAGATGATGCAAGTAGGCACGTGAATAATTGCGACACGTATAGCAATCACACTCAGGATCGAGCGTAGAAGTGTCATCCTTATGCTTCGCATTGCGGATTTTCACCACGCCGTCGGTGACGAAAAGGTGACCGTTACGCGCGTTACGCGTCGGCATTACGCAGTCGAACATATCAATACCGCGACGTACGCCTTCGACCAGGTCTTCCGGTTTACCTACGCCCATCAGGTAACGTGGCTTGTCAGCAGGGATCTGCGGACAGACGTGCTCCAGAATGCGGTGCATATCTTCTTTAGGTTCGCCTACAGCCAGGCCGCCGACAGCGTAGCCATCAAAGCCTATCTCTACCAGACCTTTTACCGAGATATCTCGTAAATCTTCGTAAACGCTGCCCTGAATAATACCGAACAGCGCGTTTTTATTACCAAGCGAATCAAAGCGATCGCGGCTGCGCTTCGCCCAGCGCAGGGACATCTCCATCGAACGCTTCGCGTAATCCCAGTCCGCCGGATACGGCGTGCATTCGTCAAAGATCATGACGATATCAGAACCGAGATCGTATTGAATTTCCATTGATTTTTCTGGATCGAGGAAGATCGGGTCGCCGTTGATCGGGTTGCGGAAATGCACGCCCGCCTCGGTGATCTTGCGAATGTCGCCGAGGCTGAACACCTGGAAACCGCCGGAGTCGGTCAGAATCGGGCCTTTCCACTGCATAAAGTCGTGCAGGTCGCCGTGCAGCTTCATGATTTCCTGGCCCGGACGCAGCCACAGGTGGAAGGTGTTGCCAAGAATGATTTGCGCCCCGGTGTCCTGCACCTCTTCCGGCGTCATCCCTTTTACGGTGCCATAAGTGCCGACAGGCATGAAAGCCGGCGTTTCCACTACGCCACGGTCAAACACCAGGCGGCCGCGACGCGCGCGACCGTCGGTGGTATCTAATTCAAATTTCACATTTCCTCCAGCATCAGAGAGACAGTCTGATGATTAAGACAAAAACGCCGTCGGGGTAGCCGGCGGCGCACAAATAAGGGGGTTAAGCGCCCGGGCGCTCGTTAATCGCCTGCGGATTGTACGTGATATACATCGCATCGCCGTAGCTAAAAAAACGATATTCGGCGTTAACCGCGGCCTGATAGGCCCGCATGGTGTGTTTGTAGCCGGCAAAGGCGGAAACCAGCATGATAAGCGTCGATTCCGGCAGGTGGAAGTTGGTCACCAGCGCATCGATAATTTTGTACTGATAGCCCGGATAGATAAAGATTTGCGTATCGCCGAAAAAGGGTTCGATCAGATCGTTTTTCGCAGCCTGAGCCGCGCTTTCCAGCGAGCGAACGGAGGTGGTGCCTACCGCGATAACTTTATTACCGCGCGCTTTACAGGCCAGCACGGCGTCCACCACATCCTGCGGCACTTCGGCGTACTCGGAATGCATGATGTGATCTTCGATGCTGTCTACCCGTACCGGCTGGAAAGTTCCCGCACCGACGTGCAGCGTCACGAACGCCTGCTCGATACCCTTGTTGCGCAGCGCTTCAAGCAGCGGTTCGTCAAAATGCAGGCCGGCCGTCGGGGCCGCTACGGCGCCGGGTTTCTGGCTATAAACGGTCTGATACAGTTCGCGGTCCGCGTCTTCATCCGGACGGTCGATATACGGCGGCAGCGGCATATGGCCGATGCTGTTCAGAATATCCAGCACGCTGCGCTCGTCTTCAAACTGCACTTCGAACAGCGCGTCGTGGCGCGCAACCATCGTGGCGTGTACGCTTTCATCATCGCCCAGCAGCAGTTCAGCACCCGGCTTAGGCGCTTTGGAAGCGCGAATGTGCGCGAGGATACGCCTGTCATCCAGCATGCGCTCCACCAGCACTTCAATCCTGCCGCCGCTGGCTTTGCGGCCAAAGAGGCGCGCGGGAATTACGCGGGTATTATTAAAGACCAGCAGATCGCCAGGGTTGAGCTTATCGAGCAAATCGGTGAAAGTGCCATGCGTTAAATCACCCGTCGGCCCGTCGAGCGACAGCAAACGGCACGCGCTGCGCTGCGCCTGCGGATAGTGAGCAATCAGGGATTCAGGTAATTCAAAGGAGAAATCGGCAACACGCATGGCTTAAAAACTCAGACTCAAAAAGTGGCGGTACAGTCTAGTGCCAGGGGACATTCCCTGCAACCGGTAAGCCGCCATAAAGCTCAATACGGATAAAGTAATTTATGAATTTTCTCGCCCATTTGCATCTTGCAAGCCTTGCCCGGAGTTCGCTGTTGGGCAACCTGCTGGCAGATTTCGTCCGCGGTAATCCGGATGACAGCTTCGCTCCCGACATCGTGGCGGGTATTTATATGCATCGCCGCGTAGACGCTTTGACCGATGGGCTTCCCGAAGTGACGACGGCCAAAGGGTGGTTTCGCCCCGAAACGCGCCGCGTCTCGCCGATTACGCTCGACGTAATGTGGGACCATTTCCTCTCGCGTCACTGGTCGACGCTCAGCCCGCAAATTGAGCTTGCAGACTTTATCGCCCACGCCCGGGCAAACATCGAGCCGCACCTGCCGGACACGCCGCCGCGCTTTATTAATCTGAACAACTACCTGTGGGAAGAGCGCTGGCTTGAGCGATACAGCGATATGGCGTTTATTGCTAACGTTCTCAACGGTATGGCTTCACGTAGACCAAAACTTGACGCTTTGCGAGCCTCCTGGCAGGACCTTGAGGATCATTATGCGCCCCTCGAAGAGCTGTTCTGGCAGTTTTACCCGCGTATGATGCTGCTGGCGGAACAAAAAAGTTTGTAAGCCATCGCAAACCGCGTATTAACTTCTTGCCCTTTTACAAAAAAGGGCTATTTTTCTTAACCCACTTACAAATATTCAATTTTTGATAGGTGAATCCTATCTGATTAATCGGCGCAGCGCGCTTGAGTTGCATAGATTACACCCCCTATACTCCCCCCCGTTGCGTTAACATTCACTTTTAAAAATTAACAGGAGTACATATGGTCCTGGTTACTCGTCCAGCCCCAGATTTTACCGCAGCTGCCGTACTTGGCAGTGGCGAAATCGTTGAAAACTTCAACTTCAAAGCACACACCAACGGTAAAGCAACCGTTGTGTTCTTCTGGCCTATGGACTTCACCTTCGTCTGCCCGTCTGAACTGATCGCGTTCGACAAGCGTTACGAAGAGTTCCAGAAACGTGGCGTAGAAGTCGTTGGTGTATCTTTTGACTCCGAATTCGTTCACAACGCATGGCGTAAAACCCCTGTTGAAAACGGCGGCATCGGCGAAGTGAAATACGCGATGGTTGCTGACGTTAAGCGTGAAATCCAGAAAGCTTACGGCATCGAACATCCGGAAGCGGGCGTTGCGCTGCGCGGCTCCTTCCTGATCGACAAAGCCGGTATCGTGCGCCACCAGGTTGTTAACGACCTGCCGCTGGGCCGTAACATCGACGAAATGCTGCGTATGGTTGACGCGCTGCAGTTCCACGAAGAGCACGGCGAAGTGTGCCCGGCCCAGTGGGAAAAAGGGAAAGAAGGCATGAACGCGTCTCCGGACGGCGTTGCCAAGTACCTGAGCGAAAACGTTGCTAAGCTGTAATCGCTAAAAGAATAGAAAAAGGCCGCGCAAGCGGCCTTTTTTATTTGTCAGGTGACGCTACGTTTACCCGACCTGCTTTGCAATATCATCATCGTCGGTTGGATAAGCGCCCTGCACTAAAAAACTACAGGCTCCGCCACACCGCCACCGAAATGCCCGGCAGCGACAGCTCGCGATTATCCAGCTTCGCTTCGCCCTCATGCTGCGTCCAGGCTTTACCGCTAAGCAGCGGGTTCCACGGCAGCGTGATATCCGTAGCCACGCCTCGGTTAATCGCCACCAGTACGCGCTCGTTTTGATAGACGCGCACAAACGCCACCACGTCGCCTTCGGCATACGCCACCTGACAGGCGCCCTGCCGCAACGCGCGGCTCTGACGCCGCAGCTTGCCCAGCCGCTGGTAAAGCGCCAGCAGATCCAGATCCTGATCGCGCTTATGCCACGGGAACGGCTTGCGGCAGAACGGATCGTTAAAACCGTCCAACCCTACTTCATCGCCGTAATACACGCACGGTACGCCGGGCCAGCAGTAGAGCCATACCACCGCCAGCGGCAGACGAGCGACGTCTTTGCCGAGGATCGACTTAAAGCGCGCCGTATCGTGGCTGTCGAGCTGGTTAAACATGCGCAGCTGCTGCTGATGAGACAGGCTTGCCCGGTAGTTATCCATCCACGCCATACAGGTTTGCGCGTCGATGTGCTGCGGATCGTTGGAGATATCCGTGTTGGCCAGAAAACCCCACACCGGGAAGGTAAAGCCGCGATAGTTCATCGCCGCGTCTTCCGCATCCACCTGTAGCCACTGGCGCGCGTCGCCGAAGTGCTCGCCCAGCATATAGGCATCCGCTTTGGTTTCCTTTGCCGCTTTCGTAATGCCGCTAACGTGCAGCAGGTTGTTCTTCGCCCCGCCCTCCTCGCCCAGCATATGCACCACGTCCAGCCGCCAGCCGTCCATGCCCCAAGGCTCGCGGAGCCAGTGACGCACCACGCTGTCTTCGCCCTGATAAATTTCTTCTGTCAGCGACTCCGAGCTGTAGTCCAGCTTTGGCAGGCTGGAATAGCCGAGCCAGTCCAGCGCGCGCCCCTCCTCGGAGAAGCTATAGAAGTCCCGCCACGGCGAATGCGGGTTATTACAAGCTCCGTCTTCGGTGGTCTGCTGACGGTCAAACCACGGGTGCGTGTCGCCGCTATGGTTAAATACGCCGTCAAGCACCAGGCGCATCCCCTGCTGCTGCGTGTTCTTACGCAGGCGCAAAAGCGCGTGGTCGCCGCCAAACTGCGCGTCAACGTGGCGATAATCCTGCGTATCGTACTTATGCACGCTGGGCGCGGTAAAGACCGGGTTGAGATAGAGCGCGGTGATACCGAGCTTTTTCAGGTAGGGTAGCTTTTCGCTGATGCCGTCCAGATCGCCGCCGTAAAACGTTGAACCGCCTGCCTCGCCACTTAGCGGCTCATCCCAGTCGCGCAAAATGATTTCGCGTTTCGCTGCGTGGTGATAATAGACCTGGTCCTGTCCGGGTTTGCGCGGCTGGCTGCGGGCAAAGCGGTCCGGGAAAATCTGATAGAACACCTGATCCTGTACCCATTGCGGCCCCTCATCGGGCGTATCAAAAGCAAACTGCTCCAGCCGAGCCGGGGGAATCAGGCTGAAGCCCTGCGGCGTAAACCAGCGCTGTTTATCAAGCCACAGCAATTTAAAACCGTAGCGGCGGCGCGGCTGGCCGGCATTCAAATCGATCGCCCCGCTCCAGGCGACAACGCCCTCGTAAGGCGCATTTTTCTGCCGCGTCATGACGACCGACGTTTCTTCGTTATCTTTTTCGCAGCGCAGCACCACGCGTTCGGGCAGATCGTCGCCTGCCAGCCAAAGGGTGATATGCAGCTTCTCTTTGCGAGTTTGTACGAATGGCGCAACCGGAAGGTGCCAGGCATTCAACATAGTAACTTCCCCGTGTCTTAAAATTGACGCCACCTTGCCACAGCCGGTAGCTGCGTCACTCCTCATTCTCATTTAATTTGGGGGAGGAAAGCGGGGGCGGAGAAATAACGTTAGCCCGAAAGTAAAAACCCCGCCAGAGCGGCGGGGTCGGTGAGATTAGTTGCTTTCCGCAAGGGAGGCCGCGCGGCGGCGTTTAAATATCCAGCCAACCAGCAGCAGGGCAATCCAGCCGCAGCCCACATAGAGCGAAATGCGGGTATCCGGATGCCATCCGATAAGCGCGATGATAAACACGAGGAACACCAGGCCAACGATAGTGGTCGCCACGCCGCCGGGAACCGGGAATTTCAGCGCTTTAGCCTCTTCTTTCGAAAGCCTGCGGCGGAAGGCGATCTGCGACAGCAAAATCATGATCCACACCCAGACGGTGGCAAACGTCGCCAGCGACGCAATCACCAGGAAGACGTTTTCCGGGATCATATAGTTCAGGTAGACGGCCAGCAGCATAGCGATGCTCATCACCAGCACGGTTACGAATGGGATACCGTTGCGGGAGGTTTTTGCGAACACCTTAGGCGCGCTGCCCTGCTCCGCCATGCCGTGCAGCATACGCCCCACGCCGAACACATCGCTGTTAATGGCGGACAGCGAAGCGGTAAGCACCACAAAGTTCAGAATGCCTGCCGCAACGGTAATCCCCATATGCTGGAAGGTCAGCACGAACGGACTGCCGGAAGTACCCACCTGGTTCCACGGATAGATGGACATGATGACAAACAGCGTGCCCACATAGAACACCAGAATACGCAGCGGCACGGAGTTGATCGCGCGCGGAATAGATTTCTGCGGGTCTTTCGCTTCGCCGGCGGTGATACCGATAATTTCTATGCCGCCGTAGGCAAACATCACCATCTGCAGCGACATCACCATGCCCAGCCAGCCGTTGCTAAAGAAGCCGCCGTTGCTCCAGAGGTTATGGATGCCCGTCGCCTGGCCGCCGTTGCCGATGCCCCAAAAGATGATGCCGATGCCGGCGACGATCATGATGATAATGGTGGCGACTTTAAAGAACGAGAACCAGAACTCCAGCTCGCCAAATACTTTTACGCTCATCAGGTTGATAGCGCAGATAATCAGCACCACGCTAAGCACCCAGATCCAGTGCGGCACCGCCGGGAACCAGACGCCCATATAAATACCGAATGCGGTCACGTCCGCGATGGCGACAATCAGAATCTCGAAACAGTACGTCCAGCCGGTGATATAGCCCGCCAGCGGCCCCAGGTTATCCTGCGCATAACGGGAAAACGAACTCGCCGCAGGGTTATGCACCGACATCTCGCCCAGCGCGCGCATGATGATATATGCCGCCACACCGCCGATAATGTAAGCCAGTAATACGCTTGGCCCCGCCATTTTGATGGCGTCCGCCGAGCCGTAAAACAGCCCCGTACCAATCGCCGAACCCAGCGCCATAAACCGAATGTGCCGGGTGCTCAAGCCGCGCTTGAGCTTATTCTTGTTTTCCATCGTACTAAATCACTCTCAACAAATAAAAAACCACGGAGCGCAGCTCCGTGGTTAAACAACACACAAAATTTTAGTGGGCGCTTGAGGTCACTCGTCGCCCTGCTGCGCGGTCCCAGACCACGGCGATTATCACCATCGCCAGGGTCGGCAATACCCACGCCAGCCCCTGATCGGCAAGCGGCAGACGCGCGGCCCACGCCGGCAGCATATCGCTCACGGCCGATGCCTTAATCCCGTCAATGATACCAAACATAGTGCTGATGAGCATCGCCGGCGCTATCACCCGCGTTGAGTTGTGCCACCACGGACGGGTGAAGCTTAGCACCACCAGCGCGATGCACGGCGGATAAATGGCCGTCAGAACGGGAATAGAAACCTGAATCAGGTGGCTCAGGCCGAGGTTCGACACCACCATGGAGAACAGGCCCAGGATAAAGACCAGCGCGCGATAGGACAGCGGTAAATACTGGCTGAAGAACTCGGCGCACGCGCAGGTCAGGCCGACCGCCGTTACCATACAGGCAAGGAAAATCAGCGCCGCCAGGAAGAAGCTGCCCGCGCCGCCGAAGGTATGGGCCACGTAAGCATGCAGAATCGCAGCGCCGTTGGCATCCTGATCGGCAACGAGCGTGGCGCTGTCGGAACCCAGGCGGAACAGCGCCAGATAGATCAGCGTCAGGCCAACGCCGGCAATCAGGCCAGCCCAGATGGTGTAACGCGTCAGCAGGCGAGACTCGGTGACGCCGCGCGAGCGGGCCGCGTTAACGATAACGATCCCAAACACCAGCGAAGCCAGGGTATCCATCGTCAGGTAACCGTTCACGAACCCGTTGGAAAACGCGGCATTCTGGTAGGCTTCGGTAGCGTTGCTGATACCGCCCGCAGGCCACAGCACGGCGCCGGCTGCCAACACCAGAAGCGCGACGATTTTCACCGGCGCCAGCACGTGCCCGACGGTATCCAGCAGCTTGCCCGGATAAAGAGAGATGCCGATTACCATGGCGAAATAGATAAGGCTGTAGATAAACAGCGGTAAATCGCCCGTCCCCGTTAAGGGCGCGATACCTACTTCAAAAGAAACGGTCGCGGTGCGCGGCGTGGCAAACAGCGGTCCGACGGCCAGATAGCAAATGGTGGCCAGCAGCACGCCTGCGCGACGGCCAATCGGCGAGCTCAGGCTATCAATGCCGCCGCCCACGCGGGCAATGGCGACAATGGTCAATACCGGCAGACCTACGGCGGTCACCAGGAAGCCAAGCGAGGCCATCCAGACGTGCTCGCCGGCCTGTAAGCCAACCATCGGAGGGAAAATGATATTGCCCGCGCCGACAAATAACGCAAAGGTCATAAAGCCCAAAGCGATGATGTCGCGAGATTTTAAATGATGGGTCATAAAATAATTGCAGCCTGTGGATGTGTGGTGTTGAGTTTTTTCAAATTTCTCTGCCGGACAGCATGGCAAAAAAGTGGTGTATTCAGTTATCGACAGCGGAAAATACTGATCCGGATCGGTGGCGAAGAATAGTTGGTCGAATTACCACGCAAATTCAGTCGGTCTGGTAACACCAGGGGCGCAATTAAAACGCTTATAGCGTTTGAAGACAAGAAGGGATCCAGAAACCAGATTGATATCCTAAAATTAGCCATAAATGCAGTGGATAAATTCAATCATCAGAAATTATTATGGTGCATCATGCGGTCATTTTATCATCAGCTGACGAAATTTGGTTAACAGGCGGGCAAAAAACGCACAACCACGGATGACTGGAAAGAGAAATTGACAGATTTGATTAAAAAATGTGCAGAAAAGCCGGGCGGCGGGCATAGCACTCGCCGCCCGGCACGTTACAGAACCATTGCGTTTTCGCTGACGATCAGCCGCTCCGGCAGCACAAACGAAAAAGTGGTGCCCTTGCCCGGCCGGCTTTCGATCTCCAGCCGCGCCTCGTGGTGGCTCAGGGCGTGCTTGACGATCGCAAGCCCCAGCCCGCTGCCCCCCGTTTGCCTTGAGCGCGCTTTATCCACGCGGTAGAAACGCTCCGTCAGGCGCGGAATATGCTCCGCCGAAATGCCCGGTCCGTTATCCGCCACGCTGAATTTCGCCCCCTGCGGCGTCTTTTGCCAGCTGACGGTGATATGCGTGCCTTCAGGGGTATGATTCACGGCATTGTAAACGAGGTTCGAAATCGCGCTGCGCAGCTGCTCCTCGTTGCCGAAGACCTTTAGCGTCGGGTCGACTTCAAACCGCAGCGTCTGCTTTTGCTGGCTTAGGGTCTGCGCCTCGCGCTCCACCACGCGCAGCATCAGCGGCACGTCGATTTTTTCGTTCAGCGCCATCGCCGGCGCCGCCTCAATGCGCGATAGCGTCAGCAGCTGCTTTACCAGCCCTTCCATACGCGACGTCTGTTCGCGCATGGTGCCCAGCGCTTTATCCCGCAGCGGCCCTTCCAGGCTCTGATCCTGCATCATCTCCAGATAACCCTGCAGCACCGTTAGCGGCGTGCGCAGTTCGTGGCTGACGTTGGCAAAAAAGTTGCGTCTTGCGCCTTCTAGCTGGTGCATCTGCGTAACGTCGCGCGCGACCAGCAGCCACTGCTCTTCGCTGTAGGACATGACGCGGAACTCCAGATGGCGCCCGTTGTTCAGCACCAGGGTCAGCGGGCGGGTAAATTCTTTATGGGTTAAGTAGCGGGTAAATTCCGGATAGCGTAATAAGTTGAGGATATTCTGGCCGTTATCGTCCGGCCAGCGCAGGCCGAGCAGCTGCTGCGCCAGGCCGTTGCACCAGAAAATCGTTCCTTCTTCCGTGGTCAACACCACCGCGTCCGGCAGCGATTCAGCCCCGCTGCGGAAGCGCTTAATCAGATTTCCCAGCTCCTTACGGCGTTTCTTGTTACGTAGCTGCATCTGATGCAGGCCGTAGAGCAAAGGTTCCCAGCTGCCGCGCCCCGGCGGCGGCGTCATGCTGCGGTCGACCCACAGCCACCAGGAAAGGCGCAGTAAATTCCAGAAATGCCAGACCAGCAAAGCGGTAACCGCCGCCAGTAAAAACCAGGGAAGATGGCCAAAAATCAGCCCGAGAATGACCGCCGGTAAACAGCAGAGCGCCAGCTCCAGTACCAGCCTTTTCCATGACAAGCGTTCGAGCACGCGTCACACTCCTGTAAGGAAACTAAAAACGGGTCGAGAAACGATAGCCCGTGCCGCGTACCGTTTGCACCATGCGGTCATGGCCGCTCAGTTCCAGCGCTTTGCGTAAACGTCGGATATGGACATCCACTGTGCGATCCTCAACGTACACGTTGGTGCCCCAGACGTGGTTGAGCAGCTGTTCACGGCTGTAAACCCGTTCCGGGTGCGTCATAAAGAAGTGTAAAAGCTTAAACTCCGTCGGGCCCATATCAAGAGGATTTTCACCGGTCATCACGCGGTGCGACGACGGATCGAGGCTTAGCCCCTGCATTTCAATGACCTCTTCCACCGCCATGGGCGAGATGCGGCGCATTACGGCCTTGATGCGCGCCACCAGCTCCTTAGGCGAAAACGGCTTGGTGATGTAATCGTCCGCGCCCACTTCCAGGCCGCGCACGCGATCTTCTTCTTCGCCGCGCGCGGTCAGCATCATAACGGGAATTTCACGGGTCAGCGCCTCGCGTTTGAGGTGCTTAATAAATTGAATGCCGGAGCCGCCGGGGAGCATCCAGTCGAGCAGGATCAGATCGGGGAAAGGTTCGATAAGAAGATTCACGGCGGCGTCATAATCTTCCGCTTCTACTGGCTGAAAACCGTTTTGTTCGAGCACGAAGCTCACCATCTCACGGATTGGAGCTTCATCTTCTACGACTAAAATACGCTTCGCCATGTTTTGCCCTGTTTAAACAATGCCATTGCTGATTTGTGCGACAGTATGCGTCAGATTTATGACAGATTTATGAAAAAAATAACGGCCAGATGACGTATTGCTTTGAATTATGACGCACGGAAGTGCCCTTCGTGGCGACTGCCCTTTATAATCCCCACACGCTTTTTTGCCACAGGACGGATTATGCGCATTATCCACACATCGGACTGGCACCTCGGTCAGAACTTTTACACCAAAAGCCGCGGGCCAGAACATCAGGCTTTTCTCGACTGGCTGCTGCAAACGGCGGTCGAGCATAGCGTGGATGCGATAATCGTTGCGGGCGATATCTTTGATACCGGCTCGCCGCCGAGCTACGCCCGCGAGCTTTACAATCGCTTTGTGGTGCAGCTGCAGGCCACCGGCTGTCGGCTAATCGTGCTCGCCGGCAACCACGACTCCGTCGCCACGCTCAACGAATCCCGCGAGCTGCTGGCCTGTCTGAATACCTCGGTTATCGCCAGCGCTCGCCACGATGTGAGCGAGCAAACGCTGGTGCTGCATAAAAAAGACGGCACGCCCGGCGCGATCCTCTGCCCGATTCCATTTTTACGCCCGCGCGACATTCAAAGCAGCCGGGCGGGCCTTAGCGGCCACGAAAAACAGCGTTCATTAATGGAAGCCATCACCGAGCACTACCAGCAGTGCCATGCCGCCGCGCTGGCCGTTCGCGGCGAACAAAAGCTGCCGATTATCGCCACCGGCCATTTAACCACCGTCGGCGTGACCAAAACGGACGCCGTACGCGATATCTACATTGGTACGCTGGACGCCTTTCCGGCGCAAAATTTTCCGCCGGCCGACTACATAGCGCTTGGGCATATTCACCGTGCGCAGCTGATTGGCGACACCGAACATATCCGCTACAGCGGCTCGCCCATTTCCCTGAGCTTTGATGAAACCGGCAAAGCCAAAAGCGTATACCTGGTGGAATTTGCCGGAGGCGCGCTGCATAAGGTTACCGCTCTTCCCGTGCCGGTCAGCCAGCCGCTGGCGGTGATAAAAGGCTCGCTGAGCGAAATCGAACGGCAGCTTGCGCAGTGGCGGGATGCGCCTTGCGATCCAAAAGTCTGGCTGGATATCGAAATCGCCACCGATGAATATCTGCACGATATACAGCGCCATATTCAACAGCTAACGGAAAGCCTGCCGGTTGAGGTGGTGCTGCTGCGCCGCAGCCGGGAACAGCGCGATCGCGTGCTCGCCCAAAGCCATAAAGAAACCCTGAGCGAGCTGACTGTGGAAGAAGTGTTTGAGCGCCGTCTGGCGCAGGAAGAGACAACCGAAGAGCGCGGCCAGCGTCTGCGAACGCTGTTCGCCCGCACCGTAGCAGACCTGCAGGATACGGAGGAGCAAGCATGAAAATCCTCAGCCTGCGCCTGAAAAACCTTAACTCCTTAAAAGGCGAATGGAAAATAGATTTCACCCAGGAGCCCTTTGCCAGCAACGGGCTTTTCGCCATTACCGGGCCAACAGGCGCGGGGAAAACCACGCTTTTAGACGCCATTTGCCTTGCCCTTTACCATAAGACGCCGCGCCTCAATACGGTTTCGCAGTCGCAAAACGATTTAATGACGCGCGATACCGCCGAGTGCCTGGCGGAAGTCGAATTTGAGGTCAAAGGCGTGGCATACCGCGCATTCTGGAGCCAGAACCGCGCGCGTAATGCGGTAAATGGCAACCTTCAGGCCCCGCGCGTTGAGCTGGCGGAAGTGGCGACCGGCAAAATCGTCGCCGATAAAGTTAAAGACAAGCTTGAGTACACCGCAAAATTAACCGGGCTGGATTACGACCGCTTCACCCGCTCCATGATGCTTTCGCAAGGACAGTTCGCCGCCTTTTTAAATGCCGACGCCAACGACCGCGCCTCGCTGCTTGAAGAGCTCACCGGCACGGAGATTTACGGTATGGTCTCCGCCGCGGTGTTTGAAAATCACAAAAACGTACGCGGCGAGCTTGAGAAGCTGCAGCTTCAGGCGGCGGGCGTGGCGCTGCTGGGCGAAGAGCAACAGCAGCAGCTGACCACAAGTTTGCAGGCGCTCACTCTCGAGGAAAAAAGCCTGCTGGCCAAACAGCAGAAGCTGCAGGTAAACCAGCAGTGGTTAAGCCAGCTTGAGCAGCTCGATAGCAAGCATAGCCAGGCCAAACTTTCCCTGACCGCCGCAGGCCGGGCCC
>NZ_RCAA01000015.1:60150-81580 GCF_003628475.1 Enterobacter sp. R1(2018) | reverse complement strand
AAAACTGACGCTGGCCCAGCCCGCCGAGAAGCTGCGTCCGCACTGGCAGCGCCTGCAGGAGCAGCAGGCCGCTTTGCAAAGCACGCTGGCTCAGGCAGATAAAGTAAACGCTCGCTTACAGCAGGCGACGCAGCGCAGACAGCAAACACGCCTGTTCGCGGCGGCCAGGACGGCAAAACTTGCCGAAGAAACCACGCGTTTGCAGGCGTGGCTGACCACGCACGATCGCTTCCGGCTTTGGGGCGCCGAGCTTGCCGGCTGGCGCATGGCCTTTAATCAGCAACAGCGCGATACCGCCCAGCTGCAGGCTTTGCAGCGCGATATCCTCGCCGGGGAGCAAAAACTCCAGGCGTTGCCCGCGGTTGAACTGAAGCTAAACGCTGACGAAGCGAGCGCTCAATTACAGGCGATAGTGGCCGCTCGCCCCAGGCGCCAGCAGCTTGCCACCCTGCAGCCGCAGCTTATGGCACTGCTCAAACATAAAAAACAGCAGCAGCAGGAGATTGCGGCGCTCGAAAAGCAGATAGTGAAAGACGATGCGGAGCTGGCGCTGAAGCGTCAGCAATATAAACACAAACGTAAGCACGCGGACGACCTGGAGAAAGTGTGCGAACTGGAGCAGCGCATCGTCAGGCTGGAGGCCGAACGCGCGCAGCTGCAGCCGGATCAACCCTGCCCGCTGTGCGGCGCCACCCAGCATCCGGCGGTTGCGGAGTATCAGGCTTTACAGCCCGGTGAAAACCAGCGGCGCCTGAGCGAGCTGCAGCGGGAGGTTGCGGCGCTGGCGGAGCAAGGTTCGGCCGCCAGGGCTTTGCTGGAAGCGCAGCGCCAGCAGCAGACGAAACTTGCCGCCGCGGTTAAAGCGTTTGATGAAGAAGAGGCTGCGCTGCGCGCCCGCTGGCAGCAGCTCTGCGCCGAACTGCAGCTGGCGTTGACCCCGGAAGACGATCTTAATGCATGGCTCGAAGAGGCAGAACGGCGAGAAAGACAGCTAAACCAGCTCAGCCAGAGAATCGTGCAGGAAGAGCTGCTGGCTAAGGCGCAGCTGCAGTACGCCAGGCTGGAAGCGGAGATGGCCGCCGGGCGTAAGGATCTGAATGCCGCGCTCGAAAAAGCGGGCCTGCAGCATCCGCTTCACGGCGAGGAAAACAGCTGGCTTGAGCAGCGTCTGCAGGAATCGCAGCAGTGGCAGCAACAGCATGAAAGGCTGCCGCATTTACAGCAGCAGCTCAGCATGCTGGACGGCGTGCTAACCGCTTTCGTTGACGACGGCACCAGGCCACAGCCGCTGTCTGAAAATGAACAGGACCTTGCGCTGCAAAACTGGCACCGTCTGCACAGCGACTGCATCTCTCTCGAAAGCGAATGGAAAACGTTGCAGCAACAGCGGCAGCAGGAAGAAACCCGCGCGGCTCAGGCAAACGAGCAGTTCCTGAGCGCGCTGGCGGCCAGCCCCTTCCCGGAGGCCGCCGCTTTCCAGGCGGCCCTGCTCGATGAGCACGAGCGCCAGCAGCTGGAAGCGACAAAACAACGGCTTGAGCAGCAGCTTCAGCAGCAAACCATTCTTTGCCAGCAGGCGGAGCAGGCGCTTGCGCAACACACATCGGCCCGTCCGCAAACGCTGGCCGAGGATACGGGCCTGGCTTACCTGCAGCAGCAGCTTGCCCGGTGCCACCAACAGCTGCGCGAAAATACGACCCGGCAGGGCCAGCTCCAGCAGCAGCTTCGCCAGGATGCGGATAATCGTCTGCGCCAGCAGGAGCTGATGCAGGCCATCGCCGACTATCAGCAGCAGGTGGAAGACTGGGGCTATCTCAACGCGCTGATTGGTTCTAAAGAAGGGGATAAATTCCGTAAGTTCGCCCAGGGACTGACGCTCGACAATCTGGTGTGGCTTGCCAATAACCAGCTCAACCGGCTGCACGGCCGTTATCTGCTGCAGCGTAAGGATAGCGAGGCGCTGGAGCTGCAGGTTGTGGATACCTGGCAGGCGGACGCGGTTCGCGATACGCGCACCCTTTCCGGCGGAGAAAGTTTCCTGGTGAGCCTTGCGCTGGCGCTGGCGCTGTCCGATCTGGTGAGCCATAAAACCCGCATCGATTCGCTGTTTCTCGATGAAGGCTTCGGCACGCTGGATGCGGAAACGCTGGATACGGCGCTGGACGCGCTGGACACGCTGAATGCGAGCGGGAAAACCATCGGCGTGATTAGCCATGTGGAAGCGATGAAAGAGCGCATTCCGGTGCAGATTAAAGTTAAAAAGATCAATGGACTGGGAGTCAGCCGACTGGCGAAGGAGTTTTTCGTAGGCTGATTTGATAGCGTCGGATGGCGCACGCGCCATCCGACCGACCAAACTTATGCAGAGTGGATAAACGCACGCGTCATCCGTCCTACCAAACTTATGCAGGGTGGATAAGCGCACATGTCATCCGGCCTACCAAACTCATGCAGGGTGGATAAGCGCACGCGCCATCCGACTCCTGTTACTTCTCAAGCGGCCAGAGCCACGCCGCGCCGCGCACGCCGCTGGAATCTCCGTGAACCGCCTTGCGGATAGGCGTCTCAAACTCGCCGCCGAACACCCAGGGTTTAACCAGCTGCGGCACCGTTTTATATAGCCGCTCAATGTTGCTCATCCCTCCGCCAAGCACGATCGCATCAGGGTCGAGAATATTGACGATATGGGCGAGAGATTTTGCCAGACGCGTTTCGTAACGGCTGATCGCCAGCTCCGCCAGCGGATCCTGCTGTTCAGCAAGCTGGATAATCTCGTTGCCTTTAAGCTTAGCGCCGCTCAGACGCTGGTAGTCGCTGGCAAAACCGGTGCCGGAAACAAAGGTTTCAATACAGCCCTGCTTGCCGCAGTAACATGGCACCTCTTCGCGATGGCGCAGTTCGTCTTCGTCCATCCACGGCAGCGGATTATGGCCCCACTCTCCCGCCGTGCCGTTGCCGCCAATCAGGCTGCGGCCGTTGATGGCGATGCCCGCGCCGCAGCCCGTGCCGATAATCACCGCAAAGACAATACCCGCTCCTGCCGCCGCGCCGTCGGTAGCTTCAGATACGGCAAGGCAGTTCGCGTCGTTCGCCAGCCTGACTTCACGCTGTAGCGCAGCCGACAGGTCCTTGTCGAACGGCTGGCCGTTGAGCCAGGTGGAGTTAGCATTTTTCACCACCCGGGTGTAAGGCGAAATTGAGCCTGGAATGCCAAGGCCCACGGTGCCGCGCTCGCCCGTAGCCTCTTCCGCAAGCCGCACCAGCTCAACGATCGTGCCGATGGTTTGCTGATAATCATTTTTGGGCGTGGGCAGGCGGTGGCGAAATAACTGTTTGCCATCGTCCGCAAGCGCAATCACCTCGGTTTTGGTGCCGCCTAAATCAATGCCTATACGCACGGAAATTTCCTCATTTGATTAGCATTATCAACACAATAGAAGTACAGCGCCGTTTAGGCAATGAAACGTAGCGGCTGATTCGCTATCATGCCCGCTGCGTTTCACTGACCTGACCGGGAAAAAATCATGCTGTGGTTCAAAAATTTAATGGTTTACCGTTTAAGCCGTGACATCACGCTTTCAGCGGATGAAATGGAAAAACAGTTAGCCGCCTTCACGTTCAGCCCTTGCGGAAGCCAGGATATGGCAAAAACCGGCTGGGTGCCACCGATGGGCTCGCACAGTGATGCATTAACCCATGCCAGTAACGGGCAGATTGTGATTTGCGCCCGTAAAGAAGAAAAAATCCTCCCCTCGCCGGTTATCAAGCAGGCTCTGGAAGCGAAGATTAGCAAGCTGGAGGCCGATCAGGGCCGCAAGCTGAAGAAAACTGAGAAAGATTCTCTGAAAGATGAAGTGCTGCACTCTTTGCTGCCGCGCGCCTTCAGCCGTTTCAGCCAGACCATGATGTGGATTGATACCGTTAACGGTTTAATCATGGTGGACTGTGCGAGCGCCAAAAAAGCCGAAGATACGCTGGCGCTGCTGCGTAAAAGCCTGGGATCGCTGCCGGTCGTGCCGCTGGCGCTGGAAACGCCTATCGAGCTGACGCTGACCGAGTGGGTTCGTTCCGGCGACGTGCCGGCGGGCTTTGCCCTGATGGATGAAGCCGAGCTGAAAGCCGTTCTGGAAGGCGGCGGCGTGATCCGCTGCAAGCAGCAGGATCTGGTGTGCGACGAGATCGCCACGCACATTGAAGCCGGAAAAGTCGTCACTAAACTGGCGCTCGACTGGCAGGAGCGTATTCAGCTGCTGGTGGCGGACGACGGTTCGATTAAACGGCTGAAGTTTGCCGATACGCTGCGCGAACAGAATGACGATATCGATCGCGAAGATTTCGGCCAGCGTTTTGATGCGGATTTCATTTTAATGACCGGCGAACTGGCGGCATTAATTAAGAATCTGGTGGAAGCGTTGGGCGGAGAAGCGCAGCGTTAAAACAAAGCGGCGGGTGGCGCTTACGCTTACCCGCCCTGCGAAGAGCTGTTGTAGAGTGGATAAACGTACGCGCTATCCACCGGTGCAATATTATTTATCAGCCAGGTAACGGCAAAGATAGGACGTTGGTTCCGCCACCTGCAGATGGAATTCGCTGTGGCCCGGCACGTTGAAAACTTCGCCCGCGCCGTAGGTTTTCCACTCGGTTTCCCCAGGCAGCAACACGTGCAGCGCGCCGCTTACCACAGTCATCTCTTCAGGTTGCGCGGTGCCGAAAGTATATTCCCCTTCCGCCATCACCCCGACGCTTGCCCGGCCCGTGCTGCTGCTGGTAAAGCCAATGGATTTCACTTTGCCGGAGAAGTACTCATTACTTTGAAGCATGGACTGGTCCTTTTAAAAATATTCAGAAAAAACAATATAGGGGGCAAAGCTTGAACCTGTCACGCAAATTGTTGCCCGCCGTCAGGCAAGGAGTTCGGAGGCTAAACGCGCAACCAGCACGTTCGATAATAAAACCGGCACATCAAGCGCTTTTTGCAGCATATCGCGGTGCTTTTGATGGTAGCCAAGGCAATCCAGAACCAGCACATCCGCGCCCTCCGCCAGTAATTTTTTCCCGGCGTTAAGCAAATCGTCTTCCGTTCCGTGTACCGGGTTAGCCAGCTCGTAAAAAGGCGGATGCTCCAGCTGCTGCCACTTTTTATGCTGCGCCTTCAGCAGCTCGGGAATCGGCAGGAGAATACCTACCTGATGTCCGTCGACAATGGAGGCGACCAGCGGGGGAATAATGCGATCCGGCTCCAGCAGTATGCCGTTATGGGCGGCAAGGCCGGTGAGCCGCTCCGTACTCATCAGCAAAATGACATCGTAATCCTGATTATCCAGCAGCCTGATTACGCTTTGCAGCGCGCGCTCGACTTTTCTCTTAGCAACGTGAACAAGGGTTCTGTCAGCCAGCAAAGTAATGAGTTCTTCTTCGCCTTGTTCAACGCCGAACTCCGCTATTACCTCTTCACGGGACATATCGCCCAGCAGCGTGACGTGCTTGATTTGATCTGCAGAAATATGCTCGGTTAACAATGGCAGAATTTCACTGACGGGTACGACACCGATGGTGAGAATGGCTAATGTTGGTTTCATCTTTTTTCCGCCTCTATCCCATATCAGCCCTTTACGCGCTGATGGTTTTCCCACTCGTTGATGCTGGGCGCAGGGTTGCTTAATAAGCGCTCACAAAGCGTAGCAGCATATCGCGGGAGCATCGCTTGATACGTTAACGAAACGTCAACGACACCACCGCATCACATTATCGTAATGAGTTTTTAACTTAAGAAAAGGCTAAAAAATGTGATAGCAGAAGAAGCGCAGGGCTATTTGAGAAAATTCTTGGCGGGTTTACGGCGTCCTTGCCTGTCTTGCCTGTAAAGATCAGGTTTTTTCCGGATCCTCATAACGCCGTTTTGCATCCAGCGCTTCCTGCTCGGACTCGTGTTCGCTGATAAGCGTATCCGGGTGGGGATGGTCGGCCCTGAGTTGATACCAGGTCACGGTTTGGGTTTGCGAACCTTTTTGCACTTCGACTATTCGCGCAACTCTTGGGTAGGGAGGTCTGCTCGCCATCGCTCTTCCTTCAGTCATGGATGAGCGTTAAGTATAGACAAAGATTAGCTCGCACGGGCCATTTGCAAAGCAGCAAGTATTGCATCAACCACGGCGTCTGGCGCGTGGGAGGCATCAATAACGTGATGAGCCGCCTGGCGATACAGCGCTTCCCGGGCGGCCAGCACCTCGACAATTTCATCAACGATGGGCTTGCCGGTTAAGGTAGGACGCTGCCCTTCCTCGGGGAAAGCTTCCAGCCGGCCCGCCAGAATCTGGGCCGGGGCGCGCAGGTAGATCACCACGCCCTGCTCGCGCATAAACTGACGATTACCTTCGGCCAGCACCATGCCGCCGCCGGTAGCAACGACCACATCCGGCGAGGTCACGCTTTTTAGCGCCTGAGTTTCGCGAGCGCGAAAGCCGTCCCATCCTTCCTGCGCCACGATATCCGCTACGCTCATCCTGGTGGTGGTCAGCAGATAGTTATCGGTATCGACAAAATCTCGTTCCAGAGCCTGCGCTAATGCCACGCCTACCGTCGTTTTACCGCAGCCGCGTGCGCCGACCAGAAATATGGGTTGAGTCATCAGGGGCTAGTCCTCAGCAATAAGCCTGGGTGTCACAAATATATCCATTAAAAAACGCCACTATCATACCAGCTAGCTAGTACAGAAGGCGAGTGTAAATAAATCGTTACAAATAACGCGTGCGCTGTGTGAAAGGGCTAATAAGTCACGTAATAGCAAACCTTAAACATGTAAAGGAAATTTACCAGCGATGGTGTGCGCCACCTTACTTGAAAGGCCTGGTGAAAAACAACCCCACAGAAGCTGCGATTCAGTAACACAATTGCGTAAACCTTTACCCTCGCGCCGTTTTACATGCTGCGATTCTGATCCAGACTGAATAGTGAGAACTCATAATGACAGAGGTATGAACCATGCAATCTGAAGAGCAGCGTCTGATTGACGGGCTTTTTGAACGCCTGAAACGGGCCGAAGAGAACAGCTCTCCGCGCGACATCGCCGCAGAAGAGCTCATTCAGCAGCATCTGGCGAAGCTTCCCGGAGCGGCCTACTACATGGCGCAGACGATACTGATTCAGGAAGCCGCCATGAAACAGCTTAACAGCCGTATTCAGGGGCTGGAAGGCCAGGTGGCGCAGCTGCAGCACGCTTCCCGCCAGCAGCAAAGCAGCGGCGGATTCCTGGCCGGGCTATTCGGCTCCGGCGCATCGCGCGTCGCGGATCCTATCCCCGGCGCGCAGCAGTACCAGAGCGTGCCGCCGGGCAGCTACAACGCGCCGCAGGCAACGCCGGGCTATGCCGCGCCCGCGCCACGCGGCGGCGGCTTTATGGCCGGAGCGCTGCAAACGGCCGCGGGCGTAGCAGGCGGCGTCATTATGGCGGATATGCTGACCAGCATGTTCCACCACACCCGGCCCGAAGAGATAGTGAACATTATCAACGAGCCTGCGCAGCCGGTTAATAACGCGCCGGTCAACGCGGTTGACGACTATAACCAGGCCGATGACAGCCAGTTTCTTAACCAGGACGCGGGCCTGCCGCAGGACAATACAAACGACTACGACGGTTTCGCTAACGATGATTTCAGCAACGACTTCGGCAACGACGATGACAATCTGATTTAAGCTTTTTTAGCCCGCGCGGCTGCCAGCAGCCATTTTTCCAGCTCATTGGCAAACTGCTGGCGGTCGCGCTGATTCAGGCTGTCCGGCCCGCCCGTCTGCACGCCGCTTGCCCGCAAGGTATCCATAAAATCCCGCATGGTTAACCGCTCGCGAATCGTCGCCGGCGTATAGCGCTCGCCGCGCGGGTTTAGCGCCACCGCGCCTTTTTCAATAACGTCTGCGGCCAGCGGAATATCAGCGGTAACCACCAGATCACCGCTTTCACAGCGGCGTACGATTTCGTTATCGGCGACGTCGAATCCCGTCGCAACCTGCAGGCTGCGAATAAAGCGTGAAGGCGGCGTTTTCAGCCCCTGATTGGCGACCAGGGTAACCATTATCTGCGCGCGTTCCGCGGCGCGGAACAGCACTTCCTTGATCACTTTTGGACACGCGTCGGCATCCACCCAAATTTGCATTACGACTCCTGATCTTCAGCGGGAATGATGGCGATCTTGCCGTTCTTTTCCAGAATGGCAAATTTTATCTGATCCACCCGTTCCAGCCCCTGATTTATGCGCGCGGAAGAAAGAATGTCATCAATGTCTATTCCCGCCTTACGCATGCGCTTCTCCAGCGGCTGGCCGTATTCCACGAGAATAAGCGGCGATCCGTCGATAAACAGCTCGATCTTCGGGAAACGCTCCTTCATTTTTCCGAAGACGATATCCATAGCAATCAGCGTGATAATGGTTATTGCGGCGCCGGTAAATGAAAAATCGTTCCCCAGCAGCGCCTGCTGCGTCGCCTCGCTGATGATCAGCAGTAAAATGAAATCAAACGAGGTCATTTCCAGCAGCGTGCGTCGTCCGGCGATTTTCAACACGATCATCAGCAGAATGTACATCCCAACCGCGCGCAGAACGTTATCCATGATTTTTCCTTAGGGGAGTACCCACTGGCTTAAGGTCACAGGTTCTGCGCCTTTAAGCCGGATGGTGGAGGTAAAATGCCCGGCAGTCTGGGGCTGAACCGTCAGCCAAAGCGCCTGCTCCTTGCCCATATTCGCAGGCCAGGTCAGGATCATTTCATGGCGGCTGGCGTGGGTAAGCAAGGGCTGCGGCTGGAGGCTTTGAATCACAAAGTTGTCCATAAAATCCTGCCCCAGCGTCAGCACCGCAGGCTGGCCGGTGGCGAATTTAACGCGTAGCGTGAAGCTCTCATCGCTCTTCGCGCGCATGATTCGCTGATGCTCGACACTCAGGCTCCCCTCCGCGTTGCTCGTTGTCGTCTGGCTTAGCCAACCGTCTGAAAAGGCCCCCAGCAATGCAAGCAGCACCAGCGCCAAAAGGCCGCGGCTGCCCCATTTTTCCAGACTCCACTCTCTGCACTGCCACTTCATATCTTCCTGCACCGGATAAGTTCGACCGGTATATTCATCAGGTACACGTTTTGCCATGGGTTCCTCCCACCGTTTTGCTTAAGCGTAGCCGAATCGCTTAAAAGCGCGTTAAGCTATAGTCCATCAAACATCACAGTCCTGGAGATACGCAATGGACAAGAAAATAGGTTTTGTTGGCTGCGGCAACATGGGTAAAGCGATTCTCGGAGGCTTAATCTCCAGCGGGCAGGTTCAGCCCGGCAGCATCTGGGTTTACACCCCATCGCCGGACAAAGTGGAAGCCCTGCGTCAGGAATTCGGCGTCAACCCGGCGCAAAGTGCCCAGGAAGTCGCGCAGGTTGCTGATATCGTCTTTGGCGCGGTGAAGCCTAATGTGATGTTAAAGGTGCTGGGTGAAATTAACTCCAGCCTTAACAAAGAAACGGTGGTTATCTCCATTGCCGCAGGCGTTACCCTCGATTCGCTGGCAACGGCGCTGGGCCACGACCGCAAAATCATCCGCGCCATGCCTAATACGCCCGCGCTGGTGAATGCCGGTATGACATCCATTACGCCGAACGCGCTGGTTAACCCGGAAGATGTCGCCGATGCGCTAAATATTTTCCGCAGCTTCGGGCAGGCCGAAGTGGTCAGCGAAGCGATGATCCATCCGGTTGTGGGCGTCAGCGGCTCTTCCCCGGCCTATGTGTTTATGTTTATCGAAGCGATGGCGGACGCCGCGGTGCTGGGCGGCATGCCGCGCAGGCAGGCCTATCAGTTTGCGGCCCAGGCGGTGATGGGCTCCGCGAAGATGGTGCTCGAAACCGGTAAGCACCCGGGCGAGCTGAAGGACATGGTGTGTTCGCCAGGCGGCACCACCATTGAAGCGGTAAAAGTGCTGGAAGAAAAAGGCTTTCGCGCAGCGGTAATGGAAGCGATGGTGAAGTGTATGGCGAAGTCAGAACAATTAGGTAAGTCATAATCAGTTACAGGGTGGGCAGCGCTGCCCGCCGTCAATAGTGGATGGCGTTGCGCCTATCCACCCTACGCTGTTGCAGGCTTCTCCTTTTACCAGGCAAAATCCGTCAGGCTGCGGCTTCGATACGCCCGCGGCCGGCGTTTTTTGCTTTATATAGCGCTAAGTCTGCGGCTTTCAGCCACTCACGGTAGCTGGCCATCCGGTGGTCAAACTCCGCCACGCCCACGCTAACCTGCAGGCTGACCTGCGGCGCGCACGGCAGCCGGAACGTATCGAGATGTTCGCGAACGCGCATCATCGCCTGAATGGCGTTTTCCTGCGGCGTGCCTGACATGATCACGCCGAATTCATCGCCGCCGAACCGCCCCACCACGTCCGTAATGCGCAGGGTAAGCTGTAAATGCTCGGTGATGGCGACGATCGCTTCGTCGCCCACGTCATGTCCAAAGGTGTCGTTGATCGCCTTAAAATGATCGATATCGATCAGCAATAACGTGGCGTTGCGCTGGTAGCGCTGGCAGTTTTCGTATTCCCCATGCAGCAAATGCTCCCAGTGGCGGCGGTTGTACACGCCCGTCATGCCGTCGCGCGTGCTTAGCTGCATCAGGCGCCGCTTGTGCTCGGCGAGTTTTATTGCCGTCCGGTAGCTGACCAGCCCGTAATAAATGGGATAGATAATCAGCAACGGCAGGCAAATCCAGACCTGAGAAGGCATGGTTTCCAGATTGAGCGGAATATGTATCAGACCAAGCGTTATCGCACAGGCGCAGACAAGCAGCGCAAGGCCGCTTAAAAACAGCTTCACGCCGCCGCAGCCCATATTATTCATGCTCATCAGGGCCACAATCAGTGCGGAAGGGAGCGCGTTTAAGCCCATTGCCGCAATCCACACGCCTCCCATCAGGGAGTCCACCAGCAGATTACGGATTTCCGCGCGGGCGGGATCGGCTGCGCGATCCGCCACCTGCCAGGCGAGGTGCGGCCAGATAAAGCCGTTGGCCACCAGCAGCAGCCACCACCAGCCGGAAAGGGGCTGCATCACCAGTACGGAAGCGACGCAGAAAAAACCTGTCGCAAGTCCGATGACGCGGGGTAGATAGACTCGTCGGGCAAATCGCCGCGCTGAGTGATGCTTGTCTTCATTGAGGTGTGTCGGGCAGTCCATAGATCCCCTGGAAAACCATCTGCTGAAATCGTGCTCATCACTCATGATTATTAGGAATATTCTGGAGCATTTGCCGTAATTATAGAAAGGGGATACAGCAGGCAAGTATGATTTTTCGGGTGAGCCGGCGTGCCGGCTCACCCATTGGAACTAACCCGCCTCTTTTTTCAGGCAGTTACTCATAAATGTTTTACGCGCATCGCCGGACAGCGTTTGCCTGCCCGCCTCCGCGTTACAGGCTTTCATTTTTTGCTGCTGCGGCGTGAGTCGTTTATCTCCGGGAGCGGACCCACTGTTCTTCAGGCAGTTGCTCATATATGTCTTGCGCTCGTCCCCTTTCAGGGTTTTTGACGTGGCCTGCTGATTACAGGTCGTCATACGCTGCTGCTGCGGCGTCATGGCTTTATCAGCCGCCGCCGCCGAGCCTGCTACACCTGCCAGTAACAACATCACTAAGGCAATTTTCATAGCACTATCCTTCTCATTATGTGGCGCTTTAAGCCTGGCCTGCGCGGGTCAAAAAGGCTACTTACCGCGCTGAGAATTCACGGTAATGTAGCCTTCACCACATTATTGGCGCGCCCGGCGCTCTCATGATGTAGAAAAGATCCGTTCGATCGATTAAGCCGACAAGGTTCCGTTGTAGATTTTCATCCCTGCAATCCAGGCCGTTAACGAGGCTGCGGATTCCGTGACGTAATCAGACGGGTGGGATTTTTTATCCGGCGAATAATGTGCCTGTTGGCCCGTCAACGGCAGCACGTCGACGTCTTTGAAGGAAGCGGCCTCTGCCTGGGCGTAATTACGCGCGGCGTTGATTTCAAAGCGCCCATGCCGTCGCCAATTAGCGGGATATCGTGTTAGCGGGTTTATTGATTAACGAGACGCGTAATGCCTGGATCGCTATTAATACGGTAAGCGCCGCCGGACTGGGTGATATCCCCGCGGCGAGACGCAAATCTAACGGCGCAGATGTATTTTCCGCAGCGGCCACCGTTTCGCTTAGCAGCAAAAGGAATAAGGTTAGAGTAATTGCGCTCTGCTTTACTTTATTTTCTGCGTGTAATAACTGCAGGCTTAAATTAAAACAGAGCAAACAATATAAATATTGCGTGACAGAAAAATGACGGTTTCAGCTACGCGGATGGGTCAGCAGTTTTTCTAAATATTGTTTCAGCAATAGCGTATCACGAGTAGACACTTCCCCCTTTGGGCGGGCATCGTGCATTGCCCCCTCAATGCTGGTAATCAGTGCCTGCTGCTCGCTCTGCTCCATACGGCGAAGCAGGGCGGTAACGACTATCTCCAGCGCCTCTATCTGTGCCACAAACTCTTTTGACTCTTCTTCCTTTTCAGCGAGTTTAACCAGTAACTCAGCAATGAGATTTTTCATAACGCATTTCCCTGAAGATTTGAAACCTGACGGTAGCACTACGTTTAACGCATTCCTAGAGGGCGAAGGTATTATTTTTATATGGTGGTTTAATAGTGTGCGAGAACGCAAAAAATGCAGGCCTATTAGCCTTGCATAAAAGCCGACGCCGCTCTACCTATTCCATATTTCCTGCGGTCGGAATAATAAAGCGCACGGCCATGACTTTTTATTATCGGCAAAGAGACGTATTAAAAAGTCTTATTACCCTGGCCGGCCGTCCTTTAACTTTGTAACTTCCGCTGTTCGTCTTTTTGTCGTTTACGGCGCAGGGCCAGCCCTAATTGCCAGACGTTAATCAGCACCGCCAGCGCGGTGGCCATAAACACCCAGCGGAATCCCGCCACGGCCGAAACGCCGGCGCCCATCAGCGGCCCAACCACATTGCCCAGGTACATAAAAGACTGGTTATAACCAAATATTCGTCCGGTCACCTGGTCGCTGGAATATTTCACCAGCAGGGTTTGCACCGCGGGCAGCATGGCGCCATCGGCAAAGCCGAGCAGGAAGCGCAGCACCGCAAGCTGCATCGGCGAGGTAACCCATGACATGGCGAAAAACAGCGCTACGGAGAAGATAAGCGTCGCCATTAATACGCGCGCGGTGCCAATCCTGTCGCCAAGCTTACCGAGCCTGGGCGCGGAAAACAGCGCCGAAATGCCCGGCACGGCGGCGATAAAGCCGCTCATAAAGGCGATATTCGTGCTGTCCGGAGAAAGATGTTTGATAAAAAGCGCAAGGATAGGACCAATCGAACCATTGCAAAGCTGAATGACCAGCGTAGTGATAAACAGGCTAAGCATCAGCCATGGATAAGGCAAGGTGGCGAAAACCGCCTTTCCCGACAGCCGCCCGGCCTTGCTCACCTGGGGACGCACGCCTTCTTTTATCAGCAATAGCGTCACCGTAAAGCTGACCATCAGCAGGGCCGCCGTGACGAAAAACACCATCCGCAGACCGAGATGGTCGGCCATATACCCTCCCATCAGCGGCCCCACGATAACCCCGCTGATTTGCGCGGTAGATAGCGTACTGAGCGCCCAGCCGCTGCGTTCGCGCGGCACCTGCGAGGCCACCAGAGCCATAGCGTTAGGAATATAGCCGGACGTCAGCCCCATTACGGCGCGCAGGATAAAAAGCTGCCAGACGCTGGTGGCGAAAGCCTGCAGAAGAATCGCTACCGCCATGCCCAGCGACGCGCGCAGCAGCATCAGCTTGCGCCCTTTGCGGTCGGCGAGGCTGCCCCACATCGGCGAAACGATGGCGGAAACGAGGAAAGTTACGCTGAAAGTCAGCCCGGACCACATCGACAGCGCCTGATGAGAGGTGACGCCAAGCTGCTCCACGTAAAGCGGCAGAAACGGAAGAATTTGGCTGATGGCAAGGCCGGTAAAAAAGCAGCCGAACCACACCGAGATAATATTGACCTTCCAGGATTCCATAACTGTGCGCTTATTAAGAGAGGTAAAACAAAAAGAAGCGGAATGCCGACAAGTTTATCATACAAAATCAGCTCACCGACACAGGCCGTAGCCGCGCATCCCCAGATGAAAATGGTTAGCATGCGCCGCGTTGTACTCGGGACCGAGCGCATTGCCAAAAAACGGACAGCCGTTTTCAAAGACCGAATGCAGATAGTCGCGGCCCTTTCCGCTAGCGTTCCAGCCTTTTAATACGCTGATTTGCTGCCCGTTGGCGAAGCCAAAACCGCTAACGTCCAGCGCGTCGGCCGTTGCGTGTTCGCTAAGACGCGCATTCTGGCGATGATAAATATTGCGGCAGGCGTAGCTGCCCAGGTGATTGACAAGGGTTAATCTGCTGCCAAAGACGGATAGCGACTCCGGCAACGCGCGCTGATGGACAAACATGGTGCTGCTTAGCGCCAGCGGACAGCTGGCCAGAAAGCTGCTGCTAAGCTTTACTTCGCCAAAACTCTGCACCCTTACCGCATCGGTTAAAGGGCAGTCGCCGCGCGTATTCGCCACGCTGCGAAAGCTCAGCTGCTTGCGCGCCTGCGCCTGTTCCAGCAGCGCAAGGCAGGCCTGCGGTTGATTTACCATCTGGCGCAGCTTGTAGCGCGTGACAAGCGTCGGCGGATCGTCGATGGACAGGGGCGCAAAGGGATTGTACTGCGGGGGAAGATGCTGATAAATCCAGAACGCCGCCACCGCCGTTACGGCTAAGCCAATCACTGTGGTCACTCCTTTCGCCATTCCGCGGCCCTTATTTGTTTACGGAATAATCAGTATAGAAGTTGAGAGCTTTTAAGCGCGACGAAGCACATGAATCCACGTTATGAGCGTGGTATGTTGTCCGCCTTCGTAATGATTAAGGATGGGTTCAGGCATGGCAAAACTGCGGGTGGGTATCGTGTTTGGTGGAAAATCGGCGGAACACGAGGTGTCGCTGCAGTCGGCAAAAAATATCGTCGACGCCATTGATCAATCAAAGTTCGATGTGGTGCTGCTGGGCATTGATAAACAGGGCCAGTGGCATGTCAACGATGCTTCCGGCTATCTGCTGCACGCAGAAAACCCGGCGCTGATAGCGCTGAACCGCTCCGAGAAAAATGTCGCGCTGGTGCCGGGCCAGACTCGCCATCAGCTGATTGACGCCAGCTCCGCCCGGCAGCTCGATCAGCTGGACGTGATTTTCCCTATCGTGCACGGCACGCTTGGCGAAGATGGTTCGCTTCAGGGCATGCTGCGGGTGGCAAACCTGCCGTTCGTTGGCTCCGGCGTGCTGGGCTCGGCGGTGAGTATGGACAAAGACGTGACCAAACGCCTGCTGCGCGACGCCGGGCTGAACGTCGCGCCCTTTATCACCCTGACCCGCGCTAACCGCAGCAAAATCAGCTTTGCCGAGGTGGAAAAAGAGCTCGGCCTGCCGCTGTTTATCAAGCCGGCGAACCAGGGCTCTTCCGTTGGCGTAAGTAAGGTGAACAACGCGCAGCAGTATGAAACCGCCGTCGCGCTCGCCTTCGAATTCGATCACAAAGTGGTGGTGGAAACGGGCATCAAAGGCCGCGAAATTGAATGCGCCGTGCTGGGCAACGACGATCCGCAGGCCAGCACCTGCGGCGAAGTGGTGGTGAACAGCGATTTCTACTCTTACGACACCAAGTACATCGACGACAAAGGCGCGCAGGTTGTGGTTCCGGCCAGCCTCTCCGCCGACGTTAACGATAAAATTCGCAGCATCGCGGTACGCGCTTACCAAACGCTTGAGTGCAGCGGCATGGCGCGCGTAGACGTGTTCCTGACGGAAGATAATGAAGTTATTATCAATGAAATCAACACGCTGCCGGGCTTTACCAATATCAGCATGTATCCAAAACTCTGGCAGGCAAGCGGGCTGGATTATCAGACGCTGATCACCCGCCTGATTGAGCTGGCGCTCGAGCGCCATCAGCAGGACAGCGCTCTGAAGAGTTCGATTACCGCTTAAGCTATTCTTGCGCCGCGCCCGGTTCTTCAGGTTCCGGGCGACGGCGAATCACCACGCCCGCAAGCCAGAAGCATATGACCCAGGTCACCAGCCCCACCGCGTAGCTTTGCCAGCCTTCGGTTTTAAGGCCCAGCAGGCCAATCACCCCGTTAAGAATGAAAATCAGCCCGATCGCTACGGCGTAATAGTGCCAGTCGCGGCGCATTTTTAAGCTCAGGGTTTTCGCAGTCATGGTTGCCGTCCGTCAGGATAAAAAAGTTGTCGCATTGTCGCACAGGCGGCTCAGGGACGCCGCACGTTAATAGACGTCAATCGGGATAATGTTACAAAAATTTCATTTAAGTTACGAAATTGTGATTTGCCGCAAAAAATGCAACTCCAGGAGGATTCCTGCGCGGAAATTACCAACAATCTGATATTGACAAAGCTTATGACCTGCCAAACTTGCTGCAATTATCGGGCGGAAACCTGATTGGCGTTTCGGTTCTATGGGAGGTCATAATGACTGATATCACTTTGTCGAAACACGTTGTCCCCGCAACGATTACCGTTTCCACAAACAAAACAGGCGGCGCGACGCTCAGCAATATCGCCTATGCGGTGTTTATCCTGTTTTGCTTCTGGGTCGGCAGCCAGATTCTGAACCTGGTGGTTCACGCCCCCGGCGTGCTGGAACACCTGGCGCAGGGCAACGACGCGACGCGCCCACGCATCGAAATGGGACTCGCCGTCAGCACCGTATTCGGGCTTGTGCCCTTCCTGCTGGGCTGCCTGTTCCTTGGCATCATCGGCCTCGCGGTGAAATTTCGCCACCGTCACTACTATTAAGTACCAAGCCCTCCGTAGAGGGCTTTGCTTTTAGCGCTTCATGCAGGCTGCTCGCCTTTCATCCACCCTTTTAGCAAACCACGCGGTGGTCAGATTACGCGTGATTTTCGGGCTCTCAAGCGTAATGCCCGGCAGCATTTCGCGCGGCAGTTTCTTCCCGGCTTTCTTATCAGCTAAAGCATACACCTGCTCGTAAAGATCGGTCTTTTCAAAGTCGAGGCTGTCGCCTTTTTGCAGCGCGCGGTGGATCTGGCTTTCGCTCATATCCAGTTTGCTCGCCAGTTTTCTTACCGCCAGCTCCGTGCTGCCCGGCGTGTCGGTGTTATAGAGAATCAGATCGCCGTCCAGCGCCAGCTTCACGCCCGTGGCCTTGCTTACCGCATTCTGGAAGGCGGCGTTACGGCTCGCGTACCAGCCCGCGTTGAAGTCGGCAAAACGGTAAAGCGGCTGACTGTAGCTGGCCGGATAGTTCAGCAGATGATAGGTGCCGAACCACAGGCCGCCGCGACGCGTAAAGACCTCCTGACGTACCGTGCCTTCCATCTTCCACGGATAGCCGGCGCGGTGCTGTTCGGCAAAGGCGATGCTGACCTGCATCGGGCCGCCGGTGTGTACCGGGTTAAGATTGCCGAACAGCTTCTGCCCCATCGGCACCATATCGATAAAATCATCGAATATCGCGCTTAGCTGCCCTTCGGTTTTGACGTTGTCCAGCCGTTCGCTGTAGCTTTTTCCATTTGGCGATTTAATCAGCAGCGCGGTACGCACCAGAAACGCCGGAATATGGAGCTTTTCAGCGCGACGGTCGATCTCTTTCCAGGCGATTTTATTCAGGCCGGGCACCGCCGGGTCGGCCACCAGATTCGACTCCTGCTGGGCAACCGCCAGCACCGAACAGATGTTTTCTTCGCTTGGGGCGATATTCTGGCTCTTAAAGGTCGTGGCCAGATCCTTTGCCCAGCCGCTGCGGTCCTGCGCGCCCGCGGGAATTTTCTGCTTCGCCACCGTTTCGACATCGACCGGCTTTGCGGTTGCGGAAACCGGCGCGGTAGATTTGGTGGTACAGCCAGCGAGAAGCAGCATCGTTCCCAGGCCAAGGGCGTAAATTCCCTGCTGTCGATTTAGCATTGCTGTAGTCATAACGTTCCGTTGTGATGGTTTTGTAAAGCAAGATGAATATAAGCGAGCACCGCCCCCTGAGTTTCATCCCGGCGGCTCAACAATAACAGCTCTGCGACAAAGCTTTTATCGGATATTGGACGATAAACCAGATGAGGAATGGCAACGTGGGTAAACGAATCCGGCAGCAATACTACGCCCGGACCGGAAGCGACTATTGCGAGGGCGCCGAGCGTGCTGCTCGCATATTGCATTTCCGCGCCTTCGTTATCCCATTGCCGATGCATCTGCCTGAGCGCGTCATCCCCGACGCCTTCGGCGAACACTACCAGCGGAAACTTTGCCAGCATGGCCAGGGATACCGCTTGATTGCCGGCCAGCGGATGGCTTTCCGAGATGGCGAACATCATCGGCCACTCGCCTATTTTCGCAGCGTCGATGCGCTGCGGAAGCTCGCCTGCGGGCGGCGAATAGGCGATATCTATTTGTCCCAGCTCCAGCGCCTCTGGCAGCACCTTTGGAGCCAGCTCCCGCAGCTGAATTTCCACTTCGGGCGCCCGCAGGCGAAACGCGCGCACGTGCTCCATAAGCCTGCCGGAAAGCACTGCGTTGCCGGCAAAGCCAATGCGTACGCACCCCGTCTCGCCACGCAGGGCGCGCTGTACTAAAGTTTTACTGTGTCCGGCCTGCTCAAGGGTGCGTTTCGCCTCCGGCAGCAGCAGCCTGCCCGCCTCGGTCAGCTCAACCTTCCGGCTGGTGCGGGTAAACAGCGCTCCTCCCAGCTCCTCTTCCAGCGCGCGAATCTGCATGCTCAGCGCGGGCTGTACGATGTTGAGCAGCTTTGCGGCTTGGCCGAAGTGGCCGCATTCGGCAACGGCCACAAAATAGCGCAAATGCCGTAATTCCATAACCTGTCTCATCATTAATAGTGATTGATCAATCATATCAATATACTTGAGCTATCACTATTTGGGGAACAAAATGTGGGCCTACCTCACAGGAGACCACAGGAGCCAACCATGAACACAAACTATCTTGAAAACCGCCTCGCTATTAACGATCTGATGAACGGCTGGATGCATCGGGACCTGTCGCAGTGGGACGAGCTGGGCAAACTTTTTCATCCGGAAGGCACTATCGAAGTGACCTGGTTTGAAGGACTGGCAAGCGAGTTTATTAAGGGATCGATGCGCATGGGCGGATCGGATCTCGGCACCAAGCATCTGTTCGGCACGCCGGTGGTCGTTTTTAACAGCGCACGGGACAAGGCGATTAGCGAAACCAACGCCATGATTATCGGCCAGAACAGCAAGCTGGAGCTGGGCGCAACCTGCCACAACCGCTTTTACGACATGCTGGAAAAACGCGATGGCGTATGGCGTATCCTGCGCCGTCAGGTGGTTTATGATTTTGGCACGTTCGACTTCCCGTTTGGCCAGGTCGAGATCGATAAGGAAGCGGCGAAACGCTATCCCGCAGCCTATGCGCCGCTGGCATACCTGCTTGAAAAATCAGGCTTCCCGGTTCAGCGCGTCTTCGCCACTAAAGGCTCGACGCTGGAAGCGGACATGAAGGCGCAGGCGCAGCGCTGGCTTGACGCCTGACAAAACGTGCGCTTTTCTTGACAGAGCGTTGACAATTAAATGCCTGGTCAGTAGTTTCATTTGTAATTACTGACCAGGCAAATATCATGAGCAACAATCCGGGTATTATCGACAGCAAGTTTCATCTCGGTTTGCTAATCCATCTGGCAAACCAGTTTAAAGATCAGCTGATCAGCCACTATTTTTCGGGCGCCGACATTACCCCGCCCCAGTTCAAGGTGCTGATTAGCATTTATAAAGGTTTCACCAGCCCGGTGGAAATCAGTAAAAATCTGGTCATGGATGCCGGGGCCATGAGCCGCATGGTGGATCGCATGGTTAAGCGCAATCTGATTATGCGCACCCCAAATCCCCACGATAAACGTCAGGTGATCCTGGCGCTAACCGACAAAGGCCTGACCATTTGCGATCGCTTTCAAAACGAGGCGCTCTCCTCGATCCTGGGCGATCTCACCGCACGACTCACCCCTGATGAATCCCGTTTACTGGTAGAGCTGATGACAAAAATGCTGCCGGACGAGATTGTCGCTCCTCATCGCTAACGTCTTTATAAAGGTCGCCAATAAGATGGAAACCACCTCTGCTGAACAAGTACAGCGCGGCAGCAAGCGCAAACGTAACTTTATTATTTTGCTTATTATTCTGGTGGTTGCCGCAGCCGGGTGCCTCGCCTGGTATTTGCTGTATGCCCGCTATTATGAAACCACTGACGATGCGTATGTAAGCGGCAATCAGGTGACGCTGACGCCGCAAATCGCCGGGACGGTAACGCAGGTAACCGTGGACGAAGGCGATTATGTGCAAAAAGGCCAGCCGCTGGTGCTGCTCGATCCGAGCGATACCGAAATCGCTCTGCAGCAGGCCGAGGCCAACCTGGCCAACACGGTTCGCCAGGTACGCGGGCTGTACAGCACCGCCGATAACTATCGCGCTCAGGTGGAGGCCAAACGGGTCGCCCTGCAAACGGCGCAGAGCGATTACGCACGTCGTCAGAAAATTTTCGCAACCGGCGCTATCGCCGCGGAAGATCTTTCCCATTACCGCGATGCGGTTACCAGCGCGCAAAGCGATTTAGCGGCGGCCCAGCAGGCGTTAAGCACCAATACCGCGATGGTGGACGACACGGTAATCGACAGCCATCCAGAAATCAAAAGCGCCGTCGCCACGCTGCGCAGCCGCTATCTGGAAAACTCGCGCAGCACCATCGTTGCTCCGGTTAGCGGCTACGTCGCCAAACGTGCCGTGCAGCTCGGCATGCGCGTAGATTCAGGCACCACGCTGCTGGCTATCGTGCCACTTAATGAAGTGTGGGTTGACGCCAACTTTAAAGAGAGCCAGATGAAAGCCATGCGGCTGGGACAAAAAGTGACGCTCAGCGCGGATCTCTACGGCGACGATGTGGAATATCAGGGCACCATCGAAAGCCTGGGGATCGGCACCGGCAGCGCCTTCTCTTTACTGCCCGCGCAGAACGCCAGCGGCAACTGGATCAAAATCGTTCAGCGCCTGCCGGTACGCATCATGCTTGACCCGCATGATATGCAAAAGCACCCGCTGCGCATCGGCCTGTCGATGAACGCTCGCGTGGATATCCGCAACGTCGAAGGCCATCTGCTGCCGCAGCAGACGGTGAGCGCTCCGCGTTTCACGACGGACGTCTATCAGAACCCGATGGCCGAAGCGGACAAGCTGGTGGCGCAAATCCTTCATGACAACAGCAAACCGGACGTAAAAGCCCGTTAAGAGAGACGTGATGCAAGATAAGGCGGCGTTTACGCCCCCCAGCCTGTGGCTTGCGACGCTC
>NZ_RCAA01000015.1:39578-60117 GCF_003628475.1 Enterobacter sp. R1(2018) | reverse complement strand
AACGTTGCGCTGCCGACTATCGCCGGTAACCTGGGCGTCAGCGCGGATCAGGGTACCTGGGTTATCACCTCGTTTGCGGTGTGTAACGCCATCGCCCTGCCGCTGACCGGCTGGTTTACGCGGCGCTTTGGGCAGCTCAAGCTGTTTGTCGGTTCGGTGGCGATGTTTACCCTCACCTCCTTCCTGTGCGGTTTCGCCCACAGCATGACGGAGCTGATTATCTTCCGCGCCCTGCAGGGCTTTTTTGCCGGCCCCATGTTCCCGATGTGCCAGACGCTGCTGCTGGTTATCTTCCCGTCCAGCAAGCGCAGCATGGCGCTGGCGCTGCTATCGATGGTGACCGTGGTCGCGCCTATCGTCGGGCCGATTACCGGCGGCTGGATAACCGATAACTACTCCTGGCCGTGGATTTTCTATATCAACGTGCCGATCGGCATCTTCGCGGCGCTCGTCGTCTGGGCGCAGCTGCGCGAACGCGAAGAGACAACGACCCACGCGCCAATCGACTACATCGGCATCGCGCTTCTGGTGCTTGGCGTCGGCCTGCTGCAGGTGGTGCTGGACAAGGGCAACGATCTTGACTGGTTCTCCTCTACGGAAATTATCGTTATGTCGACGATCTCCGTTATTTCGCTGGTGTCGTTCGTTATCTGGGAGCTGGGGGAACGTCACCCTATCGTCAATCTGCGTTTATTTATGGATCGCAACTTCGCGGTGGGCACAACGGCGCTGACGCTGGGCTATGCCGCGTTCTTTGCCATCAATATTATCCTGCCGCAGTGGCTGCAAACGCAGATGGGCTATACGGCGATCTGGGCCGGACTTGCCGCAGCGCCCATGGGCGTGCTGCCGCTGATAATGACGCCCGTTATCGGCCGCTATGCCGGTAAATTCGACCTGCGGATCCTGGCCTCGCTGTCGTTTCTGACGATGGGCGCTTCCTGCCTTATTCGCGCGCAGTTTAATACCGAGGTGGATTTCCGCACTATTGCCGAAGTTCAGCTGTTTATGGGCATTGGCGTGGCCTTCTTCTTTATGCCGGTCACCACTATCGTACTGTCGAACCTGAATGGTCCGCAGGTGGCGGAAGGGTCGGGGCTTGCGACCTTCTTCCGCGTGCTGGGCGGCTCTTTTGCCTCATCGCTCACCACCTGGATTTGGTCGCGTCGCGAGGTTTACCACCACGCGAACCTGACGGAAAGCGTCTCAGCCTACAATCCTTCGGCGGTGGACTATCTGCATAAAATAGGCGGCGCCACGCAGCAGCATATGGCGGCCATAGACAAAACCATCGAGCAGCAGGCCTACATGATGTCGACCATCGACTACTTCTGGATTTTAGGCTGGGGGTTTATGGCGCTGATGGTGGTTATCTGGTTCGCCCGCCCGCCGTTTATACGCTCAGGCACGCCAGGCGCCCCGTCTGCGGGGCATTAAAAAAAAGCTGCCCGTTGGGGCAGCTTTTTTTATATCGTTTCACCAACCGCAGGCACCGGAATATCCTGCAGCGTGCGCTCGAAGCTGCGCAGACGCTTATAGATAGACATCAGCTCAACAAGCGTGGTCCAGGAGCTAATCAGGTACTGGAACGAGCCGCGAACCTGGCCGAACGCGTTGGTGATTTGCTGCATCAGGCCAAGGGTTATCACCCCGGCGGCGATGGACGGGAACAGCAGAAACAGGCCGAACACGTTATCCACCTGCAGGTAGAGGATGCGGACGATATTGAAATAGGTGTAGTGGAAATAGAGGCGGAAATAGTTATGCCTTACCTCACCGAACAGCGCCTTAACCGTCGGCGGCGTGGCGCGCGACGGATCGTCTTCGCCGTAAACCAGCTCCTTACGGTAGGCCGCCTCCACCTTCTGATTATTAAACTGCAGGCCCGGCAGTTTAATCCCTACCGCCGCCAGCAGGCCGGTCCCCATAATCGACCAGACGATAGCCGCGATAACCAGGCCATAAGGCACCTCGCCAATAATCGGCAGCTCCTTAACGTGCGGGGAAAGCGCCACGAGGATCGGCAGGAAGGCGATAAGCGTCATCACCGACTGCAGCAGGCTGACGCCCATATCCTCAAGCGTCGAGGCGAAACGCATGGTGTCTTCCTGCACACGCTGCGCGGCCCCTTCGATATGGCGCAGCATCTGCCAGTGCTCCATATAGTAATCGTTCATCGCGGTACGCCAGCGGAACACGTAATGGCTGATGAAAAAGCTGTTTAACACGCCGACGGTGACATAGATTAGCGCGATGCCGAGGAATACCCCGGTTTCGCTGTAAAACTTATTCAGCGGAACCTTGTGCGGTGAGTTCAGGGCGGTCTGAATCAAATCGAAGAAGGGCGCGTACCAGGCGTTGATCGCCACCCCCAACTCCACCATAAACCAGGTGACGAAGACAATCAGCGCCGAGCCGAGAATCGACCAGTTCTGCCAGCGGTGAGGGCTGTAAATAAACCAGAACAGCGCAAACAGCCCCACGCAAAGCGCATAGTAGGCATAAAAGACCAGCGCTTTTAACGTCCAGAAACGGCTGGCGTTAATGGGTATCTGCTGGCTTGCGCCGACCGCATTTTCCAGCCATAAGCCCCCGCCGGCCTGCCAGAAAATTACTGCAAGTAGTCCCCAAATGGCCGCCGAAAGGAAAAACGCTTTCGGGTGCGGGAAAAAGGATTTGAACATACAACACTCCTGAGCACGACTTTTTGTTGTTATATCGGTTAGTTATAGCGAACCGGGCACATTACCGCTTGCGCAAACTTGTATCAAGGAGTGAAAACGCCTTACGGAACTTAACGCCAGCCGGCGATAATCTCCCCGGCGGGTTTAACCTGCAAGCTGTTGCCCGGAATCGACAAATTAGCCCACACCTCGTTGTGCTGCTTAATCAGCGTCTCAGCGCTGAGCGCTGGGCGATCGGCGGTAGTGTGGGCATCTGCGGCAACGGTGATGGCATAGCCGCGGCTGACGCCGTTTTTAATCGTGGTATCCACGCAGTAATCCGTCGCGCAGCCGCAAACCACGAAAGCATGGATGCCGTTTTCTTGTAAAAGTTCATCGAGTTCGGTGCGGTAGAAGGCGTCGCAGGCGATTTTGGTGACGTATAAAGCTTCTGGCGGGCGATGGAGTTCAGGCAGGATATCGAACGCCGCGCTGCCGGGTTTCAGCTCCTCTTCGGCGTGCTGAATGAAAATGACTTTATCGGCGGCATCGATGAGCTCATTGATGCGAGAAGTGCAGCTTTCGCGGTTGATACGCGGGTCTTCAAATACCCCGTTTTGCATATCAATAACCATTAAAACACGTTGCGCGGGCATGGCTTATCTCCTGGTCAGAAAAGTAACCAGAAGATTAGCATACCCGCGAAAGCATTAAGCGGTATATAGCTTTGCCTGTCCGAAAGGACGCGTTTTGAAACGGCGATGCAGCCACAGATACTGCTCCGGGGCGCGCATGATTTCGCGTTCGATTTTACGGTTCATATACGCGGCGGCGGCCTGTTCATCATCGACGGGATAATCGTTCAGCTCCGGCTCGATAACCAGCTGATAGCCCGAGCCGTCGGCGTTGCGGATAAGCACGGTGGTGAGGATAACGGGTTTCGCCAGGCGAGCAATGGTGTAGGTGCCGTTGGTGGTCGCGGCCTGTTGTACCGCAAAGAACGGCGCAAACGAGCTGCCTTTCGGGCCGTAATCCTGATCGGGGGCAAACCAGACGGCCTCGCCGGACTTCAGCGCTTTCACCATTCCCTTCAGATTGCGCCTGTCGATCATCGCTTTATTCGAGCGCGAACGGCCGATGGTCTGTACAAACTCCATCACTTTATTATTGTGCGGGCGGTACATGGCCATCATCGGGCGGCAAAGGCCCATCACGCGGCCGCCCAGTTCCAGCGACATAAAATGCACGCCGATAACCATTACGCCGCGCCCTTTGTCGCAGGCGGCGTTGAGATTGTGCAGGCCGCGCACGTCAAACCATTTACGCACGCGTTCATCCGTCCAGAACCATGCCATGCCGGTTTCAATCAGCCCCATGCCGAGGGAGGCAAAATTTTGCCTGACGATAGCGTCAATATGCGCATCGGAGTACTGGGGGAAACAAAGCTTGAGGTTCTGACGCGCTATAGAAACGCGGCGCTTTAAAAAACGCATGGAAAACTTGCCGATCAGACGGCCCATTTTCAGGAGTACGGGATAAGGCAGCTGTACCCAGAGCCACAGGATGGCCAGGCCAAACCAGGTCAGCCAATAGCGTGGATGGAGCAAGGATTTGCAAAACAGCGGTTTAGTAGGCATATATCAGCTTCTTAATGCGTGAATAGTATGTATCGCATAAAGAACTGAATCATTAGCGGTACAGCAGAGTACTGTTACTTGGACGCCAGGCGGCGTGGATAGTTGCAGCCACTTAAAAATTTACCCGAGTGATGATACGCATTTTCTATTCAGTCTATGTATAAGACACGTCAGTTTTTTTACGTATTTCGCTTCATTGCGCCAGCGGCGATTGTTATACAGCCTATCGTGATTAAAAAACAGGCAATAAATGCCTGGCTTTGAATTTTTTACGTTCATACTTAGAGAGCTTGCCCCTACCCATAACAGGAATCTTAAAAGATGAAAAAACTTACTCTGGCTTTGCTCTCAGGTACTTTTTTGTTTGCCAGCGCCGCCGCAGTGGCACAGAACCCGGCCAACAGCACCTCGACGCTGCAGGCCGAGAAGGAACAGCTCAATAATCCGAACCACATCATTGATGATTGCCGCGCCCCTGGAAATGCAGATAAAAAAGGCTGCGAGTCGGGCCATGAAATGCGCAAAGAGCATAAGAGCAACGATAAAAAGGTTGAGCAAGGCGGCACCAAAGACGATGTAATGCAAAAAGACGTCGAAAAAACTAACTAGCTAATCTGCACCGCAGCCGCCGGCCGCGGTGCTTTTCCAGCCGAAAAAGGCGCGGAAATGCCGCGTTACGCTTTTTTTGCTCACATTTATCATTTTCCATATTTGCGTAGCGCCCGGGCGTAGTATAAATACGGTGAATATCGCCCCACTTCGTTAAATGGATTACTCGCGTTGAAAATTCGTCTCCCGCGTATCGCCGCGCTAGCCATTGCTGCGCTCCCTGTTTTTGGTTTTGCCCAAACCTCGCCCGATCCCGTTTTCGCCTCTGAAATAGCCGAGCGCTACGCCAACCACATTTACTATGGCAGCGGGGCAACCGGCATGGCCATGGTGGTGATTGACGGCAACCAACGCGTATTCCACAGCTTCGGTGAGACCCGTCCCGGCAATAATGTCCGGCCGCAGCTGGATTCGGTTATCCGCATCGCCTCGCTGACCAAGCTGATGACCAGTGAAATGCTGGTTAAAATGCTCGATCAGGGCAAGGTGAAGCTCGACGATCCGCTGAGTAAATATGCGCCGGCGGGTGCTCGCGTGCCCACTTTTAACGGCCAGCCTATTACGCTTGTCAATCTGGCGACGCACACCAGCGCCCTTCCGCGCGAACAGCCCGGCGGCGCGGCACACCGCACCGTTTTTACCTGGCCTACGCGTGAGCAACGCTGGAGCTGGCTTGCCGGCGCGACGTTAAGGTATGCGCCAGGCACCAACGCCTCCTATTCCAATCTTGCTTTCGACCTGCTGGCGGACGCGCTGGGACGAGCGGCAGGCAAGCCCTATGCCGACTTATTCGATGAGCAAATCGCCCGCCCGCTGGGCATGAAAGACACAACCTTCACGCCCTCCCCCGATCAGTGCAAGCGCCTGATGATCGCCGAAAAAGGCGCCAGCCCTTGCGATAACACCCTGGCGGCGGCCGGCAGCGGCGGCGTCTACTCCACGCCGGACGATATGATGCGCTGGATGCAGCAGTTCCTCAGCTCTGACTTCCACCAGCGCAACAGCCAGGCCGATCGCATGCAGACGCTGATTTATCAGCGTAAACAGCTGCACAAAGTAATTGGTATGGACGTACCCGGCAAGGCCGATGCCCTGGGGCTGGGCTGGGTCTATTTAGCGCCGAAAAACGGCCGACCGGGCATCGTGCAAAAAACGGGCGGCGGCGGCGGATTTATCACCTATATGGCGATGGTGCCGCAAACTAACGTGGGCGTTTTCGTGGTGATTACCCGCTCGCCGTTAACGCGCTTCGTTAACATGAGCGACGGCGTTAACGACCTGGTTTCCGAACTGAGCGGCTTTGCGCCGCGGGTCACTCCGGCGTCCTGATAAACCGGCTTACAGGCAGGTCGCCTCCAGACCTGCCTGATAGCAACCCTCATCCCGCGCCTGTTAACAAATTCTCCTACCGCTTACGCCAGGGCGGTTCTATGCTTAAGCCATGGAAAAAATGGCTGAATTAAAACGAACTAAGCGCCTTGCGCTTTCCTTACTGCTGATCGCTGCGGCAATTTTTGTCACCACCCTTTTTTTGCCACCCGGCTTCTGGGTGAGCGGGCTGAAGGCCATTGCCGAAGCGGCGATGGTGGGCGCGCTTGCCGACTGGTTCGCCGTGGTGGCGCTGTTCCGCCGGGTGCCAATCCCGTTTATCGCGCGGCATACGGCGATTATTCCGCGCAATAAAGATCGCATCGGCGAGAACCTCGGCTACTTCGTACAGGAAAAATTTCTTGATACCCAGTCGCTCATCAACCTGATTCACCGCTACGAACCCGCGCAGACGATCGGCGTATGGTTCAGCAAGCCGGATAACGCCCGGCGCGTCGGACAGCATCTGCTGCAGGTCATGAGCGGCTTTCTGGATATGACGGACGACGCGCGCATCCAGGGGCTGCTGCGTCGGGCGGTGCATAAAGCGATCGATAAGGTCGATCTGAGCTATTCCAGCGCCCTGCTGCTGGAGAGCATGACGAAGAATAACCGCCACCAGGCCCTGCTGGATTCGATGATTGCCCAGCTGTTAACGCTGCTCAACCGAGACAGCACGCGGGAGTTTATCGCCCGGCAGATAGTGCACTGGCTGGAAACCGAGCATCCGCGTAAATCTAAGGTGTTGCCCACCGAATGGCTGGGCGAGCACAGCGCCGAGCTGGTCGCCAGCGCGGTAAATTCCATGCTTGATGATATCAGCCAGGACCAGGGCCATCAGATGCGCCTGGCCTTTGACCGCGCCACCTTCAAACTTATCGATAAGCTAAAAAGCGATCCGGAGATGGCGGAAAAAGCGGAAAACATTAAAAGCTATCTGAAAGAGGACGAAGCGTTTAACCGCTATCTGGGCGAGCTGTGGGGCGATTTACGCCGCTGGCTGAAAGAGGACATGGGCAGCGAAGATTCGCGCATCAGGCAGCGTATTGCCGAAGCCGGTCAGTGGTTTGGGGAAACGCTGGTAGAAGATAGCGCCCTGCGCGCCTCGCTGAACGAACATCTTGAGCAAGCGGCCAGGAAAGTTGCCCCGGAGTTTGCGGCGTTTCTCACCAGACATATCAGCGATACGGTAAAAAGCTGGGACGCCCGCGATATGTCGCAGCAGATCGAACTGAACATCGGCAAGGATCTGCAGTTTATCCGCATCAACGGCACCCTGGTGGGCGGCTCTATTGGCCTGGTGCTCTATTTGCTGACCCAGATCCCCGCGCTGCTGAATCTATAGGGCGAATGGGCAAAAACCCGTTCGCCCCTCTTCACCTACAGCCGCGAGAGCTGCGCCAGAGGCACCCGCACGATGCTGTCCGGACCTTTGGTTGAATGATCTTTGTTAAAGCCCTGCTTCACCGTGACGTACAGCGTTTGCCCATCCGCAGACAGCAGCAGGCTGTTCGGATGCGGCGCCAGGCTCAGCTCTTTTTTCACCGCGTAGCTACCGGCATCAAGAATCAACAGCTTGCCGGATTCACGCTGGGTAAGATAGATCTCGTTGCGTACAGGGTTAAACTTCACCGCCAGCGTATCGCCCGTCTCAAGGTTCTTCAGCACTTCGCCGGTTTTGATATCCAGCACCAGCGTGGTTTTCGCTTTCGAGTTATCGGTGACGAACAGACGCCCGGTGGCCGGATCTTCCGCCAGGTTCAGCAGCAGCGCTTCTTTCTCGCCGAGCGGCTTCCAGCGTTTTTCGATACGATTGCTTTTCGGGTTGATCACCAGGATTTCGCCGCCGCCGTTGGCCGCATAGAGACGCTGCGTCTGCTCAGAATAGAGCAGGCCGGTTACCCATTTACCCGCGTTATTGATGCGATTTTTCAGCTTCAGCGTTTTCGCATCCACCACCCAGATCACCGCCGGATCGGCCACGCCGCCGATATACAGCAGGCCATCGTGCAGAATGATTTCACGCGCGCCGTACGGGAAACCCTTCTCGTTACGTTCGCTGAACATCAGACGCTTGAGCACCTTGCCATCTTCCACGTTGATGGCGCTGATGCCGCCGTCCAGCGAGTTGGTCACATACAGGGTTTTGCCCTGCGGGTCCATTACCGCGCCAAAGTTCTTCAGGTCGGTATGCGCCTGGCCGAGGGTTTTGAGCGATACGGGGTCGAGCTTATAAACCACCCCGCCCTGCACGTCCTTAAAGCCCTGCGCGGTGGCGACGTAAAGCGCGCCGTTTTGCTGACTGAGCGCCATTTCGTATACGCCCTCAGACAGCTCGCGCTGCGCTAACGGGCTCTTCTGCTCCGCCGCAGCGACCGGCGTTGGTTTCGCGGTCGTGGCCTGATGCGCGCTACAGCCCGCCAGCGCCAGGGCGATTAGCGCAGCCAGCGCCGTTGTTCTTTTAGTCATTTTTTGATCCTTTCCCGTCTGAATGAGGCGGCGGTAAGTGCACTCCAGGCCGAACAGCACTCCGCAAAAATGCCGCCCTCAAATGCAAATGAGAAACATAATCATTTATTACAGGAATGTAAAATGCTATCGCTGACCAATCTGAATCTATCGTTACTCCGCCGGGCGCGTTTCCTGCCATGCTTCATTTAAAACTTACCTGGGTCAACTTCCGCCGCTATTCCCCGCTTCTTTGCGGGCAGCCTCGGTCCACCCGCACCACCAGCCCAGCTTCGCCGTTAAAGGCAGCTAACGTCCAGCCATGCGCGGAACAAATCTCCTGACAGATAGCCAATCCCAGCCCGGCGCCAACGTCCCGACGATGCGCGCCGCGCCAGAACCGCTCAAACAGGTGCGGTATATGCTCTTCTGCGACGCCCGCTCCGCGATCGCGCACGCTCAGGCTGCCTGAGCGGATATCAACGCTGACCGTGGCTCCCACCGGAGAATGCTGGACGGCATTTTCAATCAGGTTTTTCAGTAGGGTAAAGAACGCGCCACGATCCGCCCGCCATTTGCTTATTGCCTCCGCGGCGTTAACCCTGAGCTTCACGCCGGCGTCATCCGCAATTTTTTGCAGGTAGTTCACCGTATCGCAGGCGATCTGATACGCATCCACGTCCGTGAACTGGTAGCTGAGCGGCTCGCTCGCTTCCGCCAGCAGCAGCAGTTGCTGCACCTGACGCGTAAGGTGGGCGACCTGCGCCAACAGCGCCTCGCGAACGTCAGTATTGTCATCCATCAGCTCCACTTCCGTACGTAACAGCGTCAGCGGCGTTTTTAACTCGTGCGCGGCTTTGGCGAGAAACTCCTGCTGGGTACGAAAGCCGTTCTCCAGCCGATCGAGCGCCTGGTTGAAGCTGGTGATAAGCGGGATAAGTTCAGCGGGAACCTGCTCCGTGCGCAGACGTTCGCTAAGCGCCTGCGGGGAGATTTGCATGGCGGCCTGCGAAACGTCGCGCAGCGGCCGCAACGAATATTTCAGGCTGACCCAGGCGCAAGCGGTAAAAATCAACAGCAGCAACAGGCTAAAAACGACAATGCCAAGCCGGATAAAAGGCAGCGCAAATCCCTGATGCAAAAAATCGACGATTCGCGAGCTGACGACCAGCTGCAAAAACCACCCTCGTCCATTGTTTTCAACGCTCCCGGTTGCTCCCTCGTAGAGCACGCCTTCCCGGCTGAAGGCAAAACGCCGGGAGGGCAGCTCTGTAATATCTTTACGAGCCGGCCAGAATGCCTCATCCGCCGAGGAAAGGACGACATTACCTTGGTCATCCAGCAGCCTCCATGCGGTTTCCTGACGCAGGCTGTCGTAAATCCACAGAGGATGCTCTTTGCTGTCGATTAATCCTGTCGGCTTGCCCTGCGTATCGAATGTCAGATGCCCGACCAGCGCCTGCGCACGGTCGGGAAGCTCCATGCCCGGCAGCCGATCCTGGACGATCGCGCCGAAAAGCACCAGCAGGCCGATACTCAACAAAGTGCCCGCCACATAAGCCAGCAGGATCCTTACCGACAGGCTATTCATCCCGGTTGGCTTTTTGCAGCGCATAGCCCTGTCCCCGCAGATTGACGATGTGCAGTCCGGAACCGATAGCCGCAAGCTTGCGGCGTAAACGATGCAGGGCCACATCAAGGGCGTTCGGCGTAACCGTTTCGCTAAGCCCCCAGCCGGCTGCTTCCATCGCGCTGCGGCGAACTATCCCGCCCTGTTTATGCAACAGCGTCATCATAATCTGCCTTTCCGCCGGCGCGAGCACGCTGTGCCTGTCGCCGCAGCATACGATCCCGGCCTCGGACAGCAGCCTGATATCGCCATAGGCAAGCTCCGGCTCCTGGCTCAGGGCCGGACGGCGCAGCAAAGCCCGCACGCGCGCAACCAGTTCCGCCATAGCAAAAGGTTTTGCAAGATAGTCATCCGCACCCGCCTCCAGCCCCTCGATCCGATCATGCAAAGCATCGCGCGCGGTGAGGATCAGGCAGGGTAACGTAAGGTTACGCAGCTTTAACTGCTGCAGCAGAAGCAGTCCGTCGCCGTCAGGCAAACCGCGGTCAAGCACCAGCGCCTGGTAAGAAACCAGCTTCAGCGCGCTTAACGCAGCTTCCCTGCTGCCGACTATATCTGCCGAGATCCCCGCGTTAGCCAGCCCCTTGCAAATCAGCCTGGCCAGACGATCGTGATCTTCGATTAAAAGTATTCTGCCCATCAGAAACGATACAGGTATCCCAGGAAAATTCGGTCTTCGGTTGAACGGTCAACTAACGGACTTTCCTTTACTTCGGAGGAGAGCCGTGTAGCCTCGATATCCAGCATTAATGAGTGATGAGCGCTAAACTGGTAGACGCTTCGTAAGCCAAATTCCGCGCTAAAAGAGGACGCTCCCTGCCAGGCCTGTCGCCAGTCGCGGACTTCATCCGCCCGCACCCCGTAATAGTAATCGACATATTTTTTATCATGCCACGTTGCGACGACTCGCGGAGTTAAGGAGAAATCCCCCAGCAGCCAGCTCCGCTGCGCGCCAATGCTGACCCGCTGTCCTTTGCTATTGCCGGAGAGATCGTGCGTCCAGTCGGCGCTGATATTGACCCAGCTATTCTGCCACTGCGCCTTCGCCCCGCCCCAAAATCCGCTTTTGCGCTTCGCCATGCCGTCGAGGATACTGGCATCGTCAGCCTCATAGCCTGAACCGTCGTATCTGCCGATAAGACCGAAATTTACGCGCTGGGTTTCACTGAACCTGAAAGAAGGGAGTTTTATTTTCCCCTCGGTGCCGAAAAAATGCAGATAATCATTCTCAAAATAGAGAAGCGGAACGGGCGCCGTATCCCGCGACATATCTTTATAAGGCTTTTGCGTGCTTGCCGCGCCCACGCCAGCGCCCCATTCTGCGCCAAAAGTGGAGGATGAAATCAGCAGCGAGGCGCTGATTGTGGCGGCGGCTACGCCCCATCTGGCCGGAAAGTGAGAATGTCTGGATCCCATGCTTGTACTCCACAGATAAAAATAAGAGTGCGATTATCGGTGGTGTACTCTTACTGCTTACTTACTGACGCGGCCGCTTTGCATATATTTTCAGAGCACGGATCTTATCCGCGTGGCTTAAGTTTTACCTGCAAAGCCACGAGCAGGACTCCTTTAGATAACGGTGAGCCGCATGGCCCACCCTGTCAGTTACGCATCTTTGTCCGCGCTTAAGGCCACCGCTTTTGTCTCCTCAAGTCCCTGCAACCTTGTTGTCAGCGCCTCATGTATCGAGTGATACGCCTTGCTGCCCAAAGCCAGGCGGAAAGCGGGTTTGTCGGCGTCCGCCGCGGCAATAATCGCGTCTGCGGTTTTTCCCGCATCGCCGTTAATGGCGATGCTGCCGTCCGCCAGGCCGCGACGCACCTCGCCGGCGGGCGTGTCGTCATAGCAGGCCATCGGCTCAGCGCTATCAATCCCGGCGGCAAAATTCGTGTCGGTCGGGCCCGGCTCGGCAAGCAGAAAATCAATGCCAAACGGCGCCACTTCCTGCGCAACGGACTCGATAAACCCTTCGATGCCCCATTTAGTGGCGTGATAGAGGCTGAAATTCGGCCAGGCGATTTGTCCCCCTTCCGACGACACCTGAACAATACGACCGCCGCCTTGCTGACGCAGATACGGCAACGCCGCCCGAATCAGCTGAACCGGGCCGGTGAGATTGGTGGCGATCTGGCGGGTAATTTGCGCATCGCTCACCTCTTCCGCGGCGCCGAACAGCCCGTAGCCGGCGTTGCTGACCAGCAAATCGATACGCCCGGCGTGCGCAAACGCCTGCTTTACAACGCTGCGTATCGCTTCGGTATCCGTGACGTCCAGCAGCAGGACATGCAGCTGCCCACCATATAGGCTCAGCAGATCGTCCAGCGCGCCGGGCTTACGCAGGGTGGCAATTACCCTGTCGCCACGCGCCAACAGTCGCTCTGTCATCAGGCGTCCGAGGCCGCTGGAGGTGCCGGTAATAAACCAGGTTTTGTTGCTCATGGTGTTCTCCGTAAAAGGAATTAACGTACGGATAAAGGTTATGGCACTATGACTGGCATGATAAGACTCAACAAATAGCATGAAGAGGTGAAATGAAATCACCAGTAAAGTCCCCCACCTTGTCTGATCTGAAGGCCTTTATCGCCGTGGCGGAGCAGCGTAGTTTTCGCCGTGCGGCGGATCTGTCCGGCGTCACCCGCTCCACGTTAAGCCATGCCATTCGCGGGCTGGAAGAGCGTCTCGGCATCCGCCTGCTGCACCGTACAACGCGCAGCGTGGCGCTAACCGAAGCCGGAGAACAGCTGCTGCGACGTATTTCGCCGCACCTGAGCGGGCTGGAGCAGGCGCTGGAAGAGGTAGCGGATACGCAAGGACAAATGCTGGGCACCCTGCGCATCAACGGGGGTGGAGAGGCGATTTATCTGTTGCTGCACACGGTGATTGAGGAGTATCAGACGCGTTATCCCGGCGTAGAACTGGATTTGGTGGTGGACGGCAGGCTGGCGGATATCGTCGCTGAAGGGTTTGATGCAGGCATTCGGCTGGCAGAAGATGTGCCTGCCGATATGGTAGCCGTGCGTTTTAGCGATGATGTACGTTTTTTGGCGGTAGCCTCGCCGGCCTATCTGGCGCAGCATCCGGCCCCTGAAGTCCCGGACGAGCTGGCGCGGCATCGGTGTATCCGCCAGCGTTTACCCAGCGGCAGACGTTATCGCTGGGAGTTCTCCCGCCGCGGGCAGAGTATCGCTGTGGATGTGCCCGGCACGCTGACGCTAAACAGCTCACAGCTGATGGTGGATGCCGCCGTGAAAGGGCTGGGCATTGCCTACGTGCCGGAGCTCCACGCCCGGACGGCGCTGGATGACGGGCTGCTGGTAACGGTTCTGGAGTCCTGGTGCCCGTCGATCCCCGGCCTGTGCGTCTATTTCCCGGCTAATCGCCATATGCCCGCCAGCCTGCGGGCGCTGATAGATATCATTAAAAATAGCTATCCGGCGTCATCCGGCAAACGGGCAACGACTTTGATTTCACAACGGAATCCATAAGGCCAGCTTCCCCTACGTCGGCCAACCTGGGCCAGGGGCTGCGCCCCGGTAATCCGGCCATACCTTCCAGACGGCCTCAGGCGTGCTTTCAGGATCGATCGGGAAGGCGGTGACTTCCGCCATATCCACAAACCAGACAAAGCTTAAATCCGCCGCTAACCCCCCCTTTTCTTTTCGTTATCAACTATCTTCATTTTATCCACCCGCCAGTAAAGGCCCGGCGAATCAGGTCGATAACAAACCCGATCGGCAAGCCCGCCCCATAGACGGATACTCTGGTAAACAGGCATGAAAAACTATTCGATAGAAGATGACATCAGCAGCCCGGACGCGGAGTACCGCACTACCGCCGCCTTTATCAAACGCGCGCTGCTGCTGATGGTATCGCTGCTGGCCGCGTTGTTTGTGGTGGCGATTTTCTCCCTGCTTTCCATTGCCAACAGTCTCAATCGCGACGCCGACGAGCGCAGCGGCATGCTGCTGCAAAAGGCCCTGCATAACCGCGTCGATACCCTTTCCAGCCATATAAAAGATTACGCATGGTGGGGCGAAGCTTATGCCAACCTGCACGTCAACGTCGATGCCGACTGGGCCTATAACCGGCAAAATATGGGCAGCTCGCTTTACCGCGACTTTGGCTATGAAGGTGTTTTCGTGCTGGACGGCACGGAGCATAACCGTTACAGCGTTATCAGGGGCCAGCTTTCCTCCCGGAGCCTGAGCGCGTGGCTCGGCGTTGATCCTGTGCCGACGCTGCGGCAGTCGATGAACAGGTCCGATGCCCAGCCGCTTTCCTATACGATGGTGCTGAAGGCGAACCATCCGGCGCTGGTCGCCATGGCGAAGATCACCAACGGGGATGATAAGCATGTCGCTCTCGTTCCCGGCCCGCCTTCCATGCTGGTATTTGTCGATGTGCTGGATGATAAAAAGCTTGCGCAGATGGGCGAGTTTTACGGCATACACGAAACGCGGGTGCAGGATAAAAACGCGCCTCGTGCGCAAGGCAGGCGAGGCACGCTGACGCTGCCCGTACAAGGCCAGACGATCACGCTTGAATGGAAAAGCGAAGAGCCGGGCCGCCAGTTAATTCACTATATTTTGCCGCTGTTGGTGCTGCTGGCGGCAGGCTGCGGCGCCCTTGCCTGGGTACAAAGCCGTAACCTGCTGAAAAAAGCCCGCATGTACGATGAAAACAGCTATTTACTCGCCCAGAGCCGACAGGCGCTAACCGCCAGCGAACGCCGTTTCCGGGACGTCGCCGAGGCCACCACGGACTGGATATGGGAGACGGATAATGCGCTGCGCTTTACCTGGCTGTCGGACAGATTTCCCGGCATTACCGGACACAGCATCTCATCATGGCTGGGCCGGCCCGTTACCGATCTGATGGAGGCCGATAACGTCCCGCTGGCGGAGTGGATAACCCTGCCGGGCCAGACGGGCCATCGCCGTCTTCTTCACTGCAAATACCGCTCTGCGATGGGGCACCAGCGCTACTGTCATATCGCTATTAAACCGGTCATCACCGCAGAAGGCGTGGCGGGCTACCGCGGCACGGCGACGGACGTCACTCTGGAAGTGGAAGCCCAGGAGCGCGTGCAGTATCTCTCCCGGCACGATGAGCTGACCGGCCTGCCAAACCGGGTGCGGATGCGCGAATTTCTGGAAGGCAAACTGCGGGCGCTGCCTACGCTTGAGCATCCGCTGGCGATGATAAGCCTCGATCTGGATAAGTTTAAGCCGGTCAACGATCTCTTTGGTCACGGCGCGGGGGACAAGGTGCTGCACGAAGTGTCAACCCGGCTGCGTAACTGCATTCGGGATAACGATCTGGTGGCACGCCAGGGAGGCGACGAATTTATCCTGATCATCTCGGATATCGCCGAACACAAATACCTTGAAATCCTGTGCAAAAGAATTATCAGCGAGCTGGTGCGGCCGTTCATGATTAACGGCAATGAGATCTTTATCGGCGCCAGCCTGGGCATTGCCCTGGCGCCGCACGACGCCGTGGAGGCAGGCGATCTGCTGCGCTATTCCGATATTGCGCTTTATAAGGCGAAAAACTCCGGGCGTAACCGATGGCAGTTCTATACGCCAGAGATGGCCCAGCAGATGGTGCAGCGCCGTGAAATGGAGAACAGCCTGCGCGAAGCCCTCAGGCTGCAGCAGTTCTGCCTGGTTTACCAGCCGCGCTACAACCTGAATAATTCGCAGATTGTTGCGGTAGAAGCGCTGATTCGCTGGCAGCATCCGCAGCTTGGGCTATTAATGCCGGACCAGTTTATTTCGCTGGCGGAAGAAACCGGGCTTATCGCGCCGCTTAGCGAATGGGTGCTGAAAACCGCCTGCCGCGACGCCCAGCAGTCCCTTGATGGGCTGGCGGTTTCGGTCAATATTTCTGCGCTGGAGTTTCAGACCTGGGGAATAGTCGATCGCGTGAGCGAAGCGCTGCGGGAATCCCAGCTCGATCCTGGCCGCCTGGAAATTGAGGTGACCGAAAACGCCACGCTCTGGAACCCGGAAAACAGCCTGGAGCTGATGCACGCGCTGAAAAATATCGGCGTACGCCTGCTGATGGATGACTTCGGCACGGGCTACTCTTCGCTGAGCTACCTGCGTAATTTCCCGTTCGACGGCATTAAGCTTGATAAATCCTTTATCTCCGCCATGCCGGAAAGCGAAAGCGCCAATACCATTGTGGAAAATATTATCGGGCTGGGGAAAGCCTTCTCGCTAAGCATTACCGCCGAAGGCGTGGAAACGCAGGGCCAGCTGCAGAAATTAAAGATGCTGGACTGCGATGAAACCCAGGGCTATTTAATCGGCAAACCTATGACCCTGGCCGAGCTGAAGGAAGAAAGAGCGGCGATGGATGCCGCCGCGCAGCAAAATCTGGATAACAATACGTAGGCCTGCACGAACGGGATAATGATAAAAAATCATGGCCATCTTCCCTTGTGATAAGAATAAAAATCTTCGCCCCAGCCACCCGGGGCGAAAAACAAAAATACGTGCACGGCAAAAAGACCGGCAATAAAAAAAAGTGAAATTATCTGTACTGAAAAACTTAACTATAGCGAACCCGGTAAGCAGCAATAAAAATAAGCACGAAGAAGGTGCGATCGTGACGCACCTGCCGGCGTCACGGCTCAAAGGCAATATCAACTTCCCGTTATCTGGCCTGAATAATGTTCAGCTTGCTGATTTGGTTAGCCGGTTCCCGCAGGAGAACAATCTGCGGTAGTACGAGGTCATCCTGGGTCCTCAGAATTGTGGGCTTAAAATGAATACCCGCTGTAGTTTGAGATATCCGAACCCCGCATAGACGCTATTAAATTTGACCCTCGGCTATAAGCAAGGACCGGACGTTAGCGATCTCACCGCACGTGGCAGTGAAAAGAGAGGGCGATATCCTCTCTTTGGTTTTTTCCACTCATGACGGTTCGGTGTAATTAATATGAGAAGGGGGAGCGTCGCTGCGCCTCGGTCAGCCAATTGTTGGCATCTTCACCCGCTGCGGTATATATCGGCGCATTTTGATTGTTAGCAACCGCTAAAATGGCATTTGCGACATCATCCGCGTGAGTCACAGGCGAATGGGTTTCGCTAACCATCTGGACAAACTCATTCACCATTTTCCCATATACGGGATCGTCATCCCCCCGCAAATGCGCCCGTGCATTCTCTCCAAACTTCGTTTCAGGCGATCGCCCCGGTAAGATGACATGGACGCGAATACCAAAAGGCCTGGCTTCGATGGCTAATGACTCGCTCCATGCATTCACAGCCGCTTTGCTTGCGCGATAGAGCCCAATTAACGGCAGCGCTCTGGTTGTCACTGATGAAGAGACATTTATGATCGCCCCCGATTTTTTCTCTCTCATCAGAGGCAGAAACGCCTGAGTTAACGACAACGTTCCTAAGACATTGGTGTTCATTAATTGCTGCGCTGTTGCGAAAGGCGTGAGTTCGACCGGTACAGGTGCGCCAAAACCAGCATTGTTCACCAGTACATCAATTGCCCCGGCCTTTTTCACCACATTATCGATACTCTCAGCAGAAGTAATATCCAGCGGCAAAATCATCAGCTTACTGCTGTCAGGTAAAAGTGTCGGATCGGGCGTTCTCATCGTTGCGATCACATCCCAGCCCTTTTGCAAAAAAAGTTTTGCTGTGGCAAGTCCAAAACCTGAAGAGCAGCCGGTAATAAGTACAGTAGACATATTTCATCCTCTCTGTGGACAAGAGCCGTGATGATAGCCGCCACTATCAGGACAATATATAATCAAAAATCCGGATAAATTTAGAGATCGTCCAATGTCAGATCCGTTGACCGATATCGTTGCCTTACTTAACCCCAAACCCTCTCATTCAAAACTCGTTGAAGGTGCCGGGCAGTGGCGTATTGTTCGGGAGTCTGGAGGCGAGGCTTTTTACTGCGCGGTATTAGAAGGTGAATGCCTGATTACTATTAACGGCCAGGGCCCTAAATTACTCGTTGCTGGAGACTTCCTTTTGATACCCGCAGCATACTCTTTTGATAACACCAATACGGGAGCGTCCATTCCAGCTGAAATCACTATGCCGACAGTTATCAACGAAGGGCACGTGAGAATTGGCTCAACAATTGGGCCGGCTGACCTTCTCATGAATGTTGGTCACTGTGAATTCGATACGCCGGAAAAACAACTGATCGTCTCTTTACTACCAAACGAGATACTGATTAAAGGGCAACGTCGTTTCGTCATGCTGCTTGAACTCCTGTTAGATGAAAGTCGAAGCAAGCGGCCAGGGCGAGAAGGGGTATTAATGCGTCTTTTACAACTGTTGCTGGTGGAGTCGTTACGTAGTAATGATGATTTGTCAAAAAAGGCGGGCATCCTACAAGGGCTGCAACACGAAAAAATAGCACTAGCGCTGCATCTTATTCATGAAAAACCGGATTTTGACTGGAAAATAGCCCAGCTCGCCCGCCACTGCGCCATGTCTCGTTCATCTTTTTTTGCTGTATTCAATGAGACAGTCGGTATGTCTCCCCTGCAATATCTCCACTTCTGGCGAATGTCGTTAGCGAAAAAAGCGCTGATAAGTAGCCATGATAAAATCGAACAGATTGCATTCCAGATAGGTTATCAATCAGCAAGCGCATTCAACGTGGCATTCAGTAAATACGTGGGAATTCCACCGGGCGCTTTTCGGCGCCAGAATACAATTTCTTAAATTTAATCTCCTTCAACCGCTACCAGCAAACCACATCCCTTGGCCTGGACGTTGAGTATTTTGTATCCGCTAAAATCGCCGATCATATTTGATGCGAAGAGAAGCGTTCGAATAACGACGCAGATGCTCGAAAATACGCTGACCAGCGCCCTTTTAATAAGCAAAAGATAATGTTCATAACGTCCGCCTCTGATACCTGGCTGCCCGTCGGACACCGGCAGATCTAATAAAGCCCGGTGAATGACGCCCTCTAATCGCATAAATCACTCTGCGTGATGCCTTTGCTGGACAACAAACGTCATGCAAACAGTAAAGCAGAGCAACGGGATTGAAATGCCCGGTATTTCAGAGGAGAGATGCCGCCCAATGCCAGCGTGCCGGGGCTTCAGGTGGTGCGAATCAAAAACCGTATGTTTAAGCGCTCTTCCAGCGTCTTTATTGCATGGCTGAGCGCAGGTTATAAAACGCCGGGCTTACCGGCTGGCTGGGTAAATTCGCTCTTATGCAACCACAGCAAAGGTCTGCGGCTCGCTGACGTTTTCTTCAGGCATTGGCGATTTCCTTTAAAACACGCGGGGCGTTTTTCATTTCAAGCTTAGGCATCGCGCCAGCCCATGGCCGGAGCAACGTGTTTCAAAATGGACTCGATAACGTGCGCGTTGTAATCCACGCCCAGCTGGTTCGGCACGGTCAGTAATAAAGTATCAGCTTCGGCGATCGCTTCGTCCTCTTTGAGCTGTTCGATCAGCCTGTCAGGCTCTGCGGCATAGCTGCGCCCGAAAATCGCGCGCGTTTTCTCATCAAGGAAACCGACCTTATCGCTGTCGTCGCGACTTGCTCCGAAATACATCCGGTCGCGCTCATCCATCAGAGCAAAAATGCTGCGGCTGACCGAGACGCGCGGTGTACGCGTATGTCCCGCATCCGCCCAGGCCTGCCGGTACGCGCGGATCTGTTTTGCCTGCTGAATATGGAAAGGTTCGCCTGTTTCATCGTCTTTCAGCGTGGAGCTTTGCAGGTTCATGCCCAGTTTTGCGGCCCATACCGCCGTGGCGTTCGAACCGGCTCCCCACCAGATACGATCGCGTAAGCCTGCGGAATGAGGCTCAAGGCGTAACAGGCCCGGCGGATTTGGGAACATGGGTTGTGGATTAGGTTTCGCAAAGCCTTCGCCACGCAGCACGTCCAGCAGCACCTCGGTGTGGCGGCGCGCCATATCAGACTCGTTTTCCCCTTCCTGCGGGACGTAACCAAAATGACGCCAGCCATCAATCACCTGCTCCGGAGAGCCGCGGCTGATACCGAGCTGCAAACGCCCTTTTGAGATTAAATCCGCCGCGCCCGCATCCTCCGCCATATATAGCGGATTTTCATAGCGCATATCGATAACGCCGGTGCCGATTTCAATACGCGTGGTTTTCGCCGCTATCGCTGCCAGCAGAGGAAAAGGTGAGCTGAGCTGGCGGGCAAAGT
>NZ_RCAA01000015.1:26264-39551 GCF_003628475.1 Enterobacter sp. R1(2018) | reverse complement strand
CGATGGACTGCAGCAGCGCGTCGGCGGCCGAACGGGTTGCGGACTGGGGCGACGGCGTCCAGTGACCAAATGACAAAAATCCGATCTTTTTCATGGCGAGTTTATCCTGATTTCAGGGAAAGGAGCGGCAGGCGGCATGGTTCACAGCGCAGCAAGCCCTTTCCTGCTTTGGGTTATCCCTACTTTACGCATTACCGGATGAGAATAAATGTCGTTTGTTTAACAGACTCCATCAAATAAATTGTCTGAACGGCATGACAGGAGGGCTTGTCGACCTTCTGATAGCGGGAAGCATAGCGAATAACCCCGGATGCTAATCAACGGGGAGCAGGTCACGGGTAGCGAGTTTGCTCTCCGTCATCGAACAAAATGCGAGCGGCCGCGGGGTGATTCAGGAACCCGGCGCCTTTGGAAAAATCTCCAGATACTCGCTGGACCCGTACACAGGAATAACGAGAAAGGCTAAACCAGCGCCTCCTTTTTCATATTGCACCGCCAGATCCGCGCTGCGGGTAATAAATAATCTATGGTTCCACCACTGGCACCCGACGCTCATATCCGGCGTACAGTTTCGAACCTTCCTCATTAACTCGCCGTCTTTTGTCAGATAAACGTAACCGGTATTCGGGTCAGCGGGTTTGGCGGCAGATTCATCAAGCAGACTATAGGTTTTCTCGCGCAACACGTTATTTTGAGGATCAAGCGAAGCGACCCGTAATGACTTAGCGAGATAATTGAAACGTAGCTCAAGCACCGAAGCCTTGTCGTCGCTGACATAGAAAAGCTGCGCTAAGTCCCCAGCTCCCCAGTATTTTTCCCCGCTGGGTTTGATGGGCTGCGTCTTAAACCGGTAAACATTCTGTGCACGGATGTCCTGACGATTATTGTATTCCGCTTTATATTGCTCTTTTTGCGGAGAGCTGATGGCGCAGCCGACAAGTAAAAGTGTCATCAGTGGTGCTAATAATCTACGCATTGCTATCTCCAGCGAGAGTGAATCCAGGGCGCCAACGGGATTATGCCCTCTAATCCGATTAATCAAAAACGCGTATGTTTATCCAAAACAGCAGCACTCATCACCAAACATAAAATGGAAGCGGCCCTGTCCACTGCTACCTTTAAAACTGGCCTAACCGGAGCACGGAGGACGACTTAATGATCGCTATCTGCAAAGCCTGCGGCACATCCTATGAGAGCGGCGTTTCCCATCCGCAACACTGCATAATCTGCGAAGATGAGCGACAGTATGTGCCGGCAACGGGACAGAAATGGGTCGATTTCGAAGCCCTTATCGCTTCGCACAGCAATAAGTGGAAGCAGCACGAAACTCATCTTCTCAGCATCCAGACCGTTCCTGGCTTTGCGATTAATCAGCGCGCTTTTATTCTGAGAACGCCGGAAGGCAATATTCTGTGGGACTGCATTGCCACCCTCGACGACGCCACAAAAACGCTGATTTCATCACTTGGCGGTCTTAAGGCGATCGCGATATCGCATCCTCATTACTACACCACAATGCAGGAATGGGCAGCCGAATTTGACGCGCCGATTTATCTTCATGCCAGCGACAGCCGGTGGATCATGCGCGACAGCCCATGGATTACCCTTTGGGAAGGTGATGCCCTTCAGCTGACCGCTGACGTCAGCGTACTACGCCTTGGCGGACACTTCGCCGGCGGCAGCGTTCTTCACTGGGCGCGGGATGAAGGCGTGCTGCTTACCGGCGACATCGTGCAGGTCACGCCGGGGGCGGATGGCGTCTCCTTTATGTGGAGCTATCCCAATATGCTGCCGCTATCGGCAGCGACGGTCAGCGATATTACCCGCCGCCTGAGCGCTGTGAAATTTAAGAAACTCTACGGCGCCTTTGAAGGAAAGGATATTAAGGAAAATGCCGATAACATCGTGCGGCGTTCAGGTGAAAAGTATATCGCCTGCCTGGGCTAACTTATTTGTTTGGAATAAATAGCCCAGATAAATTAGCGGGCGGCGCACTTTATTGTATTTAGCACCCGAACGCTGAAGAAAATAACGCCCGCTCGCCGAAAATTGGTTATTATCCGCTTCCACTCTTCATCCGGCAGCCTGATGTCTACGATTTTCGATACTTTTATTGCCCCGCCGTGCCATGACAGGATAGAAACGCTCTATCAGGACGAGCACCTGGTGCTGATTAATAAACCCGCCGGGCTGCTCAGTCTTTCGGGTAAAAATCCGCAAAATCTCGATTCGGTGCACCATCGGCTGGTACAGCTGTTCCCCGGCTGCACCCTGGTTCATCGCCTGGATTTCGGCACCTCCGGACTGATGGTGATTGCCCGTAATAAGACCATCAATGCCGCCCTCTGCCAGCAGTTCAGCCAGCGCACGGTGACCAAAGTGTACAGCGCCCTGCTCTGCGGACATCTGGAAAATAACGCAGGGACGATAGACGCAGCGATAGCCAAAGATCCGGCGCTGTTCCCGCTGATGTCAATTTGCGCCATCCACGGCAAGCCCGCTCGCTCCCACTACCGGGTCGTTGAGCGCTTTTATCATCGGCTGGAGGACGGGACGTTACTGCCGCTGACGCGGGTACAGCTCACCCCGGAAACCGGGCGCACTCATCAACTCCGCATCCACTGCCAGCAGCTGGGCCACCCGATTTTTGGCTGCGATCTGTATGGCGGTCGCCTGCTGCCGGGCACGGAGCGGACGCCGCGGCTGATGCTGCACGCCAGCGAGCTGGATTTTGTTCATCCCATCAGCGGAGAGTGGATCAGAGCCCGTAATACGAGCCCGTTCTGAAAGGGAAAGTGCCTGCTTACCACATCAAATCGTCGGGCACTTTGAAATCGGCGTACGGATCGTCTTCATCCTGCTCTTCCTGGCTGAGCGCACTGTTTAAGACAATACTGTCCGCATCCCGCTGCGCAATTTTATCGGCGACGCTTGCCGGAATGATTGCATACTGACTCTCGCCGCCGTTATCGACCACCAGACGGGCAATGGCGAGGCGGCCGCTAATCAGCTGAGCCTGGGTAAGCTTATCCACGAATATTTTTTTAATTAAATTATTATCGGTGAAGTTAAAACCGATATCGCCTTTTGCAACGTCGATTCTGTTCATTTCAATAAGCTGCTTTACCTGCGCTTTATATTCTTTCGATAGCGCAGCCTGCTTTTGCTGTTCGCTCAGCTGCTTATCACGCTCAAGCTGCGCTTTTTTATTTTCTTCCACAGCCTCTCTGGCCTCGCGAGCCTGAACCCTTGATTTTTTAGCCGTTCTCTGGACCTTAGCCATTTTTTTGCTGGTCACTAATCCAGCTTTGAGCATCTGCTCTTGTAGGGTAAGTTTCGTCATTTTCGTCTCTGAACGCGTTGCATAATGTGAAGGATTATACCTGTAATGCCGGAGGTTATTCCATGACACAAAAAAGCCGATCTTGCGATCGGCCCTGTTGTTACCCGGTGATTATTTCCCGCTGACGGCTCAGGCGCTGGTCACCGGCTTTTGCTCGGTCCTGGACTGGGCGTTCTCCAGCATACGACGCACCGGAACGATAAGAACTATCAGCACCGCGGCGCAGATCAGCAGCGCAACAGAACAGCGTGCGAAGAGATCCGGCAGCATATCCAGCTGATCGGCCTTCACGTGACCGCCAATCAGGCCTGCCGCCAGGTTACCCAGCGCGCTTGCGCAGAACCACAGTCCCATCATCTGGCCGCGCATTCTTTCCGGCGCCAGCAGCGTCATGGTCGCAAGGCCAATAGGGCTCAGGCACAGTTCGCCGAGCGTCAGCATCAGGATGCTGCCCACCAGCCACAACGGAGATACGCCTGCCCCACCGCTGCTCAGCACGTTCTGCGCCGCCAGCATCATCAGCCCAAAGCCCGCGGCGGCGCACAGAATGCCGATGACGAACTTAGTGATGCTGCCCGGACGCATGCCTTTACGCGCCAGCATCGGCCATGCCCAGCTGAATACCGGCGCCAGCAGAATAATGAACAGCGCGTTGATGGACTGGAACCACACGGCAGGGATTTCAAAATCGCCAATCATGCGGTCGGTATAGTCGTTCGCAAACAGGTTAAACGAGGTCGGCTTCTGCTCAAATGCAGACCAGAAGAAAGCGGCGGACACCAGCAGGATAAAGCAGACCAGCAGCCTGGCGCGCTCTTTACGGTTCAGGCCGGCAAACACAAACAGGTAGATAAAGTAGAGGGCCACCGAGGCGGCAATCACGTACACCAGCACGCTGGCGACGGCGACAGGATTAATGACGATGACGCCCTGCGCTATCAGCGTCACGACGATAGCCACGCCAGCCGCCAGTACCAGCAGCCATGCGCCAACGCCGTTTTTCTTCGCCACCGGGCTGTTCCAGGTTGAATCCAGCCCGACTTCACTGTCGTAGCGTTTCATCGCCGGGACCGCAAACAGACGGAAGATAACCAGCGCGACCAGCATCCCGATCCCGCCGATGCCAAAGCCCCAGTGCCAGCCATGGGTTTTTATCAGCCAGCCGGAGATCAGCGGCGCGATAAACGAGCCCATGTTAATACCCATATAAAACAGCGAGAAGCCGCCGTCGCGACGCGCATCGCCTTTTTTATACAGCGTTCCCACCATGACCGAGATGCAGGTCTTGAACAGCCCGGAGCCGAGGACGATAAACATCAGGCCAATAAAGAACAGGTTATCGCCCATAAAGGCGGAGAGCGCGATAGACAGATGGCCGAGTGCGATAAGAATCGAGCCGTACCAGACGGCCCTGCGCTGGCCGAGCCAGTTATCCGCCAGCCAGCCGCCTGGCAACGCGGCCAGGTACATGCTGCCGGCAAAGATCCCGACGATAGCCGAGGCGTTTTCACGCGCCAGCCCCATGCCGCCGTCGTAAACGGTCGCTGCCATAAACAGGATCAGTAAGGGACGAATACCGTAAAAAGAGAAACGCTCCCACATTTCAGTGAAGAACAACGAACCAAGCGGATAAGGATGGCCGAAGAAAGTTCGGCTTTCGTTTTTATTAACAGAGGAATGCATAAATTCTCCATGGAGGTGTGTCGAAGTGCCTGCAAGCACCGAAATGCATGGCGGCTGAGGTGGCTGGCTGCCGCTCTTTAACATTCAGCAATTGTTATTTAACCATTTGATAACCGGTTACTGGTTTTGTCTAGTGCCAACCGCAGGACTTTAAGATGAAAAGTCGACGATTGTCTACTTTTACAGATTTTTTATCGGGTAGCAGAGGATAGTAATTGACATTGAATGTCGGGTAAGCATTGATATATTTATGCTTATTAAACAAATAATTAATCACCTTAAGCGGTGTTTTTAAGCGTCTTTAGGTTATTTTTGAAAAACGGCTGTGATGTGGCTGGTTTTCGCAGCAGAACGTGGGCGATGCTGGCAGAGATTAGTTGAGATGAAGCCGCGCCCCGGAAGCCGCCGGTAGAAAGAATGCAAAACACAGGGTGCTTAATCATACAATCGCGAGACATTCCGCAGCCTTAAATCAGGTGTTAAAGCCCCAGATAAACTGATTGTTAGCGGCAAAATATCGCGATTGTTCTCAGATGCCGCACCAGCAAATTCTGGTGCCATGAGTGGAAAAGCAGGCAAGATAACGGCGGCAATTGGCGCCCAGAGCGACTTTTTTATTGTCGAGGCGCTAACACACTTTTACTCTGCACAATGGTATCGCTGGTGAGGCAGACTTCGGGTTGGCCAGTTCCATTGTTTCCGGTTGTTCCCCATTAGCGTCACCACCTGAAGCGTGGAAACTTCCCTGATGATGATTATTCCCACACGGAGATTTACATGATGACAAAACGACATCAGCTATAACCTGCCGGCTCTTCCACAGTCTGTTTAACGCTGGATTTAGTTGAACGGCTGGACGCCTGCGAAACGCTGTCTGACGAACGCATCGAAACGACTGGCCTGCTGCAACATTTTAACTAAACAAGCGAACTATGTAGTCCAGTTCTTGTTCAACTACGGCTCGGGACAGATAGCATCCCTGAAAATTGTTTATCCCGATTGCGGCAAGCTTTTCAAATTTCTCTGCGCTGTCCACCCCTTCAGCAATGCAAGTCCCTTCTGTTAATTCACTGTAATACTGCATGGCCTTAATCAGTTTGTAATCGCTGTCATTAGCCAAAAAATTATCAACGATATCGTGGTCCAGCTTCAGCCCGTCGAAGGCCACTTTTCTTAGCGGAAACATAACCGGCTCGCTTGAAAAGCAGCTATCGAGAAAAAGTCTGCAGCCGGTCTGGCGTATTTTCTTCAAGGTTTCCGGGATGGTTTTATCTTTGTTGACGTCAATCGTTTCAGCAAACTCAAAAACTATTTTTTCAGCCCAATCGGGATGGCTCAGCATCTCCACGGCTTTTTGGGCCATACGAGGTAAAGCATTCCCTGAAGCTAATGCGGGAGGGATATTGATCGCAAAATAAAACTTTCCTTTATATGTATTCACTCCTCGCACTGCGGCATTAATGGAAAATGCTGTTAACTGAAGCCAGATCTGTGTGTTATGTAGTTCTTTTAAAAAATCATTAAGCTTCAGAATTCCCCCCTGTCTTTTCCAGCGAAGAAATATCTCGAAGCCTTTGCCCTTTTTATGTTTGTCGGTAACAAGCTCATAGACGGGAAAAATTTCGTTTCTTTTAATTGCATGATGAAATATCATCTCATTGAGAGAGTCATTCCCATAACGAAGCTGCAGGACTCCTCCGTCCCTGCGTATTGTCGCTAAATCTTTAATCCACGGATGAATAAACTGTAATTTTAATAAGCCCGTATTTCGGTGATTATAAATAGTTTTTAGCGCTAAATTAAACATCTCCGACTGTTCCTTTGGGGAGACTCCGCGGTAAAAACTAAGCACGACATCCAGTTCCCGGGGCGTCAGTCCTTTGAAACTATAATTGGTTATTTTATTTTCCGCCCTGGCGAGCTCTGTCAGTAAAGGAAAACCACCTTGCACAATATCCTGACAAGAATTTGATAAACCAGCTAATTGAATAAACTCCAGTTTACATTTATCTGCAACTAACGCTGATAACATACTGAATAACCAACAGGCAGGAAGATGGCTATAGATAATAACGCGCTTTTGTTTGTTCATTTTATTAACAAGTGACGCAGTTCTTTTTAAAGCAGTTAAAACAGAACAGATATCGCCATCCAGGAATACAGAAACACGGCTCCTTCTACTGCTCTCTATGTTATTAATTTCTTGAATTGTTGCGTCATCATGATTTGACATAATGCGCAATGTGCTTACCCCAATTTGTTTCATCAGAAACTGATATCCCTGAAAGATATAGCTACAATTGGTTATTACATATTTGCGCTTATCATAAGCATGCGGCCCCCACGCCATAAACCTCTCCCGGAAGGATTTTAAATAAAACGTAATTCCCCTCATACTCCTCAACGAGGGACGTTCATATCGAACACTACGCAGAAAATATCAGTAATAGTTGATTGTGATAGTTGCTGTGGCATCAGCTCTGCCCGGAGTAACATTTTCTCCTGTCCGGACATACCTTGCTGAAAAATTAACATCAAAATTTTGTTGTTTCAGGGGCATAACAATCAATCGCTCATTAAACGCATTCTCTGTGCCGTATAAGTAAATCTGGATACCCACCCCTGATGCCGCCTCGCTACCTGATTTAATTGCCATGATGCCGTTGGCCGGATCAATAATTTCTGTGTGTGGGGTCATGCGTACACCCAGCATATTGTTTTTATATACACCAATATTTCGATCGCCATTATCTGAGTAATAGGTATAGTTACCTTCACCGGAATATCCCGGATTGGTGCCATAAAAAACAGGGCAGTTAGTCAGTGGAATCTTAATTGATACCCAGTCAGATTTGCTGCCATTATTCTTAAATTTACTCACATCATACTTTCCCATAGGGACGACCGTCACATCGGGTGTTTTACATGTCTGTGCGGAAATTGACTGTGTTCCAGTAAAGGATAAGGTAAGAAGCCTCACGCTGTTCCCATCACCAGGAGAATAATCAACCGTCAGCGTAGGGAAATCTCTGCCATTAATAATACCCTGACCCACCGGTCCGGATTTTGTGAGATTTATATTTACCAGGTACGCTAAAGGATCGAGGGTGATCTTCCACCCATTACTTACTTTTTCCGCCACCATATAGAATGTCTCACCGCTCGTGACAGGTACCAGGCTACCATTACTTCTGGGCGACATTGATACCGCAACGCCAGGCATGCCAGTTTCGTATCTTGGCCGTGCCTGTCCAGATATCTGTATTTCAGGTTTAGGTGTATTTGAATATTTATACACAGTACCGGAACTAAGAGTGCCTGTCCCTTCACAAAGAATAACCATTTGTTTTGATGGACGGAACTTCTGATTGGAAATGCCATAACCAATACCGACTTCATTCCCCTGATATAAGTTCAATTCCTGTAGTGGCATAGAAACCACCATAGGTGATGAACCTGTATCATGTTTGCATGTGTATGCTGCAAAGGTGGCTCCTGAGTACAGCGCGCTCATAGTAAGGAACAAATAAACTATATGCTTAATTTTTAACATAACAACCACTTAAACATTGATGCAATGTTTTCCTGATGGCAGGAAAACATTCACCTTACAAAAAAGCACAGGAAACTAATTATAGTTAATGATAAATGTAGCTGTGGCATCCGCCCTACCCGGAGTAACATTTTCTTCAGTCTGAATATATCTTGCAACGAACGCAAATGAGAGGCTATTGCCTGTCTGCGGAGTAGGCCATTTGCTAGCTGCTGAATTAAAATTAATTGGGTTCATTGTGGTCCAGCCAAGTTGAATTCCAATGCCGGAAGCTGCCCCGCTGCCTGATTTTATTGCCATAATACCCTTTGCCGAATCAATAATTTCAGTAGTTGGTATTATTCTGGCATCCAGTCGGTTTTGGGTATAATCACCAATACGCATGGTACCGTCGTCTGAATAATAGGTATTATCGTCAGTGCGCCTTAACATTCTGCCATAAAAGACAGGGCAATCAGTCAATTGAATAGAAGAATTGACCCATCCTGTTGTGCTCCCAGGTTCTTTAAATTTGCTGATATCATGTTTCCCCATAGGAACCTTCAGGTTTGGCGTTTTACACGTCTGAGCTGAAATAGATTGCGAGCCTCTAAAGCTTAATGTTAATAACCGTACGCTATTAACGCTGTTGGGAATGTTAAGATCGACAGCAACGGTAGGGAAATGACTGCCGTATACGTTTCCGTAATTTATTACTCCAGATTTCAATACCTGAATTGTGACACCATATCCTATAGGTTGAAGGGTGATCCTGACCCCTTGCGCTGTATATTCTAGCTGCATTGTATTTGAATCCTGAGGTCGGCTAAGTGGTATGCCAGGAAGTCTTCCGCTCCAGTCTGACATCCAGACAGCCGTACCAGGCATACCTGTCTGGTACGGAGTACTAGGATAACCATCCAAAGGCATTGCTGGTTTGGGGGTTGTAAGATATTTATAATCGACAGTAGGGAGTCTAAATTCCCCACTTCCTTCGCAAAAAATAACCATTGGCCTGGAAGGCAGGAATTGCTGATTTGAAATAAAGCGATAATTGCTGGCAACATCATTACCAGCATATAAATTTAAATTTGGTAACGGCATGGAAACCACCATCGGTGATGTTTCATTGCTGCAGGTATATGCAGCCACGGCCGTCCCTGAATACAGCGTGCCGACGGCAAATAACAAGCAAAGTATATTTTTGATTGCGAACATAATAATTTCCTAACCTGTATTAAGGCTTTCAGCCACCGGACCTGTTCAGAAAGACGTGTTTATTTATAACAAAACAGGTAGTTAATTTTTCCTTGAGCCAGTAAATCTTTCGGGATTAATAGCATTCAGAATTAAACTGCTGGAGCTGTTTCTTCTCCTTGCCCGTTACTGACGGCATTAACTGGTATCCGACCATACACTGCATACCTTCACCCTCTCCCCATACTATGCGTAATTTTCCTTTCTCATCAGCCACGCGGGCGTAGATTTGCCCTGCCTGACCGACTACCCCGACGCTATTTCCATTGCTGTCTTTTACATCCGCACCGAAGGGTACTGGCTCACCCTGCCAGGTAGAATAGATGAGAAGGGGGATACCCCGTTTGGTATCGTATTTCACCTTCACCACGGCGCCTGCATAAGGCGCAACCTTATGACTGCTGCTTATCAGCTCCACCTCATCAGACATCCCTTTAGGATCGATGCTGATATCGTTCATCTGGTAAGGATTCAGGTAAGGCACGATGGCATAGCCTCTGGAATCAATACGCACTCCAGGGTAAGAAGATGCGCGGGCGCCTTCCGCCCCTTTTGCTTCGATAAGTGCAAAAGTGTCAGCGGTATAAGGTGAGAAAGTCAGCCCACCGGCGTGAGCGACAACCGCTCCACTCAGGCCCGCAGAAGCACTCCGGTAATCCTGACTGGCACTCACCGAACCGGTAATCGACGTTACCGGGCTGCGGTAGTTGCCGGTAAGCGATCCGCTGCTACCCGCTCCCTGATTCGCTTTCATGGCTGATACACCGTAGCTATACTGGCTGTCCTCACCGGCCGTACCGGAGACTGAAAGCTGCTGGCTGGTACGCCCGTCGCTGTTATACGCCAGATCGGTACGTAAATGCGGTGTATGAATCTGGTTATCACGACCCAATGGCAGGCTAAAACTCAGCAGGTAACTGGTCTGTGTCGCCCCCAGATTTGAATATGTTCGGCTGGCCATAAGACCATACGAAAGCCTTCCGTAGCGGTTGTTATATCCCAGCTGATACTGGGTATCCCGCCCTGCTTTGTTCCAGTACGTTTGCATGGAACCACTCAGGTATAATTGACCCCAGTTTTGTGGCAACCCCTGCCCCACAGTCAGCGTCATCCGGTTTTTCGCCCGGGATATGCTGCTCGCATCCATACCGCTCGCTATTGCATCACGAGTCTGCATAGCGGTCATAAAATCCATGTAGCCGTTAGTTGAGAATCGGTATGCAGCCAAAGAGAAATTACTGTTAGTTTCATTAATCAGTTTGCTGTAACTGACCTGATAGCTCTGACCGCTGCTGGTATTGTCGGCGTTCCTTCCCTTTTCCTTGAGATGGGTTCGTGCCTGAGTCACATCCAGGGCAAAAGCGCCAACGGATGTGCCAAGCGCCGTACCCGTCCGCAGAGCGTAGTAATTCTGGCTAAGCTGAAGCCCCCCATACAAGGTCACGGCATTTGTCAGCCCATAATGCAGGGTACCCTGATAGAGGGCCGGCGTATCGTGAAGGGTATCACTGCGCAACTCCCCGGCGGTGACAGAAAAGCGTGATGCCCCCGGACGCAACAGCTGCGCTACGGCTGCATAAGGTACGTTGAACGTCTGCTCAGTGCCGTCGTTTTCATGCACAGTCACATTCAGATCGCCACCGTAACCGGTTGGGTACAGGTCATTAATCAAAAACTCACCCGGAGTCACCGTGGTTTCATACAAGATTTGTCCGCCCTGCCGGACTATCACCCGCGCATTGGTTCGCGCTATCCCGCGAATTTCCGGAGCATAGCCGCGTAAGGACTCCGGCAGCATGCGCTCATCGGTTGCCAGTTGTATGCCGGTGAATGGCAGCGTATCGAATATTTCCCCGTTAGTGTTTGCCTGACCTAACAGCGTACGTGCGCGCAGTATCGGCACATCACGTTGCAGGTAGGTATTGATGCTATTGTATTCATGAGAACCATTGCCCATGCGGGTATAGGTTCCGTTATGGCGCAGATACCACGCCCCCACGTTCAGGCCGGCATTCAACCCTGCATACTGAGAATTGTAAGTTTCCCCACGCGATTCACTGGTATAGCTGTTGATGTTATAACCCAGCATCAGCGCAGGTATCCCACTGTCCCATAATTCCGGGTTCACGGTGCCGCGCGCTATTTTTTGTATGTAAATATCCGGAATGAGAATATCCAGACGTTGTTCATTGCTGTCGTAGTTTACTTTCGCATCACTTAATTGACGGCTGAGGTCGATACAATTTTGCTCTGCTTCAGTATGCATTAAAAAATCTGACGGTAATCTACTGCGATTAAAAGTGATGTTTTTTAAAATTTCATGACTTAGACAGGGATACACCGTCTTGTCATCTCGCGATCGAAATTCTATATCGCTGTTACTGATGAATTCATTATTAATATACAGAGCCGTTTTATACGTCCCCGGGGTTCCGGAAGAACCACTGGCAAAACGGCTGAGATCAATACCTTCGCCGTTATCAACATTCAGGAAGGAAGCATCGAACTCCATGTTTTCACTTTCAGATTCATTTGCTAATTGGATCTCCTGAGTTTCTGCTCTGACTCCCGTAATATAGATAGTCAGCATCATAGAAAATACGCTAAAACAAATTCCCGGTTGTAAATATCTGAACATAAAAAACACCTTCAAGACTTATTCCTGAATAAGGGATGTTATATTTAAATATCTCAGCAGTATTTATTTAATAGTTGCGCTGAAATCGTTTACCGCACCGTAATCATTAATGTAACCACCGCTAATCCTATTGCCAGCAGTTGCTGAAAGATTAATCTTAAGGCTGCTTTTCGGTGCTACCATCGCGCCATCAACGTGTTTACCGTTAACCTGCAGGTTGACAAAGTTTGCATAATACGGCGTAGGATTTGTCGCCTCCAGGGTATTACCGCGAGCTGACCAGATCACCTCTTTAGGAGCCTCATTGGCATTACCTTTAAGACCTGCAGGGCGATAAAAGAGTTTTATGCGGCTGCGAAATGCCATTTGCAGGGTGTTTTCAACAGCCTTTTTCATATTTTTGCCCGGAACCTCGAGCACGTTAAGCCAGAATATGGACTCTTTATCCAGTGGCATAGCCCCGCCGGTAAAGCTAATCCTGAGAGTCTGTCCCTTACCTGCATCCACACGATTAAGCGGCGGCGTTAACACGAATGGAACCCGGACTGAAGCAGGACGCGCATCCTGAACGCCATTATCTATCCAGCTTTGCAGTAGTACCGGTGAGGAACCATTATTAGTGATTTTGACACTGACTTCTTTACTGTCCGACGGATAAATAACCCGGGTGCCACTGATGACCGCGCTGGCCATTGCGGAGGTACTGAACAAAAAAATGCACGCAAAGATGACAGTCATCCGATGGAAAAAATATGATGGTTTCATTGCAAACTCCGACAAAGCTGGAGAGGTCTCCCTCCCCAGCCCTGTTTTACTGATACTGAATAGAATAAG
>NZ_RCAA01000015.1:0-26152 GCF_003628475.1 Enterobacter sp. R1(2018) | reverse complement strand
CCGGCCTGGATAACCGCCATTGTCGGACTGGAGGCATCAAGCAGTTCCAGGCTGACTTTGGTAGCGGTACCCGACAGGTTTTTCAGGCGACCGGTTGTTGTATCGACTGAAGCCCCTGACTCAAAGAAAGCAGAAGCGCTCTTCAGAGCACCGGTGCAGTTTTTTAGCGCCATGACAAAACCCGTTTCACCCGCAGTTTTGGTAGCCGCATTAAGTTGATTAATACTTACTTTTGGCAAGACGACTGTCGCATCCGCCGCCTGGCCCTCGACGATGACGTCACAGGTGCTGGCGGTCAGTTCACCTTCAAAGTCGATAGTTCCTGTTGACGCAGCCGAAGCAATATTTGCATAACCAAGAGCTGTACCCAGGGTAGTGATTAAGACTAATTTTTTCATAAGAGATGCCTGATTTTAAAAGTTAATAAACACCAGATAGTCCGCCAATAATCCCAAGAGGTATTGACGTTTTTTAATACAAGGCTCCATCCACTTAATAGAGCAACCTTGTAATTTTTTGGATATTTATCGAATAGCATGAATTACCGGATCTGGTAATGAAATCACTATTCAATCCAACCATAGTAAACTTGTCTTTCAATTCTCTGACAGTACGCCACAACAACTGACTTGAAGCGGACATACCATGATTTTCCCAGACATACCGAATAAGTAAGTCCTTCGGAATATTACAATGACCCGTTACTTTTTTCATTAACAGATATTCAAGGAATCTGGTTAACGTTGCATTAAGGAAAACTACACTACAAGCAACTGACTTGTTAGAATGAGCTGTAGTGATGCGAACCAGTCTTTTATTAACCAAGTCGAACTGAATATCTTCGTTTATAATGAATCCGTAGGTTTCACGCTTCATAATATTTAAAACATTAAAGAGCGATTGCTCCTGCTCCAGTTAAGAATAATCAAATCTTATATTTCACTTTCAAATGAAACAACAAACAAACCCTGAACGCAGAGCGTTACATTTAGGTTAACAAAAGAATATAAAATTAACCTTCCGTTTAACAAGTGAATCATATAACTGCGATTAGCGTGATTTCTGGTGTTTTATTTTGCAAAACATTCATTTCAAATCATCAAGATATAACACTTATTTATCTTGAATTTTGAAATAAAACTCCATGCGCTTTGTAATTCATTGAAATACATAGAAACAATCGACACTTTTAAACGAAGAGATTTTAGTCAAAAAGAATAAAAAAAATACAATGACAAAAATTTGTTTCTTATATGTTAATAAATAATCACAGAAATTAATGTAGTATATTTTATACATTGCGCTGATGTTATATGTGTCACTTTTTAAGCTCTTCAGTACCGCCCTATTTAAAGGTTTAACTTATCAGGTAGAGTCATTGCTGGAATCCAGCAATTCTGCGCCGAAATCTGATAATGAAATACTCATGAATAACGTCCTCCTGCTGCTCATCAAGTTCAGAATATTGGATACTTGTGCGGAATATAGTCACGGTCATTAGCTTACTGTGTATAAAATTTCCTCATCGGCATTTGTTGTAAGCCATACTAGGCAGGAGGAGGTTCAAGTCCAACTCATGTATTGGTGATTAAGGCAAAAATCACAACTTAAGCTCAATTTACATTAAAATCAGTGCATTAGAGGCATGAGATTTTTTCTTATTCAGGTTTTTTATCTGTTTTTTCTGAACCTCACGTATTTAAGATATACTTTAGATAAAGTTAAATATCTTTCAGAACGGTTTAAGGCGTGAAAAAGCAAGGTAACATGATGGCCAAAGCTTATCTTATAGATGGACGTATCATTTTCGATCCTGAAGGGTCAAAGTTAAGTCGGGTTGTCCCCGCTGGTATTAATGATATTGTCCCGCTGAACACGCCTGCGAGCAGATGCTTTGAGCTGTTAATTATTCGTCAACCAGAAATTATCAGTCAGCAGGCTATGCTCGATTTTGTCTGGGGGCAAAAAGGCGCATTTGTCAGCGCCAACACTCTGTATCAAAATATTTCCCTACTGCGCAAGGCGCTTAAAGCCCTTGAACTTAATAATCCTGTTAAAACAGTATCCAAGAAAGGCTTCTGCCTGGATAGTTCTCTGCAGATCAGCACCATTGATACCGACACCTTTTTGCCGTCATCTCATCAGGGTAAAAATAATAACCCCATGGTACCGACATACTCTTTTATTGAGTCATTTATCCAACCCAGAACAGCCATTATACTTCTGTCACTGTTCTCAATATTTCTTATCGGATACATCTATTTCAGCTTACAACGGCATAATGCTCATCAGCGTTTCTTCGATCGTTACACCCATTTCACTCAGAGTAATGGGTGTGACATTTTCAAACCCATAGCAGATAAGGCAACAGGTCGATATCTGCAATACACGCAAAGCCATATTATCAACTGTCCGGATAAAGGCAGTGTGTATTTATCCATGCCTAACGGGAAAACGCAGGTTACGATGGTTATCTGTAATAAGCGTATTGGTCAGCCAGAAGTTAAATGCCGTTCTTTTAATCAGCTACGGGAAGATGAAAATGAATGAAGTACGACTGCTGAAAGGCCTGCTGATTGTTCCTGTATTGATCATTTGTGGTGGATTAATATTGAAATATTATGAGGATTATAAGATGGACCATTTTTCATGTGAAACTCAGTTTGATACACAAATGGATAAAAAAAGATTAACCGGGGTAATGGCTTTTTCCATGAATGGGGGAAAGGGACGAATAGCAGGGTCATTTACGCTTTTAGACGACGGAAATAGTTTTGCCCGAGTAAATCGCGTGATGAATTTTAACTACACGCGTTCCGGGAACAGTTATACCATGATTTCTGAAGATACTTTCGACTCAAAACACATTGCATTTCTTCGGGCTGTATTACCAGATTTTTATCTTTTTGAACGTAGCGGTTTACAACTGGATATCTATTCTCAAGGAAACGGAGCCTATGTATTCGCCCGCTCAAATTTAACCATTCTCTACTGTGCCAATACCAACTACCTGAATAAAGCATAATGAAATATCTTAACTATCAGAAAATGTATGCTCAGGAAAATTTTACTCATCATTACCCGCTCAATCTCTTTCAATTACGGTTCTGCCTCCAACGTCTTCACGAATACATCATTAGTCCGTGTCGCCATATCGCTATCCTAAGCCTGCAGATCATGCAGCTCCTCTAAAGTAATTCAATCCGCGTCTTGCATATTGAACGCGGTGCGCAATCCGTTTAACTCCCTGATCAATCTTCGCTTTACTCAGCGTTTTGCGAGGATCATTCCGCCGCGGAAATACCAGCGGATATTGCCCGGATATTTTTTTAATTGCCGTAAGATTTACAGTACTTGGGTAGATAGAGGTACAAGATGAGGCTGTTTCATCTTCATTCGCTCGGCAGGAATTTCCCACACCGCTTTTTCAAGATCAAACTCACTCCAAAAGGCACCTCGAAGTTCGCCGGTGCGAACTCCCTTAACGATCAGCAGGCGAGCGGCGAGAACGAACAGAGCAATAATACCAAGTCATTTAAGGAGGGTTAAACCCTTAACTCGTCATAAGAAATCATTACGTGCTCGCGAAAAGCTGGACGCTGCTTTAATCCTTCGTAATACAGTTTGAGATTGGAAAGGTCAATACGGGTAATATCTATGTCAAAGTAACGAAACAAGACGTGTCCAAACTGAACATCTGCAAGCGTAAAATTATCGCCAGCCAGATAGCTATATTTTTTTAGTTGCGTTTTAGCTATCAGCAGACGTTTTTCAAATTTCTCTACTGCCGTTTTGATGGCTGCCCAATCGCGCAAGTGTGTCGGAGTGCGAACAGCGCGTCAGAAAACAGGTTCATTAAAGTTCATTGCAACGCTGATTTTCGCCCATTCAGTCCAGCGATCGATATTAGTTCTTTCTATTAAGTCATCTGGCCAGAAAGTGTCTTTCCCATAGCGGCAAGCAAGATATCTCAGGATTGCCCCGGTTTCCCATACAGGCTGACTCCCATTATCCCGAATGACCGGTATGGTTCGGTTAGGGTTCAACAAGAAAAACTCATCAGTATCCGTCCCCCCGTACTCATGAACAACATCATACCGTTGATAAGGTAACTTCAGTTCACCGATACACCACATTAAAGCCTGAACGTTCGATGATGTTTTTCTTCCCCATACCTCCAGCATCAGTATTCCCCTTTAGAGATAAAGATGAGTTGTAAACATTAAGCTATGCCAAACTCTGGTTTGGTTCAAGCAGCGTAAAACAGTCCGAATCCCTGTAATGACAGGAAGCCGGCTACATTTGCTTATGTTATGGCTACGGGCTTTACAGGAGTGATAAGAGGGGGCGCAATGCCCCTTTCTTTATGCGGATGGGCGTTCGTTCCAGGCATCAGTAAACTGAATATTCCCGTCGTGAATCTTCCAGGAGATCTTTTCGTACTGCATCGCCACTGATTCCATATGATTCATTTTGTCATTGGCTGCAAGTTTGCAATTAGGTACACCACAGTTAACGCCTGTGATCTTCACGTTTTCCATCAGTACAGAGTAATAAGCCACCTCTTGCCCTGCATCGTTGATATGATAGAAACGAATTTCTGCACTTTTCAGCGTCTGACCCGTTGCGGCGGCCTTATAAAGATACGGTGTAGAGCTATCAACTTCTTTTTCAATCATCATTGATGAATGCTGACGTGTGCCAGTGATCTTACCGTTCGCATTGTCTACAGGTAAATTAATACCGTGGCTCAGTCCGATAATTTCAATACTACCGTCACGATCCTGAACATCTACAGATCCTTTAATGTCTGCGCCGCCATCGTCTTTAAGCCACATATACGGAGGGATTGGCATTTTATTTGCTCCTTATTTTTCTAATTAACTTCATCGTTACGAGATAAATTACAATTGCCGCTGTGATTTCGGTAATGAATGCAATATAGAAGAATATATCTTCTATATTCTCTACTCCTGCGTCTTTGTTACCGTAAAATAGATGTACCACCCAATAGCCAAAATAATGGTTAATCCATAGGTAAGGATCGCCCAGAGAACGGCCTATACCGAGCAGGATCAGCAGGAAATAAACAACCTTTGCTAACCTACGGGCAAGTGTTCGAGCCATTCGCTACTACCTCAATCGTGCCGTATGAGTCTAAATCTTTATCTGATACTTTCTCTTTCTTTGTTCGTAAAAGAGCGTCCCGCAGTCTGTTAAAGTCGGATTGGTGAGCAAGGGTTATGCAACCGTCAGAAACCTGGCCCGGATGAAGTCTAAAACTACCTCTGGAAATACCCTTGTAAAAAGTGGTGTCGTCAATCATACCGTCAGCCCGGTACAGGGCGAACCATTCAGAATGATCAACGTGGTACATGAAAGTGCTTTTAACTAAGTCGATACCCCATGCCCTTACCTGGTTTAACTTGCTTCCGGTTGGCCTGTCTACGATGTAATACTTTCCCGGAGGGAGTGGGCCACCATTGATTATCATCCCACACGCGCCCTTGTTCTTATAAATACCATTGCCAGAAAAGGCCATGAACACGCCGATCCCGTCAAAGGTAAGCGGTACGTAATCAGCCCCGCTTAGTATTAACTTTCCATGTAGAGCCATAATCATCCTTTAGTTTATATAGGCATTGATCATTAATCGTACATCTACGCAATCAGATAGGGGAAAGTTTTCTTGCGGGAAAGTTCTGATTTTATTTAACAAAATTAGGGCGATAAACCAGATCAGGACATCGTATTAGCAGCCCTGGCTAACTTAATCTCTACCCCTTTCCTCCTTCTTCGCAAGCCAGGCTGTACCCTCTGCCGTGGATAGAAACTTACGGGCGTGAATCTTGCGATTGTTGCGCTTTGTCGCGGCGCTTCTGGTGGCTTTTGACATAGTATAACCTCGCATAAACCATCTGAAATCAGATGGTTACAACGTATAACAAAGCCACATTACAAATAAAGTTACAAAGATACGGATAATAGATGACCATTACGTGCTGTGTTGGGCACATAAGAAAAGACGGCGCGTAGCGCTTCCGCAGGGTGTAGCCCCTCCGTATGGGATGATAAAGCCTTAACACGTTCTCTTATCAGGTGATCTTTATATTCCGGTGGTCGAAACTGTGGCAGAACCGGAGTCTTTCCCGATCCGGTTAGCCTTCCCAACATTACGCCTGTTTATTCTCTGTAACGTCATTTCGACGTGTAGCATTATTAAGTGCCGGACGAAGCGCAGAACGTATCGCTAAGGGTTCAGGTGATGTGTTTAGAGAGTCAGGCAACTCTTTCAACTTCAAGGAATGGCACAATTTTTGTGCTGTTTGGGCTTGAGCCTGGTAAAACCACCCGTCAGTACGCTGTACAATACTTGAGCCGGTACAATGCAGAGGCGTTTATCAGTGCTAACAGCGCGTTAAAATAGAAGGCGCAATCTCGTTTGATTTTTTTAGTCTAATTGATTGATTTTCTTAGAGATAATAGGAACATAACACATCGCATATTCTCTTTGATAAATATATATATTTTCTTGTTTCATCTTATAAATGCCCCCTTTTGTGCCCCCACCTTGTTTTTCATGCGACTCGATGAGACTTTCATCGAGTCGTTAATCTCATCAAATTCTTCACGTATCGTGGAAACCTTCACAGATCTCCATCCCCTCACAGCCGTGATCGGCTAAGAACAATATTACTTACCTCCCTGTAAGAACACCGGCTCATCAGCCCGCACGCTTTCCTAGCTTGAAGAATGTCTGTCGTAGTCAAATATGGTGCTTGTATCTGAGAGGTAAATCCATTGCGATCGATACGAACTAACTCATATTTCTCTACCAGAAAGTTAACGGCATTAGCCAGAGTGATACCGGCATCGATATGCTCCTTTATAACGGTTTCATCGCTAAAAGGTGTGTCGCTTAGCATTAGGCCATAGTGCTGCTCAAGCAGACGAGTAAGTAACATTTGCCAGACTGCAACGGGCGACAGACAGGGCTTCGCCGCCCGCGAAATTGTAGCAGGTAGTTTTTTCATGTTTGCTCTCGTGAAATTTGTTAGCGTTGTGTGGGATAAATGGCGATGTATACGTAGCCGCAACTACCCAGGGTATCGGCTTCGCAGGTGAAACCGGTGTGGTACAGGGTGACACAGCGGGCATGGCGGGGATTCATTTCACCAGTGGTCAGCATCGATTCCATCTGGCTGATAAAATGCGGAAATGCCACATCCAGCTTAAGACATTCTGCTTTGCTGAACTTACCGGTGATACTGGCCCGGTCAGCCAGATAATGCAGCCGGTTCCCCTCCTGCACCAGACGGGCTCCCAGGCGTGGAGTGATATTCCGCTGCAGGCCCCAGGTGATGTTACTCATTACAGTTCTCCACTATTGTCAGTTCAGGGTGATACTCATCAGGCAGGCATAAGGCCCGTTGCGGTCCTGGCGGCGTTCGGCGTATACCGCCAGCACGCCGGGAATGTCAGGAACTACCTTACCGGTGTAATGACAGACACTGCCGTGCCACTGGTATCTGCCGGTGCAGTATCGAAAAATGCGGGAGGCCGGATGCTGACGGTAAATCGTCATCGCCCGGCGTTTACTGATAATTTTCATGTAATACCTCAAAGCAGACCGTGTTCAGCGAACGACAATATCTGCGTGCCACCGACGATGAGATGGTCAGGCACACGGATATCAACGAACTGAAGCGCCTGCACCAGACGCTGCGTTATGGTCTTATCTGCCTGGCTGGGAGTGGTGTCGCCGGAAGGGTGGTTATGCGCCAGTATCACTGCTGCCGCATTGAAGTACAGGGCGCGTTTGACCACTTCCCGGGGATGAACCTCGGTGCGGTTAATCGTGCCACTAAAGAGCGTCTCATGAGCGATAAGCTGGTTCTGATTATCCAGATACAGCACCCGGAACTCTTCCCGCTCAAGTGCGGCCATATGCAGTCGCAACCACTCCCGAACGGCATGAGTGGAGGTGAAGGCTACCCCAGGCTCATGCAGGTGCCGCTCCAGAGCCCTGAGCGCCCGCTGAATGAGACGCCGGTCCTGTGGCGTCATCTCGCCGGGTAAAAAGGAAAGCTGTTTCATCCGTTGTTCCTCCTTTCAGTCGATGATACGCAGAATGGCGTGAGCTTCGGGATGCTGCAGGGCATAGTCCCGCAGGCGATAATAGTGTGCGGTCATTGCGTCACATTCTGTACGACAGGCGTGATGGCTGTATTCAATCAGGCAGATAGCAATACCTGCGGCTTCTGCGCTCATTTGCGCACCATTACCGTTCATGCTGTTGAAAAGATGCCATTTATCGTCACTGTCAGCATCAGGAGCCATAAACGCGCCGCCATTGCTGAGCGTGTAAAAGGACCAGATACCACCGCTGTACTCATCACAGAAGCGGTCCATCCAGGCGAAAATGCGGGGCTTCAGGATTATCCACTGCGGAATGGAACCAAAGTGTGTCGGCCAGAATGAGAGCCGCTGACGATCGGGCACAACAGAGGCGGTAATACCTGTCGCTGGCGATTGTTCCTGAAAGGGCGTAACGCTATTGCTATTGAATGCGTTCATGATGTTTCTCCGAAATAAAAAGCCAGCGACTGTGTGCTGGCGTGAAGTCGATTACATAACGTTAAAAACAAAAAGCCCCTGCTGCATAAGCAACAGGGGCCGGATGAGAGTGGTTATCTCTGTTTTAGTGGGGCTGTGCTATCAGAAGGCGACTTTCAGCGTGGCCTGCCCGTTGTAACCGTCAGCGCTGTTACCGCTGACACTACGGGTATAGCCGCCCTGAATACCCAGCGTCACGTTCTGGCGGATAAGTGCATCGATACCCGCCTGGAGATCAACCGCTGTGCCATCCTGAGACGGGGTAAAGGTAACATTGCTTCCCGCCGTGGCCGTTCCCATGCTCAAATCACCATCTGAGCTGAAGGTACGAATAACAGACGGACGCGCCCACCAGTTCACCGGCAGTTCGCTTACGCTGCGTTTCATGCTGTCGCCAAAACCTGCCTGTGTGGAAGTACCGTTACCGAAGGCCATCTCTGACTGGCTGCCGAAGCGAACACCGGCACGAATATGCTGTACGCTACCGTCACCGAGGTTCACGTAGCCGCCATTGTCATAGCCGTTATTCAGGGACAGCCCCTGCCAGACATACTGAAGCTGCGGCTCCAGTATCAGGCCACTGGTCACACTGAACGACAGGCCCGTTTCCAGCGAGCCCAGCCAGCCCCAGCCGTGGGTAGCGAAACTGTCTGCATCAGACGTCGCTTTCAGGTTATGACGGGAGCCCTGAGCCACCACATCCGCCCACAGGCCGCTGGCGGCATGCACGGCGGTCAGGTAACCGCCCAGGCTGTACACATCGTCACGGGCAGTCCCGGCGCGGGAGCGGTCATCGTCTTTTACATCAACAGAAGAATGTCCTGCTGCACCGTACACACCGGCTTTCAGTGATGGCGTACTCAACATGTCACCACCCAGCTGTACGAAGCCGTAGCTGCCGCTGCTTTCCGGTGTCGCACCCTGTGCAATTCCGCCGTTATTATCATGTCCCATGTGACCGCCCTGGATGCGTCCCCAGACTCCGCTGTCACCTTTGACCGCGCTGCGCTGGTTGTAACTGCCTGCCAGTGCGCGGTCATAGTCCATGCTCTGCGCAAACAGCGAAGCATAAAGAGCAACTTCAGCACGATAGCCAGCTTCGCTGGTCAGATACCAGTTTTCATCCGCAGCACCGTGGTTCAGGATGTAGTTATACGCACCAGCCTGCAGTTTGCTGCCAAGTGCAAAGGCCCCGGCATCCGTCGTGGCACCGTTAATCGCATCCACTACTTTGATGCCGTTCCCCGTGGTGGCGAGGCCCAGCCCGGCATCACCGGCATTGGTGAAATTCAGCCAGGTTTTACCCGTTGCCTGCCCACCATCAATAACCAGCATATCAGCCGGGAAGTCTGGGTTAGCCAGATTAATGCTCATGTTAATGGTGCCACCCTGGCCGACAATGTTTGTCGTGGTGAGCTTGCGGGGAGTAAAGGTAATATCAGAGGAAGCAGCAAACAGGCGAGTTCTGGCGGCATCGCTTTGCTCAGGCGCGAAGGTTATCGTACCGGCATTTTCAATGGTGCCGGTACTGATGACATCCCCCGTAATCGTCAGGTTTGCATGCTCAGCCAGGCTGGTGGTTCCGGCCAGCCCACCGCCATTTCTCACACTCAGCTCGCCGCCGCTGCCAACGGCTGTATTTTCCGCTATCGCACCGGATTTAACGCTAAAGTGACCGCCGTTTTCCAACCAGAGCCCACTGGCTTTGCCAGATGCAGCATCAATACTGAATTCACCATGCGCGTTTGTACCGCTGACCGTTGAACCGCTGTCGGCAATCAGGGCACCGCCCTCATTTATAGTCACGTTTGTCGCCGTTCCGCCGTTGTTAACCGCCAGCACACCGCCCTTATCGACCATTGTTGTGTCTGCGGCATTGTCAGTGAGGACATCCAGTCGCCCCCCATTTTCCAGCACCACATTGCTTGCGTTACCGGAAACCGAATCAACACTGAAGCTGCCTAGCCGGTTGGTGCCGGACACATCCGCAGCCGTATTTGTCACCAGTGCGCCACCGGCATTGATAATGACATCTGAGGCTTTGCCACCCGCCACCACGCTGAGTCTGCCGCTGTTATTGACCGTGGTATCGCTGACCTGAGCGCCGTCCTTAACTACCTGCCAGCCACCGTTGTTGATGACGGTATCCGTTGCTGCCGCACCGGAATGAACGTACTGATAGCCGCCATTTAGCGTGGTATTTTCTGCACTGCCATGAACGCTCTGGTCACCGCCAGCATTCACCGTCGTAGCGACGACGGTCCCTTGCTCGAAAACGACCTGGCGGCCATTTTCATTGATGGTTGTATTTGTTGCGGTACCAGAAACAAACATCCCGTCGCTGTTTTCCGAATCCGGACCACCCTGTGCGCCGGTATTCACAACGGTGCCAATTGCCTGAGCCCCCCCTTTAACTACCATGTAGCCGCCTTCATTAATGACGGTACCGCTGGCAATCCCGCCGGAATGTACCCATTGCTCGCCACCGTTCAGTACCGTACCGGAAGACTGACCGTGTACGCTCTGACCACCACCGGTATTTATCGTTGTATCGCTGGCACTGCCGCCTGCAAGCACCGCCTGAAGACCGTTACTGTTTATGGTGGTGTGGTTTGCTACGCCACCATCCTGTACGAACTGGCCGCCCTGATTGTTATCTTCATCATCGCTGCCGTACTCAAGCCCAGTGTTAATGGTGGTGTTATTCGCCTGCCCGTAAACCAGCTGTGTGTCGTTATTGCTGATAACCACCCCGTCAGTCGTCTCCCCGACAGGTACAGAGGTCTCTGCCGCCAGTGCTGTACCAGAGGTCAGTCCGGCAACGGCTAGTGCGAGTACTGCGCCAGTACGCTTTCCTTTTGCTTTTGCCAGTTCTGAAACAACCACAAATGCGCCAAGAACTTCGTTCCAGACCAGCCGATAGCTGGTATTCAGATTTCGCTTCATCGTATTAACCTTGTTGTGTGTAAATAAAAAAGCCAGCATCCACTCTCCGTGGATGCTGGCTGGTGAAAAACTTCAGGGTGAGGTAAATGCATTCAGCGACTGCTGGATGCAGCGGAAATGCGGCAGAGCCCGGGCAAAACCGGTATTCTCTGCCATCCGCCAGAGCCTCTCGTTACGTCTGAATATCTCCGTTGTGGGCTGTACCACATGGATTTCATTCAGGGTGAAAACAGCCGGACGCTCCTGATATTCAGCGATCAGATACCAGTGACCTTCCTGCATCATCAGCCGATACGGTGCCAGCCGTTCGCAACGCTGTCCGTCAGCGAGCAGCGTGACGCGATAGCAGGCGGTAATGGCTTTGACCAGACGATAGAATGACAGTGACGCTGACGGGCTGGTTATACCCACAGCTTCACCCGCCAGACAGGGCGCGTCGTTGCAGTTCAGCAGCAGGCTGACCAGTCGACGGTCCAGCCCCGGAAACAGATCGGCTACACCTGTACGGTGAGCGAAGGTCAGCACATCCAGCTCGGCCTGCGCACCACTCACGCCCGTCCGCAGGCGGTAACAACCGTTGCTACATTCAAGATCCAGATACATTAGCCGTTCGCGAAAATCGCGGTACAGAGTACGTGCAGATACACCAAACTCTGCGGTCAGCCTGCGCATATCCAGCGTTTCGCCTGCGACAAGACGACTGATAATCAGCGACAGCCTGATCGCCAGCCTGTCGTGGCGGCGCTCTGTCTGTGTCATTATCATTTCTCCATACGAGTTAACTGACTGAAAGGGTTATGATTCTAAAGAAGGGGTCTGACAGGGTATGTCCGGGGCAATAACTATTTTTCGATGGACAGGAAGCCACTGCTCACTGGGTAAGCCGGTTTTTTTGTTCAATTAATCAGCAATACAAGAAGAGGTGAATTGACAGGGCATGTCATTCTTTAACGAGGCATTAACTTTTCAGATGCAGAATCTGAAGTTAAACAGACTGAAACTGTGACAACATCGTTTCCGCCATCACCCACAGCGCACGGTTGAGTTTTACGTCCCCGTCAATGCCACGCACCGCACGGGTATGCGTTCGTCCGCCTTTAGCATTGCGTCCACTAAGCCCGCCCTTAATCAGGTTTTCCTGTACACGCTGATAAGTGGTCCACAGATCATTGCTCTCATCCTGCCAGCGGCGTGGGGAGAGTATCTGCGATTCAGTAACAGGCTGGTGGTCCTCACCAAAGCGATACGTAAGCGCTGCTTTCGCAAGTGCCTGCTGCGCAGGTGGCGGTAGCATCAGAGACTGCATGGCATCGCGTTTCTCTTCCACCCGGTCAAAAATCCCAAGCACTTCATAAGCCCCTTCAATCACCTGACTCACCACATCACCTTTATGTGGTACCCGCACCTCACCAAACGATTCACCGCAGACAAGCCCGTTCTGACACACCGCACGAAATAATCCCGGCAGCATTTGATACGAACTGGTGCCATCATGAGAGTTAAGCAGAATGATTTCCGGCACCTGTTTACCTGTAATTTGCCCCTCCCGCCGCAGGCGAAGCATGTGCCTGGTGTGTTCCCGACGCCCCGGGTCACGCACGCGGGTCTGACAGGCAAAGAATGGCTGAAAGCCTTCGCGCTGCAGGCTGTCCAGCAGGGAGATGGTTGGAATATAGGTATAACGTTCGCTGCGGGATTCGTGTTTGTCCTGGCTGAAAACGCTGGGCACCACACGAAACAGTTCTTCGCGGGTTAACGGACGGTCACGACGGATAAGATTTGCTGCGCCAAAGCGCGAAGCCAGACGGGTCATAAACAGGCTCCTCATAATGGAAAACAATAATAGAAAGCCCTGCCGCACAGGCGACAGGGCTCATGGAATAACAGGTTGGAATTAAACGCTCAGAAGAAGAAATCCCAGACAGCACGGGCCACTGATACCACGGTGGTGCGCATGGCCTGAATGATGGTCCGCACCGGAGTCGGTATCAGCGGGAAAGTACTCACCGTATCCAGCACCGCACCGATAGTTTCACCAAAATCAACGCGCGCTTTTTCCTGGACTACTGTTGTGCGAAAGGGAGACTGCAATTGCGCTACCACCGGGCTGCTGGCCACGCTCGGCAGGCAACGAATCATTCTCTCCGCCATTGTTCGTAATCCCCACTTAGCCCGGACCGATACGGCACATACAGGATGAACAGGCTGGAACAATTCATGCAGCAGGCAAATTTTATGGCTAATGTTTTGCTTCTGCTCTGTGGATAAGTAACCGCCACCGCTAGTGGGTTCGGTCTTGTCCGACTGACTAATAACAAACAGCACCTTATGCCGGTACGACTCACCAATTATCTGATGATAAAAATGCTCATCCACCGCCAGCGCCCGATCATCGGCCTTGATCAGCCACAGCACCAGGTCGAGCCGGGGAAGCTGATCACGGTACAGCCCGGCATACTCGCTATCGCGTGCACTACTTTCCCCTACGCCGGGCAGGTCTACCAACGTCATAACGCGCTCGCCAACCTGAAGGCGAAAGCGCAGAGGTTCCCGGGTACAGGCTACCACATCGCTGACAGGCGATACCTCACCAGCAAACAGGGCATTGCAAAGGCTACTTTTGCCTGCTCCCGTTTTACCCATAATACCTATAACCGGTTCATACTCAGTTATCTGTCTTATTTGTTGCAATAAATGCTCAGTAACCCATTCAGGTAATCCAGATACCGGCTTTAGCAAAGAAGAATAACCGTATTTATTTTTCATAACACCACCCTCTTATTGATAATAAAAAGGCAGCTTACACGGCTGCCTTTTTGAATCCTTCATGGGGATGATATATATCCAAAAAAACATTCAGCGTGGATTCAATTTTTGCCTCCATGCCAGATGAATAGCATATTCAATAACTCTGGCATTTGAGATCCCTTCTCTCACAGATATATCACGAAGCTTATCATGAGTCTCCTGAGAAATGATCACGTTAAGGGCTTTATTTTTATCTGCACGCTTCTTCTCTCGACTTTTCTGTGTGCTCAATGCACTTTTAAATTTTCTTATGAATAGTTCTCTTTCTGCTTCAGTCCTAAAAAAATCCTCACGCCAGATAAAATATGATGCATAACAGTATGCGATTTTTTCTTCTGTTCCTTCAGCATGCCGATACCTTTGCAAGGTAACATTATTTTCCTGCAAATAATTCAGCAACCAGTCAATGGTTACCCCTGCTTTCCCATTAACATCAGAAAATAAATTTTTCTTTGTGATTAATTCATTCCACTCATTATGTAATTTTAGAATATATTGCCTGGTATTGCCTTCAGAAATACTTTTTACAACTTTATCTTTGATAAGCCGCACCCGAAGATTATGGACCGGTGGAATATCGAATCCTAAAGTGAATGGTTCATTTAACAGAGAATTTCCTACCTGAATAGGGAAAGTGTTTGTATAGGGTGCATAACCCGAGGTAACGTGATCTTGATCTGTTTTACAAAGTAACCAATAACTAGCCCTGGAGTCTGTGGTGAACCATTCAAGCTCATCTTCACATGGAATCTCTTTTTTAGCTTCAACCCGGGTGTTATTGATAAAAGTATCTACTTCTCTTTCGGAACCTTTATTCCCACTCAATAATAAATTGCGCACTCTCTTTTCATAGTTTGCAAGATTTGCTTCGGACGACTCAGGAGGAATATCAACCTCGAATTTCTTTAATTTAAAGTACAAAAATAAAATGAGATTCCTTTCATCATAAAATGAAACCACCACTACCCCCTTGTCACTACGTGATTATAGGTACAAAAATACCCATTTTTGCACATTAACTCAATGAGTTATTGTTGATAACGTGTATACGGTCACGAAAATTTGGCTTCTTGAGGATTGGGGGATAGCAGAAGGGAAGAAGTAAAAGAACTGTTTGGGTACTGGATTACAAAGGGATATAAAACTCTAAGCGCAAATATAAACAGATTGAAATAGCCATTACGAATTATAAAAAACCTTACTGCTTTATATGCATGAAGTGGGATATTTCAATTTCCAGAATCACTTAAAAGGCTCATTATAATTTTTACATAACAACCGGTTGTTATGCCAGAACGCAAACTCAATTCCAAATTGAGCTCTACCACACTAATAACAACCGGAGAATCTAATATGACAACTGAAACACTATTAACTGAAGACAAATTAGTTGACATGTTATTTATCACCACCCTAACTGGATTAACTGATAAGTGGTTTTATAAATTAATTAAAGATGGTGAATTTCCAAAACCTATTAAGCTAGGGAGAAGTTCTCGCTGGTTACAGAGTGAAGTTGAAAATTGGTTAAGAGAACGAGTTAAAGCATCGCGAATCTGAAATGAAATTACGCCCACACCCCAACAATTTAAATATCGGACTGCATATTTACATCATAAACATCATTATATAACCCACATGTTAACTTCGGAGTAAAAATAAATGACCACCAGCTAATAAAACCACATCTTGCATGACACACATTAAAATTAACGCCCCGGATTGGTAATATATACAACAATATACAACGCATCCAACCATCAACACACTCATCCATTGCAAGTATATAAAAGACAACAGTCAATACACTCTGCACATATACACAACCCCACAAATCAAACTAACAAACATTCAAATCAAAACCATAAATCACCATTTAATTACCTCGTCAACCCAAGGTAAGAAATCACCCTAGATACTATACAGACAACAGGAATTTATGATGCTTAACGATATTTATCTTGATCAACGTCATTCCCCATTCAATACAATGTATCTGCAACGGATGCTTAGCGTAATTAATAACGCTACAGCACAATATCCACGAACAATGGCTGTTCGTGTAGACCTACGACTTCCTGATAACCATGATGAATGTAAGGCTGGTCTTATCTCTCGATTTATAGAATCACTAAATGCAAAGATTGAAGCACGATATCGAAGCAAACAAAAGCAGGGTGTTCGATGCTACCCATGTCATTTACGTTACGCCTGGGTCCGGGAGGTTGGAGAAGTAAACAAGAAGTCTCATTACCACATGGTACTCTTTGTGAATAAAGATACTTTCAACGGGTTAGGGGCGTACAGTGAAAATGGAACTGGATTAGCCAGCCTGATACAGGCAGCCTGGCTGAGTGCTTTACAGTTGAGCCCTCCCCCCGGATATCGAACGCTGGTACATATCCCGGACAACCCATTGTATTACCTGGACGTCAACGATTTAGACTACAAAACGGTTTACGATAAACTCACTTTCAGGCTGAGTTATTTTGCGAAGGAGCGCACCAAGTCATACAGCCGGAATGAACGCTCATTTGGCTGCAGCCAGTCCTGAGGCAAAACAAACTAGCTCTACAAAAATTTTTAAGCCTGGCTCTAATCGACTGAATCTCAGCATACTCCGCTTTTGAAGCCTTGACACGTCAGTTGTTCTTTCACCTCTGAGTGGCTGCTCGCGACTGTCTGCAGGAGACTGATTATGTTATTGACCGCAAAAGCCATTAACTGACTTTTCGACTTAATCTCCTTAAGTTATGTGAGAAATTTGCCGATATGAAAACATGATCCCCCAGTCGCTACTGACATGCCCTGTCAGTAGCGACTGGTAATCTCAAGGAAAAATTACAAGGAGAACGCGCATGAGCGGGCATGAGGTAATGGTACAAAGAATAACCGCTATTATTGCAGAACTTTACCAGTACGGTTTTGTATCACGTAAGAAGATGATGGACGAATTCAACATCAGTGAGCGTACTTTGTATCGTGATCTTAATCGTCTGGGCGACAGAATCGTCCCCGATGGTGATGGTATTTACAGGCTGGCTCCCGCTTACGCTAAACCTCAGGCTCTAAAAGAACAACAAAATCTCATCAATGCCCTGGGGATGGCAGAGTTATTCCCTGTAAAAAAAATCTTCTCCCAGCCTGACATGACTTCACTGATCATCAGATCGCTGCCCGGAGATCCAGAAGCGAAACGCGTACTTGAGAATAACTATAGTGTGTTCGATAAAGCGATTCGTGAAAATAGCCTTTGTGAATTTCATTATAAAGGGAAACATCGGACCGTCGCGCCTTATAAGCTTATTAACATAAAGAGCGTCTGGTATCTCGGTGCGGTAGAGAATGAAAAGGTTAAAGGATTCCAGCTCACCAAAATTCATTGGCTGAAATTTAAATCAGAGCACTTCACACCACAACCCCATATCACACAATACTTTGCTGAAGAAGATGATGTCTGGTTTTCTTTGGATAAGCAGATTGTACTCCTTAAAATTTCAGCCGACGTAAGCCATTTTTTTAAACGTCGAAATGTTCTGCCTGCCCAAAAGTTAATTCGTCAGGAACCTAATGGCGACTTGATCGTGCAAACCAAAATGGCACACGAAAACCAGCTATTTCCATTATTACGTTATTGGTTACCAAACCTCACTATTATTTCCCCGATTAGCCTACAACAACGTTTTTATCAGAAGCTCAACCAGCAGATAATAGAAATGAAAAACCCATTGCAGTGAAATTATTTTTGACAACATACAGCAGGAGTAAAAAATGTTACGTGGTTCAGAAAGAAAAGAAGCATTAGCCAGTCTCAAAAGTGCAACTAACCGTTATGAAGTACAGGCTAAAGACACCCAGGATGAGATCACTGCCCTCTTTCTGTTACGCCAGAAATGCAGTAAGGACCTGATTGCCCGTGGTGAAAATTTTGTTAATCGACTGGCGAATACACCGAAAGAGTTTGATAAATCCTGGAGCGAATTGAAAGCGGAAATCGCTGAATTTGATAACGTGGTGGAAAAACTGGAAGAAGAATACCGCGCATCACATATTGGTAAAGGAACGGCTGCTGCGGGGGTTGCCGTTGGGGCGGGGGTCGCCGCATTTGCCCCTACGGCTGCGCTGGCGGTCGCAACAACTTTTGGTACAGCATCCACTGGTACCGCTATTGCTACGTTAAGCGGAGCTGTCGCAACAAATGCAGCCCTGGCATGGCTCGGCGGCGGCGCACTGGCTGCGGGTGGCGGTGGCATGTCAGCAGGAAGCGCACTACTGGCTCTGGCGGGTCCAATAGGCTGGGGGATTGGTGCTGTAGGCATCGCTGGCGGAACCCTACTAGCCCGTCGCAAAAACGGTAAAATCATTGATGAGGCACAACAGGAAGAGCGCCAGGTTCGCGCAAAAACCAGCGAACTTCGCGTGATGGAACGTGGTGCGCAAGAACTCAAGATGCTCACATCCGAGCACTATCATGGTACTGAAAGCATTATTGATGTGCTGGAAAAGGCTGCGCCTCAAGACTATTGCCAGTTTAATACCCATCAGAAAGATCAATTAGGGGCATTGATTAACCATATCAATGCATTATCAAAACTGATCAACAAGAAAATCCAGTAATGAGCATTAACCATAATACAGTTGGCGACCAGCTTATCGGCAGCGCGGTTAACGCCATTAATCAGACCCGCATTGATAGTGAACTGTTAAAACTATCGCAGCAGGAGCGTGCATTTGAGTTGGCTGGCGAACAAATGCAAAAGGTGCGTGATTTCATCGCGTCACCGGGTAACATCCTGGGCTCAATGAGCACCAAACACGGTGAAATTGCTGAGCAGGTAGAAGTTGGCGTGCGCAATGCTCGCCAGGCAATAGAAGAAAGGGTTCAGGATGCCTCTGATCTTAGCGCCACGTTTGACGGAGTGGGTCGAACCGCTCCGGCGGATTATATGATAGATGGCGTTGACGTGCAGTCAAAGTTTATCAACGGAGTTAATAATAACCTGAACCATGTCCTTCAGCACATGGAAACCTATCCCAATTTTACCCAGGGAGAATCCTTTTACCATATCCCCAAAGACTCCTGGCAAACGATTCAGAATGTTATTGATGGGAAGCCGGTGGAGGGCTTGAGCGAAAAAACAATACAGGCTATCAGGGATAAAGTTGCAGAAATTGAAAGTACAACGGGAAGATCCTTTAATGATGTCGTGCGTCCTGGAGTTTCTGATTACAAAGATGTTCAGTGGGGAAAAATTGACGAAACGCTTGATAAACATGATCAGGAATTAGCGGAACAGAACGAGGCAAAAAAAGCAGAAATTATTGACAATCACCAACCCTCCCTAAGTGAAGGCATGCGTGCAACCGCAATGGGAGCCGCTTTCGGTGGAACCTTTGCTCTTGTAACAGGTATATATAGCAAATACCGTGATGGTAAAAATATATTTCGTGGAGATTTCAACAGACAGGACTGGCAGGATGTCGGCTTAGATACATTGAAAGGTGCCGCTATTGGCGGTGTATCCGCCGGAGCAATTTATACCCTGACCAATTATGCCTCTCTGGGAGCACCGTTCGCCAGCGCGCTGGTCACTGCCGCTAAAGGTGTAAGCAATCTTGCTCTCTCCTATCAGCGCGGTGAGATTAATGCTGATGAATTTACCGATCTTGGCCTTATCATCTGCGCGGAATCGGCCATCGTTGGCGCAATGTCTGTCGCAGGTCAGGCAATCATCCCTGTGCCTGTTTTGGGGGCATTGGTTGGTTCTATCTCAGGGAAGTTTATGGTTACCGTAGCTAAAAATCTGGACAGTAAAGCACGCCAATTGCTGGCGAAAAAAATGGAGCAATTTACATGTCGCTTAAGTGAGATTGAGCAGAAAGCACTCAACCGAATTTTGAACGAGTTCGCGGCGCTGGGTGAGCTTACCGCAGCTGCATTTAGCGTGGAAAACAATCGCCGGTTGCTGGAAGCAAGCATCACGCTTGCCCAGGCCCACGGTGTTGAAGAGGTGAAGATAATCAAAAATGCGGATGATCTTGACACATTTATGATGGCGTAGCACTCGAATAAAAATTACAGCAAGGATAAAACCACAATGCTACAGATAATTGGTGCGTTAATTTTACTGGTAATCGGTTTTGTTATTATAAAAGCGTTGTTTAAGGCATCTCTCAATATTCTAGGTGTGATATTAGGATTGGGTGCATTGATTGTTGCAGGCCCACCTTTATTGGCGGGCTATATTGTAGAGCGCGTAACCTATGCGCTTCACTCACGTTGGCTGCTGGGTGTACCTCTTGCCATAGCAGGAATGGTGATTAGCTTTATGTGGGGACTTGATGGTAAACATATTGCCTACGAAGCTTATTCATTTGATTCAATGAAGTTTATTTTAACCGCTGCATTTGCCAGTGGCCTGCTTGCAGTACCTGTACAAACCAAGGCTATTCTACAAAACGGGCTTATACCAGCCGATATCAATGCCAAACTTAAAGAGTATTATTGCTGTTTTTATGCGTCTTACTTTTTGATGGCCTGCTCTGCGGCTACACCGTTTATAGCCTGGCAATATAATATCTCATCTTCACTGATGTGGTGGACAGGATTGCTATACTGGATAGCAGCCTTACTGACACAGTTCTATGCGGCAAACCAAATTCAGGAACTCAAGAAGTTAACTAATGCCATCAATACAGGGTTAAATGAGCAAAAAGCGATCAATAACAAACTTTGGCTGACGGAACTAAAAGAAGGAAGTAACCTCTCAGCAGAATTCGTAGAGACTATCTATCTCAAGTTGGTCTCACAGCATATTTTTCAGGGCGATACTCGAGAGCAGGATCTGGCTGGTGAAAACTGGCTTTTAAATGATGCCTGGTATGAAAGAAAGATGGCTGAATTTAATGAGCAGTTAAACAGTAAAATAGTACACTCATCAGATGAGCTAAGAAGCCTTTTTGGTAATAGGCTGAATTTACCCTCTGCTGCGAATGATGATCTCCTGAACCGTTATCTTGATGGTGGGAACTATTATTCTTTTTCGGATGGTCGAAAATTTGTCTCGTTTCACTATGTCGACGAGCTTTGTACCTGCACTTCATGCGGTTTGAGCGAGATTAAAAACGCAAAACACCAGGGCGGTGGTGGGAGCCAGGAATGGTATTGCTCTGATATTTGCCGGGAAACGGAAAAACTCTGCATTGAAATTCACAAGCGACCACAGGCTGAATTTATTTCCAGTGCAGCAACAAACGGTCTGATTCTCATGACACTCCCGGAGGCCTGGAATACTAACGAAAAAATGTTTGCAGTGGGAGGACAAGGACATGGTTTTGCAGCCGAACGGGGAAATCATCTTACTGACAAAATCCAACTAAAAGATGCACATATTCTCGGTGATGATAATGCGAAAAATGGTGCAGACAGGCTGGTTAACGGTTCAGAGATTCAGACCAAATACTGTGCAACCGCTGCACGTAGCGTCGGTGCTGGTTTTGACGGACAAAACGGTAATTATCGCTATTATGACAGTAACGGAACCCCAATGCAGTTAGAGGTTCCGAAAGACCAGTATTCGAAAGCGCTTGAAACGATGGAGAACAAAATTCGCGATGGCAAAGTCCCCGGCGTTACCGATCCTGCAGAAGCCACAAAACTTGTACGTCAGGGACACCTGACTTATAGCCAGGCACAAAACATTACTAAGTTTGGCACGTTCGAATCTATCACTTACGACATTGCGGAAGGATCTATCATCAGCCTCGCAGCTGGAGGTATCAGCTTCGGTCTGACAGCTTCTATTTTCTACCTCAATACCGGCGATCGTAAGGCTGCGTTGCAAACGGCAGCAATACAGGCAGGTAAAACATTTACCCGCACACTGACAGTTTATGTGACGGTACAGCAATTACACCGTATCAGTGCCGTTCAGGGGTTACTTAAAAATATTGATTTTGCCGCTGCCAGCCCGACAGTTCGTAATGCGCTTCAACAGGGAGTCGGAGCTAACAATCTCAACTCCCTTAACAAGATGATGCGTGGCACACTGGTTACCTCTTTCGCACTGGTCGCCGTGACCACTGGTCCGGATATGATCAAAATGGTGCGAGGTCGTATTTCTGGGGCACAGTTTATAAAAAATCTGGCAGTTACTTCATCTGGTGTGGCTGGGGGTGCAATTGGTTCTATTGCTGGCGGAATGATGCTTAGTCCATTAGGTCCTTTCGGTACTTTAGCAGGACGCGCAGCTGGTGGCTTGTTAGGCGGTATGATTGCCACAGCTATTTCCAAAAAAATAGCGGGTGCACTGGTTGAAGACGACCGAGTAAAAGTGCTGGCTCTCATCCAGGAACAGGTTACATGGCTTGCAACAAGTTTCATGCTTACAGAACACGAACTTGAAAACCTGAACGCGAATCTGGCAACAGTAATTGACCAAAAAACCCTGGAGGTTATCTTCGCCGCAAAAGAGCAAGACCGAGCAACGGCCAATATGCTGATTAAACCACTTGTAGTAAGTGTGGTTAAGCAACGACCGGTCCTGAGCTATGAACAATCGCAAATCTGCGAATTGGTCGATCAGCTTGATACATCGGTTTCATTATCTGCTGTTGCATAATGAAAGGTATAAATTCATTACCATCGTGATATGGTGCTTCAGACGAAGCAAACTTAAATACCATTAACCCCATGATACTATTGTAAAATCCAAAAAAACAATGGTAATCATCATAATGAACTGGTTCGAACAGACTTGCGGAAGAGTTTGGAGAATTAACAAATAAGGGGGCACTTGCCCCCTTCATCTTTATTTCAGTCGTTTACCTGCATCATCAACAACTTTCTCACCGTCTTCCTTAGCAAATGCGCCTTTTTGCGCATCCGGAAGAATATCCAGTACCACTTCGGAAGGACGGCACAGACGTGTTCCCAATGGTGTCACCACAATCGGGCGGTTAATCAGGATCGGATACTGAAGCATAAAATCGATTAACTGATCGTCAGTAAACTTATCTTCCGCAAGCCCCAGTTCTTCATAAGGTTCAACATTTTTACGCAATAGTGCCCGTACCGTTATCCCCATATCTGCAATGAGTTTGAGCACCTCATCGCGTGAAGGTGGATTTTCAAGGTAAAGAATAACGTTCGGTTCAGTACCGCTGTTGCGGATCATCTCCAGCGTATTACGAGACATGCCGCAGGCTGGGTTGTGATAAATGGTGATGTTGCTCATATCAGTATCTCATTACAACGTGAAAGAGAGACGTAGCGCCAGCGCTGCCAGTGTTACAAACAACACAGGAAGAGTCATGACGATCCCGGTGCGGAAATAGTATCCCCAGGTGATGGTCATATTCTTCTGTGAAAGGACATGCAGCCAGAGCAGCGTTGCCAGGCTACCAATAGGTGTTAATTTTGGTCCCAGATCGCAGCCAATCACATTGGCATAAATCATCGCTTCTTTGATAACGCCTGTTGCGGTGCTGCCATCAATAGAGAGAGCTCCAACCAGCACGGTAGGCATGTTGTTCATGATGGAAGACAGGAAAGCCGTCAGGAAGCCAGTACCGAGCGTCGCGGCCCAGAGTCCTTTATCCGCCAGTACATTCAGCACACCAGAAAGGTATTCGGTTAGCCCGGCATTGCGCAGACCGTAGACCACCAGGTACATCCCCAATGAGAAGATGACAATCTGCCATGGCGCACCGCGCAGCACTTTGCCAGTGTTAATGGCATGGCCTCGTTTAGCTACTGCAAACAGGATCACAGCTCCAACAGCCGCAATCGCGCTAACGGGAATACCGAGCGGCTCAAGGACAAAAAACCCAACCAGCAGAAGAATTAAAACTATCCAGCCGGTTCTGAAGGTTGCCAGATCTTTAATCGCCTTTGCCGGTGCTTTCAGGAGAGCCAGGTCGTAAGTCGGTGGAATATCTTTGCGGAAGAACAGATGTAGCATCACCAGTGTGGCGATAATAGCGGCAATATCCACTGGCACCATTACCGACGCATACTCAGTGAAGCCCAGTCCAAAGAAGTCCGCCGAGACTATATTCACCAGGTTCGACACGATAAGCGGCAGGCTAGCCGTATCGGCAATAAAACCGGCAGCCATGACGAATGCCAGCGTGGTGCCTTTGCTGAACCCTAATGCCAGCAGCATGGCGATGACTATCGGCGTCAGAATAAGTGCCGCACCATCGTTGGCAAACAGTGCCGCCACCGCCGCACCGAGCAGAACGATATACGTAAAGAGCAAACGTCCACGACCGTTACCCCAGCGGGAAACGTGCAGTGCTGCCCATTCGAAAAAACCGGACTCATCGAGCAGCAGGCTGATAATAATTACGGCAATAAAGGTCGCCGTCGCGTTCCAGACGATATTCCACACCACCGGAATATCGCCCACATGCACAACGCCAGATATCAGAGCCAGTCCCGCGCCCAGCATTGCGCTCCAGCCGATCCCTAATCCCTTCGGTTGCCAGATAACCAAAACACTGGTCAGGACAAAAATAGCGCCTGCCAGTAACATAAATCCTCCAGACAGGACGGCTCTGACGCCCTGTGTATACAAAAAATTAAACTGCCAGCTCTCTGAGTTTCTCGATGCCAGTGGGCTCTTATGCCAGTACGGGTACTAACGCTATGCGGCTTGCATGCTAGTTCTTCACAGCCTCGATCTGAGGAAGTTCTTGTTGAGCACGCAGACAAAGCAGTGGTGAATGAGTCTGTGCAACAGAAAGGCTGTTATTGATAATCCAGCCCCAGGGATGAATCCCCGCGCGCTCAAGATCGGACTGCAGGTTTGCAGCTTCCAGTACAGGTATGGTTTCAGGCAGAGTGACCAGCAGGACTTTGGTACGTTCCGGGTCCTGAATCGAAGTTTTTCCTACACCTCCCTTACCGGTGAAAAACAGGTAAGACGGGATATTCTGTAAGAATTTCATATGTCCTCCTGACATACTCAACAACAGGAAGTTTTACCACCACAGCAACTGGCGGGAGCTAAACCCACCTTTTCCAGCGGTATACCAAACCAGCGAGCCAGTTCAGCGCGTTTCGGGTATCGCCCGGCCATCACTGTTTCACCATCCAGTAACAGCAGCGGAAGCCCTTCAGCTCCAGAAGCTTCAAGGAAAGCTTTCGCTTTCTCATTCTGAACGAAGCTCATAGGCTGCTGCGCCAGGTTGTAACGTTCGATCTGGACCCCACGCCCTTTCAGCCATTGAACATCAGCAGAAAAATCGACCAGAAGCTGATCGACATCTGAACCACAAACGCCGGTACTGCAGCACAGCGCCGGATCAAACACCGTTAACGTTTTCATCTTTAACACCTCACATTCGTAAAAACATATATGTATAGGCAAATTTTTTAGATACAAACAGCCTTACCGCTGCCAGAGCAGTTGGCTGATGCCAGCTTACGGGCGATGGCCTGTACGTCGTCCTGTTGGCTTAGCCAGGCCTGCTCAATCACCTGGGCAGCCCAGGAAGGAATATGCGGAGATAAGCGGTAATGAACCCATTTTCCCTGCTTGCGATCCAGCAATAGGCCACTCTCCCGAAGCATTGCAAGGTGGCGGGAGATCTTGGGCTGTGACTGTTCTAGCGCAGTGCAAAGGTCGCACACGCACAGCTCTCCCATCTCTCTGAGCAGCAACACGATGCCCAAACGGGTTTCATCGGAGAGGTTTTTGAAGAGTTGTAATGCTATGATTTTCATCGAATTTAACGAAGCCTTGAAATTGTGTTGCTTAAATAATAGATGCATTAC
>NZ_RCAA01000014.1 GCF_003628475.1 Enterobacter sp. R1(2018) | reverse complement strand
CACGCTTAAACCGGGACAACCGTCGCCCGGCCGACATAGCCTTCTCCGTCCCCCCTTCGCAGTAACACCGAGTACAGGAATATTAACCTGTTTCCCATCGACTACGCCTTTCGGCCTCGCCTTAGGGGTCGACTCACCCTGCCCCGATTAACGTTGGACAGGAACCCTTGGTCTTCCGGCGAGCGGGCTTTTCACCCGCTTTATCGTTACTTATGTCAGCATTCGCACTTCTGATACCTCCAGCAGACCTCACAGTCCACCTTCGACGGCTTACAGAACGCTCCCCTACCCAACAACACATAGTGTCGCTGCCGCAGCTTCGGTGCATGGTTTAGCCCCGTTACATCTTCCGCGCAGGCCGACTCGACCAGTGAGCTATTACGCTTTCTTTAAATGATGGCTGCTTCTAAGCCAACATCCTGGCTGTCTGTGCCTTCCCACATCGTTTCCCACTTAACCATGACTTTGGGACCTTAGCTGGCGGTCTGGGTTGTTTCCCTCTTCACGACGGACGTTAGCACCCGCCGTGTGTCTCCCGTGATAACATTCTCCGGTATTCGCAGTTTGCATCGGGTTGGTAAGCCGGGATGGCCCCCTAGCCGAAACAGTGCTCTACCCCCGGAGATGAATTCACGAGGCGCTACCTAAATAGCTTTCGGGGAGAACCAGCTATCTCCCGGTTTGATTGGCCTTTCACCCCCAGCCACAGGTCATCCGCTAATTTTTCAACATTAGTCGGTTCGGTCCTCCAGTTAGTGTTACCCAACCTTCAACCTGCCCATGGCTAGATCACCGGGTTTCGGGTCTATACCCTGCAACTTAACGCCCAGTTAAGACTCGGTTTCCCTGCGGCTCCCCTATACGGTTAACCTTGCTACAGAATATAAGTCGCTGACCCATTATACAAAAGGTACGCAGTCAACCCATAAAAGAGGCTCCCACTGCTTGTACGTA
>NZ_RCAA01000045.1:11153-20356 GCF_003628475.1 Enterobacter sp. R1(2018) | reverse complement strand
CAGCCGGCACAGCGCCGCGGTTTCCGGCTCGGAGCCGGGTTTTTCGCCGGTCGATAACACCACATCGCGTTGCTCTGCGCTGCTGTTCCAGCGGTAGACCGTCTCGCCTGCTTTCCAGTTTGCCGAGGGGAAATTACGGTTCAGATCGACGCCGTTGGCGTTGGCCCGCAGGCCAAGCTGGCAGCCATCCGGATTGACCGCAAGCACAACGTGATGTCGACGGTATTTTGACTCAAGCGTACGCAGCGCGCAGGAGAGGGTAACTACCGCCGCGTTTTCATCACCGTGCGTGCCGGCAATGATCAAACCGCTGCGCGTTTCGCTCGGGCTTGCCGGGAACCACAATAAAGGCGCGCCAAAAACAGATTTACCGTAACGCTCGCTGCCCGGAGGCAGATGTCCACGCTGTGGGCGAGGGCGATGATCTGGCATAGCAATCCTTATACAAGACGAATGTTTGCAACATTAATAGCAGTGTTTAGCGAAAATCTCATCTGAAACAACCGGCTGCCTGGTCATTCATCGGCCTGCGCGCACGGCGACGAATGACCGCGCTCAAGTTATAAGAATTTAATTGGCCCCGGCGGTTGCATTGCGGCATGTTGTTTGCTTTTCTGATTGTCAAAACAAGCAATTGCGCTCCATTTCCATCAATGACAGGCGTGCGTTTAACGCCGAAAATGAACTCTTAAAAGGTAACTGATGAAAAAAACTTTTCGTATTACCTGCTGTGCGCTGGCCGTAGCCTTCACCTTTTCGACGGCTTGGGCGGCGGACGTGCCAGCCGGGGCCAAACTTGCGCCCAACCAGGAGCTGGTGCGTCATATTAAGGATGAGCCTGCGTCATTAGATCCGGCTAAAGCGGTCGGCCTGCCGGAAATCCAGGTCATCCGCGATCTTTTCGAAGGCCTGGTGAATGAGAATGAGAAAGGTGAACTGATTCCGGGCGTGGCGACAAAATGGCGCAGTAATGATAACCGCACCTGGACCTTTACCCTGCGTGACGATGCCCGCTGGTCCGACGGTTCCCCGGTTACGGCAGAAGATTTCGTTTACAGCTGGCAGCGCTTGGTCGATCCTGCAAACACCTCGCCGTTCGCCTGGTTTGCGGACCTTGCGGGCATCACCAATGCCCAGGCAATCATTGATGGCAAAATGCCGGCGGATAAGCTGGGCGTGACGGCGGTTGATGCCCACACGCTGCGCGTTCAGCTCGACAGGCCGGTCGCCTATTTCCCGAGCCTGACGGCGAACTTCTCGCTCTATCCGGTTCCCAAAGCCACGGTAGAAAAGCTGGGACAGGACTGGATTAAACCCGGCAACCTCGTCGGTAACGGCGCCTTTACCCTGGCCGAGCGCGTGGTAAACGAAAAGCTGGTATTAACGCCGAATAAAAACTACTGGGATAACGGCAAGACCGTACTCACCAAAGTCACCTTTATCCCGATAAACCAGGAAACCGCGGCAACAAAACGCTACCTGGCAGGCGACATTGATATCACGGAATCCTTCCCGAAAATCATGTACCAGAAGCTGTTGAAGGAGATTCCGGACCAGGTTTACACGCCGCAGCAGCTCGGCACCTATTATTACGCATTCAATACGCAAAAAGGCCCCACCGCAGATGCGCGGGTCCGCCTTGCGTTGAGCATGACCATCGACCGTCGACTGCTGGCGGAAAAGGTGCTGGGGACCGGTGAAAAACCAGCCTGGCGCTTTACGCCGGACGTGACGGCGGGCTTCAAGCCAGATCCTTCGCCATTTGAACAGATGAGCCAGGCGGAGCTGAACGCGCAGGCGAAGACGCTGCTGCGCGCGGCAGGTTACGACGCCAGTAAACCGCTTAAGCTCTCGCTGCTGTATAACACCTCGGAAAACCACCAGAAGATAGCCATTGCGGTGGCCTCTATGTGGAAGAAAAACTTGGGCGTCGAGGTGAAATTACAAAACCAGGAGTGGAAAACCTATATCGATAGCCGGCATAGCGGCAATTTCGATGTGATTCGCGCCAACTGGATTGGGGATTACAACGAGCCTTCGACCTTCCTGTCGCTGATGACCTCAACGCACAGCGGCAATATCGCGCGCTTCAACTCACCGGCCTATGACAAGATAATGACGCAGGCGAGCCAGCAGGTGTCGGAGGCTGAACGCAATAAATACTACAACCAGGCGGAAAGAATCATTCAGGAGCAGGCGCCTATCGCTCCGGTTTATCAGTACACCAATGGACGCCTGATCAAGCCGTGGCTGAAGGGCTATCCGATCAATAATCCGGAAGATATGGCTTACAGCCGCACGATGTATATCCTGGCGCATTAGGAATAAAATTTTACTTCCCCAGGCTCATGTAATTTTACATGAGCTTTTTAACCTGCCGATGTTGCATAGCCGCCGACAATAAACCAGGTAATAAAAACAATCGCCGAGATAATGATCGCTATCGGAAAGAGGATGCCTATTTTCATTTTTTCCTTCAGGGTCTGAGCTGTGATTAACAGGCATACTAAAGAACCCCGCCAGGAAAGGCTATAATTGTCTTTTAACTACCTTTGATATTCACCCGAGGTGAAAAATGGCATCAGGCTGGGCACATGATGACGCGGTGCAAGAGCAGATTGACAGCACGATAGACGATGCCGTTGCCCGCGCACGTAGCGAATTACCGAAAGGGGAAAGCCTCACGCACTGCGAAGAGTGCGGAGAGCCTATTCCTGAACAACGTCGCAAAGCGATTCCCGGCGTGCGGCTGTGCGTGAAATGCCAGCAGGAAGAGGACGCCAGAAAAGCCACTTTCTCCGGCTATAACCGCCGCGGCTCGAAAGACAGCCAGCTGCGCTAGCCGGCATAATATTGCCAGCGATTCCTTCCCGCATTTTTAGCCTGATAGAGCGCCGCATCGGCTTCGGCAATAAGCCGGATGGCGGAGGTGCCCTGAACGTCGCTGGCTATCCCCTGGCTAACCGTGACAAAGGGAGCGACGGGCGAGCTTTTGTGCTCCATACCCAGCTCCTGCAGGTTCATCTTTACGCGTTCCGCGATCGCCACCGCCTGCTGCCGTGAGGTGTCCGGCAGCAGCATAATGAACTCTTCGCCGCCAAAACGCGCTACTATATCCTGACCGTTGCGCGTCGCGCTTTCCAGACATCGGGCAACGTTTCTCAGGCATTCATCTCCCGCCTGGTGGCCGTAGCTGTCGTTGTACTTCTTGAAATGGTCGACATCGAGCATGATGAGCGCAAGCTCAGCGTTGGTTTGCTGCTGGCGCTGAATCTCTTTATCCAGCAACAGCTGGAAGGAACGCCTGTTGGCGATGCCGGTCAGCGGGTCCCTGTTGGCCAGCAGCTTTAGCTGATTTATTAAATCGACATTTTCCTGCTCGCGACGAATGGCGAGCACAAACCAGCTGCGCAGAATTCGCCTTCCCGACTCGAACAGCGCCGCCATCAGCACGTATAAGAGCGCGTTCAAAGCGCTAAGCGTAGAAGGATAGACGAAGTTACATATTAAAATCACCGTCCAAATCGGCAGGGTAAAGCTCAGCAGTACCCGCCCGTCAAAGTACAATGAAATCAGCGCGGTAAAAATAAGCAGCGCCGAAAACGGGAAGACAATCCTCACGTCGCCGCTGGCGATAAAGACATAGAAAGACAGGGCCCAGAGTCCGCTAAGACACATCATCGTCCTGTGCGTCAATTTGCTTAGCCACGGCGCCTGTTGGTCAGGCGCCATTCGCAAAATAAATATCACCCCCGCTGATATAGCCAGCACCAACACCATCGAAATTTCCAACAGGTGCCGGGGATGATGCGGTACGGCGGCCAGGCTTTGCGGCGAAAAATAATTTCGCCCAAGGATAAATGCAGAAAACAGGATATTCACCCAAAGAAACCAGGTGCCGCTTACGTTGATCGCGTGCTGGCGTATCATGCTGAGGCGTAAGTCAAAATCGGGGCATGCTTTACGTCTGTCTGACAAACTCTTCTCCCTTTGCCACATAATTAGCGATATCGCTTTGCGGTTAACTGTAGCCTGTGTGGCTATCTTGTCTAATGGTGAAGCGGGAGTAAATGGCTTTTCTTTAATTAATTCAGCACGTTTGCTTACAGATGCAGGTTGATTAACAAAACAAGATGGCTAGACTGACAACAGGGTCTTTGTCTGGTTGGGGGAAAAGAAGTGGAAGTGATGAAAGGGTCCGAGCTCAATGTGCCTGATGCGGTATTCGCCTGGCAGCTCGACGGGCAGGGCGGCGTAAAACCGATTGAAAGCGACACCATCATCGATCGCGAGCATCCGTGCTGGCTGCACCTTAATTACACCAATCGTGACAGCGCGGAGTGGCTGGCGACGACGCCGCTGCTGCCAAATTATGTACGGGATGCCCTGGCAGGTGAAAGCCTGCGCCCGCGTGTGTCCCGTGTCGGAGAAGGAACTCTAATCACTTTACGCTGCATTAACGGCAGCACCGATGAGCGCCCCGACCAGCTTGTCGCTATGCGGCTGTATATGGACGAACGTCTTATCGTCTCTACGCGTCAGCGGCAGGTGCTGGCGCTCGACGATGTGGTTAACGATTTGCATGAGGGCACCGGCCCTACGGATTGCGGCAGCTGGCTGGTGGACGTTTGCGATGCGTTGACCGATCATGCCAGCGAATTTATCGAACAGCTGCACGACAAAATTATCGATCTGGAAGATAACCTGCTCGATCAGCAGATACCGCCGCGCGGTTTTTTGGCGCTGCTGCGCAAACAGCTGATCGTGATGCGGCGTTATATGGCGCCGCAGCGGGACGTTTACGCGCGTTTATCAAGCGAGCGGCTATCCTGGATGAGCGATGATAACCGCCGCCGTATGCAGGATATCTCAGATCGGTTAGGGCGCGGACTGGATGAAATCGATTCTTGCATAGCCCGTACGGCGGTGATGACGGACGAAATTGCGCAGGTTATGCAGGAGGCTATGGGGCGGCGAACCTATACCATGTCGCTGATGGCAATGGTGTTTTTACCCAGCACCTTTCTTACCGGCCTGTTCGGCGTAAACCTTGGCGGTATTCCGGGCGGGGCATGGCATTTTGGCTTTAGCCTGTTCTGCATTATGTTGGTGGTTCTTATTGGTGGTGTTGCCTGGTGGTTACATCGCAGTAAATGGTTGTAAAATTTCGTCTTTTTAAAAGCGGCGGGGCTAAAAAAGGCCGTCTAATTTGAGCGAAGTCAATAAACTCTGCCGCGGTTAGAGGCAATATCTCTCCTGCAGGTGAATGCAACGTCAAGCGATGGGCGTTGCGCTCCATATTGTCTTACTTCCTTTTTTTAGAATTACTGCATAGCACAATTGATTCGTACGATGCCGACTTTAACAGTCGGCTTTTTTTTGTCTGCGATTTGTTGTCTATGCTTAAAGGGAGAACTAAACAGGAGGAGTTTATGACCTATCACCGAGGCATATATATGAGCGACCCGGTTCCCACCGATCCGGTGCCGGTTCCCGATCCTATTCCAAAACCGCAGCCGATACCCGATCCACCTGTCGACCCCGATCCGAAACCTATCATCGATCCGCCGCCGCACATGTAAAGGGTTCCCTCTCCGTAACGGAGAGGGACAAAGCTTATTTGATTTCCAGCACGTCCAGACGCTGCAGCGGAGCTTCGCTGTCGTCTTCTTCCGGCTGCCAGCCGATCGGCTGCATCGGCAACTCTTCACGATCGAAGGCCAGATCGCCGCCGTCCACGACTTCCGCGCCGTGCTGGAGGCCTTTAAAGTCGAACATTTCGGTATCGCACAGATGCGAAGGCACCACGTTTTGCATCGCGCTGAACATGGTTTCGATACGGCCCGGATAGCGTTTATCCCAGTCGCGGAGCATTTCGCCGATGACCTGACGCTGCAGATTAGGCTGTGAACCGCACAGGTTGCACGGAATGATTGGGTATTCGCGCGCGGTGGCGAAACGCTCAATGTCTTTCTCGCGGCAGTAGGCCAGAGGACGAATTACGATATGCTTGCCATCGTCGCTCATCAGCTTCGGCGGCATACCTTTCATTTTGCCGCCGTAGAACATATTAAGGAACAGCGTTTGCAGGATGTCATCACGGTGATGGCCAAGGGCAATTTTAGTAGCGCCAAGCTCTGTTGCCGTGCGATATAAAATGCCGCGGCGCAGGCGGGAACATAGCGAACAGGTAGTCTTACCTTCCGGGATCTTCTCTTTTACGATGCCGTAGGTATTTTCTTCGACAATCTTATACTCAACGCCGATGCTTTCCAGATAGGCCGGCAGAATATGCTCCGGGAAGCCGGGCTGTTTCTGATCGAGGTTAACCGCCACCAGGCTGAAGCTGACAGGCGCGCTTTGCTGCAGATTACGCAGAATTTCCAGCATGGTGTAGCTGTCTTTACCGCCGGAGAGGCAAACCATAATGCGATCGCCGTCTTCAATCATATTGTAATCAGCAATAGCCTCACCAACGTTACGGCGCAGACGTTTTTGTAATTTGTTCAGATTGTACTGTTCTTTCTTATTAACTTGTTGATTTTCTTGCATATATTTTATCGTTTGTTCTTCCGGGGACACCACAGGGGCAAAGCCTACAGTGCGAGTTTTTTGTTGAGCATGTTGATCTGGTCGCCGCTGAGGTCCTGAATCCACTTAGAGTAAATGTCACAGACCATCCGGGCGTTTTCATGTCCCATCTGTTCGGCTATGAATGATGGGGTCGCCCCGGCTGATAGCATCCAGCACGCATAAGTATGCCGCGTATGGTACGGATTACGGCGACGAATGTCAGCACGTTTTACAGCAGCGTTCCAGTGGGCGCCAATTGACAACAGCGCATAGTGAGGAGCCTGTACTCCTTTACGTGCTCGGGGCATAAAAACAAAGTGTATGCGTTGCTGTTTGTTTTTGCCGTATTTCCGGTGATGAAAGGTAATCTCAGTGATTGCCTGCTTCCTTAATGTTGGCCGCATTGTGTATCCAACCGTTCAGACCTCCCGGCAACGCTTACGGCGATATATAAACCAGGTGCAGATCCTTTCATTTTTGATTTCCACACCTGTTGGTAACGCTGCCATGAATGATGCATCCTGTATAAATTGGTTAATCTTCGCTAAGTTGTACCAGGTAATGTCTCGCTGAGTTTTCTTTCCTTTAGGGGAAACCCTCTTGAAACGAACGCCTTCAACCCAGCAACTCTGGCGATATTTCTTTATCTGCCTGTTATCCAGACTCGTCCTTGCGGTCAGCCCATTCTCAACAAGCTATTCCTTATTAAAAATAACCTGTGCCACAGGTCGCGCCATACCGGAATATACTTTATCTCCCGGACAGTAATTGATAATTCCTAATCTTGCATATTTAACAGAGGCAAAAAGCGCAGGATTATTAAAATATTAAGTAATTCAATATATCTATAAGATTTCGTGAAATATCTGCTTAAAGCCTAATGGCTTTAGGTGAGCGTTTTGGGTTGGGGGCGCTGAAGAAACAATCGTAGGCCAGACATCCCTGAGGACAGCAGTATCTGGTGAAAACCGATGGCAGTCGGCAAAAACCGGCATTTTCGGTGAATAAGCCACTGGCATTTGCTGGTGGCTTTTTTATGCCATCACAACCAACGCACACGGAAAAATTGTGATAAATTAATAAGAAACTTAATAAAAAAGGGAACACTCAATTGGTAAAAGCAATTTTTCTGGTTCTCATTTCTACGGTGCTGGTAGCGTGTCAGGCTAAAAACCATCAAAATGCCTCAGCGGGAAATCCTCAACAACCCCAAATTATATCTGGCGAGGTTAATTACTATGCTCTGCGAGTCAAGGATCTCGTTGAGAAAAACTTTGACGAGCCGTGGAAGTTTGCAGGTAAAAAATGCGTACTGACCCTCGAACAGAGGCCAGGAGAAAAGGTAAGCAGCATCAGCATTGATGGTGGTGATGATGCAGCCTGTAAGGCTGCCCTGACGGCTGTCAGCAAAGCCACTGAGGATGAATATTTCCCGCAAAAAACATCTGGCGTACCTACGAGCATAAAGCTGGATTTCAAGTTTTAAGCTAAGTACACCTGTAGGTCATATTTCAGCCTCGCAACAGCGGGGCTTTTTTATGCGCATCGTACGCCCATCTAAGAAAGTCTTTCTGTAATAAGCCCAACTACTGCCTTAGCTGATGGGGAATTTTGCACAAAAGGATTACAGTGTTTTTTAATTTTTGCTCGTACTTTGGCTTCTTGTTTTCTCTATAGCTAGGGCTACTTGTTCAGATTGTACCGTTCTTTTTGACTGGTCATGGAATTCTCGGGCTGTAGATCAACACGCGTAACGCGTAATGCTGGCGTGTAGGGTACGGATTGGCACGCCGAATGCGGGCACGTTTTGCAGCGGCGTTTCGGCGGGCGCGAATTGACGACCGGTAAAGATGAGTTTTTACAGGCGGAAAGCGAAGCTATAAACGCCTGCGCCAGCTTCGATTCGTTAAAGATAAAGAGCGGTTAAAAAAGGCCACCGGATGTGGCCTTTTACGGTTAAGCATTAGTCGGTTTTGCTCTTCATCTCGCTTAGCAACTCAGGCATCTGCTCGAGTGCAGTCTGCAAAACCTTTTCTCCATCTAAGGATGCGAAGGGATAGCTTTCGATAATAGCGATAGGGCGCGCCTCGCCAATCTCCTGTCGAAGCTCATCCAGCTTGTATTGAACGTGTGGCGCGACCAGGAAGCAGTCAAAAGCTGGCGCTACGCTTGCGAAATTATCTAACCCCACGGCGCTTATGAGCATCTGGTAGCCATGTTCATTAGCAGCTTTTTGCATCTTTTTTGCCAGCGCGTTAGCGGTATTGCCGAACAGACAACATATGAGTAGTTTTTTCATGAACCTGTCCTCTTGAAAACTGCTCATACACTATTCCTGCTGATTGCCGGAAAATGAGGGCTGGCTCAATATTTATAAGTTAATCAGGCGAATATTTAGCCTCTACATCGGCTGGGGCAGCTTATCAGCAAGGGGAGTTGTTTGACTGCGGGCAGTTTCAGCCCGGTAGATAGAATCGAAGCGGGGTATACAAGAGGGAACAATGACGGGCAGAAACGATACGCAAAGCGGGCTGGCTGAATAGAGAAGAAGATCTGAAATTAGTAATCGAAATATATAACCGTAAATTAAATAACGTAAAGCCTCTCCCGCGGAATAATGACAGGAAAGG
>NZ_RCAA01000045.1:2560-11090 GCF_003628475.1 Enterobacter sp. R1(2018) | reverse complement strand
CTCCCGCCGCTGTGCTGACCGCCTTTTTTACCAGCGTCAGAAGCTTTATCACGATCTTGTGAACCACCACGATGTTCGGCCATATAAACCTCTTCGTTAAGTTGTAAATTTCACATTAAGCAGCTTTAAATAATGAAAAATTGCTGCCGCGTCATTAAATATAGCGCCTCTTCCGGGGTCTGCAAGTTTAATTATCTTGCGTTGCGCTTTGCATCGGTTACAGTATGTTGCAAGTGTTAATTAAATTGTTCACATGTAACGAGATTATTTTTAGGGTGGTTTTTTCAGGGCTGACCATTTAATTTTATATCTTTGAAGATGAATGGGTTAGGTTTTTTTTATAATTTGCCGTCTCGTTATATGTAAATAAACGGAGCGGCTGTTTTTCTGTGGTAAATATTTTTCCAACATAAAGGTTAATCATCTGATATTTTTATGCGCTTTTAATTAATAACGAAGTCAAGTGAGCTTAAACTATTGATAGGCCAAGGGGCTTTAGTTTTCATCTCTGCTCAGGCGTTCAGACAGCAAAAATCCATTACGTCTAAGACAGCCATCCTGTTACCGGCTGCGTCCGACCGTATTGAACCGGCGGTTAGTTATCGCAGCAATAGTGACAACCTTCATGTGTAAAGCTGCCCGATAGGACTATTATTTGTGTGGGATTTTTCGGGAGCGCCACGCATGGACATTGATAAATACAAGAATTTTTCGGCCTATTTAAAACTGCTTGTAAAAGACGAGCGTGAACAGTTTGTTATTGATAAAAAAGTTATTTTGACGGCTTCGGCCGTCATTGACGAGCTGCTGGTAAAGGCTTTTACGGCAAAAAGTACGGCATCTACGGATAAAACCGCCGACGAGCCGCTGCGGTTAGAACAACAGGCGGAGCATCTCCCGCTTCTTCCATAAATGCGTTTTGATGGGCTACCCGCGGGTAGCCCTTTAGTTTATCGCAATCAAGAGGGGGCACCGCAAAAACAGAGCAATGCCCGGCTTGTGCGTCAGAAACCTTTTCGAACCCGGCTATGCCGAATGACCCCTTGCTATCTCTTTTGCCAGGCATGCCATTCTTTTATGCTGAGTTTATATACCTGGCTGGGCGCTGAACCAGGAACATCATCCGTTGTTCCCGTTAAATGCATGCCCGCTTTTATCAGCACCCGCTGGGATGCCAGATGGTCAGGCCTAACCACAGCGGTTATCTCCTGCAGGCCCAGGCTTTGAAAACCATGGTTTAAAGCGAACCGGCAAAACTCAGTCGCGATTCCTTTTCCCCAGACGTCGGTTGAAAATCTATAGCCCAGATTATTGGTTAGCGCGCCGTTGAGAGTGCGCACACAGATGCCCGCAAACCCAATGATACGCTCTGGCCTGTCCCGCAAAGCAACGGCCCAGTTACCGTAGCCATGCTGTTCATACTCTTTTATCCATTCGCTGAGTCTTGTAGAGGCGAATGCAAAGCTTGGGTAAGGGCCTGCGGGATTAAAAACGTTGGTAGCCGGGTCGCCATAAATCCGCCACAGATCTTCTGCATCTTCGGTAGTTAACTTTCTCAGAATGAGCTTATCGGTCACATAATGCATTCTTTACCTTCTTGAAAAAACAAGGTTATTGTCTGAAGCTATCAAGAATAGTCCGCCTACGGACTCAGGACCATATCGCTGCTTAACGCCGGGCTACTTTTTCTGATAAGGAACTAAAAGGTGAATGATAATCTGGCAAATATGGGAAGTGCGCAGGTGCGCCGCGTTGAAGTAGCGGGTGAAAGTTTCATTGAAAAAATAAACGCCTCACCCATTGAATACCATTTCTACCATAATGCTGCGGAAACTCTGCGAGCGGCTGGCGTTGATATCCCCAACCTTATCACCAGTAATGAAACCAACCATTATCTGCTGCTGGAGTTCATTCCTTTACCCGTCGCTCAGGAAGAGATTGCTCATGATGATGTGTTGAAGGTACTTGCTAACCTGCATTGTCAATGCCGTCATTCTCATTACGCGTTCAAGCGTCATACCTGGTCAGAACAGGCGAACGAACAAGCCATAGAGTTACTGCAACTTAGTGGAGCAGGAGCCGTACAGCTCATCACATTGCAGAAAAGAAGCGATGAGATTTTTTCTTCCGAGGCTTTGATATCCGGCGACAGCAACGCCGGCAATTGGGGAAGAAGAACCAACGGTGGGCTGGTTCTGTTTGATTGGGAGCGCTTTGGGTTAGGAAGTCCTGCTATTGACCTTGCGCCGTTAATTAAAGGAATGGGGCATTGGGTGGAGTATGAAAGTATCGCCAGGCGTTACAAAAATTTTTGCCCGCGGGTACGTATTGAGAAACTTACGAGAGAAATTGCCCTCAGCAAGGCGTGGATAGCCACAGAAGTGATCAATATTTTGTTCAGCACGGCGAAACCCGAACTCAATTTGTATCTCAACTGGTATCGCAACTTCTTGCCTGCCTGGCTAAAAGAAATAGCCAGAAAAATTTAATCGATTTTGCAAGTAACATCGCCTTTTCCCGCCGTCTACCTAAGCTCATGGGCAGGTGCCATGGCGCGCTTAAAAAATTGTGCTAGTTTTTTTAGGGGCAATAAAAAGAGAGTGGGTTAATGAGCCAGGATGAAGAACGCGCGCAGCTGATCGGCTGCGCCATTGGCGCAGCGGTGGTCAGTCTGATAGCCGAAGGAACCGTCATAAATCGCGACAACCTTATTAATGAGCTGCGCCGGCAGGGAAAAATAATCGGCGATGGGCTGGGAAGCATAATAAGCCACGAAGCGGCGAAGATTGTGATGCGGGGGCAATAAAAGTAAGCAGGCTGAAATCCCCGCCGCCATGATGCTATTCTGTCACGCGAATTTAAAAATGGAGCGAACATGGGAAACCAGACCAAAGATGAAGAGCTGTATCAGGAAATGTGTCGCGTGGTAGGCAAGGTGGTGCTGGAAATGCGCGATCTGGGTCAGGAACCTAAACATATTGTTATCGCTGGCGTAGTGCGTACGTCGCTGGCGAATCAAAAAATCAAACGCTCCGAATTAACCACCCGGGCAATGAATAGCGTCATAAGCGCCTTATCCGGCGATAAATGAGTGGATAAATGACCCTGCCAGCCGAAGCTGCTAGAATGCGCGCCAGTCGCTGACCGACAGCCCATTTATCGAGAGTATAATTGTGACCTCTTTTTCTACCTTAAACATTCTGCCTGCGGAACAACTCGCTAACCTTAACGAACTGGGCTACCACGCCATGACCCCCGTTCAGGCTGCCGCCTTGCCCGCTATCCTTGCAGGAAAAGATGTCCGGGCGCAGGCTAAAACCGGCAGCGGCAAAACCGCTGCATTTGGTCTTGGTCTGCTGCAGCACATTGATGCCAGCCAGTTTATCACTCAGTCTTTGGTGCTCTGCCCGACGCGCGAACTCGCCGATCAGGTTGCCAAAGAGTTGCGCCGCCTTGCGCGCTATATGCCAAATATTAAAGTGCTGACCCTGTGCGGCGGACAGCCGTTTGGCGTGCAGCGCGATTCGCTGATCCACGCGCCGCACGTCATTGTCGCAACGCCTGGCCGTCTGCTCGATCACCTGAAAAAGGAGACGGTAAAGCTGGACGCGCTGCAAACGCTGGTGCTGGATGAAGCCGACCGCATGCTGGATATGGGCTTTGCCGACGCCATCGACGAAGTTATCAGCCATACGCCCGCTAAACGCCAGACGCTGCTTTTTTCCGCCACCTGGCCGACCGCCATCGCCGCCATCAGCAAGCGCGTGCAGAACGATCCGCTGACTATCGAAATCGATTCCGTAGATGAACTCCCGTCCGTGGAACAGCAGTTCTATGAGGTTTCCCGCAGCGGCAAAATTGGCCTGCTGCAAAAACTACTCAGCAAGCATCAGCCTGCTTCCTGCGTGGTGTTCTGCAACACCAAAAAAGATTGCCAGGCGGTGTGTGACGCCCTGAGCGAAAGCAACCAGAGCGTGCTGGCGCTGCACGGCGATATGGAACAGCGCGACCGCGATCAGACGCTGGTGCGTTTCGCCAACGGCAGCAGCCGCGTACTGGTGGCAACCGACGTCGCCGCGCGCGGCCTGGACATTAAAGCGCTGGAAATGGTGATCAACTACGAGCTGTCCTGGGATCCGGAAGTGCACGTTCACCGCATCGGGCGTACCGCCCGCGCCGGCGAAAGCGGTCTGGCCATCAGCTTCTGCGCGCCGGAAGAGGCGCAGCGCGCAAGCGTGCTGGCGGAGATGCTAAACCTTTCTTTGAACTGGCAGCAGGCGCCAACGGGCATCAGCATCAAGCCGCTGGAAGCGGAAATGGCGACCCTGTGCATCGACGGCGGTAAAAAAGCCAAAATGCGCCCGGGCGATATTCTTGGCGCGCTGACCGGCGATATGGGGCTGGACGGTGCGGATATCGGCAAAATAGACGTGCATCCGATTCACGTCTACGTCGCCGTTCGTCAGTCCGTTGCCCGCCACGCCTGGAAGCAGCTGCAGCAGGGCAAAATCAAAGGCAAATCCGTTAAGGTACGTTTGTTGAAGTAACCTGGGATAAAGGTCGGGTAGCGCTTCGCTTACCCGATTTACAAAAAGATAGGGTGGGTAAGCGTAAGCGCCACCCACCTTTTTCAAGCCACAAATCCTACGCCGCATCCGCCAGTACAAACATCCCGTACGGGTGAATCTCCAGATAGTAATTATCCCCGACGTCAGGCTGCAGACGCGTGGCGTTCACCTGCAGCAGCAGCGCCTGGCCATGCCACTCCACCGTAACCTCATACTGCGGCCCCATATAGGCGACGTGGCGAACCACGCAGCGCTGGCTTTCCTCGCCGTGCTCGCTAAGGGTAATGGCCTCCGGGCGTACGCCGACGGTGCCTTCCGCCAGCGGGCTATCCAGCTGCGAAGGCCGCGGCAGGCGATAGCCGTGTATCTCCACATAATCGCTGCCAAAGCGTGCCGGGAAGACGTTGGCGTCGCCCATAAAGCTCGCCATAAAGCGCGAGGCCGGCTGGCGATAGAGCGTCTGCGGGCTGCCGATTTGCATAATTTCGCCCTTATTCATAACCAGCACCGTATCCGACACGGCAAACGCTTCGCTCTGATCGTGGGTGACATACAGCGAGGTGATATTGAACTGCTTTTGCAGTTCGCGAATTTTATCGCGCATGCTGCGCCTGAGGTTGGCGTCGAGGTTGCTGAGCGGCTCATCGAACAGCAGCACTTTCGGTTTGAGAATTAACGCGCGGGCCAGCGCCACGCGCTGCTGCTGGCCGCCGGAAATCTGGTCCACGAAACGGTCTTCGAAGCCGTCCAGATCGACCATCGCCAGCGCTTCTTTCACGCGGCTTTTAATCTCCGCCCGCGGCGTGCCCAGCATTTTCAGGCCGTAGCCGACGTTATCGCCAAGCGACATATGCGGAAACAGGGCGTAGGACTGGAACACCATGCAGATGTCGCGCTGCTGAATAGAGCGATGGGTAACGTCTTCGCCGTCGATGAAAATCTGCCCTTCGGTCGGTTTCTCCAGACCGGCCACCAGGCGCAGGACCGTGGTCTTGCCGCAGCCGGAAGGGCCGAGCAGGGTGACCATTTCGCCCTTTGGAATAGCCAGATTGATGCCGCCAAGGACGGTATTATTGCCAAACCGTTTCGTGACGCCGCGCAGTTCTACAAAATGAGGTTGTGTCATGGGTTACTCCGTAATCACGCGTTGGTTTTGGCTTTTGAGCGTGAAATCCGCGCTTCGCCAATCAGCCAGTCAAAAATGAAGATAATCGTCAGCATAACGACGATCAGAATCGATCCATAAGCGATCGCCACGCCGTATTCGCCATCCTCAACGCGGTTAAGGATGTAAGCCGTGGCTACGCGAGTGTCAGGCGTCACCAGAAAAACAATGGCGCTGACGGTGGTAATGGCGCGCACAAAGCTGTAAATCAGCGCTGAGAGAATGGCCGGACGCAGCAGCGGCAGCAGGATATTGATAATGGTGCGCATGGAGCCGGCGCGCAGGCTTAAGGAAGCCTCGTCCAGAGACTTATCAATTTGTCCCAGTCCGGCAATCCCGGCGCGGATCCCCACCGGCACGTTACGCATCACCATCGACATAATGACGATGGCGGCGGTGCCCGTCAGGTAAACCGGGGCGCTGTTAAAGGCGAGGATATAAGACACGCCCGCCACGGTGCCCGGCACCGCGAAGCACAGCATGGTGGTGAACTCGATGGTTTTTTTACCGCGGAACTGCTGGCGCACCACAACCCAGGCAATCAGCAGGCCGAAGCAGGCGGTGATAGGGGCGGCGATCCCAGCGTAGAGCAGAGTATCGAGCAGCGAAGGCCACGCGCCGTCGCTCATGCCCTGGCCGAACAGCTTGATAAAGTTATCCAGCGTCAGGGTGTAGTCCACGCCCCAGTTCACCGTAAAGCTGCCGTAGAAAATGCTGCCGTAAAGCAGGGCGTTAAACGCCCCCCAGACCGCCAGCAGGGCGATAACCGCCCACACCAGCGTCACCGGCAGCGGCTGCACGTCGCCACGGTTGGATTTACCGGATACCGTCACGTAGGAGCGTTTGCCAATCCACATGTACTGAATGCAGAACACCATCAGCGAGAAGAGCAACAGGAAGGCGCCGAGCGTGCTGGCGGCCTGATAATCAAGCTGCGAGCCGGTGATGTAGAAGTAGATTTGCGTGGCGAGCACGTCGAAATTGCCGCCCAGCACCAGCGGGTTGCTGAAATCCGCCAGCGACTGCACGATGACTATCAGGAAGGCGTTGGCCAGCGCCGGTTTTAACAGCGGCAGAAAGACGTTTTTAAACGTCTTCCAGCGCGTGGCGCGCAGGGTATAAGAAGCTTCTTCCAGCGACGGATGAATGGTTTTTATCGCGCCGTCGAGGATCATAAACGCCATTGGCGTAAAGGCCAGGACCTGAGCCAGCCAGATGCCGGTAAAGCCGTACAGCCAGTTGGTATTGGTCAGCCCGAACCACTCCACCATCAGCTCGGTGATATAGCCGGAGCGGCCCATCATCAGCGTCACTCCGAGCCCGACCACGAAAGGCGGCGTAACGATCGGCAAAATAGAGAAGATGCGGCCGATAATGGCGCTGCGTTTAGCGATACGGGTGGTGTAAATCGCCAGCACCAAGCCGAAGAACGTGCAGCCAATGCCCACGGCTACCGACAGGCCGATGGAGTTAATAATCACCTGCACGATATGCGCCTGGCCGAGTACCGCCATAAACGCCAGCGGCGCGAAATCTCCGGCATCGTTGGTGAACATCGGAATAAAGATCGCGATGCTTGGCCAGACGATAAATACGCTAATCAGGGCGACAATGGTGACCAGCGATCCGATCACAAAGCGGTCGCCGCCCAGCCACTCCAGGCGCGTCAGGGCCAGGGTAATAATCATGCCCAGCGCGATAAACAGCACGATGGTAGCGTAGCCCATGCCGCGTTCGGCGACCGTTGCGCTCACCACCACGAAAGCCATGCAGAACAGGGCCCAGCCGGCATCGAAATAGTGGCGCTGTTTTTTCTCAGGGCCCAGCTCGTTAAACGGACGCAGCAACAGCAGCGAAGGCAGGATGTACCACAGCAGGCTGACGTTGACTCCGGACCAGCCGTAGGCCGCGATGATCTCATCAAGGGTGGATTCAGACAGGCCGTAATCCAGGCTCCAGCTCGGCAGCAGGGCAAAAGCCAGCCAGCACAGCGCCACCCACCAGATAATAGCGTCCCGCTTTTGCGGGGTACGCAAAAGTAAAGTTTCTGACATAAGTGCCTCATCGGCCAAAAGAAAGGAGAGAAGCAGGTGACGTGACGTTGTCACCTGCCGGCGGGTTAGTTACCCATTTTTACATCGTTGACCCACTTGCTTATCAGCGTTTTACGCATGTCGGTCGCGCCGTACTTATCCATGTCGTAATTGATAAGCTTCAGGCCGTCGAGCTTCAGGGAAAGCGGCGAGGTTTCCGCGGTGGTGTTGGTCAGAATCTGGTAGGACTTGCCTTTTTTCCAGGAAAGCTCCTGCGCTTCTTTCGACAGCACCCAGTCCACGAACAGCTTAGCGTTGTCCGTATTGCGCGCGCCTTTCAGAATGCTGACGCCGCCGATTTCATAGCCGGTGCCTTCGCAAGGGGAGATCAGCTCCAGCGGCGCGCCGTTTTCTTTTTCCAGCGAGTAATCATGCAGGAAGCCAATGCCGATGGCCGTTTCGCCGCGGGCGGCGTTACGCGCCGGAGCAATGCCGGACTTGGTGTACTGGGAGATATTGCCGTTGAGTTTTTTCAGATAATCAAACGCCTGATCCTCGCCCCAAAGCTGGGCAAAAGTCGCCAGCGCGGTATAAGCCGTGCCGGAGCTTTGCGGATCGGCAATCTGGATTTCGCCTTTGTAGATCGGATTAGTCAGATCCTTCCAGCATTTTGGCACCGGCAGGTTTTTCTCTTTCAGGCGCTGGGTATTGACGCCAAAGCCAAGAATGCCAACGTAGACCGCCGAAGAGTAGTTCCCCTTGCG
>NZ_RCAA01000045.1:1996-2479 GCF_003628475.1 Enterobacter sp. R1(2018) | reverse complement strand
CCCGCCTGCGACTGCGGATCCAGCGTGCCGCCATACCACACGTCGGCCTGCGGATTTTTCTTCTCGGCATCCACCTTCGCCAGCGTGCTGCCGGAGCCGTTACGGATAAACGACGTTTTTACATCGTACTTTTCACCAAAGGCTTTGGTTTCCGTTTCGCACATTTCGTTGGTGGCGCTGCAGTAAACCACCAGGCGGCCTTTGGCCTGGGCTGCGCCGGAAAGGGCGGCCAGCGCCATGCCTGCGGCAACCAGAGAAGAGAGCACGGTCAGTTTCATATTATTATCCTAAGTATCCTGAGGTAAGGTGATAGCCGGATCCATGGCCCCAATACTCCTGTCCTGCGCGCTGATCCCGGCCATTAGCAGCGGCATCAGCAAAAAACCAATCAGCGCGGCGGCGATGGTTAACAGCACAAACATCCCCGACCAGCCGTAACGTTCAATCACCTGCGACAGCGGCCAGCCCGCCAGCGCCGCGCCC
>NZ_RCAA01000045.1:343-1914 GCF_003628475.1 Enterobacter sp. R1(2018) | reverse complement strand
CCGCCGCGAGGCCAATGAGCATCTGCGGGCCAAACACGAAGAAGCCGATGGCGAAAAAGCACATCGCCAGCAGGGCGTAATGGTGCACCGGCGAGAGCCAGAGGGCGGCGACGGAAATAAACAGCCCCAGGGCAAACAGCAAAATCATCGGCGCGCGCTGGCCGCGAAACAGCAAATCCGAACCCCAGCCGGCAAACAGCGCGCCGAACAATCCGCCCACTTCGAACAGCATCACCGTGGCGTTGGCGCTGAGCAGATTCACGCCGTGGCTTTCCGCAAGCCAAATATTGCCCCAGTCGTTCAGGGCGATACGGATCAGATAAACCAGCACGTAGCTTGCCCCGAGCAGCCAAATCATCGGGTTTTGCAACACCGTGCTGCGAAACATCTGCCACAGCGGCATCGCCGGGCTTAGCTGCGTCTGGCGTATCTCCAGCGGGTCATGCCGCCAGACGCCCACCGGCGGCAAACCCGCTTCCTCCGGCGTGCCGGTCAGGCGGCGACACAGCCAGATACCGGTCAATATGCCGATAACGCCCGGCACCAGCAGCGCCGCCTGCCAGCCAAACCACAGCGCCATCAGGGCGGAAATCAGCGGGACCGCCGCGCCGCCGAGGTTGATGGAGGTATTCCAGCAACCCCACCAGAAGCCGCGTTCGTTACGCGAATACCAGTGCGTCAGCAATCTTGCACAGGGCGGCCAGCCCCAGCCCTGGAAAAAGCCGTTCAGCGTCCAGATAATCAGCAGCACCGGCAGGTTGCTGCCAAAGGCAAAAAGGATATTCAGCACGCCGGTAGCCAGCAGGCCGACGCCCATAAACCAGCGTTCTCCGCGCCTGTCGTGCCAGAGCCCTGCGGCAAATTTCGACAGGCCGTATGACAGATAAAACAGCGTGCCCATCAGGCCGATATCGCTTTTGCTTAATCCAAGGTCGATCTGCATCGCCGGCAGGACAAAGCTCACGCTTTTTCGCGTCAGGTAAAAAGCGGCGTAGCCCACCACCATTGAAAACAGCAAACGCGGACGCCAGTAACGATAATCACGGCCAATGGTTTGCTCAGAAATCATGGGATTCCTCCGGGTTGAGACGACTATAGAAAAAGGCGGCGGTCAGGGGATGAGACAAGGTTTTAGCCGGCTAAGACTTTTTCCTGGTTATTCCTGATTTTGTTGAAAAAGTGTGGGCAGGTTAACAATTACGCGCGTGCCGGACCCGCCTTCGAGCGCAAAATCTCCGCCCAGGGCGCGGATGCGCTCCTCAATACCCTGTAAACCAAAGCCGGTACGCATATCGCCGCTAAAGCCGATGCCATCGTCTTTCACCTCAAGCCGCACGCCCTGCGGCTGCCGGGTAAGGGAAATATCGATCTGGCTTGCGTCGGCGTGCTTGCAGATATTATTCAGCAGCTCCTGCAGCAGGCGATAAAGGGTAAACACCACCGTATCGCTGACCGGCTGCCCGGGGAGATCGTAAGTAAAACGGCAAACGATGCCGCGTTCGGCAAAAGCAAACTCCTGCATCAGATGATGCAGGGCTTTTTCAAGGGACATTTCGTCAAGCACGGGAGGG
>NZ_RCAA01000045.1:0-245 GCF_003628475.1 Enterobacter sp. R1(2018) | reverse complement strand
GCCGTATCGCCGTCGGCGGTGCGTTTTACCAGCATGGACTGGATTTGGATGGCGGTAATGTTCTGGCCAATCTCATCGTGCAGCTCGCGGGCGAGATCTTTTCGCGTATCTTCTTCGGCGTGAACCAGCTGCTCCATCAGTTCGCGCCGGGCCTGCAGCTCGATTTCCAGCCGCTGGCGGTAGCGATGAAGGTTGTTCGCCAGATGCTGCTGACGGCTGATGGCTATGCCGAGGCCAATCCCCAG
>NZ_RCAA01000044.1:24881-25088 GCF_003628475.1 Enterobacter sp. R1(2018) | reverse complement strand
GATATCCAGAAGGCGGGCGTGGTAAGAGTCGCCACTTTCGACGCTAACCCGCCCTTTGGCTCCGTAGATGCTAAAACACACGATATCGTCGGCTATGACGTTGATTTCGCGAAGGCGCTGGCAAAGTCTCTCGGCGTTAAGCTGCAGCTGGTCGCCACCAATCCGGCCAACCGTATTCCGCTTTTACAGTCCGGCAAGGTCGATTTG
>NZ_RCAA01000044.1:5943-24729 GCF_003628475.1 Enterobacter sp. R1(2018) | reverse complement strand
GCAGTTCCTGGTGCCCGCCGCTTCGCCGGACAAGCTTGACGATTACGGGCATGCCCGCATTGGCGCGGTAAAAGGCACCACCGGCGAGCAGGCGCTGCATCAACGCTTCCCGTCCGCACGCGTGCTTTCCTATGACGATATTCCGCTGGCGTTAACCGCGCTGCGTAACGGCAACGTGCAGGCCATTACCCAGGACAGCACCATTCTGGCCGGGCTGCTGGCCGAAGCGCCGGACAAAGCGAAATTCAAAATCCTGCCGGATCTGCTGAGCAAAGAAGAAATCGGCGTCGGCGTGAAGAAAGGGGAAGCGTCGCTGTTAAAAGCGGTGAATGGCGAACTGGTGAAGCTTGAACAAAGCGGCGAGGCGGCAAAAATTTACGACAGTTGGTTTGGCCCGGGCAGCAAAACGCCACAGCCGCGCGGCTTTAAAATAGAAGCTCAGTAATACGATGAGCGGCTTATTCAAACGATCCGCAGCCCAGGCTGCGGATTTTGCACATTTACGCGACGCCAGCGTTGAGTTTCGCAAGGTCGGTAAAAACTACGGCGACAACCCGGTTTTAAAATCCATCGACCTGAAAATTAACGCGGGCGAAGTGGTCGCGATCTGCGGGCCGTCAGGCTCCGGGAAATCAACCTTAATCCGCCTGATTAACCAGCTCGAACCATTAAGCGCGGGCGAAATTTTTATCGATGGCAAACCTACGCGGGATCTGCAGGGAAAAGCGCTGCGCGCTTTGCGCAGCCGCATCGGCTTCGTTTTCCAGCAGTTCAACCTGTATGCCCATCTTACCGCCGAGCAAAACATCACGCTTTCGCTGACCCACGTTCACGGCTGGAAAGACGACGAGGCTAAAAAGCAGGCGGCTGCTTTGCTGGAGCGCGTCGGGCTGGCGGAAAAAGCGCAGCATTTGCCGTCGCAGCTTTCCGGCGGACAGCAGCAGCGGGTGGCTATCGCCAGGGCGCTGGCCTCGTCGCCGCAGATAATCCTGTTCGACGAGCCTACCTCGGCCCTCGATCCGGAAACCATCGGTGAAGTGCTGGCGGTGATGAAATCCCTTGCCCACAGCGGTATTACGATGGTGGTGGTGACGCATGAAATGCAGTTTGCCCGGGAAATTGCCGATCGGGTGGTGTTTATCGACGGCGGCGACATTCTGGAGCAGGCGGCGCCCGCGCAGTTCTTTCGTTCGCCGCAGCATCCGCGGGCGCGGCGTTTTCTGCAAAAAGTGCTCGACCCGCTGCATGCCGGGCTTAAGGATGATCTATGAGCTGGCACATTGACTGGGCCGGCGTGCTGAGCGGACAGCCGCTGCAGTGGATTATTTCCGGCTTTCTGACCACCGTCTGGGTGACGATTGCCGGGATGCTGCTGGCAACGGCGTTAACGCTTTTGCTGCTTGGCTTCAGGCTGGCCGGAGGGCGCATCGGGCGCGGTCTGGTCGCCGCCTGGGTATCGCTTTTCCGCAATACGCCGCTGCTGGTGCAGCTGTTGTTCTGGTATTTCGCCGCCTGGAACTTTCTGCCGCAGGGGCTGCGCGAATTTATCAACGACGAGCACGGCTGGTCGATTTTACCCGGCAACGTATGGTGGCTCACGCCGGAGTTTTTATCCGCGGCCTGGGGCCTGGGGCTGTTTACCTCGGCATTTTTACTCGAAGAGCTGCGCAGCGGCTTGCAGGCGGTGCCCAAAGGCCAGGTTGAGGCCGCGCTCGCGCAGGGATTTTCAGCATGGGCGATATTCCGTTGGATCATGCTGCCGCAGGGGCTGGTGAACGCGTGGCAGCCGGTCGTGGGGCAGTATCTCAACCTGATGAAGCTGTCGTCGCTTGCGACCGGCATCGGCTTTGCGGAACTCACCTACCAGGTCCGGCAGATAGAAAGTTACAACGCGCACGCGCTGGAGGCTTTTGCCGTGGGAACGGCGCTTTATCTGTTGCTGGGGCTGGTGATGGGCGCACTGTTTACATGGTTTGGACCGCGTGGGTCAAAGCGCAGGCGGGCGGCGGTAAAAACCCCGGCGACAGAGGTGCAGCATGATAGCTAACGTCACGGTGATTGCCGATAACCTCGATTACCTGCTGTGGGGACGCATGGCGCAGGGCGAACCGGGCGGCGTCTTGCTGACGCTCTTAATGACCACCGGGGCGGCGGTGCTGGCGCTGGTGGGCGGCGTGCTGCTGGCGGCGGTGGCATGGCGGTATAACGGCACGGTACGCAGGCTGCTGTTTATCTGGGCCGAGTTTATCCGCGGCATTCCGCTGATTTTTGTCATCTTCTGGCTCTACTTTTTGCTGCCCGTTATTACCGGCAAAGATTTGCCCGGCGCGCTGACCGTCACGCTGGCGCTTGCCTGGTTTACCTCAGCAGCGGTAATGCACACAACTTTTGCGGGCCTACAGGCTTTACCTGGCGGACAGCGAGAGGCCGCGCTTGCGGGCGGGCTCAGCGCGTGGCAAATGCTGCGGCTGGTGCTGTTGCCGCAGGCGATGCGTAACGTGCTGCCTTCCTATACAGGGCTATTTATTGCGCTGCTGAAAGACACGTCGCTGGCTTTTATCGTCAACGTGCCGGAATTAACCACGGTGGCAGGTCAGGTGAATAGCAGGGTGCAGGTTTATCCGGCGGCTATCTTTATTTTTACCGGCCTGGTTTATTACCTGCTGTGCAGCAGCATGGGATGGTTGATATCGCGCTGGCAGCGCGTGCAGGGGTAATAACGGCCTGTGTAAAACCGGCAGCCAATTCCTCTGCTAAACTCTGATGTTGTCAGGATGCATTACTTTGTGATCAATCATCAGCAGGAGGACATATGGGTTTAATCAGTTTTGTTAAAGAAGCGGGCGAGAAAATACTGCATGCGGTTACCGGAACAGCGCACGCCGCCGATCAAAATGAGCTCCTTAAAGAGCACCTGAAGAAAACCGGTATTCCGGATGCGGATAAAGTTGATGTAAAAGTTGAAGACGGCAAGGCCGTGGTGACGGGCGAAGGGCTAAGTCAGGAAGCGAAAGAGAAGATCCTGATTGCCGTTGGCAACGTCGAAGGTATTGCCGGCGTGGAAGATAAAGTTTCGGTGACGGACGCGGCGGCAGAAAGCCAGTATTACACCGTGAAATCAGGCGATACGCTCAGCGCTATCTCGAAACAGGTTTACGGCGACGCCAACCAGTACAACAAGATCTTCGAAGCCAACAAGCCGATGCTTAAAAGCCCGGATAAAATTTATCCAGGACAGGTGCTGCGCGTGCCTAAATAAGTAAACTAACCCACCGTAAGGTGGGTTTTTTATTATTATTTAGCGCCCAGATATATTTGATTAAATAATGAGCATGCGGCTGACTTATATCAGTTAATTAAGTTTGGTAACTATGAGAATTAAAATTATTGCGTCGCTGTCAAATCCATAAATACCCTCTTAAAAGCGGCCAACTGGTCTGACTTCCATGTTTTTGCAATTAATAGCATCTTAATTAAAATTTCTTCGCCTACATTTAATTAAACCAGTCACCCACGCCTTCCTGACAGGGGCTTAAGTGCGAACATTTTTAAATACGCAAATATAAGGGAAATTAAATGAACAGTGATCTAGCCTTTCCTGCTTTCCCAGTAACCGACTGGCAAATTGGTTCTTCAGAGGAAAAATCCTCGCTGGTTATCAAATTCGGTTACAGCACTTCCCCCTACGGCACGACCGCATCAACCTTTGATTCGCAGTTCTTCGCCTTAACCCCGGAGAAGGCCCGCAGCCTGATTCATGATTTAGAGCTTTACGCCAAGCAGTGCGAGTAAGTTTTTCAATGTGGTGAGCAAAACAAAATAAAATCAGCCAGCTAAGGCTGGCTGATTTACAGGGTTTAATTGTGGGATTCGCTGGCCTGCTTATGGAAAAGCTCCCGGAATACCGGATAGATATCGTCCTGATCGCGTATATGCTGCATGGCGAAGTTATCAAACGTGGCCTGCAGGTTTTCATATTCGCGCCACAGCGTCTGATGCGCGCGACGGGTGATTTCGATGTAGCTGTAATAACGCACCACCGGCAGCAGTTTCTTCGCCAGCAGCTCGTGACACAAGGTGAGTCATCTGCCCAGTTATCACCGTCAGAGGCTTGCGCGGCGTAGATATTCCACTGCGTCGGATCGTATCTTTCCTTCACTACTTCATCCATCAGCTTCAGCGCGCTCGACACAATGGTGCCGCCGGTTTCCTGCGAGTAGAAGAACTCGTGCTCATCCACCTCTTTCGCCTGGGTGTGATGGCGGATATAAACGACCTCCACGTTTTTGTAGGTTCTGCTCAGGAACAGATAGAGCAGAATATAAAAGCGCTTCGCCATATCTTTGGTGGTCTGGTCCATAGAGCCGGACACGTCCATCAGGCAGAACATGACGGCCTGGCTTGAAGGCTCGGCGCGTTTTTCGTAGTTTTTGTAGCGCAAATCGAAGGTATCGATAAAGGGCACGCGGGCGATTTTCTCGCGTAGCTCGGCTATCTCTTTGCGCAGGCGTTCCTCCTCCAGCAGCTGCGCAGGCTCGCTTTTGCTGACGATCTCAAGGCTATCTTCCAGCTCGTGCAGCTGTCGGCGTTTTCCGGCGGTCATCGCCGTACGTCTTGCCAGCGAGTTCTGCAGCGAGCGCACTACGGATATGTTCGCGGGCACGCCGTTAGAGGTATAACCCGCCCGGTGAGTTTTAAACTCGTTGAGCTGCCGGTGCTGGTTTTTCTTCAGGTTCGGCAGCGCAAGGTCTTCAAACAGCAGGTCAAGATATTCGTCTTTGGAGATCTGAAAAACGAATTCATCCTGGCCTTCACCGTCCGGGCTTGCCTGACCCTGTCCGCCGCCTGAACCACCGCCGCCGCCCTGTGGACGCTCGATACGGTCGTTCTGCACAAAATGATCGTTCCCCGGATGCACGCGATGGCGCAGGCCGCCGCGTCCCTGATGGAACATCGGTTCGTTGATATCTTCGCCTGGAATGGAAACGGACTCGCCGCTGTCCACGTCGGTTACCGAACGCTTGTTGATGGCCTCGGAAATCGACTGTTTGATTTGTGCCTTATAACGGCGCAAGAAGCGCTGGCGGTTAACCGCGCTCTTGTTTTTGCCGTTCAGTCGCCTGTCAATAAAATAGGCCATAGTTCCCCCAAACTTCTTTGCCAACTGCGCAGGGCGCCACGGCCGTGGCGCCCGTTTGTGACTCAGACGTTATGAAGATTTGCGTACCCGCAGATACCATTCGCACAGCAGGCGAACCTGTTTACGGGTGTAGCCTTTCTCCATCATACGATCGACAAAGTCATCGTGTTTTTTCTGCTCGTCGGTCGAGGTTTTGGCGTTGAACGAGATAACGGGCAGCAGCTCTTCGGTATTCGAGAACATTTTCTTCTCAATCACCGTACGCAGCTTCTCGTAGCTGGTCCAGTTCGGATTACGTCCGTTGTTGTTGGCGCGGGCGCGCAGCACGAAGTTGACGATTTCGTTACGGAAATCTTTCGGGTTGCTGATGCCCGCCGGTTTTTCGATTTTTTCCAGTTCCGCATTCAGGGATTCGCGGTCAAACAGCTGGCCGGTATCCGGGTCGCGGTACTCCTGATCCTGAATCCAGAAGTCAGCATAGGTGACATAACGATCGAAGATGTTCTGTCCGTATTCTGAATAGGATTCAAGGTACGCCGTCTGAATCTCTTTGCCGATAAACTCGGCGTATTTCGGGATCAGATAGCCCTTCAGGTGCTCAAGGTATTTCTCCGCCTGATCCTGCGGGAACTGCTCACGCTCTATCTGCTGCTCCAGCACGTAGAACAGGTGCACCGGGTTTGCCGCCACTTCGATATGGTCGAAGTTGAACACCCGCGAGAGGATTTTGAACGCAAAACGCGTCGACAGGCCGTTCATGCCCTCATCCACGCCGGCATAGTCGCGATACTCCTGGTAGGATTTCGCTTTTGGATCGGTATCCTTCAGGCTTTCACCGTCATACACCCGCATTTTGGAATAGATGCTGGAGTTTTCCGGCTCTTTCAGACGCGACAGAATCGAGAAGCGCGACAGGGTTTCAAGCGTGCCCGGAGCGCAAGGCGCGTGGGACAGTTCGCTGTGATTAAGCAGTTTCTCGTAGATTTTGATCTCTTCGGAAATCCGCAGGCAATAAGGTACCTTGACGATATAAACACGGTCGAGGAAGGCCTCGTTGTTTTTGTTATTACGGAAGGTCACCCACTCGGATTCGTTGGAGTGCGCCAGAATAATGCCGTTAAACGGCAGGGCGGAGATGCCTTCCGTACCGTTATAGTTCCCCTCCTGGGTTGCGGTCAGCAACGGGTGAAGGACTTTAATCGGCGCTTTAAACATCTCAACGAATTCCATGATGCCCTGGTTTGCACGGCACAGCGCGCCGGAATAGCCGTAGGCGTCTGGATCGTTTTGCGCATGGTTTTCCAGCTTGCGGATATCCACCTTACCGACCAGCGCGGAGATATCCTGGTTGTTCTCATCCCCCGGTTCCGTTTTGGCGATCGCGATTTGCGCAAGGATAGAAGGCCAGACTTTTACCACGCGGAATTTGGTAATATCGCCGCCGAACTCCTGCAGACGTTTTGCCGCCCACGGCGACATGATAGTGCCGAGGTAGCGGTTAGGCACGCCGTACTCTTTTTCAAGAATAGAAGCGTCTTCCTGAGGATTGAACAGGCACAGCGGATGGTCGTTTACCGGGCTGCGCTCGCCGTTGGCGCTCAGGGTATAAATAGGCACGCGCTGCATCAACGCCTTCAGGCGTTCCGCCAGCGAGGATTTACCGCCGCCGACCGGTCCCAGCAGATACAGAATCTGCTTCTTCTCTTCAAGGCCCTGAGCCGCATGTTTCAGATAGGAAACAATTTGCTCGATGGCTTCTTCCATACCATAGAACTCTTCAAAGGCCGGATAGCGGGAAATCACCCGGTTCGAAAAGAGACGGGACAGCCGTGGCTCTGTAGCAGTATCCACCATCACTGGCTCACCAATGGCCATCAATAGCCGTTCTGCCGCATTGGCATAGGCACTGCGATCCTGCTTACAGATGGCAAGAAATTCCTGCAGTGTGAACTCTTCGTCCTTGGCAGCTTCATAGCGCTGGCGATAGTGATCGAATATATTCATGGCATGCCGTCCTTTCGTTTTTTAGCACAGGTTAGAGAGCCGAAGGTAATAGTAATGGGGGCTCCCGGAAGACGTATTCTGAGTACAGCAACCCTTATGCCAACTTATCTGTCTTGGTGCTTTCGGTACTGCCGTCAGAGTAATTCACCTTCTTAAAATAAAGCGTAGATGGCATTTGCAAAACTTGCATACGGTCGCAAACCAATTTCAATGACATATCAATAACTCATCCAAATAAATCTCCTGACGCCTGCGGCAGACATCGGCCGCGTCATTCAATGGTCACAGAACTGAAAGCCTGTTGTCACACGTCGTCGTGATGATGTTTTGTTGGGTTAATATTGCGGTCAGGTAAAAAGTTTGGGATGAAGGGCAAGGGCGGTTACACTTCTCTCGCTGATTATTTGATTTAAGGACTAAACGGATTGTGACCAAATTCAAAATTCTGACACTGGGCGTGCTTATCGCCTCTTCAGTAAGCACCGCAATCGCGGCAAATCAGTGGTCTGTTGGTGCCGGCGTTGGCGTAGTTACCCGCCCGTATAAACAGTATGACCGCGATATCTATCCGATACCGGTTGTCACCTATGAGGGAGATAATTTCTGGTTCCGCGGGCTGGGCGGCGGCTATTATCTGTGGAAAGACCAGGCCGACCAGCTGTCCATCACGGCCTATTACTCGCCCACCTATTTCAAACCGGGCGACAGCGACGACAGCCAGCTACGTCGCCTGGACAAGCGCAAGAGCACCATGATGGCCGGGCTTTCGTATGTCCATAATACCGAATACGGTTTTCTGCGTACCAAGCTTGCTGGCGATACGCTGGATAACAATAACGGCATCGTCTGGGATCTGGCCTGGCTTTACCGCTATACCAACGGCGGCTTAACGCTGACGCCGGGTATCGGGGTGGAGTGGCAAAGTGAAAACTATAACGACTACTATTATGGCGTCTCCCGCAGCGAGTCGAGACGTAGCGGTTTGAACAGCTATGATGCGGATGACAGCTGGAACCCGTATCTGGAACTGACCGCAAGCTATAAGTTCGCGGACGACTGGAGCCTGTACGGCACGGGCCGTTACACCCGTCTGAGCGATGAAATTAAAGACAGTCCGATGGTTGATAAATCCTGGACGAGCCTCGTTTCCGCGGGTATTACCTACAGTTTCTGATAGCGAGTTTCACCGGCACTTTTACACAACGGGGCGCTTGCGCCCCGTTCCTGTTATGGCGGCGCGACCTGATAAGGAGGCTTTATGAGCAGCCAGATTCGTTTTTCTGCAGGCCAGAATTTACCGGCGATTGGGCAGGGCACATGGTACATGGGCGAAAAACCCTTGCAGCGGCAGGACGAAGTTCATGCGCTGCAGGCGGGCATCGATCTGGGCCTGAAACTAATCGACACGGCTGAAATGTACGCCGAGGGCGGCGCGGAAAGAATCGTCGGTGAGGCCATCGCCGGGCGGCGGGATGAGGTTTTTCTCGTTTCAAAAGTGTATCCGTGGAACGCGGGCGGGCAAAGGGCTATCGCGGCCTGTGAAGCAAGCCTTAAACGTTTGCACACGGACTATCTCGATCTTTATCTACTGCACTGGCGCGGAGATATTCCGCTCGAAGAAACCATCAGCGTCATGCAGCTTCTCAGGCAGCAGGGCAAAATCCGCAGCTGGGGCGTATCAAACTTCGACTATGCCGATATGCAGGCGCTGAGCGCACTCGCCGGCGGCGAGGACTGCGCGGCTAATCAGGTGCTTTATCACCTGGCCTCCCGCGGCATCGAATACGATCTGCTGCCATGGTGCCAGCAACAGAGCATGCCCGTAATGGCCTACTGCCCGTTGGCGCAGGCGGGGCGTTTGCGTGAAGGATTGATGCATCATCCGGCGCTGAATCAGCTGGCCGCAGAGAAGGGCATAACCGTCGCGCAGCTGCTGCTGGCGTGGGTGGTCAGCCATGATGGCGTGATGGCCATTCCGAAAGCCGGAAGTGTGGCGCATGTGAGAGAGAATGCCGCTGCGCTTGATATCACGCTGAGCGAAGAGGACAGGGCGAAGATGGAAAAGGCGTTTCCGGCACCCGGCCGCAAAACGCCTTTAGATGTGGTTTAGCTTTTCTTCGCTACGCGCAGGGTTGCTGCCAGGCGCGCTGGCTTATCGGCACCGGCCTTTTGTGACGTTGTCACACAGGCGGTTTCCACGCAGACAAAGGTTTTGTAGCCGTCATCCGGCATATCGCCCATAGAGGCGGACAGCGCCGGGCCCGGATTCCAGCCCACGACGTTGCTGTGGTGATGGTGCACAACGTCGATGGTGCGCTTCAGGCTTGCATCGTGAATCACGCTGCATTCCTGCGCCGCCAGGTAAACGCGGTCGGTGCGGTCGGGGAAGGTTTGCACGCCATCGCTCAGCTCGCCTTTCTCGCCGTTAAGCACTTTATCAATGTAGGCGTTGCCGAGGCCGCTTACTTTCACGTCGGCAATATCGCCTACGTTGAAGTAGGTGTGCAGGGCACTGGTGACTTCAAATTCGCCGTGTGCTTCCAGTTCCATCTCACAGGTTTTACCCAGCTTGTAACGCGCGTAGAGGGTGAAATCGTGCGGCCAGTACTTACGGGTTTCATCGCTGCTTTGCAGTTCAAAGGTCAGCGAAACGCCGTCGGCGTCTTCGTTGTGTGCGCTCAGCGTCCACGGCAAGTTACGTGCGAAACCGTGAGCGGGCAACGCCTTGTCTTCTGCCGGGCCGAACCATGGCCAGCAGATAGGCACGCCGCCGCGCAGCGCTTTACCCTCTTTAAAAGGCGTATTGTCGCTCAGCCACAGAACTTCTTCTTCACCGGCTGGTTTCCAGGAGAGCAGGTGCGCCCCTTGTAAAGCCACGGAGGCGCGTACCTGTGGATGATCGATAACAATCACTTCCAGCTCGTCATTTTTGCGCAGGCTAAGTACAGGCGTAATTTGTTCGACTACCGGAAGAGCAAAAATTTTATTAATCATTTCTTAATTCCTCAGTCCTTGGTCTTTCAGGCAAAAAAAAGAGCGACCGAAGTCGCCCTTTAGGATCAGGTTCTCATCTCAACTTATTTGGAGATGTGAGCAATCAGATCCAGTACTTTGTTAGAGTAGCCAGTTTCGTTGTCGTACCAGGAAACCAGTTTCACAAAGTTGTCGTTCAGTGCGATACCTGCTTTAGCATCGAACACGGAAGTCAGCACTTCACCGTTGAAGTCGGTAGAAACAACGTCATCTTCGGTGTAGCCCAGAACGCCTTTCATTGCGCCTTCGGAAGCAGCTTTAATTGCTTTCTTAATTTCTTCGTAAGAAGCAGCTTTTTCCAGACGAACGGTCAGGTCAACAACGGACACGTTTGGCGTTGGAACGCGGAACGCCATACCGGTCAGTTTGCCTTTCAGTTCTGGCAGTACCACGCCTACCGCTTTAGCAGCACCGGTAGAAGATGGGATGATGTTCTGGGACGCGCCGCGGCCGCCGCGCCAGTCTTTGTGAGACGGGCCATCAACGGTTTTCTGAGTAGCGGTAGTTGCGTGAACGGTGGTCATCAGACCTTCAACGATACCGAAGTTGTCGTTGATAACTTTAGCCAGTGGAGCCAGGCAGTTAGTGGTGCAGGATGCGTTGGAAACGATGTCCTGGCCTGCGTATTTTTCAAAGTTAGCACCGCGAACAAACATTGGGGTGTTGTCTTTGGAAGGACCGGTCAGAACGACTTTTTTCGCGCCAGCGGTGATGTGCTTACGAGCGGTTTCGTCGGTCAGGAAGATACCGGTAGCTTCAGCAACAACGTCAACGCCGATTTCGTTCCATTTCAGGTTAGCCGGATCTTTTTCAGCAGTAACACGGATGGTTTTGCCGTTAACAACCAGGTGGCCATCTTTCACTTCAACGGTACCGTTGAAACGACCGTGAGTGGAGTCATACTTCAGCATGTATGCCATGTATTCTGCGTCTAACAGATCGTTGATACCAACGATTTCAATGTCAGAACGTTCCTGAGCAGCACGGAAAACAATGCGACCGATACGGCCAAAACCGTTGATACCTACTTTGATAGTCATATATTCCACCAGCTATTTGTTAGTGAATAAAAGGTTGGCTGTAAAATTACAAAAACCTTACGCAGCGTCAAGCGGAATCGTGTCAATCATTGCGACAAATCAATCCTGTGGACAGCAATCGTACGATAAATCCGCATTACGTTTCCCTTTTGGCTTTTAGCCATATGGGGACGGTTCCTGGAATTTTAAAGGGCAAACTAAACAAAAATGTGACAACAGTCACAATTAGTGCCGCGCCAGAAATTCAGGCCTAAGTTTAGAACAAAAATCCGCGCGGCGTTGTTAATTTTTTGTTAGAATCATACTGTTATCAGTCACTGCAATTATTGCCCGAGACGTACGCATATGGCTAACCACTTACCTCCTGATTCAGCGAAAAAAAACCTTAATGAGATGCAGTTTTACGTCACCCAGCAACACGGCACGGAACCGCCGTTTTCAGGAAGACTGCTGCATAACAAACGTGATGGCGTTTATCACTGCCTGGTGTGCGACGCGCCGCTGTTTATGTCCGAGTCCAAATATGACTCCGGCTGCGGCTGGCCGAGCTTCTACGAGCCGGTAAGCGACACGGCCATTCGCTATATCAAAGATTTTTCACACGGCATGGAACGCGTTGAAATTCGCTGCGGCAACTGCGAAGCGCATCTGGGCCACGTTTTCCCGGACGGACCGCAGCCGACAGGCGAGCGCTACTGTGTTAATTCCGCGTCGTTGAGCTTTATCGATGAGAATAACGGCGAGCAGACGGAAGGGTGAAAAATCGATTCAGCAAATTATTCCACAGGAAGCAACCCGCATGATGAATCTGGATGAAATGTTGGCCGCTATGACGCCGGAAATCTATCAGCGTCTGATGACCGCGGTTGAGCTGGGAAAATGGCCGGACGGCGTGGCGCTGACGCCGGAGCAGAAGGAAAACAGCCTGCAGCTGGTCATGATGTGGCAAACGCGCCATAACGTCGACGCCCAGCATATGACCATCGGCACCGACGGCAACATCGTGATGAAGAGCAAACAGCAGCTAAAAGCGGAGTTCGGCATCGAGCCTGCGCCCATTGTAACGGTAAAACTGTAGCTCGCTCCCTCTCCCGATATGTAGAGAGGGCGCAGCAACGCCCGAGTATTACGCCTCGCTTCTTACCGGCAGGAAAAATCCGCGAGCGTCATCAGCTCTGCGCCCGCCACCGACATGTCCTGGAAAGCCAACAGGCTGTCGTGCGGATTGATGTTAACCCCGCGGCAGCCGTCGGTAATAACCGTGACGTTGTAGCCCAGCTTCAGCGCGTCCAGCACGGTAAATTTCACACAGTAATCCGTCGCCAGGCCCAGAACGATCAGCTCGGTTATGCCGCGTTCGCGCAGCCAGGCGTCCAGCTCGGTTTTATGGCGGTGCCCGTTGTCAAAAAAGGCGCTGTAGCTGTCGATAGCGGGGTTTTCACCTTTAGGAAAGACGGCATCAATATCTTTCGTATTGAGCAGCGGATGAAGGGCGGCTCCTTCGGTATTCTGCACGCAGTGGGAAGGCCACCAGGTCTGCGGCAGGCCGTCTAATGTGCCTTGCGTATAGGGCTCGGCGCCCTGCACGCTGGCAAAGCTGCCGTGGTGAGCCGGATGCCAGTCCTGCGAAGCGACAATTGCCTCGCCGCGCGCTTTACAGCGGCTAATCAATTCATTGGCCACATCGATCGTGCTGTCGCCTTCCGGCACGGCCAGCGCGCCGCCGGCGCAAAAATCGTTCTGCAAATCAACCAGTAACAATGCACGCTTACTCATCGGCTCTCCTTATTCATCAGGCGTTAATTCACCGCGCAGATTGCGCGACATCGCTTCGCGGATGGCCTGCACATCCAGCCCCTGACTTAACAAATAGTGCAGCTTGGTCAACGTCGCCTCAACGGTCATATCATAGCCGCTGATAACGCCGGCCTGTGCCAGCGCATTCCCCGTAGCATAGCCGCCCATATTAACTTTGCCGGACATACACTGCGTGAGGTTCACCACCACAATGCCGCGCGAAGAGGCTTCCTGCAGCTCCCGGAGGAACGCGCCGTGCTGAGGAGCGTTGCCCACGCCGTAAGAGCGCAGGATCAGCGCCTTGACCGGCTGGCGCAGGAAGTTGCCGACGACATCCGCGGAGATACCCGGATAAATGGTTACCACGCCGATGGGCTGCGGGGTAATCGGATGAACGATCAGCTCGCCTGCGCCCTGCGGCGCGGCTGGCGTGTTCAGGCGACGGATATGAATGCCCGCTTCGAGCAGCGGCGGCAGGTTAGGCGAGGCGAAAGCGTCAAACCCGTCGGCATGGGCCTTGGTGGTACGGTTTCCGCGATACAGGCGATTGTTGAAAAACAGGGTGACTTCGTTGATAGGGAAGTTCGCCGCCACATACAGCGAGTTCAGCAGATTGATTTGTCCGTCAGATCGCAGCTCGGCAAGGGGAATTTGCGAACCCGTGACAATTACCGGTTTGCTGAGGTTTTCCAGCATAAACGACAGCGCCGAGGCGGTGAACGCCATGGTATCCGTGCCGTGCAGAATGACAAAGCCGTCGTACTCATCGTAGTGCGCTTTGATGTCGTCGGCGATGTGCTGCCAGTCTTCCGGCGTCATATCCGAGGAGTCCATCAGCGGCTGATATTCGTGAATAGTAAAGTCCGGCATCTCCTGGCGATGGAATTCGGGCATTAGCGCCAGCTGGCGCTGAAGGTGGCCGGAAACGGGGATATAGCCATGTTCTGAACGCTGCATACCGATGGTGCCGCCGGTATAGGCAACGTAGATGGATTTTTTTTGCATGAGTGGGCCCGGAGCTTTTTACTTAATGGGGCGCAGTATAGTGGCGCGGAATAAAAAAATCAGCCCGGCGGGTGCCGGGCTGAAGAGGAGGCTATCGCACATCGCCACAGGTGAGACAGAAGGCGTAACGGTTTTGCGGATCGTTCATGGTGCCGAACTTATCGTTCTGGGCCTTCACCGCCAGCGCTGCGTCAGCCAAAGGCGCCGGTAGATAAGCCTGCAGCGCCTGCGGCAGCATGGCGCGTACCGAGCCGCTCATGCTGCTGAACACCATGTCGATAAAGCTCGGTTCGTCCTGCCAGAACTGCAGGTGCCAGTTTTTAAGCTTCGCAAGCTCGGCCGCTTTTGCCACCGCATCGTCGAAATCGCCCAGGCTATCGACCAGGCCGTTGGCTTTGGCGTCCTGGCCCGTCCAGACGTGACCCTGCGCGATCAGATCGATCTGCTCCGGCGTCTTATTGCGGGATTGCGCAACCAGGGTGATAAAGCGCTTGTAGCCGTTCTCGATGGTCAACTGCATCATCTGCTGCACTTCCGGCGGCAGGGATTTGGTGATCGCAACGTCGGCCAGAGGCGAAGTGGAAACGCCGTCGGTATGCACGCCGAGGTAATCCAGCGACTTCTCAACGGTGTTGATAACGCCGAAGATACCGATAGAGCCGGTAAGCGTGCTCGGGTTAGCAACGATGTAGTTGGCCGGAGTGGAAATCCAGTAGCCGCCGGATGCCGCCATGCCGCCCATTGAAACCACGACGGGTTTGCCCGCCGCTTTCGCTGCCGCCAGCTCCTCGCGGATGGTTTCAGAAGCCGTTACGCTGCCGCCCGGGCTGTTTACGCGCAGGATGATCGCTTTCACCTTCGAGTCCAGACGCGCTTCACGAATTTGCATGGCGGTAGTATCGCCGCCCACCTGGCCCGGCGTTTCTTCGCCGTCCATAATGGCACCGTTGGCGAAGATCACCGCAATGGAACCGCCTTGTTCAGCCGGTTTTTTTACCTGATAGTCATACATGCTGGTATAGCTGAAGTCCTTGTTCTCCTTGCTCCAGCCGAACTGCTTGATGAGGGCTTTGTCTACAGTGGCGCTGGTGGCCAGTTCGTCAACCAGCTTGTTGTCGAGCGCATACTGCGCCGTGTCGCCGCCTAATTTTTGCAGATTATCCAGCAGCGCCTGCGCGCCGGGGAATGTCTGCTGCGCGGTGATTTGACGGTTCGCGGCGATGGTGTCGATATAGTTCTGCCACAGCTCGCCGATCCAGCGGCTGTCCGCCTCACGCGCGGCGGGAGACATATCGTCGCGAATAAACGGCTCAACGGCGGATTTATAGGTGCCGACGCGGAAAATGTGCGTGGAAACCTTCAGCTTATCGAGCAGCGTTTTGTAGTAGAGCGCGTTGGTGGCGAAACCGTGTAAATCCACCGTGCCCTGCGGAGAAAGCCAGATTTTATTGGCGAAGCTTGCGAGATAGTACTGCCCCTGGCTGTAGCTATCGCCTGTGGCATAGACCGGCTTGCCGCTGTCGCGGAATTCGCGCAGCGCTTTGCCGATATACTGCATGGAAGGCTGGTCGGCCCCGGCGAACTCTTTCAGGTCCAGCACGATGCCGGTGATATTGCGGTCGTCCTTCGCCTGGCGAATCGCGTCCACGATATCAAACAGGGAGTTTTCCTGCAGGCGGTCGGAGCTGGCGCCCAAAAGCTGGCGGCCGATGACGCCGAGCTTATTGCTCACCGACGGCTTATCCACGACAACGCCGGTGATATCAAGTAGCAATGCGCCACGCGCAGGCTCTGAGGTGCTGCTGCTAAGCTGCAGCCAAATCCCCACGCCCACCAGGATCAGCAGAATAAGAAACAGATTGAGAATGAATTCTCGAATGAAATTAAGCCCACGCCAGGTCCACTTAAAGAAACCGGCAATAAATCGCCCAATGGTACGCATGTCTTCTCCGTAACCGTCAAAATCGCAAGCTGCCGCACGAAACCACAGCGAAAGTGAACGCTATCCTAAATAGCCCCAGGGTAAAAGTCAGCAGGAAATCAGCCCTATGCTGTAACAAGAACCTATGCTGTGTTAGTTTCGTGAATAAAAATCATTACAGGAGTTATTAAGATGGATGCACTTGACCTGTTGGTTAACCGCCGCAGCGCTTCACGCCTGGCCGAACCAGCGCCGGCCGGCGACGCGCTGGAAAACATTTTTCGTGCCGGCATGCGCGCGCCGGATCACGGCTCTTTGCAGCCGTGGCGCTTTATCGTCATCGAAGGCGAAGGACGCGAACGCTTCAGCAAGGTTCTGGAAAAAGCCGCCGTTGCCGAAGCGCTGGACGAAAAGGGCATTGAAAAGGCGCGTAGCGCGCCGTTTCGCGCGCCGATGATTATCGCCGTAGTGGCCTATTGCGATGATAATCATAAAGTTCCCGTCTGGGAGCAGGTGGTTTCCGCGGGCTGCGCGGTGATGGCGATGCAGATGGCGGCGGTTGCCCAGGGCTTTAACGGCATCTGGCGCAGCGGCATCTGGACTGAAAGCGAAGCCGTGCGCGAGGCGCTTGGCTGCCGCGAGCAGGATGAAGTTGTCGGTTTCCTCTACCTGGGCACGCCTCAGCTAAAGGCGTCCACCACCATCACGGTTCCTGATACCAAACCATTCGTGCGTCATTTCTGAACAAACCCCGCAAAGCTGTCTGGATTGTGAGCGAAAGCCGCGCAATTCAGACACGCGGACTTATCACCCTGCCATTTGAGCGCTAACATAGGCTCGTCATACTTCAAGCTGCAGGGGTGTTGGCTTCACTCACTTACTTACTTTAGTAAGCTCCTGAGAATGAGCTCCCTTGCCGCATGACTCGGCTATAGCCTCGCCCCAAGGGGGCCAGCCTCTGGCTGTTCAAAAACGCTATTAACGTTTTTGTCCTGCAACTCGAATTATTTAGAGCATTAAAAGCCCAATGACAGGAGTAGTCCATGAGCGAGCAAACCGTACGTTTAACGCAGTACAGCCACGGCGCGGGCTGCGGCTGTAAAATTTCCCCAAAAGTTTTGCAAACCATCCTGCAATCGGAGCAGGCGAAGTTTGTCGACCCGAACCTGCTAGTGGGAAACGAAACCAGCGATGATGCGGCGGTTTACGATTTGGGCAACGGCACCTGCGTGGTCAGCACCACGGACTTTTTCATGCCCATCGTTGACGATCCGTTCGATTTCGGGCGCATCGCGGCGACCAACGCCATCAGCGATATCTACGCCATGGGCGGCAAACCTATTATGGCGATCGCCATTCTTGGCTGGCCGATTAATATCCTGGCCCCGGAAATTGCCCGTAAAGTTATCGAAGGCGGGCGCTTTGTGTGCCAGCAGGCGGGGATCTCCCTTGCCGGCGGCCACTCCATCGACGCTCCGGAGCCGATCTTCGGTCTTGCGGTCACCGGCATCGTGCCGACAGAGCGCGTGAAGAAAAACAGCTCTGCACAGGCGGGCTGCAAGCTTTATCTCACCAAGCCGCTCGGCATTGGCGTACTGACCACCGCTGAGAAAAAATCCCTGCTGAAACCTGAACACTTCGGCCTCGCTGCGGAAGTCATGTGCCAGCTTAACAAGCCCGGTGCGGAATTTGCTGAAATCGAAGGCGTCACCGCGATGACCGATGTCACCGGTTTTGGCCTGTTGGGCCACCTGAGCGAAATGTGCCAGGGCGCGGGCGTACAGGCGGAGGTGTGGTTCGATAAGGTCCCGAAACTGCCGGACGTTGAAGAATATATCGCCAAAGGCTGCGTGCCGGGCGGCACGGGGCGCAACTTCGCCAGCTACGGCCATCTGATGGGCGAAATGTCCGATGCGCACCGTGACCTGCTGTGCGATCCGCAAACCTCCGGCGGCCTTCTGATAGCGGTTCGTGCTGACGCCGAACGGGACGTTGCCGCGGTAGCGGAAAAAAACGGCATCAACCTGACCGCCATCGGCGAACTGAAATCCGCTCGCGCAGGCCGACCGATGATTGAGATTAGCTAACCTCATGCGGCTGTTTATCGCGGAAAAACCGAGTCTCGCTCGCGCCATCGCCGACGTGCTGCCAAAGCCGCACCGCCGAGGGGATGGCTTTATCGAATGTGGCAACGGCCAGGTGGTGACCTGGTGTATCGGCCACCTGCTGGAGCAGGCGCAGCCGGATGCCTATGACGGCCGCTATGCGCGCTGGAACCTTGCCGATTTGCCTATCGTGCCGGAAAAGTGGCGGCTGCAGCCACGTCCTTCCGTCACCAAACAGCTTAACGCCATCAAAAAGCTGCTCTCGCAGGCCACCGAAGTGGTGCACGCAGGTGACCCGGATCGGGAAGGGCAGCTGCTGGTGGACGAAGTGCTGGACTACCTGCAGCTGGCGCCGGAAAAGCGCCAGCAGGTGCAGCGCTGCCTGATTAACGACCTCAACCCGCAGGCCGTTGAACGGGCCATTTCGCGGCTGCGCGCCAATAGCGAATTTATTCCTCTTTGCGTTTCCGCCCTGGCCCGTGCCCGCGCTGACTGGCTGTACGGCATCAACATGACCCGTGCCTACACCATTCTTGGGCGTAACGCGGGCTACCAGGGCGTGCTGTCCGTGGGCCGCGTGCAGACGCCGGTATTAGGGCTGGTGGTGCGTCGCGACGAGGAAATCGAAAACTTCGTGCCGAAAGACTTTTTCGAAGTAAAGGCGCACGTCGTTACGCCGGCGGACGAACGTTTTGTGGCTACCTGGATACCCAGCGAATCCTGCGAACCCTATCAGGATGA
>NZ_RCAA01000044.1:0-5802 GCF_003628475.1 Enterobacter sp. R1(2018) | reverse complement strand
AGCGGCGAAGCGCTTTGGCCTCAGCGCCCAGAACGTGCTGGATATCTGCCAGAAGCTGTATGAAACCCATAAGCTGATTACCTATCCGCGTTCCGACTGCCGCTATTTGCCGGAAGAGCACTATGCCGGACGCCATGCGGTACTGAACGCCATTAGCGTTCACCAGCCGGATTTGCTGCCGCAGCCGGCGGTGGATACCGATATACGCAACCGCTGCTGGGATGATAAAAAGGTGGACGCCCACCACGCGATTATCCCCACGGCGCGCAGTTCATCCGTCTCGCTTTCGGAAAACGAAGCGAAGGTCTACAACCTTATTGCCCGGCAATATTTAATGCAGTTCTGCGCCGATGCGGTGTTCCGCAAATGCACCATCGATCTGGATATCGCAGGCGGCAAATTTAACGCCAAAGCGCGTTTCCTGGCTGAGGCAGGCTGGCGCACGCTGCTTGGCAGCAAGGAGCGCGATGAAGAAAACGACGGCACGCCGCTGCCGGTGGTGGCGAAGGGCGATGAGCTGCTGTGCGAGAAAGGCGAAGTGGTGGAAAGGCAAACCCAGCCGCCGCGTCATTTTACCGATGCGACGCTGCTTTCCGCGATGACCGGCATCGCCCGTTTCGTGCAGGATAAAGATCTGAAAAAGATCCTGCGCGCAACGGATGGTCTGGGCACTGAGGCGACGCGCGCGGGGATCATCGAACTGCTATTCAAGCGCAGCTTCCTGAGTAAAAAAGGGCGCTATATTATTTCTACCGATGCCGGAAGGGCGCTGATCCACTCCCTGCCCGAACTGGCCGCGCGGCCGGACATGACGGCACACTGGGAATCGACGCTGACGCAAATCAGCGAAAAGCAGTGCCGCTATCAGGACTTTATGCAGCCGCTGGTGAATACGCTATATGAGCTGATTCACCAGGCGAGGACCACGCCGGTTCGCCACGCCTTCAAAGGAATTAAGGCTCCGGATGACCATAAAAAGCCCCGTAAACAGTGGGCAAAAAAAGAGGGAAATAATGATGCTAAGAAAAAGTCTGCTCGTCGGCGCCGTGACGCTGATGGTGAGCCTGCCGGGGATGGCTCAACGCCACCAGCCTGACGTGGACGTTTCTGTGCCGCCGGAAGCGTTTAGCTCACAGGGCCAGCGTGCCGCGCCCTGTAACCAGTGCTGCATCTATCAGGACCAAAACTATTCGGAAGGATCGGTGGTAAAAGCGGACGGCGGCATATTGTTACAGTGCCAGCGCGATGAAAAAACGCTGGGGACTAATCCGCTGGTGTGGCGCCGGGTAAGACCTTAAAAGCCTCAAGCAGAGGAATATCCGCCGGCGCGAGGGCATACGCCAGCGCTTCGGCGGGATAGCACCATACCAGCCCGCTGTGGCAGTAGGCTGTCATCTCACCGCGAAAAGCCGGAACGTGCCAGGCGTGCAGGTGGATAGTTCGCCCGCACACTTCCCGCCGGTGGCTGGCGACATAGCAGCCAACCTCCGCTTCTATGCCTAACTCTTCGCGCAGCTCGCGTGCCAGCGCCGACGGTTGCGACTCCCCAATTTCCACCTTGCCACCCGGAAACTCCCAGAGCCCTGGCTGATCGCCGCCTTGCGGCCTTTGCGCCAGTAAAATTTTCCCGTCGCGCTCGATAATAGCCGCTACGACATCAATGGAGTGAGTCATCATGTTCCGTTTACGCCGGCGGCCGGGCCTAAAGTTTAAACTGTGCCCAGACCGGCGCGTGGTCGGAAGGCTTTTCCATGCTGCGAATAGTGTAATCGATACCCGTTGCGACGCAGCGCTCCGCCAGCGGTTTACTTGCCAGCACCAGATCGATACGCAGGCCGCGGTTATCGTCAAAGCCTCTGGAACGGTAGTCGAACCAGGAGAACTTATCCTGCGCCTGCGGATTAGCCTGACGGAAGGTATCCACCAGCCCCCAGTTCATCAGGCGCTGCATCCATTCGCGCTCTTCGGGCAGGAAGGAACATTTGCCGGTGCGCAGCCAGCGCTTGCGGCTGTCTTCACCGATGCCGATATCCAGATCCGTGGGGCTGATATTCACGTCGCCCATAACCAGTACCGGCTTGTCTTTGTGCAGCGCGTTTTCCAGGTAGTCCTGCAGATCCTGATAAAACTTCGCCTTGGCCGGGAATTTGGTGGGATGATCGCGGCTTTCGCCCTGCGGGAAGTAGCCGTTGATGACGGTCAGATCGCCCAGAGGTGAAGGGATTTCCGCCATAATAAGGCGGCGCTGGGCCTCTTCATCGTCGCCGGGAAAGCCTCGGCGTACGGCAACAGGCGTCTCTTTGGTCAGCAGCGCGACGCCGTAATGGCCTTTCTGTCCGTGGTAGAAGACGTTGTAGCCAAGCTTCGCGACGTCCTCAAGCGGGAACATATCGTCATGCACTTTCGTTTCCTGCAGGCCAATAACATCCGGCTGATGCTGTTCGATAATGGCTTCGAGCTGGTGCGGACGGGCGCGCAGGCCGTTGATATTAAAAGAGACAAATTTCATAAGTCGCTGCCGTGGTGACAAATCAAGGTGGCAGGATGGTAGCAGAAAACCGCATGAAATGCAGTCGGCCGCTTTTCGCCGCCTTCTGTGACCCACGTGGTGACCCGCTGAGGCAAATTTATAAGCAATATCTGCACCAAAAGGCCGCATGCCGCCCCGTTTTGGGGCGCAATCGGCGGGCAAATCCCGGTAGCGATCACAAATCCAGCATTATATTTTACGCTTGCATAATATTTCTTGTTTTCGTGCCGCAAACCCGCCCGGCAGATAAAACTATGCACTTATTATTCACTTTAAATGCATAGCAGTGGTATCTAACCTGTTGATTTTACGTTTCACCACTTCCGTTATGCAATTTTACCTCTGGCTGGCACGAAGCGTGCAATCTACATTTACAGCGCAAACATTAAATTATTTAACAATTACATTACTTTTTATTTACCGGATGAGGTCGCTATGCAGCAGTCAATAACACGCCAGAACTTCGACGAATGGATGATGCCCGTTTATGCCCCTGCGGCTTTTATTCCGGTACGTGGCGAAGGTTCCACTTTGTGGGATCAACAGGGTAAGGACTACATCGATTTTGCGGGCGGGATTGCGGTTAACGCGCTGGGCCACGCTAATCCGGATTTGCGTCATGCGCTGGAAACCCAGGCGGCTAAGTTCTGGCATACCGGCAACGGCTACACCAACGAGCCGATTTTACGGCTGGCAAAACAGCTTATCGACGCCACCTTTGCCGATAAAGTTTTCTTCTGTAACTCCGGCGCCGAAGCGAACGAGGCGGCTTTAAAGCTGGCGCGAAAATACGCGCACGATAACTTCGGCGCGCACAAAAGCGGTATCGTCGCCTTTAAAAACGCGTTTCACGGCCGCACGCTGTTTACCGTCTCTGCAGGCGGACAGCCCGCTTATTCCCAGGACTTTGCGCCGCTGCCGCCGCAAATCAGCCATGCCGTTTATAACGACCTGCAGTCCGCCAGCGAGCTAATCAACGAAAACACCTGTGCGGTCATCGTCGAGCCGATGCAGGGCGAAGGCGGCGTGGTCCCTGCGGATCCCACCTTCCTGCAGGGGCTGCGCGAGCTGTGCGATCGCCACAACGCGGTGCTGATCTTTGATGAGGTGCAGACCGGCGTTGGCCGCACCGGCTCGCTGTATGCCTATATGCACTATGGCATCACGCCGGACGTGCTCTCCACGGCGAAAGCGCTGGGCGGCGGCTTCCCGATCGGCGCTATGCTGACCACCGATAAATTCTCCTCGGTGATGGTGGTAGGGACGCACGGCACCACCTACGGCGGCAACCCGCTGGCGGGCGCTGTCGCCGGGCGCGTAATGGAGTTGATTAACACGCCTGAAGTGCTCAACGGCGTGAAGGACCGCCATGAATGGTTTGTCGAACGCCTCAATAAGATCAACCAAAAGCATCAGCTGTTTAGCGAAGTGCGCGGCCTGGGGCTGCTAATTGGCTGCGTCTTGCAGCCGCAGTACGCAGGCAAAGCTAAACTTATTCTGCAGGCTGCCGCGCAGGAAGGGTTAATGATCCTGATTGCCGGGGCCAACGTGGTCCGCTTCGCGCCGTCGCTAATCGTCAGCGAGGCCGAGGTGCAAAAAGGACTGGATCGCTTTGAGCTTGCCTGCGAACGCTTTCTTGCAGGAGAGAAATCATGATGGTCATCCGTCCGGTTGAGCGCGGCGATTTGCCCGGCCTGCTCCAGCTTGCGGGGAAAACAGGCGGCGGGCTGACCTCGCTGCCTGCCGATGAAAAAACGCTGGCGGAGCGCATCGATCGCTCGATAAAAACCTGGCAAGGCGGCTTGCCGAAGGGCGACCAGGGCTACGTTTTTGTTCTCGAAGAGTCCGCCAGCGGCAAGGTGGTGGGCATCTGCGCCATCGAAGTGGCCGTCGGTCTGAACGACCCCTGGTACAACTACCGCTTTGGCACCCTGGTTCACGCCTCCAAGGAGCTGAACATCTACAACGCCCTGCCGACGCTTTTCCTCAGCAACGATCACACCGGCAGCAGCGAGCTTTGCACGCTGTTCCTCGATGCCGACTGGCGCAAAGAGGGCAACGGCTACCTGCTCTCAAAATCGCGCTTTTTGTTTATGGCGGCCTTCCGCGAACGCTTTAACGAAAAAGTGGTGGCGGAGATGCGCGGCGTGATCGATGAACAGGGCCATTCACCTTTCTGGGAAAGCCTCGGCAATCGCTTCTTTTCCATGGAGTTCAGCCGCGCGGACTATCTGTGCGGCACCGGGCAGAAGGCCTTTATCGCCGAACTGATGCCCAAGCATCCTATTTATACCGACTTCCTGTCGCCGGAAGCGCAGGCCGTCATCGGCCAGGTGCATCCGCAAACCGCGCCGGCTCGCGCGGTGCTGGAGGCCGAAGGATTCCGCTACCGTAACTACGTCGATATTTTCGACGGCGGCCCGACGCTTGAATGCGATATCGACCGGGTCCGCGCCATCCGTAAAAGCCGCATGGTGGAAGTGGTTATCGGCCAGCCCGCCACCGATGAGCTGCCGGTTTGCCTGGTGGCTAACGAAAAATATAACAACTTCCGCGCGACGCTGATTAAAGCCAATCCTAAAGGCGATCGCCTGATTATCGATGCTGCCACGGCGGATACCCTGAAATGCAGCGCGGGCGACAAAGTACGGCTGGTGCGCCTGTGCCCCGAGGAGAAAAAAGTATGACCCAGTGGATTAACGGAACATGGACAGCCGGCCGCGGCGAACCGATGCAAAAGCACAATCCGGTGAACGGCGATCTGCTCTGGGAAGGCGTGACGGCAAGCAGCGAACAGGTCGCTGAAGCCTGTGCCGCCGCGCGCGCCGCGTTTCCGGCATGGGCTAAAAAAACCTTTGCTGAACGTCAGGCTATCGTCGAGCGGTTCGCCGGGCTGCTTGAGGCCAACAAAGATGAGCTTACCGATACTATCGCCCAGGAAACCGGCAAGCCGCGCTGGGAGGCGGCCACCGAAGCCACGGCGATGATCAACAAAATCGCCATTTCAATCAAGGCGTACCATACCCGCACCGGCGAAACCCATACCGCCATGCCGGACGGCGCCGCGACCCTGCGCCATCGTCCCCACGGCGTGCTGGCGGTCTTCGGGCCCTATAATCTGCCTGGGCATCTGCCAAACGGCCATATCGTTCCCGGCCTGCTGGCGGGCAACACCATTATTTTCAAACCCAGCGAGCTGACGCCGCGCATTGGCGAGCAGGTCATGCGGCTGTGGGAGCAGGCGGGAGTGCCGCACGGCGTGCTGAATCTGG
>NZ_RCAA01000013.1:23677-25052 GCF_003628475.1 Enterobacter sp. R1(2018) | reverse complement strand
ACCCGTCTTCAGGGCCAGACCAACGGCATGGCCGTTGCACAGCGCAACATCTCTGACGCTACCGCAATGCTGCAGACCGCAGAAGGCGCGTTCGATGAAGTCAGCAACATCATGTACCGCATGAAAGACCTGGCGACCCAGTCTGCTAACGACACTAACTCTGATGACGATCGCGCTGCTATCAACTCTGAGCTGGGTGAGCTGAACAAAGAGCTGAAAAACATTATGGATAATACCTCCTTCGGTGGCGATAAACTGCTGACGACGGGTGGTAAGCTTGACAAAAACATGAACTTCCAGATTGGCTCCAGTTCCGGTGAGAAAATGTCTGTGAACCTGTCCGAACAGCTGACCGGAGCCTCTGGCGTGAGCACTGCCATGACTGCTATCACCGATGCTATCAGCACCCTTAGCGGTGGCATGACCTTCGACAATGCACAGGCACTGATGGGCAAGCTGGAAGACGGTCTGAAATCTGTCGGCACCATGCGTTCCAGCTTGGGTGCGAACATCAACCGTCTGGGCCACACCGCGGCAAACCTCGCCAACATGAAAGACAACACCGAGCTGGCGCTGGGCAACATCCAGGATGCCGACTTCGCAAGCGAAGCCTCTTCCATGACCCGCAACCAGATGCTGGCGCAAACCAGCATGTCCATGCTGAAACAGTCCAACAGCATGTCCGGTATGGTGATGTCCCTGCTGGGTTAATCTCTGTACTGAGACAAAGACACCGCCTGATGGCGGTGTTTTTTTTTGAAGGAAGCCATCTGCTAGCGCTTCATCTGGAAAGATTTGCAGCCTGAAAGAAGGTTTCTTTTCTTTAAAGGTCCTGTCCTGGACGTTATTGAACGCCGATCGTTATTTCTTAAAGGCTGCGTGAAACCTGATGCAAGGGGCTTTCTGGAAGCCGAGCCAAAAAAAGTCAGTTTTTTTCATTAAGCATTTAATTCTGACGTACAGGGTGTCGCTTTAGATTTATAACGAGAGTTAAGTACCCCATTCAGAATCAAGGAGATTCACTATGTCTTTATCTATTTTCACCAGCGCGTCCTCAATGGCTTCCACTAACGCACTGAACAAATCCAACAGCATGCTGTCCACCGCGATGGAACGCCTGGGTACCGGCAAGCGCATCAACTCTGCGGCCGACGATGCAGCCGGTCTGCAGATCGCAACCCGTCTTCAGGGCCAGACCAACGGCATGGCCGTTGCACAGCGCAACATCTCTGACGCTACCGCAATGCTGCAGACCGCAGAAGGCGCGTTCGATGAAGTCAGCAACATCATGTACCGCATGAAAGACCTGGCCACTCAGTCTGCGAACGACACCAACTCTGCAGATGACCGCGCGGCAATCAACTCAGAGCTGGGC
>NZ_RCAA01000013.1:13079-23667 GCF_003628475.1 Enterobacter sp. R1(2018) | reverse complement strand
CCAACAGCATGTCCGGCATGGTGATGTCTCTGCTGGGCTAAGTCCGGCTGACATAACCAGGAAAACACCGCTGTATGGCGGTGTTTTTGTTTCTGTCCCGCCCCCTTCCTCTTTCCGCTCCTGGCGGAAGTTTAGCTTCCCTGCCGCGGTAAGTATGTTGATTTTATTGGTATAAAAAGTTGGCACGCTACTTGCTAATACTGAGTGTAATGGCTTTTGAGAGTAGTGCTGGTGTGCCTGGAGAATCGATATGTCTGATTTAATGAACCTTGATCCGCAAACCCTTGCCACCCAACTGGCCGGGTACGACATTATGGCGATGCAAACGGCGTTGAAAAAACAGACCAGCAGCCTGCAGGCGCAGCAGACCGCGCTCAGCGCGTTGCGTACCGCCATGACCACGTTCCGTTCTGCGCTCACCGATCTGAATAAAACGAACAGTGGCATGCTGCAAAATACCGCGACGACTAACGTTGAAGGTATCGCGACGGTGACGGCCAACTCTTCGGCGCAAAAAGGGAGCTACAGCCTCTTTGTTCAACAGTTAGCCTCCCAGCATCAGGTGGCCTATGACAATCTGAGCGATGACGATATTAAGAACGCCACCGGGACCATGAGCATCACCATTAACGGTGAGTCTGTGGATATCGAAATGGACGATTTGAAGAATCTTTCCGATCTGACCGGCGCGATTAACAACTCGAAAGATAATCCGGGCGTGACGGCTTCTCTGATTCGCACCGATGGCAACGTCAGTCTGATGTTCAGCAGTGACGAAAGCGGCGCGAAGAACAAAGTTGAAATTGATGTCAGCAATATGGGCGGCACTGACAAATTTGCTACCGCTAACCAACACACCATCACCGAAGCGAAAGATGCCATTTTCCGCCTGGGTGACAGCGAAAAAGAATACACCAGCAACTCCAACACCCTCGACAAGCTGATTGACGGCGTCACCATCGAGCTGACTAAAAAACAGGAAGAGGGTGATGCTCCGCTGCGTATCAATGTCGGTACCGACAACGCCGCTACCAAAGAGCAGGTGCAGAAGTTCGTTGATGCCTATAACGCCATGCGCAGTTCGCTGGGTTCTTTGACGGCTAGCGGCAGTAACGGTACGGACCGCGGTGCGTTTGCGGGCGATGCGGGTATTGCTTCCCTGGATCGCGAGCTGAACGACGTGCTTCGTACCCAGTTTGGCGGCAAAGACATGACCGCTTTCGGGATCACCGCGGATAAAGACGGCAATCTGACAATTGACAGCGAAAAGCTCGAAGATGCCCTGAAAGACGATCCTGCTTCGTTAACCGCGCTGTTTAACGGTAACGATGGGCTTATCAAGAAAATGGATAAGTCTATGGATAAATATCTTAACTCCACTAACGGCCTGTTAAAGGGACGTCAGGAAACACTCGATCGTCAGCAGACCGAAATTGACGGCAAGACTGACAAAATTAACGCGCGTTATGAAACCTCGTACAACCGCTACCTCAAGCAGTTTACGCAGCTGCAGTCCATCATGACGCAGATGAACAACACCATGAGCATGTTTGGCTTAGTCTAAGGGAAAACAACGTTTTATGTATGGTTCTGAACCCGATGGCTTCGGCCAGTATCAGCAGTCCGACCTGGCGATCCAGGCGGCTGCGGCCAATCCTCACCAGCTGGTGCTGATGCTTTTCAATGGCCTGATGGACGAACTGGTCCGGGCGAAAAGCCACATTGCCGCGAAGCGCTATGAGCGCAAAGTGGCAAGCATCAATAAATGCATCGATATCCTGAACGCGCTGACCAGCGCGCTGGATTACGAGAAGGGCGGCGAACTGGCCCTAAGCCTCGCCAATCTCTACGACTACTGCGTGTATCGCCTGTATGACGCCAGCCACAAGCTGTCCATCGAGTACATCGTGGAAGTGGAGAAGATTCTCGGCAACCTGCAGGAAGGCTGGGAAAAGATGGGCCAGCAAAATGGATGATATTCAGGTCATCCACTATCTGGGCCGTGCTCTGACGCAGGCGGCCAGTCAAAGCGACTGGTCGCAGGTGCAGAGCGTGGACAAACAGATTGCTGCCATGCTGTCCGCATTAAGCGGCAAGCCGCTGAGCGATGAAAAACGCGCTGCGCTTAAGGCGCTAAAGCAGATTCATCATCAGGTAAACGCGTGCTGCCGTCTGGAGAGTGAAGAGCTGGAGCGAAAAATGGCGCTTGGTCGTCGTAATCACGAAGGTGCGGTTGCCTATGCAGCCTTTATGGACGATGAGGATCTACGTTAATGGATATTCCAGGCTCTGGGGTGCCCGCGGCGTTGAACGCGGCGACGACCACGACATCAGCTTCAGGATTACCGATTGCCGCCGGTTCTCCTGCACAAGCTGGCGTAAACGGGCAGCAGGCTAATAAGGCAGCCGACCCAACGCAACCGGCCCCGGCAGAACAACAAACGGCTTTTAACGATGCCCTTTTGAGCATTATTAACGGGCTTCTGCAAGGGCAGGGTAAAGAGGTTAAGCCTCTCATTGTGGCAGGTGCGACCACGGATGAAAGCGATGAGAAGAAAGGGGAAGACACAGAGACAACCCTGACCGCCCAAAGCACGACGCCACAGCAGATGCTCGACTCCCTGCTGATGGCAAGCCAGCAGCCGCTCGGTCTGGTTACGCTCAGCAGTACGCCGTCACAAAGCGGTGATGCTCTGTTGATGAACCATCGCTCGGGCGTTAACGGCAATGTCGCTGCCAGCGGCAATATCCACGGCGGTATTTCGCCTTTGGCCGCTTCGTTACAGGCCAATAGCGCATCGCCCGTTATCGAACAGAACGCGCAGCCGATGCCGGTCATCACCAAAGGTATGCAAAGCGTTGTGCCGCAACCGCTGGTGTCCGCCCTGGGTGAAGCCCCCGCGCCGCTCGCTCAGGCCGTTTCAGGGCAGAGCACGCCGGCCGTAAGCAACGATAAAGCGGCTTCGTTCCAGACGCAGCTTGCCACGGTGAAGCTTGAAGGCGGAGAAGATCGTCTGGCCCAGCAGCTGCATGCGGCGCTGGGTGAGCGGTTACAGGTACAGGTGAAAAACCAGATCCAGCACGCCACCATCCGCCTGGATCCGCCGGACATGGGCAAAATCGATATTTCCATGCAGATCGAAAATGGTCGTATGCAGGTGCATATCAATGCCAGTCAGGGTGAGGTTTATCGTGCGCTCCAGCAGGTCAGCAATGACCTGCGCCAGAGCCTGACGGAGCAGAATTTCGTGCAGGTGAACGTGCAGGTTTCTTCCCAGTCAGGCCAGCAGCAGGGCGGGAAAGAGCCGCCGTTCTCAGATGCCCAGGCTGCCGTGCTGGCCAGTGCCGAACCAGATAGCGATTCGCAACAGACAGACCTGCGCGAAGATGACTCCGTATTACTGACCGTATAAGACACAGAAAATCATGACCGTAAAAACTTTTTCCTTAGGCCTGGTTATCGCCCTTATCGCCGCGGTTTTCGCCGCCGGGCTGACCGTTGTCGGCACGCATCTTCTTAAAGATGAAGGGGGGATCAGCGCGCTGACCAATGCTTTCAAATCGAAAGAAGAAAGCCACATTGAATTCGTTGAGATTAAAAACGTGATTATCACGTTAAAAAGCGAGAGCAGCAAAGAGCGCTATCTGCTGCTTGAATTGGCGTTGACGACCGACGATCCGGGCAATACCAAACGCACGGAAGAGATGATCCCGGCGATCCGCGGCGCCACCGTCAGCCTGCTTTCCGACATGAATTACGACGAGGTTCGCGCGATGAGCGTTAACGAACTGAAAGAAAAATTACTTGTTGCCTACACGGCCCGCTTCAAGAGCCTGAACAGCAGCATGCCTTTTAAAGACGTGATCATCAGCAAGATGGTCTTCCAGTAAGTAGCCAAAACGATTGAATGAGATGATGGATTTTATTGCTGACGATGCGCTGACACCGGCGGAAGAAGCGCGTTACATCAACGCTTATTTGCCGCTGGTTCATCGGATCGTCAAGCAGCTTGCTTATCAGGCCAGCAGCGTGATGGACAAAGAGGATATGGAGCAAATCGCCCTGATGGGTTTGCTCTCCTCGCTGCGCCGCTACGGGCATCCTGACGAGCAGTTCGCGGCCTATGCGGTGCACCGTATACGCGGCGCCATTCTGGATGAGCTGCGTCAGCTCGACTGGCGTCCGCGTCGGCTACGGCAGAAAACCCACAAGCTCAATGACGCTATTCGTGAAATCGCTCGTGAATTGGGGAGAACGCCCAACTTTGACGACCTGTCGACGCGTCTGGAGATTACCGCCGAAGCGTATCAGGAATACCTGCTGCTCGACTGTGCAAAATCGATGGAAAGCCTCGATGAAATACTCGGTGGTGATACCTGGACGGGGGCATTAAACAGCCGTCCGTTGGAAGAAGAAGTCCTGATCAGCCGCATGTTGCGCAGCGCGCTGGCAAGCCTGGATGAACGTGAGCAGTTAATTTTGACGCTCTACTACCAGCATGAGTTGAGCTTAAAAGAGATAGCTCTGGTGCTTGATTTAACCGAAGCCCGGGTCTGTCAGCTCAACAAAAAAATCGCGCAAAAAATTAAGAGCTTCTTTTAAGTTGGAATCCCCATGCAGAAATTATTAGGTCTGATTATTATTTTTGGTTGTGTTGTCGGCGGATTCATTATGTCCGGTGGACGGCTGGCCTCTTTTTGGCAACCCGGTGAAATCGTTATTATTTTAGGCGCAGGTATCGGCGCCATGGTGCTGGCTAACCCGAAAGCGGTGCTGGCGGAAATGTACCGTCAGTTCCGCGGCGTGCTGCGTAAAAACGAATATACCGACGAGTACCAGCGCCAGATCCTGATGCTGCTCTTTGAACTGCTGGAGCTGGTTCAGGACGGCGGTCTGAAGGTGTTGGATGAACATATTGAAGTGCCCGAGGGCAGCGAGTTATTCCAGAAATATCCATTGATTCTGCGTGACAAAGCGCTGATCACCTTTATTTCTGACAACTTCCGCCTGATGGCAATGGGCAAGATCAATGAACACGAGCTGGAAGGGATTCTGGAGCAGGAACTGGTGGCAATGGAAGAAGATTTACTGCTGCCATCCAGCTCCCTGCAGCGTACCGCAGAGGCGATGCCCGGCTTCGGTATCTGTGCGGCGGTACTCGGGATCATCATCACCATGCAGTCCATCGACGGTTCTATTGCCGTGATCGGTGTGAAGGTTGCGGCGGCCCTTGTCGGGACATTCCTCGGCGTATTCATCTGTTACTGCCTGATGGACCCGGTGGCGAACGCGATGCAGCAACGTACCAAGAAGCAGATGGCCGTACTCGAATGCGTTCGTACCGTGCTGGTCAATCATGTGGCGGGTAAACCTACGCTGCTGGCGGTAGATGCCGGACGTAAAATGTTGCCGCTTGATTCTAAACCAACCTTCGCTACGCTGGACGGCTGGGTAAACCAGATGGCAGGTGAAGCGTAATGCGTGGCAAGGCTAAAGGGGCCCATACCACCATCATCAAACGCTCCTCGCGCAAGCACCATGATGCGGTTCATGGCGGCGCGTGGAAGGTCGCCTTTGCAGATTTTACGCTTGCGATGATGGCGCTGTTTATGGTGCTGTGGATCATGGGCTCGGTCACCGAAGAAGAGCGTAAAGAGGTGATTTCTACGCTTAACGGCGAGTCTATTTTTGACGGATCGAGCATCACGCCAGTTACGCAGGCCAACGGCTCTGGCGGCCATGTGTCGGCGATCGCGGGCAAACCCGCAGCCGGGCGCAACGATAATCCCGCCATTAAAAAAGATCTCGAAGCCCTGAAGCAGCTCTCTGCAACGGCGGCACAAAGCGAAAGTCTGAAAGACGTGAACCGCCGCTCTGAAAAAGAGATTGAAGAACTTGCGCGCGTGATCATGAAAATCACCTCGGCCTACGACGCGCAGTCCAACCTGAAGATCGAGATTGTGCCGCAGGGGCTGCGCATTCTGGTGCAGGATGACCAGAAACGCGAGATGTTTCAGCGCAGCAGCGCGGTGCTGACGCCGTTCTTCAAACGTTTGCTGACCGAGTTTGCCGCCGCGCTTAACAACATCGACAACAAAATCATTATTACCGGCCACACAGACGCCACGCGTTTTCGCGACCAGGAGCTCTATAACAACTGGAATCTGTCCGGCGAGCGAGCCATGCAGGCGCGTAAGGCGCTGACCAAAGGCGGCCTGGATCAGAATAAGATTTTGCAGGTTAGCGGTATGGCCGATCAGATGCTGCTCGATCCGGCTCATCCCTTAAGCTCAGCCAATCGGCGTATTGAAATTATGGTGCTGACCCACTCTGCAAGCGATTCGCTGTACCAGTTCTTTGGCCAGCACGGTGAGAAAGTGATCAAACCGCTCGCCGATAAAATTACCCAAGCCACGCCTGCGCATGGCCATTAGCTTTTGTTCGTTATCAGGTAGCCCGTTTTGTTCGCTTTTTTTCGCATTTCATTAGTGTCCTTTTTTCCGCCTGCACCGGGACTTTCCCGGTTCAGGGCGGGATTCTTTTTTCTGCTGCTTTGTGCGCTGTGTTCCGGTGTAGCCTGCGCGGCTCCCGTCAAACCGGCCACGCCGATTAAGAAGAAGATCGTTAAAAGCGCTTTGCTGACCGCTCAGCCGCAGAATAAAGAAGCTCGTGAACGCATGCGCAATCGCGCGAAGCTCCTTGCTTTAAGGAAAGCCCGGCTGGCCGTCGTGCCGCCAACGCCCGAGCAGAAGCGTCGCGAAGCCGCCCGCAAGCTTGCCCAACGCCTGCAAAACCGTGAGCAGCTCGCCATGCATGCGCGCTGGAAGCCGGGGCGCTTTAGCAGTTCGGGTGCTTTGATGCCGTTGCCGAGCGAAGAGCTGATGGCCGAGATGGGCAGCCCGCGCGTTGAATCAACCATTCGTAAAGTCATCCATGGCCTTAAAGAGCAGCTTGGTAAACCGTACGTCTGGGGCGGGCAGACCCCTTCCCAGGGCTTCGACTGCAGCGGCCTTATCTACTACGTCTACAATAAGTTGCTAAGCCGTAAACTCCCCCGTACCGCCAACGGCATGTTTCAGGATCGCGGGTTAAAGCATGTTCCTCAGGAAGCGCTTCGACGTGGCGATCTGGTGTTTTTCCAGATCAAATCACGCGATAAAGCCGACCATGTCGGCGTTTATGTAGGCGACGGGCAGTTTATCGAAGCGCCGAGAACCGGCCTGAACATTCGTATCAGCCAGCTGGGGGACGACTTCTGGCAGGATCACTATCTGGGCGCGAAAAGAATTCTGACCGAAGAAACGATTTTGTAGCCTTACCTGTCCCTCTCAAGGCATAGCACCGCGTCGACCCGGACGGCGGCGAGAAAGACAGAAATCAGCGTAATCACGATCGCTTCGTCCACGCTTATACCAGGCTGCAAGTCAGACTTACTAAGTCCGGGCCAGGCTATAAAAAGCAGAAATGATAAATAAGTGCGATTATGAAGAAGTATTTCCCCCCTTCGTGATGAAGGGGGGAGCGGTTTTAACGATGGAACTCCCCGGCCGCTTCCGGCTGAAACTCTAACGCCAGTACCTCAAGGTTTGTCTGATTACCGTTTGGCAACGTCCAGTCAATGGTGTCCCCTACGCGCACGCCCAGCAGCGCGGCGCCGACCGGCGCCATAACGGAAAGCTGGCTATCGCTGTCCGTCAGGTTGGCCGGATAAACCAGCGTACGAACATGCTCTTCACCGGACGTCAGGTCGCGAAACTTTACCCGGCTGTTCATGGTGACCACATCCGCAGGAATAGCTTCCGGGCTGCGCATCTCGGCACGGTCCAGCTCTGCGTTCAGCGCCTGCGCTACCGGAAGGGTAGCGTACTGCGGCTGCTCCAGCAGGCGGTCGAGACGCTCGGCATCGAGGTCGTTAATGATGATGGCAGGTCTGGACATAATTCTCTCCGTGTAAAAAAACAGGCACTCATGTGCGTAGTATAGAAACCGTACAAAGAAAAACCCTCACCGTAAACGATGAGGGTCTGGACTTTACCGATGATACTGAGCTTAACGCCCGGTTAAAAGTGACCTCAGTCACAAACAGGTATCACCAGCTGATTACAGAATCATACTGCCTGCCAGCGCAAACAGGAAGGCAATAGTCCCGATCAGGGTTTCCATCACGGTCCAGGTCTTCAGCGTGGTCTTCTCATCCATTTCAAGGAAGCGGCCCACCAGCCAGAAACCGGAGTCGTTAACGTGAGACAGCACGGTGGCGCCGCCGGCAATCGCGACGACGATAAAGCACAGGTCGAACTGGCTCAGGCCCGCCGTCGCGGCGACCATTGGCGAAACCAGCGCCGCGGTCGTTGTCAGCGCAACGGTCGCGGAACCTTGCGCGACGCGCAGGGCGGTCGAGATAACGAAGGCGGCAACGATAACCGGCATACCCGTATCAGACAGAACGCCCGCCAGCGCATCGCCAATGCCGCTCGCGCGCAGTACGCCGCCGAACATGCCGCCTGCACCGGTGACCAGAATAATGCCGCAGATCGGGCCGAGCGCGCCGTCGCACACCTTTTCCAGATGCTGGCGGCTGTGTCTGCCGCTAAAGACTATCAGCGCAAAGAACACGGTGATCAGCAGCGCGATTGGGGTTTTGCCCAGCATGCGCAGGAAGTTCACCAGCGTATTATCGGCGCTCACCCAGCCCAGCACGGTGGCGGTGTTCAGGCCGGTATCAAGGAAGATTAACACCAGCGGCATCAGCAGAATGGAAAGCACCATGCCAAAGGAAGGCGGCTGATGGTTTTCATCCACTTCTACCGAACCCAGGAAGGAAGAGGGCAGCGGAACTTCGAATTTTTTACCCGCGTACAGGCCGAACAGATAGGCCCCTAAATACCAGGTCGGCAGCGCGATAATCAGGCCGACGACAACCAGCAGGCCGATGTTTGCCCCCAGCAGCTCGCTGGCGGCGACCGGACCCGGATGCGGCGGCAGCAGGGCGTGCATCACGGCAAACGCACCGGCGGCAGGCAGCGCATATTTCAGCGTGGAACCGCCAAACTGTTTGGCCACGCTGAAGATTATCGGCAGCATTACCACCAGGCCGGCGTCAAAGAAGATGGGGAAACCAAACAGTAACGAGGCCACGCCCAGCGCGAACGGCGCGCGGTGCGAGCCGAAGGTGCCGATCAGCGTATCCGCCAGCACTTTTGCTCCGCCGGAGATCTCCAGCAGGCGACCAATCATCGCGCCAAGGCCTACCAGCAGGGCTACGCCTGCAAGGGTGCTGCCAAAACCGCTTAAAATGGTCGGAACAATTTTATCGAAAGGCACGCCGGTGACCAGGGCCACGGCAACGCTTACCAGAGTTAAGGCTAAAAATGCATGCACTTTGAAGCGCATGATAAGCAAGAGCAGAAGGAGAACTGAACAGGCTGCGATCCCTAGCAGGGTGCCTGCGCCGTAACTAGCTGTCATTTCGGTCATAATGATTATCCTCGGGCCGAATTTTCAGGTGAAAAGCTGTTAAGCATAATCACTGCGTTTCTGATACCGGTAACATGATATCGGTAACATTGCGCATTCGGGAACGGGCCTTGTCATATTTGTTAACATTTTGCGAGCAGCATCAAACTATCGAAATAAAGCCGCCGGAATGAGATCCAGCGAATTGCCCGGCGTAAATAAACCTGCCATGCGACGGATTTGCATTACCCTTTATGGACACCTCTTGCTTACGTGTTAACCGTATTTCTCACCCGTTCAGGAGATATCATGAGCCATTACGACAAACTCACGTTAAAAGACGGCAGTTCGCTCTATTTTAAAGACTGGGGCGAAGGGCAGCCGGTTGTTTTCAGCCACGGCTGGCCGTTAACGGCAGATGCTTTTGAAGATCAGATGTTTTTCCTCGGGCAGAACGGCTTTCGGGTGATTGCCCACGACAGGCGCGGACACGGACGCTCATCCCAGACGTGGGAGGGAAACGATATGGACAGGTACGCTGATGATTTAGCGGAGCTGACGGCGCACCTGAATCTGCAGGATGCGGTACACGTCGGGCATTCGACCGGCGGGGGAGAAGTGGCTCGCTACATAGGTCGTCACGGCACCAGCCGGGTGGCGAAAGCGGTGCTGATCGGCGCCGTGCCGCCGATTATGATCAAAACGGACTTTAACCCGGACGGCGTACCCCCGGAAGTGTTTGACAGCATTCGCGAAGGCGTGCGGAACAATCGCGCTGACTTTTTCAAAGAGCTGACGATGGCGTTTTACGGCTACAACCGGCCCGGCGCAAAAATCTCCGAAGGCGTAAGAGAAAGCTTCGTTGCGCAGGGCATGCAGGGCGGCATCAAAGCGCTTTACGACTGTATCAAAGCATTTTCAGAAACCGATTTTCGGGAGGACCTGAAGAAAATGACCCTCCCCACGCTCGTTATCCACGGCGACGACGACCAAATCGTTCCTTTCGAAACCTGTGGTAAAGCCACGGCTCGCCTGCTACCCGACTCGCAGCTGAAGGTCTATGAGGGCGGCTCCCACGGCATTTGCACCACCGAAAAAGATCGTATAAACGCCGATTTGCTGGCGTTTTTG
>NZ_RCAA01000013.1:8827-13025 GCF_003628475.1 Enterobacter sp. R1(2018) | reverse complement strand
CCTTACCCGCCATTTCACCTGCTGTCCTGACCCGCAACAGGCAGCATAATCTCCCGCAAAATTTCATAGCGCTGCTGCGGCGAAAGCCAGATCAGGCCCAGCAGCTTCTGCTTTTTCCCTTCCTGCTCAAACTGGGTTTTTAACGCTAATAAATAGGCTCGGGTTGCGTTCATGGTCACCTCCGTATTGGTTAAGGCAAGCCTAATCCCACAAACCCTGAACTAATAGTGAAGGGATGGTTTTTACACTTCCGTATTTCTCTGACGCATAGCGCGTTCCGGTCAAAAAGTTAATAAAAAAGAGATATCCGTGCAGTAGCTCCGGATTTTGCACAAAGATTGGGCTGCAATCTTGCCGCTGGGTCAGATCGTTAACTAACGTTTTGGATGCCATGGCTATTTTTACGCCAACTCCGGTTACGTCTGAACAGAAGAGGACAAAATGAAAAAGCTGACGTTAAGTCTTATTACCTTAGCGCTGACGGGTGTTTCCAACGCCGCGCTAGCCGATACCCTGCGTATGGAATGTCCGATTTCACCCGGCGGTAAGGAATACTGCAACTACGTCAAAGACCGTTTCGAAAAGCAGACTGACAACAAGCTGGAATTTATCGAATTCCCGGCGGCGTCGGATGAAAAACTGGCGCTGCTGCAGCAGCTGTTCGCCGCCAAAGATGAAAAAGCGGTGGATCTGTTCCAGTCAGACACTATCTGGGTGGGGCTGCTTGATAAACAAACTCTCGATTTAACCGACGCGGTCGCCGAGATGAAAGGCGATTTCTTCCCCGGCCCGTGGGCGAACGACACGGTGAACGGCAAAGTGAAAGCTATTCCGGCCTATCTGGATACCGGCGTGCTTTATTACCGCAAAGATCTGCTGGAAAAATATAACGAACAGCCGCCGAAAACCTGGGAAGACCTGACGCGCATCGCCACCAAAGTTCAGGAAGAAGAGCGTAAGGCCGGGCATAAAAACTTCTGGGGGATGATCTTCCAGGGCAAATCCTATGAGGGGCTGACCTGCAACGCGCTGGAGTGGATTGATTCTTACGGCGGCGGCACCTTTATCGACGAAAAAGGGAACGTGACCATCAACAATCCTAAGGCCGCGGCGGCCTTGGATATGGTCGCCGGCTGGATTGGCAAAATCACGCCGAAAGGGGCGCTTGGCTATAAAGAAGAAGAGTCCCGCGCCGTATTCCAGAACGGCGACGCGTTGTTTATGCGCAACTGGCCTTACGCCTATCTGCTCTCGCAGGGCGCAGACAGCCCGCTGAAAGGCAAAGTCGGCGTCGCGCCGCTTCCGGCCGGGCCGGATGGCAAATCCGCCAACGCGCTGGGCGGCTGGCAGTGGTCGATTAACGCCAATACCAAAAACAAAGAGGCGGCCATTGCGCTGCTGAAAATTCTCACCGATGCCGATTCGCAAAAAATGCAGCTGAAGTACCTGGGCTTCGCCCCGACGCGTTCCGCGCTGTATGAAGACAAGGCCGTTCTGGACACCGCGCCGCACCTGACGATGTTTAAAGATATCTTCGCCAACGCGGTGCCGCGCCCGGCTACGGCTACCAAAAGCCAGTATCCGCGCGTGTCGAACGCCATCTTTAACGTGACCTTCAAAGTGCTTAACGGGGGCAGCGACGGGAAAGCCGCCGTTGCGGATCTGCAAAAACGCCTGGAACGCGTGAAAGGTAAGGACTGGCATTAATTGGCACATCCTGGCTATCAACAGCGGCGCCGTCGTATCGCGTGGATACTGGTGGCGCCCGCGCTTTTGTTACTTGCACTGGCGGCGGGCTGGCCGCTGGTGCGTACCTTCTTTTTCAGCTTCACCAACGCGATGCTTGATAACCCGTCCGAGTATGAAATGGTGGGGCTGGCAAACTACTACGCCAGCCACGGCGGTGGCGACAGCAGCGGCGTGCTGGTCGACCCGCTTTGGTGGCAGGCCGTAGGCAATACGCTGTGGTTTACTTTGGTATCGGTCGGCCTTGAGCTGCTGTTCGGCATGCTGCTGGCGCTGCTGATGAACCAGAAGTTTCGCGGTCAGGGGCTGGTACGCACCGCCATTCTGGTGCCCTGGGCCATCCCGACAATCGTGAGCGCCAAAATGTGGGGCTGGATGTTCCACGATCAGTACGGCGTGGTAAACGATCTGCTGGCGAAGATTTTTGGCTATCAGGCGCACCTGGCGTGGATTGCCGAGCCGTCTCTTTCCATGTGGGCGGTAGTGATTGCCGACGTGTGGAAAACCACGCCGTTTATGGCGCTGATGCTGCTGGCGGCGCTGCAGCTGATTCCTGACGATCTCTACGAGGCGGCGCGGGTGGACGGCGCAAGCGCGTGGCAGAGGTTCAAACGCATTACCCTGCCGCTGATCATGCCGGCGATGATCGTGGCGCTGATTTTCCGGGTGATGGACGCGATGCGCATTTTCGATCTGATCTTTGTGCTGACCTCTAACAGCGAGGCCACGATGTCCATTTCCGGCTACGCGCGCGAGCAGATCGTCTCCTATCAGGATATGGGCGTGGGATCCGCGGCGTCGGTGCTGGTATTTATGATGGTGGCGGGCATTGCCGCCTGCTTTATCCGCGTCTCGCGTTTAAATGAAAAGGAGAAGCGGTGATGAAAACCACTCGTCGACAGCGCAGGCTTGCACAAAACCTGGTGATTTATGCCGGGGCGACGTTCGCCGTGCTGTTCTGCGTCTTTCCATTTTATTACGCGATTATCACTTCGCTACGCACCGGGCAGGAGCTGTTTTTACCGGCTTATTTACCCAGCGGCTATCACTGGCACAACTACGTGGTGGCGCTGGTGGATAACGGCATCGCCCGCAGCCTGATGAACTCGGTACTGGTGGCAACGATCACGGTAGGCATCTGCCTGCTGGTGTCCATCACCGCCTCTTTCGCCCTGGCGCGCGTGCAGTTTCGCGGGCGGAAATTCCTGCTGTTCACCATTCTGTGCGTGTCGATGTTCCCCCAGGTTGCGGTGCTGACCGGCATGTTCGAGCTGGTACGTTTTCTGGGGCTTTACGATTCTCTGGGCGCGCTCGTTCTTTCCTACACCACGTTTTCGCTGCCGTTTACCGTCTGGGTATTGACCACCTTTATGAAGTCGATCCCGGTGGAGCTGGAGGAGGCGGCGATTGTCGACGGGGCAAAAACCTGGACTATCATCCGGCGCGTCTTCGCCCCGATTCTTGCGCCAGCGCTGGTCACCACCGGTCTGCTGGCGTTTATCGGCGCGTGGAATGAGTTCATGTTCGCGCTGACGTTCATTATTTCCGGCGATAAACGCACCGTGCCTGTGGCGATCAGCATGTTCAGCGGCGCGTCCACCTTTGAACTGCCCTGGGGCAGCATTATGGCGGCCTCGGTGGTGGTGACGCTGCCGATAATCGTGCTGGTGCTTATCTTCCAGAAACGTATTGTCAGCGGCCTGACCAGCGGAGCGATTAAGGGATAACTATGGGGCAACTGGTACTCGATAAAATTCATAAACGCTACGGCACTTCGTCCGAGGTGATTAAGCCGCTGGATTTGGTGGTTAACAACGGCGAATTTGTGGTGGTGGTGGGCCCTTCCGGCTGCGGCAAATCCACGCTGCTGCGCATGGTGGCGGGGCTTGAGGAAATCAGCGGCGGCGAGATGCGCATCGACGGCGTGTGCGTTAACGACGATTCCCCGTCCGAGCGCGGCATCGGCATGGTCTTTCAGTCGTATGCGCTGTATCCGCATATGACGGTGTATCAGAACATGGCCTTCGCGCTGGAAATGGCGAAGCTGCCGGAAAAGGAAATCGACGAGAAAGTACGTGAAAGCGCGCGTATTTTGCAGCTCGAACACCTGCTCGACCGGCGTCCGAAAGATCTTTCCGGCGGCCAGCGGCAGCGCGTGGCCATCGGCCGGGCGATCGTGCGGGAGCCGAGCCTGTTTTTATTCGACGAGCCGCTGTCGAACCTGGACGCTTCTTTACGCGTGCAGATGCGCATGGAGATCGCCGCGCTGCACAAACGCATTAACGCCACCATTCTCTACGTCACCCACGATCAGGTCGAAGCGATGACGCTCGCTGACAGAATCGTGGTGCTCAATCAGGGACAAATCGAACAGGTGGGCACTCCGCTCGACCTTTACGACCGTCCGGCGAACGTCTTTGTCGCGCAGTTTATCGGCTCGCCAAAAATGAAT
>NZ_RCAA01000013.1:3458-8741 GCF_003628475.1 Enterobacter sp. R1(2018) | reverse complement strand
GATGCTGGAAAACCGCCAGCAAATCAGCCTGCCGATAGCCAGCCACGGCGACGGGCAGCCCGTGCGGCTGGGGATTCGTCCGGAACACATTCAGCTGACGGAGCTTGCCCATGCTGATGTCGAAGGCGAGGTGCTATTCGTGGAGCATATGGGTAACGAAACGCTGCTCTACGTAAATAGCGGCTACGGTAGCGAACCGCTAGTGATGCGCCATACTGAAAGACTCGAAATCAAACCCGACCAGCGCATCGGCCTGCGTTTACCGCCGGAGAACTGCTACCTCTTTGACAGCGAAGGGCGGGCTTTTATACGCATTTAAAAGGTGGGTGGCGCTGCGTTTATCCACCCGGCGAATGCACTCGGACGTAGGTGGAGTAGGCGCAGCGCACCCGAAATGAATGGGTGCGCTGCGCTTCCATCCTATAAATGCATACAGAAGCAGGTCGGGTAAGCGCAGCGTCATCCGACAAAAAGGAGGGAAGAGGTGGAAAAAAAATGGTGGCACAACGCGGTGGTGTACCAGATCTATCCGCGCAGCTTTATGGACAGCAACGGCGACGGCATTGGCGACCTGGCGGGCATCATCAGCAAGCTTGATTACCTGCAGCAGCTCGGCATTAACCTTATCTGGCTTTCGCCGGTTTACCGCTCGCCGATGGACGACAACGGTTACGACATCTCCGATTACGAAGACATTGCCGAAGAGTTCGGCACCATGGCGGAGATGGAAGCGCTGATCCAGCAGGCGAAACAGCGCGATATCCATATTCTGATGGATCTCGTCGTCAACCATACCTCTGACGAACATCCCTGGTTTATCGAAGCGCTGACATCCCCGGATAACCCTTACCGCGATTTCTACATCTGGCGCAAACCGGCGGCAGACGGCGGACCGCCGAACGATTTCCGCTCCTATTTCGGCGGCAGCGGCTGGGCGTATGACGAGGCCAGCGGCGAATATTATCTGCACCAGTTCTCCAGACGGCAGCCGGATCTCAACTGGGACAATCCCCGCGTACACGAAGAGGTGCACGCCATGATGAACCGCTGGCTGGATAAAGGGATCGGCGGCTTCCGCATGGACGTTATCGATCTCATCGGTAAAGAGGTGGATAAGCAGATCATGGCGAACGGTAAAAATCTGCACATGCTGATTCGCCAGATGAACCGCGCTACTTTCGGCAAAGGAGATTACGTGACGGTAGGCGAAGCCTGGAGCGCCTCGCCACAGGATGCGCTGCTCTACAGCGCGAACGATCGCGAAGAGCTGTCGATGGTATTCCAGTTTGACCACATCAAACAGTTCTGGGATGAACACGCCGGCAAATGGCGTAGCAAGCCGTTTGTGCTGGCCAACTTTAAGGCGGTTATCGAAAAATGGCAGACGGCCCTTGCCGATCGCGGCTGGAATTCGCTGTTCTGGAGCAACCACGATCTGCCGCGCGCCGTGTCGAAATTCGGCGATGAAGGCGAGTTCCGCGAAGCCTCCGCTAAAATGCTCGGCACCGCGCTCCATTGCCTGAAGGGCACGCCTTATATCTATCAGGGCGAAGAGATCGGCATGACCAACGTGCGCTACTCCACCATCGAAGAGTATCGCGATATCGAGAGTCTGAATCTCTACCAGGAGCGGCTGGCCGGCGGAGTTAGCCACGATGAGATGATGACCGGGATACACGCCAACGGGCGCGACAATGCGCGCACGCCGATGCAGTGGGACGACAGCCCGAACGCCGGTTTCACCACCGGGATCCCGTGGATTGCGGTCAATCCTAACTACCGCGAAATCAACGTTGCCGCGGCGCTGGCGGAGCCGGATTCCATTCTCTGGCATTACCAGAAGCTGGTGGCGCTGCGTAAGCAGTATCCGATTCTGGTCTACGGCGATTTCAGGCCGGTGTTAAAAGAGCATCCGCAGGTGTTCGCCTGGCTAAGAACGCTCGGCGAAGAGCGGCTGCTGGTGGTGAATAACTTCTCCGCCAGCCATCTCACGCTTGATATTCCACAGGAGATGCAGGCCTGGCACGGCGAATGTCTTATCAGCAATTACGCGCCCCGCGATCAGCTGGCGGTAAGCCTTGAGCTACAGCCTTATGAATCCTTTGCTTTATTAATCGGGAGGTAACGATGGCGAACTGGTGGAAGGAGGCCGTGGCCTACCAGATTTATCCGCGCAGCTTTAAAGACAGCAACGGCGACGGTATCGGCGATCTGAACGGCATTACCGAGAAGCTCGACTACCTCAAAGACCTCGGCATCGATCTGATCTGGATCTGCCCGATGTACAAATCGCCTAATGACGATAACGGCTACGATATCAGCGACTATCAGGAGATTATGGCCGAGTTCGGCACCATGGAAGATTTTGACCGTTTGCTGACGGGCGTGCATGAGCGCGGTATGCGGCTGATTATCGATTTGGTGGTGAACCACACTTCCGACGAACATCCGTGGTTTCTTGAATCCCGCTCCTCAAGGGATAATCCAAAACGCGACTGGTACATCTGGCGCGACGGCAAAAACGGTATGGAGCCCAACAACTGGGAAGGGATTTTTAAAGGTTCGGCCTGGGAATTCGATCCGCTCACCGAGCAATATTTCCTGCATCTGTTCACCCGACGCCAGCCGGATTTGAACTGGGAAAACCAGCAGGTGCGTAGCGCGGTGTACGACATGATGCACTGGTGGCTCGCTAAGGGCATCGACGGTTTTCGTATCGACGCCATCTGCCATATGAAAAAAGAGCCCACCTTTGCCGATGTGCCAAACCCGAACAGCCTGCGCTACGCGCCGTCGATGAAAAGCCACCTTAACTACGACGGCCTGCTGGACTACGTCGACGATATGAGCCGCAACGTGTTTCAGCACTACGATATCGTCACGGTAGGCGAGATGAACGGCCTGAACGCCGAACACGCGGTGGAGTGGGTGGGCGAACATCACGGACGGCTGAACATGGTATTTCAGTTTGAACACGTGCGCCTGTGGGAGCCGGAAAAGGGCCTGCGGCCTGAGCCTAAAGTATTGAAAAAAATCTTTACCTCCTGGCAGGAAGCGCTGGAAGGGCAGGGCTGGAACGCGCTGTATGTGGAAAACCATGACGTCACCCGTATTACTTCGCGCTGGGGCGATACCGAGCATCACTGGCGGGAAAGCGCCACCTGCATCGCCGCGCTCTATTTCCTGATGCAGGGCACGCCGTTTATCTACCAGGGCCAGGAAATCGGCATGACCAATACCCGCTTTGGCGAGATAGAAGATTTTGATGACGTGTCAGCGAAAAATATGTGGCGCGAACTGGCCGCGCAGGGCAAAAGCGAGGAAGAAATTATCGCCTTTCTCACCAATACCGGGCGCGATAACTCCCGCACGCCGATGCAGTGGAATAACTGGCCCAACGCCGGCTTTAGCGACGCCGACCCGTGGCTTAAGGTCAACGCCAACTACGAGATGATAAACGTCGCCAGCCAGCAGCAGGATCCGAATTCGGTGCTGAACTTCTATCGCGCGCTGATTCAGCTGCGCAGACAGGAGCAAACGCTGATTTACGGCCGCTACGCGCTGGAGCTGCCGCAGCACGAACAGATCTACGCCTACCGCCGTGAGCGGGAGGGGGACGCGTTTTTAGTGCTGTGCAATATGTCCTCGAAAGCCGCCCGCTGGCCGCAAGAGGAGCTGTCGCTGCAGGGCGCGCATTGCGTACTGGGTAATTATCCGCAGGTAGATGAGGATTATCGGCTGCACGCCTGGGAGACGCGGGTTTACAGATTTTGAGACGCGGGTGGATGGCGCTTGCGCTTATCCACTCCCTTTTCTCTGTAACAGGTAGTGATAAACCACCAGCACTTAATCAAATTAAAATTTAATATAAGCGACTAATCGGGAGTTGTTGCACTCATTGAAAGGGTAAAGAGAAGCGTAGGATTCCGTCTGCAATCTTATTTGAATCTTACGTGCAAGGACGTAATGCGATGAAAGTAAATTCTTTACCAGCAATGACGTTCGTGGTTTACGCCTGCCTGGCTGCGTTAAGCCCTTCGTATGCCGCGCAAAGCAAAGACGAAATTAAGCAGCAAATTATTGATGCTTCGATTGAGTCTTATCCTGGCAATTGCCCGTGTCCCTATAACAGTATGCGTAATGGCCGCCAGTGTGGCGGTCGCAGCGCATGGAGTAAAGAAGGGGGATATTCGCCCATCTGTTATAAAAAAGAAGTGACCGACGAGATGATTGAACAATGGAAAGCGGGACATTCTTAATTATCTTACGGTGAATAACGCATACGCTTATCCACCGGACAACGCCGTTCCGGTTAGGGCGGGTAAGCGTAAGCGCCACCCGCCGAACCTTTATCCTTTTATTAAATCCGCATCAATCTTCGCCACAATCTTTCTTAGCGCCGCGGGCTTGCCGAGGGTGGCCATCGGGCGATGAAGTTCGCCGGGAAAAATAATCACCAGCTCACCTGGCCGCAGATTGATCAGCGTTTCGCAGCCCATCCCTTTGAAGAAGCCGATATCGTTCTGTGCGTCAAACTCGCCGTCCGGCTGCTGCTGTTGCTCAACCGGAGCGGCGCCGATCAGCTCTTCGCCTTCAAGCAGGATATGCACGTCAATGTAGCGGGCGTGCAGCTCCGGGCGCTGCTCTGCCAGCGGTTTGGTTTCGCCGTCAAAGACTGAAAAATAGATCAGATCGCCTTCGATAGGGTATTTGCCGTTGGCAAGCTGCTGCGGTTTGTTGGCGGCAATAGCCTGCAGCGCGTGGCGGATAACCTGCGGATATGCGGGGTTGCGCAGCGCGTTGTCTAATTTGTCGATAATCATGCGCCGCTCCTCAGACCGCAACCAGCATGCCGCCATCTACAAACAGCAGATGACCGTTGACGAAGTTCGACGCTCCGCTTGCGAGGAACACGGCGGCGCCGATCAGCTCCTGCGGGTCGCCCCAGCGCGCGGCCGGGGTGCGTTTGCACAGCCACTGGGTGAAGGCCTCATCTTCGACAAGAGATTTTGTCATCTCGGTTTTGAAGTAGCCCGGGGCGATACCGTTAACCTGGATATTGTAACGGGCCAGCTCCACACACATGCCGCGGGTAAGCATTTTTACCGCGCCTTTTGCCGCGGCGTAAGGGGTAATGGTGTCGCGGCCGAGCTCGCTTTGCATCGAGCAAATATTGATGATTTTACCGGCTTCGCGTTCCACCATGCGGCGCGCAACGGACTGCGAAACTAAAAATACGGCGGTCTGGTTGACGGCGATAATATCGTTCCATTCGTTTACCGG
>NZ_RCAA01000013.1:0-3357 GCF_003628475.1 Enterobacter sp. R1(2018) | reverse complement strand
TTTCCCGTTCGATATTTTCACCCGCCGCCTCTACGGCCTGCGGGTCGGTAACGTTAAATGCTGAGGTCCATGCGGTATAGCCATCATCGCGTAATTTCATTGCCGCATGTTCGGCACGCTCGGGGGTAATATCGTTGATAATAATTTCCGCGCCCTGTTCGGCCAGCCCCCGGGCTAATAAAAAGCCGATGCCCTGCGCCGAGCCGGTAATTAATACGCGCTTATTTTCGAGCGTAAATAAATTATTCATGATTGTTTCCAGTATTTGTTGCGTGGTAGCCAATGCCCTCTATCAAAGCGGTTCGCGGGGCGCAAAACTGTGAAGCAGATCACTGTGAATCGTGTTACGCCCGCGTGATACCGGGAGTGTGAAGCGCGGCGGCTTTTCTTTTCCCGGCGTTGCGGGGCATAATCTTTTTTCCGCGTGGTTATCAGGAAAGCCAGATGAAGTACCAGCGCATTACCCTGCAGGATATCGCCGCCCTGGCCGGGGTGACGAAAATGACCGTCAGCCGCTATTTACGCACGCCGGATAAGGTTGCCCCGGAAACCGCCGCCCGCATCGCCGAGGTGATGACGGAAGTCAATTACATGCCGGACCCGGAAAACCGGGCGCTGGCAAGCAATATACAGCCGCGTCTCGGAGTAATTATTCCCTCCTTTAATAACCAGATTTTTGCCGATTTACTGGCGGGCATCGAATCCGTAACAACGCGCTCGGGCTACCAGACGCTGGTGGTTAATTATGATTACGACCGCGAGCGTGAAGAAGAGCAAATCGCCACAGTGCTGGGCTTTAACGTAGCGGGATTAATCCTGACCGAAACCGTGCATACCCTGCGTGCCGAAAAGTACCTGAACGCCGCCGGTATTCCGGTTGCGGAAGTTATGGATCTGGTGACGGGCAGCGGGCGCATTAACGTGGGTTTTGATAATTTTCGCGCCGGTTTCGATATGACCAATATGCTGATCGCCTGCGGTAAAAAACGCATCATCTATTTCGGCTCAATGGCCGACGTGCGCGATATCAAACGTTATGAAGGCTACCGCAAAGCCATGGCGGACGCGGGGCTTGCGGATGGGCGACTGATGCCGAACAAGGTTTCATCCGTCAGCGTGGGCACCGGCATGATGGCGATGGCGCGTCAGATGTACCCGGATATGGACGGCATTCTTTGTACCAACGACGATCTTGCCGCAGGCGTTTTGCAGGAGTGCCTGACGGAAAATATCCGCGTGCCGGAACAGCTCGGCATCGCCGGTTTTCACGGTCTGGAAATCGGCCAGGTTACGGTGCCGAAGCTGGCAAGCGTCGTCACGCCGCGCTTTGAGATCGGCAAGGTGGCTACCGAAATTTTGCTCAAGAAAATCAACGGGCAGCCGACCATCGAACAAATCGATTTGCACTACCGCCTGTCCCTCGGCGGCACGCTGTAGTTTCAAAAGTGCTGAAGCGATCACGCTAACGGTAACACGGTTTTCTAACATGATTTCACGTGACCTGCGTCGCAAAACCCTGCGCTTAAAACGGTTTTGATGTTAAGCAGAAATTTTCACTTAATGTCTTAACCGGGGGAATCATGCCGCATACCCAACACGTATTACTTATTGCACCCGTCATGGATGCGCTTCAGCAACGCCTTGACGCGCATTACACCGTTCATCGTCTCTATCAGCAGCCGGATGCCGCCGCCTGGCTTACGGAAAACGGCGCGCAGATTGGCGCCGTGGTGACGCGGGGCGACGTCGGCGTGACCACCGCCGTGCTGGAAAACCTGCCGCAGGTTGGCGTCATCGCTATTTTTGGCGTCGGCACCGACGCGGTGGATCTGGATTACGCCCGCCGCCGCGACATAGCCGTCACCATCACCGCGGGCGCGCTGACCGACGACGTTGCCGACCTGGCCTTCGGACTCTTACTCAGCAGCGCCCGTAATCTTTGCCAGGGCGACCGCTTCGTACGCGAAGGGCGCTGGTTACAGGAAAGTCTGCCTCTGGCGACGCAGGTCAGCCGCAAACGCATCGGTATTTTTGGCATGGGCAATATCGGCCGCGCTATTGCCCGCCGCGCCAACGGTTTTGATATGGAAATTTACTACACGGATCGCCAGCCGGACGCATTGCTGCCGTATCGGTGGTGCGAAGACGTGCTTAGCCTTGCGAAAAACAGCGACTTTTTCATCATTGCCGTATCAGGCGGTAAGGACAGCCGGGGAATAGTGGACCGTCAGGTTTTCCAGGCGATGCCCAATCATGCACTGGTGATTAATATCGCTCGCGGCAGCATTATCAACGAGCAGGATTTAATTACCGCTTTGCAAAAAGGGGATATTGCCGGGGCCGGTCTTGACGTTTTTGCTCAGGAGCCAAAGGTTCCCGCGGAATTAATCGCGATGGATAATGTGGTATTACAACCGCACGTTGCCAGCGCTACGCACGAAACTCGCCAGCGGATGAGTAATATCGTTTTCGAAAACGTTGAGGCTTATTTCAACCATCATCCCTTGCCGCACCGAATTAATTAATTTACCGGCGCCCTTTATTAAAAAAGGGCAATGACTTTTATCGTCATGGAAAAATACCATGGAAAAGAAAATTCCCGGCACTCGTTGGTGGCGCGTGGTCGCGCCTATTTTAATCGCCTGTATTATTTCCTTTATGGACAGGGTGAATATTAGTTTTGCGCTGCCCGGCGGCATGGAAGCCGATTTAGCCATTACCAGCCAGATGGCTGGCCTCACCAGCGGAATATTTTTTATCGGCTATCTGTTTTTGCAGATCCCCGGCGGACGCGTTGCCGTTAACGGCAGCGGCAAAAAATTTATCGCCTGGTCGCTGGTGGCCTGGGCGGTGGTGTCCATCGCGACGGGATTTGTCACTAACCATTATCAGGTGCTGGCGCTGCGTTTTGTGCTCGGCGTCGCCGAAGGCGGCATGCTGCCGGTGGTGCTGACGATGATCAGCAACTGGTTCCCGGAGCGTGAAATCGGCCGCGCCAACGCTTTTGTTATGATGTTTGCGCCCATTGGCGGCATGGTTACAGCGCCGATTTCCGGGGCGATTATTCAGGGGCTGGACTGGCGCTGGCTGTTTATCATCGAAGGCCTGCTGTCGATTGTGGTGCTGGCGATCTGGTGGCTGCTGATAAGCGATCGTCCGCAGCAGGCGCGCTGGCTGCCGGCTGCAGAGCGCGAGTATCTGCTGGCCGAGCTGGAAAGCGACCGTCAGGCGCGCAGCCTGAAGCAGCCGGTGAGCAACGCGCCTTTACGCGATGTGTTCCGCAATAGCGGTTTGATGAAGCTGGTCGCGCTGAACTTTTTCTACCAGACGGGCGATTACGGCTACACGCTGTGGCTG
>NZ_RCAA01000012.1:7039-22904 GCF_003628475.1 Enterobacter sp. R1(2018) | reverse complement strand
CTGGAAAAATTCAGGTGCCGCCTGCCGTTGCTTATCAGAAAGCGTCCGCTGCCGCGCTCATGGGCCTGCCTGAAGCGAAAGCTGTCGTCGGCGCGCCTTTGGGCAAGCTGCTGCTCGATGCGCTGCTGCCAGCTCATACCGCCGCCGCGTTGTAATACTTGTCCGTATCCGCCGTCAGCAGTTGGGAAGCCAGCTGCTGTTGCTGCTCGTTATCGCCCGCGTCGGTGGTGGTCTGCTGCGGATTGAGCCCCAGCTTGCGGAACAGCTGTAAATCTTTGTCTTCTTCCGGGTTTGGCGTGGTGAGAAGTTTGCAGCCGTAGAAAATAGAGTTCGCCCCGGCCATAAAGCACATCGCCTGCGTCTGCTCGCTCATCTGCTCGCGGCCCGCCGACAGGCGCACGAAGGATGTCGGCATCATGATGCGCGCAACGGCGATAGTCCGGATGAAATCAAACGCGTCCACGTCGTCGTTATCGGCAAGCGGCGTGCCTTTCACCTTCACCAGCATGTTAATCGGCACGCTTTCCGGCGGCGTTGGCAGATTAGCGAGCTGCAGCAGCAGGCCTGCGCGATCCTTCACCGTTTCGCCCAGTCCGACAATGCCGCCGGAGCATACCTTGATGCCCGCATCGCGTACTTTATCAAGCGTATCCAGACGCTCCTGGTAAGTGCGCGTGGTGATGATATTGCCGTAGAATTCCGGCGAGGTATCAAGGTTGTGGTTGTAGTAGTCCAGCCCGGCCGCCGCCAGGCGCAGCGCCTGGGCATCGGTTAGCGTGCCGAGCGTCATACAGGTTTCCAGCCCCATTTCGCGCACGCCCTGCACCATCTGCTCAAGGTACGGCATATCGCGATCGTTCGGGTTCTTCCAGGCGGCCCCCATGCAGAAACGGGTCGACCCTGCGTTACGCGCCTTGCGGGCGGAATCCAGCACCTGTTCGACCTCCATCAAACGTTCCGATTCCAGGCCGGTTTTATAGCGCGCGCTTTGCGGGCAATATTTACAGTCTTCCGGACAGGCGCCGGTTTTTATCGACAGCAGCGTACTGACCTGCACGTGGCGGGGATCGAAATGCTGACGGTGAACCTGCTGCGCGTCAAACAGCAGTTCGAGGAAAGGTTTTTCAAATAAAGCAGTGACCTGCGACATTGTCCAGCGAGCGTGGTGAGCCATGGGGCGTCTCCAAAAGGGGTGTTGTTAGCCGTTGATTGACGTTATACTTGTAAACCTAAATCTTTTTAAAATGGTTTACAAGCCACCTTATGACGCCTGCTGATTTAACATTCGACCAACAACATATCTGGCACCCCTATACCTCCATGACCCAACCGCTGCCGGTTTATCCGGTCGTTTCGGCAGCAGGCTGCGAGCTGAACCTTGCTGACGGCACGCCGCTGGTTGACGGCATGTCTTCCTGGTGGGCCGCGATTCACGGCTACAACCATCCACGTCTGAACCAGGCGATGAAGAACCAGATCGACAGCATGTCCCACGTCATGTTCGGCGGCATCACTCATCCCGCCGCGGTGGCGCTTTGCCGCAGGCTGGTGGCAATGCCGCCCGAGCCGCTCGAATGCGTTTTTCTGGCGGATTCCGGGTCCGTAGCGGTGGAAGTGGCGATGAAAATGGCCCTACAGTACTGGCACGCTAAAGGCGAGCCGCGTCAGCGCTTCCTGACTTTCCGCCACGGTTACCACGGCGATACTTTCGGCGCCATGTCGGTATGCGATCCTGACAACTCCATGCACTCCCTGTGGCAAGGCTATCTTCCGGAACACCTGTTCGCGCCCGCTCCGCAATGCGGTTTTAACGACGAATGGGATGAAATGGATATCGTGCCCTTTGCGCGCCTGATGGCGGCGCATCGTCAGGAAATTGCCGCCGTGATTCTCGAACCTATTGTGCAGGGCGCGGGCGGGATGCGCTTCTACCACCCGGAGTGGCTGCGTCGCATTCGCCGCATGTGCGATCGCGAAGGAATTTTGCTTATCGCCGACGAAATCGCCACCGGCTTCGGCCGCACCGGCAGGCTTTTTGCCTGCGAACACGCGGGCATCGCGCCGGATATTATGTGCCTCGGTAAAGCGCTGACCGGAGGAACCATGACCCTTTCAGCGACCCTGGCCACGCGGCACATCGCCGAAACCATCAGCAACGGCGAGGCGGGCTGCTTTATGCATGGCCCAACGTTTATGGGCAACCCGCTGGCCTGCGCGGTAGCCGGCGAAAGCCTCGCGCTGCTGGAGGAAGGCGGCTGGCAACAGCAGGTGAAGGATATCGAACGGCAGCTGCAAACGGGACTTCAGCCCCTGCAGGGCTGCGAACAGGTAGCGGACGTGCGCGTACTGGGCGCGATTGGGGTAGTGGAAACGCGTCAGCCGGTAAACATGGCCGCGCTTCAGGCTTTCTTTGTGCAACAGGGCGTGTGGATCCGTCCCTTCGGGCGCCTTATTTACCTGATGCCGCCGTACATCATCAGCCGCGAACAGCTGGCAACGCTTATCGCCGCGGTAGCAAAAGCCGTCGAAAATCCGGCTTTCTTCAAAAGCTAGCCGCCTGCAGGTCGTGTAAGGATGCACTACACTACCAAGATCTTTTCATGCGCCTGACAGGGAGAAGCTAATGAAAATCCTCATGGTACTAACCTCGCACGACCAACTCGGTGATACCGGCAAATCCACGGGCTTCTGGCTGGAAGAGTTTGCCGCGCCTTATTACGTTTTCCATGATGCCGGGCTGGAGGTAACGCTTGCATCCCCCAAAGGCGGACAGCCTCTGCTGGATCCCAAAAGCGACGAGCCGGACGCGCAAACCGACGCAACCCGCCGTTTTCGCAGCGATGCCGATGCCCAACGGCTGCTTGCCAGCACAAACAAGCTGGATTCCATAAGCGCCGAAGATTTTGACGCCGTGTTCTACCCGGGCGGCCACGGCCCGCTGTGGGATCTGGCCCGGGATGCTCATTCCATTAAGCTGATTGAAACCTTTTGGGCCAGCGGCAAGCCCGTTGGCGCGGTATGCCATGCGCCGGGCGTGCTGCGCGAGGTGAAAACGCCGGATGGCGTTCCGCTAGTGAAGGGCAAACGCGTCACCGGCTTTACCAACAGCGAAGAAGAGGGCGTGGGCCTGACTGCTGTCGTGCCGTTTCTGGTAGAAGATGAGCTAAAAAAAGCAGGCGGCCTGTTCGAAAAAACCGACGACTGGGGCGAATATGCCGTTGTCGACGGCCATCTGGTTACCGGGCAAAACCCCGCCTCCTCCACCGTCGCTGCCGAAGAGCTGCTGAAACTACTCGATCTCTGATCACCAGGAGCGATTATGAAACTGATTAGCCAGGACATTAAAGAGGGTGAAAAACTCCCTTCCCGCCACGTCTTTAACGGCATGGGTTATGAAGGCGACAATATTTCCCCGCATCTTGCATGGGATGATATTCCGGCAGGAACGAAAAGCTTTGTGGTGACCTGTTACGATCCGGATGCGCCAACCGGCTCCGGCTGGTGGCACTGGGTGGTCGCGAACCTGCCCGCCGGTACACGCGTCTTGCCGCAGGGATCCGGGTCTGATTTAGTGGAACTGCCTGAGCCCGCCGTGCAGACGCGTACGGATTTCGGCAAAGCCGGCTACGGCGGCGCGGCGCCGCCAAAAGGCGAAAAGCACCGCTACATTTTTACCGTTCACGCGCTGGACGTCGACAAGCTGGAGGTTGATGAGAACGCATCAGGCGCCATGGTCGGCTTTAACGTCCATTTTCACTCGTTAGGAAGCGCCTCTATTACCGCTTTGTTTAGCTAATCCCACCTTTTATGAAGCCGATTGTGCAAATCGGCTTCCCGTTTCGCTCAACTTAGTATAAAAATGCAGGCCTTGAGGACACCCCTTTTTCAACCGCACAGCAAGGAGCAACCCTTGAACACATTATCGGTTACTCGTCGGGCCGCAGCGCTCGCTTTTGCCGTTGCTTTGAGCGCCTGTAGCTCAACGCCGCCAGAAGACCGTCCATCCACGCAGATGGCGCCGGGAACCCAGTCTCGTCCGATTTTATCGGCGGATGAAGCGCAGAACTTCGTTCAGGCGCGTTACTTTTCATCGATGAATAAAGATGAAGCGCCGTGGGCACCTTCATCCATTCGCCTGCCCCAGCAGCCAGATTTTGTGGTGGGAGCCGCGGGCGGCCAGGGCGTAACGCATACCTCCATCCAGGCAGCGGTTGACGCAGCGATTGCGAAGCACAGCAGCACGCGGCAATACATCGCCATTCAGCCGGGCGAATATCCGGGCACCGTCTACATCCCTGCCTCTTCCGGCAGCGTGACGCTCTACGGCACAACGGATAACGCTGATGACGTGAAAATCACCATGCCGCTGGATTCAGAAATCGATGTCGCGACCTGGCGTCGCGCGGTGAACCCATCAGGCAAATATATGCCGGGTAAACCAGCATGGTACATGTTTGACAGCTGTCAGAGCAGCCGTGCCGCCACCGTAGGCATCATGTGCTCCGCAGCGGTATGGTCGCAAAACAGCGGCCTGCAGCTGCAAAACCTGACCATCGCCAACACCCTGGGCGACGGCGTCGACGCCGGCAATCACCAGGCCGTGGCGCTGCGCAGCGATGGCGATAAAGTCCAGCTGAACAACGTTCATCTTCTGGGCCGCCAGAACACCTTCTTCGTGACCAACAGCGATGTGCAGAACCGTCTGTTAGACAACCGTCAGCCGCGCACGCTGGTGACCAACAGCTATATCGAAGGCGATGTGGACGTGGTGGCCGGCCGTGGCGCCGTCGTGTTTGAAAACACCGACTTCCGCCTGGTTAACAGCCGCACGAAAGAAGGCTCGGTCTTCGCGCCAGCGACGCTGCCAAACGTGTTCTACGGCTTCCTTGCCGTCAACAGCCGCTTTACCGCCGCAGGCGACGCGCAGCTGGGCCGCGCCTGGGACGTTGAAGCGTCTGAAAACGGCTATGCCGCAGGCCAGACCTCTAACGGGCAGGTGGTTATCCGCGATAGCGTGATAAACGAAGGCTTCAATACGGCAAAACCATGGGGCGACGCCATCGGTTCTAAACGTCCGTTTACCGGCAATATCGGTACGAAAGACGAGAAAGAGAACCTTCAGCGCGATCTCAACGATAACAACGCTAACCGCCTGTGGGAGTTCAACAACCGCGGCGCAGGCAGCCAGGTCGTTGCCGAAGGCAAGTAATGCCATTAAAAAACCTCGCATTTGCGAGGTTTTTTTATTGCCCAATCGGGGCCATCAGTAAGCGTTAACCACCACCCACATTGGTCCCTGCCCTACCGCATAGCGCCCTTTCTCTTCCAGTAGGCCCTGCACGCCATTGATTTGATACACCGCGATGTGGTGAGATTTCTGACCCGCTGCGATCAGATATTTACCGCTGTGATCGACGTTGAAGCCGCGCGGCTGGGTTTCCGTTGGCTGGAAGCCCTCCACGGACAGCACGCTGCCGTCTTCAGAGACGCTAAAGATGGTGATGACGCTGGCGGTGCGATCGCAGGTATAGAGATGACGTCCGTCCGGCGTGATATGAATGTCTGCCGCCCAGCGGGTATCCGAGAAGTCCGGCGGCATGATATCAAGCGTCTGCACGCATTCGATTTTGCCGTACGGATCTTTCAGCTCCCATACGTCAACGGAGCCGTTCAGCTCATTCACGCAATAGGCGTATTGTTGGTTAGGATGGAACGCCATGTGACGCGGACCCGCGCCTTCTACCGTCGTGACTTCCGCCGGGCTTTGCGCAATCAGCGCGCCGTCGTCAGACAGCGTAAACAGGCAAATGCGATCCTGTTTTAGCGCCGGCACCCACAAGGTGCGGTTGTCAGGAGAGATATTGGCGGAGTGGCAGCCTTCAAGTCCTTCCACCACCGATACCGTCTCGCCTGGCAGGCCATCATTGCCCAGGCTTATCACGCTGACGCTGCCGGCGTTGTAGGATGCGCTGAAGAGATAGCGGCCCTGGTGGTCGGTGGAAATATGCGTCGGGCTGCCCGGCAGCGCGGCCGCGCCCGCTTCGCTAAGAGTGCCGTCATCCGGCGTAATACGATAGGCAATCACGCGAAACTCCGGGCGCACGCCAACGTACAGGTAGCGCTTATCCGGGCTGATAACCATCGGCTGGACCTGGCCTGGTACGTCGACAACCTGCACTAAAGTGAGATCGCCTTGCGTATCCAGTGACCAGACGTGGATCTGCTGGCTTTCGGGGCTGGCGGTATAGACTGTTTGTTTCATGAAATCTCATTCCTCCCAACGTATCGAGTGATAGACACAAGGGTAGCCCGTTTTGCCGCTTCAGGGCGCTATTTTGAACAACGTCCCGGGCGGTGTACTATCGGCGCAGACCCTGTGACTTGAATTTGACTGGAACCTGAAATGACGTATCGAGTAATCGCCCTTGATCTGGACGGCACCCTGCTGACGCCACAAAAAACCATTCTTCCTGAATCACTAAGCGCATTGCAGCGCGCCCGCGAAGCCGGGTTCAAAGTAGCGATCGTAACCGGCCGCCATCATGTCGCCATCCATCCTTTTTATCAGGCACTGGCTTTAGATACACCTGCAATTTGCTGTAATGGCGCTTATTTGTATGATTATCATGCGAAAAAGGTTCTGAGCGCCGATCCGCTGCGTCTGGAACAGGCCGTTCAACTTATTGATTTACTCGATGCTCATGACGTTCACGGGCTGATGTACGTCGATAACGCCATGCTGTATCAACGGGCTACGGGCCATGTCATTCGCACTGAAAACTGGGCGCGTTCGCTGCCTGAAGCGCAGCGGCCGGTCTTCCGCCATGTAAATTCTCTGCGTGAGGCGGCCCATGAGGTCGACGCCATCTGGAAATTCGCCCTTACCGATGAAAATATTCCTGAGCTGCAAAACTTCACCAAAAAGGTGGAACAGCAGCTGGGGCTTGCCTGTGAATGGTCGTGGCACGATCAGGTGGACGTCGCGCAGAGCGGCAACAGTAAGGGTAAACGCCTGGCGCAGTGGGTAGAGTCTGAAGGATTATCGATGGATCAGGTGATTGCCTTTGGCGATAACTATAATGATCTGAGCATGCTGGAAGCCGCCGGGCTTGGCGTGGCAATGGGCAACGCCGACGAGGCCATTAAAGCCCGCGCCGACCTGGTAATTGGCAGCAACCTCGAAACCAGCATCGCCGAAACGATTTATAAGCACCTGCTGTAGCGAACAGAACGCGGTGGATAGCGCTACGCTTATCTACCCTCTATCCGCCCGGGCCGCGCCGACATAGTCATCAGGTCGTTATCGACACGCTTTTGATTTGTGCGTACAGCCACTGGCCGGGTTTTATCGCCAGCTCATCCCGCGCCCAGGGGCTGATGCGCGCCCACAGCGTTCTGCCGCCCACTTCCAGCTGTACTTCCACCTGTCCGTTATCGTCAAAACACTGCGCCACTTTTGCACGCAGTACATTGCGGATACTGCTGTTTACCGGCGGCTGCAGAATCAGCGAAACATCTTACGCCTGAATGCGAATGCGCAGCGGCGCCTGCAGCGGCTTATCGAGCTTATTCACCCACAGATGCTGGTCGCCCAGCGCCAGGGCGGTCATCGCGTAATGGGGATGATGCTCCAGCACCGAAACTTTCAGTACGCTGCTCTGCTGCTCTTTTGGCAGCCAGGGATGCATCACGCTGCTGCCCCACACCTTTTCGAGATTGCCAAAAGCTTTTACGTCGCCGCCGTCGAGCACCAGCACCTTATCCGCAAGGTGCAGGATTTCCTCCAGCGAGTGGCTGACATACAGCATAGGGATATTGATTTCCTTCGCCAGCCGTTGCAGGTAGGGCAACAGCTCGCGTTTACGAGGAATATCGAGGGAGGCCAGCGGCTCATCCAGCAGCAGCAGTTCCGGTGAGGTCAGCAGCGCACGGCCAATAGCCACGCGCTGTTTTTCGCCGCCCGAAAGGCTCCATGGAAATCGCTCCAGCAGCTCCTCAATGCCAAGCAGCGCCACCAGCTTGTCGAACTGCCCGGCCATATTTCTGTTCATGCCGTACTTAAGATTGCCGCGTACGCGATAGTGCGGAAAAAGGCGCGCGTCCTGGAAGACGTAGCCAATGCGGCGTTTTTCCGGTGCCAGGAAAATGTTTCTCCCGGCATCGCTCAGTACGCGATCGTTGAGTACGATTCTGCCCTTCTGGGGACGAGTCAGGCCGCTTATCGCGTTTATTAACGACGTTTTCCCCGCGCCGGAAACGCCAAATACGGCTGTAATCCCCTGCCCCGGCAGGGTTTCGTTAATGGTCAGGCAGTGTTCGCCAAGCGTCTGGACGAAATTAAGCTCCAGCATCACATCGCCCCTATCCGTTTACGGCTCTGGCGGGCAAGCCATTCGGCCACCAGCAGCGACGCCAGCGCAAGAACGATGGAAATCATGCATAGCCGGGCCGCGGCGCTCTCGCCGCCGGGAGTTTGAATTAAGGTATACATCGCGGAAGGAATGGTACGCGTCTCGCCAGGAATATTGGAGACGAAAGTAATGGTCGCGCCAAACTCGCCCAGCGAGCGGGCAAACGCCAGCACCGTTCCGGCGATAATTCCCGGCAGGGTCAGCGGCAAGGTAATGGTGCAAAAGACTCGCCAGCGCCCGGCGCCCAGCGTACGGGCCGCCTGCTCAAGTTTCATATCCACGCCCTCAAGCGCCAGGCGAATAGCCCGTACCATCAGCGGGAAGGACATGACCGCGGCCGCCAGTACCGCGCCGCGCCAGCTGAAGGCGAAGGTAATGCCGAACATGTCGTAAAGCCACGCGCCGATAAAACCGCGTCGGCCCATGGCTATTAATAATAAATAGCCCACCACAACGGGCGGTAATACGAGGGGAAGATGGATAATACTGTCGAGCAAGGCTTTGCCCGGGAAGCGGCATCGCACCAGCACCCAGGCAAACAAGATCCCAAACGGAAGACTAAACAGCACAGCAAGGGTTGAAACTTTCAGGCTCAGTAATACCGCCTGCCATTCGGGATCGGTCAATATCATTATTTGGTCGTAAATCCGTAACGTTGGAAGATAGCTGCCGCTTCCGGTCCTTTCAGATAGCCATAGAATGCGGTAACGGTTGGGTTATCGTGGCCTTTGACAATCGCAATAGGGTATTCCACTTTTTCGTGTGAGTCTTCCGGGAAAGTCCCCACGACCTTCACGCCCTTGCTGGCGACGGCATCGGAGCCGTACACAATGCCCAGCGGCGCTTCTTCGCGTTCAACCAGCGCCAGCGCGCCGCGCACGTCTTCTGCCGGAGCAAGTTTAGGTGATAACGTCTCCCAGGCGCCCAGCTTCTGCAGCGCGCCTTTGGCGTAAATCCCCGCCGGAACATGGTCAGGATCGCCTACCGCCAGACGCCCGCCCTTAAGCAAATTAGCCCAGTCGGTTTTGGCGTTAATCGCTACATCGTTCAGCTTGCTGGCTTTCGGGGCCACCACGACCAGACTATTGCCGAGCAGCGTTTCGCGGCTGTCTGTTTTAATAACGTCTTTGCTGACCGCGTAATCCATCCATTTCTGGTCGGCAGAAATAAACAGATCGGCAGGAGCGCCCGCCTCAAGCTGACGCGCCAGCGTGGAAGAAGAGGCGAAGGAAGAGGCTACTTCGACCTTTTTCTCTTTTTGATACTGCGCGGCAATATCCTGCATCGCATTGGTTAACGACGCTGCGGCGAACACGGTGATTTTGCTGTTATCGGCAAAGGCCTGACCGGCCAGGCTGACGCTCAATGCCGCGCCAAACGCGAGACGTACCCACTGCTTGATCATAATATTTCTCCACTGACTTTCGTTATGTACGCGCGAATATAACGAAAACAAACAGAAAGATACAGATATTATCGGCAGAAAAAGAAAGGACTTTAAAGAGAAAAGCCCGCGGAAGCGGGCTTTCGGAAATCAATGATGCTGTTTTGGCTGGTCGCGATGGCCAACTTTTGAGAAGACGTTGAAGACTTCACCCAATCCGTAGATCAGACCGAGGATCACTGCCATCACTACCGGCACCATGATTACGGCAAATACCAAACTTTTCAATAACTCTAACATGATTGCCTCAGGTGAAAAGTGAGAAGGACTATTCTAACCAGCCGTCAGAAAAACGCACTGTCCTTTTGTGCCATTTGCCCACATCGCCGCAATAGAGGAAAATAGCCTTTTTTCCTGTCCGGAGAGGGTATGCAGGCCGAAATACTACTTACGCTTAAGCTCCAGCAGCGGCTGTTCGCCGATCCACGCCGCATCGCGCTATTGAAACAAATACAGCATACCGGCTCAATTAGCCAGGGCGCTAAGCTTGCGGGCATCAGCTATAAAAGCGCCTGGGACGCCATCAACGAAATGAACCAGCTTGCCGAGGAGACGCTGGTTGAGCGCGCCACCGGCGGTAAGGGCGGCGGCGGGGCTATCGTCACCCGCTACGGCGAACGTCTTATTCAGCTTTATGAGCTGCTCGCGCAAATCCAGCAGAAGGCGTTTGACGTGCTGCGCGACGACAATCTGCCGCTCGACAGCCTGCTTGCCGCTATTTCCCGTTTCTCCCTGCAAACCAGCGCCCGCAACCAGCTGTTTGGCACGGTTTTGCATCGCGACAGTGAACAGGTCCAGCAGCATATTGATATTTTGCTCGCGGATGGTTCAACGCGTCTGCGCGCGGCAATAACGCGCCAGAGCGCGGAACGTTTAACGCTCCGCGAAGGCAAAGAAGTGCTGGTGCTGATAAAAGCGCCGTGGGTAGAAATTGCTACCGATGAAAGCCGCGCAAGCCACGCGGATAATCGTCTGCCGGGCACCGTGCAAAGCGTGCAGCAGGGCGCGGAACAAAGTGAAGTCCTGGTTCATCTTCCGGACGGGCAAACGCTGTGCGCAACCGTGCCGAATAGCGTGGTGGAACATCAGCGGCTGGCAAAAGGCTCTGAGGTCGTAGCATTTTTTAATGCCGACCGCGTGATTATCGCCACACTGTGCTAAATGATTGCGGCGAATTGACAAGCGCGCGGAGAATCCGTAATTCTGGGTTATCACTGCAAAATATGGGATAACACATGTCTGCGTTGCAAATTTCGCAAGGTATCTTTCGCCTTAGCGATACACAAACCCTGACCCTCAATGACTTAACCATTCGCTCAGGCGAGAGCTGGGCGTTTGTCGGAGCGAACGGCAGCGGCAAATCCGCGCTGGCCCGCGCGCTGGCAGGCTCCCTGTCGCAGCTGAAAGGGGAACGGACGTGCAGCTTCCCCCGCCTTGCCCATCTCTCTTTTGAACAGCTGCAGAAGCTGGTCAGCGATGAATGGCAACGCAACAATACCGACCTGCTCAGCCCCGACGAAGATGATACCGGGCGCACCACCGCAGAAATTATCCAGGAAGAGATTCGGGACCCGGCGCGCTGTGAAGCGCTGGCGACGCTGTTTGGCATCAGCCCTCTTCTGACGCGCCGATTTAAATATCTCTCCACCGGCGAGACGCGCAAGACGCTCCTTTGCCAGGCGCTGATGCCGCAGCCGGATTTATTGATTCTGGACGAACCCTTCGACGGGCTGGATGTAAAATCCCGCGAGCAGCTGGCTGATTTACTGGGCAAGCTTAGCGCGCAGGGCTATACGCTGGTGCTGGTGCTCAATCGTTTTGATGAAATTCCGGATTTTGTTCAGTACGCGGGCGTGCTCGCCGACTGCACGCTGATTGAAACCGGCGAGAAGAAAACGCTGCTCGAACAGGCGTTAATCGCCCAGCTGGCGCACAGCGAGAAGCTTGCGGGCGTGGCGCTGCCGGAGGCCGACGATCCGAGCGCCCGCTATACGCTGCCGCCAGGCGAGCCGCGCATCATCCTGCGTGATGGCGTGGTGGAATATAACGACCGCCCTATTCTGCACAACCTTTCCTGGACCGTGAACCCCGGCGAACACTGGCAAATTGTCGGCCCAAACGGGGCGGGAAAATCTACGCTGCTAAGCCTGGTGACAGGCGATCACCCGCAGGGCTACAGTAACGACCTGACGCTGTTCGGCCGCCGTCGCGGCAGCGGCGAGACCATCTGGGATATTAAAAAGCATATCGGCTACGTCAGCAGCAGCCTGCACCTGGAATACCGCGTCAATACCTCGGTGCGCAACGTTATTCTCTCGGGCTTTTTCGACTCTATCGGCATTTACCAGGCCGTTTCCGATCGCCAGCAGAAGCTTGCCCGCGAGTGGCTAAATATGCTCGGCATGGACAACGCCATCGCCGACGCCCCTTTCCACAGCCTGTCATGGGGGCAACAGAGGCTGGCGCTTATCGCCCGTGCGCTGGTTAAGCACCCTACATTGCTGATTCTCGATGAGCCGCTGCAGGGCCTCGATCCGCTTAACCGCCAGCTAGTGCGCCGTTTTGTGGATATTCTGATTGGCGAGGGTGAAACCCAGCTGCTGTTTGTTTCACACCATGCCGAAGACGCGCCGGAATGTATTACCAGGCGGTTAAGCTTTGTGGCTGACGGCGACGTGTATCGCTATGAATTTGAGGATCTGTCGCCTCGTTAAGCGCCTGCTTTGGCGGCGCATGACTTCGCGCCCCCTCCCCCGCCATCACTTTCAGACAACCTGCAAAATCCTTTCGCCTTATAGTTGTTTTATAATCATTTTTTGCGGCGCAAAACCCGGAGAAACGGTTCGTGTAAACGATTCCACTATTTTATCGCATGTCACACTTTTCGCATCTCTGTTATGCTATGTTTAATACATACCATAGCCGTAATGGAGCGAAAAATGAGAGTTCTGGTAACAGGTGGTAGCGGTTACATTGGCAGTCATACCTGCGTGCAGCTGCTGCAAAAGGGTCATGACGTTGTCATTCTGGATAACCTGTGTAACAGCAAACGCAGCGTGCTGCCGGTGATTGCGCGTCTCGGCGGCGGTAAACAGCCTCTGTTTATCGACGGCGATATTCGCGACGAAGGCCTGCTGGCGGAAATTTTCCACGATCACCAGATCGACGCCGTTATCCACTTCGCCGGCCTTAAGGCCGTGGGTGAATCGGTCAATAAGCCGCTGGAATACTACGATAATAATGTGACAGGTACGCTACGCCTTATTACCGCAATGCGCGCCGCCAACGTGACCAACTTTATTTTCAGCTCCTCCGCTACCGTTTACGGCGACCAGCCGCAAATTCCTTATGTAGAAAGCTTCCCGACCGGCACGCCTGCCAGCCCTTACGGCCGCAGCAAGCTGATGGTCGAGCAGATTCTGACCGACCTGCAAAAAGCCCAGCCGAACTGGAGCGTTGCGCTGCTGCGCTATTTCAATCCGGTTGGCGCCCACCCATCAGGCGATATGGGCGAAGATCCGCAGGGTATTCCCAATAACCTGATGCCGTATATCGCCCAGGTCGCCGTTGGCCGCCGCGATTCGCTGGCCGTTTTTGGCAACGACTACCCGACCGAAGACGGCACCGGGGTGCGTGATTACATCCACGTCATGGATTTGGCTGACGGCCACGTTGCCGCAATGCAAACGCTTCAGAACAAGCCCGGCGTGCATATTTACAACCTTGGCGCAGGCATTGGCAGCAGCGTCCTGGACGTGGTCAACGCCTTCAGCAAGGCATGCGGCAAGCCGGTAAATTACCACTTCGCTCCGCGCCGCGACGGCGATTTGCCGGCTTACTGGGCCGATGCAAGCAAAGCAGATAAAGAACTTAACTGGCGTGTCAGCCGTACGCTGCAGGAAATGGCAGACGATACCTGGCGCTGGCAGTCTCGCCATCCTCAAGGCTATCCGGATTAAGGAAAAGTGATGGAGCAGTTTAACCCGGTGGATCATCCACATCGTCGTTATAACCCACTAACGGGCCAATGGATTCTGGTTTCTCCGCATCGCGCCAAGCGCCCCTGGCAGGGCGCCCAGGAAACCCCTTCCCAGGAAACACTGCCGGCGCACGATCCGGACTGTTTTTTGTGTCCCGGCAATACCCGCGTCACCGGCGATAAGAATCCGCAGTATACCGGTACTTTTGTCTTTACTAACGATTTTGCCGCGCTGATGACGGACACGCCGGATGCGCCAGAAAATGCCGATCCCTTGATGCGTTGCGAAAGCGCGCGCGGCACCAGCCGTGTAATTTGCTTCTCTCCCGATCACAGCAAAACGCTGCCGCAGCTTTCTCTTCCCGCACTTGAAGAAGTGGTGAAAACCTGGCAGGAGCAGACGGCCGAGCTCGGCAAAACCTATCCGTGGGTGCAGGTTTTTGAGAATAAAGGCGCGGCGATGGGCTGCTCCAATCCGCATCCGCACGGACAGGTTTGGGCGAACAGCTTCCTGCCTAATGAAGTGGCGCGTGAAGACGGCCTGCAGCGCGAATACTTTGCCCGCCAGGGCTCAGCGATGCTGGTGGATTATGCGCAGCGCGAGCTACGGGACGGCAGCCGTACCGTAGTGGAAACGCAGCACTGGCTGGCGGTGGTTCCTTACTGGGCCGCCTGGCCGTTTGAAACGCTGCTGCTGCCAAAGACGCACGTGCTGCGTATCACCGATTTGAGCGCGGAACAAAGCAGCGATCTGGCGCTGGCGCTGAAAAAATTGACCAGCCGCTACGATAATCTTTTCCAGTGCTCTTTCCCTTATTCCATGGGCTGGCACGGCGCGCCCTTTAACGGTGAGCAAAACGACCACTGGCAGCTGCATGCGCACTTCTATCCGCCGTTGCTGCGTAGCGCGACGGTGCGCAAATTTATGGTCGGCTATGAAATGCTGGCCGAAACCCAACGTGATTTAACCGCAGAGCAAGCCGCAGAACGCTTGCGTGCCGTTTCCGACGTACACTTTCGCCAACCGGGAGTTTAAAAATGAGTCTGAAAGATAAAACCCAACAAATTTTCGCCGATAGCTTTGGCTACCCTGCTTCGCTGACCATCCAGGCTCCGGGTCGCGTCAATCTGATTGGCGAGCATACAGACTATAACGATGGCTTCGTGCTGCCGTGTGCAATTGATTATCAGACGGTAATCAGCTGTGCTAAACGCGACGATCGTATGGTGCGCGTCATCGCCGCCGACTACGATAATCAGAGCGACGAGTTTTCTCTGGATGAGCCCATCCTCTCCCATGATACCCAGCAGTGGTCCAACTATGTGCGTGGGGTGGTAAAACACCTGCAGCAACGCGATAAAAACTTCGGCGGCGCGGACCTTGTGATCAGCGGGAATGTGCCGCAGGGCGCCGGTCTTAGCTCATCGGCCTCCCTGGAAGTCGCGGTCGGCAAAGTATTCCAGCAGCTTTACCATCTGTCGCTGGACGGCGCGCAGCTCGCGCTCAACGGTCAGGAAGCCGAAAATCAGTTCGTGGGCTGTAACTGCGGCATCATGGACCAGCTCATTTCCGCGCTGGGCAAGAAAGATCACGCCCTGCTTATCGACTGCCGCTCGCTTGGCACCAAAGCCGTTTCAATGCCAAAAGGCGTGGCTGTGGTGATCATTAACAGCAACTTCAAACGCACCCTGGTAGGCAGCGAGTACAACACCCGTCGCCAGCAGTGCGAAACCGGCGCTCGCTTCTTTACGCAAAAAGCGCTGCGTGACGTGGAGCTCGATAAGTTCAATGCCGTTGCGCACGAGCTCGATCCGGTGGTCGCAAAACGCGTGCGCCACGTGCTGACGGAAAATATCCGTACCCTTGAGGCGGCTGATGCGCTGGCGAAAGGCGACCTGCTGCGAATGGGTCAGCTGATGGCCGAATCCCACGCCTCCATGCGCGATGACTTTGAAATTACCGTGCCACAGATTGATACGCTGGTTGAGATCGTCAAAGAAACGATTGGCGACAAAGGCGGCGTTCGCATG
>NZ_RCAA01000012.1:0-6966 GCF_003628475.1 Enterobacter sp. R1(2018) | reverse complement strand
GGTGCCCGCCGTTGAAAAAGCGGTGGCCGACCAGTACGAAGCGAAAACGGGTATCAAAGAAACCTTCTATGTGTGCAAACCTTCAGAAGGAGCCGGACAATGCTAAAAGAGACGCCTCAGCTCGCCCCGGACGGGCAGCCGTACCGCATCTCCACCCTGCGCAACAGCGCAGGAATGGTAGTGACCATGATGGACTGGGGAGCAACCCTGCTTTCCTGCCGCGTGCCGATGAAAGACAACACCGTGCGTGAGACGCTGCTTGGCTGCGCTTCCCCGGAAGACTATCTCAGCCAGACGGCCTACCTTGGCGCAACCGTTGGCCGCTATGCGAACCGCATTGCCAACGGCAGCTTTACGCGCGACGGTGAAACCATCAAAGTCACCCCCAACCAGGGCGAACATCAGCTGCACGGCGGACCGGAAGGGTTCGACAAGCGCCGCTGGCGCATCGTGCGTCAGAACGAGCAGGAAGTACTCTATACGCTTGATTCCGCGGATGGCGATCAGGGCTTCCCGGGTGAGTTTCGCGCCACGGCCCGCTACTCGCTTACCGAAGATAACCGCATCGCCATTGAGTTCCGCGCAAAGGTTGATAAGGCCTGTCCGGTAAACCTCACCAACCACGCCTACTTCAATCTTGAAGGCGCACAGAACGACGTGCGTCAGCATAAGCTGCAGCTTTTTGCCGACAGCTACCTGCCGGTAGACAGCAGCGGTATCCCGCGCAGCGGGCTTAAAGACGTCGAAGGCACCAGCTTTGATTTCCGCCGTGCGAAAACTATCGCCGCTGATTTTTTGAGTGAAGAAGACCAGAAGCTGGTGAAAGGCTACGATCACGCGTTTCTGTTGCAGGCTAAGGGCGATGTTACCCAGCCGGCGGCGCACGTCTGGGCCAGCGATAACCAGCTGCAGATGACGGTGTATACCTCGGCTCCGGCGCTGCAATTTTACAGCGGCAACTATCTGGAAGGCACGCCCGCCCGTGAACAGGGAACCTACAGCGCCTGTCAGGGCCTGGCGCTGGAAAGCGAATTCCTGCCGGACAGCCCGAATCATCCTGAATGGCCGCAGCCGGACTGCTGGCTGCAGCCGGATGAAGAGTATCTCAGCGTAACGGAATATCAGTTCATCCCGCAGTAAGGCTGATACCCTCCCTTTGCGGGAGGGTAATTCTTATACCGATCGCTGGATATCCCACCGGAAAGCGACAAAAAATAACGCCAGATTCACATCAACCTTACACTTAGCGCTCTTTTTCGCTATGTTAAACGTTTAGATTGCCGCAGGTCGTCCCACGGCAATATAATGATAATCGTTATCATTAATCGCAGGCTTATTAAGGAGTAAACTATGGCTGTTACTAAGCTGGTACTGGTTCGTCACGGCGAAAGCCAGTGGAACAACGAAAACCGTTTCACCGGTTGGTATGACGTTGATCTGTCCGAGAAGGGTAAAACCGAAGCGAAAGCAGCGGGTCAGCTACTGAAAGACGAAGGCTACAGCTTCGATTTTGCTTATACCTCTGTGCTGAAACGTGCCATCCATACGCTGTGGAACATCCTCGATGAACTGGATCAGGCCTGGCTGCCGGTTGAAAAATCCTGGAAGCTGAACGAACGTCACTACGGCGCGCTGCAGGGTCTGAACAAAGCTGAAACCGCAGAAAAATACGGTGACGAGCAGGTTAAACAATGGCGCCGCGGTTTCGCCGTAACGCCACCGGAGCTGACTCGCGATGACGAGCGTTTCCCGGGCCACGACCCGCGTTATGCATCGCTGAGCGATAAAGAGCTGCCGACCACTGAAAGCCTGGCGCTGACCATCGATCGCGTTATCCCTTACTGGAATGAAACCATTCTGCCACGCATGAAAAGCGGCGAGCGCGTAATCGTTGCGGCTCACGGTAACTCCCTGCGTGCGCTGGTGAAATATCTTGATAACATGAGCGAAGAAGAAATTCTTGAACTTAATATCCCAACCGGCGTGCCGTTGGTGTATGAATTTGATGAAAACTTCAAGCCGCTGAAACACTACTACCTGGGCAACGCTGACGAGATCGCAGCTAAAGCCGCCGCTGTTGCGAACCAGGGTAAAGCGAAGTAATTTTCGCCGGATGTGAAAAAGGCGTGGAGTAATCCACGCCTTTTTTTATGGTGAAAACCGGGCCTAACCGCGACGCGCTTTTACCGCCGTAGCCAGCTGGCGCAGCAGGGTTTCGGTATCTTCCCAGCCGATGCAGGCATCGGTGACGCTTTTGCCGTAGAACAGCGGTTCGCCGCTCTCAAGGCTCTGATTCCCTTCCACCAGATGGCTTTCAATCATCACGCCGGTAATGGCTTTATCACCGCCTGCGATTTGCTGGCAAACGTCCGCGCCCACATCCATCTGCTTTTTGAACTGCTTGCTGCTGTTAGCGTGGCTGAAGTCAATCATCACCTGCGCAGGCAGACCGGCCTTCACCAAATCCTGTTTCACCTGGGCTACGTGGGCGGCGCTGTAGTTCGGCTCTTTACCGCCGCGCAGAATGATATGGCAGTCGCCATTGCCGCTGGTATTAACGATAGCCGAATGGCCCCATTTGGTGACCGACAGGAAGCAGTGAGGCGCGCCCGCCGCGTTGATGGCGTCGATAGCGACTTTCATCGTGCCGTCGGTGCCGTTTTTGAAACCGACCGGGCAGGACAGGCCGGAAGCCAGCTCGCGGTGTACCTGAGATTCCGTAGTGCGCGCGCCAATCGCGCCCCAGCTCATCAGGTCCGCCAGATATTGTGGCGTAATCATATCCAGGAACTCGCCCGCGGCAGGCAGACCGGAATCGTTGATATCAAGCAGCAGCTTGCGGGCAATGCGCAGGCCGTCGTTAATCTGGTAGCTGCTGTCCATATGCGGATCGTTAATCAGCCCTTTCCATCCTACCGTGGTACGCGGTTTTTCGAAGTAAACGCGCATCACCACTTCAAGCTCGCCCTGTAATTCTTCACGCAGCGCCAGCAGGCGCGCGCCGTATTCTTTAGCGGCTTTAACATCGTGAATTGAGCACGGGCCGATGACCACCAGCAGGCGATCGTCATTGCCTTTAAGGATTTTGTGAATTGCCTGCCGGGCATGGGAAACCGTCTGGGCAGCTTTTTCGGTGGCCGGGAATTTTTCAAGCAGCGCTACAGGTGGCAGGAGTTCGTTGATCTCTTTGATTCGTAAGTCGTCGTTCTGATAATTCATGTTATTTCCGGAAGGTTTTTACATTTTTGCCAGGTTGCAATCCCCTCAATCTATATCTTCGTCGCCAAAGTGTAAACGGGATTTTACACTTCGGGCGGATTATTCCTGGAGTTGATTTTAAAATCATCGAAATATGGCAAAAAGTGAGATCGAAGCTACAATTTTTACTGTTAACGCTGAAAAATATCAGTTTTCCAAAATTGTATTCTGATCACATTTCTATTACCGATACTTTTTTCTGTTAAAGCCGGTTCGATCAGCATAATTTTGCAGCGCTGGAGGCAATTATCCAGCAATAACGACCAGAACAGGAGCATAAGATGAATAAATTAGCCATGCTTTTCCTCACAGCTTCACTTTCTGCCGCAAGCGGTGCGGCTATGGCCGTTGATACGCCGGCTGGTGGCGACAATAACGGGCAGGCGAACTCAAGCGCTGAAGCCGGACAGGTCGCGCCTGATGCACATCAAAATATCGCCCCTAAAGGGACCGATGGAAATGATGTAAATAATTCCGGCACCATGCTTCACCCAAATGACAAGGGTAATAGCGCTACCGGAGAAGGAATGTCTTCAGAAGACGTCCATAAAAACACCATGTGTAAAGACGGACGATGCCCGGACATCAATAAAAAAGTTGAAACGGGCACCGGTAGCGATGTAGACACTAAAACAGACGGTACTTCGCAGTAAGCCGCTGGCTAGTGAATAAGGAGAGCTCATGCTCTCCTTTTTTATTTCACAAATTCCCAATAACTTGAATGAGTTGCTGGTTATAATTAACGCATTCGTGTTTTTTGCCCGCGGGAAATTATGGCTCATTCACATTCGCATCAAGATACCTCTCAGGATACCAACGCTAAAAGGCTGCTGTGGGCTTTTGCTATCACCGCATTATTTATGGTGGCAGAAGTTATCGGCGGCGTGCTCTCAGGCTCGCTGGCGCTGCTTGCAGATGCCGGGCATATGCTTACCGATGCCGCCGCGCTGCTCGTTGCGCTGGTCGCCGTTAATTTCGCCCGTCGTCCGCCTAACGCCCGTCATACCTTCGGCTGGTTGCGCTTAACGACCCTCGCCGCCTTTGTGAATGCTATCGCCCTGGTGGTGATCACCATTTTGATTGTCTGGGAAGCCATACAGCGTTTTTACCATCCCCAACCTGTCGCCGGCCTGGCGATGCTGGTCATCGCTTTTGCCGGGCTGCTGGCAAATATCGCCTCGTTCTGGATACTGCATCGCGGCAGCGAAGAGAAAAATCTCAACGTGCGGGCGGCGGCGCTGCATGTGTTAGGGGATCTACTCGGCTCGGTGGGCGCTATTATCGCGGCGCTGGTGATCCTGTGGACGGGCTGGACGCCTATCGATCCGATACTTTCCGTGCTTGTTTCCTGCCTGGTGCTGCGAAGCGCGTGGAATTTGCTTAAGGAGAGCGTTAACGAACTGCTTGAAGGCGCGCCCGGCGCTATTGATATTGAGGCGTTGAAAAGAAAACTGTCACGGAGCATTCCGGAGGTGCGGAACGTGCACCACGTGCATATCTGGCTGGTGGGAGAAAAACCGTTATTGACGCTTCACGTACAGGTGGTTCCACCGCACGATCATGATGCCCTGCTCGGCCGTATTCACCATTTCCTTGAGCACGAATATCAGATTGAACACGCGACGGTACAGATGGAATATCAGCCGTGCAGCGGGCCGCAGTGCGATTTAAACGAGCATGGCCCGGATGGCCATGCTCATCACCACTGATCAGGACAGCGCGCGCGATCCCCGCTCGCGTGCGCTTTTAATCCACATGCGGCTACCGTTAAGCGCAATAAACGTCAGTATCAGGTATTCAAGCGACATGGCATAAACGCCCTGCCGCGCAAAAATAACCACGCTGATAACGTTGATAATTACCCACAGCAGCCAGTTTTCTACGTACTTGCGCGTCATCAGTATCATCGCCACGATTGAGAGCACCATCATGCAGGAATCCCAGAAAGGGAAAGCATCAGGCTGCAGCTCCGGCATGGCGACGTTCAGGCCGAGTGCCTGCATTACGGAGACCGCAATGTGCGTCAGGTACGCAAACACCGGATTGATAAAGACCGTCATCAGGCCGATTGCGCCGACACAGATGGCAAGCCAGGCTAGCGCCTTTGGAAGCGGCAGCCACCTGATGCGCAGCGCGGCTTCGTTATCGCTGGTCTGGCGCGACCATGCGTACCAGCCATAAATATTGGCGGCGAAGAAGAACAGCTGCAGTAGCAGGCTGGCATACAGCTGGATCTGGAAGAAGATAATGGCGAACAGCGTGACGTTAATTAGCCCAAACGCGTAGTTGCTGATTTTCTCAAGGCTCGCAAGCCAGATACATAACAGCCCGGCAAGCGTGCCGACGGCCTCAATCCATGATAAGTCGTAGCCACCTGCCCCAATGGGAATGTGGACCAGAATGTTTTGCGTGCTAAAAAAATCCATATTATCCCCTGAGCGTAATATCCTTACGCGTTGCCTTTTATCGAACGACGTAGTTCAGCGGCAAAGTCCAGCATCCGGTTAAGAGGCACCAGAGCGCCCTCACGCAGCGCGGCGTCCACATGAATCTCATGAGCCGCTCCGCCCTGCTCCAGGCCCTCAGCGATGGCTTTAAGGCCATTCATCGCCATCCACGGACAGTGGGCGCAGCTGCGGCAGGTTGCGCCTTCGCCTGCGGTCGGCGCTTCAAGAAGCTCTTTTTCCGGACAGGCCTGCTGCATTTTGTAAAAGATGCCCCGATCGGTTGCGACGATCAGCTGCTGATGCGGCAGCGTTTTAGCCGCGGCGATGAGCTGACTGGTGGAGCCGACCGCGTCCGCCATATCGACCACGGCCTGAGGCGACTCCGGATGAACCAAAACCGCGGCGCCGGGATAGAGCGCCTTCATACGCGCCAGCGCCTGGGTTTTAAATTCGTCATGCACAATGCAGGCGCCTTGCCAGCACAATACGTCGGCGCCGGTTTGTTTCTGCACGTAGCTGCCCAGATGGCGATCGGGCGCCCAAATAATTTTCTCGCCCAGGCTATCAAGGTGTTCGATAAGCTCAACGGCAATACTGGAGGTCACAACCCAGTCGGCACGAGCTTTAACCGCCGCTGACGTATTAGCATAGACCACGACCGTACGATCGGGGTGCTGGTCGCAGAAGGCCGTAAATTCATCGATTGGGCAGCCTAAATCCAGCGAGCACTCCGCATTCAGGGTAGGCATCAGAATGGTTTTTTCAGGGCTGAGAATTTTTGCCGTTTCGCCCATAAAACGCCCGCCCGCCACCAGCAGCGTGGAGGCCGGATGGTTGGCCCCGAAGCGCGCCATTTCGAGCGAGTCAGAGATACAGCCGCCGGTTTCTTCAGCCAGCGCCTGGATTTCGGGATCCGTGTAGTAATGCGCGACCATCACCGCGTTGCGCTCTTTTAGCAGACGCTTGATTTTTTCGCGATAAAACTGCTTTTCATCCCGGCTTAACGGCAACGGTTTCGGCGGGAAAGGATAAATGGCTGTTTCTGGATCGAACATAACGCTCATAAAGGCTATCTCGTTTGCTTAGCTTAACGAAACTAGCGCGATTCTGGTAAATAGAAGCCAGAGACGGCTAAGGTTGTTTTGTATGCTAAACAAGATAGCGAATTATGGGGAAGTTGTCGTGCAGAATTTACGGCTGCAGATGCAACAAAGGCGCCTTCAGGGCGCCTTTATCTAAATATGGTGGGTCGTGCAGGATG
>NZ_RCAA01000043.1:117390-120526 GCF_003628475.1 Enterobacter sp. R1(2018) | reverse complement strand
GTCTATCTTATTGAGATGCGCCTGGTGCTTTCCCGCGTGGTTGAAGGCACCCTGACCGTCGATCAGGCCGACGGCGAAATACAGCGCCTGAGCAAAAAATGGCACCAGAGAATTGATTACTGGAAAAGCGTATTGCCTGCGGAGCTGCAGGAAAAACTGCTGGGCGCGCAGTACGCCGCCGGGCTGGAGATGATCAAAGACGCGAATGATTTAATCGAGCTGATTCGCAGCGGCGCGCCGACGCCGTTATTCGAGCAGCTCAAAGCGGCAGATAAGCATTTCTTCGCTCATGAGAAAGGCATTAATGCCTTCGTGCATGACTCTTCAAATTATGCCAACAGCGCCGTCGACGACGCGCAGACCAGCGCCAGCAAGTCGGTAAAATGGCAGCTGATCGGCTCCGGCGCCGCGGTCCTGTTGTTGCTGCTTATCGGATACTGGGTGCACCGCAATATATTCCGCTCGCTGGGCGCCGAGCCTGCGCAGGTGGCTGAAATCGCCAATGCCGTCGCCAACGGCGATCTGACACGCCATGTGCCGGTGCGCGAAGGCGATACGCAAAGCGTGATGGCCGCCATGAAAACCATGTGCGAAGAGTTAATGATAATTATTAATATCGTCCATGAGAGCAGCAACCATATCACCAACAGCTCCGGTGAAATTGCCAGCGGCAACCAGGATCTGGCCTCCCGCACCGAGGAACAGGCCAGCGCGCTGGAGCAGACGGCCTCGTCAATGGAGCAGATGACGGCCACGGTAAAACAGAACGCCGAAAACGCGCAGACCGCCAGCCAACTTGCGGCGACGGCTTCACACAGCGCCGAACGAGGCGGCGCGGTCGTTGCCCGCGTGGTGCAGACCATGGACGACATCTCCGCCTCCGCCAGCAAAATTACCGACATCATCAGCGTCATTGACGGCATCGCCTTCCAGACCAATATCCTCGCGCTTAACGCCGCCGTGGAAGCCGCTCGTGCCGGAGATCAGGGGCGTGGTTTCGCGGTGGTTGCCGGAGAGGTTCGCAGCCTGGCAAGCCGCAGCGCGGGCGCGGCAAAAGAGATAAAAGTGCTGATTGAGAATTCCGTTTCGCAAGTCACGCACGGCAGTGAACTGGTGAATGAAGCGGGCAAAACCATCAATACCGCCGTCATGGACGTCAAACGCGTGGCGGCGCTGATGGCCGAAATTACCCATGCCAGCAAAGAGCAAAGCAGCGGCATTGCGCAGGTGAGCACCGCCATCAGCCAGATGGACGTCACCACGCAGCAAAACGCGGCGATGGTAAACCAGGCCGCGGCGGCGGCGGAATCGCTGCTTGACCAGACCCGCGGACTGCGCGAGGTCGTCGCACAGTTCCGCCTGAGCAACGCCATCTAAGCGGTAAGCGACGCCAGGTAGCGCCCCGGCGTCGTGCCCAGCGCTTTTCTGAACATAGTGATAAACGCGTTGGTGGATTCGTACCCCAGCGCGTCCGCCACCTTCTGCACCGCTTCGCCATCAATTAATAATTGCAGGGCCAGAATCAGCTGTAGCTGCTGCCGCCAGCGGCGGAAGCTCAGCCCTGTCTCTTTGACCACCAGCCGCGCCAGATTTCGCTCGCTCATGGCCTGCATGGACGCCCACTGGGCCAGCGTTCTCCGCTCCTGTGGGTCCTGCGCCAGCTTTTCGGCAATCTGACGGATTTTCGGATGGCGGGACATCGGCAAACGCAGCTGTTCAACCGGCTGGTGCGGGAGCTCGTCGAACAGAACCTGCACCAGCCGCTGCCGCGCCGGCGTCTCATCGGCGTCATGAGGATGCCGGGCTAAATGCAGAATCAGCTCGCGCACCAGCGGGGAAATTTTTAGCGTGCAGCACTGATCCGGCATCGCCACCGCGCCGGGCTCAATAAATAAAAAGCAGATGCGCGCATGGGTCGTGGCCCGGTTGCTGTGCGGCATCGAACCGGGGATCCACACGGCGTACTGCGTCGGCACCATCCACATCGCCTGCTCCACCTCGCAGGTTATCCCGCCGTGCAGGGCAACGATCAGCTGGCCCTTGCGGTGCTGATGAAAAGGGATCTCCTTGACGCTTTCCGCAACGCGGATGCGAAAAGCCTGCGCCAGCTGCGGGCTGCTGTCCGGGTCAAATCCTTCCAGGGCTAAACCACGCTCCATCATTCTGTCCGAATTTAGGGATAAACTGTCATTTTACGTTGATTTGCTCAAAGGCAGAAGCGTGTATCTTTAGGCCTCGATTTTAACGGATATGAAAAATGACCACTTTCTCTTCAGCGAGCGTAAAAAAGCACGGCCTTTTGCTGCTCGGCATTCTGACGATCGCCACCACGCTGCGCGTCACCTTTACCGGCGCGGCCCCGTTACTGGATATGGTGCGCGCAACCTTCGGCTTAACTACGGCTCAAACCGGGGTGCTGACGACGCTGCCCCTGCTCGCCTTCGCGGTTGTTTCGCCGATGGCGGCGGGTATTGCCCGGCGCTTCGGCACCGAGCGCAGTCTGTTTGGCGCCCTGATTATCATCTGCGCGGGCATCGCGCTTCGCTCGGCGGGCAGCGCTTCACTGCTGTATATCGGCACCGCGATTATTGGCTGCGGTATTGCGATGGGCAACGTGCTGCTGCCGAGCCTTATCAAGCGGGACTTTCCAGGCCAGGTGGCGCGGCTTACCGGCGCCTACTCGCTGACGATGGGCGTGGCGGCGGCTATCGGTTCCGTGATGGTGGTTCCCGTGGCGCTGCACGGCTACGGCTGGCAGGGTGCGCTAATGGCGCTGATGATCTTCCCTGTCGTCGCGCTGCTGCTGTGGCTGCCGCAGCTGGCGAACCACGCGCCCGCCAACCTCAGCGCTAACGCCGCGCTGCACAGCCGCGGGATCTGGACTTCGCCGCTCGCCTGGCAGGTGACGATGTATCTGGGGATTAACTCGCTGATTTACTACGTCATCATCGGCTGGCTGCCTTCGATCCTCATCAGCTACGGTTACAGCGAGGCGCAGGCAGGTTCTCTGCATGGCCTGCTGCAGCTGGCGACGGCGATTCCCGGTCTGTTTATCGGCCTGATGCTAAGCCGCCTGAAAGATCAGCGTGGGATTGCGGTATTAATGGCGATGCTGTGGTGCCTGAGCGCAGTCGGC
>NZ_RCAA01000043.1:110453-117278 GCF_003628475.1 Enterobacter sp. R1(2018) | reverse complement strand
GGTATGGCGCAGTGCGTGGGCTATTTGCTGGCGGCTTTCGGCCCGCCGGTAATGGGCAAAATTCACGACGTTTCAGGCAGCTGGAGCTTGCCTCTGCTGGGATGCGCGTTACTCTCTATAGCCATGGCGGCATTCGGCGCCCGGGCCGGCCGCAACGCTGAAATCGGCTCCGCGGCTAACGCGAGGCGCTGATGCCCTGAGCGGAATTACCACAATGGAGAGCGACATGCACAACGAAGCTAAACCATCAGCACCGCAGAATATTTTTGACGACCCGGTTTTTTTTGAAAATTACCGGCAGCTGCGCGAGAACGATTCTGGCCTGAATGGCTTACTGGAGCTGCCCGCGCTCTATTCTCTGCTGTCCGAGCTCAAGGGGCTGACGATCCTCGACCTCGGCTGCGGCTTCGGGGATTTCGCCCGCTACGCCCGCCGCCAGGGGGCGGCACATATTCATGGCGTGGATGTTTCGGAAAAAATGCTCGCTCAGGCCAGGGCCTGCACCAATGATGAAAGCATTGTTTACCAGCATCAGGCAATCGAAGCGTTTCAGGCTCAGGATCGGCAGTTTGATCTGGCCGTCTCTTCGCTGGCGCTGCATTACATCGAAGATTTCAGCGCGCTGTGTAAAAAAGTTTTCGCCTCGTTAAAACCCGGCGGCCAGTTTATATTTTCCGTCGAGCATCCGATGTGTACGGCTTTTCAGGTTGGCTGGGTGCCTTATGAAAAGGGCGACGTCTGGCCGGTGGACCACTATCAGGAACAAACGCTGCGGCACACCACCTGGTTTGTGGAGGACGTGCAGAAATACCATCGGACGGTGGAGACCTACGTGAATACGCTGCTGGATAGCGGATTTGCGCTGACTCGTTTACTTGAGCCAAAGCCGCGTGACGAGGCGGTCGCCCTGCGGCCGGACCTTGCAAATCAGTGTCGCCGCCCGCCTTTCCTGCTGCTCAGAGCGGCCAGGCTTTGATTTACCGGCGGGTAACGCCATGTTACCCGCCCTTAATGCTATTGCCGCGCCGCGCGAAGCAAAGCCTCAACCAGAGGCGCCGGCCGCTCTTTTAAGGCATTGCGTTCATGCTGGAAGAGCGTGCCCACAAAGAACGGATGATCGGTCAGCTCCACCGCACGGATTTCGCCCTGCTTATCCCATCCCGTCGCTTTCAGCGGCTGATGCTCAAGCGCTGCGGCAAACAGCCCGGCAATACCGTAATTGCAGTGGTAGCCCTCTTCGATTTTTGTCGTGCCGTAGGCGCGGGCAATTTTTGACGCTTCCGCAAGCTCAATGACGTCGGTTTTCTCCACCAGCGAACAGGTTAATGGCGCAATAACCAGCCGCCCGTCGCTGTCCGTTTCCGCATGTCCCGCGTCATCCCAGCCCATAACATGGCGGGCATATTCAACGATCGCATACTGAAATCCTCCGCAGGTGCCGAGGAAGGGAATAGCGTTTTCACGCGCATAGCGTATCGCCAGAAACGCACCGTCGTCATTTTGATAGGGGCTTGCGGGGACGCACCAGATGGCATCGTAACCGACCAAATCTTCCGGGCTGACAACTTCCGGCGTAGGCAACCAGTCGTAGTCCGCGGTCACGCCGACAACGGCCGCCGCGTTATCTAACGCCCGTGGAATAGCCTGGTGCGCAATTACCGCCGGGTTAAAATCCCCGACCAGGGCGATACGAAGAGTGGATTTCAGAACAGAGGCTGGCATTTATTTGATTATCCTTATGTTTGCAAGCGAGGGACAACATAAGGAAGCATAGAATAGACGCTTAAGGTTTAGCTGACAACGCCAAAAATTGGCAGGGTGGAAACCGGCTGCTGCCCTGTAGTACCTTAGCTTTCCATCCCGCAAAAAGCCTTAGCAATGAAAGCAAAAATTCTGGTCAGCGCCTGTTTGATGGGGTTTAAAGTACGCTATAACGGCCGCGATAAGCCGTTGATAGCGCAAGCTTTAGAACGCTGGCAGCAAGAGCAGCGCCTTATCATTCACTGCCCCGAGCTTGCCGCCGGACTGGTTACACCGCGCCTGCCTGCGGAAATCGCCGGCGGTGACGGCGTCGCCGCATTAACTGGCGCAGCGCGCATCCTGGAAAGCGACGGCAGCGATGTCACCCAGGCTTACCTGCTGGCCGCCTGGCTTGCGCTCAGAACCGCTCAGGAAAACGGCTGCCGTTTCGCCCTGCTCACCGACGGCAGCCCGACCTGCGGCAGCCAGAAGGTTTACGATGGTCATTTCCGGGGCACAACCTTGCCCGGCATGGGCGTGGCGGCGGCATTGCTGCGTCAGCATGGCATCGAGGTTTATGCCGAACACCAGCTTCCGACGCTGATAAACCGGCTAGAAGAGCTCGAAAAGGAGGCGCTATGATCCGCTGCAAACGCATTTACGATGGGGCCGATCAGGACGATGGCTATCGGGTGCTGGTAGACCGCCTGTGGCCGCGCGGCATAAAGAAAACGGAGCTGCGCTACGATGAGTGGGCCAGAACGCTTGCGCCCTCAACGGCATTGCGTAAAGCCCTCCACGGCGAAACCATCGATTTTACCGAATTCAGTAAACGCTACCGGGAAGAGCTTAATGAGACGGGTGACGCGGCGCTGGCGCTGGCAAAGCGCGCGCGGAAAGAAACGGTCACCCTGCTCTATGGCGCAAAAAATACCGCGCAAAACCACGCGCTGGTGCTGGCTGATTTTTTACGCCAGCTGAAAAACTAAAGAACGGCCTGCTTTTCATTCACCTGCGAAACGGAAGGCTTATCGAGCGGCATAAGGTGTTCGGCGCGAACAAAGGCATACCCTTCCCGCCCGTCAAACGCTACTACATCGCCGGTGACTAACCACAGGGGATAATTTGCTTCCAGCGGCAGCTGGGTGATAACCCCCGTCACCGGATTAACGAAACGCTCGCCCGGCAGGCACAAACCAAACAGCTCGACGGCTTTACCAATATTGATCCGGCCTCTGGCGGTTCGTGAGCCGATAATCATCGCCAGGGTGCCCGGCTTTAACTGAAACATATCACTTCTCTTGTTCTGTTCACTTACGCGAAATATCAGAACATTCTTAGCTGCAAAAGTAAACAGTGCCGGAACTTGTTGAGCGCTTTTCATACTGGTGAGGGGAAGTGAAAACGGGGAGTGATGCCGACCGACGGCTTAGCGCGTAATTTTCACCTCTTCTGGCTTAACAGGCTTTCACCAGTCCGCGTTCATACTGCTCAACGATGCCTGGATATTTAAATTCTTTTGCCTGGCGTTTTGGTCCGAGTCTTCTGGCCCTGACAGAGCCTTTGCATCTGCGTTATGGATAGGGCTGAGAGGTTTTTTAAAGCGTGCGGCGCATTATAGATAATTTGCGAACAGGCATGACGGAAAGTGGATTAATTGCAATAGTGCTTATTTTCGCCTGCGCGGGCGGTGAATTCTTCGCTATTGCAATTGTTGGAAGCCCGTCATCCTACACGAGGATAATAAACTTAAGACATAACCATTTCATGGTTGCCCGCGTCCCTGATTTAATACTCAATTATCGGTAGATGATGATTTTCCTTGAAATTTTCCTTTGCTTATATTAATTCCATAGTGGGCGAACGGGCTGTGCCGCAGATCGCTTTGAGATTCGAATAATTAAATTTAAGGAAGATAATGAAAAAGTTAATGATTGCTGTAGCAACCACCATGATGCTGGCAGGCTGTGCTCAACAAACCTTCACGGTTAAAAATGACATTGCCGAAACGCCAAAACAGGTAACGACCCATCACTTCTTCGTGTCAGGCATCGGCCAGAGCAAAACGATTGACGCGGCGGCCGTTTGTGGCGGGGCGGATAAAGTGGTACGCACTGAAGTGCAGCAAACTTTCGTTGATGGCCTGCTGGGTGTGGTTACCTTTGGGATCTATACCCCGCGTGACGCCCGCGTTTATTGCGCCAACTAATCCCGCGGTTAAACAGGCTCAGATGAGCCTGTTTTTTTTACACAATAACGCATGTAAGTCCGCAGAACATACATTAGTCCCGGGTCTGTACCCAGAACGCGTGAATCAGGCCCGGAATGTAGCCCAGCAGCGTCAAAATGATATTCAGAATGAACGCCCAGCCAAAACCTTTACCGATAAGTACGCCAAGGGGTGGGAGCAAAATAGTGATAACTACGCGCCAAAAGCCCATAAACTCTCCTGTTTAAAAAAAATCCAACTGCTTGTAATGAAAATAAATTTTCATCTTAAGCCTAGACTGAAGATCGCATTTTCGCAAAAATCCACGCCCGTTTATCGCCCCCTGGAAACGCAAAAACCCGCCACAGGCGGGTTTTTTAGTGCGCTGAAAACAGCGGACGACTTAAGACTTACAGAGCAACAACGTTTGCTGCTGCAGGGCCTTTAGCGCCGTTCTCGATAGAGAACTCAACTTTCTGACCTTCGTCCAGAGTTTTGAAATCGTTGCTCTGGATTGCAGAGAAGTGTACGAACACATCTTTGCTGCCGTTGTCAGGAGTGATGAAGCCGAAACCTTTTTCAGCGTTAAACCATTTTACTAAACCAGTCATTTTATTAGACATAGATACTTCCTCAATTATTTGGCCACTTAACGTGGCGAACGTGGTCTGTATTGCAGATCGTTTCTTATTTAGGCGCTTAGGAGGAGACTCACGAAGAAGGGTATCTATGGTGAACTGCTTTACTAAAACTGCTTTCATAAGGTCTGTGTTCCAAACCGATGGCGCATTTACGCATGCCCGCCCCGCCTTAGCAAGACTTATTTTCATTATCACCTGTTCTATGTCCTTGTCGCCGCTTCGTTTATCTGCCCCGGAGGCCTTGTCCCAGTAAGGCCGGGCATCACCTCTTTCATCAATGAGATAAATTTCCGTAGGCGAGCCGGGTAATAGCTGGCGTAAGGATAAAGCAGATAAATCGGCAGCGGCGAGGCCTGCCAGTCGGGTAAAATATGCTGCAGGGCGCCCTCTTCCAGATCCGTTTTTACCACCCAGGAAGAAACCATCGCCACCCCAAACCCATTCAATGCGGCTTTTCGTACCGCGTACAGGCTGTCGGTGCTGAGCCGAGGGGAAATATCAAAGCGGAAGGGCTCTCCGCGAAGCGTATGGTAAAGCGTCACTTCATTGCGATAAAAACTGTTCAGCGCAATCCACGGCAGATGCGCCAGCTTATCCACTGCTTTCACCGGGCCGCTGTTTGCCAGCAATGAAGGCGCGGCCACAACGATGCGCGGCACTTCTGCGAGCAGGACCGCGACGACCGCGGGATCGGTCACCGGCCCGACATGAATCGCGCAGTCGATGCCTTCAGGAATGAAATCAGGTGACCGATCGTTGAGGGTCCACTCGATGCTTATCTGCGGATAGCGCTGAAGATAGTCTCCCAGCGGCCCGATAAGCTGATCCTGGCCGAAAGCATGGGGCGCGCGAACGCGCAGCACGCCGACGGGCTCATCCCGCACCCCGCTTACCTCATCCTCCATGATTTGCCAGTTCTCAATCAGCCTGCGCGCATGCTGATAGCAGCGCTCGCCGTCGTCGGTCAGCTTCATGGTGTGTGTGGTGCGCTGAATTAACTTCACGCCGAGCATTTGCTCCAGCATCTGCAGGCGGCGGCTGACGGTGGGCTGCGACGTGCCCAGCTGCGCCGCCGCGGCCGAAAGGCTGCCGCTTTCAGCAATGCGCACGAAGGTTTGCAGTACGGTTATACGATCCCCGGCGGGACTAAGGTTTTTCTTCATACGCCAAGTGTATAACAGATTTACCTTTACGGGGGCTACAGCTTCGCCGCAGAAACGACAAAAATGGCCGCACATTCACCCTTTCGGAGCGAGCCATGAGCCAGCTTTCAGTCTTTCAGAGTAAAAACCCGACGGCGGATAACGCGCTGTCCGGCAAAATTGTTTTTCTGCTCGCCGCAGGCGCCGGGCTTAGCGTCGCCTCTATTTACTACAGCCAGCCGATGCTGGGGATTATCGCCGCCGCGTTTAAAGCGGGCGTTAGCGACAGCGGCCTCGTGCCGATGCTGACCCAAATCGGTTATGCGCTTGGTATTCTACTGCTCGCTCCGCTGGGCGACCGTTTCGATCGCCGCCGCATCATCCTGGTCAAGGGTACTCTGCTGTCATTGACCATGGGGCTGTGCGGATTCGCCTCATCCTGGCATCTGCTGTTGCTCAGCAGCCTGGCCATCGGGCTGGTCGCTACCGTAGCGCAGGATATTATCCCCGCCGCCGCGACGCTCGCCCCGGAGAGCAAACGCGGGAAAACGGTCGGTATGGTGATGACCGGACTGCTGGCCGGCATCCTGTTATCACGGGTGTTCAGCGGCCTGGTGGCAGATCTGTTCGGCTGGCGCAGCGTTTACGCCATCGCCGCTGCGGCCATGCTGATGATCACGTTAATCCTCTGGCGCGTGCTGCCGTCCTTCAAGCCTGAAACGACGCTGCGCTACCCTGCCCTGCTGCTTTCTCTGGGCCAGTTATGGATGGACTACTCCACCCTGCGCCGCGCCGCGCTGGCGCAGGGTCTGCTGTCGGTGGCTTTCAGCGCCTTCTGGTCAACCCTTGCCATAGCGCTCGCCGAACGTTACCAGCTGGGAAGCGCGGTAGCTGGCGCTTTTGGCCTGGCGGGCGCCGCGGGGGCGCTTGCTGCTCCGCTGGCGGGTGCCCTTGCCGATCGTCGCGGCCCAAACTTCGTCACCCGAATTGCCTCCGCTATCGTGGTTGTTTCTTTTGCGCTGATGTTTGTTCTGCCGCTGCTGCCGGTGCCCGCGCAGCTCGCGGTCATTGTGTTAAGTGCGATAGGTTTTGA
>NZ_RCAA01000043.1:109006-110443 GCF_003628475.1 Enterobacter sp. R1(2018) | reverse complement strand
AGACGATTATTTACGCCATAAACCCGCCGGCCCGTAGCCGTTTGAACGCGATTATGTTCACGGTGGTATTTATCGGGATGGCGGCGGGAGCCGAACTGGGCAGTAAAGCGCTGGAAAACTTTGGCTGGCCGGGCGTGGTTGCGCTGGCGACGCTTAGCGCAGCGGCTGGCCTGGCGATACGTTTACTGACGCCTTCAGGTAAATAATTCTGTTCCGGGAGCGGCCGGCTCCCGGTTCTCACCCACCGATAGTGCTTGCCCTTGCGTGCAAGATTTATTACTGTATATAAATACAGCTTTATGAAAGGTTTGAGAATGTACGTTGAACTGGTTTACGACAAACGAAACGTGGCAGGCCTGCCGGGCGCGAATGAGAAGATCCTTGCTGAACTCACCCGCCGGATGCAATCTCTTTTTCCCGAGGCCGAAGTCAGAGTGAAGCCAATGCAGGCCAACGCCGTTAACAGCGACTGCACCAAAAGCGAAAAGGAAAGGATCAACCGCCTGATTGAAGAGATGTTCGACGAAGCGGACTTCTGGCTGGTTACCGAGGAGTAATAATGAGAAAAACAACGATAGTATTAATTCTGGTGGCCATCGTGGTCTGGCTGGCAAGTCAACAGGGCTGGATTTGAAGCGCAAAAGCGGGGAAATGGTGCCGACTACCGGAATCGAACTGGTGACCTACTGATTACAAGTCAGTTGCTCTACCTACTGAGCTAAGTCGGCACTGGCGCGCATATTACACATCCCCCCTGTGTGATGCAATTCCCCTGCTTCCGTTCGGTTAAAAATTCAACCGACTGATATTCATCGGTTCTTTTTGAACGCAGGTAACGGAGTTTTTGCGCCAGGCCATGCGGTTATCCTTCCTTTAATAAAGCTGCCCAGTTAAGGAAAAGGGTCTGTTTATTGGTTTAACGCAGCCTTTGCCGCAGAAAGCTCATCCTTCGCCTCTTCGAGCTTATCCGTTTTTTTCTTAATTTTATCGGCACGCCCGGATGCCTGAGCCTCGGCCAGCTCCTGCTCGCGCTCGGCAACTTTTTGCTCTTTTTTACGGATATCAGCCTCACGTTCCAGTCTTAAGGAGGCATCGGTACAGTTGGCCAACACTTCTGCATAAGCTTTCTCAAGCCCGGCTACGCGATGGGTATTGCCGTGAGTTTTTGCGTAGTCAATTTCCTGCTGGATATGGTACTTCTTAGCCTCGCACCCTTTCAGGTCTGCTTGCGCTAAGGCCGGGAATGCCGGGGCCGAAGACAGAAGTAATACGGCGATGATTTTTTTAGTAAACATAAAGCTCCCTGAATAAATGATGACGGCAGGCCGTCAGGTCCGGGTGCAGCGTAACGGTGAGATCTTAATTTTTTCTTAATTTCCGTAAAAACAGTAGGTGGCGCAAAGCTTCATCAGGCATCACCCCTCTCTTTCGAACAGA
>NZ_RCAA01000043.1:74083-108907 GCF_003628475.1 Enterobacter sp. R1(2018) | reverse complement strand
ATCCATTTAATGACTGCCGGGATTTTAAAAAACGCCTGCAGCATAGCTGGCCGCCATAACGAATATTAATGACGCAAAGTGTGCCGATAAAAACATGGATGGAAACGAGCAGGAATGTCCAGACTACAGGCGAATGCCCCTCCGGGATAACCTAAGATAAAACGAGACGTAAAAACGCCCATACTGGGGGATCAGTACAATGCCAGGCATCCCTCGCAGAAACGCATTTCCGGCAGAAAAACAGCCCCGCTTAGAGGTGTCAAGCGTACGGCATGGCCTCAGAATTGAGCCCAATGCCAGCCAGAATAAATAATCACTTGAGTACCTTGTAAGTCCGCACAGATGCGGCAAGCAGCCGCGTATGGCACAGGTAATTCGTTCGGTGTTGATAGACGTTTTTAAAGAAGCGCAACATGCAGGTGAAGCGGCTCCGGGATATAACCCTGCCCTTGCAACAAAGCAGCCGCGGAGAAAAATTACTCGCCAGCGTTTGAGCGCGGAAAAGTGGAAAAAAATCTTTGAATTAGCTGATGCTCATCCTAAATACCTCGGGAATGCGATGCTTCTTGCGGTCGTAACAGGCCAGCGCCTGGGCGATATTTCGAACATGAAATTTACTGACGTCTGGGATAATCACCTTCATGTGGTACAGCAAAAAACCGGTAGTAAAGTAGCCATTCCATTATCACTGCATTGCGAAACAATTGGCTGCACGCTGAGGGATGTAATAGCCCGCTGCCGGGATTATGCCGTGAGCCCATACCTCGTTCATTTTTTCAGAGCAATATCTCAGGCCGAGCGTGGAGCCCAGGTAAAATCCAATACCATCCCAATGAACTTCAGCAAAGCACGGGATAAGGCAAATATAGACTGGGAAGACGGCACGCCTGTAACCGTTCATGAACAGCGTTCTCTTGCGGAACGCCTGTATAAAGAACAGGGAATCAACATCAAAAATTGCTGGGTCATAAATCGCAGAGGCAGACGGATAGATATAACGATGACCGAGGAAAAAACTGAATTACCATTGCCGTGTAGCCTTTTTGCGATGGGGTTTTGATAACTTGTTTTGATAAAGTTTTGATAACCATTCGAAAACGAATAATAAAAAACGGGAGCACAAGGCTCCCGTTGTCACACAACCAGCAGGGCTGGTTACATGTTTTCGATGATAGCATCGCCAAACTCTGAACATTTCAGAAGTTTAGCGCCATCCATCAGGCGTTCGAAATCGTAAGTGACGGTTTTGGCATTAATCGCGCCTTCCATACCCTTAACGATCAGGTCTGCCGCTTCGAACCATTCCATATGACGCAGCATCATTTCCGCGGACAGAATGATGGAGCCCGGGTTCACTTTGTCCTGGCCTGCGTATTTTGGTGCGGTGCCGTGGGTGGCTTCGAACAGCGCGCATTCGTCGCCGATGTTTGCGCCCGGAGCAATACCGATACCGCCAACCTGGGCTGCCAGGGCGTCGGAGATGTAGTCGCCGTTCAGGTTCATACAGGCGATAACGTCGTATTCAGCCGGACGCAGCAGGATCTGCTGCAGGAACGCATCGGCAATCACGTCTTTAACAACGATTTCTTTGCCGGTATTTGGGTTTTTGATTTTCACCCATGGGCCGCCGTCGATCAGCTCGCCGCCGAACTCTTCACGCGCCAGCTGGTAACCCCAGTCTTTGAAAGCGCCTTCGGTGAATTTCATGATGTTGCCTTTGTGCACCAGGGTGACGGAATCACGGTCATTGGTGATTGCGTATTCGATGGCCGCACGAACCAGGCGTTTGGTGCCTTCTTCGGAGCAAGGCTTGATGCCGATCCCACAATGCTCAGGGAAACGAATTTTTGTGACCTTCATTTCATCGCGCAGGAATTTAATCACTTTTTCGGCTTCGGCGCTGTCTGCTTTCCACTCGATGCCCGCATAGATGTCTTCTGAGTTTTCACGGAAGATAACCATGTTGGTCAGCTCAGGATGTTTTACCGGGCTTGGCGTACCCGCGTAGTAACGTACCGGACGCAGGCAAACGTAGAGGTCAAGCTGCTGACGCAGCGCAACGTTCAGAGAACGGATACCGCCACCGACCGGGGTGGTCAGCGGGCCTTTGATGGCAACGCGGTAGTCACGAATCAGGTCCAGAGTCTCTTCTGGCAGCCAGACGTCCTGGCCATACAGTTGGGTAGATTTTTCGCCGGTATAGATTTCCATCCAGGAAATTTTCCGCTCGCCGTTATAGGCTTTTTGCACGGCGGCATCCACCACTTTAATCATGGCAGGCGTCACATCCACACCGATACCATCACCTTCAATGAAAGGAATGATTGGGTTGTGAGGAACGTTCAGTTTGCCATCTTGCAGGGTGATCTTTTTACCTTCCGCCGGAACAACTACTTTGCTTTCCATTAACCTCTCCTTCGAGCGCTTCTGTTTGTTAATGATTTGTAATATGCGTGTCAATACTACTTGAATATCAGGCCCGCGCCAATCACTGGTGATTTCCGTTATAATGCGTGAATACCTGACGTCTGAAAACACTATGAATAAAACTTCTATTAGAAATCACTCAGTTAAACGATTCAGCACAAGGCAACCGGCCAAAAAACCGCGCCCGCAGGGACCGAAGCGGCTGGTTATCTTCAATAAACCCTACGATGTGCTGCCGCAGTTCACGGATGAAGCGGGACGCAGCACGCTGAAAGATTACATCCCGTTACAAGGAATTTATGCCGCCGGGCGTTTAGACCGGGACAGCGAAGGGCTGCTGGTGCTCACCAACGACGGCGCTTTGCAGGCGCGGCTAACGCAGCCGGGCAAACGAACCGGCAAGATTTATTACGTGCAGGTAGAAGGTGCGCCAGCTGAAGAAGCCCTGGCTGCGCTGCGCTGCGGCGTGACGCTTAACGATGGCCCTACCCTGCCCGCGGGCGTTGAGCTTGTGCAGGAGCCGGCGTGGCTGTGGCCGCGCAATCCCCCCATTCGTGAACGCAAAGCGATTCCCACCAGCTGGCTTAAAATCACGCTCTATGAAGGACGTAACCGCCAGGTCCGCCGCATGACGGCGCACGTGGGCCATCCTACGCTGCGCCTGATTCGCTATGCGATGGGGGACTATACGCTGGACGGTCTCGATAATGGTCAATGGCGGGAGATCCCGCAGGAGGAAAGCAAATGAAACGACTCATTTTAACTCTCGCGTTACTGAGCCCGATTGCCGCCGGCGCGGCAAGCTTTGACTGTCAGAAAGCCAAAGCGGCGGATGAAAAAGCCATCTGCGCCCATCTTTCCCTGAACGATAAAGATGTGGAAATGAGCACCAAATATCAATTCCTGAAGGGGCTGCTGGCGATGGGAGGCCGCGGCGCCATTCAGGATGCCCAGCAAAACTGGCTTAAAACACGCCGTCAGTGCGGCGGCAACGTGTCCTGCCTGACAAAAGCCTACGATCGACGCCTGCAACAGCTCGATAAGATGTACGGCAACATTAACAAGCCGCTCTAAAGGATACTCCATGTTCAAACCGCACGTGACCGTCGCCTGCGTCGTCCAGGCGCAGGAGAAGTTTTTAATCGTTGAAGAAACCATCAACGGCAAAGCCCTGTGGAACCAGCCTGCCGGGCACCTTGAGGCTAACGAAACGCTGCTGGAGGCCGCTAGCCGGGAGCTGTACGAAGAGACCGGCATACGCGCCGTGCCGCAAACCTTTATCCGCATGCATCAGTGGATAGCGCCGGATAACACACCCTTCCTGCGTTTTCTGTTCGCCATCGATTTACCCGAACAGCTGCCGACGCAGCCCCACGACAGCGATATCGACCGCTGTTTATGGCTCGACGCGCAACAAATTGTTAACGCAGGGAATTTACGCTCGCCGCTGGTCGCCGAGAGCATCCGCTGCTACCAGCGAGCCGAACGTTATCCCCTCAGCGTGCTCGGCGCGTTTAACTGGCCCTTTACTTAAGGGTGCCAGGCCTGGGGATGCGTGATAGAATACGCCGCCTTTAAGTTCAATGTCGTGAGTACTCCATGTCTGATAACAGCCAGAAAAAAGTAATCGTCGGGATATCCGGCGGTGTTGATTCCTCCGTTTCTGCTTACCTGCTGCAACAGCAGGGCTACAAAGTAGAAGGCCTGTTCATGAAGAACTGGGAAGAGGATGACGGCGAGGAGTACTGCACCGCGGCCGCCGATCTGGCGGATGCGCAGGCCGTCTGCGACAAGCTCGGCATTGAATTGCACACCGTAAACTTCGCCGCCGAATACTGGGATAACGTGTTTGAGCACTTCCTGGAAGAGTACAAAGCGGGCCGCACGCCGAACCCGGATATTCTGTGCAACAAAGAGATCAAATTTAAAGCCTTCCTCGAATTCGCCGCAGAAGATTTAGGCGCCGATTACATCGCCACCGGCCATTACGTGCGCCGCGCTGACGTGGACGGCAAAAGCCAGCTGCTGCGCGGGCTGGACGGCAATAAAGATCAGAGCTACTTCCTCTATACGCTCGGCCATGAGCAGATCGCCCAGAGCCTGTTCCCGGTCGGCGAACTGGAAAAACCAGAAGTGCGCCGCATCGCCGAAGAGCTGGATCTCATCACCGCGAAGAAAAAAGACTCCACCGGCATCTGTTTTATCGGCGAGCGCAAATTCCGCGAATTCCTCGGCCGTTACCTGCCCGCGCAGCCGGGCGTTATCGTTACCGTTGATGGCGAAACTATTGGCGAACATCAGGGCCTGATGTACCACACCCTCGGCCAGCGTAAGGGCCTGGGCATCGGCGGCACCAAAGAAGGCAGCGAAGATCCGTGGTATGTCGTCGATAAAGACGTTGAGAACAATATTCTGATTGTTGCCCAGGGGCACGATCATCCGCGCCTGATGTCCGTCGGCCTGATTGCGCAACAGCTGCACTGGGTCGATCGCGAAACGCTGAGCGCCCCGCTGCGTTGCACGGTGAAAACGCGCTATCGCCAGACGGATATTCCCTGCACCATTACCCCGCTGGACGCCGATCGCATTGAAGTGCGCTTTGAAGAGCCGGTTGCGGCGGTCACGCCAGGCCAGTCCGCGGTCTTTTACAGCGGCGAAATATGCATGGGCGGCGGTATTATTGAGCAGCGTTTGCCGCTCATCGACTAATTTGCGGACAAGGACGAAACACTGTGGCTAAGAATTACTTCGACATTACTCTCGCGCTGGCGGGCATCTGCCAGTCCGCGCGTCTGGTTCAGCAGCTTGCGCATCAGGGGCACTGCGATTCCGACGCGCTGCATGTCGCGCTCAATAGTGTTATCGATCTTAATCCCGGCTCCACGCTGGGCGTGTTCGGCGGCAGCGAAGCTAACCTGAAGCTGGGGCTGGAAACGCTGCTCGGCGTACTGAACGCCAGCAACCGCCAGGGCCTGAACGCCGAGCTTACGCGCTATACCTTAAGCCTGATGGTGCTGGAGCGTAAACTGCACGCAAGCTCTGGCGCGATGGACACGCTCGGCTCGCGTATCGCCGGTCTGCAGCGCCAGCTGGAACATTTCGATCTGGAATCCGATACCCTGCTCAGCGCGATGGCCGGTATTTACGTCGACGTGATCAGCCCGCTGGGGCCGCGTATTCAGGTCACGGGCTCCCCTGCCGTATTGCAAAGCCCGCAGGTGCAAAGCAAAGTACGCGCCTCGCTGCTGGCCGGCATTCGTGCCGCCGTGCTGTGGCAGCAGGTCGGCGGTGGCCGCCTGCAGCTCATGTTTTCCCGTAATCGCCTGTGCACGCAGGCAAAACAAATTCTTGCTCATTGTTAACCTCTTTGGAGTTGTGACTTATGGAATTATCCTCACTGACCGCCGTTTCCCCCGTAGATGGACGCTACGGCGATAAAGTCAGCGCTCTGCGCGCCATTTTCAGCGAGTTCGGTTTGCTGAAATTTCGCGTACAGGTAGAAGTACGCTGGCTGCAAAAATTAGCCGCGCACGCAGCGATCAGGGAAGTTCCTGCTTTTGACGCAGACGCAAACGGTTACCTTGATAAAATCGTCGCGCAGTTCAGTGAAGAAGACGCCGCGCGCATCAAGACCATTGAGCGCACCACTAACCACGACGTCAAAGCCGTTGAGTATTTCCTTAAGGAGAAGGTTGAATCCGTCCCTGCGCTGCACGCGGTATCCGAGTTCATCCATTTCGCCTGTACTTCCGAAGACATTAACAACCTGTCTCACGCGCTGATGCTGGAAACGGCCCGCAAAGAAGTGGTGCTGCCGTACTGGCGTAAAATTATCGATGCGGTAAAAGACCTGTCGGTGCAGTATCGCGATATTCCGCTGCTTTCCCGTACCCACGGCCAGCCGGCCACGCCGTCCACCATGGGTAAAGAGATGGCAAACGTGGCCTACCGCATGGAACGCCAGTTCCGCCAGCTGGAAAAAGTGGAAATCCTCGGCAAAATCAACGGCGCGGTCGGCAACTATAACGCCCACATCGCCGCTTACCCGGAAGTGGACTGGCATCAGTTCAGCGAGGAGTTCGTCACCTCTCTGGGTATCCAGTGGAACCCGTATACCACGCAGATTGAGCCGCACGACTATATCGCCGAGCTGTTTGACTGTGTGGCGCGTTTCAACACCATCCTGATCGACTTCGATCGCGACGTGTGGGGCTACATCGCGCTAAACCACTTCAAACAGAAAACCATCGCCGGCGAAATCGGCTCTTCCACCATGCCGCACAAGGTTAACCCCATCGATTTCGAAAACTCCGAGGGCAACCTGGGCCTGTCCAACGCTATGCTGCAACACCTGGCAAGTAAACTGCCGGTTTCCCGCTGGCAGCGCGACCTGACGGATTCCACCGTGCTGCGCAACCTGGGCGTGGGCATTGGCTATGCGCTGATTGCTTATCAGTCCACATTAAAAGGCGTAAGCAAACTGGAAGTGAACCGTGACCGCCTGCTGGACGAGCTGGACCACAACTGGGAAGTGCTGGCGGAGCCGATTCAGACCGTGATGCGCCGCTACGGTATCGAGAAGCCATATGAGAAGCTCAAAGAGCTGACCCGCGGCAAGCGCGTGGATGCCGAAGGCATGAAGCAGTTTATCGACAGCCTGGCACTGCCGGAAGACGAGAAAACGCGCCTGAAGGCAATGACGCCGGCTAACTATATCGGCCGCGCTATCACTATGGTTGACGAACTGAAGTAATAAAAACGCCCTCTTCTGCCTCCGGGAGAGGGCGCGTTGTTTCCCCACCTGACTATGCCGCCCTTCGCAGGGGTTTACTGGTATACAATTGATACACCATCAATCAGGGGAAATAACGATGAAACGCTATCTCGACTGCAGCGCCTCCGACCTTGCGAATATCACCAAAACCGATTTGCTCCACTCTCTGCGCGCCAGCGAAGGCCGCGTGCTGGTCAGCGAAACCATCGCCATCACCCAGCCCTTGCTCAATAACATCACCAACGCCGAACTGGCTGCCAGCCAGGGCGCCGATATTCTCCTGCTGAACCTGTTTGATGCGGCGCAACCTCATATAGAAGGCTTACCCACGGGCATTGCTCCCCAGGATACGCTGCGGGAGCTGCAGCGTCTGACCGGGCGGGTCATCGGCGCGAACCTTGAAGCCGTCGATCCGGACTTTGCCGCCGATCATGATGAATTCTGGCAGATGACGGCCGGGCGAGCCGCCACGCCGGAAAACGCGCGCAGGCTGTACGATCTCGGCGCACGGATCGTCGTTCTGACCGGCAATCCCAATAACGGCATCAGCAACCAGGCTATCGCCCGTTCGCTTAAGCAAATTCATGATGAAGTAGGTGACAAGCTCATCCTGATCGCCGGGAAAATGCACGGCGCGGGCATCGTGCGCGAAAGCGGCAGCCAGCTGATAAGCGAGGAGGACATCGCCCTTTTTGTTGAGAACGGGGCCGATATCGTCCTGCTTCCGGCACCGGGCACCATTCCGGGCATGACGCAGGAAAAGGTCGCCGCTTTGATTAGCTTTACCCAACGGCAGGGAGCGCTGGCGATGACCGCCATCGGCACTTCCCAGGAAGGCGCCGATGTGCAGACCATCCGGCAAATCGCGCTGATGAGCAAAATGGCCGGCGCCGACCTGCACCATATCGGCGATACCGGTTTTCTGGGCATCGCCCTGCCGGAGAATATTTTTGCCTACAGCGTGGCAATCCGCGGCGTACGCCATACCTATTCCCGCATCGCCCGTTCGGTTAACCGCTGAAACTTACAGGCAACTGTTTATCCGGGGTTTATCCCCCGTCGCCGATAATTAGCGTTAAACTATCAGCGACTTTTTTAGATTGGGGAAATGCGATGCGCGTTCTGGTTGTGGAAGATAATGCCCTGTTACGTCACCACTTAACGGTGCAGCTGCGCGAAACCGGCCACCAGGTGGATGCCGCTGAGGACGCCAAAGAGGCGGATTACTTCTTAAATGAGCACACGCCGGATATTGCCATTGTCGATCTCGGCCTGCCCGATGAAGACGGCATGAGCCTGATCCGCCGCTGGCGAAGCCACGACGTCACCATTCCCGTACTGGTCTTAACCGCTCGCGAAGGCTGGCAGGATAAAGTCGAGGTGCTTGGCGCCGGCGCCGATGACTACGTGACGAAACCCTTCCATCTCGAAGAGGTGATTGCGCGCATGCAGGCGCTGATGCGCCGCAACAGCGGGCTTGCCTCGCAGCTCATTTCCCTGCCGCCTTTCCAGGTGGATCTGTCCCGCCGGGAACTCTCCATTAACGACACGCTTATTAAGCTTACCGCTTTTGAGTATACGATTATGGAAACCCTGATCCGCAACGCCGGCAAGGTGGTGAGCAAAGATTCGCTAATGCTGCAGCTTTACCCCGACGCGGAGCTGCGTGAAAGCCATACCATCGATGTGCTGATGGGCCGCCTGCGCAAGAAAATTCAGGCGCAGCACCCTCACGAAGTGATAACCACCGTGCGGGGCCAGGGTTACCGTTTCGACCTGCGCTAATGATGACTTTCCTGCGCCGCTTCTTCCCGCTTTCGCTGCGGGTACGCTTTTTACTCGCCACCGCCGCCGTGGTGATGGTGCTTTCCCTCGCCTACGGTCTGGTGGCGCTGGTGGGCTACAGCGTCAGCTTTGACAAAACCACCTTCCGCCTGCTGCGCGGCGAAAGCAACCTGTTCTACACCCTCGCCACCCGCGTCGACGGCAAAATCAGGGTCGAAATCCCGGAAAACTTAAACCTGCAAAGCCCGACGATGGCGCTGATTTACGATGAGCATGGCAACCTGCTGTGGACGCAGCGGGACGTGCCGCAAATCAGGCAGCAGATTAAAAAAGAGTGGCTTGGCGCAAATGGTTTTCATGAGTTGGAGGCAAACTTCGACACCAGCAGCGCCCTGCTGGGCAACGATCACTCCATGCAGGCGAAGCTGAAGGGCATTCACGACGATGACGAAGAAAACGAGATGACGCACTCGGTGGCGGTGAATCAGTATCCGGCCACCGCCAGGATGCCGGCGCTGACCATCGTAGTGGTCGATACCATTCCCATCGAACTGAAACGTTCTTATATGGTCTGGAGCTGGTTTATCTACGTGCTGCTCGCCAACCTGCTGCTGGTCATTCCGCTGCTGTGGGTCGCCGCATGGTGGAGCCTGCGCCCTATCGAAGCGCTGGCAAAAGAAGTGCGCGAGCTGGAAAAACATAACCGCGATAGCCTTAACCCGGAAACCCCCCGCGAGCTGAAGAGCCTGGTGCGCAACCTGAACCGCCTGCTGCGCACGGAGCGCGATCGCTATGATAAGTACCGCACGACGCTGACGGACCTGACCCACAGCCTGAAAACGCCGCTGGCGGTGCTGCAAACCACCCTGCGCTCCCTGCGTACGCAAAAGCTGAACGTGGAGGAAGCCGAGCCGGTGATGTTGGAGCAAATCAGCCGCATCTCGCAGCAGATTGGTTACTATCTGCATCGCGCCAGCATGCGCGGAAACAGCGCCCTGCTAAGCCGCGAGCTGCATTCGGTCGCCCCTTTGCTGGACAATCTCTGCTCGGCGCTCAACAAGGTTTACCAGCGCAAGGGCGTCAATATCACCCTTGATGTCTCGCCGGAAATCACCTTTATCGGCGAGAAAAATGACTTTATGGAAGTGATGGGCAACGTGCTGGATAACGCCTGTAAATACTGTCTGGAGTTCGTGGAGATTTCCGCCTCCCAGCTTGATGACACCCTGCACCTGTACGTTGAGGACGACGGTCCGGGCATTCCCGAGAGCAAGCGGGCGATCGTTTTTGACCGCGGACAGCGTGTCGATACCCTGCGGCCGGGCCAGGGCGTCGGCCTGTCCGTGGCGCGTGAAATCGTCGGCCAGTACGGCGGCGAAATCATCCCGGGCACCAGCGAACTGGGCGGCGTACGCATGGAGGTGATTTTTGCGCGCCAGCGTCCGGACAGCGAAGAAGATTGAAAATACTCCCGTAAACGGCCTCCCCATCCGTTATAATCCGGACAGGTTCCTCCACCTGCCGGATAACAAAAATGGAATATACCCTGGATTTAAACTGGCCCGATTTTATCGAACGCTACTGGCAAAAACGCCCGGTGGTGTTAAAACGCGGCTTTAAGAACTTTATCGACCCCATCTCCCCGGATGAACTGGCAGGCCTTGCCATGGAAAACGAGGTAGACAGCCGCCTGGTGAGCCATCAGGACGGCAAATGGCAAGTCAGCCACGGTCCATTCCAGAGCTACGATCATTTAAGCGAAAACAACTGGTCCCTGCTGGTGCAGGCGGTTAACCACTGGCACGAGCAGAGCGCCAGCCTGATGCGCCCGTTCCGCGCCCTGCCCGACTGGCGTACTGACGACCTGATGATCTCTTTCTCAGTGCCCGGCGGCGGCGTTGGCCCGCATCTGGATCAGTACGATGTGTTTATCATTCAGGGCATTGGCCGTCGTCGCTGGCGCGTGGGTGAAAAAGTGCCGATGAAGCAACACTGTCCGCACCCGGATCTGCTGCAGGTTGAGCCGTTCGAAGGCATTATCGACGAAGAGCTGGAGCCCGGCGATATTCTCTATATTCCGCCAGGTTTCCCGCATGAAGGCTACTCGCTGGAAAATTCGATGAACTACTCCGTCGGGTTCCGCGCGCCAAGCGGCCGCGAGCTGATCAGCGGTTTCGCCGATTACGTGCTGCAGCGCGAGCTGGGCAGCCATCGCTATACCGATCCGGACGTGCCGTCCCGCCAGAACCCGGCGGATATCCTGCCGGAAGAGCTGGATAAACTGCGCGGGATGATGCTGGAGCTGGTTAATCAGCCCGAGCATTTCAAGGCCTGGTTCGGCGAGTTCATTACCCAGTCGCGCCACGAGCTGGACGTGGCGCCGCCGGAGCCGCCTTATCAGCCGGATGAAATCTACGACGCCATCAAGCAGGGCGACGCGCTTACCCGCCTGGGCGGCCTGCGCGTACTGCGCATCGCCGATGAGGTATATGTCAACGGTGAGAAGATCGACAGCCCACACCGTCCGGCCGTTGAAGCGCTGGCAAGCCATCTGAAACTTGACGCCCAGACCTTCGGCGATGCGCTGGAAGACCCGTCCTTCCTGGCGATGCTCGCAGCGCTGGTGAACAGCGGCTACTGGTACTTCGAAGGTTAATGTCTCTCGCCCGCCTCCTCAGCTGAAGTCACTGACTGGCTGAGAAGGCGGGAAACTCAGATGATTAATGAAGATCTTTATATTTATATTTTTTCAGACGTCGCCATAATCTGCTCTGCGGTTAAAGATGCCATACAGCACCAGCGGTATACCAATAAGGTTGATGGCGATAACCGAAAGCCAGATGGCGCCGGGCCAGCTGCTGCGGACCGTGAAATAGAAAAGCGAGAAGAAAAGTGGCGCAATAACCGATGCCAGACTTACCGCTGATGACAACACTCCCTGAAATTGACCCTGCCGCTCGTCGCTGACCTGCCGGGTAGCCATGGACTGGAGGGCTGGTGTCCCGATACTGCCAAGTGCGAAAACGGGCATGACGGCAAAAACCATCCAGCCTTCAGTAGCAAAGGCCATTCCGCAAAGCGCAGTACTTGCGCAGGCGATACCGCCTAAAACAGCGCCCCGCTCCCCTAATATTCTGACTGCAGGACCGGGCAAAAAAATCTGTACGAGCGTCTGAAAAGCACCAAAGGTTGCCAGCGACAGCCCAATCTGATATCCGCTCCACTGGAACGCATCCTGCCCCCACAGTGCCCAGCAGACGCCGTAGGCCTCTCCGCCGAAGCTCAGAATGAAAAAAGTGGATACCATCGGCAAAACACCTTTCAGCGTAAAGAGCCATCTTATCGGCAGCAGCGGGTTAAACGCAGACAGATTAATCTTTTCCCGGCGGACTGTACGTGTCTCAGGAAGAACAAACAGCGCCAGCAAAAAATTACAGCCGTTGAGAACAGATGCGGCCATGAAAGGCAGGCGAACCCAATAATCGCCCAATACTCCACCCAGTGCCGGCCCGACAATAAAACCGATACCGAACATAGCGCTGAAGACGCCAAAGCGCCGCGCGCGCTTTTCAACTGGTGATATATCGGTGAGATAAGCCATAGCCACCGAGAGGCTGGCGCCCGTCATGCCGGCAAAGGCGCGCCCCAGCAGTAACAGGGACAGCGTGGGGGAAAAAGAAAGAAACAGGTAGTTTACGGCTGCACCACCTAAAGACAATAACAGCACAGGCCTGCGCCCGATGCGGTCACTTAGCGCGCCGAGTACCGGTGCAAAGACAAACTGCATGGCAGCATAGAGGGCGGTCATAATACCCAGATAGAGAGCGGCGTTATCGGCGTGCGTAATATCTTTGAGCAAAGCGGGAAGGATAGGAAAAACGATCCCGATACCCATAGCATCAAGAATAACGGTGGTAAAAATTATAACGAGAGGTTTGTTCATACAGCGTTCCTGTCAAAAATCATGGAAACGCTGGCCGGAAGAGGTGTACTGGACACAACCGACGTATGTGTTGACCGCTTGGGCGATCAATTTTTCGCGAGGTTAGTCGCTGCCTGCACGAGGCAGCGATGAGCAATTCTAAACATCCGGTTGGTAAAATACCAGAGGTTAACTGCTCCAGATTTACCACATTTTTATCTCTGGCAGCCGGACGTTTGACAAAGAAGCCGCCGGGCCCTTTCGCGAAGCTGACAGCAAATAGTAGTGACGCAAAGCCGATCATTTTACCCGGCGTAAGTCATTTCGCGCCTTTACAGCAGCCAGTCCTTCTTAATCAGGCCATGCTCAGCTTTCTGGGCAGGCTCATGCCGTGGTGGAGTGCCCCCGGTAAACAAACCTGGGACTTATCCCGCTGCATGACCGGGATCCGTTATGAACATCCGCTCCTGACATAAAAATGGCTGCGGACCGGCCCTATCTTAAAGCGTTTAACCCTCACCTCCACCTTGTGCAAAAGCTACCCCGCCAGACTCGTCTATAATCTGTACTCCAGATCGGGCAGGAGAAGAGCCTATGTTTGAAGGATTTACGCACAAAGAAATAACGCTCTCTGAAGCAGTTCTTAACGTGCGTTATGGCGGTAATGGCCCGCCGGTTTTGCTGCTACATGGTCATCCCCGTACTCATGCGACCTGGTCGAAGGTAGCTCCCGAACTTGCTAAATCATTTACCGTTGTCTGCCCTGACTTACGGGGTTTCGGCCGCTCCTCTAAACCTGCCGACCTGCCTGAGCACGCGGGCTCTTCTAAAAGGGCTAAGGCAAAAGATTGCATTGAGTTAATGAGCCAGCTTGGCTTTGAGCGGTTTGCGCTTGTCGGACACGACAGAGGAAGTTACACGGCCTACAGGGCTGCCCTTGATTATCCGGACCGAATCACGCGCCTTGCCGTACTGGATTCGGTTCCCATACTTGAAGCGCTCAACCGCTGTAACGAGAAGTTTGCCCGCCAGTGGTATCACTGGTTTTTCTTTGCCCAGCCGGAAAAGCCGGAGCGGGCCATTCTGGCTGACCCGGACAAATGGTATGGCGGCCAGCCGGACACCATGGGAGACGAGGAGTACCAGGAGTTCAGGCGTGCCATACACGATCCGGCAACCGTACATGGGATGCTTGAGGACTATCGCGCTGGTCTGGCTATAGATAAACAGCACGAGCTTGAGGATCGTCAGCTCGGACGAACAATCCAGTGCCCGACGCTCTGCTTATGGTCAAAACATGATGACCTGGAAGAGATTTATGGCGACATACTGGGTATCTGGAAAAGCTGGGCGCCGGATGTGCGCGGCAAATCAATCAACAGCGGCCACCATATGGCTGAAGAAGCGCCAGAAGAACTTACGGCCGCACTCCGGCAATTCCTGTTACAGAGCGGTTAGCGACCGGATTAACCACTGCGATTCACTCGGATTTATCAAAACATCATCGTTGCGCTAAATTTTAAAACTCTAGAAAAACTCCATTTTCTCATAGGGATGCTTCATACAATCTTTAAGGCGGCTATCCAGATCGCCATCATGTATTTCCAGCTTGTGCCCATCAGGATCCAGGAAATAGATAGATTTTCCTTCACTCTTATTGGTTTTCCACTCGGTAACGCCCGCTGATTTCAGATGAGTAGCAAACGCATCGAAGTCTTCGCTACGGATGCTGAATGCGTAGTGAGTGTAATCCTCATGAGAAGCAACAGCATCAGCAGAAAGACATAACCACAGGTTACCTGAAGAAAGATAAGCCCCGCTGGCCCATTTTGCCTTAGGTATAAAACCAAGTAGGTTAACGTAAAAATTAAAGCTTTTTGAAATATCACTTACAGCGATCGTTATGTGATTCAGCCCGTTCAGCATGCAAGCCCCTTCAACAGGATGCAGGTGATTACACGTTATCATAAGAGTACTTTTTAACGTGAGTCGGAGGCGTTCGCTTTCTTCTGCCTGCTGCTCCATTCCCGCCGGATGTCTTCCAGACCCTCACGGTAAGACGTGACGGAGAAATCCGGGAAACGATGCTTAAACTTTGCCGATTCGAACAGGTTGTCATGTTCATACCGCGGCAGCAGCTCACGCATCTCACGTGCTCCTTGCGAAAAAAGACCGGCGAAGGTCAACGCCAGCTTGCTGACGACGCTGTACTCCACGTCTTTTCCGAAGATCTCACAGGCGAGAGAAACAAACTGCCTGTAGGTAAGGCGATCGTCGCAGCAGGGCAGATGCCAGCTCTGCCCGCAGGCATCCGCAGTATTACCGAGCACAGCAAGGGCACGGCTGGCGTCAGGCGTCCAGATGAGCGTACGAAATTTATCGTCACGCACCGGGACACGCGGCCGTTTGTCAGCCTTCAGTTTGTCGATGATAAACGCGTTGGTGAAACTCTGCGTCTTCCCCGGCCCATAGAACTCCGGCGCGCGCCCGATAATGACCGGAATGGCCTCCCGCCTCATCTCTTCAAGCACCATGTTCGTCATCAGTTCACGTACTTTTCCTTTCCGCCCCCGCGGAGCGAAGCGCGTTTCTTCCGTCTGTGGATTGTCGTTCTGCGGATACATGTAGGTGTTGTCAAAATAGACAAAACGGGCTTGCGCCGTGCGGGCTGCATCGAGCGCATTTTTCAGCATTGTCGGAAACTGTTGCTCCCACAGCGCCGAATCTGCGGGCAACCCTGCGGCAAAATAGACAATGCTGCTCCCTTTTACCGCATCCAGCGTTTGTTCGGCATCAAGCAGATTTGCCGCTACGGTAACATCGCTGTCGTTTACCTTTCGCGGGCTGCGGCTTACCAGCCTCAGGTCATCGGTGTATGAGCGTTTCAGCTCTCGGGCAAGCTCTTGGGCAATCTGGCCGTTGGCCCCCAGAATCGTTTGCATTTCAGTTCCTCGCTTTTATTCACTAATGCAAGAGATACACTGCGGCGTGCGTCGCAAACAGCGGACGTCTGAAAAGTATAAGATTAAAGTTAACTTTAAGGTCAAGAGAGCGGGTAAAGGCTATGAGAATTGGAGCACTGGCAAAAGCCACGGGGATTACGCCCTCACGTATTCGCTTTTACGAAGCGCAGGGTCTGCTCGCTCCGCCAGCGCGTCAGACAAACGGTTACCGAAATTATTCTGCGGAAGCGGCAGGCCTGCTGAAAATCATCGATAACGCGCAGCGGGCGGGCTTTTCACTTGAGCAAATTCGCCGCTTTTTGCCGCAGCGACAGAAAAAGTGGGATCACGAGAGGCTGGTTGAGTCGCTGAAAACGCGCGTCTCGGAGATCGAATTGATGCAAAAACAGCTGGAGGAGAGCAAGACCGAGCTGCTGAATCTGATCGCCAGCATTGCAAACCGACCGGATGGGATCTCCTGCGAGGAAAACATACAGCGGCTGACAGAACAGCTGGCTGTACATAACCAGCCGTCAGAATGAACCGCAACGGCCGTTATTCAGATATTACCGAGCGGCTTCGGCATACAAGGCGGCCTGCACGGCAGGTCGCGCGTTAATACAGGTCATATAGGCCGACAGCGCGGGCCAGCCATCAAGGTCAATGGAGAAAAATTTGCACCAGCCCAGCACGGTAAACAAGTAGACGTCAGCAACGCTGAAAGAAGCGCCCATCAGATACTCCCGTCCGGCAAGCGTATCCTGAAGAAGGTCGAATCGCCTGAACAGCTTCTCACGAAAAATCGCTTTGACCTCCTCGGGCAGCGCGGCGTTGAACAACGGCGCCGAGCCTGCATGTATTTCGCTGGTGATAAAGTTCAGCCACTCCTGCAGGCGCACCCGCGCCCAGCTGTCCGCCCGCGGCGCCAGCCCGCTTTCCGGTTTGAGATCGGCCAGGTACTGTACAATGGCCGGTCCTTCGGTCAGGATTTGCCCGTCGTCCAGCTCCAGCGCAGCGACATAGCCCTTGGGGTTAATGGTGCGGAAGTCGCGTCCGTCGGCGGTCAGCCTGGTCTTGTTGTCCACTTTGACCAGCTCAAACTTCAGGTCGAGTTCACGCAGCACGATGTGTGGCGACAGCGAGCAGGTATGAGGGGCGTAATACAGCTTCATAAGTTCTCCGGAAAGTTAAAAGTCAGTTGCGCGGCCCCTTGTTGGGCGCCGTAACACACTGTGCTTACGGCGACGTTATCTGTAAAATTAATGTTCTAAATAACTGGTATTAGCTGAGCTACTGATAATCATGATGAACCTTCTGCACTGGCGCTTGCTGGTAGCCGTAGCCGATGCCGGCAATATCTCGCGGGCCGCCGACGCCGTGGGCATTACTCAGTCTGGCGCGAGCCAAGCTATCGCCCAGCTGGAAGCCTCACTTGGGTTTCAGGTGTTCACCCGTGAGCGGCGGCTTATCAGCGTTACGGCCCTTGGCGAGCAGGCGATCGTTCATGCGCGGGCCATGCTGGCGCAGCTGGATGAGATCCGTCGTCTGGCCGACGACAACAGCGGCCTGAGCGGCGGGCGCATCCGCCTGGCCAGCTTTCCCTCGGTGATTTCGACGTTGTTGCCCGGACTGCTGCGGGACTTTCGGCGCCTGCATCCGGATATCGAGCTGGTGGCGCTGGAAGGTACGGACGAGGAAGTGGAGGAATGGCTGGGCGCGGATAACGTCGAGTTGGGCGTAGTGCTGAATCCTGCCCCCGGCCGTGCGGAAGTGATACTGGGGCGGGACGCATGGGTAGCGGTACTGCCAGCCAATCACAAGTCCGGAAGAGGTACAAGGGCGCGCGGCATCACGCTTGAGGAGCTGGCGGACCAACCTTTTATTCTCGCAACCGGCGGCTGCGCGGTGAACGGAAACAGCCTGATGGAACAAGCAGGTCTGCAGCTGTCCGACGTACGGGTAACGGTACGCGACTGGATCAGCGCCTGCATGCTGGTGCGCGAAGACATGGGGTTGGCGCTGGTCCCCGAATCAACGCTACCCGAGGATCGGCGCGGCCTGCGCGTGGCGCCACTGATACCGGCTATCCACCGCGAGTTTGGTCTGATTTGTTCGCAAGCCGGAAAGTCTTCTCGGGCGGCTCAGGCACTGCTTGCGATACTGCGCAAAGGTGGGCGAGCCGCTTCCCGTTGAGCGCCACCCTGCCCGGCCTGTGGAAACGGAAGAAATAAGGCTGGTTATGCGCGAGCAATGGGCATTCAGTTCCGCCTTGCGGCTGAGCAGCCGTTCAGACAATTTTTTAAATCCTCAATGTTGCCCAATATTCTTGTCCAGAAACTTACGAATGACAGGAATGATTTCTTCACCGTGGGTTTCGAGCGCGAAGTGTCCGGTGTCATAGAAGAGAATGTCTGCTTCGGGCAGGTCCCGGCTCCAGGCCTCGGCACCCGCAGGAAGGAAAAACGGATCGTTTTTTCCCCACACGGCCAACAGAGGTGGCTGATGCTCACGGAAATACCGCTGGAAAGCGGGATACATCGCCACGTTCGAAGCGTAATCCAGCAACAAATCAAGCTGAATATCAGCATTGCCTGGCCGCAATATCTGTAGCCCCTCCAGCGTATAACCATCCGGTGAAACCAGGCTCGGATCGGTAACGCCTTCAAGGTATTGCCACTTAATAGAGGCCGGGGTGGGAAAATCGAGCAGGGCATCCCGGTTTTGCTGCGTAGGTTCACGCCAGTACTTCTGAATAGGCGCCCAGCCCTCTCCCAGCCCTTCCTCATAGGCGTTGCCGTTCTGAGAAATGATAGCACTCACCCGCTGCGGATGGGCTATCGCCAGACGCCAGCCTACCGGGGCGCCATAATCGTGAACCATGAGCGCGTAGGTATGAAGGCTGAGCTGTTCGGCGAACTGGCCAATCGTCTCCGCTATCTGGCTAAAGGTGTAGGCATAGTCGCCTCTTGCCGGGGCTTCGGTAAAACCGAATGCTGGCAAATCTGGGGCGATCACGTGGTAACGCTCGGCAAGGTGCGGAATAAGGTCGCGGAACATAAACGATGATGCGGCGAAGCCGTGAAGCAGCAGTATTGTGGGAGCATCAGGCCTGCCTGCCTCACGGTAAAACACCCTCACGTTATCAACCTGCTCGTAGCGGTAATGAACCAAAAAAGCCGAATCGGCAGATTGCCCGGCATCACCCGGTAAGCAGACCGTACTTTCTGAAGCTGAACCTGGATGAGAAGACGTCATGATGGCACCTGCGTAACCTGTAAAGTTTGAATTTGAAGGTTACGAGGAATTTTGGTAACCTGTCAATATAATTTTATCGGTTACCAATGAATATGAACCCTAACAGTATTTCTTCGGCAGCTCCCTTTCTGGCTGACAACCTGGCGCTGGATTTCATCAACAGTGAATACCGGACAGGTGAGGAGTTGCATGACAGCCTGCACGACGATCGCAGCGTATTAAACTGGCTTACGCTGGCGGGGGTATTATCTGGCAGTATTGAAACGCCGTCCGGGCTACTGGCTGAAGCCCGTCAGCTTCGTGATGTCGCCAGGGCCGTGGTGAACGCCGCGCTGAACGGCAAGTCAACAGATCTCACGGTTGTCAATCAGGTACTTGAGGCGGGCCGCCCTGCGAGGAAGCTGAGATGGGATGACGACGCTCAGCAATTTCGGGTCGACGTTCATCCAAGGGACAGCAGTCCGGCAAGCCTGCTGTGGCCGGTCGCCGATGCTCTGGTAAATCTCGTCACCAGCGATAAATTCGAATTCGTCCGCCAGTGTGAGGCGCATGACTGTATTCTCCTCTTCCACGACCTTAGTAAATCGCATCGCCGCCGCTGGTGCAGTATGGCTACCTGCGGCAATCGTATGAAAGTAGCGGCGTTTCGCTCAAGGAAAAAACCGGAACAGAGCTGAGCAAAGTATTTACGACTCACCTGAACTGCACGTCATGCTCGCGTGCGATTTTGGGTTCAGGTGCCCGGACCGCAGAAGCATCAAGCCAGAATATATCAACGTAACTATAAGAAAACGATAAGCAGCCGGACGTAGGCGCACGGTCTGCTTTGAGCGAGGAGCGGACATTAGCCTTAGATCATACCTGAACCGTTCTCTGAAAATTCTTTATAAGCAAATGATTTGGTTAAGCTGGATGCTTACATCCAAAAGAAGCATTCACGTGAGCGTGATGCAACAGCTGTATCGATGAAACCTGAAAAATTCATGTTTAATCTGAATTATTATAGCAACGCTATAATAGCATAAACTAAACTACCTAGACAAACTCGCCGAAGCGGGTTTGTCTAGCCTTTAATATGAAATTAAAACTTCTTTAAGCCATTTCGGGGAACAACTCTTCAACTTTATGCTCTACTGCATCTGCAATTGTTTTTGCTTTGTCTTTTGCATTCAAAATAGAGAGCGTACTACGATATTCAGGAGCAAGTGCATACTCCGTAAATGACGCATCAAAACCAAGTAATTTAACCTTGCTCTCAATATCTGATAGATTAATTTTAAAGAATTCCTTGCGATTATTTACCATATTTATCCGGTGCGCAGAAAATTCATTGTGCAAGCTAGTTTCAAGTGCTGGAGCATCATCGGAGTAAATCAAAGCGTGGATATCAAATTTAAAAGGCACTGATGCAGATCCCAGTTCATTAACACGATCTTCAGGTTCAAGTCGTCTAGTCAAACCAATTTTATAGACATTCTCTCCAAACGCTCCAATATTAGATATCACATAGACATGGCCGCTTCGAGTTAACTGTGCCTGAGATTTTGCGCGCTCAGACAAAGCCCTTGCCTCTTCTACCTGAAGTTCGAGATCAGCAATTTTGGCTTCAATACGGGATTTTTCTTCAGCATTTGCTTTTTCAAGCTCTTTTCTTGCTCTTTCCATTGCTTTCTGGAAGTCTTTCTCTGCCTTTTGTTCATCGCGAATAGCTTTCTCGTATTCACGCTGTGCTTTCTCTTCCTCTCGTTGCAATTCCCGTTCTTCTCTAAGGATATCTTTCTCATCCTGAATTTTAAGTTCTTTTTCGTGGCAAAGCAGTAATTCTTCCAGCCGCAAATTCAGATAATCATAAGTGATACTTATATTCATTGATTGTCCAAATTTATTGAGTGCATCAAAAGCGCTTTCAATACGTTTTTTAAGTTGCTCAACATTGCCTGCCTTAATTTTTCCTATCGCGGCATCACACTCGCTATTGAACGCTCTGACGAGCAATTTCACATAACGCTTGATCATTTTTTTACCTTCCGACTTACTACCATTCACCTCCCAACTTGTATTAAAGTCACAAGCAGCATCTTGTCGAATTAGACTTTTCTGCCTTTCTTTATTGTAACTAATGGCTTCCTGGAAAGCTTTGGAATCATGATAGTCGAAACGCGGTTTATATATACCATAATCAATCATATCAACAGAATCACTAACTTCTGCTAATTTTGCAGAGAGATCCAACAAGAGCTGGCGCTTTTCATTATACGATTTTTTTAAGTCGGTTAGCTCTTGCTCCTGAGATGCAATGATCTCTCTCGCTATTTTTTCACGCCTCTGTATATCTGCATCTTTATCTTTAACCTCTTTATCTATCGCTTGGCGTTTTTCATTCACTTCACTATCTATTTCAGTACGCTTGTCTTTCACTTCTTTATCAATAGCATTGCGGCTGGACTTTTCTTCATCATCCATAGCCTTTTTCATTTTTCGTGCTTCTTCTTCAAGATCAACAATCTTGCTATAACGTAAAAGATCGATTGCATGCTTTTTCTTCAATAAAATATGTATAGCAATCATAACCACGAATAAAACAGCAAGAACACCTACCGCTATTGCTAGTCCCAGGACCATTTAAAAAATCCTCTTCCTTTATAAAAGTAAGGAAATAGTACCAAATGTTGCCATGATTATCATGGTGATATGTTCATGTCTTCTATCCTGAAAACACGAAGTACAACGAGCAGGCAACTTCCGCTTGGGCACAAAGCGGACATACCGAAGCGACATCAGGGCTGCTATGAGCGGAAAACAGATGTACCTGCGGTTATCGATAATCTTAAGGCACAGTAAACAACTTAAAAGATGGCTACTAAAGTCGTGAAAATTCACCATCGCTTATCCAGAGGCAGTCAGGTGACAATGTAAGCATGATTAAAATCAGAATGGTTTAATGAACGGGAAACAGGCTGCCTGGCGCAGAAACCGATCCCGGCCAATAAGCCTGTGCAACAAAGCAAAACAATTTAGCGCTACAACGGCGTTGAAAACATCCGGGATTAGGCGAGATTCAAACTGAACTGGCGACACAGGGCAACTCTGCCACTGATGGTCACCTTCACTTCACGATATCCCTGCGTGCGGGTTATCCATTCTTTCTGCAGAAAAAGCGTCATCAGCGCCGAACCCGCCTCTCCCCCAAGATGGAAGCGTCTTTCGCTCCAGTCGAGGCACGGACAGCAGGCCCTGCGCCGCGGGCGTGGTGTGAGCACTGCCCCAAGGTGCTGAAAATGGGATTTTCCGGCGGGCGTCAGCGCGGTGCCGTCAGCCTCAAGCCATTTTTCCTGCAGCATAAACTCGTAAATATTTACAGCGAGTTCCCCTGCGAGATGGTCATAACAGGTGCGTGCGTAACGCAGATATGCCGGCGTCCGGGGCGTGGGGGAAGTGAAGGTATGCATAGAAACCCCCATCAGGTTTTCCAGTAGTTCGGCGATATGTTGTCCCGCAAGGCTGTAATAGCGGTGCCGCCCCTGACTCAGGCAGATAACCAGCCCGTTGTTAAGAAGCCGGGTAAGATGTCCGCTGGTCGTGGATGCGACAATGCCTGCTACCGCGCTGAATTCGGTAGCTGTCCACGCGCGCCCATCCATCAGGGCGCACAAAATACTGACCCTTGACGGGTCAGAGATGGCAGAAGCGACCAGCGATATGGATTTTTCAAGAGAATCTTCCGGCTCACTGTCATATGCAGTTTTTAGAAAGTTCATTCAGAAGGTAACGCCCATTTTCGTGTAGCTTCCGCAGCCCGGATATCATCATCTGTAATCAGAATGAGACGGTTACTGTGATCGCTGTACTGTACCAGAATATTAATACCCTTCCTGGCTATGGCGTCAGCTATCTCCCCAAGCTCTCCCGGGCGATCCTGAGATAATTTTCTTATCAGAGGCCAGCACACTTTGCCGATATCAAAGCCTGCAGCCGTCAGAACCTTGCGGGCTTTCTCACCGTCTTCAACAAGGAAATGCGCGTGCCCGGCTTCCGGCGTTGAAAACACGCCTCCTCCTTCAAGACCAATCCCGTTTAAGCCCAGCACACTGCCGAGTAAGGCGAGCGAACCGGGGGTGTTGTTGAGGATGACGTGGATATCATACATGCTGATGTGCTTCCTTATCAGATGAGTAATCACGAAATACGCTGGCAACGCGTATTCTGTAGAATGAAAAAATCGACCGTTTACCTTCTTTCTGTGCTGCCAGATGCATAATATTTTGCTTCCATCCAGCCACGGATTCCTCATCTTTCCACCATGATAAAGAAAGGATTTTTCCAGGTGTCGTCAGACTCTGGAAGCGCTCAATAGAAATAAATCCTGGCGTGTCTGACAAGAGCGGCTTCAGTTCAGCAGCAAGCTGAAGATACCTTTCCTGTGCTTCTGGTAAGGCTTCCGCCTCGAAAATCACCGCAATCATTCGTCTGCTCCGTGGTTAATTTTCAGTGAGCTTATTACCGACGAAAGTATGATGCTTCGGTTTGCACCGAAGTATGGATGTATCGTGGAAACCACAAAGCTATCAGACGGATGCGATCTCACGCAGAGATCGGACGTTTCAGGGCGGGTAATGATTTATCTTGCGGGGCCGCAAATTATTTACGGCTGTAAAATTTAAAAAATTCCAGCTGATGCCCGTTTGCAAACGCTGGATGAGTGCGGGATAGCTAGCCTGGCCCTTGGCCCGCCAACTATATACGGCAAGGTTTTCCGGATGTCGCATCAGAAACATCCTGTAAAAATTGTCGAGGCCCCGTATGCGGGGCTTAAGATTTGTCGTAAGGGAGAGCCGAATAGGGATGAACCGCAATACGCATTGGCGGCTCGGCCAGCAGGCTGATTATTTCGTCGCGGAGTTCGTCGGCTAAAGGGCTATTCTCGTAGCTATCTTTCACCGCAGCTGACTTAAACACCTCCATGTTCCAGAGGACGTCCGGATCTTCGTCTTCGCGGGCAAGGATGTAACGATCGGAAGCGCCGGATTTTATCATCCCGTCCGTGGCCAGTTCGAACAGTCTGTCGCCCATACCTGGTTTGGCTCGCATACGGATGATGTAGGCTGGTTGTTCCTGCAAAGACATAAAGTATCCTGTCGGGTTTCGGTTTAGACAGATGAACATATCGCTAATTACCCGCAAGAGCAAAAAGCGGCGCCAGGGACAAACGCTAATTTGAGGGTTTCACGCCGTTTGACCTACCGCAGAGGCCTCCCGTTCAAGCCACTCCAGAAACAGGTTGAGTGCAGATGACTTATCAACGTCGGGCGCGATTAAGGCCACGTATTTGCTGCCTTTAACCTCAATCGGCAAGGGGTTCAGCAGCCTTTTCTCTTTTAAATCATGTGCAAGGGTTGGCAGTCCACCAATACCTACCCCGACGCCATCAATGACCGCCTGAAGACTGACATAGTTGTGTTCAAAGCGCTGAAAGCGCAGCGGCCGCAAAGCTTCGATGCCGGCTCTTTTCATCCATCTTTCCCACTCTCCCACTCGCGTATGCGACGTAATAAATACCTGTGTGGCAAGATCTTCAGGTTTATCTAAATGCTGCCCGGCTAAAAGTTTTGGGGCAGCAATCAACGTGAGGTGTTCTTCGAACAGCGGGCGTTTATCAAAATAACGCCATTCGGGCTTGTCCAATGGCTCGCGTCGAATCAAAACGTCAAAGCCAGAGAGGCCTTTGATCTCCGAACTGTTTGATGTGGACACCGAGACTTCAATGTCTGGATGCCGGGTATGAAATTCCGGCAGGCGAGGTATCAACCAGTGCATCGCGAGGGTTGTCTGGGCATTTACTCTTATGATCCTTGCATTCGGTGCTTTTCCGAAACGCATTGAAGCATCGCTGATAATGTCAAAAGCGGCGCTGATTTCCGCTGCATACGCGCGGGCATGCTCGGCGGCAACGTTGCGTTGCCCTTGACGCTCAAATAAAGGTTGCCCTAACCACTCTTCCAGCAATTTGATCTGACGGCTGACGGCGCCGTGGGTGATGCCCAGCTCTTCGGCTGCGGCACTCAGGCTGCCTGAATGCGCCGCCGTCTCGAACAGCCTCAATGCATTCAACGGCGGTAGGTTTCGCTTTTTCATCTGTGACTTTTCGTCTCATCACTGGTCAGTATTAATCGATATTATGATCTAAAGGCACTCAATAAGATGAAGGCTTTAAAATAAAAAATCAGGAAGTCATGGAAACTTATATCGGTGTAACCTTAATTGCGATAATTGCCGGAGCATTGAGTGGGATAGTGGGCACAGGCTCTTCTTTGCTTTTGCTGCCTCTGATGGTCGGCGCGTTCGGGCCCAAATCGGCCATCCCGATAATGGCCGTAGCCGCTATTGTTGGTAACCTCTCCCGGATAGCGGTCTGGTGGCGTGAGATCGACTGGCGCGCTACGCTGGCCTATATATTACCCGGCGTGCCGGCAGCTTCGTTGGGCGCTCATGTGCTGCTCGCTCTGCCCGCATGGACGATAGACTGCGCATTAGGCATTTTCTTTTGGATCATGATCCCGGTCCGGCGCCACCTGAAAAAGAAGCGATGGACGCTCTCGATAAAGCAGTTGGGGTTCTGTGGTGGATTCGTCGGTTTCCTGACCGGTCTGGTGCTGTCGACAGGCCCGGTGAGCGTGCCGATTTTTACGGCATATGGGTTAAGCGGTGGTGCTTTTATTGGAACGGAAGCTGCGAGCGCCCTTCTTCTGTATATGAGTAAAGCCGGTACATTTGCGTTTCAGGATGCTCTTTCGATGCGGGTCGCACTCACAGGAGTATTGGTCGGCGGCGGTATTTTGCTTGGAACCCTGAGCAGCAAAGCATTGGTACGAAGATTATCCGCAACGCATTTTTCAGTGCTGATTGACGTCATTTTGTTCATTTCCGGGGCAGGATTAATGTGCAGCGCCTGGTCTGAAAAATAATTTTTGTGCGGCCGGATAACGCAGATGCTGACGGGACAGATTAGCTGGGTATGGTTACCGGCCGTCAGGATTAGGGATGGTCAGCGGCATGACATCGGTTAATACCGGGTGATGCCGGTCACGTCCGCTTCTGATAATTAGCTGTCGGTGTAGCACACTCAGTGCGCTTTAAACGAGAAGCGCAGACATAAACCATGAGTGAAAACCCTCCTATTTTAACGCCGCAGGCTGCGGACCAGATATTGGCAACGAAGTGAAATGTCGCTTACTATCTGCAACATATGGATATTAATCTCCTCGGCTTTATGCCTGCGCTACTGCCCGTTGCCCTCTCGCCCGGTGCAAGTTTCACCCTTGTCATGAGCAGCGCTCTGGCAGGCGGGCGCAACGGCCTTTTCAGAACGCTCGCCGGAACAGCGTTGGGCATTTACACCCATGCGCTCCTTATCGGGCTCGGTATAACTGCAGTTATTGTCTCATCGCCTGCGATTTACGGTGTCCTCAAAACGGCAGGAACGGTTTATCTTCTTTGGCTGGGCGGCACGCTCATCCGAAGCGGCTTGAACGCAAAGCGCGAACGGCCCAAAAACGGTCTGCCTTTCATCACCTTAAGAGAGGCGTGGATGGCTAACGTTCTCAATCCTAAAGCCATTATTTTTTATCTCACGGTGGTTTCCCGCTTTACCGGAAATCATGGAGGCGTAGGCAACTATCTGGCCCTGGCTTCCATCCACGTTGCGGTGATGAGCATCTGGCTTATTACCATCAGTCATACCCTGGTGTTTTCAGCCAAAAATACCAATCCAGTGACGCTTAAAAAATATGTGAACATTGCCGGAGGGGCGTTACTTATTATTTTTTCACTCCACAGTCTTGCTAATTAAGTTCTGACAGCCAATCTGCCCCTTCTGCTTAAGCAAATCTTTTACTTCGCGACCCGTTACGTCCGCTTCTGGCCTGAATAGACTGACACACTATCTATAAATAAAGGGGCTTTCCGCCCCTTTGTTTTAAGCTGATAAATAAAGCGCCGATCAAAGCCCGCGACCGGTTAAACAGTTATTCACGCTGCGCCGTCAGCTCAGCAATACGCACAATCACCGCCACCGCTTTTTCCATCCCTTCCAGCGTTACAAACTCGTGCTTGCCGTGGTAGTTATAGCCGCCGGTAAACAGGTTCGGGCACGGCAGGCCTTTAAACGACAGCTGCGCGCCGTCGGTGCCGCCGCGGATGGGTTTCATGATCGGTTCTATGTCGCAGTCCAGCATCGCCTGGCGCGCTACGTCCACGATGTACGGGTGCTCCGCCACTTTCTCACGCATATTGTAGTAGCTGTCTTCGATAACCAGTTCGATATAGCAGTCCGGATGCAGGCCTTTGCCGACTTTTTTGGCGATATCCATCATTTTGCGTTTGCGCGCTTCAAACTGCTCGCGGTCAAAATCGCGAATGATGTAGTGCATCTCCGCTTTATCTACCGAGCCCTTAATGCCGTGCAGATGGTAAAAACCTTCATAGCCTTCGGTGCATTCCGGGCTTTCGTTAGCGGGCACCTCCGCGTGAATACGGGCGGCGAGCGAGAGCGCATTTACCATCACGCCTTTGGCCGTACCCGGGTGAACGTTGTTGCCGACGATTTTGATGGTTACCGACGCGGCGTTAAAGTTTTCGCATTCCAGCTCGCCCACGCCGCCGCCGTCTACGGTGTAGGCCCAGCGTGCGTCAAAGGCTTCCACGTCGAAGAATTTCGCGCCCTTGCCTACCTCTTCATCCGGGGTGAAGGCCACGCGAATATCGCCGTGCGGAACGTTCTTCTCTTTCAGCACCGCCAGCGCCGTCATGATTTCCGCCACGCCCGCTTTATCATCGGCGCCCAGCAGCGTTTTACCGTCGGTAGTGATCAGCGTCTGCCCCAGCAGCTGGTGCAAAACCGGGAACATCACCGGCGAAAGCACCTCGTCGCCGATGCCCAGCGCGATATCGCCGCCGCGATAATTTTCGACGATCTGCGGATTAACGTTTTTGCCGGTGAAATCCGGCGCGGTATCAACATGAGAGATAAAGCCAATGGCCGGAACCGTTTTCGCGATATTTGACGCCAGCGTGCCCATAACGGTGCCGTGCTCGCCTAAGGTGACGTTCACCAGCCCCAGCTCTTCCATCTGCTCTTTCAGTAAACGCAACAGCTTCCACTGTCCTTCGGTGCTTGGCACCTGCTTAACACCGGGCTTAGACTGAGTATCCAGTGAGACGTAATGCAAAAAACGCTCAAGTAATTTATCCATTTAGCCACCCTCATTTTTTGTGACGTTATTATCATTAAGGCACTGACGTTAAATATTGCGTCAGGTCACTTTTAGCCCGGTACGCGCGAAAATAGTCATCTCTGTAGCCGATGCATTAAACGTAGTTGAAATACAGGCACATCGGGACATCAAGGATTGGCGATTTTAGGACTTTGCCGTAGAATGCCAGCCCTTATTGAATGTGCCAGACCTCAAGGTGGTTACTCACAAACCCCGCATCGATGGATTATCTGATGCGTTATTTATGGGACAGCGTAAAAAATTGAATACACAGCAACGTTTGCTCTCACCGCTGGTGCGCCTTGCGGGTGTCGGCAAGGGCTTTGATGGTAAAACCGTTATTTCTGACTTCTCGCTCACCATTAATCATGGTGAATTCCTGACGCTGCTCGGCCCTTCCGGCTGCGGCAAAACCACCGTTCTGCGCCTGATTGCCGGGCTGGAAAATGTCGATACGGGCACCATTTCGCTCGAAGACCAGGACATCACCCAGGTGGCGGCAGAGCATCGTCACGTCAACACCGTCTTTCAAAGCTACGCCCTGTTTCCTCACATGACCGTTTTTGAAAACGTCGCCTTTGGTCTGAGGATGCAAAAAACGCCTGCCGCCGAAATTACCCCACGCGTGACGGAAGCCCTGAAGATGGTGCAGCTCGAATCTTTTGCGCAACGTCTGCCCCACCAGCTTTCCGGCGGCCAGCAGCAGCGCGTCGCTATCGCCCGCGCGGTGGTCAATAAACCGCGCCTGCTGCTGCTCGATGAGTCCCTCTCCGCGCTGGATTACAAGCTGCGCAAGCAGATGCAGAACGAGCTGAAAGCGCTGCAGCGCAAGCTGGGTATCACCTTCGTGTTCGTCACCCACGATCAGGAAGAGGCGCTGACGATGTCGGACCGTATCGTAGTGATGCGCGACGGCCGTATCGAGCAGGACGGCACGCCGCGTGAAATCTATGAGGAGCCGAAAAATCTGTTCGTGGCGAGCTTCATTGGCGAGATCAATATCTTTGAAGCTACCGTGATTGAACGTGCCGATGTGCATCGGGTACGCGCAAGCGTTGAAGGCCGCGAGTGTTATATCTACGTCACCTTCCCCGTTACGACGGGCCAAAAGCTCAACGTCCTGCTGCGCCCGGAAGATCTGCGCGTCGAAGAGATCAACGACACAAGCGTGGCCGACGGCCTGATTGGCTACGTGCGCGAGCGCAACTATAAAGGGATGACGCTTGAGTCGAGCGTTGAACTGGAAAACGGCAAGATGGTGATGGTGAGCGAGTTCTTTAACGAAGACGATCCGGACTTCGACCACTCGCTGGACCAAAAAATGGCCGTTACCTGGGTTGAAAGCTGGGAGGTTGTACTGGCTGATGAAGAACTCGCGTAAGTTCCAGAATGTGGTGATCGCCACCATTGTCGGCTGGCTGGTGCTGTTCGTTTTCCTGCCCAACCTGATGATTATCGGCACCAGTTTCCTGACTCGTGACGATGCGAATTTTGTCAGCATGGTTTTCACGCTGGATAACTACGCGCGTCTGGCCGATCCGCTCTACGCCCAGGTGCTGCTGCACTCGCTTAATATGGCGCTGATAGCAACCCTTGCCTGCCTGCTGCTGGGCTATCCCTTTGCCTGGTTTCTGGCCCGCCTGCCGGAACGCGTGCGTCCGCTGCTGCTGTTCTTGCTGATCGTGCCGTTCTGGACCAACTCGCTGATCCGCATCTATGGGCTTAAGATCTTCCTCAGCACCAAAGGCTATCTCAACGCGTTTCTGCTGTGGCTTGGGGTTATCGATACGCCGCTCCGCATTATGTATACCGAAAGCGCGGTTATCCTTGGCCTTATCTATATCCTGCTGCCGTTTATGGTGATGCCGCTGTACTCCAGCATTGAGAAGCTCGACAAGCCGCTGCTGGAAGCGGCGCGCGACCTCGGCGCCGGCAAGCTGCAAACCTTTATACGCATCGTTATTCCGCTGACCATGCCGGGCATCATTGCCGGCTGCCTGCTGGTGATGCTGCCGGCGATGGGGCTGTTTTACGTTTCCGATTTAATGGGCGGGGCGAAAAACCTGCTGATTGGCAACGTGATTAAAATCCAGTTCCTGAATATCCGCGACTGGCCGTTTGGCGCAGCCACCAGCATCACGCTTACGCTGGTGATGGGCTTTATGCTGCTGATTTACTGGCGTGCGGCGCGCCTGCTCAATAAAAAGGTGGAATTAGAATGACAGGTCGCCTGTTCCGCGGTGGCTTTATGACCGCCATCTATGCCTGGCTCTACATCCCGATAATCATTCTGATCGTGAATTCGTTTAACAGTTCGCGCTTCGGCATCAACTGGCAGGGCTTTACCACCAGCTGGTACAGCCTGCTGGTCAATAACGACAGCCTGCTGCAGGCGGCACAGCACTCCCTGACGATGGCCGTTTTTTCCGCCACTTTCGCCACGCTGATTGGTTCGCTGACGGCGGTCGCCCTGTATCGCTATCGCTTCCGCGGCAAACCTTTCGTTAGCGGTATGCTGTTCGTGGTGATGATGTCGCCGGATATCGTGATGGCGATTTCCCTGCTGGTGCTGTTTATGCTGCTGGGTATTTCGCTCGGCTTCTGGTCGCTGCTGTTCTCGCATATCACCTTCTGCCTGCCGTTTGTGGTGGTGACCGTCTATTCGCGCCTGAAAGGCTTTGACGTACGGATGCTGGAAGCGGCGAAAGATCTGGGCGCCGGCGAGATCGTCATTCTGCGCAAAATCATCATGCCGCTGGCGATGCCTGCCATCGCCGCCGGCTGGCTGCTGAGCTTTACCCTGTCGATGGATGACGTGGTGGTCTCCTCGTTTGTCACCGGGCCGAGCTATGAAATTTTACCGTTGAAGATCTATTCGATGGTGAAGGTCGGCGTGTCGCCCGAGGTGAACGCGCTGGCCACCATTTTATTAGTACTGTCGCTGGTCCTGGTCTTAGCCTCCCAGCTCATCCTTCGTGATAAAACTAAAATTCAGGGGACGTTTAAATGAAAAAATGGTCACGCCACCTGCTTGCTGCGGGCGCTCTGGCGCTGGGCGTCAGTAGCGCACATGCCGACGACGGCAAGACGCTGTACTTCTACAACTGGACCGAGTACGTGCCGCCGGGCCTGCTTGAGCAGTTCACCAAAGAGACCGGCATCAAAGTTATCTATTCGACCTACGAGTCGAACGAAACCATGTACGCCAAGCTCAAAACGTACAAGGACGGCGCCTACGATTTAGTCGTGCCGTCCACCTACTTTGTGGCGAAGATGCGCAAAGAGGGGATGATCCAGAAGATCGACAAGAGCAAGCTGAGCAACTTTAAAAATCTCGATCCGGAGATGCTGAATAAGCCGTTCGATCCGAATAACGATTACTCCATTCCCTATATCTGGGGCGCTACCGCCATCGGCGTTAACAGCGAGGCTATCGATCCGAAGACGGTGACCAGCTGGGCGGACCTGTGGAAACCGGAATACAAGCAGAGCCTGCTGCTGACCGACGATGCGCGTGAAGTCTTCCAGGTGGCGCTGCGCAAACTGGGCTATTCCGGCAATACCACCGATCCGAAAGAGATCGAGGCGGCTTACCACGAGCTGCAAAAGCTGATGCCGAACGTTGCGGCGTTCAACTCCGATAACCCGGCGAACCCGTATATGGAAGGCGAAGTAAATCTCGGCATGGTGTGGAACGGCTCCGCGTACGTCGCGCGCCAGTCCGGCACGCCGCTGGACATCGTCTGGCCAAAAGAAGGCGGCATTTTCTGGATGGATAACCTGTCGATTCCGGCGAACGCGAAAAACGTCGACGGCGCCCTGAAGCTGATTAACTTCCTGCTGCGCCCGGACGTGGCAAAACAGGTTGCTGAAACCATCGGCTATCCGACGCCAAACCTTGAAGCACGCAGGCTGCTGCCAAAAGAGGTAGCAGAAGATAAGACGCTCTACCCGGACGAAGCGGTGCTGAAGAACGGCGAGTGGCAGAACGACGTGGGCGACGCCAGCGCGATCTACGAGTCTTACTACCAGAAGCTGAAAGCGGGACGTTAATCTTTATCTCTGGCGGAACGCTCTGTTCCGCCTTTTATTTTTGCGAAAAAAGAAAAAGCCAATGCAAAGCCGCTTATTGAGCAAGAGCAGAGTGAGTTCCGTTCACCATAAGCCAGATGCTTTATGTTGCCACCGAACCGGTGAACGTATTAAGGGGACGGTGAACGTATTAAGGGGATGGTGCAATCCCCTTAATACGTTCACCGTTCGTAACGGTTGCAGAGAAAACCAGAAGCACGGGTGAACGGAAAACATTCACACTTTCAGGATTAACGTTGATGATAACCAGTACCAATATGTAGAACGATAGCTTCCAGGATAATGCCGCTCTACTCGCAAAGCCCTTTTAATAACCTTTCCACATACTCCGGCACCACTTCGCTTGCCAGCCCATAGTGCTTCTCTTCAAACTCGCTGCCCACCTGGCTTGGCTCAAGGTTCAGCTCAACGGTATGCGCGCCCTGTAAACGCGCCTCGTGTACGAAGCCGGCCGCCGGATAAACGTGGCCCGAGGTGCCGATGGCGATGAAATAATCCGCCGTTGCCAGCGCCTGATAAATATCGTCCATGCCCAGCGGCATTTCACCAAACCACACCACGTGCGGGCGCAGCGGCGCGGAAAGCTGGCAGCAGTGGCAGCGGTCTTCCAGCGTCACGTCGCCTTTCCACTCCAGTATCTGGCCGCTTTGCGCGCAGCGCACTTTCAGCAGCTCGCCGTGCATATGGATAACGTTTTTGTTGCCCGCGCGTTCGTGCAGGTTGTCGATGTTTTGCGTCACCAGCACGAAATGGTCGCCAAGCTCTTCTTCAAGCCTCGCCAGCGCCAGATGGGCGGCGTTAGGCTTGATTTCAGCCTGCTGCAGCTGCCGGCGGCGGGCGTTGTAAAACGCCTGCACCAGGGCGGGATCGCGGGCAAAGCCTTCCGGCGTGGCGACGTCCTCTACGCGGTGTTCTTCCCACAGGCCATCCGTTGCGCGAAAGGTCCGAATCCCCGACTCGGCGGAGATCCCCGCGCCGGTCAGTACCACTACTCTTGGTTTTTCCATCGCTTCAGGTCCAGGTATGTCTCTGAAAAAAGCACGCTGGCGCAAACGCTGGCGCAGCAGACGTTTATTTTTGCGAAACCGGCTCAGCCGGTGTTGTCGACGCGATAGCATATTTTACTCCGTGAGATGGAGGAATGCGGCGCCGCGCATGCCGCCGGCATCACCATGACGCGCGGGTTCAATACGCGGCACTTTGGCAACCGGCAATAAGTATTTTGGCAAACGCAATGGCAGCTGCTGGTAAATCTCGGAAAAATTCGACAGTCCTCCGCCAATCACCACCAGATGCGCATCCACTGCGGTAAGCAGGCTGCCCAGGCAAACGGCCAGCAGTTCGAGGAAGCGGTCGACATGCGCGGCCGCTTTTTCATCACCTGCATAGTATCGGGTGACGATCTCTTTCGCTTCAAGAGGTTCAGAGTAGAAGTGTTGGTACAGCCATGCAAATCCGCGTCCGGAAAGATAGTTTTCGATGCAGCCGTGCTGGCCGCAGCCGCAGCGCGTCAAAGGAATATCGCGCCCCAGCACGTTAAGCGCATCTACCGGCAGGCGGGTATGACCGAACTCGCCGGTAATGTAGTTGCGCCCGGTAATGGATTTGCCGTTTACGATAATCCCGCCGCCGACGCCGGTGCCGAGGATTAGCCCCATCACCACCGGATAACGGCGAAACTCGTCGTCCCAGGCCTCGGAGAGCGCGAAGCAGTTAGCATCGTTATCCAGGCGCACTTCGCGTTCCAGCCGCGCCGTGAGATCGGCTTTCAGCGGCCTGCCGTTCGCGGCGGGGACGTTTGCGGCATACAGCGTACCGTCGTCCGTTACCGGCATGCCGGGAATGCCGATGCCCACCGACCCCTTGATACCAAAACGGCTATCGGCCTCCTTCACCAGAGATCCGATAGCCGCTAAAAAGTTTTCGTAACCGTCGTGCGGGGTGGGAACGCGCTTTTCCCATTGCAGCCGACGTTCCTTGTCATAGACGCCAAGAGCCATTTTAGTGCCGCCAATGTCGAATCCGTAATACATTGCTGCTCCCCTTTATCCCGTCATTCTTCGAGCCGTAGGGTGCGTTCCCGTGCCGCCTGGCTACAACCCGAATTATTCAGGGATAATAGTGATTAATTGAAATTTTATTGAATTATTGCCCACTCAGTACGCGCGCCGGATCGATATTGCTGGCGCGTCTTGCCGGATACCAGCTGGCAAGCAGGCTTAACAGCAATGCGGTGACCAGCACGTACAAGACATCCAGCCAGTGCAGTTCCGACGGCAGGAAATCGATAAAGTAGATATCGCCGGACAGGAACCGATGGCCGATAAGCTTTTCAATCACGTTGATAAGGTTGGTCAG
>NZ_RCAA01000043.1:72573-74022 GCF_003628475.1 Enterobacter sp. R1(2018) | reverse complement strand
CCCCGCTCACGCTGCCAAAAAGCCCCGCCAGCAGGCCGTACCAGACGAAGATGGCGCGAATCAGCCCGTCTTTCGCCCCCAGCGTACGCAGCACGGCGATGTCGCTGCTCTTATCTTTTACCGCCATCACCAGCGTGGAGACGATATTAAAGCAGGCGACGCCGATAACCAGCACCATCGCCAGATACATGATGGCGCGGATCATCTGGATGTCACGATACATATAGCCGTAGGTGCCAATCCAGCTCTTAATATAAACATACGCGTTGGTGACCTCGCCCGCGTCGCGCACAAGCTTGTTGGCGGCAAACACGTCGTTCACCTTGATGGCGATACCCGTGACACTGTCACCCATATCCAGGTAACCCTGCGCATCGGCCATCGGCACCATGGCGAAGCTATGATCGAGCTGGCCGCTGAGCGCTAAAATGCCGGCAACCTGCAGGCGAACGCGTTTCGGCTGGGAGAGCTTCGTGCCGCCGTCGTTGTTCGGGATCATGATGGAAAGCCAGTCGCCCTGCTTAACCTTCAGGGCGTCGGCTACGCCTTTGCCGATGATGATTTGCTGCTGGCCCGCTTTGAAATTCTGCCAGGCGTTGTTCTGCACGTACTGCGGCAGCGCGCTGAGCCGGGATTCCTGCTGCGGATCTACGCCTTTCACCTGTATGGCGCGCAGGTTCGCGCCGTTTTCCACCAGGCCCGTAAAGTTAATATACGGCGCCGCGGCGGCGATACCCTTCACCTTCTCAACGCGCTGCAGCACGCCATTCCAGTCGTGGAAAGGCTGGTTAACCGGCTCGATCTCACCGTGCGGCACAACCGCCAGAATGCGGTTATTCAGCTCGCGCTCGAAGCCGTTCATGGCGCTCAGGCCGACGATCAGCACCGCCACGCCCAGCGCGATACCGATCGTCGAGATGACGGAAATCAGCGAAACCATACCGCTGCGGCGGCGGCCGCGGCTAAAGCGCAGGCCGATTAAGAGTGAAAGCGGCGAGGCCATCAATCCGCCCCCATCAAGGTGAGTTCGTGGGTCAGGCGGCCGTCGCGCATTTCAAGCTGGCGCGACATGCGCTTAGCCAGCTGCAGATCGTGGGTCACCACCAGGAACGCGGTGCCCTGACGCACGTTCAGTTCGCCGAGCAGTTCGAAAATGCTGTCCGCGTTGCGGGCATCCAGGTTACCGGTTGGCTCGTCCGCCAGCACCAGACGCGGATTATTCACCAGCGCACGGGCAATGGCTACGCGCTGGCGCTCGCCGCCGGACAGTTCTGAAGGACGGTGGCTGCTGCGGTGCTCCAGGCCTACGGCTTTAAGCATCTCCAGCGCCCGCTGTCTGGTTTCGTCGGTATTCTTTTTGCCGATCAGCAGCGGCATGGCGACGTTTTCCATCGCCGTAAAGTCCGGCAGCAAATGGTGGAACTGGTAGATAAAGCCCAGCTCGCGGTT
>NZ_RCAA01000043.1:72018-72509 GCF_003628475.1 Enterobacter sp. R1(2018) | reverse complement strand
CGTAAAGCCTCAGCGGGAAGAGTCGCGGCAGCGCGCCACGAAGGATAAAGCGTGGATAACAGCGCAACGGCCATCGCGACGATGGCAATCACAATCACCTGTACGGGCTCGATGGCTACCGGCAGCGCGGCGCCATCAAGCAGCGCGCCGATAAGCGGCATTAAATTGTTCAACTGGCTCGCCAGCAGCGCGCCGAGCAGCGCGCCGAGCAAGGCGCCTATCACCCCGGCGCTGGCCCCCTGCACCATAAATACCGCCATAATCTGGCGGCGGGTCAGGCCCTGGGTCTGCAGAATGGCGACTTCGCCCTGCTTCTCCATCACCAGCAGGCCGAGAGAGGTAATAATGTTAAAGGCGGCGACCGCGACAATCAGGCTTAGCAGCAGGCCCATCATGTTCTTTTCCATGCGCACGGCCTGGAAGAGTTCGCCTTTACGCTCGCGCCAGTCTTTCCATTCGGTGCCCTGCGGCAGCTTTTGGCTGCTCAGCAC
>NZ_RCAA01000043.1:68747-71972 GCF_003628475.1 Enterobacter sp. R1(2018) | reverse complement strand
GCCGCCAGCCGGTAATATTGCCCAGCGGGTAGCGCATCAGGCGGGATGCGTCCTGCTGGTTAACCAGCATCTGGTAGCCGTCCACCTCGCTGTTGGCGGCAAAGGTGCCGATAACGGTAAACAGACGCTGGCTGGGCACGCGGCCCATCGGCGTGAACTGGCTGGCGGAAGGCACCATAATGCGAATACTGTCGCCGCGTTTGATGCCAAGCTGTCCGGCAAGCTGCTCGCCTAAAATGACGTTGTACTGCCCCGCCTGCAGATCGGTTTGCTTCACGTTCACCAGATAAGGCGACAGCGGGTCTTTTTCTTCCGGCTGAATGCCGAGCATGACGCCCACGGCCACGCTGCGCGCGCTTTGCAGCACCACATCGCCGGTGGTTATCGGCGCAACGCGCGTCACGCCCTGCAGCCTGAGCTCCGATGCGGGAAGTTTTTCAGGATTGATTGAGCCGCTGGTCGAGGTGACCATCGCCTGGGGCATCAGGCCGAGAATGTTGTTGGTGAGCTCGCGCTCAAAGCCGTTCATTACGGAAAGCACTGTCACCAGAGCCATCACGCCAAGCGTAATGCCGATGGTGGACAGCCAGGAGACAAAGCGACCGAAGCGGTCCGATGCTCGCCCACGCATGTAGCGCAGGCCTATAAATAACGCGACAGGTTGATACATGAAGTCCGTCTTGTTGCAGTTGGCTTAAGCGAAGTAGGCCAGAAGTATAAACGAAGCGTGTCTAACGAACATAACTAATTATAAACCTACGGAATATCCTAAAACACTCCGGACAGCGACAAAAACAGATTAATCGAGTTAAAAAGCGCCGGGCCTTCCCTCACCCTGCAGGCCACGTATTTATTCACACGGGGCTCTCTCTGCGGCATGAAAAACAAGCAACTCTGGATTAACCATATCAAAGGGCTGTGCATCTGCCTGGTGGTGATTTACCACTCGGTGATCACTTTCTACCCTCACTTAACGGCGCTGCCGGCGGGCCTGACGACCTACGTCGCCAAAAGCTGGATATATCTGAATTTATACCTCGCGCCTTTCCGCATGCCGGTCTTTTTCTTTATCTCCGGCTATCTGATTCACCGCTACATTGAGCAGGTGAAATGGCAGGCGTGCATTGATAAGCGCATCTGGAATATTTTTTACGTGCTGGTGCTGTGGGGCGTTCTGCAGTGGCTGGGGATCACGCTTATCAATCAATGGCTGGCCCCGGATCTGGTGCGCAACCCCGCCTCGAACGCGGCCTACTCCGAAACGCTGATGCAGTTCGCAGTCAGCATGGCGAAAGCGAGCACCAGCCTGTGGTATCTGTACGCGCTGGTGGTCTACTTTATGGCGTTCAAGCTGCTGCGCGCCTTTAAAATGCCGGTGCTTGTTGCCCTGCTTGTCATCAACCTGGTGATAAGCTTTATGCCGCTGCCGTGGTGGGGGATGAACAGCGTGGCGCGCAATATGTTCTACTACGGCCTGGGCGCCTGGTACGGGCCGCAGCTGATGGCCTGGATGAAAGATTTCAGCCTGCGTCGGCATCCTTTGCCGTGCGCGCTGGTGGTTATCGGCTCGCTTGCGCTGTACCTGGTCAACGTGCCGGTGGTTATCTCCGTGGTGTCAATTTTCGCCATTATGAAAATTTTCTACACGCTGGATAACTGGCGGGAAAGCCGTCCGGAAGCCTTCCTCAACGTCGTGGGCTCTAACACCATCGCTATTTACACCACGCACCGCATCGTTATTGAGGCGCTCAGCCTGTTTACGCTTGCACAGATTAACCAGGCAGAGCTGCCCGGCCAGCTGGTGCTGGCGATCCTGCTGGTTTACCCGTTCGTAAGCCTCGCTGTCTGCACGCTCATCGGCCTGGGATTCAGGAAGCTTTCCACGGCACTGTTCGGCGACGTGCTTTTTTCTCCTCCCGCGAAATTAATGCCCGCCGCTTCGTCCAGCTAGTTCTGGACGCATAACGCCTTGCTGCCGCCCGACGCTCGTCGGGTGGCTTACTCAGGCAATTTATTGATTGGGTTGCTAATACAAAACGATCGCGGATAATAAAAACTATCTGAAGTTCATGGACCAATGCACAAGGTGCAACCTGAGAGATTCCGATTCCGCTATGCCTGAACATTATCGCTATTCCTTACCTGTTAAAGCCGGCGATCAACGCCATCTCGGTGAACTTACCGGTTCCGCCTGCGCAACAGAGGTGGCCGAAATTGTTGAACGCCACGGCGGTCCGGTTGTATTAGTCGCGCCCGATATGCAAAACGCCCTGCGTCTGCACGACGAAATAAGCCAGTTCACCGACAGCCTGGTGATGAATCTCGCCGACTGGGAAACGCTGCCGTACGACAGCTTCTCACCGCACCAGGAAATTATCTCTTCGCGCCTGTCCACGCTTTATCAGCTGCCGACCATGCAGCGCGGCGTGCTGATCATGCCGGTAAACACCCTGATGCAGCGCGTTTGCCCGCACAGCTACCTGCACGGCCACGCGCTGGTGATGAAAAAGGGCCAGCAGCTTTCCCGGGACAATTTGCGCAGCCAGCTTGAGCAGGCCGGCTACCGCAGCGTGGATCAGGTGATGGAGCACGGCGAGTTTGCCACGCGCGGCGCGCTGCTGGATTTATACCCCATGGGCAGCAGCCAGCCGTACCGCATCGACTTTTTTGATGACGAAATTGACAGCCTGCGCATCTTTGACGTGGATACCCAGCGCACGCTTGAAGAAGTGGAAGCGATTAATTTACTGCCCGCGCACGAATTCCCGACGGATAAAGCCGCCATCGAACTCTTCCGCAGCCAGTGGCGCGACAGGTTCGACGTAAAGCGTGAAGCGGAGCATATCTATCAGCAGGTCAGCAAAGGCACCCTACCCGCCGGGATCGAATACTGGCAGCCGCTGTTTTTCAGCGAGCCGCTGCCGCCGCTGTTCAGCTACTTCCCGAAAAATACGCTGGTGATCAATACCGGCGATCTGGAAACCAGCGCCGAGCGTTTCTGGCTTGACGCCACCTCGCGCTTTGAGAACCGCGGCGTGGATCCGATGCGCCCTCTTCTGCCGCCGGAAAGCCTGTGGCTGCGCGTGGATGAGCTGTTCAGCGAGCTGAAAACCTGGCCGCGTATCCAGCTGAAGACCGAAAAGCTGGCGGATAAAGCCGCGAATACCAACCTGGGCTATCACACGCTGCCCGAGCTGGCGGTACAGGCGCAAAACAAAGCCCCGC
>NZ_RCAA01000043.1:65708-68713 GCF_003628475.1 Enterobacter sp. R1(2018) | reverse complement strand
TTCGACGGCCCGGTGGTTTTCTCGGTGGAAAGCGAGGGCCGCCGCGAGGCGCTGGGTGAATTACTTTCGCGTATTAAGGTCGCGCCGAAGCGTATTTATCGTCTGGATGACGCGGAGGATCGCGGCCGCTACCTTATGCTCGGCTCCAGCGAACATGGTTTTATTGATACGCTGCGCAACCGCGCGCTGATTTGCGAAAGCGATCTGCTCGGCGAGCGCGTCAGCCGTCGCCGCCAGGACAAACGGCGCGCCATCAACCCGGACACGCTGATTCGCAACCTGGCCGAGCTGCGCACCGGACAACCGGTTGTGCATCTTGAGCACGGCGTCGGCCGTTATGCCGGTCTGACCACGCTGGAAGCGGGGGGTATCACCGCTGAATACCTGATGCTGACCTATGCGGGCGATGCAAAACTGTACGTGCCCGTTTCGTCGCTGCATCTGATCAGCCGCTATGCGGGCGGCGCGGAAGAAAGCGCGCCGCTGCATAAGCTCGGCAGCGACGCCTGGTCACGCGCGCGGCAGAAAGCTGCGGAAAAAGTGCGTGACGTTGCGGCGGAGCTGCTGGATATCTACGCCCAGCGGGCGGCTAAAGAAGGCTTTGCCTTTAAGTACAACCGCGAGCAATACCAGCTGTTCTGCGACAGCTTCCCGTTTGAAACCACGCCGGATCAGGCTCAGGCGATTAACGCCGTTATCAGCGACATGTGCCAGCCGCTGGCGATGGACCGCCTCGTTTGCGGCGACGTTGGCTTCGGTAAAACCGAAGTGGCGATGCGCGCCGCGTTCCTGGCCGTAGAAAATCACAAGCAGGTCGCCGTACTGGTTCCCACCACCCTGCTGGCGCAGCAGCATCTGGATAACTTCCAGGACCGTTTCGCCAACTGGCCGGTGCGCGTGGAGATGCTGTCGCGTTTTCGCAGCGCCAAAGAGCAAACGCAGATCCTTGAAGACGCCCGGGAAGGCAAAGTCGATATTCTCATCGGCACGCATAAGCTGCTGCAAAACGATGTAAAAATGAAGGATCTCGGCCTGCTGATCGTTGATGAAGAGCACCGCTTCGGGGTGCGTCACAAAGAGAGAATCAAAGCGATGCGCGCGGACGTCGATATCCTGACGCTTACCGCAACGCCGATTCCACGCACGCTGAATATGGCCATGAGCGGCATGCGCGATCTGTCGATCATCGCCACCCCGCCGGCTCGCCGTCTGGCGGTAAAAACCTTCGTGCGCCAGTACGACGAGCTGGTCGTCCGTGAAGCTATCCTGCGTGAAGTGCTGCGCGGCGGACAGGTTTATTACCTCTACAACGACGTGGAAAATATTCAGAAAGCGGCGGAACGCCTGTCGGCTTTGGTGCCGGAAGCGCGCGTCGCCATCGGCCACGGCCAGATGCGCGAGCGCGAGCTGGAACGGGTGATGAACGATTTCCATCACCAGCGTTTTAACGTGCTGGTATGCACCACGATCATCGAAACCGGCATCGATATCCCGACGGCGAATACCATTATCATCGAGCGCGCCGACCACTTCGGCCTGGCGCAGCTGGTGCAGCTGCGCGGCCGCGTTGGACGTTCACACCATCAGGCCTATGCCTGGCTGCTGACGCCGCATCCGAAGGCGATGACCACGGACGCGCAGAAGCGCCTGGAGGCCATCGCCTCGCTGGAAGATTTAGGCGCGGGCTTTGCGTTAGCCACCCACGATCTGGAGATTCGCGGCGCGGGCGAGCTGCTGGGCGAAGGCCAAAGCGGCTCGATGGAAACCATCGGCTTCTCGCTGTATATGGAGATGCTGGAAAACGCCGTCGACGCGCTCAAAGAGGGGCGCGAGCCGTCGCTGGAAGATTTGACCAGCAGCCAGACGGAGGTGGAGCTACGCATGCCCGCCCTGCTGCCGGAGGACTTTATTCCGGACGTCAACACGCGCCTGTCGTTCTACAAACGCATCGCCAGCGCGAAGAGCGGGCACGAGCTTGACGAGCTGAAGGTGGAGCTTATCGATCGCTTCGGCCTGCTGCCGGATGCTGCCCGTAACCTGCTGGATATCGCCGCGCTGCGTCAGCAGGCCCAGAAGCTTGGCGTACGCAAAATTGAAGGCAATGAGAAAGGCGGCGTGATTGAGTTCGCCGAGAAAAACCATGTCGATCCGGTATGGCTGATTGGTCTGCTGCAGAAACAGCCGCAGCACTATCGTCTCGACGGCCCGACGCGCCTCAAATTTATGCAGGATCTTGCCGACCGTAAAGCCAGAATGGAGTGGGTGCACAACTTTATGGGCCAGCTTGCGCAGAATACCGCGGCCTAGCCGGTACTTTTAAGCGCCTTGCCTCCCGGTAAGGCGCTACATCCTGAAACATTTACACATTCTTTTCAGTCCGCCAGGGTTTCCCGACGCGGCCTCCACGCATAATCCCCGATTAACTCTTTAATAACATTAACCTTAATAAAAAGGGGCTTAGCGTTATGCGCTCTTCGCAACTCTTCTCCACGCCCGCAGGCTGGCTGATAGCGTTATTACTCGCCGCGGCCGCTCTGGCTTCCCTTCCGACGAGCGCCAACTCATGGCCTTTACCTGTCGCGGGTAGCCGCCTTATCGGGCAAAATATCTTCCATGTCGTAGACGATGACGGAGGCTCGCTTGAGGCCGTCGCTAAAAAATATAACGTCGGTTTTTTAGCGCTGCTGCAGGCGAATCCCGGGGTCGATCCTTACGTTCCGCGCCCCGGTAGCGTGTTAACCATTCCGCGCCAGATGCTGCTGCCCGACGCTCCGCGTGAAGGTCTGGTCGTCAACCTTGCCGAACTGCGCGTCTATTACTATCCGGCGGGTAAAAACAGCGTAACGGTTTATCCTATCGGCATCGGCCAGCTGGGCGGCGATACCATGACGCCGACCATGCAGACCACCGTTTCCGACAAGCGGGCGAATCCTACCTGGACGCCGACCGCGAACATCCGGGCGCGCTATCTGGCTAACGGCATAAAATTGCCTGCCGTGGTGCCG
>NZ_RCAA01000043.1:63939-65698 GCF_003628475.1 Enterobacter sp. R1(2018) | reverse complement strand
CCCGATGGGGCATCACGCTATCCGGCTTGCGGCGTATGGCGGCGTATATCTGCTGCACGGCACCAATGCGGATTTCGGCATCGGCATGCGCGTCAGCTCCGGCTGCATCCGCCTGCGTGATAACGACATCAAGGCTCTTTACAAGGCGCTGCCCGTAGGCGCGCCGGTTCGCATCATCAACGAGCCGATTAAAACGTCCGTTGAGCCGGACGGTCGACGCCTGGTTGAGGTGCACCAACCGCTGTCGAAGTCGATTCACGACGATCCGAAAGTGCTGCCGATTGTGCTCAGCGAACAGATGAAGCAGTTCCGGGCCGCGCCGGAAACGGACGCGCAGGTTATGGAGCAGGCCATGCAGCATCGCTCAGGCATGCCCGTAGAGGTAAACGTCCACGCGGAGAATGCGGACGCTATTTAAGGCTCTTCTCATGACGAAAAGCACCGACGAGGCGATCTAAGGTGCTTTTTTATCGTCTTTTTTCTGCATTTATCGCGGACGTTTTTTCACGACAAACGCTAAGCACCAGCTGACGAAGCCAGCGGTGGGCAGGATCGACTTCCAGCCGCGGGTGCCACATCTGCGAAACGGTAATTTCCTGCGTTTTTACCGGCAGCTCAAACGGCCAGAGCGTCGCAGGAGAGGCTGTTTGGTCATCAACGGGCTGATTGATAAGAAAAGAGGCGGGCAGCAAAGCCACCAGATCCGAAGCCTGGGCCACGGCCAGCGCGGCGGGAAAGCTCGGCACCCGGGCGGCAATATTACGTTTCAGCCCCAGCCCGGCCAGCGCCTCGTCAACGGGGCCGATTTTGTCTCCACGACGGGAAGCAACAACGTGTCCCTGGGCGGCGTAAAGTTCCGGGGTGATTTCAGGGGCCCGCTCAAGCGTATGTCCCTTTCTGACCACGCCGATAAACCGATCTCTGAACAGCGCCTGCAGCCGGATTTCCGGCCCCATGTTTCCCGACACGCCAATCTCAAGGTCAACCAGTCCTTCCCGCAAAGCGCCCGACGCCTTTTCAGGCTTTGGCACAAAACACAGGCGCACCCGCGGGGCTGCCTTAGCGACCGCGGCGATCAGGGAAGCGCCGAGCGCCACGACAAAACCATCGTTGGCGCGCAGAGTAAAAGTGCGTTCAAGGGTGGATAAATTCAGTTCTGACGACGGCGGGCGAAGAACCGAACGCGCCTCAAATACGGCGTTTTGCGTACGCTCGCGAATTTCTTCGGCATAGGGCGTCAGCACCATATTTCTTCCGGCCCGCACCAGCAGAGGATCGCCCGTAACGGCGCGAAGCCTGCTCAGCGTTCTGCTCATGGCCGAGGCGCTTAGCCCCAGTCGACGAGCGGCGCTGGCCACGCTTTGCTGCGCAAGCAGCGCGTTAAGCGCAATCAGCAAATTCAAATCGGGTTCTGTCATCGGCTCTGTTTCCCGTTATATATGGCGTCAGGTGCACTTTATAAATGCAGATGCTGCGCCTTCCGCCTTATCTGTCCCATGAGTATATTCCCCGGACCGACTATATTCACTTACTGCAGGCTATCTTCCCCCGCCGGGCGCGATGGCTGAGGACATCTATAATGGAACTTTTCTCCAGCAAACCGGGCGACGACGGGCTTCCCGGCCGTGAACGAGCCTTTGCTATGGCGGCCGTCATGACCGTCACCGCGATGGGCGTTTTCGACGGCTCCGTGGTCAATATCGCCTTGCCGCAGATCGCCCGTTCACTGAATGTTTCCCCGTCGGCGGCGGTCTGGGTC
>NZ_RCAA01000043.1:51065-63892 GCF_003628475.1 Enterobacter sp. R1(2018) | reverse complement strand
GGCGATGACGCTTGCGATATTCGCCGCGCTCGCCGCCCGGCTGGGCTTTCGCACGCTTTTTGCGCTTGGGCTTGGCCTCTTCACGCTGTCTTCTCTCGGCTGCGCCCTCTCCTCTTCGCTTGCGGCCCTGACCGGCATGCGCCTGTTGCAGGGCATCGGCGGAGCGGCAACCCTGAGTATTGCCCCGGCCATTCTGCGCACGGTTTTTCCCAGCCGTCTGCTGGGACGCATTCTGGGTCTGAACGCCCTGCTGATTGCCGCCAGCACCGCCATAGCGCCCGTGCTGGGCGGTACTATGCTGTCCGCTTTAAGCTGGCAATGGCTTTTTGTCATCAACGTTCCGCTGGGCGCTATCGCTATGGCGCTCGCCCTGCGGGCCATTCCCGGCAGGTCTGAGGCGGTAAATAAACCTTTCGATTTCGCCGGCGCTAGCTTATCGGCCGTTATGCTGGGCGGGCTGATTCTCGCCGCCAACGCGTTTTCGCAGTCGGGGAGCCGGGAAGCCGTATCTTCGACGCTGGCTGCGGCCATGGCTTATGGGATCGTCGCGCTTATCGCCGGCGGGATGTTTATCCGCTGTCAGCGCCGCGCCGCAAACCCTCTTCTGCCGCTGGAAATATTCCGCTCCGCCCGCTTTTCACTGGCGGCGCTAACCTCGCTGGCCTCCTTTGTCAGCCAGGGAATGACCTTCGTGGCGCTGCCCTTCCTGTTCCAGAGCGTTTACGGATACAGCGTCTTCGCTTCAGCGCTGCTGTTTCTGCCCTGGCCGGCGGGAATAGTCCTTGTCGCGCCGCACGCGGGACGGCTGGCCGATCGCTATTCGCCGGCGATCATTTCAACCGTCGGGCTGTGCCTGTTCGCCTGCGGGCTGGTTTTGCTGGCGCAGCTTCCTGAACACGCGCAGACGTGGGATGTCGGCGCGCGCAGCCTGCTGTGCGGCATTGGTTTCGGCTGCTTTCAAAGCCCGAACAATCGTGAAATGCTGTCAAACGTTGCCCGCGAACACAGCGGGTATGCTTCAGGCGTGCTGGCGATAGTGCGAACCTTCGGCCAGTGCCTGGGCACGGCTTTCGTGGGGGTGATTTTATCGCTGATGGCGCAGCCCGCGCTGAAAAACGTCCTTCAGCAGGATCTGGCGATGCGTTTAAGCCTGTGGGCGGCCGCGGCCGCAACCCTGATAGCTATCGCCTTCAGCATAAGCCGCCTGCGGAATACCTCTACACAGCGCAAGCCGGTCTGATGAAGAGGCCATAAAAAGCAAAAGCACCGAACGAGAATGTCGTCGGTGCTTTTGCTTTTTTAAGGTCCTGCCTTTCGACAAGGGCTTTTATGGCGTGGCATAGGAGGGTCAGGCGCGTTGAGGGTTACGCCCGTGCTGTTATTTGTAGATAACAGCGGTGCCGTGCAGCGTGTTCGGACCGGTTACGGAAGTGATACGGAACGATTTAGCGCCCATCTCATCAGCTTTAGCCGCCAGCTGATCTTCCAGCGAGCCCAGGTTAGTTCCGGCGTTTGCACTGATGGTGCCGACTTTCTGTTGGTCGGCAGGGCTTGCCTGTACTTCTACAGCCGCAAGGCTTGCGAATGAAACTGAACTCAGCAGAGCAGCAGCGATAAGCGTTTTTACGTTTTTCATGGTAGATGCCTTCAGCAGGTGTTTAGATGCCGTTAACCTAATTAGTTAACGATCGATACATAAATCATAAACGTGATCTGCATCACGCGTCAACACTATTTTATAATGATTATTAACTAATTTAGAAAAGCATTATTTTTCATCATCATATGAAAAATTTATTTTTAGGCAGAAGCCGCTGGCTACCGGAGAAGATAGTTTTTATAATGATCGCTCACTAAACAGACAAAGGTTAAACGGCAAATATGTCTACTGACGCAAGCATCATCAAAAAAAGCCGTGGCCGACCGAAGGTGTTCGACAGGGAAGCAGCACTCGACAAGGCCATGGCTTTGTTCTGGCAGCATGGCTATGAAGCGACCTCGATGGCGCATCTGGTGGAAGCAACCGGCGCAAAAGCGCCTACGCTCTATGCGGAATTCACCAATAAGGAGGGGCTGTTCCGGGCCGTGCTCGACCACTACATTGCCCGTTTTGCAGAAAAGCACGAGGCATGTTTATTCTGCGAAGATCGTACGCTTGAAGAAGCGCTTGAGGATTATCTCTATACGGTGGCGAAGCGCTTTACCGATAAAGACACCCCGTCGGGCTGCTTTATCATCTGCACTTCATCGGTGCTGGCTGCCTCTTCCGACGATATCGCAACCACCATCAAGGCCCGCCATGCCATGCAGGAAGAGACGCTGGTGCGCTTCCTGAAGCACAGACAGCAAAAGGGCGAAATCCCGGCGGATAGCGATGCGCGCGCGCTCGCAAAATATCTGTGCTGCATCATTCAGGGGATGTCGGTCAGCGCCCGTGAGAACGCAAGCTACGAAGATTTGCTGAGCGTGGTCAAAACCACCCTCAGACTGTGGCCCGAGCTCAAGAAAGGCTAAGTGGGCATCCAGGGCGGAGAGCGTGAGCTTATCCGCCTTTATTTTCCCGGTTACCTTTGGCGGCCTTTGCTCCAGTAGGCCATAAAATTGATGGTGTTATGGCGCACTCCGCGTTCGCCCGTTAAATAGCGTCGCAGCATTTTCACCACCGATGATTCTGCCGCCACCCACCCGTAGAACTCGCAGTCTTCGCTCGTCGCCTTATCCCACAGCAGTTCGCCTTCCGCTTCCTCATTGATATCTTCACGGCTTTCGCCTGGCTGCGGGGTGCGCGCCTGTTGCTGCACGGCAGAAAGCAGGCGTTCGCCGTGCGCCGAGTTAAGCGGTTTGCGCGGCAGCCAGATAACTTCGGCAAACGGGAAAGCGCTCAGATCGATACAGTCCCCGGCTTCCGGCACTTCAAAGAAAGCCTGCACCTGCGGTGGGTTTTGCTGACTCGCAAGCAGCTCCAGAATACCGCGGGCGGCGGGCAATGCGGTTTCGTCGGCGATAATCAGCGCCTGTTTTAATCCTGCCGGCGGCGTCCATTCGTAGCCGCCGCTGTCTGCTGGATACCGCGCGTTGGGCGCCACTATCTGCAAAGCGTCCCCCGGCCGGGCGGCAATGGCCCATGCCGACGCGGGTCCTTCGCTACCGTGGCTGACAAATTCAACCGTCACTTCTTTGCGCTCGCGATCGACGTGGCGCAGCGTATAGGTCCGCACGACAGGACGTTTTTCCTTCGGCATTGCCTGCACCAGCTGATACCACTGCCCTTCTGACGGCAAAGCCGATGGCGTGCCGTCCTCGGACGGGAAAAGTATTTTGATCCGCTGATCCGGGGAGTCGCATTTCATTTGCGCCACCTCCGGCCCGCTGAACACAAGGCTCAATAGAGAAGGGGAAACTGACGTCCTGCGCGCGAGCCTGACGTTGAACAACCGATATCCCTGTACGCCAGCCATATCAACTCCTCAGCGCTAAAACCACATAAATAACGTGATTATTCATTAAGTTAATTACGTAAAGAGTAGCAATTGCGATTGATAATGAGAAACGTTATCGGCAAAATCCTGCTCGTCGCGAAAATATTTTGCAACACAATCACACTTTTTATTTCCATTTAAGGGATGATGACAATGAAGAGTCGCAAGACGCTCTGGGCGCTTAATCCGCTGCTCCTTGCCATAATGGCGCCGGCCGTTGCGCAGCAAACCGGCGAAGAGAGCATGGTGGTCTCCGCCAACCGTACCCACCGCACCGTCGCCGAAATGGCGCAGACCAGCTGGGTTATTGAAGGCAGCGAGCTTGAACAGCAGGTACAGGGTGGCAAAGAGCTGAAAGACGCCCTTGCCCAGCTGATACCCGGCCTGGACGTCAGCAGCCAAAGCCGCACCAACTACGGCATGAATATGCGCGGCCGTTCAATTGTGGTGCTGGTCGACGGCGTACGCCTTAACTCTTCGCGTACCGACAGCCGCCAGCTGGATTCCATCGACCCGTTCAATATCGAACACATTGAAGTCATTTCCGGCTCAACCGCCCTGTACGGCGGCGGCAGCACCGGCGGCCTTATCAATATCGTCACCAAAAAAGGCCAGTCAGATACGCAGCTCGAATTTGAAACCGGCCTAAAATCGGGCTTTAACAGCAGCAAAGATCGCGATGAACGCGTCGCCAGCGCCATTTCTGGCGGCAATGATCGCGCTTCCGGCCGCCTGTCCGTGGCCTATCAGAAATTCGGCGGCTGGTTTGACGGCAACGGCGATCGGACGCTGCTGGATAATACGCAAACGGGCCTGCAATACTCCGACCGCCTTGACGTGATGGGCACCGGCACCATCAATATCGATGACAACCAGCAGCTGCAGCTGGTGACGCAGCATTACAAAAGCCAGGGCGATGACGACTACGGCCTGAACCTTGGCGAGAATTTCTCCGCGGTCACCGGCAACGGCAACGCTTACGTCAGCAACAGGTTAAACTCTGACCGCATTCCCGGCACCGAGCGCAACCTCATAAGCCTGCAGTATTCCAATACTGATTTCCTGGGCCAGGAGCTGGTCGGCCAGGTCTATTATCGCGATGAATCCCTGACCTTCTATCCCTTCCCGACGCTTTCAGGGAACCGGGTATCGAGCTTTTCTGCCTCAAAGCAGGATACCGATCAGTACGGCGCGAAGCTCACGCTTAACAGCGAGCCGCTCGACGGCCTGCAGCTGACTTACGGCGTGGACGCAGACCATGAACGCTTTACCTCGAACCAGATGTTCTTTGATTTGGCGAAAGCGAATGCCTCCGGCGGGCTGAATAACCAGCGCATCTACACCACCGGACGTTATCCGGGCTACTCCATTACCAATCTGGCGCCTTTCCTGCAGTCAAGCTATGACATTAACGACGTCTTTACCTTAAGCGGCGGCGTGCGTTACCAGTGGACGGAAAACAAAATCGACGATTTTGTCGGTTACAGCCAGCAGCAGGGCATTGCTAACGGACTGGCCAGTTCCGCCGACGCCATTCCCGGCGGCAGCACCGACTATGACAATGCGTTATTCAACGCGGGCCTGCTGATGCATATTACCGAACGTCAGCAGGCGTGGTTCAACTTCTCTCAGGGAGTGGAACTGCCGGATCCGGGCAAGTACTACGGCAACGGAACCTATCGCCTGGTGAACGGACATTATCAGCTGGTTAACAGCGTAAACGTTGGCCAGTCGAAGCTGCAGGGATTAAGGTCGACTCTTATGAGCTTGGCTGGCGCTATACCGGTGATAATTTACGCGGTCAGATTGCGGCGTACTATTCGCTGTCGGATAAATCCATCGCCATTAACCGCACCGATATGACGATCAACGTTCAGGATGACAAACGTCGCATTTACGGCGTGGAAGGCGCGGTGGATTACTTTATCCCGGACACCGCCTGGAGTACGGGCGTGAACTTTAACGTGCTGAAATCCGAAACCAAAGTCGACGGCAAATGGCAGAAGTGGGATGTGATTTACGCCAGCCCATCGAAGGCCACCGCCTATGTCGGCTGGGCGCCGGATCCGTGGAGCCTGCGCGTTCAGACCAGCCAGTCATTCGATCTTAGCGACGCGGGCGGCAATAAAATCGACGGCTACAACACCGTTGATTTCATCGGCAGCTATGCGCTACCGGTCGGCAAGCTGAGCTTCAGCGTTGAGAACCTGCTGGATAAAGATTACACCACCGTCTGGGGCCAGCGCGCGCCGCTGCTCTATAGCCCAACCTACGGCAGCCCTTCTCTCTATGAGTACAAAGGCCGCGGCCGTACCTATGGCGTGAATTACTCGCTACTGTTCTGAGTCGTCGTGCGGGCCAGCTTTGACGGCCGGCCCGCACGTTTACCGCTGCATACATATTCACGCTCGACCCGATTGCGATACTGTTTTAAAAAGTAGGCCTGCTATTTACGCTTATTTATCGCAAGGGAATCCTATGTTGGTTGGACTGATTGGTACAGGCGCGGTGGTGCAAACCGCTTATCTTCCGGCATTCTCACGTCTTTCTCTGCCTGAGCTGCGCTGCTACGGCTTTGACCCGAATCCCGCACGCCGTCTGGCAGGTATTACGCCCTGTGACTCGCTTGCGCAGCTGCTGGCGCTCCCTTTAGATGTGGTGATGATCACCACGCCTTCCCTGCTCCATTTACCGGTCCTCGAAAGAGTATTAAAGAGCCAAATTCCGCAAATTATCGTTGAAAAACCCATCGCCGCGACGCTTGAACAGCTAGCCGAGCTTGCAGCATGGCTGGAAGATCCGGACACCGCCTCGCGAGTGCTGGCGCTCGATCACTGGATGGTTCGCACCGACGCCGCGCGGTTTATAAAAAACGTCGACGAGATCGAACGCATCGAAGGCTTTTTGCTGGAACCAAGCGGATTTAACGCGGCGGGCGAACCCGTGGCGCTGAATTTTGCCACCGGCGAAGCGGATACCCGGCAGCTTCGCCATCCGGACGGCGTTATTGTCGATATTGGTACGCACGTGCTGGCGATGATGCGTGAAACCGTTCACCGTCTTGGCGGCAATGAAAAGCTGACCATTGAACTTGTGCATGCGCGCGATCGCCTGGGAAACAACATCCAGCCGGGAGATTTCACGACCGCGGAAGGCGACGCCTTATTGCGTGGAACGATAAGCGATATTCCTTTCACCCTCGCCCTTAATAAATATGCCGGGCCCGCGGGCGGGCAAAAAGGCATGAAAATCTATCTGCAGAACGGCCGGATCGTTAACGTCGATCGTCGCGGTCTTGATGAAGTGGTAGAGGTGCTTAACGCTAACGACAGCCGCCAGCAGATCGTTTCCGGCCCGCTTTACGATCGCTGTTTAGGAGAGGTGGTTTTAGGCGCTGAGCGAATGTTGACGAGTAAGCCTACGGCCGTTCCGGCGCTGGCTCGTCGTCGTATAGCAGAAGTTAAGGCGCTGCTGGAGATACAGCAGCAGCTGCGCGGAAAGCATTAATATTGCCGGCGGGCCGCTGGCCCGCCGTATATCGAATAATCAGATCTTGTTTAACACCAGCTGACCGTTGCCATCCAGCGGGATCTGCGTGCCGGGATCTTTATCCATGCGGATTTTTCCCTGCTGATCGCCGATGCGGTAGGTTACGTCGTAACCGAGCATTTTTTCCGATTTGTCGTAAACGGTTTTGCAGCGCTGCTGGGTCGTGGTGTAGGTATCGCGATCCTGCATGGCGCCCTGCACCTGGTTGCCGGCATAGCCGCCGCCCAGCGCGCCTACGACGGTGGCCACGTCTCTACCGCGTCCGCCGCCAAACTGATGGCCGATGACGCCGCCCGCTACCGCGCCCAGCGCTGAACCTACAATGCGGTTTTCATCCTGTACCGGGGCACGGTGCGTGACGGCCACGTTGCGGCACTCTTTACGCGGCGTTTTTATCGTTTCCTTGATTGGCGTCGCAGACACCACCTGTGCATACTGTGGACCCCGGTCGAATACGTTCATACTTGCGACCGCGGCAACACCAAGTGCTGCGGCCACGCCAATACCTATACCCGCTAACATTGATTTATTCACAGGACATCCTCCTGACTGTGTAATTACCGATAATTTTGCAACCAATTACCTTCGGTAACAAATCAGACAAAGGATTAAAAGCGCCGCTTTATTCCTGAAATTAAAGGCTTTAAGAGAACTCCTAAGCGCTAAAAGTTTCGGCTGCCTTTTGCCGGGTATTGCCGGCATAAAAAAACCCGGCGCGGAGCCGGGTTTCAGGGAAAAGATGAAATCAGTGCAGCTTCAGACGCGGACGAATCACCCGGTTGATACTGCCCACCAGCATCATCAGGCCGGTTTTGAAATAGCCGTGCAGCGCCACCTGGTGCATACGGTACAAAGAGATATACACAAAGCGCGCCATACGCCCTTCCACCATCATTGAACCACGCATCAGGTTGCCCATCAGGCTGCCGACGGTGGAGAATTTAGACAGGGAAACCAGCGAGCCGTGATCTTTATAAACGTAAGGCTTCAGCGGCTTATCTTTCATCTGCGCAATAATATTCGCCAGCGCGAGAGAAGCCATCTGGTGCGCGGCCTGAGCGCGCGGAGGCACAAAACCGCCTTCCGGGCGGGCGCAGGATGCGCAGTCGCCGATCGCATAAATGTCAGGGTCGCGGGTGGTTTGCAGCGTAGGCTCGGTTACCAGCTGATTGATACGGTTGGTTTCAAGCCCGCCGATATCTTTCATAAAATCCGGCGCTTTGATGCCCGCAGCCCAAACCATCAGGTCCGCCGCGATATACTCGCCGTCTTTAGTGTTCAGGCCGCCGGCGTCGGCGGAGGTCACCATCGTCTGGGTTAATACGCGCACACCAAGCTTGGTCAGCTCGCTATGGGCCGCGGCGGAAATACGCGGCGGCAGCGCAGGCAGGATACGTTCACCCGCTTCCACCAGCGTGACGTTCAGCGCTTCGTTGGTCAGCCCTTTGTAGCCGTAGCTGTGCAGCTGTTTCACGGCATTGTGCAGCTCCGCAGACAGTTCGACGCCCGTTGCGCCGCCGCCGACGATTGCGATATTAACTTTGCCGCTGGCGCCCAGGTTTGCGGAATACTTCAGGAACAGGTTGAGCATTTCCGAATGGAAACGACGCGCCTGGTGCGGATTATCGAGGAAGATGCAGTTCTCTTTTACGCCTGGCGTGTTGAAGTCGTTAGAGGTGCTGCCCAGCGCCATCACCAGGGTGTCGTACGGGATTTTACGTTCCGGCACCAGCAGCTCGCCTTTCTCATCGCGCAGCTCTGCAAGCGTGAGGGTCTTGCCTTCGCGATTGATATCAACCACCGAGCCCAGCTGGAACTGGAAATGGTGGTTGCGCGCGTGCGCCAGATAGCTCAGCGCGTCCACGCCCTCATCGAGGGAACCGGTTGCGACTTCATGCAACAGAGGTTTCCACAGATGGCTATGGTTGCGGTCGACCAGGGTAATTTTCGCTTTTTTGCCACGGCCCAGTTTTTTCCCTAACTGCGTAGCCAGTTCAAGTCCGCCGGCACCACCACCTACAATGACAATCTTTCTTAATGGCGTAGTCAAAGTGACCCCCTTAAAATATTAACCAATTGTTAACTAAAAGTTATCCAAATAGCTTTTAATTAACAACAAGTTGCGTAAAGCATTTCACTAATGTGACCAAAGAATAACACGAAGGGTGCATTGGTCATACCAAAATTGATATGCATCAAATTTTATGCCGAAAAGATAAACAAAAAAGGCCAGCAAACGCTGGCCCGGAGATTTTTTAAACCGCCTGCCGGGTAGTTAACCCAGCGTTTTAAAAGCTTTAATGCGTTGAAGATGCGGGGAAATATTTTTAAACTTGTGGGTCTGCTCGCCGTCCCAGATAATTTCATAGTAAGGGTGCAACGTCTCAGCGGAGCGCTTGCTATTCAGCGCTTCGTCCTGACGAGACAGGATGGCCAGACAGCGGTCGCGATTTTTCTCACGAAAGTTTTGCACGCATTTGGTAGCGATATCCGCGTATTCTTCCGGGCGATCGATTTTTCCTTCCATGTTCTCCTGCGGGAACAGATTCGGGTTAAAGATCACCTGGCGGATGTCGCACAGAAAGCCGATGCGTTCGGCCCAGTAGCCGCCCAGCCCCACTCCGCAAATCAGCGGACGTTCGTCATCGCTAAGCTGCAGCATCTTGTCCACCTCTTTGAGCAGGTGCTGCATGTCATGCTTCGGGTGCCGCGTGCTGTAGCTGATAAGCCGCACGTCCGGGTCGATAAACTGAAGCTGCAGCACCTTTTCATGGTTACCGGGACTGTTAGAGTCAAAACCGTGTAGATAGATAATCATTGCATCCTCACCGCGAAAACAGACCTTCCGGCCTGAGGGTTAAAGTCCCGCCTTGTGGGCCTGCCAGCGTTCATGCAGCGCCTCGAGCTGCTGATTAGCCTGCTTCCAGCGCTCGGAAGCCATCAGCTCCTGACGGGTAAATGAACCTTTATGATACAAACCCGCAACACGGTCTGCTTTGACCGCAGACAGGTTATCCAACACGCTCACGGCGCCCTTACGATTATTGCAGACGAGGATCATATCGCAACCTGCGTCCAGCGACGCCTGGCCGCGTTCAGCGTAACTGCCCATAATCGCCGCGCCTTCCATCGACAGATCGTCCGAGAAAATCACCCCTTCAAATCCTAATTCGTCGCGCAGTACGGTTTTTAACCAGTGCGGAGAACCGCTTGCCGGGCGAGGATCGACATCGGCGTAGATCACGTGTGCCGGCATGATGGCATCAAGTTTGTTAGCGGAGATCAGCGAGCGGAAAATTTGCATGTCGTGCTGGCGGATAATGGCTTCTTCGCGCTCATCGCGCGGTGTTTCTTTGTGGGAATCAGCCGTGACCGCGCCGTGGCCTGGAAAATGCTTGCCGGTCGTTTTCATGCCCGCTGCGTGCATGCCGTCGATAAAGCGCGTCGCCAGCGCCAGCGCTTTGTCTGGATCTTCATGATAGGAACGCTCGCCGATCGCCGCGCTGATATGGCCGATATCCAGCACCGGCGCAAAGCTAATATCGATATCCATGGCGATCATTTCGCTTGCCATCAGCCAGCCTGCTTCATGGGCCAGCTCGCCGCCTTTCTCAAGGCCATACAGCGCCGCAAAAGACTGCGCCGCCGGCAGGCGGGTGAATCCTTCACGAAAACGCTGCACGCGTCCGCCTTCCTGATCGACGGCCACCACCAGCCGGTTGCGCGAGGCGGCGCGTATTTGACGGACAAGCTCGCGGAGCTGCTCGGGATCGTGATAGTTGCGGGTGAAAAGTATCAGCCCGCCCACCAGCGGGTGCTGCAAAATCTCACGCTCTTCGGCATCCAGCTCAAAGCCTGCCACATCCAACATTACCGGGCCCACATCTACCTCTCTTTATTGGTTCGTCGCCCGCAGCAGGCTCCAGGCCTCGTCTGCCAGCGTTAAAAATGTTTTGTCCTGCGTTTGCCGCCAGCGGCATTCGTACCACGACGCCATCAGCATCATAACCCATGGCCGCCAGCGAATGACCTGCCGCTGCAGCGTTTCGGGATCGATATTGCTCAAGCCTGCGTAGGCGCGCACCAGTTCGTCACCGTCAATGTTATTTGCAGCAACCGCCGCCAGCTCCAGGGCGATATCGCCGTCGCCCGCATATTCCCAGTCGATGAGTTTGATTTCATCGCGCTGGTAAACAAGGTTGCCGGCATGAACGTCCATATGCAAAGGCGCAAGCCGTAAAGGGGCCGGCTCGCCGCGGCGCTTCATGCTCTTTAAACGGCGTAGCCAGTCCGGGCTTCTGCGCGTCGGAGCGGCATTCTGCCAGTAAAACTCAAGCAGCGGTAACAGGCTGATTCGCCAGCCGAAGCGGCGCTGATGATGCAGACGATATAGCAAGCAGCCGAGCGCGTAGTGGGGAGCAGCTTCAGGCTTAACCTCGCCTGCAAGCCACTCCACGATAAGCCAGCCATCAGCCAGACAAACCGGCGCCGGTCCAATACCCGCAGGCAGGCGCTTCAGGGCGCGATACTGCCGCCTTAGCGAAACGCCAGGCATCGCTGATTGCAGCTGATGGCGGGCGACATATTCCCGCTCATCGACTTTGAAACGCAGGCTGCCGCCGCTCAATCCTTCCAGCGCAGAAAAGCAACCGGCGGCCTGAGCCGCCGGAAGATAATGCGCAATGACTTTCTGCAGCGAAGCGTTACTGGGTTTGCTGTACCGCACCGCTGCCCGACCAGATAATTTCGCCGGTTTGCACCAGCATCAGCTGCATTTTGACCGTTGGCGAACGTACGTTGCCGCTGGCGTTGCTGTACAGCACATACTGCGCGCCTACGTTACGCGCGATGCCGATAGCTTTGCTACGCGAGCCCAGGCTGTCCTGCGGCGACAGGCCCAGCTGCTGTTTGGCAACCGACAGTTGCTGAGCGGAAACCAGCGTAAATTTGCTGTTGTTGGCAAGCGCACCGCGCAGGGCCTCCGTTGCTTTGCTGGCATCCAGCGAGCCGTTGGTGCGGTTATTCACGCTGTCCACCAGCAGCACGCCGCCCGGCGTCACGCCTTCAGCCTGCAGCATCTGGCCGACCAGAGGCTGCATCGCGCTACCCCAGTCGTAGGTGCGTACTTTCGGCGTTGCAGGAATGGTTGGCTCCGGCTGGGTAATTGGGCCCGGCTGCGTCGGTACCGTTGGTACTGACGGAACCGTCGGCTCAGGCTGTGCTGGCTGAGTGGCGCCCGGCTTGACCTCTTCAACCGGCGCCGGCTGCTCGCCGCCACGGTTGATACAGCCGGACAAAATCATCGCCGCTACGGCGACCGCCAGATAACGATGGATTCCCCTAATCAAAATTCACCCCTTATAAAGAGAGATAAAGACGCACTTTACGCGCATCCGGATAACCGGCCGTGGAAGATACCGTTAATAAAGATTTTGCCGGTATCGTGACTGAACGTGGTTTTTCGAGCGGATGGATCTCCAGCCCTTTTGCGTCGTACCAGTAGAAACGATAGTTGACCGTAACCGGAACGCTTCGCTCATTATATAGCTCAGATTGAGAGACGGTGGCGCCATCAATTGATGAAATATCTGGTTTTTCTGCGCTAATCCCGCCGGCCAGCACCGATGACTCCATCACCAGCGACTGCTGTTCGTTCACCGGAATCGCGGGACGGGAACTACAGCCCGCCAGCAGCGCGACCGCCAGCAGCAATAAGCGAGGGCTCCGTTTCATCGCTTTATCCCTTATGGGTCAGCATCGGCCCGAGCGCGCGTCCACCCAGCAGGTGCATATGGATAT
>NZ_RCAA01000043.1:34511-50983 GCF_003628475.1 Enterobacter sp. R1(2018) | reverse complement strand
CGGCAATCTTCGCCGCCGCCGTAAGCATGCGTCCCAGCGCCTGCTCATGCTCAGCGGTGACGTGGTTTACCGTCGGGATAAGCACGTTGGGAACGATAAGGATATGGGTAGGCGCCTGGGGAGAGATATCGCGAAAGGCCGTGACCAGCTCGTCCTGATAAACGATATCGGCCGGGATTTCGCGGCGTATGATTTTACTGAAAATAGTTTCTTCGGCCATGACGTTTACCTTTTTTCGTAGTTAGTGGCGTAAGCTGCTGGCGTAGCGCAGGGCCCAACAAATTTGGCCGTGCGATATAGCGTAAGAGTATGAGCGACTTACTCCTGCTCTTTCAACCTTAACCCTTCATTTCTTTGCCTTACGGCCCCTGGCTGCTGCTCAACTAACCGTTCCCTCGCCTCTTCCCATGGCGCGGCGGCCAAATTCATATTTCATGCATTGATGTAACATATATTTACACCGTCAATCCTAATGCGTATATTTCTCATTTGCATTTTCATGCGCAATTTCCTCACAGAAAAACAAAAACGCACCCGGCAGGCGGATATTTTTGGCACCGGGGCTTAACTTCAAAATCTTGATTAAGGGTTCATGATGTCTTTATCCATTCACGCCAGGAATGCTCAGCGGCCGGTCGCGCCTTCTTTGCTGGCTGTTTGTATCGCTTTTGCTCTGACACCAGCCGCAGGCTTTGCTGCAACAGCTAACGCGGAAGATACGCTGATCGTCGAGGGAACCACGGCTGACGCTGGCGTAACCACCGCGGAAGAGCAGGATTACAGCGTAAAGACCACCACAGCCGGCACCAAAATGAACATGACCCAGCGGGACATCCCGCAGTCTGTCACTATCGTCAGCCAGCAGCGCATGGAAGATCAGCAGCTACATACCCTGGGCGACGTCATGGATAACACGCTCGGGATTAGCAAAAGCAGCGCTGACTCCGATCGCAGCCTTTATTATTCACGTGGTTTTCAGATTGATAACTACATGGTTGACGGCATTCCAACCTACTTTGAGTCCCGCTGGAACCTCGGCGATGCCCTGTCTGATACGGCGCTTTTCGATCGCGTAGAAGTGGTTCGCGGCGCAAACGGCTTAATGACCGGCGCGGGCAACCCTTCAGCAGCTATCAATATGGTTCGCAAACATGCCACCAGCCGTGAGTTTAAGGGCGATCTTTCCGCGGAGTACGGCAGCTGGAATAAAGAACGCTACGTCGCTGATTTACAGAGCCCGCTGACCGAAGACGGCAAGGTACGCGCCCGAATCGTGGCGGGTTATCAGAATAATGACTCATGGCTTGATCGTTACAACAGCGAGAAGACCTTCTTCTCCGGCATCCTTGATACCGATCTGGGGGAGACTACCACCCTGTCAGCGGGCTATGAGTATCAGCGTATCGACGTGAACAGTCCAACCTGGGGCGGCCTGCCGCGCTGGAATACCGACGGCAGCAAAAAACATTACGATCGCGCCCACAGTACGGCGCCGGACTGGGCCTATAACGATAAAGAATTCAATAAAGTCTTTATGACCCTTACACAGCGTTTTGCCGAAACCTGGCAGGCGACGCTGAACGCGACCCATACCGAAGCCAAATTCGACAGTAAAACAATGTACCTGGATGCGCTGGTGAATAAAGAGACGGGCATGCTGGTTGGCCCGTACGGCAGCTATGGTCCTGGTTTTGACTATGTCGGCGGCACGGGCTGGAATAGCGGTAAGCGTAAAGTGGACGCGTTAGATCTCTTCGCTGACGGCGGCTATGACCTTTTCGGTCGCCAGCATAATCTGATGGTCGGCACCAGCTACAGCAAGCAGACGAACCGTTATTTCAATACCTGGGCGAACGTCTTCCCGGGCGAACTGGGCAGCTTCTACGACTATGACGGCAATTTCCCGGAAACCAACTGGGGCGAGCAGACCATTGCCCAGGATGACAGAAAGCACATGAAGTCGCTGTATGCTGCGACCCGTCTCTCTCTGGCCGATCCTTTACATCTTATCCTCGGCGCGCGCTATACCAACTGGCGTGTCGATACCCTGACCTACAGCATGGAAAAAAACCACACTACGCCTTATGCGGGGCTGGTCTATGACATCGACGATAACTGGTCTGCCTACGCCAGCTATACCTCTATTTTCCAACCGCAGGAATACCGTGACAGCACGGGTAAATACCTCGCGCCGATTACCGGTAATAACTACGAGGTGGGACTGAAATCTGACTGGATGAACAGCCGCCTGACCACCACGCTGTCCGTATTCCGCATTGAGCAGGACAACGTGGCTCAGAGCACCGGCCAAATCATTTCCGGCTCGACCGATACCGCCTATAAAGGCGTGGATGGCACGGTAAGCAAAGGCGTTGAGTTTGAGATCAACGGCGCGCTGACCGACAACTGGCAGATGACCTTCGGCGCCACGCGCTACGTTGCGGAAGACGACGCGGGCAATGCGGTTAATCCGAATCTGCCGCGCACCAGCGTGAAGCTGTTCACCAGCTATCGTCTGCCGGCCGTGCCCGAGCTGACCGTCGGCGGCGGGGTAAACTGGCAGAACCGCGTTTACAGCGATGTTACGACGGCATACGGCGCATGGCGTTCAGAGCAGGGCAGCTACGCGCTGGTTGATCTGTTCACCCGCTATGAGGTTACGAAAAACTTCTCTTTGCAGGGTAATATTAATAACCTGCTCGACAAAACGTATGACACCAACGTCGAGGGGTCGATTGTTTACGGCGAGCCGCGTAACGTTAGCGTGACCGCCAGCTATCGTTTCTGATAGCCTGTAAAAAATCTCAGGGGAGCCATCAGGCTCCCCTTTTTTATGGCTTATCGGCCGTTTTAAGGCATTAAAAAAGGCAGCCTCTCGGCTGCCTTAGTCTCCCCAAATCATGGCTTAGCTGTTACGGATCCACTCATCCATTTCAGTTTTCAGGTTATCGGATTTAGTCCCGAAAATGGCCTGAACGCCTGAACCAGCTACCACCACACCTGCCGCGCCCAGTTTCTTCAGGCCAGACTGGTCGACTTTAGAAACGTCGGCCACGCTAACACGCAGACGGGTGATACATGCGTCAAGGTTAGTGATGTTTTCTTTACCGCCGAAGGCGTTAACCAGAGCCGGTGCCATTTCGCTTGTGGACGTCGCGCCGGTTTCAGCAGTTGCATCTTCACGACCCGGCGTTTTCAGGTCCAGCGCTTTGATCAGCACGCGGAACACGGTGTAGTAAACAGCCGCGTAGCACAGACCAATGATTGGGAACAGCCACAGTTTGCTGCTGTTACCGCTCAGCACGATGAAGTCAATCAGACCGTGTGAGAAGGAGGTCCCGTCACGCATACCCAGCAGGATACAGATTGGGAACGCCAGGCCTGCCAGCACCGCGTGGATAACGTACAGGATTGGAGCCACGAACATGAAGGAGAATTCGATTGGCTCGGTGATACCGGTCAGGAACGAAGTCAGCGCGGCGGAGATCATGATGCCGCCAACTTTTGCACGGTTCTCAGGTTTCGCCGAGTGCCAGATAGCGATAGCTGCAGCCGGCAGACCGTACATTTTGAACAGGAAGCCACCGGACAGTTTGCCCGCGGTTGGGTCGCCTGCCATGTAACGAGGGATATCGCCGTGGAACACCTGACCTGCGGCGTTGGTGTATTCACCAATCTGCATCTGGAATGGAACGTTCCAGATGTGGTGCAGACCGAACGGCACCAGGCAGCGCTCTACGAAGCCGTAGATGCCGAAGGCAACAACCGGGTTCTGGTAAGCAGCCCACTGAGAGAAGGTCTGAATAGCCGTACCGATTGGCGGCCAGATAAAGGACAGCACAACGCCGATGAAGATCGCAGCCAGACCAGAGATGATCGGGACGAAACGCTTACCGGCGAAGAAGCCCAGATACTCAGGCAGCTTAATACGATAGAAACGGTTGAACATGTAGGCTGCAATAGCACCGGAGATGATACCGCCCAACACACCCGTATCAGCAAGGTGTTTGGCCGCGATCTCTTCAGCAGGCAGATGCAGGACCAGCGGTGCAACCACGGCCATGGTTTTCACCATAATACCGTAAGCCACCACGGCGGCCAGCGCGGAAACGCCGTCGTTATTGGTGAAGCCCAGCGCGACACCGATGGCGAAAATCAGCGGCATGTTGGCGAAAACTGAACCGCCCGCTTCCGCCATAACGTGAGAAACCACTGCTGGCAGCCAGCTGAAGTTTGCAGAACCGACGCCCAGCAGGATACCTGCGATAGGCAGTACGGATACCGGCAACATCAGCGATTTACCCACCTTTTGCAGGTTAGCAAATGCATTCTTAAACATAATAGAGAGTGCTCCTGAGTATTTGTGCTTTTTTTTACGCATTATGCGCATCGGACCGGGGGGAGAGCCGGCCCATAAACAGGACATCTAAGTGCCCTTTATTTATTACGCAGAGTAAAATAAATAGAGAAAACTTTGTTTGACGGCTATCACGTTTCCAGGAGAGCCCGTCCTAAAACTTTCATTAATTTACATAACTCATGTCTGATTGTTTCAGAAAGGGCTTGCTCCGCCCTTTTTATGGCGGAGCACTTTACTCGCTTCCATGATTAATTACGAGCTTTAAAATAAGTGAGGATTATCAGGCAGAACGCAGGCGTGAAGGCGGGGTGTGGGATAAATCAGCAAAGTTTTTTGTGGTCGCCACGGCCAGTTCTTCCACCGAAACACCTTTCAGTACCGCCATGTATTCTGCTACATCGCGCGTCATCGCCGGTTGATTCTCCTTGCCCCGATGCGGGACCGGCGCAAGGTAAGGCGAATCGGTTTCGACCAGTAGCCGGTCGAGGGGAACATAGCGTGCGGCGTCACGCAGCTGATCCGCATTACGGAAGGTCAAAATGCCGGAAAAGGAGATATAAAAACCCATATCCAGCAGCTTTCCCGCGGTTTCCCGATCTTCTGTAAAACAGTGTAGTACCCCGCCACATTCTGTCACTTTCTCATCGTGCAGAATCGCCAGGGTATCAGCGCGCGCGTCGCGCGTATGCACGATCACCGGCTTGTTGAGTTCGCGGCCAATGCGGATATGGTTGCGGAAGGATTCCTGCTGGCGCGGCTTGGTTTCAGGGGTATAGAAGTAATCCAGCCCCGTTTCGCCCATCGCCACAACGCCAGGGTCCGCCGCCAGCCGACGCAGCTCTTCAACGTCGTACTCTTTATCCTGATTAAGCGGGTGAACGCCGCAGGAAAAGGCGACGTTGTCGCGCTCGCCCACCAGTTCGCGCATCCCGCGGTAGCCGTCAAGGGTAGTGGCCACGGCGAGGCAGAACTTCACGTCTCTCGCCGCCGCTTTTTCCAGCACGTCATCGACGTTTTTATGCAGGGACTGATAATCCAGGCCATCAAGATGGCAATGTGAGTCGACCAGAAACATACAGATACTCTTAAAGATGTGGAGAAGGAAGAATAGCACCCGGTTGCATGTATCGCTCCCAGGTCAGCAGTTGTTCAGTGATCAGTAGCTCGCGGTTTACGCCCACCACCGTCAGCAACGAGTCGCGGCAGGTGAACCAGCTTTGCAGCATCGCCTGCAAAACGGCGGGCGTGGCGCTGGCGGCAAGCGTTGCCACCAGCGGCTGCATATCATCATTGGTCAGCCATTGTCCCGCGCCCTGCTGCCATTTCAGCGCATCGAGCAGCAAGGAGCTAAGCCAGTGGATGCGCCGGGCGGCCTCGTCATGATTCAGCGCCGGCAACAGCGCCAGCATGTCGCGGGAAGCACAGGCCTGAGCGAGTTTCTCGCATAAAGCCTGACGGTGTTTCCAGTTGCCGGGCTGCAACAGTTCAAGCGCGGCTGCCGGTGCGCCGGAACTCAAACGTAAAGCGGCGCGCAGCTGGGCTGCGTCAAAGGAGCTTTCACGGGCAAGCCAGGCCAGAGCAAAGGTTTCATCAGGCGGGGATAAATACCAGTACAGGCAGCGGCTGCGCAAGGTAGCGGGTAAACGCGCGGGTTCACCGCAGCCAAGGAAAAACCAGGTATTCGCCGGCGGCTCTTCGAGCGTTTTAAGCAGCGCGTTGGCTGCCGCTTCCGTCAACAGACCTGCATCTTTCAGCCAGACGACCTTTGCCCCGCCCTGCTGGGCGTGGCCGTAAAGCTTTTCGGTAATTTCACGAATGCTGTCGATGCCGAGGCTGGCTTTGCCCTTTTCAGGCTCGATAACATAGCTGTCCGGATGGTTCCCGGCCTGCATCAGCTGGCAGCTGCGGCACTGTCCGCAGCTTTTATTACCCTGCGGGCGCTGACACATTATCCAGCGGCACAGGGCGTAAATCAGCGCATCGTCGCCCATGCCGGGCAGCGAGTGAAGCAGTAACGCATGGTGCCCGCGGCCGGCCTGATGCTGGCTAAGGATTTGCTCAAACGGGCCACGCAGCCACGGATACCATTTCATCAGTTAAGACCCTTAAACCATTCAACGATGGCGCGACGTACCGCCGCGGAGACTTCCTCCAGCGACGCTGTGGCGTCAATGGTTTTGATGCGGCTGTCCGCCGCCGCAAGCTGCAGATAACGGGCGCGGGTACGGTTGAAGAAATCGACAGACTCCTGCTCGATGCGGTCCAGCTCGCCGCGGGCGCGGGCGCGGGTCAGACCCACCTCCGGCGTGACGTCCAGATAAATCGTCAGGTCCGGATAGAAATCCCCTAAGACGGTGTTTCGCAACGCCATCAGCAGATCGCGATCGATACAGCGACCGCCGCCCTGATAGGCCTGGGTCGAAAGGTCATGACGATCGCCGATCACCCAGCAGCCGCGTGCCAGAGCTGGTTTGATAACAGTTTCAACCAGCTGCACCCGCGCGGCGTAGAACATCAGCACTTCGGCTTTATCGGTTACCACTTCGTCGCCAATGCCTTTGTTATTTAGCGTGAGCTCGCGCAGCCTTTCCGCAAGCGGCGTGCCGCCCGGCTCGCGCGTGAAGACCAGATCGGTGACGCCCAGCTCCTGCAAGGTGGCAACCACGACGTTATGCGCGTTGGTTTTCCCTGCCCCTTCGAGCCCCTCGATGACGATAAATTTACTGTCCATGCTTGTCCTTCAGTGCTTTGATATACGCCTGCACCGCCTGGTTGTGGCTGGCAAGGTTGGTATTAAAGGTGTGTCCGCCTTTACCGTCGGCAACAAAATAGAGGTAGGGCGTTTTCGCCGGATGCGCCGCGGCCTGTAACGACGCCACGCTCGGAATGGCAATCGGGCCCGGCGGCATGCCGCTTATCACATAGGTGTTATAAGGCGTCGGCGTCTCAAGGTCTTTGCGCGACAGCTTACCATTATAGCTATCGCCCATGCCGTAAATCACCGTCGGATCCGTTTGTAAACGCATGCCGATGCGCAGGCGATTGATAAACACCGAAGAGACGCGGTCGCGTTCACTGGCAACGGCGGTTTCCTTCTCAACGATGGAGGCCATGGTCACAAAATCGTTTTGCGTTTTGTACGGCAGGCCGTCGATTTTCCCGTCCCAGGCTTCCTGAACCGCTTTTTTCATGCGCTCATGGGCGCGCTTAAGCAGCGCCACATCCGTGGTATTGGCGGTATAAAGCCAGGTATCCGGGTAAAACCAGCCTTCCGTCCAGTCAGGATGCTCAAGCTTGAGGGCCGCGGCCACCGTCGCGTAGCTGTCATCAGCCAGCGTATGTTTGATGTAAGGCGCTTCACGCAGCTGTTCTAACCAGTCGCTCAGCCGCATGCCTTCCACAAAACGGATAGGGAACTGGGCTTCTTTACCGCTGGCCAGCAGCCTGAGCATATCGCGCACGGTCATCTGCGGAGTAAGGCGGTAGGTGCCCGCTTTAAATCTGGCAAGCTCGGGCTTAACCTTCAGCAGCCACTGAAACACGCGAGGCCGGTTTATCAGCTTCTCTTCATAAAGCTGCTTGCCGAGGGCGAGACGGCCAGTTCCCGCTTTCAGGGTGAAAATCGTTTCCTGCTTAATTGTCAGGTGGCTGTTCGCCAGCTGGCGGACTTTCCACATCCCGACGCCCGCAGCGATCCCCAGAACCACCAGCAACAGCACAAAGAAACGTAGCATTTTTTTCATCGGTAATCGTTTACTCACAAAGTGGCGCTAAAAAATGATAAAGCTCGCGCGAAGCGTAACGCCAGGACTCCGCCTGCCTAACCGGCACTACCGGCATCAGCGCATTACAGATAATCAGCTCGTCGGCGGCCGCAAGCGTTTCAACCGTCTCCCGCACCTCCCTGACCTGCCGGCCTGCCTTTTTCAGACTGGCGATAATGTGCTGACGCATCGTACCGTTAACACCCGCCCTATCGACACAGGGGGTATAAACCTCATTCCCCTTACGCCAGAATAAATTAGCGGCACAGCATTCCGTAAGCCACCCGTCACTGTCAAGGACCAGCGCCTCCTGAGCGGGAGTCTGTTCAAGATGCGTACGGATTAGCACCTGTTCGAGCCGGTTGAGATGCTTGATGCCGGCAAGGTGCGGATTTACGCCAAGGCAAACGGGACTGAGGGCCAGACTTATACCGTCGTTGCGCCAGTCGTCGTAAAATGCGGGAAAAGGAGAAACGCTGAGAATACGCGCAGGCTGATTACAGTTCGCCGCGCTGTACCCTCGTCCACCGGCGCCGCGGCTAATAATGACTTTAAGGACCGCCCGCTCTTCATTCATCGCAAGCTGCTGCATTTCATCGGCAAGCTTTGACCACTCGCTAAAGGGAAGCAAAAGCTTTTCGCAGGCAAGCCGTAAACGGCGAAGGTGCTGCTCGCTAAAATTTACCTTTCCCTTTCTGACAGCCGCCGTCGTAAAGCAGCCGTCGCCAAACTGCACCGCACGGTCGTTTGCCGGGAGCGTCGTCTGCCACTGTCCATTGATTAAGTACATAGCGATTCCTCGGGGTTTGATGGCAACAGCGTGCCAGCACGAAGAGAAAGCAGCAAGAGAGGAAATCTGAAGCGTGGATTGGAAAAACATAAAGGGCCCGCAGGCGAGCCCTTTATGCGAACGGTTTAGATCTTCTTAAAGATCAGAGAACCGTTAGTGCCACCAAAGCCGAAGGAGTTACACAGCGTGTATTCCAGCCCTGAAACCTGGCGCGCAACGTGCGGAACAAAGTCCAGATCGCAGCCTTCGTCAGGATTATCGAGGTTGATGGTTGGCGGAACGGCCTGATCGCGCAGCGCAAGGATAGAGTAGATAGACTCTACCGCACCCGCGGCACCCAGCAGGTGACCGGTCATCGATTTAGTGGAGCTCACCAGAACCCGGCTTGCGTCCGCACCAAAGATAGATTTCACCGCCTGGGTTTCGGCTTTGTCACCCGCAGGCGTCGAAGTGCCATGCGCGTTGACGTAGCCGATCTGGCCTGGGGTAACGCCCGCATCACGCAGCGCATTTTCCATCGCAAGTGCCGCTCCGGCGCCGGTATCCGGCGGAGAGGTCATATGGTAGGCATCGCTGCTCATACCAAACCCAACGATTTCCGCGTAGATCTTCGCGCCGCGTTTTTTCGCATGTTCATACTCTTCGAGCATAATCACGCCGGCGCCGTCACCGAGCACAAAACCGTCACGGTCTTTATCCCACGGGCGGCTTGCCGCCTGCGGATTATCGTTGCGGGTGGAAAGCGCACGCGCCGCGCCAAAACCACCGACGCCAAGCGGAGTACTGGCTTTTTCCGCACCGCCGGCCAGCATAGCATCCGCATCGCCGTAAGCGATGATGCGCGCTGCATGGCCGATGTTATGCACGCCGGAAGTACAGGCCGTGGCAATGGAAATACTCGGGCCGCGCAGGCCGAACATAATGGTCAGATGACCTGCCACCATATTCACAATCGTAGACGGTACGAAGAACGGACTGATTTTACGCGGTCCACCGTTAACCAGCGAGGTGTGGTTCTCTTCGATAAGACCCAGCCCACCGATACCAGAACCGATAGCGGCGCCGATACGGGTTGCATTCTCTTCCGTTACTTCAAGCCCAGAATCCAGCATGGCTTGATGGCCAGCGACAATTCCATATTGAATGAAGGCGTCCATCTTGCGCTGTTCTTTACGCGAGATGATGTCATCACAGTTAAAATCCTTTACTAAGCCAGCAAATTTCGTTGCATAGGCGGTAGTATCGAAATGGTCGATCAGGCTGATGCCACTCTGACCGGCAAGGAGAGCTTTCCAGGTAGACTCTACGGTATTGCCGACAGGAGACAACATGCCCAGTCCGGTCACAACTACACGACGCTTAGACACGTTTGTCCTCCAGGGAGGGAAAAAATAGGACTTGTGGGACAATTAGATAAAACTCAGGCGGTCGAGTGACCGCCTGGAGATGTTCACTTACGCCTGGTTACCGTTGATGTAATCAATGGCAGCCTGAACGGTGGTGATTTTCTCAGCTTCTTCGTCCGGAATCTCAGTATCAAACTCTTCTTCCAGAGCCATTACCAGCTCAACGGTGTCAAGAGAATCAGCGCCCAGGTCCTCAACGAAGGAAGCGGAGTTGATTACTTCTTCCTGCTTAACGCCCAGTTGTTCGCCAATGATTTTCTTAACGCGTTCTTCGATAGTGCTCATACTCTTAAATTTCCTATCAAAACTCGCTTTCGCGATGGTTTTCGTAGTGTATAAAATGTTGAAAAAGATGCAACTAAATCCCGGCAGGTCGTACCACGATTTTACGCTATTTTGCGGGCATTCGCCCAAATAACGCAAATAATTTTATTCGTGGTTAAACCATATACATTCCGCCGTTGACGTGCAGGGTCTCACCAGAGATGTACCCGGCCTCGTCAGAAGCTAAAAATGCTACTGCACTGGCGATTTCTTTTGCGTCACCTAAGCGACCCGCTGGAACCTGCGCCAATATACCCGCACGCTGATCGTCAGAGAGCGCACGCGTCATGTCCGTTTCAATAAAACCCGGAGCAACAACGTTTACAGTAATACCGCGGGACGCGACTTCACGCGCCAGCGATTTACTGAAACCAATCAGGCCTGCTTTCGCCGCAGCGTAGTTAGCCTGACCAGCATTTCCCATGGTACCAACCACAGAACCGATAGTGATAATACGACCATGACGCTTTTTCATCATAGCGCGCATTACCGCTTTTGACAGACGGAATACTGATGACAGATTGGTTTCGATGATATCGTTCCACTCGTCATCTTTCATGCGCATTAACAGGTTATCGCGAGTGATACCGGCATTATTTACCAGAATATCCACTTCGCCAAATTCTGCGCGAATATTTCCTAATACCGACTCGATAGATGCCGGATCGGTCACATTCAGCATAAAACCTTTACCGTTAGCGCCTAAATAGTCGCTGATGGCCTGCGCGCCGCTTTCGCTGGTCGCAGTCCCGATAACTTTCGCACCGCGAGCCACCAGGGTCTCAGCGATTGCACGGCCGATGCCACGGCTTGCGCCGGTTACCAGCGCAACTTTTCCTTCAAAACTCATGGGCTTCCTCGTTTTATTGCTCAAGCGCCGCTGACAGAGAAGCAGGCTCATTGATGGCTGCTGCGTTCAGGGTGTCAACAATACGTTTCGTCAGGCCAGTCAGAACTTTGCCCGGGCCGACTTCCAGCAACTGGGTCACGCCCTGTGCTGCAATAAATTCTACCGACTTCGTCCACTGCACCGGGCTGTAGAGCTGGCGTACCAGCGCGCTACGAATAGCCTCAGGAGAAGTTTCGCACTTCACATCAACGTTATTCACCACCGGTACGGCCGGCGCGTTGAAGGTGATATTTTCCAGCGCCGCGGCTAACTTTTCCGCCGCAGGCTTCATCAGCGCGCAGTGGGACGGCACGCTTACCGGTAACGGCAGCGCGCGTTTGGCGCCCGCGGTTTTACAGGCCGCGCCCGCACGTTCTACGGCTTCTTTATTACCGGCGATAACAACCTGCCCTGGCGAGTTGAAGTTTACCGGGGAGACAACCTGCCCCTGCGCCGCTTCTTCGCAGGCTTTCGCAATAGAGGCGTCATCCAGACCGATAATAGCAGACATTGCGCCCGTGCCTTCCGGCACCGCTTCCTGCATCAGTTTGCCGCGCAGCTCGACCAGACGAACCGCATCGGCGAAGTTGATTACGCCGGCGCAAACCAGCGCGGAATATTCACCCAGGCTGTGGCCTGCCATCAGCGCAGGCGTTTTACCGCCCTGCTGCTCCCAGACGCGATAAATGGCTGCCGAGGCGGCCAGCAGCGCAGGCTGGGTCTGCCAGGTTTTATTCAATTCTTCGGCAGGACCCTGTTGAGTCAGCGCCCAAAGATCGTAGCCCAGCGCGTCAGAAGCTTCACGAAAAGTTTCTTCGACAATCGGATACTCCGCCGCTAAATCAGCCAGCATACCAACAGTCTGAGAGCCCTGTCCCGGGAAAACAAAAGCGAATTGAGTCATCTTCAAATCCCTATAATCAAAAACGAACCAGTGCTGAACCCCAGGTAAACCCGCCGCCGAACGCTTCGAGCAGTACCAGCTGGCCGCGTTCAATGCGTCCGTCGCGAACCGCTTCGTCCAGCGCCGCAGGCACAGAGGCCGCAGAGGTATTACCGTGGCGGTCTAACGTGACGACAACGTTGTCCATCGACATACCCAGCTTTTTCGCTGTCGCGCTAATGATGCGCAGATTTGCCTGATGCGGCACCAGCCAGTCAAGGTCAGAACGGTCCAGATTGTTTGCCATCAGCGTTTCATCGACGATGTGCGCAAGCTCAGTGACCGCCACCTTGAAGACTTCGTTGCCGGCCATCGTCAGGTACGACGATTTTTCAGGATCGAGACGATCCTGGTTTGGCAGCGTCAGCAGTTCGCCGTAGCTGCCGTCAGCATGCAGATGCGTGGAAATAATGCCCGGCTCTTCGCTCTTGCCCAGAACGACAGCGCCCGCACCATCACCAAACAGAATAATTGTTCCGCGATCTTCCGGATCGAGAGTTCGGGCCAGCACGTCCGAACCAATCACCAGCGCGTAGTCTACCGCGCCGTTTTTCACGTATTGATCGGCGATGCTTAGCGCGTAGGTAAAACCTGCGCAGGCGGCTGCGACGTCAAACGCCGGGCAACCTTTAATACCCAACATGCTCTGCACCTGGCAGGCCGCGCTTGGGAAAGCGTGAGTCGATGACGTGGTCGCAACAATGATTAAGCCAACCTGAGACTTATCAACGCCGGCCATTTCCAGGGCGCGCGTCGCCGCGGCATAGCCCATGGTCGCCACGGTCTCTTCAGGCGCTGCGATGCGGCGTTCACGAATACCCGTACGGGTGACAATCCACTCGTCAGAAGTATCCACCATTTTTTCCAGGTCGGCGTTAGTCCGCACGTGTTCGGGCAGGAAGCTGCCCGTACCTATAATCTTCGTATACATGTACGCTCAGTCACTCTTGGGTAATACAGATTCCAGGCGGGCAGAAATCCGGGTGGGGACTTGCCGCGCCACCGCCTGCACTGCCTGTTCAATCGCGACGGCAAAGGCTCGCTGATTGGCCGCACCGTGGCTCTTAATCACGGTACCGCGCAATCCTAACAGACAGGCGCCATTATACTGGTCGGGGTTGAGGTGACTGAATCGCCTGGTCAGACGCTTTTGTAACCAACGCTTCAATAAAATCAGCCACCACGACCTTTTTTTCCCTTCGCCCTGTGATTTCAACAGCGAAAGAAACATTCTCACCACCCCTTCCATCGTCTTGAGTGTGACGTTACCGACAAAGCCATCACACACCAGCACGTCCGTTTTACCGGTCAACAGTTCGTTGGCTTCAAGATAACCAATATAGTTGATAGAAGGCATTGTTTTTAATAAAGCAGAGGCATCGCGAATACTGTCGAGGCCTTTGGTCTCTTCTTCACCAATATTCAGCAGCGCCACGCGCGGGTTAACCAGGCCCAGCACCTCTTCGGCCATCACGGAGCCCATGATGGCGAACTGCACCAGCATATTGCTGTCGCAGTCTACATTGGCGCCGAGATCCAGCACCACCGTTTTACCTTTTTGCTGATGGGGTAACACCGTCATCAGCGCCGGGCGTTCAATTCCTTCGATGGGCTTGAGCAAGAGTTTTGCCAGCCCCATTAACGCGCCGGTGTTGCCGGCGCTTACGCAGGCTTCAGCCCGCCCCTCTTTGACCAACTCAAGCGCCAGACGCATTGATGAGCCGCGGCTATTGCGGATCGCCTGTGCCGGTCTGGCATCACTGGCAATAACCGATTCCGCAGGAATGATCTGCAGACGCGAACGTTTTTCGAAATCAGCTTTGGCAAGTAATGGCGTGATGGCGTCGGGACAGCCGACTAAAAGAAGATTTAACTGGGGGTTAGAGTCCAGTGCCTGCAATGCTGCAGGCACTGTCACGGAAGGACCGAAGTCCCCACCCATGGCATCTAACGCAAGGGTTAGACGTCTCAAGGTATCGCCAGATTACTTAGCGATAACCTTGCGGCCGCGGTAGTAACCGTCGGCGGTGATGTGGTGACGCAGATGAGTTTCGCCAGAAACTTTGTCCACGGACAGGGTGGTGGTGGTCAGCGCGTCATGGGAACGACGCATGCCACGTTTGGAACGGGTTGGTTTATTCTGTTGTACGGCCATGGACCTTACTCCTCAATTACTTACGCTTTAAACTGGCTAATACGGCAAATGGGTTTGGTTTCTCCGCCTCTTCAGGCAGTTTGCCAAAGACCATGTCCGCCTCGGACACTTCACAGTGTTCAGAATCATGCACCGGAACCACTGGCAAGGAGAGGATGATTTCATCTTCAACCAGAGCCAGAAGATCGATTTCGCCAAATTCGTTAACCTGAACCGGCTCATACGCTTCCGGGAGTGCTTCAGCCTGCTCGTCTTTGACGATCGGACTAAAACAATACTGTGTGTAGACCTGATGAGCAAACGGCTTCCCGCAACGCTGACACGACAGAGTTACCGAAACCTTCGCATCACCGGTTAAAACGGCAAGACGCTGGTTGTCGATAGCAAACGTCATATCGCATTCTACATCACTGTCCACACTGACCACGGATTCGGCGACGCGCTCAACCTGTTCAGGAGTATAAACACCCTGGTAATCAAGGCGTTTTTGAGCCGTACGAACCGGATCGAGAGTCAGGGGTAATTTTACCTTTTGCATAGGGCGCGCATATTAACTTTGTAACGTCATAGAGTCAAAGAAAAAGGCCTCGAAACAGCGCCTTTCGCCATTTATTCGCACACATTGCGGTGGCACAGTTTAAAATGCCTTTATCCAATTCGCTATCTTTAATGAAAAAAATATGAAACCTGTCGTGCTGGCATCCACCTCTCCATTCCGTCGCGCCCTGCTTGAAAAACTCGGCGTGCCCTTTATTACCGCCTCGCCTCTTACCGACGAAACGCCGAAACCCGGCGAGAACGCTCGCGAGCTGGTGACCCGTCTTGCTCAGGCTAAAGCGCAGGCTTTAAAAAACGAATTTCCCTCGCACTTAATTATCGGCTCCGATCAGGTTTGCGTTTTAAATAATCAAATTGCCGGTAAACCGCACACTGAAGAAAATGCGGTACAGCAGCTGCTTCTCGCCCGCGGCAGCATCGTGACTTTTTATACCGGGCTTGCGCTTTATAATTCGGAGAATGGGCATCTGCAGACCCTGTGCGAGCCTTTTGACGTCCATTTCCGCCACCTGAGCGAAGAGGAGATCCGCAGCTATGTCCGTAAAGAGCAGCCGCTGCAGTGTGCGGGCAGTTTTAAAAGCGAAGGATTGGGCATCGGGCTATTTGAACGGCTGGAGGGGCGCGATCCCAATACGTTAATCGGGCTGCCGCTCATTGGTTTGTGCGAGATGTTAATAAAAGAGGGATGCAATCCGCTGCTTACCTAAAAAAACGCTCCCCAAAGGGAGCGCTATTTATCAGGAAGCGTTACGCAATACGGTAAGGCAGCGCTTAAGCTGCTCGTCTAACGGCGCTTCGACGCGCATAATTTCACCCGTATTAGGATGCGTGAAGCGTAGCGCCGCGGCGTGCAGGAACAGGCGGTTTAGCCCGGTGCCCGCCAGTTGCTTATCAAACTCGCGATCGCCATAGCGATCGTCAAAGGCGATAGGATGCCCGGCGTGGAGCGTATGCACGCGAATCTGGTGCGTACGGCCGGTCACCGGACTGCAGCGCACCAGCGTGGCGAAAGCGTAGCGCTCTTCCACTTTAAAACGCGTTTCCGACGCCTTGCCTTCGCTGTTAACGCGCACAATGCGCTCGCCGCTTTGCAAAATATTCTTCAGCAGCGGAGCCTGTACGACCTTCATATGCGACTGCCACTGGCCGCGGACCAGCGCCAGATAATCTTTCTGCATGCCTTTATCACGCAGCTGCTCATGCAGCGAGCGCAGCGCGGAACGTTTTTTCGCCACCAGCAGGATGCCCGATGTGTCGCGATCCAGGCGGTGGACAAGCTCCAG
>NZ_RCAA01000043.1:31912-34420 GCF_003628475.1 Enterobacter sp. R1(2018) | reverse complement strand
CCGCCGTGAACCGCCGTGCCCGAAGGCTTGTTAAGCACCAGGATATGCTCGTCCTCATAGAGAATAGCGTCAGCCAGCGCCGCCACCTTCTGCAGATGCGGCGATACCGGCGCCTCTTCACGCTCGGCTACTCTGACGGGCGGAATTCTGACCTCATCGCCATCTTCGAGCTTGTACTCGGGCTTGACGCGCTTTTTGTTCACGCGCACTTCGCCTTTGCGCAAAATGCGATAAATCATGCTTTTCGGCACGCCCTTTAAGCGGGAGAGCAAAAAGTTGTCGATACGTTGCCCGGCCTCATCGGCGGAAACAGCAACGATTTTTACGGAAGGTGTCTGGGTTTTCATGGTCGGCGATTCTAAATAGCGCACGCGCATAGCGCCACTCATTTTTATGTGCTTAACTGACAATCTGTCTCATTCAAGCTGATATAACCGTTCTTTTTGCATTTTCCGTTACGGATGAAAAAAAGCGAGTTAAAAATCTGTAAGAAACGAGGCATCAAAGGCAAAAGTCAACTTGCTATAATAAGGTTAGCAATGGAATAATGTTGCGGTTTTCCGTGTTGATACTTGTTAGAGCAAGGAATTTTGCGGAATTACCATTTTTGTCTGAATGCACATCCACGCAGCAATGGCGTAAGACGTATTGTACTTTCAGGCATTTAGCGGGCTGCGGGTTGCAGCCTGGCCGGTAAAATGGAATCAACGCTTGCGAAACTATTTCCAGGACTTGTTCCCACGATAATTGCGCTGTATTTCCGTATGAAATACAGGCTACCGACACTTTGCGCCTCTCAGCAAGCGACAACCGTGAGGTTGGCGACTGTGCGTTTAGTCACGAGGCCATCGGTTCATTCCCGGTCAGCGTCACCATGCCCGTAGCTAATCACCAATGTAAGAATAATGAGTAAGTTACGATGAAAAGAATGCTAATAAACGCGACTCAGCAAGAAGAGTTGCGTGTCGCCCTTGTAGATGGGCAGCGCCTGTACGATCTGGATATCGAAAGCCCAGGACACGAACAGAAAAAAGCGAACATCTATAAAGGTAAAATCACCCGCATCGAACCAAGTCTGGAAGCGGCATTTGTAGATTACGGCGCCGAACGTCATGGTTTCCTCCCCCTCAAAGAAATCGCCCGCGAGTATTTCCCGTCTAATTATTCATCACATGGCCGTCCGAACATTAAAGATGTTCTGCGTGAAGGCCAGGAAGTCATTGTCCAGATTGATAAAGAAGAACGTGGTAATAAAGGCGCAGCCCTGACCACCTTTATCAGCCTGGCGGGCAGCTATCTGGTGCTGATGCCGAACAATCCGCGCGCCGGCGGCATTTCACGCCGTATCGAGGGCGACGATCGCACCGAGCTGAAAGAAGCCCTTTCTTCTCTGGAACTGCCGGACGGCATGGGTCTGATTGTACGCACCGCCGGCGTGGGTAAATCCGCTGAGGCGCTGCAATGGGACTTAAGCTTCCGCCTGAAGCACTGGGAAGCTATTCAAAAAGCCGCTGAGAGCCGTCCTGCTCCGTTCCTGATTCACCAGGAAAGTAACGTTATCGTGCGCGCTTTCCGCGACTACCTGCGTCAGGATATCGGTGAAATTCTTATCGATAACCCGAAAGTGCTGGAGCTCGCGCGCCAGCATATCGGCGCGCTGGGCCGCCCGGATTTCAGCAGCAAAATTAAGCTCTACACCGGCGAAATCCCGCTGTTTAGCCATTACCAGATTGAATCGCAGATTGAGTCCGCCTTCCAGCGTGAAGTCCGCCTGCCTTCCGGCGGCTCGATCGTTATCGACTCCACCGAAGCGCTGACCGCCATCGACATCAACTCCGCCCGCGCAACCCGCGGTGGCGATATCGAAGAGACGGCGTTTAACACCAACCTGGAAGCCGCCGATGAGATCGCCCGCCAGCTGCGTCTGCGCGACCTGGGCGGCCTGATCGTAATCGACTTTATCGATATGACCCCGGTTCGCCACCAGCGCGCGGTTGAAAACCGTCTGCGCGAAGCCGTGCGCCAGGATCGTGCCCGTATCCAGATCAGCCATATTTCTCGCTTCGGCCTGCTGGAAATGTCCCGTCAGCGCCTCTCCCCTTCCCTGGGCGAGTCAAGCCATCACGTCTGCCCGCGCTGTAGCGGCACCGGCACCATCCGTGATAACGAATCCCTGTCGCTGTCCATTCTGCGCCTGATTGAAGAAGAAGCGCTGAAAGAGAACACCCAGGAAGTTCACGCCATCGTTCCCGTGCCGATTGCCTCTTACCTGTTGAACGAAAAACGCGATGCCGTAAGCGCGATTGAAACCCGTCAGGGCGGCGTGAAAGCTATCATCGTACCGAACGATCAGATGGAAACGCCGCACTACTCCGTGCTGCGCGTACGCAAAGGCGAAGAGACCAAAACGCTAAGCTACATGCTGCCTAAGCTGCATGAAGAAGAGATGGCGATGCCGTCTGACGAAGAGTACGCCGAGCGTAAACGTCCGGAACAGCCGGCGCTTGC
>NZ_RCAA01000043.1:30933-31860 GCF_003628475.1 Enterobacter sp. R1(2018) | reverse complement strand
GTAGCCAAAACTGCCGCGCCTGCACAGCCGAAAGCGCCTGCGCAGCCAGGCCTGGTCAGCCGCCTCATCAGCGCGCTGAAAAACTTGTTTGCCGGTGAAGCCACCGTTGAAAGCAAAGAAGTAAAAGAAGAGAAGCCAGCCGAGGCTGAAACTCAACGCCAGAGCCCGGAGCGTCGTAACAATCGCCGCCAGAACAACCGTCGTGACCGTGGCGATCGTAACAACCGCGATAGCCGTAATGAAAGCCGCGAAGGTCGTGAAACCCGCGAACCACGTGAACCGCGCGAGAATCGTGACGAAAACCGTCGCAACCGTCGTCAGGGCCAGCAGCAAAACGCGGAAGTTCGTGAAACGCGCCAGAACGTCGCGGAAGAAGTTGAAAAACCGAAAGCCCGTGATGAACAGCAGCCGCGCCGCGATCGTAACCGTCGTCGTAATGATGACAAGCGTCAGGCACAGCAGGAAGTTAAAGCCCTGCAGCGTGACGAAGTCGTTGAGGTCGAAGCTGAACAGCAAGAAGAGCGTGTCCAGGTTATGCCGCGCCGTAAACAGCGCCAGCTGAGCCAGAAAGTCCGCTTCGAATCCGCTGAAGACATTGCTGCCGCTCAGGCAGCAGCAGCAGCGGCGGCGCCTGAAGAAGCGCCGACACAAGCAGCGGATACCTCGCATACCGAACTGGCTACTATTCCATTGCCGGCGGTGGTTGAAGCTCCGGCCAGCGAGCAGGACGACAACGGCGATTCACGCAATGATTCTAACGGTATGCCGCGTCGTTCACGTCGCTCTCCGCGCCACCTGCGCGTAAGCGGCCAGCGTCGTCGTCGCTATCGTGATGAGCGCTACCCTGCCCAGTCGCCAATGCCGTTAACGGTTGCCTGCGCCTCGCCGGAGCTGGCCTCCGGTAAAGCCTGGATCAGCTACCCTATC
>NZ_RCAA01000043.1:30430-30851 GCF_003628475.1 Enterobacter sp. R1(2018) | reverse complement strand
GAACGCTGCCGCCGTTGAAGAAATGTCCGCTGCGGCAGCCGCCCAGCAGCCAGCGGAGGTGGTAATTTCTGAGCCTGTTATTCAGGAAGCGCCAGTAGCCGAGCCGGTAGTGGAAACCACGCATCCGGAAGCGATCGCAACGCCGGTTACCGAACAGCCTCATTTGATTGCCGAGCAGGACGAAGCTGTCGCTGAACAGGTTATTGAAGAGGCGAAGCCTGCTGCGGTTGAACCTTCTGTGGTTGAACCTTCTGCGGAAGCTGAGCAGGCTGCAGAAATAGTGGAAGTCGCTCCTGTGGTGGTGGAAGAAACCGCGCCGGAAGCGCCGGTTGCCACTGTGGAAGAGAGCAAACCAGCACAGACAACGCCTCCGGCGGCGCCTGTTGTTGAAGCCGAACCGGTGATTGAAGCTGAACCTGTG
>NZ_RCAA01000043.1:25860-30366 GCF_003628475.1 Enterobacter sp. R1(2018) | reverse complement strand
CGCCGGTTGTCGCACACGCCGTTAAGCATGCGACTGCGCCAATGACTCGTGCTCCTGCGCCTGACTATACGCCTGAACCGGCGCGTCAAAGCAGCTGGGTACGTCCGCAGTTTGAGTTTACCGGCCGCGGTTCTGCAGGCGGTCACAGCGCTACGCATCAAGCGACAGCGCCTGCGACTCGTCCGCAAAGCGCCGAGTAATCTTAAACGCTAATAAAAAAGCCGGTCAGGCAGCTGACCGGCTTTTTTTATGGCTGTATCCAACCGAGCGACAGGCAAAAAAAAGCCCGCTCCGGGGTGCGGAAGCGGGCACATGATGCGCGTCCAGTTTCATGACGCGCCCAAAATCAAAAACTCTTACTTATTCAGCTGGAACAATGACATGCCCTGCATATCGCTGAAGGCTTTATAGGCTGCCTGTAGCGCCGCCTGTTGCATAGTGTAAGAGGAAATCGTTGCGTTCCAGTCCACGTCAACCAGGTTGCTCATCTGCTGCGACTGACCTAAAGCGCGATCGCTGCCCAGGGCATCAAGCTTATCCAGTTCGTTAAGCTGGGTTCCCAGCTCAGCGCGCACCGTCAGCACGTTATTCAAGGCGTTATTCAGCCCGCGGTTAGTTTTATCTATCGCGCCTTTTTCATCATCAGTAAGTTCTGCTGCCGGCTTATTCAATGCGGCAATGGCTGTATCCAACATTTTAAACAGGTCAGTTTCACTGGCAGGCGTCGTACCATCCTCTGCGGTCGGCTCAGGTTTCGCGTTACTGGTGATATGGTTAAATACCTGATCGCCTGTATGGCCGATAACCATCGTCCTTGCGGCATCTACGCTCTGGGTTACCGCTTTATCTCCGCCGCCGTAAGTCACCGTTCCTGCGTTATCGGTATACGGCGCTTTTTCTGTTTTATAACCGGCAAAGATATAGCGCCCGTTACCGTCGGTGCTGTTTGCGAGGTTCAGAATCTGATCGCGAATACCCTGAAGATCCGTTGCCAGCGAAGCCCGGTCGTCATCGCTTAACGTACCGTTGCCGGCGTAAACGATTTTTTCCTGCGCGGTCTGAATCGCCGTGGTGACCTGGGTCAGCACGTTCTCTTCCAGAGAAATCTTCTGGGTAGCAAAAGTACGCGCCAGAGTATACTGGCTGTTTTGCGCCTGCGCCTGCGAAAGCCCCACCGCCTGCGACGCCGCAATCGGGTCGTCAGACGGCCTGTTGACCCGCTTGCCGGTGGACATCTGCTCACCATAGCGTAACCATTCGCTTTGGGCATTGGTCACGCCACGCATGTTTTGCTCATACATCATCTGAGTACTAATACGCATACGCTAGGTTCCTTGTTATCGAATGGCCAGCAGCGCATCAAACAGGCTTGATGCAGTTTGCAGCACCTGCGCATTAGCCAGGTAGTATTGCTGGAAACGCTGTAAGTTTCCGTACTCTTCATCCAGGTTGACCCCGGAAATAGACTGCTGCTGGTTGCTAAGCTGGGTTACCACATTACTTTGCGTGGTGCTGGTAACTTTCAGGCTGGCGGTTTTATTGCCGACATCGCTGACCAGGCTTGCGTAGGCGTCGTTAAACGATTTATTGCCGCCGACTTTTTTCGCGCTCTGCAAGTCCAGCAAAGCCTGAGCGTTGCGGTTATCGCTGTCGCCGGCGTCTTTTTCAGAGGCCAGGGCAATTTTACTTTCGTCCGTAATGGCGACGCCCATATTCACCACGGCGTTTGCCACCGGCTTCACGGTAAAGGAGTCGTTTTTCAACGGTGCACCCGCTATGGCCGGATCGGGAGTAACATCAACTTTCAGACCGTCGAAATTAAGACTGACGTTGCCGCTGGCGTCGGTAGTCGTCCCGGCGGTAACGTTGGCGTTATCCGACAGGCGGGTCACCTGCCAGGCCGTGCCGTCATAGACAACTTTATAATCGCTGGCCTGCACCTTCGAGCTGTCGGTGATGCTGGCAGTAAGAGACGTTTTGCTGGCGTTATTACTGTTGCTCAGCACCGCCGGTTTGCCGATGGTAAAGAACTCTTCTCCTTTATCACCGTTAGCGTCGTAACCCTGCACGTGCGTCTCATTAAATGAGGTGGCGAAAGACTGTGCCAGCTGCCCCAGACGATTGCGCGCGCTATCTAAATCCTGGGAACGGAAGGTCAGTACGCCGCCCAGCGAACCGCTGGTTAACTGGCTTTCCGGGATTTCAGTGGTGCCGGAAACTTTATCGACCCAGGCCACGGTAGTACGGGAAGGATCCGCGCTGGATGCCACGGCCGCCAGCTTGTTAGCCGTACTGCCCTGCACCAGATTAAGCCCGTTGGCGATGGAGACGTTATAGGTGCCGCCGTCCTGCACGTTCACTTCCACGCCCACAATCTGATTAAGTTCGCTAACCAGCTGGTCGCGCTGATCGAGCAGGTCGTTTGGCGTTGCTCCGGCGCCGACGCCTTTCAGGCGAGAAATCTGATCGTTCAGGTTCGCGATTTGGGAAGCGTAGTTATTGATTTGATCGACGCTGCTTTGAATCGACAGATTGACCTGCTTATCCTGATCGCGCAGATACTGGTCGGTGACTTTGAACTGATTGACCAGCCCATCCGCTTTGCCAAGCAGCGACTGACGCGCGGCCGGGTCTTCGGCGTTGCTCACCAGCGTTTGCAGGCTGGTAAAGAAATCCTGCATGGTGGTTGCCAGCGAATTGGTGGTGCCGGAGAGCATGTCGTCGATTTTCGACATTTGCTGATACTGGGTGCTCAGGCCGCTGTTTTGCGTTTGCGCAGCACGCAGCTGGTTGGTGATAAATGCATCGTATTCACGCTGCACGCCGCTGACATATACGCCGTTTCCTACCCAGCCGCCCGCACCAAGGGTGCTGTTAGACTGGGACAACAATGTCGTCTGGCGGGTATAACCCGTTACGTTGTAGTTCGAGATATTATTACTGACGGTGTTCAGTGCCGACTGGGCAGCACTCAGGCCACTCATGGCACTGTTAATCAGGCTACTGGACATGGAGGTTCCTTAAGCACGTATATTCACGGGTCCTGTCGAGTAGTATCGGCAGGCAGACGCCGGACTTGAGTTTTTTAGCGTAGTTTCAGAACAAATTTGACAGATCGTTGCTATAGGCTTTCGAGACTTTGTCGCTCATGGCTTTAAGCTGCTGAATCATGCCCGTAAGCTTGCGCGCATAGTTCGGATCGGTGGCGTAACCGGCATTCTGCAACGCCTGAGCGCCCTGCTCCGGCGTGCTGGCGTTGGTAACCGCGGCGTAGCGCGGGTTGCGGGTCAGCATCCCTACATAGTCGGAGAGCGCCTCAAGATACGAGCCATAGACGCGGAATTTGGCTTTCACCTTTTTCGCCTCGCCGTTTTCGAACTCAGTGGTGGTGATCTCCGTCACCGGCCCTTTCCATCCGGAAGAGGCCTTCACGCCAAACAGGTTGAAGCTCGGCTCGCCGTTAGCGGTGAGAATCTGTCGCTGTCCCCAGCCGGACTCAAGCGCGGCCTGCGCCAGGATCAGGTGATGAGGAATACCGCTCTGCTCGCTCGCCAGGCGTGCCGGGAGTGAGAGCTGCGCGAGGAAGTCTTTGCTGTCGCCGCTAAGCGGGACTTCATTAGAAGGCGCTTTAGGCATAGCCTGGCGCACCATTTGCGTCAGGGCCTGATTCTGATAGCTGGTTACCGTCTGCAAATCAAACTTCATCGGCACCTTGCCCGCCTCCTCCGACGGGTCGGCGTTCTCACCCATCTGTTTGACCATCATATCCGCAAGGCCCAGCCCTTTGGCGCTGAGCTGCTGGGCTATTTGCTGGTCATACATGCTGGTATACATGCGCGACTGTTCGCTGCTGAAGATGCCGTCTTTCGGCAGCGCCTCGCGCATGCTTTTCAACATCATCTGCACGAACATCCCTTCCACCTGGCGGGCAACCGACTTCAGGTTGCCCTTCGGATCCTGTCCAGCCTTCGCTTTCAGTTCGTTAAGCGAGGTGGCGTCCCACGCGGCGTTTGCCAGTGACTGGGTATCGTTAAGCATCAGATGATTTCCACTTTCGCGCGCAGGCATCCCGCGCTTTGCATCGATTGTAGAATAGACATCAGCTCCATTGGCGTCGCGCCAAGGGTATTAAGCGCGCGCACCACGTTGTTTAGATTGGCGCTGGAGTTCACGCGCTGTAATGCGCCGCCGCTCTGACGTAAATCGATTTGCGTCTGCGGAGTGACGACGGTCTGTCCGCCGCCAAACGGCGTATCCGGCTGGCTAACCTGCGCCTGACGGTTAACGGTGACGGAAAGATTGCCCTGGGCGATAGCACAGCTGTCCAGCGTCACCTCGCGGTTCATCACCACCGATCCGGTACGGGAGTTGATGATCACTTTCGCATCCTGAACCGCCACGTTGACCTCAAGGTTCTGAATATCGGCCAGTAAACGCACCTGTGAACTGTTGCCGCTCGGCACGCGTACCTGAACCGTCCGCGCGTCGAGCGCAGAAGCGCTGCCG
>NZ_RCAA01000043.1:15482-25850 GCF_003628475.1 Enterobacter sp. R1(2018) | reverse complement strand
GTTAATGGTATCGGTAATTTGCTGAGCGAGAGTGAAGTCGTCGTCGTTCAGCTGCAGGTTAATCACGTTGCCCTGGCCGAAGGTGCCCGGCAGTTCACGCTCGATAACCGCGCCGTTGGTGATGCGCCCGCCGTTAAGCTGGTTCACCTGTACGCTGCTGCCGCCCGCCGCCGCGCCCGCGCCGCCGACCAGGATATTACCCTGCGCCAGCGCGTAAACCTGGTTATCCACCCCTTTCATCGGGGTCATCAGCAGCGTACCGCCGCGCAGGCTTTTGGCGTTGCCCATGGAAGAAACGACAACGTCGATGTTCTGTCCGGAGCGCGCAAAGGCGGGATACTTCGCGGTTACCATTACTGCGGCAACGTTCTTGAGCTGCATGTTGGTGCCGGCAGGCACGGTGATCCCCATCTGCGAGAGCATGTTGTTCAGGCTTTGGGTGGTAAAAGGCGTTTGCGTTGTCTGGTCGCCGGTGCCGTCAAGGCCCACCACCAGACCATAGCCGATCAGGGAGTTTTCACGCACGCCCTGTACGCTTGTCAGGTCGCGAATACGCTCGGCCTGCGCGAGTGAAGACATCAGCATCAGCACTGCGAATAAATATTTGACCATGATAGCCCTCGCTTACATCGGCGATAAATTAAGGAAGAAGCGCTGCAGCCAACCCATGTTCTGCGCTTCATTGATATAGCCGTTACCGACATATTCGATACGGGCATCGGCCACCTGGGTAGACGCCACGGTATTGCTGCCGCTAATCGTGCGCGGGTTCACCACGCCTGAGAAGCGAATGAATTCGGTACCCTGATTGATGGCGATTTGTTTTTCGCCCACCACGTGCAGGTTGCCGTTAGCCAACACCTGATCGACCGTGACGGTCAGGGTGCCGCTGAAGGTATTGCTGGCGTTCGCGCCGCCTTTACCGTTAAAGCTGTTGCCGCCTGACGCATCAATCGCCGCCCGATCGTTGCCAAACAGGCCTTCGAGGTAGCGTGGAGTGACGTCCAGGCCGAAATTCGTTTTGCCATCGCGGCTGGCATTCGCCGAAGAGCTCTTGCTGGCGCTGACGTTTTCCTGAAGCTGGATGGTCAAGGTATCCCCGACGTTACGCGGGCGACGGTCTTCAAACAGCGGTTGATAACCGTAGTTCACGGGTTGCGCGGTCTGGAAAATAGAGCCGTTAATCACCGGCGCCGGGCCGGGAACCGGCTGAGCCGTCGTTGCCCCTTCCACCAGCGGTTTCGTGGGGATCAGAGCACAGCCGCTGGTGGCCAGCACCAGACACATCACGACGGGACGAAGAACCATAGGTTTTTGCATTGCTTTCATCTTCAGGTCTCAACGGCCGGCGCGGGCAAACGCGCCGGCAAACATCTTACAGCTGCGTCAGTTTTTGCAGCATCTGGTCTGTGGTAGAGACCGCTTTACTGTTGATTTCATAAGCGCGCTGCACCTGGATCATATTTACCAGCTCCTCAGCGACGTTCACGTTAGAGGTTTCGACATACCCCTGATACAGCAGTCCTGCCCCGTTCATGCCTGGCGTACTTTCATTCGGCGTACCGGAAGACTGGGTTTCGGCATACAGGTTTTCACCCAGGCTTTCCAGTCCGGTATCGTTCATAAAAGTGGTCAGATTAAGCTGGCCTACCTGAACCGGCTGCGCCTGGCCCTGCTGGGTCACGCTCACCACGCCGTCGCGTCCAACGGTGATCGTCAGGGCGTTAGCAGGAATAGTGATGGCGGGCTGAACCTGGAAACCGCCGGCGGTGACCAGCTGGCCGTTCTGGTCAACCTGGAATGAGCCGTCACGCGTATACGCGCTTGAGCCATCCGGCAGCTGTACCTGGAAGAAGCCCTGGCCTTTGATAGCCACATCTTTACTGTTGTTGGTCTGGGACAGGTTGCCCTGGCTGTGCAGACGCTCGGTGGCGACAGGACGTACGCCCGTACCAATCTGCAGACCGGACGGCAGCGTGGTTTGCTCAGAAGATTGAGCGCCCGGCTGACGAATGGTCTGATAAAGCAGATCTTCAAAGACCGCGCGCTGACGCTTAAAACCATTGGTGGAGACGTTTGCCAGGTTGTTGGCAATCACATCCATATTGGTTTGCTGAGCGTCAAGGCCCGTTTTGGCGATCCATAATGAACTGATCATATTGAATTCCTGTTAGTTACGCGGCGATCCGTTAGCTCATCGACAGCAGCTGGTTAGCACGCTGCTCGTTTTCATCAACGCTTGAGATCATCTTCATTTGCATCTCAAAGCGGCGGGCGTTGGCGATCATGTCGGCCATCGCCTCTACCGGCTTCACGTTGCTGCCTTCCAGCACGCCGGGCATAACCTTGATGCTCGGGTCGGCCTGCAAGGTCGCACCGCGTGCGGCCGTTGCCGTCGGGTTCAGACGGAAGAAGCCGTCGTCGCCGCGCATCACTTCCTGACCGGTGGCTTTAACCAGCTTCAGGCGGCCAATGGGCGCCACGGTATTAGGCGCATCGCCGGCGTTCAGAGCCGAGATAGTCCCGTCCGCGGCGATGGTGATCTCAGCGCCTTCCGGAACAGCAATCGGCCCGCCGTCGCCCATCACCGGCTGCCCGTTCACGGTCAGCTGACCGGCAGGACTCACCTGCAGATTACCGTTGCGGGTATAGGCCTCGGTGCCGTCCGCGCTTTGTACCGCCAGCCAGCCGTCCTGTTGCAGAGCGACGTCCAGCGGGCGCTGGGTGTAATCAAGCTGTCCCTGGCTCATATCCGCCCCGGGCGTCGAGGCGGTGACGAGCGTACGGGTTGGCAGAGACTGACCTTCTACCGGCACCGCACGCAGAGCGTTGAGCTGCGCGCGAAAGCCGGGAGTTGAGGCGTTTGCCAGGTTGCTGGCCGTCACCGCCTGTTGATTCAGCGTCTGACTTGCCGCGCCCATGGCGGTATAAATTGCGTGATCCATTCAGCCATCCCGTCAGATGATTAGCGCAGGTTAACCAGGGTGTTGAGGATCTGATCCTGGGTTTTGATAGTCTGCGCGTTCGACTGGTAGTTACGCTGCGCGACGATCATGTTCACCAGTTCTTTACTCAAATCGACGTTGGAAGCTTCCAGCGCGCCGTTGGTCAGGGTGCCGAAGTTGCCGGTGCCCGCGGTGCCCAGCAACGCAACGCCAGAAGCGCCGGTAGCGGCCCAGACGTTATCGCCCTGAGAGGCCAGCCCTTCAGGGTTAGCAAAGTTCGACAGTACGATCTGACCCAGCACCTGAGTCTGTTCGTTGGAGTAGTTACCTACTACGGTGCCGTCATCGTTAATCTGATAGCTCACCAGATCGCCTGGCTTGTAGCCGTTCTGGCTGGTCGCCACGATGTTGTTAGAGCCGGTGTTCTGCTGCATGGAGTTCAGGAAGCTGAGATCGAAAGTTGCCGCCGTCGCGCCCGGCATAGCATCCGTAGAAAGACCTTTAATTTCACCGCCGGATTGCAGATTGCCATTCGCATCAAACACCATCGATGTCTGCTGCGTAGCCGTGCTGCCTGCTACGCTGCTGTCCTGGGTGTAAACATCCCAGGTATTTGCGGTAGCTGACTTAACAAAAAAGACGTTCATATCATGGGCGTTGCCCTGGCTGTCAAAGACGGTGATAGAGCCTTTTTTGTTGTACGATGCCGAATCAGTAGCGTCAAAAGGCGACTTCGTCGGCACCGCATCCGTAGAGTTCAGGTTGATTTGCATCGCAGCCGTGGTGGTGGTTTTAGCAGCCATCAACGTGTTCGGCACGGACAGCGCTACCGGGTTTGCGCCCTGCTGAATGGTCGGCGGGGTGCCGGTTGCCGGATAGCCGGTCAGCTGCATGCCCTGCATGTTTACCAGATTGCGGTTTTCGTCCAGCTTGAACTGGCCGTTACGGCTGTAATAGACGGAACCATTGTTATCCACCAGGCGGAAGAAACCGTTCTGGCTGATAGCGACATCCAGGCCGCGTCCGGTATTGGTGGTGGTGCCGTCGTTGAAGTCCTGGGTGATGCCCGCGACTTTCACGCCAAGGCCCACTTTAGAACCGGCGAACATATCCGCAAACGAGGCGGTACCGGCTTTAAAGCCATAGGTGGCGGAGTTGGCAATGTTATTGCCAATCACGTCCAGGTTAGTGGCCGCAGCATTCAGGCCGCTGACCGCTTGAGAAAAGGCCATGTCTTACTCCTGCAAAGGTTAAAGGCTTAAATAATCTGCCTGATTTCGTCGAGGGTGGTGGTCCCATAGGTACCGAGGTCCAGCAAGGTCGAACCATTAGAGTTGGTTACGCCGTTGACCAGGGCGAAGTTGAGCGGTTGAGCAACCAGCTGGGTGCTGCCGCTGCTGGCGCTGATGGCCACGTTATAGGCGCCGTCCGGCGCGGTGGTGCCATCGGTCATGCTGCCATCCCAGGTGAAGGTATGAACGCCTGCGGACAAACCACCGATATCAATGGTGCGCACCACCTTACCGCTGCTGTCCGTGATGGTGGCCGTGACCTTATCGGCGGCCTGCTGCAATTCCACGCCAAACGGCGTAGTTGCTTCACTGCCTGCCAGAATTTTGGAGCCGGGGATCATCACGCCGCGGTTAATCAGCGTACTGGCCTGCAGCTGCTGGTTATTCGTCAGCTGGCCGGAAACCGAGCCCAGCGTGGTGTTTAGTTTTTCGATGCCGCTAACGGTGCTGATCTGCGCAAGCTGCGTAGTCAGTTCGTTGTTTTGCATCGGGTTAGTCGGATCCTGGTTTTTCAGCTGCGCGACCAGTAGGGTCAGAAAGCTGCCCTGCAGATCGGAGGCGCTGCTTCCCGTCAGGCTGCTGCTGGATGTGCTGCTGGTACTGCTGGTACCGTTAACGGTGGTGTCGTTCACATTAACCGAGATAGACATGAGTCACTCCTTTATTGACCGAGAGTCAGGGTTTTCAACATCATGCTTTTCACGGTGTTGAGCACTTCCACGTTGGCCTGATAGCTGCGCGAGGCGGACATGCTGTTCACCATCTCGCCCACCACGTCCACGTTCGGCATCCGTACATAACCCTTTGCATCCGCCAGCGGGTTGCCTGGCTGATAAACCAATTTGTCAGGATCCTGGCTTTCCACCACTTCGCTGACCTTCACGCCGCCGGTTTCCGCGCCGGGCGCGGCGTCAACCTGGAAAACGACCTGCTTTGCGCGATACGGCTGGCCGTCTGGCCCGGTCGCGCTATCGGCGTTCGCCAGGTTACTGGCCGCGACGTTCAAACGCTTGGACTGCGCGGTCATTGCCGAGCCGGCGATATCAAAAATATTCAGTAACGCCATGATTAATTACCCTGTTGCAGCACGGACATCATGCCTTTGATTTGCCCGCCGAGAACCTGCAGGTCGGACTGATACTTCAGGCTGTTATCCGCAAATTGCGTACGCTCCCTGTCCATATCGACGGTGTTGCCATCCATCGACGGCTGGTCTGGAATGCGGTAGAGAAGATCCATCTGCGGGACAGATTGGGTTTGTGCCGGAATGTGACGGGAAGAGGTCAACGCCAGCGACACGCCGCCGCCTTCCACGCGCCCGCGATCCATCACCTTTTTCATTTCGCTGGCAAAATCGATATCGCGCGCCTGAAAACCCGGCGTGTCCGCATTAGCGATATTCGCCGCCAGAATTTCCTGACGCTGGGCACGCAAATTAAGCGCTTCTTGCTGAAATCGCAGCGCGGCGTCCAGTTTGTCGAGCATATTCTCTCCGCATAATTAGGATTTGTCCGACAGCTTACGGCCCCTTACGCGTGCGTTATCGACGGAATAAGCACAAAATGCATCGCTATTTGTCGCCTTGATCAATTCCGACAGCGGTTAAAATCACTGCAACCTGAACAAGGAGAAGCGTCATGAAGAGTTTGAAAATCTGGGGCGGAATTGCGGTATTGCTGGTTTCCCCGCTGGCAGGCGCAGGCCTGCTTGATGCGCCGCTGACCCAGTTTTTCCAGCAGCGCCTGGCGGGCATAAGCGATGACGTATCGGTAACGGTGAAAACCCCTGATGCGCAGCTGCCTTCCTGCCCGCAGCCGGAATTCGTGATGCCAAACAACGGAAGGATGTGGGGAAACGTTAGCGTGCAGGCGCGCTGCGGGAACGACAGGCGCTACATTCAGGTTGCGGTAGCCGCCCGCGGTAACTATGTTGTCGCCGCACAGGCTTTAGCCCGCGGCACCGTGCTTAACGAAAGCAATGTGCAAATGAAGCGCGGTCGCCTGGACCAGCTGCCGCCGCGAGCCATGCTCGACCTCAACCAGGCGAATAATGCGGTTACCTTAAGAGACATCGCCCCGGACCAGCCGATTATGCTATCAATGGTGCGACAGTCCTGGCGAGTCAAAGCCGGGCAGCGCGTACAGGTAGTGGCGGCAGGCGAAGGTTTTAGCGTGAACAGCGAAGGCCAGGCATTAAACAACGCGGCCGTCGCGCAAAATGCGCGGGTGCGCATGGCCTCCGGCCAGATCGTGAGCGGCACGGTGGATGCTGATGGGAATATTCTGATTAACCTATAATCTTTTTAAAGATTCCGCGGCGGCTGCCGATAAATATTTAACAATGATTTTGGCAGGCTCCCCGCCGTGAGCCCCCTCGATGAGGATAAAACAATGAGCATTGATCGCACGTCGCCCTTAAAACCGGTAAGCACCGTTCAGCCGCGCGAAACTACCGATACCCAGCCGCAAAAGAGTCGTCTGGAAAAGAGCGCCACGGCCAAAAGCACCAGCGTCACGTTAAGCGATGCGCAGGCCAAGCTGATGCAACCGGGCACCAGCGACATCAATATGGATCGCGTGGAAGCGCTGAAAACAGCCATCCGTAACGGCGAGCTAAAAATGGATACTGGCAAAATCGCCGATGCGCTGATCCAGGAAGCGCAAAGCTATTTACAGAGTAAATAATTGCATGAGTCGTCTGTTAGAAGTGCTGGACCAAATGACTGCGGTGCTTAACTCACTCAAAGAGGTGATGGACGCCGAGCAGCAACAACTGTCCGCAGGCCACGTAAATGGCAGCGCATTACAACGCATTACCGAAGATAAAAGCTCGCTGCTTGCGACGCTCGATTATCTGGAGCAGCAGCGGCGCGAACTGCAAAATCAGCAGGCAGGCTCAAGCCATGATGTTAACCTTCGCTGGCAGACGATTACCGATAAAACGCAGCATCTGCGTGATATCAACCAACATAACGGCTGGCTGTTAGAAGATCAGCTGGCGCGTAACGAGCAGGCACTGGCCGTACTTAAGCCGCACCAGGAACCCAATCTTTATGGGGCCGATGGACAAGCCACGACGGTGAATCGTGGCAGTAATAAAAAAATAACTATCTAATAAAAAACCGGCTTATCGCCGGTTTTTTTTATGCTGCGTCATTACGCTGCAAAATGCCCGTTATCGAGGCAGCGCCTTCAGAATCTTCATGGTCGCATCCACGTCGATTTCATCTTCTGAGAAGATATGCGTGGTGCCCTGGAAAGTGGTGACCGCAAGCTTCTTAAGCTGACGCATTGCATCGGCCTTCTTCTCCTGTTTCGGCCGAATGCTGTTCATCAGCAAACCGACCGACAGTACCGCGTTCTCTTTATCAATCTTCGCGTCCGCGGGCACCTCTTCGCTGTAAACCAGGAAAGATTTAATGGAGGTAATCTTAAGGCGCTCGCCGGCAATAAAGATGTATTTGCTTTCCGGCTCCACTTTCACCGCGTAGGCCGACAGGCCTTTATTATTGGTGGTCGGTTCAAAGGTCACCGCGGCATCTTTTTTGATCAGCTCAGGATTGGCGACTTTAATCACGTGGAAATAACGGTTATCGCCGTTTTCATCTTTGATAAAACCAAAACCTTTTTCTTCAAACCAGGTTGTGATTGTCCCGTTCATCGCTTTACCGCCTAATTATTCGTTCAACATGTCAAATTTTGCAGCGCGCAGTGTAATGCAGAACTTCGGCCTTCTCTACCATATTAGTAGCGCGAATGCGCATAAGCCGCATCCGCCGCCTGAAAAACTCATACCGTCCGTCTGGCGAAGTCCTTCACCTTAAAGCCCAGCACCATCAGCGTTGCGAAATAGGCAAGGATGCCGGCTACCACCACCGCCATCAGGCGCAACAGGCGATACGGCATATTGCCGATGTCCCACGCGGGCATTATGTGCATCATGCCCAGCAATACGGCGGACATGACGATCACCGCCGCGAACAGACGCCACAGGAACGCCGACCAGCCCGGCTGAGGCTGGAAGATATCCTGCTTGCGCAGCTGCCAGTACAGCAGGCTGGCGTTAATACATGCGGCCAGACCGATCGATAACGAAAGACCGGCATGTTTTAACGGTCCGATAAACGCAAGGTTCATTAACTGCGTGAGAATTAAGGTGACAATAGCGATTTTGACCGGCGTCTTAATATCCTGGCGCGAATAAAAACCCGGGGCTAGCACCTTCACCACAATCAGTCCCATCAGCCCCACCGAGTAGGCCACCAGCGCACGCTGGGTCATGGCCGCGTCAAAAGCGGTGAATTTGCCGTACTGAAACAGGGAAACGGTAAGAGGTTTCGCCAGAATACCTAACGCCACCGCGCTCGGCAGCGCCAGCACGAAGCACAGGCGTAAGCCCCAGTCCATCAAGCGCGAATATTCATCGTGATTGCCGCTGGCGAAGCTTTTGGCAAGCGACGGCAGCAGGATAGTGCCAAGTGCCACGCCCAGCACGCCGGACGGAAACTCCATCAGACGGTCTGCGTAATACATCCAGGATACCGAGCCGGAAGCGAGGAAGGATGCAAAAATAGTGTTGATGATCAGTGAAATCTGGCTGACGGACACCCCCAGAATAGCCGGGCCCATCTGCTTAATTACGCGCATCGCGCCTGCGTCTTTCAGATTGATGCGCGGCAACACCAGCATGCCGATTTTTTTCAGATGCGGAAGCTGATAGGCCAGCTGCAGTACGCCGCCTACGGTAACCGCCCAGGCAAGCGCGAGAATCGGCGGATGAAAATGCGGCGCGGCGAAAAGCGCAAAACCGATCATGCTGAGGTTAAGAAACGTAGGCGCAAATGCCGGAACGGAGAAGCGGTTCCAGGTATTGAGAATGGCTCCGACCAAAGAAGCCAGAGAGATCAGCAGGATATAGGGAAAAGTAATGCGCAACAGGCTGGACGTCAGCGCAAATTTATCCGCCGTGTCGGCAAAGCCGGGAGCCGTTACCAGAATAACCCAGGGCGCGGCAATCATGCCGATTACCGTGACCACCGCCAACGCCAGGGTAAGCAGCCCTGAAACATAAGAGACAAACACGCGGGTAGCGTCTTCACCCTGCTTGCTTTTGTACTCTGCCAGAATCGGCACGAACGCCTGTGAAAACGCCCCTTCGGCAAAGATTCGACGCAGTAAATTCGGCAGTTTGAACGCCACAAAAAAGGCATCCGTCGCCATCCCTGCCCCAAAAACCCTTGCCACAATGGCGTCACGTGCAAATCCGAGCACGCGCGAAAACATGGTCATCGAGCTGACGGCGGCCAGCGATTTTAAGAGATTCATTTATTATATTGTTCCACAAACATCAACGCCTGCGGCGCAGGCGTTTAAACTGATGACCAGGTCCCTATCGTGACGATAGGGACACATGGCACCTTACAGACAATAAGGAAAATCAATTCATTGATTTTCGGCAACTCAACAACGAAGAAGGTAAAAACCACGCTTTTGCCTTCTTCGTCAGCAACCTAAACGCCTGCGGCGCAGGCGTTTTCAGGGACATTCAGTTTCTGCAGCGTAGTCTACCGATACGCCGCTGAATTACTACCCTCAGATGTTACCGGTTTATTCACTCATCGCCTCGCGCCAGAGCTTTTCCACCACTCTTTGCGCCAGCAGCGCCTGTTCGCCGGATGTTTCAGGAACCGTCTGATTTGCCACGCTTTCAAGGAAGTGTCGCGCGCAGCCTGCAAAACCCCGCTGTTCAAGGGTGCTTTGCCAGCCGGCGACGGGGCGATTCACCACGCCCGCCCCGCGCTCCTCACGCCATTCGCGCATATCCGTTACGTCATACAGCCCGCCGTCGGTCACGGCCTGCACCCACTCGCGCTGGCTTCCGGCGCGACGATGCATGCTGGTGGTAATTTGCAGATGATCTTTGGCGAAATGGTGCTCGGCAAACAGCATTTCTCCTTGTTCATTAGTCAGCAGCGTGCCGCTTTGCAGCTGCGCCTCGCCGCCTGCGAGCCACAGCGCGGTATCCACCACGTGCAGGTAATCATCAAGCAGGGTAAAACGCAGATCTTTTGGTCCGACGCTGTCGGTGCGGTGTTTATCCATGCGCAGGGACGCGCCCGTCGCCAGCTTCGC
>NZ_RCAA01000043.1:0-15376 GCF_003628475.1 Enterobacter sp. R1(2018) | reverse complement strand
TGGTTTATCCACGCAGACGTTGACGCCCGCCTGCAGCAGCTCGCTGACTACCGCAAAATGGGTGCTGGTTGCGCTGTGAACAAACACCGCGTCGCACTGAGCGGCAAGCTCGGCAAGAGAGGAAACATAAGGAATACGATACGTCTCGCAGATCTTCTGCGCTTTTTCTTTCGTTGGGGAGAATGCTCCCTGCAGCGTCCAGTCGCTCGCGGCGCTCAATACCGGCAGCCATGCTTTTTGCGCGATGCCGCCGAGGCCGACTACGCCCACCCTAAGTTTGGTCATTTTTATTCCCCCAGATGTGCGAGCAGTGAATCGAGGCGCTGTTTTAACTCCGCCACTTCGGTTTCAAGCCGTTCAACGCGCGCCGCCAGATCTTCAGCAGGTTCCGTCAGGACGTCGGCTGCGGCGGCCTGAGCCTCCACTTCACCACTGAACAGATGCATATAGCGGCTTTCGCGTTTACCCGGTTCGCGCGGCAGACGCACAACAAAAGGACCATCATCACGAGCGGCCAGCGTTTCAAGGGTCGCCTCAACCTGCGCCATATCGCTAAATTCATACATTCTTGCGGCGCGGCTGCGCAGCTCGCCCGGCGTCTGAGCGCCGCGCAGCAGCAGCGTGGTCACCACGGCGACTTCCGCCGGCGTGAGTTTGAGGTTGCCAAACTCAGAGTTGCAGAAGCGCTGTTCATACTTGGTTACGCGATTGCCAAAGCCGGTTAGGGTACGCAGAAAGTGGCGCTTAACCAGGTTATCCAGCGTGTCCTGCACCTCATGCTCTTTAAGATCCATAACCGGTTCGCGGTTGGTTTTCTGGTTGCAGGCGGTCACCACGCCGTTGACGGACATGGGATACTGTTCCGGCGTGGTGACCTGTTTTTCCATCAGGCTGCCCACCACGCGCGCTTCTACCGCGGTTAACTGATATTTCATTTCACTTCCTCAACGACCGGGGGTCCAGATTTTTGTCGTCAGCGCCGTCAGGACGTGATCCCGCCAGACGCCGTCAATCAGCAAATAGTCTTTGGCATAGCCTTCTTTTTCAAAGCCCAGGCGCGCCAGCAGGTCGCCGCTGCGCTGGTTATGCGGCATATAGTTCGCCATGATGCGGTGAATATGCTGGCTACGCTGCATATAGCGAATCGCGGAGGTTAAGGCTTCAAACATCAGCCCCTGCCCCTGCCACTTTTCACCCAGCGAATAGCCGAGATAGCAGGCGTGGAACGAGCCGCGCACGACGTTTGAGAAATTCGCCACGCCGCGGATCTCTTTTTCTTCTTCATCAAGCAGGGCGAAATAATAGGCGCTGCCGGCCTTATGCATTTCATTGATCATACCAAGGCGGGCCTGCCAGCCTGAGGGGTAGCAGTGGCTGTCATCGCGGACGGGTTCCCAGGGCTTTAAAAAAAGACGGTTTTCAGAATAATAATCGGCCAGGCGCCAGGCATCTCTGTCATAGACCAGACGCACCACCAGCCTGTCGGTTGTTAAACGCACTTTCGGCACGTTACTGCGGTAACCAAACATCTTCCCCCACTCCTCACATCCCACGATTTACAAGCGCAAGTTAATTACTATACCTGTGCGTGCAGGCGGAAGGAAAACAACAGCATGCAGATTTTTCAGCGCGTCATAATTTTTTTCGATGAAAGGGTTCAATCGAAGCTGCGGAACGATAAAAAAATATTGTCGCCCGTTACTCTGTCAAAAAATGTAAAGGCAATAGAGAATAGATACCTGTCACATTTTCAGGATTCCCTGGAGGGGAGATGTCGCGGGTGGCGCAGGCACGGAGCCTGGGTAAATATTTCCTGTTGCTCGATAACATGCTGGTGGTATTAGGCTTCTTCGTGGTTTTCCCTTTAATTTCTATTCGTTTCGTCGATCAGATGGGCTGGGCGGCGCTAATGGTGGGTATCGCTCTGGGCCTGCGGCAGCTTACGCAGCAGGGGCTGGGGATTTTCGGCGGCGCGATTGCCGACCGGCTGGGCGCCAAACCGATGATCGTCACCGGCATGCTGCTGCGCGCGGCAGGTTTTGCGCTAATGGGCATCGCTCATGAACCCTGGGTGCTGTGGCTCTCCTGTTTTATCTCAGCCATTGGCGGCACGCTCTTTGACCCGCCTCGCGCGGCGTTAGTCGTGAAGCTTGTGCGCCCGCACCAGCGCGGACGCTTCTTCTCCCTGCTGATGATGCAAGACAGCGCGGGCGCGGTAATCGGCGCGCTGCTGGGCAGCTGGCTATTGCAATATGATTTTCGTCTCGTGTGCGCCGCAGGCGCGGTGATGTTCATTATCTGCGCGGCGGTTAACGGCTGGCTGCTGCCCGCCTATAAGCTTTCGACTATCCGCACGCCGATGCTTGAAGGTATGGGTCGTGTGCTGCGCGACAAACGCTTTGTAACCTATGTGCTGACCCTCGCCGGCTATTACATGCTGGCCGTGCAGGTGATGCTGATGCTGCCCATTATGGTCAACGAAATTGCCGGTACGCCGTCGGCGGTAAAATGGATGTATGCCATTGAAGCCGCGCTTTCGTTAACCTTGCTCTACCCCATCGCCCGCTGGAGCGAAAAGCGCTTCCGCCTGGAGCAGCGCCTGATGGCGGGTCTGCTGCTGATGACCCTCGCGATGCTGCCCGTCGGCCTGACCAGCAATTTGCAGCAGCTGTTTACCTTGATCTGCGTGTTCTATATCGGCTCGATCATTGCTGAACCTGCCCGCGAAACGCTTGGCGCATCCCTTGCGGATTCCAGGGCGCGCGGAAGCTATATGGGATTCAGCCGGCTGGGGCTTGCCATCGGCGGCGCGTTTGGTTACGCGGGCGGCGGCTGGCTTTTTGACGCCGGCAAAAGCATCAGCCAGCCCGAACTGCCGTGGGTGATGCTGGGGATTATCGGCTTCATCACGCTGCTGGCTTTGTGGTGGCAGTTCAGCCTGAAACCTGTCGCGCCCAGCATGCTGGAGCCCGGCGCTTAGTTTGCGGGCTCAGGCGTTCTCTTCCATACTGAATTGTTAACGGATTTAGTCCGCCACTGATAAATGGAGGAGAACGTGAAATTATATATTTACGAGCACTGCCCGTTCTGCGTGAAGGCGCGCATGATTTTTGGGCTGAAGAATATCCCCGTTGAGCTTAACGTGCTGGCAAACGACGACGAAGCCACCCCGACGAAAATGGTCGGCCAGAAAGTGGTGCCGATTCTGCAAAAAGACGATAGCCGTTATCTGCCGGAGAGCATGGATATCGTGCACTATATCGATAAGCTTGATGGAAAACCGCTGCTGACTGGCCCAACCAACGCGGCCATCAGCGAATGGCTGCGTCAGGTAAACACCTATGTGCAGCACCTGCTGCTGCCGCGCATCGCCAAAGCGCCATTCGATGAGTTTGAAACCCCCGAAGCGCGCGCTTACTTCACCAAAAAGAAAGAGGCGATGATCGGCTCGTTCGAGGAGCATCTCGCGCACTCGCCCGGACTCATTAAGAAAATAAGCGATGATTTGCGCAAGCTCGATAAGCTGATCGTGCAGCCAAATGCCGTAAACGGCGAGCTGTCTGAAGACGATATTCAGCTCTTCCCGCTGCTGCGTAACCTGACGCTGGTGGCCGGTATTGAGTATCCGAGCCGGGTGAGGGACTATCGTGACAACATGGCGAAACAAACGCAGGTCAACCTGCTCTCCTCCATCGCCATTTAATTTATTGCGGTATCGAAAATGACTAACGGTCAGCCTGAGCAGGCTGACCGTTTTATTCATTACGGCTGTCTACAGGCCTTTGTGATCCATCAGAACCGCCAGATCAACCAGACGGTTTGAGAAGGCCCATTCGTTGTCATACCAGGCGAGGATCTTCACCAGGTTGCCGCCGATGACCAGCGTGGAGAGGCCGTCGATAATCGATGAACGCGCATCGCCCTGATAATCGCTCGATACCAGCGGCTCTTCGCTATAGCCCAGGATGCCCTGCAGCGGCCCGGATTCCGACGCTTTGCGGAAAGCCGCATTCACCTCATCCGCCGTTACCTCGCGCTTTAAGGTGACGGTCAGGTCGACGATCGATACCACCGGCACCGGGACACGCAGCGAATAGCCGGTCAGAAGCCCGTCCAGCTCAGGAATAACTTTCCCCAGCGCTTTAGCGGCGCCGCTGGAATAAGGCACGATAGAGAGCGCGGCTGCGCGTGCGCCGCGCAGATCTTTTTCTGGCTGATCATGCAGCGCCTGGCTGTTGGTATAAGCGTGGGTGGTGTTCATCAGCCCGTGCTCGATGCCGAAACTCTGATGCAATACCTGCGCCGCCGGCGCCAGCCCGTTGGTGGTGCAGCTGCCGTTGCTGACAACTTTATGTAAAGCCGGATCGTACTTCTCATGATTAACGCCCATCACCACAGTGATGTCATCGTTTTTACCGGGCGCTGAGAGAATCACGCGTTTCGCGCCGCCCTTAGTAATATGCGCTTCTGCTTTAGCTTTATCCGTGAAGAAACCGGTGGCCTCGATGACCAGCTCAACGCCGACGCTGCTCCAGGGAATCGCGCCCGGATCTCTTTCGCTGAAGACCCGAATGGCTCTGCCGTCAAGCAGCAGCTGGCCTTCGGACGCTTCAACGCTTGCGGCCAGCGTCCCCTGCAGGGAGTCATATTTCAGCAGATGCGCGAGCGTTTTGCTGTCGGTGAGATCGTTGATAGCCACCACCTGGAAATCGTTACGGCCCAATGCGGCGCGCAGCACGTTTCTGCCAATTCTGCCAAACCCGTTAATGCCTACTTTGACCATGATTTACTCCTTAGTGAGTTGTCTGAAGTCAGAGTAAGGCGAAGGCCCAATGGCGTAAATGACGATAAAGGATCAATTTACGCCATATTGCGTGCGGCAAAACGCTCCCGGTAATCAGAAGGGGTGAGCTGGAGATTGCGTTCAAAAACGCGACGCAGGTTAAGGCCGTTACCAAAGCCGGTAACCGCCGCTATATGCTCGAGCTTGTCGGAACTTTGCTCCAGGTGCTGGCGGGCGGCGTTCAGGCGAACCTCTTCGACATATCTGGCCGGACTGACGCCGGTTTCGCGAGTGAAAACCCGAGTGAAATTACGCGGGCTCATGGCCACGCGCCCGGCCAACGCCTCGACCGACAGATCGCCGGAGAGATTTTCAAGGATCCAGCATTGCAGATCGCGGATCGGGCCGGGAGTACTGGCCTGCGTAAGCAGAAAACGACTGAACTGCGATTGCCCGCCGGGCCTGCGCAGAAACATCACCAAATCCTGCGCCACCTCGCGGGCCACGGTAAAGCCGTGGTCGTCTTCCACCAGCGCCAGCGTGAGATCGAAACCTGAGCTGACGCCAGCCGAGGTCCAGATGCGGCCATCCTGAATATAGATAGGCCCTTTCTCAACCCTCACCTCGGGAAACGCTTCCTGCAGCTCTTCAAGCAAACGCCAGTGGGTGGTGGCGCGATGTCCGTCAAGCAGGCCAGCTTCGGCCAGCAGCAGGGCGCCGCCGCAAACAGAGACGATACGACGAATATTTGGCGCCGCCCGGCGCATCCACGCCACTACCGCCGCTCTTTCTTCCGGGTTGTTTCCCCTGCCGGTGATCATAACCGTATCGCGCGGCAGGCTGGGATCCAGCTCTTCCAGACGATAGTCGGCCAGCAGGTTTAAACCCGAACCACCGTGTACAACGCGGTGCCGCTGGGTAGTGGCGATAGACACCTGATAAAGTGGCGTAAGGGCGTCCTTCTCCCGGAGGCGATTTGCCTGCGTAAGAATATCGGCGATGCCCGTAGGCTCGAATAACATGCCCCCGTCAGGGACGATAATCAGAAAGGTATGCATGTCCTTAAAATACAAAAAAGACAAAATAAGTCAAGAACGCCCGTTCTGCGAACGCCGCGGTTTCAGCCTTTTCCTGTAGCACGGCTTGCGCTGGTGCGTCATGCTGCTTTGTGTCACGATTTGACGCCAAAGCAGGATGTTGAGGAATTCCATGAAGAAAATTATTTTTGCGGCCGCGCTGGTACTGAGCGGATTAGTCGTCGGTTGCAATCAGCTCACCCAGTACACCGTCAGCGAACAGGAGATTAACCAGGCGCTGGCCAGGCATAATAACTTCTCTAAAAATATTGGCCTGCCGGGCGTAGCCGATGCGCATATCGTGCTGACCAACCTTAATTCGCAAATTGGCCGCGAAGAGGCGAACAAAGTCACGCTGACCGGCGATGCGAAGCTGGATATGACCTCCCTGTTCGGCAATCAGAAAGCGAATATTAAACTCAAGCTAAAAGCCCTGCCCGCCTTTAACAAAGAAAAAGGCGCAATCTATCTGCAGGAGATGGAGGTGGTCGACGCTACCGTCGAGCCGGAAAAAATGCAGACCATTTTGCAGACCATCATTCCCTATCTGAACCAGTCGCTGCGCAGCTACTTCAACCAGCAGCCCGCTTATATCCTGAGCGAGGACAGAAATTCCGGCGAAGCGATGGCGAAGAAGTACGCGAAGGGTCTGGAAGTGAAGCCCGGCGAAATCGTTATTCCTTTTATCAACTAATTGACGCCGTTCAGGGCAAGACTGCTTCTGCCCTGAACGCTCTTCCTTAGCAAAAGCCGCAACAAAGGCGTGCAAACGAAAACGATTACGCCTATCCTTAGTGCCCGGCATAAAACCAGCCCAACGTTGACTGATTTTCCCTTCCAGCCGGAGCACTTTCATGACCGTATTACCTCAGGTATTAAAAATCCGCCGCCCAGACGACTGGCACGTTCATCTTCGTGATGGAGAGATGTTGAAAACCGTGGTGCCCGCGACCTCTGGAACCTACGGCCGCGCGATTGTGATGCCTAACCTGGTGCCGCCGATCACCACCGTGGAAGCCGCTATCGCTTATCGCCAGCGCATTCTGGACGCCGTGCCGCAGGGCCATAAATTCGAACCTCTGATGACCTGCTATCTGACCGATTCACTGGACGCGAACGAAGTTGAGCGCGGCTTCAACGAAGGCGTGTTTACCGCCGCTAAGCTCTATCCGGCGAATGCCACTACCAACTCCAGCCACGGCGTGACCAGCACCGCGGCGATTATGCCCGTCCTCGAGCGGATGCAGAAAATTGGCATGCCTTTGCTGATCCACGGCGAGGTGACGCAGGCTGAAATCGATATTTTTGACCGTGAAGCGCGCTTCATTGAAACCGTCATGGAGCCGCTGCGCCAGCAGCTGCCGGGCCTGAAGGTCGTATTCGAGCATATCACCACCAAAGACGCGGCACAGTACGTGCAGGAAGGTAACTCTCTGCTGGGCGCGACCATTACTCCACAACATCTGATGTTCAACCGCAACCATATGCTGGTTGGCGGCGTGCGTCCGCACCTGTACTGCCTGCCGATTCTGAAACGCAGCGTTCACCAGGAGGCCTTACGCGCGCTGGTGGCGAGCGGCTGTGAGCGCGTCTTCCTGGGCACCGACTCCGCGCCTCATGCACGCCATCGTAAAGAGGCAAGCTGCGGCTGCGCGGGCTGCTTCAATGCCCCTTCAGCCCTCGGCGCGTATGCGACCGTCTTTGAAGAGCTGAACGCGTTCGAACATTTCGAAGCCTTCACCTCTCTCAACGGCCCGCGCTTCTATGGACTGCCGGTGAACGAAGAGACTATCGAACTGGTGCGCGAGCCGATGTCGATCCCCGAAACCATCGCCACCAGCGATGACTGCATCGTGCCCTTCCTTGCCGGTGAACAGGTAGCCTGGTCGGTAAAAGCATAAATTTTTCACGCCCCCTGTTGCAGGATGCACATTAAGACTGTATAAATAAACAGTATATTGTACAGGGGGTTGTTATGCGTATTGAAGTCACCATTGCTAAAACCACGCAGTTACCGCCGGGCGCCGTTGACGCTCTGGCTGAGGAATTAACTCGCCGTATTACCCAGCATTTCCCGGAAACCAACAGCCATGTCCAGGTGCGCTACGCCGCGGGCAATAACCTTTCGGTGTTGGGCGGGGCCAAAGAAGATAAAGACCGCATCAGCGAAATTCTCCAGGAAACCTGGGAGAGCGCCGATGACTGGTTTTCCGCAGATTAAATAAAAATTATCCCTCGTAGTTCTTTTTTGCCGGGTGTCGCCATCCGGTTTTTTTCATTTCTCCCACCCCTTGCGCGATTATTTTTAAGGCAATATTCTGATTGCTATCGCGACTTGATGTAATTATTCGAATTAGCTGCCGTTTTATTGTTCAACTAAGCTCATTAATATGAAAAAAGTGTTGCAGGGTATTTATTTCCTCCGCGAAATAGCTTAATCATTGATATACTTAACTGGCTTCACATTTAACAAGCATTGAACCTCGCCAGCCGTTGTCTTAAACACACGCACATAAGGGGTTATGATGGAAAAAAATAGTGATGTAATTCAGACCCATCCCCTTGTCGGATGGGACATCAGCACCGTAGACAGCTACGATGCGCTGATGCTGCGCCTGCACTACCTGACGTCAAATAAACAGAAGGTTGATGAAACTGAGATCGGTCAGACGTTATGGTTAACCACGGATGTTGCCCGGCAGTTTATTTCTATTTTAGAGGCCGGCATCGCAAAAATTGAATCCAGTGAATACCAGGTAAACGATCATCGTAAGCATTGATTGTCGATGCTACAGCTAAGAATCCAAGGCACCCTCGAGGTGCCTTTTTTATTTTTACGCCGCGTTTAATTGCCTGCTACTGAAGAATTAATTACTCTGCTGGTGATATTTCCAGGAGTTGAGAAAAGCGACATGCATTATGATCTTATCATCGTGGGCAGCGGTTCCGTCGGGGCTGCGGCTGGCTGCTATGCCACCCACTCCGGCCTGAAAGTTTTGATGATCGACAGCGCCCATCCGCCCCACCAGCAGGGCAGCCACCATGGCGACACCCGGCTGATGCGCCATGCCTACGGCGAAGGAGAAAAGTATGTCCCGCTGGTGCTGCGCGCGCAAAAGCTTTGGGATGCGCTGGAGCAGATCGGCGGCGAAAAACTTTTCCACCGCACCGGGGTTATCAACCTCGGCCCTGAGAATTCAGCGTTTATCGCTAACGTACAAAGCAGCGCGGAAAAGTTCTCTTTACCCCTTGAGACGTTAGACGCGGCGGCTGTTATGACGCGCTGGCCGAATATCAGCGTACCCGAAGGCTACGTCGGCCTGTTTGAGCCGGACTCCGGCGTCCTGCGCAGCGAACTCGCCGTCGCTACCTATATTCGCCTGGCGAAACAGGGCGGATGCGCCCAGCTATTCAACTGCGCGGTCACCGCCATTCGCCATACCGATGAAGGCGCGGTCGTTGAAACGGCCGAAGGTGAATTCACCGCCGCCAAACTGCTGGTAAGCGCGGGAACCTGGGTGACTAAACTGCTGCCGGATTTGCCCGTCACGCCGGTACGCAAGATTTTCGCATGGCACCAGGCGGACGGACGTTATAGCGAGGAGAACCGCTTCCCGGCGTTTACCGGCGAAATGCCGGACGGCAGCCAGTATTACGGTTTTCCGTCCCGGGATAACGAGCTGAAAATAGGCAGGCACGACGGCGGCCAGGCGATTAGCGAGCCGGAGCAGCGTAAACCCTTCGGCTCCGTTGCCAGCGATGGCAGCGAGGTCTTCGGCTTTTTGCGTAAGTTTCTGCCGGGCGTGGGCGTTTGCCTGCACGGCGCTGCCTGTACCTACGACAACTCCCCGGATGAGGATTTTATCATCGACACGCTGCCCGGCCACGACAACACGCTGGTGATCACCGGCCTTAGCGGACACGGCTTTAAGTTTGCCTCCGTGCTGGGCGAAATTGCCTGCCGTTTTGCCCAGGGTAAAGCTGCAGATTTCGATCTTTCCCCTTTCTCCCTTTCCCGCTTTCGCTGATAAGTGCAGGGCTTGCCCGACGAGCTAAGCCCTGTTTTTTACTGGAGAGTTTATGAGTCGGCTTATTCATTTTCTCATCAATAATATTCGCGAGCATTTAATCCTGTATCTGATTTTATGGTTTCTACTGGCAATGCTTGACCTGGCTTATCTATATTTTTATTGAGCTTATACTCGGCTGTAATATTGACAATAACTGACATTACATTAAATAAATATAAATTTTATGCAAATAATTAGACAGAGATGGATTAACCAAAAACTGCTAAAATCTCTTCTTTATTACACATAAAAAGCCGAAAACACTCTCTTTCATTCTTTTTATATGAATGTTTTCCCGCTTTTTAATCAATTTTTTCGATTGAGTTATTTATTATCTTTTGGGGGCTTGTTTTTTGTTGCAATAAACTTAATCGCCGGTTTATGTTCTGACTATTATTCCTTAACTTCAGGCGCATAATTATGCAATGGCGTAACTCACCCGAGCGTTACGGACATCTTTCGGTGCTTATTCACTGGCTTGTGGCGCTCACCGTTTACGGTATGTTCGGCCTCGGCCTGTGGATGGTGACCCTCGGTTATTACGACGGCTGGTATCACAAAGCTCCTGAACTGCACAAAAGTATCGGCATGGTGGGCCTTCTGGTGATGGTTATCCGCGTGCTTTGGCGTTTTATTTCCCCGCCCCCTCCTTCGCTTGCGGGTTACACGCGCCTGACGCGTATCAGCGCGTTAGCCGCGCACCTGCTGCTTTACCTGCTGCTTTTCGCCATTTTGATCAGCGGTTATCTGATCTCCACCGCGGACGGCAAACCCATCAGCGTATTTGGTCTGTTCGACGTTCCCGCAACGCTCAGCGATTTCGGCGCGCAGGCCGATCTTGCCGGAACGCTGCACCTTTGGCTGGCATGGGGCGTGGTTATCCTCTCGGTTCTGCATGGCCTGGCCGCGCTTAAACACCACTTTATTGATAAAGACGTCACCCTCATGCGGATGCTGGGGAAATCTTCTCGTTAACTTATGGAGTGAATAATGATGAAAAAAAGCCTGCTGGGCATCGCCTTAGGCGCGCTGGTGTTTACCACCGGATCTGCGGTTGCCGCCGACTACAAAATTGACAAGCAGGGCCAGCACGCCTTCGTCAATTTCCGTATCCAGCACCTGGGCTATAGCTGGCTGTACGGGACTTTCCGTGATTTCGAAGGAACTTTTACCTTCGATGAGAAAAATCCTGCCGCCGATAAGGTCAACGTCACCATCAACACCACCAGCGTCGACACCAACCACGCCGAGCGGGATAAGCACTTGCGCAGCGCTGAATTCCTCAACGTAACCAAATTCCCGCAGGCGACATTTGTCTCTACGGCGGTGAAAAAGGACGGCGACGAGCTGGATATTACCGGCAATCTGACGCTTAACGGCGTAACAAAGCCGGTCACGCTCGAAGCTAAGCTGATTGGTCAGGGTGACGACCCCTGGGGCGGCGTGCGCGCAGGTTTTGCAGCGGAAGGAAAAATTCGTCTCAAGGACTTCAACATCACCACCGATCTGGGGCCTGCGTCTCAGGAAGTGGATCTGATTATTTCTGTCGAGGGCGTTCGCCAGTAGACGAAATAAATGTCTCCCGCTCACGGGAGACATTGCTTCTATTCCGGGTCCGGGATGCCCAGCGTGGTATTAAGCGCGCCACGAGACTTATTGAAGATTTTATTGCCGTTTTCACGCCCGGCCCGACGCCGACGCTGCTCTTCCGGCGAAAGCGCAAGCTCCTCTTTGCACGCTTCACTGCAGCAGCCGTGGAATTTTTCAGCACAGCTCGGGCATTGAATAAACAGCAAATGGCAGCCGTCATTTTTACAGTTAGTATGGCTGTCGCACGGGGCGCCGCACTGATGGCAGTGCGCAATCACATCGTCCGAGATTCGCTCGCCCATGCGCTCGTCAAAGACGAAGTTTTTGCCGACAAAGCGTACCGGAATGCCCTGCTCGCGGGCGCGACGGGCATATTCAATAATCCCGCCTTCAATGTGGTAGACGTTCCTGAAGCCGTTATGACGCATCCAGGCGCTGGCTTTTTCACAGCGGATGCCGCCGGTACAGTACATGACGATTTTTTTGTCTTTATCGTCCTGCAGCATGTCCACGGCTTTCGGAAGCTGCTCGCGGAAGGTGTCCGCCGGGATTTCCATGGCGTTCTGGAAATGGCCCACTTCGTACTCATAGTGGTTGCGCATATCGATAAACACGGCGTCAGGATCGTCCAGCATGCGGTTCACTTCGGCCGCCTTGAGGTATTCACCCACGTCGCTGGCGTCGAAGGTAGGATCCTCAATGCCGTCCGCTACGATACGGTCGCGCACCTTCATACGCAGCACCCAGAAAGACTTCCCGTCATCGTCCAGCGCCACGTTCAGACGAAGATTATCCAGCGCCGGGTGGAAGGCATATAGCGTTTCACGAAACGCCTGCACGCGGCTTTGCGGCACGCTGATTTGGGCATTGATCCCTTCGCGGGCCAGATAAACACGGCCAAACACATCCAGCGCGACAAAGGCTTTGTAGAGCGCATCGCGGGTGGTCTGTGGCTCGTCAATGGTGAAATATTTATAGAATGAGAGGGTGGTGCGCGGCTCGGTTTCGGCCAGCATGCGCTCACGCAGTTCCTCATTCGATATGCGGTTATGTAACACTGGCATGGTGTTCGCTCGGCAATCGTTGAAAGAAAAAAGTGGCCCGCATCATAAAGCAATTAACGTTAATTTACATCCCTACGTTTTGCGCTACATTTTCCTCAACCATTGGCATAAAGAACAACATTTGGTGAATTATCAGGCACTCTGCCGCCGTTAATTTTGGCTGAACGTTAAAAAATGTCACAATAGCCCATCAAGAAGATCCGGCGTTTGCCGTCACAAAGGTTTGACATGACGAACTTACCGCAATTCTCGCGCGCACTGCTTCATCCTCGCTATTGGGGAACCTGGTTTGGAATTGGTTTGCTCTATTTAATTACCCTGCTGCCTTATCCTGTTATTTATCGCCTCGGACGTGGGCTTGGTCATTTAGCCCTGCGTTTTATGAAACGCCGCGCCAGGATCACCCGCCGCAATCTCGAGCTGGCTTTTCCGCAAAAAAGCTATGACGAACGCGAAGCGATTCTGGTTAAAAACTTTGAGTCCGTAGGGCTGGGCCTGATGGAAACCGGCATTGCCTGGTTCTGGCCAACCTGGCGTATTCGCCGCTGGTGCGACGTCAGCGGCGTAGATCAGATCCACGCGGTGCAGGAGGCAAAGCGCGGCGTGCTGCTGATCGGCATCCATTTTCTGACCCTTGAGCTCGGCGCACGCATGTTCGGCATGAACACGCCAGGTATCGGCGTCTATCGACCAAATGACAACGCGCTGCTCGACTGGCTGCAAACCTGGGGGCGCATGCGTTCGAACAAGAGCATGATCGATCGTAAGGATCTGAAGGGAATGATTCGCGCCCTTAAACAGGGAGAAATTATCTGGTACGCCCCGGATCATGACTACGGTCCGCGCGGGAGCGTTTTCGTTCCCTTCTTCGGCGTAGATGAAGCCGCCACCACTACCGGGACCTATACGCTTGCGCGCATGTCCGGCGCGGCCATCGTTCCGATGGTGCCGCGTAGAAAGCCCAACGGCCAGGGGTACGAACTGATTATCCTGCCCGCCGAGTTTTCACCGCCTCTGGAAACGCCAGAGGGCACGGCTTTATGGATGAATAAGATCATTGAAGAGTGCATTATGATGGCGCCGGAGCAGTACATGTGGCTGCATCGTCGTTTCAAAACGCGCCCTGAAGGCGTACCTTCCCGTTACAAATAAGCCACTTATGTTTTCTCCTTCGTCAGGAGGAGAAACCCTTTCCTTTAGCTAAAAAAGCTTTCCGGTTTGCCTCTTTCCGCGCATCAGGCGCATACTTAGCAGGGTAATATTTTCTTTTTCCAGCTTTTCCGCGCTGGTTTTTCCTGATTATCTGGAGCGTTATGACTCTCCCTGAGAGCAGCATTAACTGGAAACGCAATCTCACCGTCGCCTGGCTGGGATGCTTTCTGACAGGCGCAGCCTTTAGTCTTGTGATGCCCTTCCTGCCCCTTTATGTCGAACTGCTCGGCGTGACCGGCCATAGTGCCCTGAATATGTGGTCGGGGCTGGTATTTAGCATCACCTTCCTGTTTTCCGCCATCGCCTCGCCTTTCTGGGGCGGCCTTGCGGATCGCAAAGGGCGCAAAATTATGCTGCTGCGCTCGGCGCTGGGGATGGCCATCGTGATGGTGCTAATGGGATTCGCGCAGAATATCTGGCAGTTTCTCGCCCTGCGTGCGCTGCTGGGTTTGTTAGGCGGTTTCGTGCCTAATGCTAACGCGCTGATCGCCACCCAGGTGCCGCGTAACAAAAGCGGATGGGCGCTGGGAACGCTTTCAACGGGCGGCGTAAGCGGCGCCTTGCTGGGGCCTTTAATTGGCGGCCTGCTGGCGGATAGCTACGGCCTGCGTCCGGTATTTTTCATTACCGCCGCGGTGCTGTTCACCTGCTTTATTCTGACGTTTTTCTGTATCCGTGAAGCCTTTACTCCGGTGCCTAAAAAAGACATGCTTCACGCCCGCCAGGTGCTAACGTCGCTGAAAAATCCGCGCCTGGTGCTGAGCCTGTTCGTGACGACAATGATTATCCAGGTTGCAACGGGCTCCATTGCGCCTATTCTCACCCTCTATGTACGGGACCTTGCCGGCAACGTCAGCAACCTTGCGTTTATCAGCGGGATGATTGCCTCGGTGCCGGGCGTGGCGGCCCTTATCAGCGCGCCGCGGCTGGGCAAACTGGGCGACCGCATCGGGCCGGAGAAAATTCTTATCTGCGCGCTGGCGATCTCCGTTGCGCTGCTGATCCCGATGTCCATGGTGCAAAATCCCTGGCAGCTTGGCATCCTGCGCTTTTTGCTGGGCGCGGCAGACGGCGCGCTGCTGCCGGCGGTGCAGACGCTGCTGGTCTATAACTCCAGCAATCAAATTGCCGGACGCATCTTTAGCTATAACCAGTCCTTCCGCGATATCGGCAACGTTACCGGTCCGTTAATCGGCGCTGCGGTTTCAGCTAATTACGGTTTCCGAACGGTCTTTATCGTTACCGCGAGCGTCGTTTTGTTCAACGCCTTTTATTCCTGGATTAGCCTGCGTAGCCGGCCGGAAAGGATCCGTATTCCCGGCGATTAATCGCTTAATTTATCGCCAGTTAAATTCTCATACTTGCAACTTTGCGAACAGCGTCAACAATTAACATGAAATTGCTACGGAGCGCCCGCTCCCTGACCTCTGCCCTAAGGAGATTTTCATGAGCATGTACGCAACGCTGGAAGCAGGGTAAAGTAAAATACATCATAAATTTGTGCCGTCATAATCAACTAATACGCTCTCACAAATCACCTTTGTACCGTTCCATGGACTGACCCCACCCCGGTAGACGATC
>NZ_RCAA01000042.1 GCF_003628475.1 Enterobacter sp. R1(2018) | reverse complement strand
TACCAAGGGTGCGCTCTACCAACTGAGCTATATCAGCACATCTGGAGCGGGCAGTGGGAATCGAACCCACATCATCAGCTTGGAAGGCTGAGGTAATAGCCATTATACGATGCCCGCATCTTAGAACTCGGCTACCTGCTTAATTCTGTTTTGAATATGAGAGGAGACCTCTCAGTATTCGAGCCGACTCGCCTGGAGCTTATCGTCTCGGGCTTCGCGAAGCGTCGCCTTAAAATGGTGGTGGGCTCAGGATAAACGATGCTTACGCACGTTGTCTCACCCTGTTCGACTCGAACCTCAGTCGAAGCTTCTCACCTTCCCCAACGAGCGCTCAGATTAGTAATTGCTCATTGGTTCAACCATATCGCTATGGTTAAAAATGGTGGTGGGGGAAGGATTCGAACCTTCGAAGTCG
>NZ_RCAA01000041.1:199785-209477 GCF_003628475.1 Enterobacter sp. R1(2018) | reverse complement strand
AAGGATTTTTATGCAGATACTGCTGATGCTCATCTTCGGCGTAGTAAAACGGGCCGGCGTTGGCTATTTCGGTGGTCACCTGGCGTTTATCACCCGCCAGCGCCATGGCATCCTGGAAGCGCGCCAGGCTTGCCCGTGCCGCTGCGTCCTGCTCCGGCGTTAAAGGATAGATGCCGGAGCGATACTGCGTACCCACGTCGCCGCCCTGGCGCATACCCTGAGCCGGGTCGTGATTTTCCCAGAATACCTGCAGGAGCTGTTCATAGCTTACTACCTGCGGATCGTAAACCACGCGTACCGCTTCCGTATGCCCGGTCTGGCCGGTACAGACTTCGCGATAGGTAGGATTCGGCGTATAGCCCGCGGTATAACCGGCCGCGGTGCTATAGACGCCGGGGATCTGCCAGAACAGACGTTCAACGCCCCAGAAACAACCCATCGCAAAATAAGCTATTTCCATCCCATCTGGTACATTAGTCATGGAATGTTCGTTTACGGCGTGCAAAGTCGCAACCGGCATCGGGGTGTTACGGCCGGGTAACGCTTCGGACTGCGCAACGGGATGGGTCTTCTCGAATAATTTCATCAGTTTTGGTCTCCCGATATCGGCAAAAGAGGTTACAACCGTCACGCGGTTGTAACGAGGCGCGTAATTTCAGACAATAACCACGCCTTATGAGACTACAGTACATACAAGAATTATTTGGGTCTTTAAGCAATTTTCAACTCCGACCGTTGGAGTTTTATTAAACCGCGGAGCGGTGCTGACGTTCCTTCCAGGGGTGGAAGCAAGGTTATTCAGGAGCAAACGTGCCACGAATCCGTATTTTATGTCTGGCGAGTTTATGTCTGGCAAGCATGTGGGCTGACGCTGCCAACGTGCGATTACAGGTCGAAGGATTAACGGGAGAGCTGCAGAAAAACGTTCGTGCGCATCTTTCGACGATTCAAAGCGATGAAGTAACGCCGGACCGACGCTTTCAGGCCCGCGTGGATGATGCCATCCGCGGCGGGCTGAAGGCGCTTGGCTATTATGAGCCCACCATTGATTTCCAGCTGCTTCCGCCGCCGCCGAAAGGTCGTCAGGTACTGAAGGTGGAAGTTAAAGCCGGTCCGCCAGTGTTGATCGGCGGCACCAACGTTATTCTGCGCGGCGGCGCGCGCGAAGATCAGGATTTCTTAAGCCTGCTTAACGGGCGTCCGAAAAACGGCACGGTGCTCAATCACGGTGTTTACGAAGCCTTTAAAAAAGGACTGACCAGCGTCTCGCTGCGTAAAGGGTACTTCGACAGCGAGTTCAAAAAGAGCCAGCTTGGCGTTTCAATTGAACGTCGCCAGGCATTCTGGGATATCGATTACGACAGCGGGCAGCGCTATCGTTTCGGCGATGTCACCTTTGAAGGTTCGCAAATTCGTGAAGAATACCTGCAAAACCTGGTGCCCTTTAAAAAAGGCGACTATTACCAGTCCCGCGATCTGGCCGAGCTCAACCGCCGTTTATCCGCAACGGGCTGGTTTAACTCGGTAGTTGTGGCGCCCGAATTCGATAAATCCCGAAAAACTAAAATATTGCCGCTGCACGGCGTCGTTGCGCCGCGTACCGAAAACACCATCGAAACCGGCGTAGGTTATTCCACCGACGTCGGCCCGCGCGTGAAGGCAACCTGGAAAAAGCCCTGGGTCAACTCTTACGGCCATAGCTTTAGCACCAGCACCAGCCTTTCAGCGCCGGAGCAGGTTCTTGATTTCAGCTATAAAGTCCCGCTGCTGAAAAACCCTCTGGAGCAGTATTATTTAATGCAGGGCGGCTTTAAACGTACCGACCTTAACGACACCAAATCAGACTCCAGCACCCTTGCCGTCTCGCGCTACTGGGACTTATCAAGCGGCTGGCAGCATGCCATTAACCTGCGCTGGAGCCTCGACCACTTTACCCAAGCGGACGTCACCAACACCACGATGCTGCTCTATCCGGGCGTGAGCCTTAACCGCACCCGTTCACGCGGCGGCCTGATGCCGACCTGGGGCGATTCGCAGCGTTACTCGATTGACGTCTCCAACACTACCTGGGGATCGGACGTAGACTTCGGCGTGTTCCAGGCGCAGCAGGTGTGGATCCGCACGCTGCAGGATAAACATCGCTTTGTGGCGCGCGGCAACCTGGGCTGGATTGAAACCAACAACTTCGAGAAAGTCCCGCCGGATCTGCGTTTCTTCGCCGGTGGCGATCGCAGCATCCGTGGCTATAAATACAAATCCATCTCTCCTGAAAACAGCGACGGCAAGCTGACCGGCGCATCTAAACTTGCCACCGGCTCGCTGGAATATCAGTACAACGTCAGCGGCAAATGGTGGGGCGCGGCCTTCGTGGATTCGGGCGAAGCGGTGAACGATATCAAACAGAGCAACTTTAAAACCGGCGCGGGCGTAGGCGTGCGCTGGCAGTCACCCGTGGGGCCAATCAAACTCGATTTCGCCGTGCCGGTGGGTGATAAAGACGAGCACGGTTTGCAGTTTTACATCGGTCTGGGGCCTGAATTATGAGTCTTTGGAAGAAAATAAGCCTCGCGGTGCTGGTGGTTGTGATTGTGCTGATCGGCGCGGTGGGCTTCCTTGTGGGCACCACCAGCGGTTTACACGTGCTGTTTAACGCGGCCAACCGCTGGGTGCCGGGGCTGGATATCGGCAGCGTGACGGGCGGCTGGCGCAATCTGACCATTAAAGGGCTGCGCTATGAGCAGCCGGGCGTCAATGTCAACGCCGGAGAAATCAACCTTGCCGTAAAGCTCGGCTGCCTGCGCGACAGCAGCCTGTGCGTGAATAACATCTCGCTTAAAGATATCGACGTGGTGGTGGATACGAAAAAAATGCCGCCTTCCGCGCCTGCGCAGGAAGAGGACAGCGGTCCGCTGAATCTCAGCACGCCTTATCCCATCACGCTCAGCCGTGTGGCGCTTAACAACGTAAATATCAAAATCGATAACACCACCGTGTCGGTGATGGAGTTCACCTCCGGCCTGAGCTGGCAGGAGCGTAATCTGACGCTGAGGCCGACCAACCTTGAAGGGCTGCTGATTGCCCTGCCGAAGGTCGCGAAGGTCGCCCAGGAAGAGGTGGTTGAACCGAAGATAAATAATCCGCAGCCGGAAGAGCTGCCGCTGGGTGAAACGCTCAGGCAGCTGTTTGAAAAACCGGTGCTGCCGGAAATGACGGACGTTCATCTGCCGTTGAATCTCAATATCCAGGAGTTTCGCGGCTCTGATCTGCGCCTGACCGGCGACACGGATCTGCTGGTCAGCAGCCTGCTTCTCAAAGTCAGCAGCATCGACGGCAACGTAAAGCTGGACGCATTGGATGTGGATTCTTCGCAAGGCCTGGTTAACGCGACGGGCAGCGCGGTGCTGCGCGATAAATGGCCGGTCGATTTGACCCTTAACACCAGGCTGAATATCGATCCCGTTAAAGGCGAAACGGTGAAGATGAAGATTGGCGGCGAGCTGCGGGACGTGCTGAAAGTGGGCATGAATCTTTCAGGCCCGGTGGATATGGAAATCACCGCGCAAACCCAGCTTGCGCAGGCGGGCTTACCGCTCAATCTCGACATCGTCAGCAAGCAGCTTTACTGGCCTTTTACCGGCGAGAAAGCGTATCAGGCAGACGATGTGAAGCTGAAATTCAGCGGCAAAATGACGGATTACAGGCTCTCGTTCCGCACGGCGGTAAAAGGCGCGCAGATCCCGCCCGCCACCATTACGCTTGATGGCAAAGGCAATGAGCAGCAGCTGAACCTCGATAAGCTAAGAATCGCCGCGCTGCAGGGCAATACCGATCTGAAAGCCGTGCTCGACTGGAGCAAGGCTATCAGCTGGCGCGGCGAGTTGACTCTTGACGGCATTAATACGGCGAAGCAGTTCCCGGAGTGGCCTGCGAAGCTCGACGGCCTGGTGAAAACCAGCGGCAGCCTTTATGGCGGCACCTGGCAGGTAGACGTGCCGGAGCTGAAGCTTGCCGGCAACGTGAAACAAAATAAAGTAAGCGTTACCGGAAAGTTGAAAGGCAACAGCTATATGCAGTGGAATATTCCGGGCCTGCATCTGGAGCTTGGCCGCAACAGCGCCGATGTGAAAGGGGAGCTGGGACCGAAAGAGCTGGAGCTGGATGCGAATATCAACGCGCCGAGCCTGGACAACGCGCTGCCCGGACTTGGCGGCACCGCGAAGGGAACGGTTAAAGTTCGCGGCGACGTGAAGGCGCCGCAGCTGCTTGCCGATCTCAGCGCGAATGGCCTGCGCTGGCAGGAGCTGTCCATCGCACGCGTGCTGTTAAAAGGCGATGTGAAATCCACCGACCAGATTGGCGGTAACCTCAATCTACGCGTGGAGCGTATCACGCAGCCCGGGGTGAATATCAGCCTTGCCACCCTGGAAGCGAAAGGCAGCGAGAAGCAGCATCAGCTGCAGCTGCGTATTCAGGGCGAGCCGGTTTCCGGACAGCTCAGCCTCAGCGGCGGCTTCGATCGCGCTGAAGAACGCTGGCGCGGCACCCTTTCGAATACGCGTTTTGACACGCCGGTTGGCCCCTGGAGCCTGAACCGCACCATTGCGCTGGATTACCGCAACAAAGAACAGAAAATCAGCATCGGTCCGCACTGCTGGAATAACCCGAATGCTGAACTGTGCGTTCCGCAAACTATCGATGCCGGCGCGAAGGGCCGTGCGGTGGTGAATCTTAACCGCTTCGATCTCGCCATGCTGAAACCTTTTATGCCGGAAACCACCCGGGCGAGCGGAACGTTCAGCGGGCGTGCTGACGTAAGCTGGGACAGCGAAGCCGGGGGGTTACCTCAGGGTCAGATAACGCTAAACGGGCGCGGCGTGAAGGTGACGCAGGATATCGACCATAACCCGCTGCCGGTCTCGTTCGATACCTTAAACCTCAACGCGGAGCTGAAAAACAACCGTGCGCAGCTCGGCTGGCTGGTTCGCGTGGCGAACAACGGGCAGTTCGACGGGCAGATGCAAATTACCGATCCGCAAGGTCGCCGTAACCTTGCCGGCAACGTCAATATCCGCAGTTTCGATCTCGCTATCGCCAACGCTATTTTCTCCCGCGGTGAAAAGGCCGCCGGCAAGCTCAACGCTAACCTGCGTCTGGGCGGCAATCTGGAACGGCCGCAGATATTCGGGCAGCTACAGCTAAACGGCGTGGATATCGACGCCAACTTTATGCCGTTTGATATGCAGCCAAGCCAGCTTGCCATGAACTTCAACGGCATGAACTCGACGTTAGTCGGCACGGTGCGCACCAGGCAGGGCGATATCGCCTTAAACGGCGATGCGGACTGGACGCAGCTTGACAACTGGCGCGCGCGCGTGGCGGCGAAGGGCAATAAGGTGCGTATCACCGTACCGCCGATGGTGCGTCTGGATGTTTCCCCGGACGTGGTATTCGTAGCTACGCCAAGCCTGTTTACGCTTGACGGCCGCGTGGATATTCCCTGGGCGCGTATCATCGTTCAGGAAGTGCCGGAAAGCTCGGTAGGCGTGTCCAGCGATGAAGTGATGCTGGATAAAAACCTCAGGCCAGAGCAGCCGAAAACCGCCAGCATACCGATTAACAGCAACCTGATTATCCACGTCGGCGACAACGTGCGCATGGACGCCTTTGGGCTCAAGGCGCGGTTGAATGGCGATCTGAAAATGGTCCAGGATCGTCAGGGGTTAGGCCTTAACGGCCAGATTAATATTCCGGAAGGGCGTTATCACGCTTACGGCCAGGATCTGATCGTCCGTAAAGGCGAGCTGTTATTCTCGGGACCGCCGGATCAGCCGCTGCTGAATATCGAAGCTATTCGTAACCCGGATGCCACCGAAGATAACGTTACTGCCGGAGTTCGCGTCACGGGATCGGCCGATGAGCCGAAAGCTGAGATATTTTCGGATCCCGCTATGTCGCAGCAGGAAGCCTTGTCCTACCTGCTTCGCGGGCAAGGTTTGGGCAGTTCTGGCGACGATGCCAACGCCTTAACTTCCGCCCTTGTCGGTCTGGGGGTTGCACAGAGTGGGCAGGTTGTGGGTAAAATCGGCGAGACGTTTGGCGTAAGCAATCTGGCGCTGGACACTGCCGGAGTAGGAGACTCCTCTCAGGTGGTGGTCAGCGGCTATGTACTGCCGGGTCTGCAGGTGAAATATGGCGTGGGTATCTTTGATTCGTTGGCGACACTGACACTGCGTTATCGCCTGATGCCTAAGCTATATCTGGAAGCGGTGTCTGGCATAGATCAGGCGCTTGATGTGCTCTATCAGTTTGAGTTTTAGCAATGCGAATATTTGTTTACGGCAGTTTACGACGCAAGCAGGGCAACAGCCACTGGATGACTAACGCCCAGTGGCTGGGAGATCACACGCAGGTGAACTACGTGCTCTACAGTCTTGGCCATTATCCGGGAGCGGTGTCGGGCGACGGCGCCGTGTTTGGTGAGGTCTACAGGATTGACGCCTCCACGCTCGCCGAACTGGATGCCCTGCGCACCAAGGGCGGCGAGTATAAACGCCAGCTTATTCAGACGCCTTACGGCAGTGCATGGATGTACGTGTACCAGCGGCCGGTGGATGGATTAACCCGCATCGACAGCGGTAACTGGTTGGATAAAGATCGGTACTAAGTTCTCTGCTCGTCGCGGAAAGCGCTGCATGTCTGCGACGAACCAAATTTTAACTATAAAAAAACACCGCCGTTTGGCGGTGTTTTCACATGTTTAAGCGGCGAAAGAATTACTTCTTAGCAGCGCGCTCGAAGGAAGCAACGATTTCAGCTTTAGCCGCTTGCGCGTTGTCCCAGCCTTCCACTTTCACCCATTTGCCTTTTTCCAGCGCTTTATACTGCTCGAAGAAGTGGGAGATCTGCGCTTTCAGCAGTTCCGGCAGGTCGTTCACATCTTTAATGTGATCGTATTCTTTGCTCAGTTTGGTATGCGGAACCGCAACCAGCTTGGCATCTTCACCGGCTTCGTCGGTCATTTTCAGCACGCCAACCGGACGGCAGCGAATCACGGAACCTGGCTGCAGCGGGTATGGAGTCGGGACCAGCACGTCAACCGGGTCACCGTCTAAAGACAGGGTGTGGTTGATGTAGCCGTAGTTGCACGGATAGAACATCGCGGTAGACATGAAACGGTCAACGAACAGCGCGCCGGTGTCTTTATCAATTTCATATTTGATAGGATCAGCGTTCGCCGGGATTTCGATAACAACGTAGATGTCTTCTGGCAGATCTTTGCCCGCAGGGACGTTGAGTAAGCTCATGTCTGTTTCCTTTAAACTGGTGTCATTCAAGTGCCCGGTATTATAGCCAACTGGCTTTAAATGTCCTGGACTCTTTTTTTGCTAATCAGGCTTCCGGCATATTTTCAGAACGCTCCGGCGATAAAATTATCCATAAACATAGCTGCTTTCTTTATAAATAAGTGTAAGCGGTTACAAGCTAAGGAAAAGCCTGCCTTCCGGCATAAAAAAAGCGCCGCCGGCCGCCGCCTTTGTAAACACCGCAGCAATAGCCTTTCCGTGATCTCAGTCCTGACAGGACGCTTAACATTTTCGTTACTTCTTCGAATTGTGATGTAACTCATTCTGTTACATCTCACGTCGGCTATAGTTTCCGGCGACGGCCAGATTTTAACCAACAATAACCCTACGAGGATGCACCTATGTGGAAGCGCTTACTTTTGGTCTCAGCAGTCTCCGCAGCAATGTCGTCTATGGCCATTGCTGCTCCATTAACCGTTGGCTTTTCGCAGGTGGGTTCTGAATCCGGCTGGCGCGCGGCAGAAACTTCCGTTGCAAAAAGCGAGGCCCAGAAACGCGGTATCACGCTGAAAATCGCCGATGGGCAGCAAAAACAGGAAAACCAGATTAAAGCCGTACGTTCGTTTATCGCCCAGGGCGTAGACGCGATCTTTATTGCGCCTATCGTCGCCACGGGTTGGGAGCCGGTGTTGCAGGAAGCAAAAGAAGCCAAAATCCCGGTGTTCCTGCTCGATCGTAATATCGATGTAAAAGACAAATCCTTGTACATGACCGTTGTTACCGCCAACAACGTGCTGGAAGGTCAGCTGATTGGCGAATGGCTGCTAAAAGAGCTCAACGGCAGGCAGTGTAACGTGGTTGAACTGCAGGGCACCGTGGGCGCGAGCGTGGCCATCGACCGTAAGAAAGGCTTTGCCGACGCTATTTCTAAAGCGTCCAACGTGAAAATTATCCGCTCCCAGTCCGGCGACTTTACCCGCAGCAAAGGTAAAGAAGTAATGGAGAGCTTTATCAAAGCCGAGAACAACGGCAAAAATATCTGCATGGTTTACGCCCATAACGACGACATGGTGATCGGCGCCATTCAGGCCATTAAAGAAGCGGGCCTGAAGCCGGGCAAAGATATCCTCACCGGTTCAATTGACGGCGTGCCGGATATCTACAAGGCGATGATCGACGGCGAAGCCAACGCCAGCGTGGAACTGACACCAAACATGGCGGGCCCTGCCTTTGACGCCCTTGAGAAATTCAAAAAAGACGGCACCATGCCTGAAAAAGTGACCATCACTAAATCCACCCTTTACCTGCCGGATACGGCGAAAGAAGAGTTAGAGAAGAAAAAATCGATGGGTTATTGATTCGCCCAGGGCCGGGCATTGTCGTATGTAGGGCGGATAAGCGTAGCGTCATCCGCCATTCAGCGCGTAGTCCACTGTGAATGGCAAAAGTGGAGGGCGCTATTGCTTATCCACCCTACAGTTTTACGTTGGCGGGAGTGCGAAGATGAACACAGACAATCAGGAAATTCTGCGTACGGAAGGCCTTAGCAAATATTTTCCTGGGGTCAGGGCGCTCGACAAAGTGGACTTCAGCCTGCGGCGCGGAGAAATTATGGCGCTGCTCGGCGAAAACGGCGCTGGAAAATCAACGTTAATCAAAGCGCTGACCGGCGTCTACCAGCGCGACAGCGGCAATATTTACCTGGAAGGCGAGCTGATTTCGCCAAAAAACACCGCCCATGCCCAGCAGCTTGGCATAGGGACGGTATACCAGGAAGTGAACCTGCTGCCCAATATGTCCGTGGCAGATAACCTGTTTATCGGCCGCGAGCCGCGCCGCTTCGGCCTGCTGCGCCGTAAAGAGATGGAAAAGCGCGCAACCGCGCTGATGGAATCATACGGCTTCTCGCTGGACGTAGCCGAGCCGCTCAACCGCTATTCCGTGGCGATGCAGCAAATCGTCGCCATCTGCCGCGCCATCGATCTGTCGGCCAAGGTGCTGATCCTTGATGAACCTACCGCCAGCCTCGACACCAAAGAGGTCGAAATGCTTTTTGCCCTGATGCGCCAGCTGCGCGATCGGGGCGTCAGCCTGATCTTCGTCACCCACTTTCTGGATCAGGTTTATGAAGTGACCGACAGGATCACCGTTTTGCGTAACGGCGCCTTTGTCGGCACCCGTGAAACAAAGGATCTGCCGCAGATCGATCTGGTGAAAATGATGCTGGGCCGCGAGCTGGAAACCAACGCGCTCCAGCGTGCCGGTCGCACGCTGCTGAGCGAAAAACCCGTCGCTGCCTTTAAAAATTTCGGCAGAAAAGGCACCATCAATCCGTTCGATCTCGAAGTGCGGCCCGGTGAAATCGTCGGGCTTGCCGGCCTGCTGGGA